>JAYWLB010000002.1:0-324 GCA_035967665.1 Verrucomicrobiales bacterium BCK34
CCTTGCGGTGCACCGTGCGCCGCCCGGGCACCAGGTCGGGGAAAAGGGGCTCTTGAAACGCTTTGACCAGCAGGCGGCGGTAGAGGCGCACCAGGTTCATAGCGCCCCCACCCTAGCCGCCTTCGGGGTCCACCCGCACCAGGCGGGCCTCGCCCCCTTCCACCGCCACGTAGCCCCAGGGCATCCACCGCGTCCAGGACGGGCTCACCAGGAGGCGCTTGCCCCCCACCCGCGCCTCTTGGGGGTGGTGCAGGTGGCCCATGACCAGGGTGTGGGCCTCCCGGGCTTGGGGGTAGAGGGCCTCGAGGCGGGCCACTAGGAGCT
>JAYWLB010000004.1:0-423 GCA_035967665.1 Verrucomicrobiales bacterium BCK34
AGTCGTGCATGGAACCGCTTCTTTGATTTTGTTGACCACTTGATTCGGTTCTTCACAATCGTGAAGCCGAGGAAGGTGGATTCGCAAAGCTCGCAGACGCGGCTCTTGGTTTGATTCACTATCAATTTCAGGCGTCGCTCGATGAACCGCGTGATACTTTTCAACACTCTTATCGCAGCACGCTGGCTGCGGCAGAGGATGATAAAGTCATCGGCGTATCGAGCGAAAGAGTGCCCGCGCTTCTCCAACTCTTGATCGAGATCATCGAGAAGGATATTCGCCAGTAACGGGCTCAAAGGCCCGCCTTGTGGCACTCCGCTGCAAGTGGCTTCATATTTCCCATTGGGCAATACAACTCCCGCGTGCAGATATTTTCCGACCAACGACAGAACGCGCCTGTCTTTGATCCGGCGTCTCAGTCGA
>JAYWLB010000036.1:0-131094 GCA_035967665.1 Verrucomicrobiales bacterium BCK34
CCCCCCCCCCCCCCCCCCCCGCCGCCCCCCCCCCCCCGCCACACTGCCCCGTCCGCCGTTAATCCACCTTCCTCAAAGCGACCCAGCACAAGGCAGTATTGGAGCCTCCCTCAGGTCGGCCGATCGTGAGGGTGAGGCGTCCGTCTGAAACGGACACCGTCGCGGTTGCTTCGTGAAATCGTCCCGTCGTCGTGTCTACGTCCGCTGCGACCGAGTCCCCTTCGATCCTGACAAACTGGCCTTTCTGTCCGTATCCGGAATCACCGACACAAATGGTCACTTCGTAGTCACCATTTTCTACGTCGACCTCCCATACATCTTCCTCTCGCGTGAAGAGAAAAGCATCACGTTCGTGCTCCGGCATTCGATTTCGGACGCGGGCGTTGGCCGAGATATCACGGGTCCAGCCATGTCCTTTTTCTTTTGAATAAACCGCTCCGCTGTCGCGCAGAAATCCCTCCGCTTCGGGAACACCCTTTCCCGCGAAATCAAAGCACCGAGTGGACGCCTTAGCCTCAGCATCAATGAGTCCGTCGTTCCTTGGCAGCAACGGTGCCTCCTCGATCTTCCAGACAATGGGTTCATTCGGAGTGAACAGAAGCGCGTCGTCCGGATCAGGAATTCCATCGCCGTCGGCATCGGTTTCCGACTTTCGCTCAAAAGGCGGAAACGGGCTGCTCGCCAAAGACTCCCAGAGCTGCCCCGCGTATTCGCCACGAGTTCCCGCGTCTTTAATATCCGCCACCAAGTCATCAACGAGACGATTGCCGGTCGCTCTAAGCTCACTATTAGCAGGCAATTTTCCGTCAGCCCCGAAATCCACCTCCGTCGATTCGATGGGCAACAACTCCAGTGCTGAAAGCCGATTCACAGCGACAAACCACGGATCCTCCGGCTTCAGGTCGCGCCACGGGTAGAGCAACAAAGGCACGCCATCGGTTCCTCCGCAAAGCCCATGCCTTACCGACTCCAGCAACGCACGATCGTAAACAATCTCCCGGGGATCAACCTTTCCTAACAAACTCACCGCCGCCATCGCCCCGCTCGCCTGACCGACATGAACCCGCTGATCATGAAGGCGAATTGCGGCACTGACAATGCTGCTGTTTCCCACATTTCCCTGCGCCCCGAGTAAACCGTCCATTCGAACCGGAACAAGACTCCGCGCTGGAAAAACACTTCGATCACTGACATGACGTGTATGGCGTCCCGGCGTTTCGTAGTCAATCCACGGGCCATCTTCACCCTCATCCTTCAAATAGGTTCGCCCTGTCCGGTGAAAATCGTAATGAAACTGCCACGCAAAAAGTCCATCCGGATACATCACCTCAGCGAAACGCTCAAGAGCAGCCTCTTTCGTTTCCCCGTCGCGGTTGCGCCCGTCCTGCTCGCGCATCATATACATCGCTTTCAAACGAAGTGACTCACGAATATACGGCTTCGGCGGAAGGTTGTCGGAAGTTCCGAATTCACGACTGAGCCGAAATTTCCGAAACGAATTCGATTTATCGGGCGCATTTTCGTGAACGAAATTCTGCATGTGATAGAGAACGCCCAGAGAATGCCTCTTCGCATCCTCAAAAATAATAGCGCGCTGCTCCCTTGTCATCTCGACGATACTCTTCTCGGAAGCACCCTTTTCCGTCGCCTCCAATGCTTCCGCAACACGGCCGGGCAAACGCATCAGCGGGTAGTCCTGACCATTCATGTAATTCAGGAGGATACTGCTCTTCCCGTCTTTACTCGTGAAACCATCGACAATTCGGCGCACCGTAAAAACGCTGAGCTGCCGGGGTGAAGTATTCGCCGCACCGCCATCCGGCCAGTGGGGAATCGCCCCTCCTGAAGCCTTCCGGTCCCACTCAAGATCTCCGAACGCCTTCCGGCTGAAATGAGTCGCCCGTGGGTAATTTCTATCATCAAAATTAGCCGGCTTCGCGATCGGCGTATCGGAGCCATCCGGAGACTCCTCAATAATCATCGCCCAGGTGAGCGGGTTCATCTCATTCGCAATCACCGTCTCAGAGGCACTTGGCTCGTTGTATCGGGATTTCGGATCAGGCCCCACCTCATATTCAGCACCGGCCACTTGAACGACGTCCCCCCAATCGGACGCATCAATCGTCATCGTCGCGTCAACGCTCAACGCGAGAGTATCATCACCTGTAGAGGCAAAACCAACACCGGTTAAACGATTACCATCGTCTGCAAGCTTCGCCGAAACCGGGTAATGATTCCACACCACTGAGATCTGCCCTGAATCGAGATAAGGTTGAATAATGGACCTGAAAGCCTCTTCGGCCTCCGCGGGCCGGAAAGTCGAAGGGCCATGGTAGGGTCGCCCCGGCATTTTTGATCCATATCGCTCCACGTTCCCTCTCTCGATGCGATCCATCAATTCTTTGAAAAGACCACTGCGATGAAAGGAACGCTTCATCGGATGCCAATCAACGCCCCAGCCTACCTTCCCATTGCCTTTATCCTCATCGACGCAGGCGAGAGCCTGTTCCGTGTACTGGCCACCAAACCACTCACCATCATGAACGATGAGAACCTTCTCCACCCCCATACGCGCCGCCTGGATCGCTGCCGCCCATCCAGACTCGGTCGCGCCGACAACAAGAAGATCGACTTCAAGATTCTTTGGTTCATCCGCACTCACCAAACCACAACTAACTAGCACTAACGCTGAAATTAAAAATCGTTTCATCTCACAAAATCTCCGAAACCCTCAGGACCGCCTCATCCATTCAGCCGGTCAGGTTTCAAAAAAATAACTGAAATCAGTGAACCTCCCATTGAAATTGCTCCCTATTCGCGGCATTGCCGCGCACCTCCGTTTTCAGTATCTATATCCCGGTAAAGTGAGCCTCTGCTTCCCGGTTTTCACGTGATGCCCCGGATCACCGGCACGGATTTCCCAAGACATCAGTTCGCTATGAAAAGAATACTATCAGTCCTCGTCATATCGCTTGGAACGGGCTCCCTCCTCCCGGCCGAACCGGCAAAAGGCCTTCAGGTTGGCACCGCCGCCGTCGACATTTCCCCTACCGTGTTCCCGATGCAGCTGCGCTCGGGGAAATCAGAATACGTCCACGACCCGCTTCACGTGCGGGCACTCGCTTTCGAGAACGGTGAAGGCCGCGCTGCTCTCGCTCTCGTCGATGCCATTGGGGTCGGACGGGAAATGACCGACGAAGCCAAAGCGGCAGTGGCTGAAAAAACCGGCTGGAAAGTTGAAGAGATTCTCGTGAGCGGGACCCACACCCATTCTGCACCCAAGGGAGGCGACACATCTCCGGAGCGCATCGCCTACGAGAAAACCCGCAAGGAGGGGCTCATCGAAGCACTCACCAAAGCCATTCAATCTCTCGAGCCGGCGGAGGTCGGCTTCGCCTCCGACGAGGAACCGTCCGAGGTTTACAACCGGAGATGGCACCTCAAACCGGGAACGATGGATCCCAATCCCCTCGGAGGACTCGATCAGGTTCGCACCAATGCCCCGCGAGATAATCTCGTCAAGCCGGCTGGCCCCACCGATCCGGAAGTGTGCGTTGTCGATGTGCGAACGCGAAAAGGGCGCGCCCTCGGGCTCATCGCCAATTATTCACTCCACTACGTTGGCGGCATCCCTAAAGTCTACGAAGACGGAAAAGAGTTCGGGATGGCGTCGGCAGACTACTACGGGGAATTCGCCCGCATCATGCCTTTCCGGGTTGGCGGCAGCAAGCCACCTAAAAACTTTGTCGCGATGATGACCAATGGAACCAGTGGTGACATTAACAATATCGATTTCTACAGCAAACGTGCCCCGCGTGCCCCCTTCGAGCAAATCCGGGTCGTTGCGAACAAAACAGCGGACGCAGCGTGGCGGGCAACGAAGAAGATTGAGTCCTACGATGAAAATCCCCTCATCGGCATGCTCCAGCGCGAGGTCGATTTGAAATACAGAGTTCCAACCGAATATGATCTCAACAAAGCGCTCGCGCTGATGAAGCTCTCCTCAAAAGAGCGCAACGAAATCAACAAACGAACCAGCTCAGTAGCATCGAATACAATTGCCTACGCCGATCCTGCTTCACCGAAAACCGAATCTGTCATCATTCAGGCAATCCGCATCGGTGACCAGGCAATCGTATCAATGCCTTTCGAAGTCCTCGTCGAAATCGGACTGGAAATCAAAGCGAAGAGCCCGTTCCCTCACACCTTCACCATATCATTGGCCAACGGCGGCTACGGATATCTCCCTCCACCGAATCAACACAAACTCGGCGGCTACGAAACCTGGCTGGGAACTTCAAAGTTTGAGGAATCATCTTCTGACATCCTCACCGAACAACTTCTGGAAATGCTCACCGAACTGAAGTCACTGAAATGAGAACCATTCTCTTCACCACAATACTGGCCGCGACCCTCATCAACTCTCACGGCAGGGCAGCCGACGAACCGGGCGAAGGAGAGGTTCTCGCGGCGATGAAGCGTGCCGCCACTTTCTACCGCGACAAACTTGCCGTGAACGGAGGCTACGCATCGCAGTGGCCGAAGGACCTCAGCGAGGGCCGGACCGAAGGCAAAAAATCACCCACGATTATTTCGATTCAACCTCCCGGGACCACCACCGTCGGCCTGAGTTTGCTTCGGGCCTACCGCGCGACAGGTGATCCGCTTTTCCTGAAACAGGCAAAAGAGGCAGCCAATGCACTCGTGCAAAGCCAACTCGCAACAGGGGGCTGGGGATCGGATTTTGATTTCGACCCCGAGAAACAAAAACGCTATCACCTCAGAAGCGATCTTCTCAAAGGCGACACCGAACGGGGAAAGCGAAGCGATTACTCAACACTGGACGACAACAAAACCCAGTCTGCGATGCTGTTCCTCCTCGAACTGGTCAACACGCCCGACGCCGGCGTTTCCGATGAAATCAAAGAGGCCCTCGAGTATGCATGGGACAGGCTGATACACTATCAGGCACCCAACGGGGCCTGGCCTCAGCAGTATTCTTCCGCATCGAATTACAGCGGCGCTCCCGTCATTCCCGTTTCGATGCCCGACTCCTACCCGCCGGAACACCCGAAAGAAACCTACGTCCATTTCTACACGCTCAATGACAACAATCTCCTCCAGGTTGTAAAACTCCTTCTCCGGGCCTACGAACTGGAGGGAGATGAACGGTATCTGAATTCAGCAAAACGCTGCGGAGAATTTCTCCTCCTCGCACAACACACCGGCCCTCAGCGCGGCTGGTCCCAGCAATACAACCACGAGATGGTGCCGGTCTGGGCGAGAAAATTCGAACCCCCTGCCGTTTCATCAACCGAAACGCTGGGAGCTGTCGAAGCCTTGTTTGAACTGTGGGTAACAACCGGTGACCCGCGGTTTATCGAAACGGTTCCGGATGCCCTGAAATGGCTGGAAGACAGTCGACTCGAAAGCGGTCAGTGGGCTCGATTCTACGAACTGAAAACAAACCGCCCCCTCTACTGTGAGGCCGACACTTATAAGGTCACTTACGACGGCTCCAATACACCGGGCCACTACGGGTTCAAAATCAGTTCCAGCCTTCAGAAGAAAATTGATCGTGCCCGAAAAGAACTGGCAAAAGATCCTTCGAACATCATGAGATCACGCACCCGGCCCCTTTCCCCGGAAGAATGGGAAAAGCAAACCCGTGAGTTAAGAGGAAAAGTCCGCTCCGCTCTGAAGGAGCAAACCGAAGAAGGCTACTGGCTCAACGGCGATGAGATTGACGCGAAACTGTTCTCGGTCCACCTCAATGCCATGGCGGGCTACATCGAAGCGCTGCGCAAGGCAGCCGCGGCGGAGCCTTCACTTCGGAACTGATAGTTTTACTGCCACTCCCGGTAATTCATCGCCATCAGCTTTGCAGAGGCCTCTTCGTCTCCGTTAATGGTCTCAGAGACAGGATCCCACTTCAACTTTCTCCCGACACCAGCGGATACCCAACCGAGGTGTCCGGGAGTGATCGAGCGATGCCCGTTCTCAGCCGGAGCCGCAGTATCACTGCGCCCCTCTTTCACGCAATCGATGAAGTTTCGCTGATGTCCCGGAGAACGGTATGCTTTCCAGTCACCTCCCTCAAAGCCATCCTTCAGCCACTCCGGATTGGACGCTTCAATTTGGCCCCGGTTTACCCAGACCCAGCCATTTTCGCCAATCCACTTCACGCCCTGACGAAACTTCGTTGAAATGATTCCCATTTTCCCGTCGGGATATTTGGAATGAATTTCATAATCAACCGGAGTGTCATAGGCAGGCTCGCTGGCCCGGGTCCACCCTTTCGCCTCCAGCTCAACTGGCCCCGACGATTCATAACCCATCCCCCAGTGCGCGATGTCATTGTGGTGACCGATCCAATCCATCAGGTTTCCGCCTCCGAAGGCAGTATGCCAGCGCCACCACCGGTGATGACGGGCCCGCATGTAGGGCAACATCTCCGACGGGCCGCACCAACGATTGTAGTCGAGCCCCTCCGGCACATCGACCAGTGCCGTGGAACCCTGCGCCTCATCGTAACCGGCGGGCAAACCCACTTCAAATCCGCTGATTTCCCCGAGATGCCCGTTTCTCACGATCTCGACCGCCTGACGAAAAACCGGCTCCGAGCGCTGCTGCGATCCCACCTGAAAAACAGAGTTATGCTTCGCCACTTCGCGGTAAACCTCCTGCCCCTCGCCAAACAAATGCGTGACCGGTTTCTCACAGTAGACAGCTAAACCACGCTGCAGCGCGGCCATCGTGATGTGGTAATGCCAGTGATCCGGAGTCGCGACCATGACGGCATCGAGATCCCCACGGTCGAGGAGAGCTTCAAACTCGTTGTAAGCTTTGCAATCCCCGTTTCCGTATTGCTTATCCACGGCCGCTTTACCCGGCTTCCTCCCGAGAGCCCTGCCCTCGCCCCACTCGCGGTCCCGGTAGTGCAAATCGTGAACATCGGATATGCCAACGCCCTGCACATCACCGTGATTGAGAAATGCCTCCATCACCCCGATACCGCGATTTCCCATTCCGATAAACCCCATCGTAAGTCGGTTCGACGGCGCCGGGCGTCCCTCTTTTCCCAGAGCAGATCCCGGTATAATCGTTGGAAAGCCAATCCCCGCAGCGGCGGTCGCAATAAAATTCCTTCTCGTCGAATTCATAGCTGAAGTCTGCTGAGATCCGGCCACCTTTTCGAGCAATCTCTCAACGCAATAACGTGTCTGACACCTCACCCTTGAAAAAGCCACCGGCACAACTTGCCTAAGTCCACCCAACAGGGTTTAGTGCCTCAAACAACCCTGTTGAATCCTTTCCTATCCATAAAACATGAGTAATCGACGCCAATTTCTCGCCGCCTCCACGACACTTCCCTTTTTATCAATGGGCGCTTTTGCCGCAGAAAAGAAGACCTACACCGTCGGCGTCCTCGGTCACACCGGACGGGGGGATTTCGGTCACGCGATGGACTCCTTTTGGAAAACCGTTCCGGAGACAAGGATAATTTCGGTTTCCGATCCGGTCGCAGAGGGCCTCACCAAAGCGGTAAAGAAGTTGGGCCTCAAACCGGAACAGGGATTCGCTTCCCACGAAGAGCTTCTCGAGAAAACGAAGCCCGATATCGTTTCAGTTGCGTTGCGACACACTGATCAGCATCACGCCATGATCATGGCAGCAATCAAGGCCGGGGCGAAAGGCATCTACGTTGAAAAACCCTTCTGTCGCGACCTCGCTGAAGCAGATGATATCGTGGCCGCCTGCGAAGCATCGAGGACAAAATTGGCGATCGCACACCGGAATCGCTATCATCCCGTTTTGCCGATCGTAAAGAAACTCGTCGAAGACGGCGCCATCGGAAAATGGCTCGAAGTGAGGCTGCGCGGAAAAGAGGACGGTCGCGGCGGAAGCCAGGACATGTGGGTATTGGGATCCCATCTCCTCAGCCTCGCCAACTACTTCACGGGAGCACCGACGAGTTGCTCCGCCTCAATTTTTCAGGACAAACGACCCGTTACCGCCGCCGACGTCAAAGACGGAGCCGAAGGGCTCGGGCCCCTTGCCGGTAACGAAGTCCATGCCCGCTACACAACCGAGAGTGACATTCCTGTATTCTTCGACTCCATTCAGGAAGCGGGCTCACGGGAGGCTGGCTTTGGACTTCAGCTGATCGGAACGGAAGGGATTATCGATCTGCGAGCCGATCGAAATCCCCTCGCGCACATCCTCAAAGGAAGCCCCTTTCACCCTGACAAAGAGGTCCGAAAATGGGAACCGATCACAACAGGAGGAGTTGGAAAACCTGACACTGATCCCGGTATCGGTAAATTTGTGATGTCCCATCAGGCGGCCGCTTACGACCTCTTCGAATGCATCGAACAGGACCGCGCTCCGCTCTGCAATGAAAAGGACGGAAGAATCATCCTCGAAATGATTCTCGGTGCCTTCGAATCTCATAGCCAGGGAGGGAAAAGTGTCTCCATCCCTCTCGAAAACCGGACCAATGCCCTGACGCGTCTGAAGTAGCGCTTCACTCAGTCGCAGCAATCCGCGCGGACGTCTTCTTCACCGATTCCAGCCGCTCCTGCATACGCACGAGCCGGTTGCTTTCGTGAGACCATTGATTGGTCCGCTCCTGGAAATCGTTCTTCAGATCGTAGAGTTGTCCTTCCGGCTCCGTGGGTTTCCCGGGAAGCTCGCCGGCCTTTCGCGGGCGGGTGAATCCGCCTGAGCCTCGCCCCTCGACCATTTTCCAATCGCCCTCCCGCAGAGCAAACATCCCGCTCAGCGAATGATGCACCGAAAACGGTCTCGCGCTCTCAGCCTCCCCTTTGAGAACCGGTAAAAACGAAAAGCTGTCCATCCCCGATGTTCCAACCATCTCAGGCTCGCCGGTGATCGCGGCAACGGTTGCAAATAGATCCGTCAACTCGACCAGAGCTTCGCTCACTTTTCCGGGTTTCACCACCTCGGGCCAGCGCACGAGGAATGGCACGCGATGCCCTCCTTCGTAGATATCAGCCTTCGTCCCACGCCACTTCGCATTGCTCTGGTGACCGAAGTCTTTCACATACTGCCCGCGGGGCGTCATGGGGATTTTCCCGCCGTCATCATCCGCTGAAAAATCCCACCAGTGCCAGAGCCCGCCGTTGTCGCTTGTGAAAAGAACGAGGGTGTTATCTGCAATGCCCGCCTCATCAAGCGCCTTGAGAACCCGCCCCACGGCATGGTCGGTCTCCCAGACAAAATCGCCGTAGGCACCGGCTTCGCTTTTGCCCTTTGAAAAGCCGGCCGGAGAGACAGGCAGGTGTGGCGAATTCAGGGGAAGGTAGAGGAAAAAAGGTTTCTCCTTCCCTTTGCGATCTTCGATGAGTTTCACCGCTTCATCACCGAACCTGGGAAGCACTTCATGAATATCGAAGTCCGCCGATTTCACTCCGGAAACGCCATTGAGGAAAAGGGTTCCTTTAATCTCTTCGTGGCGCTCCGCCGGTAGCTTCTCCGCCCGCCGGTTGCGAAGATACAAATAGGGAGCCATGTCAAGCGAAGCGGAAATCCCGAAATAGCTATCAAAGCCGACATCATTCGGTCCCCCGGTGATATCCCGTTCATAATCAACGTCATCACCGGGACGGAATCGCTGCTCTCCCCGCTCACCGATAGGCTCCCCGCTGAGATCGTGCCATTGCATTCCAAGATGCCACTTCCCGACGCAGGCGGTGTCGTAACCAATTCCCTTCAGCATCGTAGCAAGAGTCGATTCATCAGCCCCGATCAACGGCGGCCCGAAACCATCGAGGACACCCTTCTCCAGCGAAGTTCTCCAGCAATAGCGACCTGTCAGGAGCGTGTATCGTGTCGGAGTACAAACCGACGACGGCGTGTGTGCATCCGTAAACCGCATTCCCTCAGCCGCGAGACGATCCAGGTTCGGCGTCGGGATCTTTGACTCCGGCTGATAACACTGCGGGTCGCCCCAGCCCATATCATCGGCGAGAATAACCACAATGTTAGGACGATTCGCATCCGCAAAGGCGAATGTTACGAATCCCAAAGTCAGAAGGACAGCAAGGGAAAACAGTTTCATCATCATTCTACTCATCGGAAACAGGCCCCCTCGTCATAAGGTAGGCAACGAGATCCTTAACAGCCTCTTCTCCGAGCGCTTTCAACAAGCCTTCGGGCATCAGGGAGACGGGCATGGTCTCCCGCTTTTCTATCTCATCGACGCTCAGGGAAATCATCTCTGCGGCCGATTGAACCGACACGGTCTTTTCATTCTCTTCAGGAACCACCCCGGAAACGACGCGACCGTCCTTCATCGTGAAAACGGTGAGCATGTAGTCGGCAGGAACAACATCATTGGGATTAACCGTATTATCGAGCAGGTAGTCAATGCTGTGGCGATCACTGCCGGTAAGATCGGGACCAATTGCGCCGCCCTCGCCGTAGAGTCGGTGACAGGCTCCGCAGGTCTGAGAGAAAATAACTTTCCCCTGCTTCGCATCTGCAGCCTCAATAACATCGGAAGTGAGAAGAGATTTCCACGACAGGATCTCCTCCTTTTTCTCAGCAGGCGTTTCGCGAATCTCCCCCCATGCTTTTCTGAGCCGCTCAGTCAATGGACTGTTGTTCAAGCTCACGATCTGCCTTGCCTGAAACGGCGTAATCGCATCCCTGGGAATATACTTCTTTTCCACTGCACTGAGCAATGCAGACGCGTAGGAAACTCGAGAAGCCATCGTGTCCACCGCAGCTCCCCGGTGCAGCGGGAATCGCTGCCAGTGCCCCATAACCAGCCTGGGAACTTCGGGATCATCATAGGCGGCCAGACCGCGGACCACTTCCAAACCAACGACGCGATCATTGACCAATTTCTTAAGAAGAGCCAGCAAAACCTCATCCGGCTGGCGCAGCAAACTCTCCAGAGCTGACCGTCTCGCCACCGGGTCGGCATCTTCGTCGTTCACGATCACAAAAAGCTCATCACGTGCCCTGCCATCACCAAAAAGAACAGCAAGCCCCTGCACCGATTCAGCAGCCTCCGGCATCGAGGCAAGCGCTTCAGAAAACGACTTCCACGCCTCCGGCTGAGGTGCCTTCCCCCAGCCATCGAGAGCATTTTCAACCCCACTGAGCACCGCCAATTGAACCTGCTTTTGAGAAGCCAGCGCCTCCGAGAGCAGTTCGTTCACAGGTCCCGGATCAGACTCGAGGTCTTCGACGAGTCGACGGGTCACGAGCCTCGTCACATCAGGCAACTTTGACTTCGCTGCCAGCGCAACCGCAAGCGCCGGGAACTCAGGCACGACCGCTTCAACCCCATACCAGATCATCAGGGACTGCTGTCGATCTCCCGCATCCTGCCCTTCCTGAGAGAGAATTCCAGCCAAAGCAAACCGCCCCTTACCACTCAACCGCTGCAACGCCGCGGCCAACTCAAGGCGCACGAGGGGAGCTGGATTGTCTTCGGCAATTTTCATAAGCGTCGCCAGGGTTCCTTCTTCGCCACCCGCATCCTCTCCCAGCCAGCGAACGCCCATGGCCATCTTTGCCTCGTCACCGGAACTCAGAAGCGCCTCGATATCTTTGATCCCGAAATCAGGATCAGCTCGCGAGGTGAGCCACTGAGAGCGTTTCGGAGTGGGTGTGCCTTTGTCAGGGCCATCGTAGACGATTCGGTAAATGCGGCCACTGGTGCGGTGAATTGCATCGTTGTCATGACACTCTCCCGTATCCGACCAGTCATTCAACCAGACCTGCCCGTCGGGTCCGGTAATGAGGTCGAGACCACGAAACCAGGGGTCTTCAATCATGAGAAAATCCTCCCCATGATGAGCCACGTAGCCAACGCCCTCTTTCTCAAGGTGATCCCGGTTGACGCGGCGTCCATGAAGATTGCAGGCGAAGAGATCCCCATGATACTCCCCGGGCCAGACACCGCCTTCATAAATGAGACATCCCATGTGAGCATGCCCACCACCCAGCGCCGAAGTCGTATCGGTAATACCCTCACGGATATCGCTCCACTTTTCAGAGCCGTTGTCCCAGTGGTAGTGGTCAGCCGTATGCGGAATCAATTCGTAGGCATGGCGATTCAGATGCGTCCCGAACATGCGGGTATAATAAGCGCCGGGGATTCCATGCCAGAGATGACCGATCACCGTGTTCGTGTAGAAAAGCTGACCGTTCCGGTCCCAGTCGAGCCCCCACGGATTGGTGCCGCCATGACAAAACACTTCAAACTCTTTGCTGACCGGATCATAGCGCCAGATCGACGTGTTCAGCGGAGTTCGCCGGGACTTCGGTGTTCCCGGTGCCCCCACCCATGAAGTCTCCACGATTCCGTGTCGCCCGTAAAGCCAACCATCAGGCCCCCACTTCAACCCGTTGACAATATTGTGCCCAATCTTTTCGGCATCGAAACCATCGAGAACGACTACCGGATCACCATCGGGTACGAGATCGTTGTCTGCATCGGGAATGAACAACAGCTGTGGAGCACACAAAGCCCAAACACCGCCGTGCCCCGGAATGGCGCTCGTCATTCTTTTCCCTTCATCCCAGAAGACGGTGCGCTTGTCCGCCTTGCCGTCACCATCTTCATCTTCGAGAACAAGAATGCGGTCACTGAGCTCGAGATCCCAGCGCCGGGGACGCTCAGCAAAGGTGTAGCACTCCGCTACCCAGAGGCGCTCCTGTTCATCGAATGCGATGGAGATGGGCTGCTGCACCTGCGGCTCCGATGCAAAGACTTCGAGGCGGAATCCCTCAGGCAACCTGGCCGTTTTAACAACCTCCTCAGCGCTCATGGGAGGGGCCGCAGCTTCCTCCGTATTGTAGGGTTCCGGGAAATCTGCGGCAGCGAGAGGAAAGCCGAGCAGACACCCGCTCAGCCCCATCAAAATTCGATTCAACATGGCAGGATATTGCAAGGCGCAGACATAACCGTCAACCCATTGCCCCTCCGCAATTGGGTAGTCTCGAGCAACGGAACGACTTTCGTCCCGCTACTGTCGAAAACGAACAGTCCACCTAGTTCGCCTCACCCAGCAGGGAAGCGACCTCACTGAGCGGGCCGGTCGGGTCCTCTGCGACAGGCCAGTATTCGAGCCCGATGTAGCCATCGTAGCCGGAACTCTCAATTGCTCCGAAAACCTGAGGATAATTAATCTCGCCGATCTGCAGTTCGTGGCGACCGGGATTTCCCGCCGCGTGAAAGTGAGCAATTTTATCGATGTTCGCAGCAATGTTTGAAATGAGATTCCCCTCACTGATTTGCTGATGGTAGATATCAAACACCACCCTGACACGATCACTTCCGACCTCGTCGATTATGTCAAACGCCTCTTCGCTTCGAACCAGAAAATAGCCGGCGTGGTCAACGAGCTCGTTGAGCGGCTCAATCACCAGAGTAATGCCGGCCTCCTCCAGCAGCGGCGCGGCCTCTTTGAGCCCGTCGACGAGTGACTGATGCTGCTCATCCGCTGAGACGCCGACGCGAAAATCGCCGACCTGCGAAATGAGAATTTCACACCCCAGCCGCTTCGCCGCGACAATGGATTCACGAAGCCCTTCGATGTAGTCAGCCCGGAGCGCCGGATCCGTGAGGCTGATAAACTTCGTGCAACAAGCCGCGATCGTTAAGCCCGAGGCCTTCACCGCAGCCTCCAGCTCATCGAGGTCTTTCTCCCACCACGCCCAGAATTCAATCGCGGAAATCCCCGAGGCCTTCACCTTTGCACAGGCTTCGGCGACAGGCAGATTTTCAAAAACGGCATCAATGCAAACAGAGGGCTTCATAGCACGAACTGTTCTTTGGAATAGCGGATATTACCACCTCCAATTTCCCGGTCACTTTTCAGGGATCACACCCAGCTTCTTAAGCACAAAATCAGTGCTGCTCGAATACCCCTCCGCTTCGGAGACACCTGAAATCTGGAGGTGACACTCAACCCCGAGCTCGTCACATTTCTCCTTCATTTTCACCCCGTAAACCGGATGGTGAATTCCGTGCCCCGCGTCTTTGGAGGGAAGCGTCATGTCGTTGCCATAGGCCATGTAGAGCGGAGGATCATCCTTGCTGACATGGTTGTAGGCGGAGAACTCTTTGTAGTCGGCCTCGTGCTTTTCGTAATTCTTGAGAGCCTCCTCCGCGCTCGGCTCACCCACCGCATTGGCGATCATGAGATGCTTGAGAACATTCTCACCCAGCCACGGAACGATCTGTTTCGGATCAATCGATGTCTGGCCGCCGGAAACGGCAGCAGCGGTGACCCTAGTGGACTCCCGCAGGACCGGATCTTCCGCATCGGGATCAGCAAGATCGTCGTGCATCAGCAGCCACATCGAGGTGCAGGCACCGGCACTCCCCCCGGTGAGCACGATCTTGTCCGGGTCGATATTCCACTCTTTCGCCTTCGTCCGGATAAACTGAATTGCGCGTGCCGCATCATGAACCGGTGCGGGAAGAGGATTGGCAGGTGTCAGCCGATACTCAACCGAAATACAGGAAACGCCGCGCTTCAAGTAGCTATCCATCTGGCCGGGTTTCACCGCCTTCGTTCCACCTCGCCAGCCACCGCCGTGGATGTAGACATGCAGCGGCCTCGGCCCCTCACCTTCGGCCTTCCAGAAATCGATTACATTCTCGGGATGTGGCCCGTAGGAGACATTCGCCTCCGTCGGGGCCGGCGCTTTGGGCTTGGGCGCAGCCTTCTTCTCTTCCGCTTGGAGAGAAAAGAAAACAGCGAGGCTCAGCAGAGTGAGAGAAAGTTTTTTCATAGAGCAAAGGATCGCTTCAACGCCGATCCCCTGTCAATGCTCCAGCCTCTCACCCGGTTAACGTGATCGAGTTCCGGTCGCCCGGAGATTCCTACTGTTCACCGTAGACAGGAGGCTTCCACCCCTTCGGCAATTTACCCTGAGGCTTCACACCGTAAGCATCAGCCGGAATCACCACATCCTTTGCCGTCTTAAGAGGAAGATCATCCGGAAGGTGCTTGATCTTGAAATCCTTATACTGAATCTCCATCGCCGGTCCGACGTGAACCTGCACCGCGAGGACGCCCTCGAGGGAACGCCCCTTCTCGTCGAGGTCGATCAAGTCAGCAGTGGGATGCCCGTCGATCCAGTGCTGGTGATGATTCCCGCGAACGAGAACCCGGTATTCATGCCACTCACCGGGAGCGAATTCCTTCACCGGCATTTCACCGACCACCCAGGGCTGCCCCTTCGTATCGACGACGACTTTCTCCCCGGTGTGGGATAGAATACGACGGCCTTTCTCCTCGTAGAGCATCCCGTTGTACTTTGGAACATTGGCGACAACATCGCACTGATACCCCGTCACGATATCAAGTCCGAGCTCCGGAGCCGACTTCCCGCGGTATTGAAGTCCGCTGTTTCCGCCCTCGCTCACTTTCACTTTCACACGCAGGTCAAAATTCTGAATCGTCGATCCTTTCCAGGTGATAAAACGATTCATCTTCAATGATCCATCAGTCACCCCGGTGAGAACCCCATCCTTCATCGACCAGTATTTCGGATCACCCTCCCAGGCATTCAACTTGTTGCCGTTCAGAAGACTGATGAACCCGTCTTTTCCAACTCTTTGACTAACAGCTGCAGAAGCTTCGGGGTGCGGGACCGTTGAAGCGGCAAGCTTTTGCTGCATCGGTTCGAGTGGTCCGCCGAGTTCTTCAACGCGCTTGTCCGTGCGCGCACGCATTTCCTCGAGCGTGCTCTTAAACTCAGGATCTTTCGCCAGATTCACGAGTTCATCCGGATCGTTATTGAGGTCGTGCAAAAACTCGTAGTTACCCTCATCAATGTAGCGAACGTATTTGAAGTCCTTGTTTCTCAATCCCTCAAAGGCGGGAATCCGATTCCGAACCGCAAAGTGCTCGTGAAAGCTTTCCGTTCGCCAACCGGCGGTTTCACCGGAACTCACAATCGGCTTGAGACTGTGCCCCTGATACCGCTCCGGCACTTCAGCGCCAGCCCAGTCAAGGAAGGTCGCAGGCAAATCAAGATTGAGAGCAATCGCATCAGTGACCTGTCCCTGCTGCTCTTTCGGCACACGCGGATCAGCAACAATCAGAGGCACACGGAGAGACTCTTCGAAGTGAGACCATTTCCCGGCCAGCCCGCGATTCCCCATGTGGTAACCGTTATCAGCCGAATAAACGATGATGGTATTCTCGGCAAGACCCGCCTCTTCAAGCGCTTTCTGAAAGCGGCCGATCGCGTTGTCGATTCCACTCACCATGCGAAAATACGCTCGCATGTTAGTTTGATATTTCTCCTCCGTGTTCCAGCGCCAGAAATAGCGCTCACGGTTGATCGTTGTTCTGAGGAAATCGGGAAGCGCATCGAAAATCGCGGGATCATTCAGCTTCGGCGCGTACATTTCTGTGTCGTCATACATCCCGTCCATGGCACGGGGCCACGCAAAGTGACCAATTCCCGGACGACGATCGCCGTCCTCGGCGTGACAGGCGTTGAACCACATGTTGAGTGCGAAAGGCTTGTCTTTGGGATGACGTTTCAGGAAATCGATGCCCCGATCCACGATCACTTCAGTCTCATGTCGAAGTGATCCGTCAGGCTGCTCTTTGTAAAAGGGATTGCGCCCAATCGCTTCGAACTCATCAAAGTGATCCTCCTGCTTATAACCTTTCGGCATCTTGGCATGCCACTTTCCGAAGTAACCGGTGCGATAGCCGTTCTCCCGGAGAATATCCGAATACAGCGTCTCAACCGCTTCGGGCCGGGCCAGCTCGTGATTTCCCCGGGTGCCGTATGTTCGCCCCGTAAGCCCGGTCAAAATCGTGGTGCGACTGACCCAGCATATCGAGTGACTGACAAAAGCATTTTCAAACCGCGTTCCCCGCTCCGCAAGCCCGTCAATATTGGGCGTTTGAACAATCGGATTTCCGTAACAACCAATCGTGCTCGTGGTCTGATCATCGGTGAAGAAAAAGACGATGTTCGGTTGATCCGCCGATCTAACATTGCTCCAAATCGAAGCAGTTAAAAGAGTCGCGACGAGAAGGAAGGATTTCCAATAGGGTTGGGTCATTGATTCAACAGGGTTGGGCCATCAAGACAACAGGGATAGATGACGGACCTAACCCTGTTGCGTGGTGATTTTTACTCGCTCTACGGTGCAGATTTGCGGGACTAAAAGCAAGTGATTCAGGGGCTGCGCAATCAGGTCATACCGGGCCACGCAACCGGCACGGAATTGCTGAATCCGACATGTTCACTGGAACTGAAGCCCCGGGGACGATTCAGTCAAAAATCGGATAGAATGTATTGAAGGCAGCTTCGCCGAATTCGGCGGGATCATTGAATCTCCGATTCCGTTCGAGCGAGTCGATTTGTTTCATCTCATCATCGCTGAGTTCAAAATCGAAAATCTCAATATTGTCCTTCAAATGTCCCGTCGACTGGGATTTGGGAATCGCAACGGTGCCGCGTTGCAGGGCCCAGCGGAGAACCGTCTGCCCCGCTGACTTCCCGTGCGTCGCGCCGATGACTTTGACAATCGACTCATCGAGGACCGATTCGTTTTCACCCGCCATATTCAGAGGGACATAGGAACTGGCACCGAAGGGAGAAAAGGCAGTCACTGCGATCTCCTCCTCTTTACAGAAGCGCAGCAAATTCTGCTGCGTGAGATACGGATGCATTTCGACCTGAAGAACCGAAGGCTGCACTCGCGCGTAGGACTTCAAATCACGAATTGCCGCCGTTCCCATGTTGCAAATACCTATGCGCTTCACGAGACCGGAATCGACGAGCCCCTCCATCGCTCCCCAGGTATCAGCGAGCGGAACGGGGACATGCTTCATCGAAGGGTTCTCCGCTTCGGGATCAAAAAACCAACCCGGAGGATAGCGTTCCTCAAACGGAACGTAGGCGAGTGTCACCGGAAAATGAATCAGGTAAAGATCGAGCTCATCGACGCCGAGATCACCGAGAGATTTCTCGCAGGCGGCCCGGACATGATCGGGATGATGGTAAGTGTTCCACAGTTTGGAAGTGAGCCAGAGATCATCACGGGTGCAGGCTCCGGACTGGATCGCATTGGCAATCCCCTGCCCCACTGCGACCTCATTTCCGTAGTCACAGGCGCAGTCAAAATGACGGTAACCGAGCGAAACCGCTTCAGGAATCAAGTCAGGAAGAACCTCATCCGGAATCTTCCAGGTTCCAAGTCCCACTGACGGGAACTCCCCGCCATCCTTCAATTTCACTGCGCTTGCTGCATTACTCATGCGGAAGGAATACAGAGCGAATGCCCCGGAATCAAGCACCGACATTTCCCTATTCCTGCCCGGTTAGGTAGGCATCGCCGCAAAGAAGATGTAATTTGCATTGACCACGCGGATTTTGTGTATCATAAGGCAATCAACACAATAACGATATGAAAGCACTTTTCTGCGCACTCTTACTTTCTTTCGCTGTTTCGACTCTCGCTGTCGCCAACCAGCCGTCACTCCCAGCTGTCAAAGCAATCGAAATCGCTCAGGCAGATCTGGATTCACGGGGCCTTCAGGATAAAGTACATATCTACCAGATGACCTTCAAAAAGGGCTCTGTCATGAATGGTAAAGCCCATTGGGAAGTCCTCTGGTCAGATGATTTCCCTGCTCAAACCGAAGGCCGCAATGAAATCGGACTTCGTATTTCGATGGACGGAAATTACAAGCGTGCCGTGAAATAATCACGCTCTCCGCTCAATTTCATTTCAACGGGAACTGCCAGTGGGGAAATTGATTTCTCCGCTGGAACGCCCCTATTCCGCGCGGGCCCGAATCGCCCGTTGCGTCGCCAGCGTCTTTTTGATGTCTTCGGCTTCCCAGTCAATCGTGACATCATCCTCTTTGATCTCACCGCGATCTTGAAAATTGATCGCAAATTTTAAAGGCTTCCACAGGTCGATCATTTCCTTCTCGATATCCTGATAGCTCCGGCCCCGCAGAAGATGGGTATGACGGGCATCAAATTCCGACACGCCACTGAGGATGGCTTCGAGGTATTTCCGAAAATGGACCCCATTGCTATGGTCCCTGTGACAGAAATAGTCGATTAAAAGTAGCGCCTGACTGTATTGCAATCCACTGGCGGAATCCCCTTCTTCGACGATACGATTCCACTCGCGAATGTCACGGTTCATCAATTTCTCGAGGTGAACGAGATTCAGTCTCCGCTCTTTCACGATACGATCTCCGAGAACCAGTTTGTTGATATGATAGCGAAGAGTGACGTGAGTGTTGTCAAAGTAGTAAGAGGCCGGTGACTGTTGAGTCGCGGCCATGTATTCGGCAAGCCCCTCGGTAAGCCAGGCGGGGACGTTCATGTAGATCAGTGCCGCAGTCGACTGGTGAGTCACTTCATGAACGAGAATATCATATTTTTGCACCTTCTCCGGCTTATCAAATTCGAAGACAACAAACTGATGATCCGGCTCGAGGAGGTGCTCGACAAAGATGTGAACGGTCCCGGTCCCGCTGTTCCAATAGCCCGCGGTGTTGGCGAGGAGCTTCGGTGAATTCTCGGACTCGATAATGATCTTTCTCTTCTCGTCCGTCGGGCGTCCCCAGTTTACGGGAAGTGGCAATGGCAGGGCACTCAGGGCACCATCGACTGATTCACAAATAGTCACGAGCGACTCCAGCGACTCCCGATTCACTCCCGCCTCATTGATGATCTCAAAATGCGCGCTGTTCCACCGGTTTGTGTCATCGATCTGCTGGAGGGTCAATTCCCCCTCCGCCCGCCAATCCCGCGGCCAACGGTGTGACTTCAACGGAATCGGTCTCCCCGCGAGCCCGCTCTTTCCTTCGGATTCGAGCCAACTTAGAATCTTTTCCTGATCCGGTTCTGCAAACACCGCCAGTTTCACCTGCTCCACTTCCTGACTCTTCAAAGACCTGAGCTGAACATTTCTCGAATCAGCAGCGAGGATAACGGCCTCAAACTGCCGTCCGTTTGCCAGCGTCCACACCGTGTCGAGGCCCCCGGCATTCGAATATTGCCGGTTCGCGACTCTCTCAGTTCCAAGGGAATTGAGAAAACTTCCGATCCGACTTTCTGAAAAAGCAGGGCCGAATTTCCCGTTGGCGTGCCGAAGCAGAACGCCCTGACTCAACCGAACGCCTACAGCTAAAATAGTAATGGCGACAACAACCGAAATGAGACGCTTCATAAACACCTTAAAATATAGTATTTATGAAAATTATCAACAAATCATAAGCGCTTTCGGCGATTTCCTGCGCTGCCGACTACCGGCTAAGCTGTTCAATCGTTTTCCGCGTCAGTCTGAGGAGACGTTCGTGCAGATCAGCCCGCTCATTAGGCATGAGCCGTCCATCCTTCTTATAAAGGCACTCAAAGCGTTCAAGGTGATCGAGAGAAACCTGAATTCGTGACCGCTGCCCGGGGGTAAGCCCCCCGCAGTCACAGCCCCAGGCGAGGAGCTCCCCCACCCAAACCTGATAACCGTTGATCATTGGGGTTCTCACGCTTTCAGGAACCTCAAAAACCGGAGTTTTCCGCTCAGCCAGTTCCTCCTGAAAATGGAGAATATTGTTCACAAGCGCTTCCGGGAACTCCGGGTCCCGATTCCGGCTCGACGCCCACTCGTAGGAACGCTCCAACATCTGCCGATGAAGCGAAAGAAGATCGCGGCCGTAATTCTCGGAGATCTCGTCATTTACGAGCGCTGCAATAATTGCCGAATAGTTGATCGCGAATGCTCCCGACATCACCGCCGGGAGACCCGCGCCCTTCATTCGCTGCTCATGCACGATAAGACGCTCCTGAATCGCGCTCAACTCCCGTAGCTCTCTTTCTCTCGATCTTGAGGTGATAGGAACCCGGCGAATCAGATCGTTGAGGGAATTTCGATTCGTCGTCGCAACCTCGTAATAAGAGGTCCCATAAAGGCTGCTCATGGTAAAAATCGCAACAACGACAGCCAAAAGAGCTTTGTGAATCGGGTAAAGTGGTCTCATCTTCTCCATTATGAGACTCAATTTTCATAATTGCAATTTTTTTCATAATTGCTTAATTCTTACAAATTATCAAGAAATCCCAAATGTATCAGGTAAGAATTCCTGATATTCAACGGCGGCCGGGGAAGGAGGTTGATCACCGCAGAGCCGATCAAACCGTTCCAAGCCGGTGTTAAAATTCACAGCCTCATCAACCACGGGAATGCAATACGAGGCGACAATGCCCCGGCTGGAATGCCGGGAAGCTTACTCCGCGTATGGAGCCCCTCAGTCTGCCTCGAGGTCGAAATGCGGATGCTACTCTGACGCTCTAACAAAACGCTCGACAGCGATCGCGCGAAGACGCTGAATATCTTCAGCTCTGGAAACGGACAGTGGAACGGTGCGTTCGGTTTCCCGAAGCAGAATCTCCGTGGTGAGTGCGTTGCGCTGATAAAGAGACTCGTAGAGCGAAGCGATCACCGCCTGCTCAATCTCCGCCCCTGAGTAACCATCACTCGCTTCCACCAACGCGGGGAGATCAAAGTTTTCAGGATTCTGCTTTCGCTTGCTCAGATGAATTTTCAAAATCTCCAACCGCTCTTCCGCATTGGGAAGATCGATGAAAAAGATCTCGTCGAAACGCCCCTTCCGCAAAAACTCAGGAGGAAGCGAGAAAAGATCGTTCGAAGTCCCGACCACAAAAACAGAAGCCGACTTCTCCTGCAACCAAGTCAGAAACGATCCTAACAAACGTAAACTGGTTCCACCGTCTTCGCCTCCGGATCCTCCGCCACCGCCGAAAGCCTTTTCAATTTCATCGATCCAGAGAACCGCCGGTGCGAGGGACTCGGCAAGCTTGGTCGCTTTCCGAAAATTCCGTTCCGACTCACCGATGTATTTGTTGTAGAGACGACCGGCGTCCATTTTCAACAGGGGAACCCGCCACCGCTGCGCGATCATTTTCGCGGCGAGCGATTTACCGCACCCCTGCACACCGGTGAGGAGAACGCCCTTAGGCGGCTGAAGATTCATCGCCCGCGCCTCTTCCGAAAACCCCACAGCAGCCCGGTCGAGCCAGCGTTTCATATTTTGAAAGCCGCCCAAAGTCGTGAGGTCGCTCTGCGCCGGAAAATACTCAAGCACACTGTCCTCTTTGATCTGATCCGCTTTGTTCTGAAGAATTTTCCAGCAGTCGTCCAGATTGACGACTCCGTCATCCAGCGCGGCACGGGCGACACTCTGCCGGACCTGCTCCAGTGTCATTCCCGCGAAGGAACGAATGAGCTGCTCACGAACATCCGGGCAGAGTCCCGCATTAAACTGACCACGCTCCTGAATAGAAATGATCGTTTCATCGACCACCCCGGCGATCTCTGCCAGAGAGGGAAACTCCAATTCAAAATGAACCGCGACAGCAGCGATACCGGAAGGCATCTCGACCGAGTAACCTGACAAAACCACACAGGAGTGCGAGTGACTGAACTGACTCGTGACATCGCGAAATTGTCGCGCGACCTCCGCATCCTTGAGAAACGGCGCCATGTCCTTGAGATGAAAAATCGCGTCAATCCCGAGCTGCTGAATATACTGCAGTCCGGCCCGCGCATCCATCGTCGCCCGGTTGAGCGCAACGCCATCAGAATCGCGGCAAAGCCCTTCTGTTGCCGACCAGGTGAACAACGCGATTCCAAGGTCTCCGGCGATGTTTCGCAATAACCCGTCGACCCGCTTTTCCTCCATCGTCTCCACAACGACGAGCGAATGATACGATTGAATCAATAGTTGCAGATCGGCGGACTGGTTGCTCATACGGGTTGGAAACAGTGAAACACCGCCGAACTGAAACTCAAGACGAAGTCTGAAATACTCCCGGTGACAGCCGGGGCTGATGTGTTAGAAAAGGTCACGACCGGAATCCTATGAGAATGGCTTTTCAACAAGATAGTGAATCATCCACTCCTGATCTGCCTCCCCCTGCCCTATGGGTCGCCCTTTTGTATCCCATGTTGAATCGACGCGATAGCCCATTGCCTTGAGCTGCTCGATCTGGCGCGCGGGATCGATGTAGTAGGTCATCATTGCGTCAGCGTAATCGACGAGACAGGCCCATCCGCGAGCCTTTGCCTCTGCTACTTTGACCTTCCGGTTCCGCCATTTCAATTTGAGGCGCTTCCGGATTCGGAGGAGATGGCCGAGGGGACTGAGTAGCCCGCGAAGTTTATCAGCGACCGGAGGATTGAAGGGAAACACGTCGAGCGAATGACTCGAGAAGAAGAACCAGCCGCCCGGTTTCAGGACTCGCTTGATCTCGGCCATCGCGGCCTCGCGGCCTTCATGATCGATGTAGTCGATCCCGTTGTAGGAAAACAGAACAAAGTCAAAAGACTCATCGGCGTATCCCGAGAGGTTGCGGGCATCGCCCACTGAGAACTTTCGATCCGGCGCTTCCGCAAACAATCGGTGACACTGATCGATTCGCCGTGGCGCGTAATCGATCGCTTCGTAGGATTTGGTATTCTGACTGAAAACCCACGCGGTGCGCCCGACACCGACACCGATATCAAGTACAGCAAACTGACTCCACTGATCTCTGAATCGATCGAGAACAATCACCTCGGCAGGGAAAAGATACAGATTTTCAAAATCCGTGATGACCTCGTCATAGGTCTCCAGATTTCCATCCATCCTCTTTTTCAGATCACTGCACATTACGACGATTCGATTGGAGGCTGCTCATTGAGCGATTGGAATGCGCTTCTTACTTCCGAGATGCTTCCAATAAAAATCCTGCAGTTTCGGGGGAAGGTGGTGATAGATAATCCGGCGAAGAACCTGCTTCGGCGTGCTCTCAACAATGCGCTCCCGAAGCGTCAGCGACTGGGTATAGACCCACTCCTCATAGGCTTCACGGGTGTCGTCGTGATAGTAGCTCGCGAGAACCTCCGGCGTCAGGGCGATGTTGTCAGCAATCCAGCCCGGAACCATTTTCTGCAAAGTAAGCACATCGCGAATCACCTTGTTGATTCCCCTGCCGCAGCACGGACAGATCCGGCCATAGGCATCCCCGATCAGCACGAAGCCCGGCTTCTCATAGCCCGTCGATTTCATGACACTAACCGCCCCACATTCCAGGGTTTCACCAACAGTCCAGGAACCGGTTGAGTTCATAAGCGATGGTGAAAGCCGTTTCAAAAGCGCCGTCGAATCACCTTTTACAAATTCCTTCTGCACCGCATCTCCTGCGCTCCAGTAGGTAAACAGGTTCGCACGGTAGCCGCCTTCCGGTGTCGGAAAAACATTCATGTAATCCGCGCCCTCGCGGCAGATCCGAATTGTGACCGATGACGCCGGCAGTTCAAAATCCGGACCGGGGATCAAATCAAACCCGAAAGTGGAGGAATGGTTTTTACTGATGATCTCACGCGCCACTCCGATGTTTTTCAGAAAGGCGGTCGAAGCACCCGTCGCGACCACGAGCAGTTTGCCGCACAGTTCACGCTGCCTCTTTTTCAAAAAAACAGTCTGAACTTCGGGGCCCGTATCGACGCTCCCGACCACATCCGAAATAAAATCCACGAGCGGATTCTCCTTCAGGGACTCCCGGATGCGGTTGACGAGCTGCCAGAGCGGCACCGAATAATCGACCTCATAAGTAGTTCGCTGAACTTTTCCGCCCTTGATGACCGCAGTCGTCTCGAGAGGCAATGCCACCTCATCGATCAGTTCCCCGAGCCCAAGATCGCGCAGATCGGCGATCGCGAGGGACGAAATCCGCTCGGCACGGAAGAACGGAGCCGCGAAATCACGTTCATCGATCAAGGCCACAGACAGCCCCTGGCGCGAGAAAGTCCACGCAGCCACGCTGCCGGCAATCCCACCGCCCACGATAAGCACATCGTATCGCTGGTCCTGATCTTGATCCATTTTCTAAAATAATCATATTTTTCATAAATTCAATTTAATTTAACCTACTGTATTGGGAAGCATTGGGGAGAAAATGCTCACGCAGTTCCTCTACAACCCGCAAAACGTAGAGGACTCCGTGAGGATTTCCTCCCCTGCCGCGCAATCAACCCAAGGCCACACCCAAACAGAAATAAGCCAAAAATTCCACTCGACCGGACCTTCACCGCCCTCCAAGATCCACAAATCAGTATGAAAAAAGTCATTCCACTCTTTCTCGCCGTTCTCACCGCGTTGAGCGCCCTGGTTCTCGTCCGGGCAGCCGATGATGATAAGAAGCCACTCAAGATTCTTCTCGTTTTGGGCGGCTGCTGTCACGACTACGCGGTTCAAAAGGACATCCTCAAAGCCGGCGTTGAGTCCCGAATCAACGCAACGGTGGATATCGAATACTCAGCGGACACGACAACTGAAGCCAAGTTCCCCATTTACGAAAAAGACAACTGGGCCGAAGGCTACGACGTGGTCCTGCACGATGAATGCTCAGCAAACATTACAGACCCTGTCTATCTCAAACGCATCCTCGATGCCCACCGGGCCGGAGTCCCCGCCGTCAATATTCACTGCGCGATGCACAGCTATCGCTGGGGCAATTTCAAGGAGCCGGTCGAAGTAGGAGGAGACAATGCGGCCTGGTATGAAATGATCGGAATCCAGTCAACCGGGCACGGCCCCAAGGAGCCCATCGACATCACTTACACAGATAAAAAACACCCGATCACACAGGGACTCGCAGACTGGACCACGATCGACGAGGAGCTTTACAACAACGTCCAAATCTTCGATTCCGCCCACGCCCTCGCGTCCGGTGAGCAAATTCAGTTTCCGAAAGTCAAAAAAGGCCAGAAAAAAGATCCCGATGCCGTTGGCAAAAAAGCTGAGGCAGTGGTGGCATGGACGAATATTTACGGCCCTAACAAAACGAAGATTTTCAGCACCACAATCGGTCACTTCAACGAAACCGTCGCCGATGACCGCTACCTCGACCTCGTCACAAACGGGCTCCTCTGGGTTACCGATCATCTCAGCGACGACGGGACCGCTACCGAAGGTATCCGCAAGTAGCCCCTCTTTTTTTACAATTCCAATGAGTTCCCTCAAACCGGCATTCGAAGAACTGGATTACCGGAAGACTGACATCGGAGAACTCATTTTGCGACGCAGAACGGTTCTCTCGCTCGACAATCTGGAGGTTCACGAGATCATTCTCGGAGATGCCTTTCTCATGTCGAGCATGTTCACAGTGGTGGAGGAGGCACTCTCAGAACTGGGCCTGGCACTCACAGAAAAACAGTTTCCCGGCGGCGAAAAGCTCGAAGTCGTCGTCGGCGGCCTCGGCCTCGGCTACACCGCCAAGGTCGCTCTCGTTCCCGATCGGGTCGGAACCGTCACCGTGGTTGATTATCTGAAACCGGTCATCGAGTGGCACGAACAGGGACTCGTTCCACTCGGCCCGGAACTGAATGCCGATCCACGCTGCAGCTACCGGCACGGAAACTTTTTTGCCCTCGCTCTCGCCGGTGACGGCGAACCATCCTTTTGCGAAGCCGAGCCGGATAAGAAATTTCACGCCGTTCTCCTCGATATCGATCACTCTCCCGAGAAGCTGCTCGCGGAAGGAAACGCGACCTTTTACACAAAGGAAGGATTGAAAAAGTTTTCAGAAAAGCTCCTCCCCGGCGGCGTCTTCGGACTCTGGTCTGACGATCCACCTGAAGAGAATTTCATGAACGCTCTCAGCGAGGTCTTCGCGACCTGCGAATCGCACATCGTGACCTTCTACAATCCGATTCAGGAATGCGAGTCCGCCAGCACCGTGTATCTCGCGACGACTCATCGTTAAGGCAGTGATCTCTTAGGCAAAGATCTCCGACAACGTTCCGGGCTGGAAAGGACGCCGTCGATGAAATGTCCATCCGACCGGGGGCGCGACCCTCAGCTATAGCGAAAGAACGCCACGCCTACAAACGGCAGGCCTCCGTGGAAGAAATCGAAGGGATGCTCCTCGCTCTTTACCCGATCTGGCGGCGATGAAGCTTAATGCGAACACCAATCGGGGTTCGAAAAAGGATTTCTATGATCTCGCCGAATTGCCGGGAACCTATTCTCTAACTGAGATGTTCGGGTTCTTTTCCGGGAAGTACGATCCAGGTGTGAACGCCACAATTCTGAAGCATTAAATCCGGTTTGAGATCCTCTCAGGTAGGGAGAGGCGTCCCTGCCGATCCTCGCAGTCCTTTTGATCGCCCGAAATTACCACCCCGCTTCGCAACTTAGTCACAGAGTTAGAACTGCATTCTATCGGACCTCCGCGGCTCATCGGGACGATTCGCCCTACCCTGTCTCGTTTCAGAGCTCACACCTGAGAAAAAGCGCGCCCTTGATAGGTGAAGGTGGTGATGGGGGCATGAACCTACCTAGCGGCACCGCCCCCGGCGACGCCGGTTTCACAGCGACTTTCGAGCCATCGGAGGTGCCCCCCCTAAAACGCCTCGCTCAAATTGGCAGCACTTTCACGATGCGCCGCGACGGCATCCATCGTGTCTGGTGTCTTCGCTTCGACCGCCTGTTCGAGAACCAAATGCGGTAGATTCCCCTTCTCTTTCAGAGAACGAAACAGGCGACCGTAGTCGATGTCCCCTTCGACCGGGAACACTTCTGTCCAGATCCCGCCAACCGACTGCCTCAGGTGCAACTCGACGATGCGATCATGGTAATGGGAGACCACATCGAACAATGCGACCTCGGAATCGCCACACCCGCGAAAGACCCAGTGAGCATCGAGACAGAACTTCACGAAATCAGGATTCGTCGCGGTGAGCATGTGGTGGAACTCCCTTGCTCCCAGCTCGAGTTCCACATCGTGATTGTGGTAGGCGAGTGTCAGGCCGATTTTCCCGAGCTTCTCACCGAGCCGGTCCATCGCCTCTGATTGGATTTTCAAATGTTCATCGCTCTTTCCATTCGGTTGCCCCCAGGCAACCGGAGACGGGTTCGTGACGATGATTTTCACCCCCGCCTCAACGGCACGCTGACCGATCGCAAGAACAGACTCGATACTTTCCGCAGCGGAACCTCTTTCATGCAAGGTGCTGACCACGTATATGGAGCGCATTTCCAGCCCGTTCGATTTGAGCCGGTCGCCAAGAACATCGAACTCTTCGGGCTTGCCGATGACGGGTTCGTATCCGCTCACTCCGGTGGAGGCAATGCTTCCGAGAAGCTCGTCCGAATGCAAAGTGACCGTCTCCCCTTTCCTTTTTGCAAAGGTCAGCCAGGGATAGGTATTGGTGGCAATATGAAGCGGCGATTCTTCTGCGCCCTCTCCCAGGATCGGGAGAGTGAGCGAGGCAGAGGCGACCGCTGTTGTCACGAGCGCCCGTCGGGTGAGAGAATTTTCAGAAGGGTCCGTGTTCATAAAATTACGGCAGAGGCACCTGGGTGGGGTTCATGAGGTAACCAACGAGATCTCTGACCTGCTCATCAGTAAACGCCTGAATGAGACCATCCGGCATCATCGATACCTCACTCACTTCCGACTTCGCAATCTCTGCCCTCGAAAGCGTTGTCAGTTCGTTTGCCTGTCGAAGCGAAACGGTTCGCTCGTTCTCTTCCGCCACCACACCGGTGAGGACACGGCCGTCTTTCATTGTCACAATCGACATCCGGTAATCGGGGCTGACTTCTGAACCGGGATCGAAAATATTAACGAGGAGGTAGCCGAGATCGGAACGATTCGAACCCGTCAGGTCCGGCCCGATCACTCCGCCCTGCCCATACATGACATGGCAGGCCCCGCAGATTCCGGAAAAGAGAAGACGCCCCCGGCTCAGATCCGCCTGCGCGAGGGTTTCCGCCGAGAGCTTCTTCGTCCACTCCCCGATTAACTTCTGTTTCGCCTCGTCAGACGCCCTGACATTGCCCCACACAGACGAGAGTTTATCAGACAGCATTTCATCATTGAAGGCCAGAATCTGCCGGGCTTGAAAAGCGGAGAGTTCCGTTCGAGCTATCTTCCCCCCGGCGATTTCATCAAGCAGTGCAGATGCCCACGCCGGTCGTGCAATCAGAGTCTCAATCACCGATGCACGATCATGAGGAGAAAAGCGACTGTAGCGCTTCGCGAGAGACCTGCCCAGTTTGGGATCGTCAAAGAGAACCAGTCCTTTCACGGCAGTGGCATTCAGGATTCGCTCATCGAGGAGTGACTCACAAATCTCGCGCAGGTCGTCGGGCTTATTTTCGATCAAGGTCAAAAGGGCTGCCTTGCGGGTCGCAATCTCCGCCTCTTTGTCCATCGCGACCTCTTTGATCTCATCGAGAGCGCGACCGTCTCCGAAGATGACATTCAGTTCGCGAGTCAAAGTAACAAGCTCTTCCTCTCCCTGTGAGGTTCGCTTCGCAAGCGCGGCCCAGCTGTCCGGAGCCGGGGCTTTCCGCCATCCCTGAAGCCCGTCACTGACGCCCTCGAGAATGGAAAGCTGCCTTGGTGATTCCATCAACTGCGCCTTCGTGAGCAGGACATCGAGCGGGGCTCCGTTTTTCTCGATCTGCTCAGAGAGACTTCGTGAGATCCACCTGAGAAGGTCCTGCCACTGAGTTGCCCCGGCAATTTCCACGAGGGCCGCCGGATCATGATTCACCAGAGGGCTGATTCCATACCACACCATTTCCGGCAGATTGTGATCATCCGCATCCTCAGCCCTCCCTGCGAGACCTACCCCCAACCCGGCTCGCTGAGGATAGGGAAGACGCTGAAGCGCCGAGGCAAGAGTGAGTCGAACCAGCCCCGAGGAATCGTTCTCTGCGAGACTGACAAAGGTGTTAAAGATATCCCACGGCAATGGCTCCGGAAAGTTCGCCTCTACCGGACCGACAATGGAATCGATCGGCTGCTCATCAACGAGAAGCGATATACAAGCCGCACGGATGTGCTCATTCGGATCGTCGAGAAGCTCTTTCCATTCGTGAATCGCCCCGCCATTGGCCGCAAAGAGACGCAAAGCACGGAGGCGAACTTCGACCGATTCCGCAGACCCCATGAAGATCGACTGCAGCGTGGTGCGGTCATCCTCATACAGTTCAGCATCCGAAAAACGCGCCCAGACCTGACGATGGTACCAGGGGTCGTCACCATAAACGCCCTTGAGCGTCTCCGAAGAGAACACATCGAGCCCCGCCGTATTCGGCGTCGTCCCTTCGCCATACTGGATCCGGTAAATACGCCCGCTCGTCCGGTGGACGCCGGTATGATCATGACATTCCCCCGTATCACTCCAGTCGAGAAGATAAACCGCGCCATCCGGACCGGGCTGAATATCGATCCCCCGAAACCATTCGTCTCCCATTAGAAACACATCCGGTTCGTGGCGTCCCACGTAGCCGCTCCCCTCACGGTCAAGTCGCTCCACATTCGTGCGGCGCCCGTGCATGTTCAGCGTGAAAAGCCTGTCATGAAATCGTTCCGGCCACTCCTTTCCCTGATAAATCATCATCCCGACATGTGCGTGCCCACCCCCGAATTCGTTCGCAGCCCCGTCGCGGGACTCCGACCATTTCCCGCCTCTGTCGTAGTGATAGTGATCGGCATGAGTATCGATCCGGTCGTAGACGAGAGGATTGGGATCCGCTCCGAAGCTCTCCGTAAAATGGGCCCCGTGGATGCCATGCCAAAGATGCCCGTTCACCGTGTTGATGAAAAAAAGCTGACCATTCCTATCCCAGTCGTGCCCCCAGGGATTGGTCGTCCCGTGGTTCAATGCCTCGAACACCTTCCGCTCCGGGTGGTAACGCCAGATCCCTCCCTTTGTGGGAATGCGATCTTCCGCCGCCGTTCCCGGCGCTCCGACCTGCCCCGGGCAGGAATGACCGGTCCGCCCATAGAGCCATCCGTCAGGCCCCCAGCGGAGACCATTGGCAAAGTTGTGGTAACTGCTTTCAGCCACTGTGAATCCATCGAGGACGACCTCAGGCTCGCCATCGGGGATGTCATCTTCATTGCGATCGGGAACAAAGAGCAACTGCGGAGGACACATCAACCAAACCCCGCCGCGCCCCAGTTCAACACTGGTGAGCCGCTGAACATCATCGAGGAAAACTTTCCGCTGATCGGACTTCCCGTCGCCATCTGAATCAGCAAGGATAATGACCCTGTCATTGAGCGTCAGTTCAAAGCGGATCTCCCGCTCCGCATACGTGTAATTCTCTGCGACCCACATCCGCCCGCGACGATCCCACGCCATCGCAACGGGATTCTGCACTTCCGGCTCAGAGGCAAACAACTCAACGTTGAACCCATCAGGAAGGGACCACATCCCGAGAGCATCCTCAGCCGAAGGAGGAGCCGCTGTTTTGTCAGGCTCACTATTGAACGGCTCCGGAAACTCAGCTGCGAGGAGAGGCAGGATAATTGCGGTAGAAAGAAAAATGACACCAGCTTTTTTCATATCGTAAGAAACAACAAAGCAGGTTAACCTCGTTTTGCGACCCCGGTTCGATCGGATTCACTCACAGATACCCGCCATGGACGAATTTCTCTACAACGTTGATTGGGTTCTCCCTTTTCGAAACCCTTCCATCACCCCGGTGATGAAAGCAATCACGGCGCTGGGTTACACCTGGTTTTTCTTCCTCGTTTTACCACTGCTTTACTGGATCTGGAACAAGAATGCCGCGACACGGGTCATGACCGCTCTCATTTTCTCCGGCCTCATCACTTTCTTTCTCAAAGATCTCTTCGAGGATCCCCGCCCGCCTAAGTCTCTTTGGCTCGCAGGGGAATCGCCGACCTCATATGGCCTACCCAGTGGCCACACTCTCATGGCGATAGTATTCTGGTTCACCCTCGCTCTGGAGTTCAAAGTTCAGTGGTTCACCCGGGTCTCATTTCTACTCGTTCTCCTGATCCCGATCAGCCGGCTCTACCTCGGCGTTCACGACCTCGAGGACATTCTCGGCGGAGCCGTCGCCGGAGTGTTCACGCTCATTCTCTTTCGCTTTGTGCTTCGCGCTGAGAGTCTCAGGGGCCTCACCCAAACGGCGATTTTACTCACTGTCATTGCCGCCATCGTTCTCGCACTATGGCCGGCGGCAGCGCCCCCCGGAAAAAGCATCATCATGATAGGCCTCTTCGCGGGTTGGATGTCCGGCTATCTCCTCGATTTCAGCGCTCCCTTTTTCAAACCCGCAAAACGGTGGATGAAACTCCCCATTGCCGTAGCGGGTCTCTTCCTCCTTGGCCTCGTCGTCTGGCTCTTAAGAAAATATCTGCTCGAACTTCACCTCTCCCCTCTTGTCTCGGAGATCATCGCAGGAATCGTGATCGGGTTCACGATCACAGCTCTGTTCCCGTTCCTTTGCAGTCGTCTCCGCTCGATGCGGGCTTAACGTTCCTGAACGGTATTTTAAGCATCCCGAAGAATTGCGCGTCTTCCGGAGCGCGAAACTCTTTCAGCCCCAACTCTATCAATTCGAAGTCCTCCCGCATCCGGTAGGTACCGAAGATTCGATCCCAGAACGAAAAGAACGAAGTGTAATTGGAATTCGTTTCTTTGACATAATCGGAGTGATGGATTTTGTGCATCACGGGAGAAGTGAAGACGGCACGGAACCCCTTCTCAAGAGGGTCCGGAAGCCGGATATTCGCATGATGAAACTGCACCACCGGAAACATCAGCAACTCGTAGAATGCCAACATCCAGAGGTCCGCTCCGAGGAGAAATATAAGAGGCACACGGAGAACCGACGACATCACAATTTCGCCGAAGTGAAACCGGTTCGCGGTCGTCACATCCATCTCCGCGTCTGAATGATGGACCCGGTGAAAGCGCCAGAGAAACGGGATCGTATGATTAAAGCGGTGCCACCAGTATGTGAAAACGTCGAAGACGAGGACCGCGGCAAGCCCCTCAATCCACGGAGGAAGCGACGTCCACCTCAGAATCCCGAAATTGGCGTCGAGCGACCACTTCGCAGCGGCCTCCCATGCAGTAACAAAAAGAACCCCGATGACAATCGCGTTGATGATCCCGAACCCGATATTGATTACCCCGTGACGCACTCTTTTTCCGGGACGCCTCACAAAATAGCGGAAGCAGGGGCCGACTGTCTCCCAGACGATCAGAGAGATCAGTATCAATGCCGGAATCAGGTTCGAATAGCTGTCAACAAAGGCATCAGGATCAGGCATCGCGACATCGTCACACAAATGACGCAGGAAGGCAACCACGGGAAATGCCCGGGAATCAGCTCTCCTGCGGCGAAGATACTTCCTCTATTTCCCCCTCGCGATTGCTTCGGGATAAGAGCTCAAAATTTTCGTCAACTCAGCAACGATCCCGGGATTGTCCGCCGCTAAATTCCTCCTTTCGAGTGGATCGGTCTCGTAGTCGAACAGCTCAATCTCCGCCGTGTCCCGCGAATCACCCGGTCGCTTCCATTCCACGTAACGGTAGCGGCTCGTCCGGATCGCCCGCCCCAGCTTTCCTTTCGGGAAAACGTGGAAAGCGTGGTCACGAACACGGGCATCCGGATCACGCAAAACCGAAACAAGGCTGAGGCCATCGATCGGCTGAGGCCCGGTCGGAGCCGGAAGCCCCGCCAATTCTGCAAGTGTTGGATAAACATCGACACTCTCTGCAAGCTGCCCCGTGACCGAACCCGGCTCCGTCACTCCTGGAGCAACAAAGATCAACGGGATGCGATTCGCCTCTTCGTAGTTGGTGTGCTTCGTCCAGATGCCGAGATCGCCCAGATGAAATCCGTGATCCCCCCACAACACCACAATGGTGTTCTCCGCGAGGCCAAGCTCATCGAGCGAATCCATCACCTTTCCAATCTGAGCATCGACATAACTCGTACTCGCGTAATATCCGTGAATGAGCTGACGCTTCACCTCATCAGAAATCGCAGCCGGATTGCCTTTGTCCGGAACCGGAAAATAATTCCGGATCTCGCCGCCCCGCTTCCCCGCCACTTTCGGGGAGCCCTCCGGCAGTTCTTCATTCTCCGGCATCGGCAATGACTCAGGATCGTAGAGATCCCAGTATCGCTTCGGAGCGGAAAAGGGCAGATGAGGCCGGGCAAATCCTGCCACAATAAAAAAAGGTGTCCCGTCCTTCTCCCTGCGCTCTTTCGCAGCGGCGAGGCGCTTCTGCGTTTCCGCGGCAACACGACCATCGGCGTAGGCGTCATCTTCCACCTCGGGCGACTCGAAAGCAGCACCTCTCGGCAGCGAATTGATCGAACCCAATTTCTGATTCGTAAAGAAGGCTTCCTCACGCGTAAGCTGCCCACCCTGAGTGCTCGCGGGATCGAGATACTCAATCACCTTCTCCTTGAAGTGCGGCACGCTGAAAGATTCCGGATCACCGTTGTTACCGTGGCCCACGTGAAAGACCTTTCCCAGCGATTCGGTCCGGTAACCACCGTGTTTCTCAAAAAACTGAGGAAGCGTCACCGCATCCGGAATCGCCTCACGCAGCTCACTGCCAAGACCATAAAGCCCCGTCGAAGTCGAATGGGCTCCCAACATGAGCGTGAAACGCGACGGGGCACAAACCGCCTGATTGCAGTAGGCGGCATCGAACCGCATACCTCTCGCCGCGAGGGCATCCAGATTCGGAGTCTTCGCCGTGGTATCGCCATAGGCTCCTATCGCCGGCTTCAAATCATCGACTAACAGTAGTAGAATATTTGGATGATTTATTTCGTCAGCTTGAGCCTGAAACCCGAGGGAGAACAAAAAGACGGCAGAAAGAATCTTTTTCATAAGCAAGCACTCACCCACCTGTGAGAACAGAAAAGTCAGCGAGAGCGAGGTAGACGAACAACACAAAAACCACGATCCCTATACCAACCGGTTTCGCCCATTTCCACGGGGTGAGGTCGACATCACCGGAATGTTTGTGCTCCCAGGGTTGATCCAACGGGTTCACCTTGCTCATGACAAACTGAAACAACATGAGAATTCCAAAGACGATACCGAGAAAGTGAAACCCATGCACTTTTTCGGCCCATCCTGAGAACGGGGGAACGAAATAACCCAGAATTAAAATACCACATCCTATCCCAAGGGAGAGGTTCGCCGCCAGCGCGCCGGCTCTCTTAAACAGCAGCCCTGCAAGAACGACCGAGAAAATTGGAATGAAATAGAGGCCGTTCATTTTCTGAAGATGGCCGAAAATACTTTCCTGACCGGCGAGAAGCGGCGCAGTGAACATCGCGAAAACCGCAACGATCGCGCCCACCGTTTTACCGTTGCCGATTACCTTCTGATCACTCGCGTCTTTCGACATTTGCTTATAAACCCCGAGAGAAAAAAGCGTCGCGGTCGAGTTCAGCGCGGAGTTGAAAGAACTCAAAATCGCTCCGACCATGACCGCAGCAAAAAAGCCGGCGAGACCGGTCGGGAGAACGTCATTCACGAGAGTACCGTAAGCATGATCCGCTTTGAAGCCTTCGCGATCCGCATAGAGATGAAAAGCAATGATCCCCGGAAGCACGAGAATGAGAGGCGCGAGCACTTTAAAAACGCCTGCGATCAGAACCCCTTTCTGACCTTCCGCCAAACTGCTCGCCCCGAAGGTTCTCTGAATAATCTGCTGATTCGTCGTCCAGTAGAAGAGATTGAGTAGCAATACTCCGGTGAAAAGAGTTGAAAATGGAACTGAAGATTCCGTGCTACCGATCGAATTGAACTTTTCCGGGTGCGCCTCCCTGAGCGTTCCCAAGGCTTGAAAAACGCCGTCATCATTGACCGCGTTGAGTGCAAAAACAGCGATAAGAACACCGCCGACGAGAAGCCCGAATCCGTTGATCGTATCCGAAATGGCAACCGTGCGAAGACCTCCGAAAATCGCGTAGATCGACCCTACGATTCCAATAAACCACACCGTGATCCAGAGAAGTGTGGTGTCGCTTTCAATGCCGGTGATCGTCTTCAAATCAAGGATTCCCATGAGCCCCGTTGCCCCGGTATAGAGAATGATGGGGATTAGAATTCCGGCGTAGGCGACAATGAAAATGAAACTCGTGATCACCCTTGTGGTGCCATTGAAGCGCTCTTCGAGAAACTGGGGAATCGTTGCGATTCCGCTTCGCAGGTACTTCGGGAGAAAGTAGAGCGCCATGAGAACGAGAGACGCACCTGCGATTACCTCCCAGGCCATCACCGCAACTCCGTCGGTGAAAGCGGCACCGTTCAGCCCTACGAGCTGCTCCGTCGATAGATTGGTCAACAGCAGCGAGCCGGCGATGAAGCCACCGGTGAGAGTTCTCCCCGCGAGAAAGTACCCAGTCGAAGTCCCGTGGTCATCTTTCCTCGTGAGAAACCAGGTTAAAACGCCGACCAGAGCAGTGAAAAACAGAAAGGTTACAATAATCATATTTTGAAATCTAAAGGGTTACTCCGCTGAAAAGGCGTGAACCATCCGATGATGATAGACCTCGCCGGGGCGAAGCTCTGCGCTCGGAAAATCGGGCTGATTGGGAGCATCTGGATAATTTTCCGTCTCGAGACAGAGAGCGGTCCGGTGCTGATAGGCGACGCCGCCTTTTCCGGTCGCAGTTCCGTCGAGGAAATTCCCCCCGTAAAACTGAACCGCAGGTTGATTGGTGGAGATCGTCATGGTTCGTCCCGTCCTGGGATCGTGCACCTTCGCCGCTTTGTTCAAATCACCCGACTTCAATCCATTCAGAACCCAGGCGTGATCGTATCCGCCACCGAGCTTCAACGCCTCGAAATCTTCTTCAACCCGCTTCCCGATCGCATGAGGCTTAGTGAAATCCATCGGAGTTCCCACGACCGGCGCTTCGACACCGAGAGGAATCAATCCGGCATTGGTTGGCAGATACTTGTCGGCCCAGAGCGTCAGCTCATGATCATTGATGGAGGTGTCAGGGTCTCCGCTGAGATTCCAATACGAGTGATGAACGATATTCACGACAGTGGGAGCACTCGTGGTCGCTTTCGCATCCCAAATCAGCTCGTTGTTGTTGGTGAGCTGATAGGTCACTTCCACCGTCAGTTCGCCGGGATACCCTTCTTCACCATCGGCGCTGACGTAGGTGAGTTTAACACCTTCACCCTTCGCATCGGAAAAAGCCCCGCCCTTCCAGAGCACTTTATCGAAGCCTTTGATTCCACCATGCAAGCCACAGGGAATACCACCCGGGTCATTGTTAGTCGGGACGGTGTATTCCTTTCCATCGAGAGTGAATTTGCCGTGTGCGATGCGGTTACCAAACCGGCCCACGGTCGCACCAAAATACGAGGTGTTCCCGAGCCAGCCTTCGAGCGTATCGTAGCCGTGGGTCACATCAGCGAGCTGCCCCTCTCTGTCCGGTGCCGTGATCGACACGAGAATGGCACCGTATTCAGTGACCTTAGCGACCATTCCGGTCTCGTTTGTCAGAGTAAAAATCTTAACCTCTCTTCCATCCGGCATCGTTCCGTAAACGGATTCGCTGGAAGATTCGGAGCCACAGGAAGTTAGAAAAGCGCACATCGCAGTCAGGGTTATACACAGGAACAGAGTTCTCATACAATAATAGGGTTTTGTTAGACAGAATCAAATCCGGCTCCGTCCACGGCCGAGGTTACAAAACAATTAAGCTCTCGCGCAAACTTTTCGCGGTAGAATTTTTCGAGGTGGCTTTTGAGACTTTCAGCCGCTTCCGTCGCCACCAGCGAAACGGTGGAGCCGCCAAATCCCCCTCCGGTCATGCGGGAACCAATCAACCCGCGTTCCGGCCCGAAATCGTAAGCGGCTTCAACGAGGACGTCGAGCTCTTCGCAGCTCACTTCAAAGTCATCACGCAATGACTCGTGGCTCTCGCGCATGAGCCTTCCGAGTGCGGCAACCTCCCCACTCTTCAGCGCGGTGGCGAAAGCCTCAACCCGGTCCATCTCAGTGACAGCGTGACGGGCGCGGCGAAAGAGTAAATCCCCCAGTGCGTCTTCCGCTGCATTAATATCGCAAAGACTCAGCCCGCGATATGAATCCGACTTCAGTATCAGGAGAGCCGACTCGCAGCTTTCCCGCCGCTTCCGGTACTCGCCATCGCCGAGAGCATGCTTCACCCCCGTATCCGCCGTAATCACGGAAACTCCCCGGGGAATTGGCAAGTGTGAGAAGGAAAGATCGGAACAATCGAGCAAGAGAGCATGGCCATTCCTTCCCGCGCCCACCGCGAGCTGATCCATAATCCCGCAGGGAACCCCGGCGAAATCGTGCTCCGCTTTCTGACAAATCAGAGCACGATCGACGACATCCTGCTCCACACCGGTGAGCGCTTCGATCACACAGGCGACCGCCGTTTCGAGGGCAGCGCTGCTGCTCAGGCCCGCACCCGTGGGAAGATCCGTCGAGATAGCCGCCTCGAAGGCCGGAACCTGAACTCCCGCAGCGCGGTAACCCGAAATCACACCGAAAACATACCGCAGCCAGGCATGGCCCGGATCGGCTCCGATCTTACAATCCTCAATCACAAACTCAACCGCCTCTGAAACACCCAATCCGACAGGAAAAATTCGAAACGTATTATCCGGAGAGATTCCCGCTTCCACGGTGAGATGCCGATCGATCGCAATCGGCATAACACAACCACCCAGATAATCGATATGCTCACCGATCAGGTTAATACGTCCCGGCGCCCGGACCCGCACCGTGGGAGCGCTTTGAAAACAGGCTGTAAAGTGATTCATCCCTGACATCTACGCGGAGGCTATCTCCTTTTCCTCTCCAATGGCAACGCAATCACGCTTTAAAAACGGGTGATTTCCTGTAGAAATCGGATGATCAAATTGACGATGGCCCCGGCTCGAAAAAAAATTGGCTTACTCGTCGAAACCTCTTTGGGTTCGGGCAGGGAGATCTTGAAAGGAATCGCCCGCTACGCCAGGTATTCGGGTGAATGGCAGCTGTTTCATGCAGCGGGAGGCCTTTCCGAGATGATTCCGGACTGGCTTGAGAACTGGGACGGCGACGGAATCATCGCCCGAATCCAGAGCGACGAAGTGTCACAGAAGCTCGCCGAATTGAAAATCCCGGTGATTGATGTCCTCGGAGTTTGTAAAAACCGGTTTCCACTTGTCCACGTCGATGACGAAGCCATCGCCAAACTTGCCGCGCTCCATTTCAGCGAAAGGAATTTCCGGCATTTTGCCTTCTACGGTATCACAGGGGAGAACTGGTCGATGCGCCGTGCCGAAGCATTTCGCAACGCCTGCGAAACCGGGGAAAGCTTTGCTCTCCTCGAAATGCCGCGCCGCTCCGGTGCCAATGACATGAACTCCTTTCAGCGACTCGTGAAATGGGTTCGCGATCTCCCCAAACCGGTCGGGATCATGGTCTGCAGCGATCAAAAAGGTCTCGAGCTACTGGAAGCCTGCCTCTGCGAGGAAATTCCCGTTCCCGAGCAGGTCGCCGTTATTGGCGTCGACAACGATGCCGCCCTCTGTGAAATCGCCGATCCCCCGCTCACGAGCATCCGCGGCGGCCACTCGAGAGTCGGACACGAAGCGGCGGCAATGATGGACCGACTCCTTCAGGGCCAACCGGCAGGCCCGACGCCCCTGCGCGTCGCCCCCATTGAAGTGGTTGAACGCGAATCTTCAGGAAGCCCCGCGATCAGTGATCTCACGGTGGCGCGGGGATTGAAATTCATCCGCGAACACCTTTCGGAATCAATCAACAATGACTCCATTTCACGAGCAGCCGGAATCTCGAGAACTCTCTTTCAAAAGCGGTTCCGCGAAGCGATGGGCACCTCAATCAGAGAACATATCCTGACAAGGCGCATCGAACGGGCAATCAGTCTGATTAAACAAACGGATATACCACTCGCCGAAGTTGCCTATCGCTCCGGATTCCGTCACCAGGAGTATCTGGGCCAGATCATTAAAAAGGCCACAGGAGACACCCCGGGCGAACTACGCAAACGCGCAAAGTCCGGGACCTCTCAAAAAGCGACCTGACCGAACTCTACGGCCGGGACTCAAGATGTTTCAGAAAGCTCGCAGAGGCTCCTTTGATTTCGGAATACTCCTCACTCGCATCCTTCGAAACCACCGGCGATTTCGCCCTGAAAACACCGGAAATACCAGTGGCGAACAACCCGACGAGGCAGGAGGTCCAGCTCAATGAAACCATACCGGAAACGAGAATAAGGATCCCGATACCAAAGAGTGACCAGGTCAAAGCCACGGCGATCAAATGGCTGTCGTGTTCCCGGCTGGACAAACCCACCTCGATCTTCGGACTTTTCCCAAACCAGGTCTTCGGATTCATCGGATTTCGCAGCGAAGCGGAAATTACCTTCGTGGCTGGACGGCCCGATTTGATGCAAAAATCCACAGGTGGATTCCCACCATTCTCAACCACCATCGTATCACCAATACGATAGCAGGCAGGAGCTTTCGCGGCCTCCTCGGCGAGCAATTCCGGATCCGGCGGAACGGGCTGCAGGTGAGAGGCATAAGTTCGTGTTTCAGGTGCGGCTGAAGTACTCATTATTTTGTGCGTTCGTTTTGTATAGTGGGGACCTTTGGAGCACCCTCTATGCCACATCAAGTGAACTATTTCGTCAAAATCGACATATAGAAACCCGGCCCGCCCGCAACGCCGGCCCGATTTCCACGGCCTCAAAAGCCGCCCGATCAACCGCATCCGGACTGAACTCAGTCCCCTTGAAACAGTTATCGCGAAAAAAGTTTGTTTTTTATGTCCAAAAAATTCGAGCCCGAACCTTACCCTTGTGGAGATGCCTGATTCAGAAACAGATTCCAACGTGGAGAACTACCTCGAGCTTTTAAACAGCCACGAGCGGACTCTCTCCGCCTACGTGCACACCCTCGTGCACAATCACGCCGATGCGGAGGACATTCTTCAGGCGAGTCGTTTGACGATGTGGAAGAAATTTTCCGATTTCGAACCGGGCACTAATTTTGTCGCCTGGGCCCGCAAGATCGCACTGCATCAAATTCTCAACTACCGCAGATCTCAAGGCAGAAAACCTGCCTTTTCTTCCGACCCGGCCTTCATCGAAGCCATAGCCGGGGAAATCGACCGGCAGTCCGACCAGCTCACGGAGCGATCAGAAGCGCTCAAAAAGTGCCTGAAAAAATTACCCGAAGCGCAACGGAAAATGATTCTCTTTCGCTACTACGAGGGTTGCGACATTGCTGAGGTCGCCAGCAAGACCGGTCGCACCGAAGGCGCAGCTTACCGTCTCCTCAGCCGCATTCGCAAAACTCTGAACGAATGCGTTTCACAACAAACCGGCACGCCCGCCTCATGATTGATAAAAATTCCATTGACCGCTCATTTGAAGGGCAGCTCAGTGAAGCGGAAACGAAGCAACTCGAAGAAGCCATTATCGGCGATCCCGAGCTGCGTCGCGCGTATGTTGAGCAGCGCTGGCTCCATGCAGAACTCCTCGCCACAGGCGAAGAACTGCCGGACCTCCTCAAGGACAAGCCGAAAGCCGGGTTTCCCCGGGTCGCCGGCTGGCTCAGCGCCGCGGCTGCAATCGCCTTTTTCGCGAGCACGATCTACCTGATCAATACAGGTAACAGCACGCCCACGGTTGCAACCCTCATCGAAGCAGAAAACTGCCGCTGGTCGGGTTCCGATCTGCCCACCGCAGAGGGGGCAAAACTCGGAGCAGGGCGCCTCGCGCTCACTGAAGGCATGGCCACAATCCGTTTCGACAGCGGAGCGACCGTTACCCTCGAAGCGCCAACCACACTCGATATCGCCTCGGCGATGCGTGCCCGACTCATCGAAGGCTCCGTTGTCGCCGATGTTCCTGATTCCGCTCATGGATTTACTATCGACACCGCAGACACCGAGGTCATCGATCTCGGAACCCGTTTCGGCGTCACCACAACCGACCTTGGAAGCGCTCACGTATTCGTCTTCGAAGGAGAGGTGGAAGTGAATCAGAACGAGACGCCCGGGAAAAAGCTAATCACCGAAGGGCAATCCATTCGCATCGGTGAAGACGCCGTATCCCCTGCCAAATCGGGAGCGGGCGAGGTCGCCAGACACGCCTCCCTCGTCGCACCGGGGAAAGACTGGCTTGCAATCACGACCGCCGCCGGTCGCGGGAAAGACGCCTACTTCCGGATGACACATGGCGAATCCTTCGGAGCGGACCCGCTCATCATGGTCAAAGAGACCGATCTTGCCAACGCAAACCGGAGAAAAGCAGCTCTGACCTTTGATCTGAAGCGCCATCCTCTGAACCGGATTACCGATGCCAAGCTTTCTTTAAAGATCGAATCAAGCGGATTGGGATTTTCCTCCCTCGTGCCGGACTCCGAATTCGCGCTCTACGGGGTGCGCGATTCGGCAATGGATAACTGGGATGAACATGGAGTATCGTGGGAGTCGACGGAGCCTTTTGACATTTCCGCCAATCCCGATGCCTATGAGCCACTTGCCACCTTCACCATTCTCAAAGGGTCTCCCAACGGGGTCGTCGAAATGCAGTCCGAGGCACTTACGCATTTCATCGCAAGTCACCCGGACAACCTTCTGAGCTTTATTCTCGTCCGCACGACCGGCGAGTACAACCAACAGGGCATCGTCCACGCTTTTGCCTCAAAAGAGCACCCGACCAGCCCCGCCCCCACACTTTGGATTCAAACATCACCGGAATGATTCGTACCACTTTAATTCTAATTTTCTCAGCCTTCAGCGCGTCCCTCGCTTCGGGCAAAGACGCGGCCGCGCTGAAGTTTTTCGAGACCAGCGTCCGCCCTCTTCTCGCGGCGGAATGCTATGACTGCCACGGGCCTGAAAAAGCCAAGAGCGGACTTCGTCTCGATCACCTTGACCTTATTCTCGAAGGTGGAGACACCGGCCCTGCCCTCGTCCCCGGCAAAGTCGAAGAGTCACTGCTCATCGAAGCGGTAAGACGTGACGATCCCGACTTCGCGATGCCACCGAAAAAGGAACTCAGCGCCGATCAGGTCGCCATTCTTGAAAAGTGGATCGCCACCGGAGCGATCTGGCCTGAAGAAACTCTCACCAAATCAGAAACCGATGAACACGGCTTTACCGATGAGGACCGGAAATGGTGGGCCGTTCAGCCGGTTCGCGATGTCGCAGTCCCGGCGATTAATGAAGAGGACAAAAAGTGGGCCCACAACGAGATCGATCATTTCATTTTAAGAAAACTGAATGAAGCGAAACTCGATCCCTCATCGGCCGCCAGCCCCGAGGAACTGGTGAGACGCATTTATCTGGATCTCCACGGATTGATCCCGACCGCTGAACAAGCTGCCGCTTTTGTGACCGCTCACAAAAAGGATTCCGCGAAGGCAACGGCCGAACTGGTCGAAGAGCTTCTCGCCAGTCCGCGCTACGGGGAACGCTGGGGCCAGCATTGGCTTGATGTCGTTCGCTACGCGGAAAGCGATGGATACCGCGCCGACAGCTTCCGCCCCGGGACCTGGCGCTACCGTGACTACGTGATCAACGCTTTCAATGAAGACAAGCCCTACAACGAGTTTGTCAAAGAACAGCTCGCCGCTGACGAATTCGCCGAAAACGACCCTGACAAGTTCATCGCCACAGCCTTCCTGAGACTCGGCATTTACGAGTGGAATCAGCGCAATGCCAAGATGCAGTGGGATCTCATCATGACAGAAATGACGAACGTTACCGGCGAGGCGCTTCTCGGAATCGGTATCGGTTGCGCCCAGTGTCACGACCACAAGTTCGATCCTATTCTCCAGAAAGACTACTTCGCGATGCAGGCCTTTCTCAATGGAACCTGGTGGCCGGAGAACCGGGTTCTCGCCAGTGACGAAGAGAAGGCGGCTCACGCTGAACAACTCAAAAAGTGGGAAACCGCAGCGGCTGATATCCTGACACGCCTTGAGGAAATGAAGAAACCTAAGATCGAGAGTTCGATCAATGGTGTCGTAAAACAGTTTCCGGAGGATGTTAAGGCGATCTACAACACTCCCGCGGAGGAACGGACCACCTACGAAGAACAAATCGCCCAAATGGTTCAACGCCAGGTGGACTACAGTCACGTTAGAATTGATTGGAAAAAGGAATTTGCGAAGGATGAAAAGAAAGCGGCTGAATACGAAAAGCTGACTACCGAACTGGCGAAATTCGACAAACTCAAACCCGCCGATCTCCCCCTCGGATTCGTCAGCGTCGATGTCGGCACAACCCCTGCGGAGACCAAGCTGCACAAGCGCGACAAGACGCAGGTGATCGAACCCGCCTTCCTCACACTGCTCGGGCAACCCGCTCCTGAAATCAAACCGACAGAAGATTCATCAGGTCGCCGCCTCGCTCTCGCCAACTGGATTGCCAGCGAAGACAATCCGCTTTCAACCCGGGTGATCACGAACCGGATCTGGCAACACCATTTCGGCAGCGGACTCGTTCCCACTCCGAACGATTTCGGCAGGCTCGGCGAAGAACCAAGCCACCCCGAATTGCTCGACTGGCTTACCAAAAAGTTCGTGCAGGGAGGCTGGAAAATGAAACCGCTCCACCGCCTCATCATGAACAGCGCCGCCTATCAGCAAACAGCGCGACGCGAGCCAACCAGTGTTGAGGACATCGCCGACTCTGCGAATCGACTCCTCTGGCGCTACCCTCCCCAGCGTCTCGATGCCGGCCAAATTCGCGACGCCATGCTCGTTGCCTCAGGAGAATTAGTGGACCGCGACGGTGGTCCATCCGTGAGCGGCTCCACTCCGGCCCGCAGCATCTACGTGAAGAAAATTCGCAACACCAAAGACCCCATGATCGGGAACTTTGATGCACCTTCCGGGTTCAGTTCAGAACCGAATCGACTCGCGACCACCACCGCGAACCAGTCGCTTCTCCTCGTAAACGGCGAATGGGTCATTTCCCGCTCTAAAGCATTCGCAAAGCAGCTCCTCGCCAACGGAGGAAAGGTCGGCACTGACGAAATCAAACAGGCCTACCGGATGGCCTACAACCGCGAAGCAGAGGAAAGTGAGATCAATGATGCTCTCGAATTCATCGAGTCGCAGAAAGGAACCCTTCCCGAAGCTCCGCCGAAGCCTTTCAAATATCCCAACGACAACGGACTCCGTCCCATCGCACAGAAATTCGCGAAGGCATCCGGAGTCGAACTGGGAAGCAGCTCGCTCTGGCTTCAGCCCGGAAGCCGCTTTGAAAAACTGCAGGCAACCGGAGTCACTCTTCCGGATGATCACTTCACCATTGAAACCGTCGCGAGCATCGATTCGATCTACAAAGATGCCTCGGTTAACACCCTCGTGAGCCAGTGGTCCGGCGGGACCACCAGCAACGGTTGGGGGCTTGGAGTCACCAGTGAGAAGTCAGGATACGATCCACGCAATCTCATCGTTCAAATTGTGGGCGACGACTTCCAGGGAAACCGGATCTACGAAGTAGTGGCGTCGGATCTCCGCGTTCCACTCGACACACCGGTCTACATCGCTGCGTCAATTTCAGCGGTTCCTTCCAATGGTGATCCCACTAAAGGGAGCATCACCTTTTACCTCAAAGATCTTTCCGATCCCAAAGCGGAACTCCAAACCGTAACGGTGCCGCACCAGGTCGTTGGCGGGCTCACTCCGAAAGCCGGATCAAAGCTTCTTGTAGGTGGGCGAGGTCAGCATCACCACTACTGGGACGGACAGATCGCACGCATCGCCCTCCACTCCGGAGCGGCGCCGAAGATCACAGCCATGTTTGCCCCCGCCGGTGAGACGAAAACGCTTATCGACTGGAAGTTCAACGAACTCACCGATGGCCTTCCCGCGCTCCAGTCCGCCTGGATCAAAGCCGCTCCGGAAGCCGCACCGACCACGTATCCGCCCGAACTGTTCAACGCCGTTTCCGACTTCTGTCACGCGCTTCTCAACTCTAACGAATTCCTCTACCAGCACTAAGCGAAACCTTTCGAATTCACCTATTCCAACCTTTTACGCCCCCAAGAATCATGTCCTGTAACCGAATTGACCGCCCCACGAGCCGACGCGAATTTCTGAGCCGCGCCGGCGCCGGATTTGGCTCAGTCGCCCTTTCCGCTATTACCGGGGAAAATCTCCTCGCCGGAAGCGGTGCGCCCAATCCCGTCGCCGCCAAAATCCCTCATCGCCTCGGACAGGCCAAACACGTCATTTGGTTGTTCATGGAAGGAGGCCCGAGCCACCTCGACCTTTTCGATCCCAAGCCGCTCCTGAATAAACTGGCAGGGCAGCCGCTTCCCGACAGCTTTGAAAAGCCCGTCACCGCAATGGGAGAGGCCAGCTCAAACCTCCTCGAAAGCAAACGCCAGTGGGCGCAACACGGGGAGAGCGGACTCTGGATTTCCGACTGGCTCCCTAACCATTCCAAAATCGCGGACGAACTGTGCGTGATACGCTCCTGCGTTTCCGACGGGATCAACCACGCCGGAGGTGTCTGCCAGATGAACACCGGGTCCGTCTTCGGTGGACGCCCCTCACTGGGTTCCTGGGTCTCCTACGGTATCGGAACCGAGAACGAGAATCTCCCCGGATTTGTTGTCATCAAAGACTCCAACACCATGGTCGTTAACGGCGCCCGGACCTGGGGTTCAGGATTCATTCCCGCCGTCCATCAGGGCAATCTTTTTGACACCGGGGATGAGCCTATCAAGAATCTAAATAACCCCAAGGGCGTGACCGATCAACGCCAGCGCAAGAAGCTCGACTTCCTCGGAAAACTCAATCAGAAGCACTACGGCTCCCGCGAATCCAACAGCGACCTCGATGCGCGAATCCGGAGCTACGAGCTCGCCTTCAACATGCAGGCGGAAGCCCCCGAAGCGATTGACCTCGACAGTGAGCCCGAGCACATCAAGCAGCTCTACGGAATCGATCAGAAAGAGACTCAGATTTACGGAAAGCAGTGTCTCATGGCCCGCCGACTCGTCGAGCGCGGTGTGCGTTTTATCCAGCTCTATCACGGAGCCGGCAGCAAATGGGACAGCCATTCCAAGATGGAGGAAAACCACAGCCGCCTCTGCAACAACGTCGATGTGCCCATCACCGGGCTGATTCAGGATCTCAAGCAGCGCGGACTTCTCGACGAGACCCTCATCATCTGGGGCGGCGAATTTGGACGCACCCCCATGAGCGAGAAAGGCGACGGCCGCGACCACAACCCGACCGGCTTCACGATGTGGATGGCCGGCGGCGGCGTCAAAGGCGGACAAACCATCGGCGCCACCGATGAACTCGGGCTCTATGCGGTCGAAGACAAAATGCACGTCCACGACATTCACGCCACGACGATGGGTCTCCTGGGACTCGATCACACCGAGGTGGTCTACATGCACAAGGGAAGGCCCGAACGGGTTGACCTGAATGAAGGCCATGTGAATGAAAAGATTTTCAAGTCCACCTAGCCTTCCGCCTGAAACAGGGCGCTCAGCATTTGCCCCGATGGCTCACGCCATTGTTCAATGAGCGCCCCTACTCGATACTCTCCTTAGCCCAGGCGAGCGCTTTCTCGAAACTGCAGTTTTCGAGAAAGTGATTAAGTCGATTGTGCATCACGCCGCGATTCGCCTCGTGGAAAGCCATGATCGCTTCGGATACCGACTGGAGCTCTTTCAACTGTCGCTCAGGATCCGACTCCCGCATTTCGGCGTCGCCGATGACAACAAGTCGACGCTCTAACATTCCGATCAGTTCAGTCAATTGCCCGTTATTCAGTCCGCCTTGATTCATCCCTCAAACTCAACAGGGTTAGGTCACCCAGTCAACCCTGTTTGGTCTTGCCGGAAGCAGAAAAACGCGGCAATCACTTCTTCGCAATGTAGGGAAATTTCCCGACGATTTCGTCGAAGAGTTCATCCGAATCCGCAGAGACGGCGAAGATGTAAGCGCCATTCTGCCACGCCTGAATTCGCCCTGAGCTGCCGCTGCCGCGAGCGCTCCAGACCCCGTTGAATTTCCCGCTGACCTTGCTGTTGTATCCGGTCTCGAGGAGCGGCACCACCGACTCTTTGAAGTAAGTATCGAGCGCTTCCTGACTGGAACACTGAACCATGAGAATCGAGGCGCTCTCACCATAGGTAAATCTCGCGCCGTTGTAGGTCGCAGCATCGAGTTCGAGCTTTGCTGAGCGCACCTTCTCCCCTCCGATATCGGCCGGGATGATATCCGAATACTTTTCCTCTCCGGTCGGGGCCGGAAATGCCGTGTTGTAGCTATTGCCACAGGATGAAAGGAGAAAAGCGACAGCACAAAGAAGCGGAACATGGAATTTCATAAAAAGGAGACGAATCAGATCCCCGCTTAAGCGGTCGACCTTTAATCCCGATGTTGCACCTCCTCCTCCCCTTCGTTAAGCTCAGTCATCCATGGAAGTCCATCGCCCACCAACCGAATTTGAGAGAAAGGTCTTCGATGCCCTTCATCTCATTCCGCGCGGGAAGGTAACGACCTACGGCCTCCTCGGTCAGTACATCGGCTGCCGGTCACCGCGTGCAATCGGTCAGGCGCTTCGACGAAATCCCTTCGCCCCCGATACCCCCTGCCATCGAGTCGTCAGCAGTGATCTCGCGATCGGAGGCTTCGCCGGCACCAAGGCAGGCGAGCCCATCGAAAGAAAACGCCGTCTCCTCGAAGCGGAAGGCGTCACCTTCTCCCCCGAAGGAAAAATCCCCGCAGAATGCTGCTACCGGTTCGATGAGTGATAGAGGCGAGGAAATCGATTTGGGTGCGGTGATGAGACAGGAGCTGGCTGAGAATCTCATGGACCTTGAGCTGTATCGTATGCCTTTCGGGCGCTATCAGAATCGTTTCATCCACACCCTCCCCTACGAGTACCTGCACTGGTTTCTCGAAAAAGGCGGAGGCTTTCCGAGCGGACGACTTGGCGAACTGATGGAGTTCGTCTATCACACGAAGGCGAGCGGATCGGAAATCGTCTTTTCCAAACTCCGGCGCCACTGATCACTTCACGGTGGGATCGCGAACTTCGAAAATATCATCAACCGATTTGAGCAGCCGGTCGATCCGGATCGGCTTGCTGATCGAATCTTTGACCCGCGCATCACGGGCCAGCTCGGGCGGCAGTTGAGGATCTGATTTCTCACGAATAAAGACCACCCCGGGAGCCAGCGATCTCTGCGCCCTGCCATTCGCATACGCTTTCGAAATCAATTCATAGAGCATTGCACCGCTCAGCTCGCCGACCTGCATCGCAAAGAAAAATCGTCTGAAAGGCTTCTGCAACGCCAACTCAAAAGCACGTACTGGATCGGACGTCGTATCAACCTCCGCCTCTGTAAAATTCTCGAGCGTCTCCCGAATCAGGCGCGAGGTGGAAGTAACTCCATGAGCAACGAGAATTCGATTCCCCGCATCCCGCCCCTCTTCAGGTGGCTCCGGAACGGAGTCAGGAGTGGGTTCCGGTCCCATTGAGATGGCCGTGGCGAAAAAGGATTCCGCACCCTCAAGCTCTTCGAAAACAGACGGACTGATTTCGCTTTCCTCATCATTCCCGCTGACCGGCTCAACGACGGCATCCTCCCCCGGAACAGCCTCGAGCGGAAGACTGATCTCCGGCTCAGTCCCGTCAACGTCTTCACTGACAGCAGGATCGGGATCCTCAATTTTCAGCCAGGGAGCGGGAGACAAACGAATTTTTGAAGTGTCCTCGAGCGGCCTCTCAACAACCGCTTCAGAAGCGGCTTCCTCCTGAACCGCTTCTTCTGCAGCAGGCTCGGGGCTCTCCGCTGGAGGGTCGGGTAAATGAGCAGGCTCGGCCTCCTTTTCCGGTGCCGGTATCTGCGAAGCAACACTTCTCAGCGTCCTCCATTTGCGTTCAGTTTTTCTCTCCATCGAGCGGATTCAGTCTCTTCCCGTGAGAACATAGCCTAAAAACCATAATTTTGGAACTGTTCGGTTTTCAAAGATCGCGGGGCTACATCATGAGCCCCAGAAACTCCCAGCAAGCGGACTGAATATCTTTGAATCCCCGTCCCTGCGGGATCAGGTAAATGGAAACGAATGAAAGCGGGACGGACCGGAAATCGGCCGGAACCGGAATCAGGGTCATGTCGTGCTTTTGAGCTTCATGCAAGGCTCTCCTCAGGTGGGAAGCGGAACTGCAGATCCCGACGCGTTTCCACTCAGGGTGCGCCTCGAGCAAAGCGGCAACTTCAACGAGCTCCTCCGCGGTCGTTCTCGGTTGATCCCGCTCGATGATCACATCCGCAGGCACCCCGAGCGATTGCCAGATCTCCGACGTCTCGCGGGAGAGCAGCCGGTCATCTCCAATCTCGGTGATACTCCGCCCCGTCGTAATCAGTGTTCTCACTTTACCCTCCCGATACAAAAACAACGGACGCAGCAGCCGATCACCAATCGACCCGACGACGGGCTTCCCGCCGGGAGACAATCGTGTCCCGCCTCCGAGGACAACCACCGCATCGAGCGGCTCAGTGACCTCCTCGAAAGCATAAAGCGGTGCCTCGAGAATTCGCAAAAGACCATTACCAAGGTAGGGACTCCCTGCGAGTCCGAATCCCAGCCAGAGCATCGCAAAAGCAGATCTGAGCTTTATCGAAATACCCGGCCGGAAAATTCCCGCGAAAAGCGCCGCCCAGATCATTCCCGCCGGCATCAGAAAAAGTGCGACGACCTTTTTCGCCACCAGCGTATTCTTACTCAGCAAAACCAGAACAAGAACCAATGCGACAACCGCAAAAATCGGAGAGAAACGGCGAATACGGGATTTCATAAAAAGGATGCCGTGCAGATCACACAATCACTGCGGCGGCGAAACAGATACTCCGGATTTGAGGGAAACTTTCAACGCATTTCCAGCTACTTGAAGGAGAAGACGGCGTAGGCGGTCGCTTCCATTTCCTCAACTCTCATGCGCCGGTCACGGGTTTCATTTCCCCAGGGCTCAGTGTAGATCACTTCACCCCGCTCGTCGTTGAACCCCGTCACTATCGATGCATGTGAGGGCGTCCCCTTTTCGCTTTTGTCAGGATAAGACTCGAGCTCTTCAGGAGAGGGAACCGGCAAAGCAAACTGACGATCAGCATTCCAGGCAAGCTGATTGGCTGAATGCGCCTTTTCCCGGGCCTCCGAAACACGACGCCACACAATCACCGGCCGCCCCGATTTGAGCGAGCGGGAGACGCGGTCCATTTTAAAATCCGGCGCGACACTGACGCGAAGTCCCACCTCATCGGCGGTTGAACGGTAAAGCCCGATCAAGTCGCTCCCTTTCGCACTCCCCGTGTTTTTGAACTCCGCACCTGCCGCAAGAGCTTCCGGTGAAATGCGCAATCCGTAATAGTATCCAGCCATCGCGAGGGTGTGAATCCCACAGAAAGGTGTCTTCCCCTGTGTGAACATCGGGACACCGGTGATCTGCACATCACCCGTTTCAGTGTGAGTTACTCTGGCCTCAAAAAGGTCATCTTTCTCTCTGTCACTCATTCTCAGAATCGCATGATCGACCAGCGAATCGGGCACCGCAGACTTCCGCATGATGTGGAGAGAAACGGAGAAATCCTCCCTCGCGACAAAGCGGAGAACAAAGTCCTCCCATTCATAATCGGTGAACCCGACACGGAGATGAGGACTCTTTCCGAGAAAACCTTCGACGCCCCGTCCGCATCCCTCCTCGAGGCGCTCCTCTATCGTCTTGAGGAGATGCTTGTAGTGACTGCTGAACTCCTGACGCCGCCGCCGCCCCTGCTCACGCGCGTCGCGATCGGACTCGCCGCCGTATTGATACCCGAAGTACCGCCCCGCATCGAGAAAGTGGATCGCGAGTTCACGCAACTCACTCCCCTCCCCGTAGGCATAGACCGCCATGGGAACTTCCCCGAAAACATCGGGGCTCGCCGTCATTCGAAAAATTTTCGTGGTCCCGAGCGATGGGTCCTGCTCCCAGGGCCCCGAAAAAGTGTCCGCCTCCCAGTCGACCCAGTTTTCTTTTTCGAGAAACTCCTCTGTCATCTCCGCATTAAAACGCGGCATGGACGGAATGATGGGGACCACATTGCCATTTCCAAAAAAGGTATTGGGAATCGCCGAGGCCGGCAACGTCGATCCAATGAGCGCGAAAATGAAGATACTTCGAAGCGTCATGATTCGGAAAAGATAACAGAATTCCTTTTTGGCGAACAGACTTTTGGCCGCTAGTCTGTGCCTTCAACATGGGCGAAAATGCATTGATCAAAATTCAGGGTGCCCGCCAGCACAACCTGAAGAATCTCACTCTCGAAATCCCGCGAAATCAGTTCGTTGTCATCACGGGGGTGTCGGGCTCGGGCAAGTCATCGCTCGCCTTCGACACCCTTTATGCGGAGGGACAGCGTCGCTACGTGGAATCGCTTTCGGCCTACGCGAGACAGTTCCTCGACCAGCTTGAGAAGCCGGACGTCGACTTCATCGAAGGCCTTACGCCCGCCATCGCAATCGAACAACGTTCCTCGAAACCCAACCCGCGTTCGACCATCGCGACGGCCACCGAGATCTACGACTATCTCAGAATTCTCTACGCAGCGCTCGGCCAGCCTCACGACCCCGAAACCGGCGCACCGCTCGTTCGCCATACGGTCAAAGACATCGTCGATGTGCTCACCGCCTATCCCGAACGGACCCGCATCATTCTCGTCGCGCCCGTTAAGCCGGAGAAAAAGGAAAAGCTCGCCGACATCCTCGAACGCTACAAAGTACAGGGTTTCCTCCGGGCACGACTCGACGGCGAGATCGTCGAAATTGAAGAAGTGGTTCAGAAGAAAGCCGATACAATTGAGATCGTAATTGATCGACTCGTTATTCGTGAAGACATCCGGAGCCGTCTCGCCGACTCACTCGAGATGGCCCAGAAAATCTCAGAAAATCACGTCTCGGCACTGGTGCAAACTCCCGATTCCGAGACCTACGAGCAGCACGACTTCACTTTCAATTTTACCAATCCTGAAACCGGATTCTCGCTCCCCCGGCTCACCCCGAAGCACTTCTCCTTCAACAGTCATTCCGGAGCCTGCCCGACCTGTCACGGTCTCGGAACACGACTCGTTCCCGACGGTGAACTCATGGTTCCCGATCCGGCAAAATCAATCCGCGACGGAGCGATTAAAACCTGGTGGAGCGGATCAAAAAAGCGGAAGGGCTTTCACCAGCGGGCCATAGAAGATCTGGCAAAACTCTACAAAGCCGATCTCGACGAACCGATTTCCGATCTCCCGCAGGAATTCAAACGGGCACTTCTCTACGGAGATGACACCTTCGAGGGGCTCTCGACGCAGGCAACACGTCTCCTCCAAACTACCAAAAGCGAAATGACGAAACGCAACGTGCGGCGCTTCATGTCATCGCGACCCTGCACCGCGTGTCACGGAAAGCGACTTAAAGACGAAATCCTCTCGGTGACGATGAACCATGCCACTGAGCCGCTGTCGATCGAAGGCTTTACCGGCCTCAGCATTGCCCGCGCGATCGAATGGATTGAGGGCGTCGAGCTTACCACTGTGCAGGCGAGCTATGCCCGCGAGGTTCTTCTCGAAGTCACGAAGCGCCTCAAATTCCTCAACACCGTTGGCCTCGGCTACCTCAGTCTCAATCGCCAAAGCGGAACCCTTTCCGGCGGGGAAAGCCAGCGCATCCGTCTCGCGACCCAACTGGGTGCAGGACTCGCCGGGGTTCTCTACGTGCTCGATGAACCCAGCATCGGCCTTCATCAGGCCGACAATGAAAAGCTCATCGCGACCTTGAAAGACCTTCGGGATCTCGGGAACTCCGTCATCGTCGTCGAACACGATGAAGACACGATCCGCGCCGCAGACCACCTTCTTGACCTCGGTCCCGAAGCCGGTGAAAACGGAGGTGAACTGCTCGCCCAGGGAACCCCGGATGAAGTGATCGCGAATCCCGGTTCGGTGACCGGTGCCTACCTCTCAGGAAAAAAGGAAATCGGGATTCCAGCCCCGACCAGCTTCGAATCCGAAACTCACGAGATCACGGTTCGCGGTGCCCGGGAGAACAATCTCAAAGACATCGATGTCTCTTTTCCACTGGGCAACTTCATTTGCGTTAGCGGCATGTCAGGGAGCGGAAAATCCACCCTCGTCGACACGATCCTGAGACGCGCTATTTTCCGTCATCTTCACAACAGCAAAGACAAACCGGGAGAACACGACGCCATCGAAGGGTTCGAACACGTCGACAAAGCCATCGTGATCGACCAGACTCCGATCGGTCGCAGCCCCCGCTCCAACCCCGCGACCTACATCGGCGTCTTCGGCCCGATCCGGGATCTCTTTTCGCAGCTGCCCGCCTCGCGAACGAGAGGCTATGCAGCCGGTCGATTCAGCTTCAATGTCAGTGGCGGGAGATGTGAAAGCTGTCAGGGCGACGGGATGATTAAAATCGACATGCACTTTCTCAGCGACGTCTACGTAAAGTGCGAGTCGTGCAACGGGCGCCGCTACAACCGGGAAACGCTCGATGTCACCTTCCGGGGAAAAAGCATCGCCGACGTCCTCGAAATGACAGTGGAGGAAGCGCTCCTCTTTTTCCAGAAAATCCCGAAAATCAGCCAGCAGCTGAAGGCCCTCCGCGATGTTGGACTTGGCTACGTTCGACTTGGACAATCGGCAACGACACTCTCCGGCGGCGAAGCCCAGCGAATCAAGCTGGCCGCCGAGCTTGGAAAGACCGCGACCGGGAAAACACTCTACCTTCTCGACGAACCCACCACCGGTCTGCATTTTGCGGACATCGCGACATTGCTCGAAGTCTTCTACCGGCTCCGGGACCAGGGAAACACCCTCATCGTGATCGAACACAATCTCGACGTCATTAAGTGCGCCGACTGGATTATCGACATGGGCCCCGGCGGAGGCGAGCACGGGGGGCAGGTCGTTGCGCTGGGAAGTCCCGTCGCGATTGCAGGAAACAAGGCATCTCTCACCGGAAAGTATTTAAAACGGTATTTCTCGTAACTTTTTTGCTCCTGAGGAGTCAAAAGAGCAATGAAAGTCAAATCCACCTTGTCAGCTATCGCTCTGTCGCTCACCTCTGTTTTTGCAGAAGTCCCTTCCCTTCAGGAGGAAATAGACACCAAAAAGGCAGCAAATCGCAAAAATGCCGACCCTGTAAAAGTGGCGGATTACGCAGCGGGAATCGAGGCGATCAAAACCGCCGGTGTCCTCAAAAGTTCAAAGAAAAAAGGAGACGAGGCTCCCGACTTTTCACTGATCGACTCCAAAGGCAGCACCCTGACTTTGTCTGAGGAACTCAAGAAGGGTCCCGTCGTTCTCACCTGGTATCGCGGAGGCTGGTGCCCATACTGCAACATCCAGCTCGCGGCCTATCAGAAAATTCTTCCTCAAATCGAAGAACTCGGCGCGCAGCTCATTGCGGTCTCTCCCGAGCTTCCCGACAAATCCCTTTCCACCAAAGAGAAAAACGAACTCCGCTTCCCTGTTCTCTCCGATCTCAACCTGAAGGTGGCGGAACAATATGGATTGGTTTTCAAACTCACTCCTGAAGTCTCCGGCCACTACAGCAAATTCTTCAGCATGAAAGAGTTTTACGGAGAGGAAGGACCAGAGAATGAGCTCCCCATTGCCGCGACCTATATCATCGATCAGAACGGCAAAATCGTTTATTCCTTCCTCGACGAAGACTACACGAAGCGGGCCGAGCCAAAAGACATTCTCGAAGTCCTCGACGGACTGGAGTGAGAGGCCATCCTCTGAAGAAATTGAGAGGAGGATTAAGAAAGAGAAAAGAGGTTTTCGCTTCGCGGGAAATACACCCACCAGGAATCGAACCTGGACTTTCGGTTCCGGAAACCGACGTAATATCCGTTTTACTATGGGTGCGTTTGGTACGGTCGGGGCTGAAATCAGCCCTCCCCGATCCAAGGGGCGCTAAAATGGGGCGACTCGGGGGAATTCGCAAGCGCTAAACGCAGATTAGGGAACTCAAACTGCGACTTTACACCCCAAGACCATGGCCATATCGTCCGCGCGAGTGCCCGGAACGGGTTTCAGCGTCAATGGAAGAGCAATTTACAGGCAAACGAGTCGTCATAAAAATTGGTACCGGCGTCCTCACGCGGGGGGACGGAGCCGAGCTGCATCATGCAATGATTGCCCGTCTTTCTCAGGCAATTGCGGATCTGAATCAGGCCGGACATGAAGTTGTCATGGTCACCTCCGGCGCTGTCGGAGCCGGAATGTCGACCTTCGGGCTCTCAATCCGCCCGACCGCAACCGACATGCTCCAGGCCTGCGCCGCCGCCGGACAGGCACGGCTCATGCATCTCTACGAGGGCCACTTTGGCAACCACGGCCTCAAGATCGCGCAACTTCTCGTCACCCACGAGGATCTCAACGACGCAACCCGCAGCGCCAACGTCCTCGCGACTCTCAGCGCAATCCTTCCTCACCGGCAGGTCATTCCCATCGTGAACGAAAACGACTCCGTCTCGGTTTTCGAACTCAAAGTGGGAGACAACGACACCCTTTCCTCCATCGTCGCCCGTTTGATTAATGCTGACATGCTAGTGCTGCTCACGAGCGTCGACGGCCTACTCGACGCCGATAATCAGCTCATTCCCGCCGTGTCGGACGTCGAATCCGTTCTCGATCTTGCCCGCGATGAAAAAGGCGCCCTTTCCGTTGGCGGCATGGGCAGTAAATTGCGTGCCGTCCAGCAAGCCGTCGACAGCGGCATCGAAACCATTATTGCGAGCGGTGTCCGCCCCGAACAACTCACCGAACTCGTAAACGGCGAGGGGATTTGCACCCGCTTCGCCCCTAAATCCTCTTAGCTTTTAGACAACATGACTTCTGAAGAAATTCGCGACCAGGTATGGCAAATGGGCAAACAGGCCCGTGCTGCGGCCCATGCACTGACCAAACTCTCAACGGAGAAGAAAAACGAAATCCTTCTCGCGATGGCCGACGCAGTCATCGCCGGAGAGGCGGAAATCATTGCAGCCAACGAGAAGGATCTCGCTGCCGCCGACGAACTGGGTCTTACCGATGCAATGAAGGATCGCCTTCGCCTCGACCACGACCGCATCAAAGCGATGGCCGACGGCATTCGCGAAGTCGCCGAACTTCACGATCCCACCGGGGAGATTCTCAAAGAGTGGACGAGACCCAACGGACTTGAATTTGTAAAGAAACGCACTCCCATCGGCGTGATCGGTATCATTTACGAAAGCCGTCCCAACGTCACCGCCGACGCCGCCGTACTCTGTTTTAAAACAGGTAACGCCACGATTCTGCGCGGAGGAAAAGAGGCTATTCATTCAAACCGCGCCATCGCCGACGCCCTGCAAACGGGTGGAGCCGGCGCAGGTCTCCCCGACCACAGCGTCCAGCTGATCCCTTTCACCGACCGGGAAAGCGTTCAGCATCTCTGCGAGATGGACACCTATCTCGACCTCATTATTCCGCGGGGAGGCGCAAGCCTCATCGAAGCGGTCGTCGGTATGGCCCGCATGCCCGTGATCAAACACTACGACGGCATTTGCCATGTCTTCGTCGACAAAGATGCTGACCTCGACATGGCCGAGGCGATCACGATTAACTCCAAGTGCCACAAGCCCTCGGTCTGCAATGCACTGGAAACTCTCCTGATCCATCGGGATGTCGCCGCTGAATTCGCCCCCCAGATTGCCCAGTCGCTTTCCGCAAAGAATGTGGAGCTGCGCGGCGATGATGATTTCATCAAACTGGCGGGGATAGATGGCATCGTTCCTGCGTCCGAAGAAGACTGGACGACCGAATACCTCGACTACATTCTCGCGGTGAAAGTGGTCGATGACCTCAATGCTGCGATCTCACATATCAACCTCTACGGCTCACATCACACCGACAGTATCGTCACTGCAGATGAATCCGCAGCAGAGCAATTCCAACTCGAAATCGACAGCGCCTGTGTTTTCTGGAACACCTCGACCCGTTTTGCCGACGGAGGTGAGTTTGGATTCGGAGCTGAGATTGGAATCAGCACCGACAAGCTGCATGCCCGCGGCCCCATGGCTCTGGAAGAGTTGTGCAGCTACAAGTATCTCGTCACCGGCCGCGGCCAGGTGCGATAAAAAAGAGGCCACCCGGATCGGGGAGAGCTTCACCAGTCCTGCTCTTTGCGGAGCCTCAGCCACACCTCCCGTAGCGGGATGGCTGCTGCAACGAAATGTCTACTATTTCGCTTCAGTCGCTATTTGACCGGAGCTTCAGTCGCTACGTAGATTGCCTCATCTTATGGTCCACCCAGACACCTCTTCCAATCCCTCTGCCCGCGAACTGATCGACACCGGACTCGAATCACTTGAGACCGAAGTCGACGAAATTATTTCCTGCCTTCAGGAGGTGATGGAATCAACCGCAAAACCGGGAATGGCTGCAGCGTTGCCCTGGCTCAACGGTTCCGAGAATGCCCCTCCCCTCTCCGACGCAGGTGACACCGCACAGGTTTACTCAATCGCCTTTCAGTTGCTCGATATGATCGAGGAACAGGTCGCTCTCGATACCCGTCGCAAGCGCGAAAAAACTCTCGGTTCAGCGGCAGAAAAAGGCCTCTGGCCGCATTGCCTGAGTTCTCTCAAAAAGAGCGGCTTCAGCGAAACTGAAATTGCCGAAGCGATTCAGGCGGTTCGGGTGGAACCGGTCTTCACGGCGCACCCCACCGAGGCAAAGCGTCCCAGCGTTCGCGAACGCCACCGCGACCTCTACGGCCTCCTCTCCCGTCTCGAAGATCCATCCTTCACCCAACAGGAACACGAACGCGCGCGAGAGAACATGCTCGCGGCACTCGAAGCACTCTGGACCACCGGGGAAATTCACGTGGAGCGGCCTACCGTGGAACGTGAGCTGCGCAACGCACTGTTCTATCTCAGAGAAGTTTTCCCCAAAGCCGTTGAACGGGTTCACCGCCATCTCGAATGGGCCTGGAAAGACGCGGGCTTTGATCCGAAAACTCTCACCGATGCCGGAAGCGGACCGCAATTGCGATTCGGTCTCTGGGTGGGCGGTGACCGAGACGGACACCCGGGCGTCACCGCAGAGGTAACCCGGCAGACCCTCGCCGAGCTCAAGCGACAGTCGCTTAAACTTTACTCCCGCGAACTGGTCGACGCCGCCTTTCACCTCACCGTTTCCTCTCCGGCGCACTCGATCCCCGATCCTCTCGATGTCCGTATCGCAGAGCTCGTCGAGTTGCTCGGCGAAGAGGGCATCTACATTCGCGACCGCAACCCCGACGAGCCATGGCGCGCCATGGGGTATCTGCTCCGGGCCAACCTGCGCCGTTTCCCCGACACGCCGATCGAAGCTTTCCGAAGCGATCTCAATTTGATGCGCGACTCCCTCGTTTCGATCGGGGCAAGCCGTCTCGCGGATCGCTTTGTCACACCGATTTTGAGAAAGCTCGATGTATTCGGCTTCCACCTCGCTGAGCTCGACATTCGACAAAACAGCGAGTTTCACGACAAGGCAGCCGCCCAGTTGCTCGAAGCCGCCGAAATCGAAGACGGAGCCAATTTTGCCAACTGGCCCGAAGAAAAGCGGGTCGAATTTCTCACCCGTGAACTGGAATCGCCGCGACCTTTTCTTCATATTGACCAAAAGGCAGGCCCTGAAGCGGATGCCGTGCGGGATTGCTTCGGCGTCCTCCTGAATTACCGGAAAGTGAATTCCGGCGGCCTCGGGTCGATCATTGTCAGCATGACCCGCCAGCTCTCGGATTTACTCGTCGTGCATCTCTTTGCCCGCGAAGCAGGTCTCGTTGTTCCGGTCGACGGGGAACGGGTCTGCCCCCTCCAGGTTGTGCCCCTACTGGAAACTCTCGACGACCTCAACGGTGGTGCCGCAATTCTCGACGCCTACCTGAGTCATCCCGTCACCAAAGCGAGCTTCGCGGCTTCGACGAACCCCGACTCACCGGCCCAACAGGTCATGCTCGGCTACAGCGACAGCAACAAAGACGCCGGCATTCTTGCGAGCCAGTGGGCGCTTCACGCCGGGCAGGCGGCGATTACTGAGATAGGCAAAAAGCACGGCGTCAGCATTCGTTTTTTCCACGGACGTGGAGGCACCATCAGCCGCGGTGCCGGCCCGACGAACTGGTTCATGCGCGCCCTTCCCCACGGTTCATTGAGCGGGGACTTCCGCATGACCGAACAGGGCGAAACGATTGCGAAAAAATACGCCTACTCGGACAACGCGGTCTATCATCTCGAAAGCCTCCAGGCCTGTGTCGCTCACGCGACGACGCGTCATTTGAAGCCCGACGATACGGTAGACCCCGGCATTGAATTGATGCCCCGACTCGCCGAGTGGAGCAAAGACACCTACCGCGAGCTGCTTGAGACCGAAGGGTTCATTGAATTTTATCGTCAGACCACTCCCATCGATGCCCTGGAGCAGACGCAAATGGGTTCACGCCCTTCGCGACGAACCGGGACAGCCTCGCTGAGCGATCTCCGTGCCATTCCGTGGGTCTTCAGCTGGACCCAGGCACGCTTCTATCTTCCGGGCTGGTATGGCGTCGGTTCCGCCCTCGATAAACTGGAGAGCGAGGCTCCGGAGGACTACGACCGCCTCGTCGCAACTATCAGCGAGTCAACCCTTGCGCGCTACGTCTTCACCGGCGTTGAAACCAATATCATGAGCACGAATTTCGAGATCATGAAACGTTACGCCTCTCTGGTTGAGAACGAGGAGATCCGCACTCGATTCATGTCAAAAATCGAGTCGGAAATGAGCGCCACAGCGGAGCACCTTTCCCGTCTTTTCCCCAAGTCGATCGACGAGCGCCGCCCCCGGTATTCGAAGACTCTGATCATCCGCGAGCGACCGCTTCGAATTCTGCACGAGCAGCAGGTCGAACTTCTCCGCGAATGGAGAAAGACAAGCGAACCACTGACCAGAGATCTGATCTTCTCGATCAGCGCGATCGCGAGTGGGTTGAGGACAACGGGTTAACAAAAACCGAGTTTCGTGTCAGCATCCCTGCTGACACGACATCGTGGCGTTAAATCCGCCCCGCGAGCAGCTCGCGCTGGAAGATCAGCTCTTTCGGGAGATGATCGTAAAGCCCCAGATAGAGGTCCGCCTCGGAGAGAAGCTCCTGCCTGAATTCATCATGACTCACGTGCATGAGCGCATCAAACTGCTCACGCGGGAAGTCGAGTCCTTCAAAATTCAATTCATCGTAGCGAGGCACCCAGCCGAGCTGGAATTCGTGGCCACGTGCCTTCCCTCTGACACGGTCAAAGATCCACTCTAACACGCGCATATTCTCCTGGAACCCGGGCCAGAGAAAATTGCCTTCGTCGTCTTTGCGAAACCAGTTTACATGAAAGATCCGTGGCAGGTCATGGATGAGCTTCCGCATCTCGAGCCAGTGTGCGAAATAGTCCCCCATGTTGTAGCCGCAGAACGGCAGCATCGCGAAAGGATCGTGACGGATTTTACCAATGGTTCCGGCAGCGGCAGCAGTCATTTCAGAACCGAGGTTGGCTCCGAGAAAGACTCCGTGGACCCAGTTAAAGGCCTGAAAAACAAGCGGCATCGTCGTGGCACGGCGACCTCCGAAAATAATCGCATCGATCGGAACGCCATTCGGATTTTCCCACTCGGGATCGATCGCAGGGCACTGTGAAGCCGGCGCAGTGAAACGGGAATTCGGATGCGCCGCCGGAGTCTCCGATGCCGGGGTCCAGTCATTGCCTTTCCAGTCGATGAGATGGGCCGGTTTCTCATCCGTCATTCCCTCCCACCAGACGTCGCCATCATCGGTCAACGCGACATTGGTGAAAATGGTATTCTCTTTCATCGAAGCCATCGCATTTGGATTCGAGGCCTCCGAAGTGCCCGGTGCGACACCAAAGTATCCCGCCTCGGGATTGATCGCCCGCAGTTGACCGTCTTCGCCGGGTCGCAGCCAGGCGATATCGTCGCCGACCGTTGTTACTTTCCAACCCTTCTCCCGATAGGTCGGGGGCGGGATCAGCATCGCAAAGTTCGTCTTGCCACAGGCACTGGGAAAAGCAGCCGCCACGTAGCGTTTTTCCCCGTCGGGATTCTCCACTCCGCTGATGAGCATGTGTTCCGCCATCCAGCCCTCGTCGCGGGCCATTACACTGGCAATCCGCAGGGCGAGACATTTTTTTCCGAGAAGAGCGTTGCCACCGTAACCGCTTCCGTAAGACCAAATCTCACGGGTTTCCGGAAAATGGACGATGTATTTGGTATCGTTGCACGGCCACGGGACATCAGCCTGTCCTTCCGCGATCGGGGCTCCCACCGAATGGACACAGGGAACAAACTCACCGTCGCTTCCGAGCATTTCAAGCACCTTAGTGCCCATGCGCGTCATGATCTTCATGTTCACCGCGACGTAGGCCGAATCGGTAATCTCAACACCAATAATGGACTGAGGCGAATCGAGCGGTCCCATGCAGAAAGGAATCACATACATGGTCCGGCCCTTCATCGAGCCTTCGAAAAGACCGTTTAAAATCGGTCGCATCTTCTTTGGTGCCATCCAGTTATTGGTAGGTCCGGAATTCACTTCGCGATTGCTGCAGATGTAAGTCCGATCCTCGACCCGCGCCACATCATCGGGATCGGAAAGGGCGAGGTAGCTGTTGGGGCGCTTCGCTTCATTCAGCTTCGTAAAAGTCCCCGAATCCACCAAAACGCCGCAAAGACGGTGCCACTCCTCGTCCGAGCCATCACACCACTCGACTGAATCCGGCTGACAGAGATTCTGCATTTGATTGACCCATGAGAGCAGTTCTTCGTGCGAAGTAGGTTGGCTGGACATCACTGAAATTAGCTTGGATTCACTCAATGTCCAGATCCGGCGACCTTTCCGGCAACGGGCTCTGTTCCTACTTCATCATTCTCAAGGAGAAATCCCCTGCTGGAAAATTTTGAAATATCGATTATCTGTTCCGCCCGCGAATTTCCGGCCTATTTAGAAAATGTTCACACTCCTGAAAACCGATCCTCAAACGGCCGCCCGACGCGGTCGAATGACCCTGGCTCACGGAGAGGTCGAAACACCGACTTTCATGCCGGTAGGGACCCGCGGAACGGTAAAGTCAGTCCACCCAACCGAGCTCACCGATCCGGCGCTCGATTGTCGCATCATCCTCGGAAACACCTACCACCTCAATCTCCGCCCCGGAACGGAGGTTCTCGACGAATTCGGCGGACTTCACAATTTCATGCAGTGGGATCGCCCGATTCTCACCGATTCGGGTGGCTTCCAGGTCTTCTCCCTCGCTAAGTTGCGCAAGATTACCGAAGAAGGGGTCCGCTTCCAAAGTCATATCGACGGAAGCAAGCACCTCCTCACACCGGAATCCGTTCTCGAGATTCAACGCTCCATCGGCAGCGACATTTGCATGATCCTCGACGAATGCCCGCCCTACCCCTGCGAGCGCGAATACGCGGCAAACTCCCTCGATCTCACCCAGCGCTGGGCGATTCGTGCCCGCGAGTGGATTGAAGCAAACCGTCCCCCGGGCCAGCACTATTTCGGTATCGTCCAGGGTGGATGCTATGGAGAGCTTCGCGAAAAGGCGGCCCGTGATCTTGTCGGACTCGATTTTGACGGTTACGCAATCGGGGGACTTTCGGTCGGGGAACCCGTTCCGGAAATGTATAAAGCCGCCGATGTCGCTGCTCCCGTGCTTCCGGAAAACAAGCCACGCTACGCGATGGGCCTCGGGCAGCCAGATCAACTCCTCGAATTGATCTCGCGGGGAATCGACATGTTCGACTGCGTTCTCCCCACCCGCGTCGCCCGAAACGGCACCGCCTACACCGCTGATGGAACGATCAATTTGAAGAACGCCCAGTGGGAAAAGAGCCAAATCCCCCTCGCCGCCCCCGGTGAAACCCACCCTCTCTGCGAAGGGTTTTCGCGCGGCTACCTTCGCCATCTCATCAAAAACGATGAAATCCTCGGATTGCGACTCCTTTCTTTACATAACGTCTACTTCTATCTGCACTTGATGAAGCAGGTCCGGCATGCTATTGACACCGGCACGTTTGCCGATTTTAAGGCCGATTTCATTACCCGCTACACGTCGAAAGGTAGCGAGTGATAAAAAACCGGTCCCGTTTGCGTCTCTAATTACATTTTTTTATCCATGACAAACATCACTAATCTACTCGCCGAAGCCGCGCCCCCTGCGGCCGGAAGCCCCTTCGGAATGCTCCCGCTCATGCTCATCATGTTCGGTCTTTTCTACTTCGTTCTGATCCGTCCGCAGCGGAAAGCCCAGAAAGAAGCGGCCCTCATGCGCGACAACCTCCGCGTCGGCGACAAAGTCGTAACGATCGGCGGCATTCACGGACTCGTTTCAGGCAAAACGGATAAGACCGTGTCCGTTAAAGTTGCCGATGGCCTCAGCATCAAATTCGACCGCAGCGCGATCGCCTCGGTCAACGGAGGCAAAGCGTCCAAAGACGGTAAGGTCATTGAGGAAAAAGCTCCCGAGACCAATTCGAACGTCTCCAAATAATTTGGTTTCGTCTTCTGATTTCGAACAAATCACGTCACTTGTTTTCGAACCACCCCTGTTAGTTATTTCACCCAACCCTGTCAGGTCACCGATTTGACACTGTTAAGTCACCGACTCAACCCTGTTAGGCGAAACACCTAACCCTGTTTGATCCCTTTTTTCCCAGATTATCATGCCAGATCAAGAAACCACGGCCGATACCACCGCAGCTAAAGTCAGCGTCGAAGCAACCGCTTCTGATTCTGCTTCCGGTATCACTAAATCTGACCAAACCGGCAGTGCTCCTATCATTCAGGACGGCGCCGGCAAGGCCGCGCCGAAAGTCGAAAAGACTGAAAAGACTGCTGCGGAAACAACCGGAAAAGCAGACACGACCACAGAGGCCATCGAAACCGTTCCGGCCCCCGGGTCTGAAGCAACCACTCCCGCGGAAGCGACAGAGGCTCCGGCGATCGGCATTTCCTCCAACCTCGTCTTTCTCATGGGGCTGGCTCTGCTCGCCCTCTTCGTGACTTACTTCGCTGCGGAAATTCAGAAGCGGAAGCGCATGATCGGCACGGTTCTCACCATTGGTGTGACAGCCCTCTGCGTATGGCTTTACTCGACACTGGGAATGGAAAAAGGCATCGAGCTTCAAGGCGGTGTCTCCATGCAGATCAAAATCGAAGCGAGCGGCGAAAAAGTGATCGACAGCGGTTCACAGGAGCAGGTCATCACCGTTCTCGCGAAACGACTCAACGATCTCGGAACCGGTGAGGTGATCCTCGCACCTTCCGGTGATGACGGCGTTTTCCTCCAGATGCCGGGTGTCGGACAGGAAAAATTGAAGGAAATCGAAGCGGTTCTCGAAAAAGTGGCCAAGCTCGAATTTTCGATCCTCCACCCACAAAGCAGCGGTCTTGCAATGCAGGTCCAAAGCGGTGCCCAGGTCATCCCCGGTTACGAAGCACTCCCCTACAAGGCTGAGTTCAATGACGCCGGCGACGAATTGCCCACCCGGTATGGTCTCGTAAAAATCAAACGTGACATGAAGGGTGAGTATGTGAACAAAGCCGGCTATTTCTATGGCGGCAATGGTCACTCCATCAGTGTTGATTTCACCAGTGCCGGTGCCGACATCATGGGACCTCTCACTCGTGAAAACACCAACCAGCCTCTCGCGATCATCATGGACAACGTGATTCTGTCCTCTCCTGTGATTCGCGAACCATTCTCAACAGGCTGTTCGATCACCGGTGATTTCAGCCAGGAGGAAGCCCTCACACTCGCTTCCGCGCTTGAGAACCCGCTCGAGAATCCGATCAACATCGAATACTCGAACTTCATCTCCCCGACAATGGGTGCTGCGACGATCAAGCAGGGCATCATGGCCGGTATCGCCGGACTGGGACTCACTCTCCTCTTCATCGTCATTTACTACCGTTTTTCCGGTATCCTCGCGCTGCTCGGCCTTTGCATCAGCATCGCGATCATCTTCGGAACCATGGCGCTGTTTCAGTTCACCCTGACGCTTCCGGGTATCGCCGGTATCATCCTCACGATTGGTGTTGCGATTGATGCGAACGTGCTCATTTACGAGCGCCTCCGCGAGGAACTTGCCGAAGGTAAATCGCTTCGCTCGGCGATCGACACCGCCTACGAGAAAGCTTTCTCAGCAATTATCGATGCGAACATCACCACCCTGATCACAGCGATCATTCTCTACGCGGTCGCAGCAGGAACCGTGAAAGGCTTCGCGATCACACTCATCATCGGTATTTTCGCGACCCTCTTCTCCTCCCTTCTCGTGACACGCGTTTGCTTCTCATGGGCAACAGGCGTTGGAAAAGAAGTGGGATTCCTCAAGAAGGTCAGTTTCATGAACTTGATTCCCGAGAAAATAATCGACTTCCTCGGAAAACGTAAAGTTTGCCTCCTCGCTTCAGCCATCGCAATCGTGGCATCACTCATCATCGTTCCTTCAATGGACCCGCGCGGTGTTGAACTCAAAGGCGGTGATTCCATCACAATCCAGGCCACCGAGGGTATGACGAAAAAGGCAATCCTCGACTCTATTTCTGATCTCGACCTCGGAGGTGAGCCTCTCATCCAGCAGCAGCACCCTGTCGGCTCCAGCGGCGAGTTCTTCCTCGTGCGTGCCCCTGACAACTCAGCGCCTCAGATTCTCGCTGAGATTGAGAAAGACCTCAAAATCGAGCTGAAGGACACTACGGTCAGCTCGGTTGGCTCCGCCGTCGGAAAATCCATGCTGACGTCTTCCGGTCTCGCCCTCCTTATTGGTGTGGGTGCGATTTTGATCTACGTCACTCTCCGCTTTGAGTTTGCCTTCGCTCTGGGAGCGATCGCAGCCCTGCTTCACGATCTCATCGTCGTTGCCGGACTTGCAACACTCTTCGGGCAGGAACTCACGCTCATCACTGTGGGGGCATTCCTGACCATTGCCGGTTACTCGATCAACGATACCATCGTCGTCTTTGACCGCGTTCGTGAAGGACTTGCAACGAAGCGCGGCGACGTGAAGGACATCATGAACTACGCTCTGAACAAGACCCTCGCACGGACCTTGCTCACGAGTATCACGACATTGATCACCGTTGGCGTTCTCTACATCTTCGGTGGCCCCGGCCTTCGTAATTTCGCGGAAACACTGATCATCGGTGTGGTTATCGGAACTTACTCATCGATTTTCATCGCAGCACCAATCGTGCTCTGGTGGGCACGGAAATCAGGAACCAACCTCCGTCGCGAGGTCCTCGATACCGAGCAGTCCAAAATCGACGCAGCTGGCGCCGCACAGACCGGCGCTTAATTTGCTCACAAAAATTGGCGGATGCGTCCCGCACGGGGACGCATTTCATCCGCGTTGCTGACGCGGTGTTCGGATGGGCGGATCTACCGATGCCGGAACACCGTGAATGCCTTTCGGCAAAAGGATCTACCTGCAGCCGTATAGGCCGTGCTCACGGCAATAGGCGAGCACAGCTGGGGTAAGCCAGTCTTCATGCTCATCACAGTGCTCTCTGATCCTTGTCGATGAGGCAGGATGCTCGAAGGCCAGAGTCTCGTGACGCCAACCGCTCTTCGGCTTCACTTCCCCGTCACCCCGGGTCAACACGATAAAACTCAGCAGCTCGCGGAGCTTCTCAGGCTCAGCCCAACGCTCAAGCTGCTCCCATTGATCGGTTCCGACGATCCAATGCAACACCGCCCCGGGCATTGCCCCGGTAAAATATTCAGCCGTTTCCCACGAAACGCTCGGCTCAGGTCGCTCAATCTCGAAACGGGAGACAGTTGCCCACTTCAGGTCCAAATCCGCTATCGCCAGCTCCAGCATCTCAGCCCGCTCCTGAGGGGATGCAACCGTGCCACTTTTAAACGGCGAGACAAAACAGGGCACGAAGATCACCTCGTCGACCTCAGTATTTTCGATCACGGTCGCAGCCATGCCGAGATGCCCGAGGTGCACGGGATCAAATGACCCTCCCAAAATGGCAACACGCCGCTTTGGATTCAACTCACCTGATTCATTTCCCATGCTGCCACTCTACGTCATCCACGAAACGATGACAATCGCAGCGAAACAATCGCTCTTCTCAATTTGAAGCCAGAAAACCAGCGGCCCAGCGGCGAATCGAACGAACCGTCCGCCCCAGAACCGAAGCCGGAGCACGATCACGCGGCGGTGCGATCAAATCGGCCGCGACTGCTTCGACCGGAGGACCTTTCCTCACCGATACCTTACTCGGCTGCCGCCCTCCTTGAAAATGAATCACCGTCTCATTCGACCAGAGCTTCCCCTCGCTTCGGAAGATCGACAAACCGGAAACCCGCAAGCACAACCGGGAAACATCGAGCGCCTCTGCAGCGTCATTGCGAATCTGAATGGGAGCAATCACCGTCGAATCATCACTCGAACTATCTGAGGTCGAAACCGAATAGCACAGCTCTTCCTGATCACTCTCACCAAACCAGGCGTGGGAAAGTTTCTCGGTCGGAAACTCAGCCAGCAATGGATCAAGCTCATCCGGAACTTTCACTACGACAGACAACGGGAGCTTCACCAGAATCCTTACTTCCCCTCCTGCGGGAACTTGAAAACCCGACTCCGGCTCAAACAAAATAGGCAAATCGGGCAACCCCGGCTGAATCCGGACCGTTTCATTCCCTGTGTATACCGCCCACCGACTCCATTCGATCGGGGCGCTCTCGTCAAAATCGTCGATCTCCTTCTTGCTCAGAGTCTTCGAGGCGAGGTATAGTTGGTCCTGCGACCGGCACATTTCCACAAGGAGCCGACCACAACGAAGCCTTCGAAGCGCCGGACTATCCAGCTCACACGCTCCCCAGGTTATTGAATCAGCAGACGAAATCATGGTATAAATATCCACGAGAACTCTTTGAATTAAACGGCGGTATTAGGTATCCCTGTTTAAGTGTCCCTGTTTAAGCCAGTCAATTCGGCCTTTTGCTCTTGATCTCCTCCCTCTTCTCCGCTCCATGAAAAAAATTCTACTGATTCTCGGAATCCTTCTCGTAGGGGGCGTCATCGCAGTCCCGCTGGCAACACGGTTCGTGGGACCGAAATTAATCAGTGTCGCCCCTCCCTCCGGAAAGCCGATTGGCCTTCTCGACATCCCCCGTCCCGAGGAATCTATTTTCGCTCTCAAGATCGCGATCCCTCTGAGCATGCTCTCCGAAGCCGCCAACGCGCAGGCACCGAAGCGCCTCACCGGAAGTGAGAACAAGAGCATTCACAAAAGCATCAAAGACGGAGCCTACGCCTGGGATGTGGTCCGGGGCGACATTCAGTTTCAAAGCCAGGGAGACGGCCTCGCCTTCGGAGCACCTATTCAGGGCGCAGCCCACATCAGCGGATCAATTGACGCGAAGATTCTGCGAATCCCTCTCAACAGCACCGTCGAACTCGGTGGTATCGTCGGGGGAAAACTCTCTCCCGTGATCGCTCCCGACTGGAAGGTGAATCCGAATCTGGTGCCCCATTTGAATCTTTCCAAAGCCAACCTCAACATCGGTGGCCTTGGAAATATCGACGTGACCAATCTTCTGGGGTCGAGCCTTTCCGGTTTTGTCCAGAAGGAAGCGCAGAAGCTGACACCGGCTTTCAAAAAGCAGTTCGATCTCAAAAGTGAAGTCGAAAAGCTGTGGCAGGAAGGCTACATTAACGAACTGATTTCGGATGAACCTCGAGTCTGGCTCAACGTCGATCCAAGAGCGGTCTTTCTCAGCCCGATCGACTATTCCACTCCCGAAGCACTCGGCGTCACCGTGGCGATTCAATCCGAAACCTTTCTCACGAACCGTGAGCCCGCCGCCCCCGCCCCGATTCCGCTCCCCAATCTCCAGCCACTGCCCGAGGGAACGCGAACCGACCTCAGGGTGCCGCTCATTGTGAGCATGAAAGAGCTCAACGAGGTATTGGAAACCGAGGACATCGAAATCAAAACGGGCCTGGGAACAAAGATCAACATTTCAGGAATCGAGGCGCAGGTGGGCCAGAACGGGCTCCTCAACCTGAAGATCGATCTCAGAACCGGGAGAACCCCGATCGGACGCGGCATTTCCGGAGAGATCTGGATGAAAGCCCGCCCCATCATCGACTACGAGAAGCAAACCCTTGGCTTCTCCAACGTCGAGCTCACCGTTGAAACCCGTGACCAGCTCACCTCAACCGCAGCCTGGCTCGTCGAGGAATTGCTCGTCAAAGGAATCGAAAGCCAGCTCCGCGTCGATCTCAATGACTACAAAGAGGAACTCGACGAAGAGGTTCAAAAAGCAATCCAGTCAGCAGACCTGCCCGAAGGCATCAACGTCTCCCTCGACGACCTCTCAATCAAACTCGCTGACATTTACACGATCACCCGTCATGCCGCCAATGACGCACCTGATCCCGGAATCGTTCTCGTAATCCGCGCGACCGGCAGCGTCAGCACCGAGATCAGCCAACTCAATCTCGGAAAAAAGAAAGAAGCTGAAGCCGAATCAAAACCCGAATGACTTTTCGCTACCTCCTTCTCGCCCTTTGCGCCGCACCCGGTTTCGGACTTTGTCAGGATACAAAGCCGTTTCAGGGGACTGCGGCAATGGGAGAACTCCCTGAAGACCTCTCCGGTAGAATCATGGAGGGCGCACATGCATTCATTGAAGGAGAGATTGCCTCCGTTGCCACTGCGATTCCAAACACGCTCCCTGAGGAATCCGGACAAGGGAAGCAAGGGGAGCAACTCTCCGCGAAAAGAAAGCAGCTCAGCGAGCTCCTCGGAGTCGTCGATAAAAGAACTCCCTCCCGCCTCGAATTTTTCTCAGACACCGCGTTAGGCTTCGGCGGGGAAACGCCGTCCTCCCTCGTCTCAAAGAACGAAGATTTCGAGATCCATCAGGTCCGCTGGGACGTCCTCGACGGACTGCAGGCGGAAGGACTCTACGTGATCCCTCTCGGCGATTTTGAAGAGGTCACCGACGCACCGCTCATGGTCCTAATCCCCGATGCTGCCGATACGCCCGAGGACATCATAGGCTTAACGAAACAACTCCCTGCACTCCAACAAATCGGTCTTCGTTTCGCTCTCACGGGCTTTCGGATCCTCATTCCCGCAGTCATCGACCGCAAGCCCTACAAAGGTCCCAACGGCGACGACCCACGCATCGCGCGTTCCGATCAAACTCACCGCGAATGGATCTACCGGCAGGCCTTCCAAATGGGACGCCACCCCATCGGCTACGAAGTGCAAACCGCTCATGCAGGAGCCGAAGTGCTTCGCAGTCAGTTCCCCGGCGCAGAGGTGACCGTCGCGGGATACGGAAGCGGTGGACGTGCCGCACTCTACGCCGCAGCGATCAGCGACACCTTCGATCACGCCTTCGTAAGCGGAGCCTTCCAGTCGCGGGAACGCGCCTGGTCCGGGCCGATTGACCACAATCTCTTCGGCCTTCTTCCCGACTTCAGCGATGCCGCCGTCGCCGCGATGATATTTCCCCGCCCGCTCCTCGTCGAGCACACCGCTTTTCCGGAGTTCGAATCGGCGAAGGGCAGGATTGAGACGCCGGACTACATTGACGTCACAACTGAACTCGACCGCGCCGCTCTGCATCTCGGCAAGACAAGCCTGCCCTCAAATTTTCTCTCTAACGAAGCCAGCAAGGACGCGCGTGGAGACGCCCCCTCCGTTGCCGGCTTCCTCCAGACGATAGGCCGTTCCCCCGAGGTCGATCGCGTCGCCCCGCTCGCATTGCTCTTCGATGAACGCATTGGATTCGATCCGGAAAGCCGCCATCAACGCATCTTCCTCCAGACTCAGGATCACGTTCAGAAAATCCTCGACGAGTCGGAAACCCTCCGCCGCGAAGCGGTGCTCTACGATCTCGATCCCGCGCTCCGTCCCGGAAAATGGTCGACGAACAAATCGCACGAAACCCTCAGCTCCCTCACTCTTTTCGGACAACAGGAGAAATGGCGCGCCCGGCTTCAGAACGAGATCATCGGAGAGTTCGACGAAGACCTTCTCCCGCTCAATCCCCGCTCCCGTCTCGTCGCCGAAACCGATCAATGGACCGCCTGGGATATCCTCCTCGACGTTTACCCTGAATTCGAAGCCTGGGGACTCCTCGTCATTCCAAAAGACATTCCCGCCGGGGAAACGCGCCCTGTCGTCGTCTGCCAGCACGGACGCAATGGGCTCCCCCGCGACACCCTCGATGCAGACAAGAGCGCCTACAACAATTACGCAGCCACCCTCGCCGAGGAGGGCTTCATCACCTTCGCGCCGCACAACCTCTACCGGGGCGAAGATCAGTACCGTTGGCTCGACCGCAAAGCCAATCTCATCGGTTGCTCCCTGTTTTCCTTTGTCACCGCCTCACATCAACAGATTCTCAATTTCCTGAAAACGATCGATACCGTAGATGAGAAGAAAATCGCGTTCTACGGAATCAGCTACGGAGGCGAGTCCGCAATGCGAATTCCCGCTCTCCTGTCGGACTACAGCCTCTCGATTTGTTCCGGCGACTTCAATCAGTGGACCCGAAAAGTAGCCGATCCCGATTATCCCAACAGCTTCATGCAATCCATCGAGTGGGAAATGCCCTACTGGAACATGGGAAATCTCTTCGACTACTCCGAAATAGCAGCCCTCATTTTCCCGCGCCCCTTCTATGTCGAGCGCGGCCACCATGACGGCGTCGCAACCGACGAGTGGGTCGCCCACGAATACGCGAAAGTCCGCTGGCTCTATGCCCAATACGGACTCGCCGACCGCACCGGGATCGAATACTTCAATGGCGGGCACTCCATCAACGGTGAAGGGGCAGTTGAATTTCTGAAAGATCACTTCGAATTTCCGAAGTAGCAATCTCAATGAATCCTGCTGCGCGGCGCCGTCACCTCTTCGGTAGACGTAGTCTTCACGATTCCGAAAATCGTGCCTTTCAGCCCCACCTTCAATCCCCCCCCCGGAATTTTCCTGATCCTACAGACCGGTGAGGGTCGACCGCTGCCTGCCCTCCCGGCACGGGTCATCTCCATGCCCTGAGGGCTAACCCTCACCCCTTCTGGCACATATTCTGCGTTTCAGGAATCCGATGCCCTGGTATACCCCTTCACTCGCACTGACCGATGACGACCGGGAGAGAGGGCTGAAATTCCTCTTCCACGAGAGCCTCTCCTCTCACGCGATGACCCTGCTCGTGACAGGTGCGTTTCTCCCCGGAATGGCGCTCGCTCTCGGGGCGAGTAATTTTGTGATCGGTCTGCTGGCCAGCTTTGCCCCGATCGCGCAAATGGCTCAGATCCCCGCCATTCTGCTCGTTGAAAGGATAGCGCTGCGAAAACTGCTAACCGTTATCTTCGCCCTCATCTCCCGACTTTCCCTCGTTGTGGCTGCCCTGACCCCGTTCTTTGCCCCGGAAGGAACCGCCGTCATTTTCTTTACAACCTTCATGGTCATTTTCTTTCTGGGAGGCTCTTTTTCCGCCTGCTCCCGAAGTTCAATGGTCAAAGACATCGTGCCTCCTGAGAAACGCGGCGCAGTCCTCGCTTCACGACTCGCTGCAGCGACAGCACTCGGCGCGATCCTCAGTGTCGCGGGCGGCTACAGCATCGACGGTCTCACGAAATTCATGGGCGAACCCGCCGAGGCGTATGCCATCGTCTTCCTCGTTGCGGCAGGCTGCGGGATCTACGGCGCGGTCATGGCAGGGTTTCTCCCTGAACCCCGACTGCCACCGCGTGACTCAAACACAGGCTGGATCAGCACGCTGATGATTCCATTCAAAGACGCTAACTTCAGGCGGCTGATGATCTTTTCCAGCGCATGGAGTTTTACGGTCATCATGTCAGGGGCCTTCTTTGTCGTCTACATGCTGCAGCGCATCGGAATCCCCATGAGCTGGGTCATTCTCCTCGCGGTCCTGAGCCAAATCACGAACATCTACTTTTTCAAAGTCTGGGGAAACATTGCCGACCGCTACAGCAACAAGAGTGTCCTCGCTGTGACGGTCCCGCTGTTTATCGTGATCCTCCTGCTCTATCCGTTCACAACCATGCCCGAGCGCTACAGCATGACGATTCCACTTCTCGTCCTGATCCATCTGATCGGGGGAATTTCGACCGCCGGCTTCAACCTGTGTGCGTCCAGCATCGCACTGCAACTGGCCCCCAACGGAACCGCCACTGCCTACCTCGGCGCAAACGCCTTTTGCGCCGGTCTCTCCGCAGCAGTTGCCCCGCTTGTCGGAGGCGCGATTGGCAGCTATTTCGCGATAAAAGAGATCAGTATCAAAATCTTTTACAAAACCGATATCGCCTCCTCGGAAGCAGGAGTCGCCATTCCAGCCTTGAACTTCCGGGGGATCGACTTCGTGTTCTTCGGAGCTGCTGTAGTCGGAATTTACGCCTGGCATCGACTTTCCCTGATTGAAGAGGCGGGAACAATCAACGAAGCCGCAGTACGCGACGAAGTGGTGGCCTCAATTCGAAACAGCGTCTTCAGCACAAGCGGACTGAGCATGGGAATGCGAAGAATGACCGCATTCCCCTACGAGATGCTACGAAAAACGAAACGTAAGAAGGCAACGAAAGAGGAAAGAGCCCCCGCCCCGCCTTCATAGAATTACCCGGCCGGCAATTTTGGAGTGAACACAAAAAAAGCCCGAACTCATTGAGATCGGGCATTTGAATTGTTCGGGAGTGGCGGAGCGGACGGGACTTGAACCCGCGACCTCCGGCGTGACAGGCCGGCGCTCTAACCAACTGAGCTACCGCTCCACGGTAAAAAAGCATCTGTCGAAACAGACACCCATTTGGTCAGGGGCGGGACTCTAACCCGATTTCGGACAAGCGCAACGAATTCAAAGCGACTCACTCAATTTTTATTAAGAGTTCCTTACTCACTGGAATGTAGCGACACGGCACGACTGAATACAGCCCGGTAGCTACGGCGGATTTTCCCGCTGAAAGAAGGATACAAAAAAGCCTGAACTCATTGAGATCAGGCGTTTGAATTGTTCGGGAGTGGCGGAGCGGACGGGACTTGAACCCGCGACCTCCGGCGTGACAGGCCGGCGCTCTAACCAACTGAGCTACCGCTCCACGGTAAAAAAGGTTTCTGTCAGGACAGATACCCTGTTTGGTTAGGGGACGGGATTCTAACTCGAATTCAGACGAGCGCAACAAAAAATATTAGGGAAATCCGTTGCTTTCGGATCATTTTCGAGTAACCCTTTCTTCCTGCCGCGATTTTGTATCTTCGCGGCTTCATTTTTCTTAGGCGACACCATGAATGTGATTGATAAAATCGAACGCGAACAGATGAAAGAAGACGTCCCGGATTTCCGTCCTGGCGACACTGTTAATGTTCACTCCCGCGTTGTAGAAGGCGGAAAAGAGCGTATCCAGATTTTCAAAGGCCTTGTTATCGGGCGTCGCGGTTCCGGTGTAAACGAAGCTTTCACGGTTCGTAAGATTTCCAACGGCGAAGGTGTAGAGCGTGCATTCTCTCTCCACTCCCCGAAAGTGGCTAAAGTTGAAGTGGTCAAGCTCGGCAAAGTCCGTCGCGCTAAGCTCAACTACCTTCGCGATCGTCTCGGTAAAGCCGCTACGAACGTGAAAGAGCGCGCGAAGAAGAGCTAATTCGGCTCTCTTCCGACTATAAGTTTAAAAAACGGCGAACCCTGATCGGTTCGTCGTTTTTTTGTGCCCGCTCGCAAAGGATACATCCCGCCTCTCCGGCCGGGCCGGTTTTAACTCACTTCCTCCTGGCGGAGCGTTCTCACGTTTCCAAGCCAGGTGCAGAGAAGAGCGGCAAGAAGAACGAACCCGCCGAGCGATTTGGTCACCGGATCCAGTTCCGAAGCGCCCGGTCCGAGCGAGAGCTTAACGACAACGAACAGAGTCATCGCATAAACTGCCCCGGTGATGGAGCCGAAGAGCAGACGCCCCTTTCGGGATTCGTTCGCAAAAGTGAGTGAAGCGGGCACCGTCGAGGCGATCAACCCGATTCCCCCGAGCAAAAGTGGATCAATACTGAGCCCGAAACCGGTCGCAATCGAGACCACTCCGAGAAGAAGCCCTCCCCCGACCGCGAGCCCCTGCCATTTTTCCCCGGGCTTGAGGGCGAGACGCGCGGATCGATCCATCAGAATGAGAAAATTCCCAATCCCCGGTGCGAGCCAGACCCAGAGAATCAGCGCAAGCCAGAGGAGGACAAACACTGCCGCGATCATCGGATTGATGGTTTCGAGCCACCTCCGCATGAGCTGATACGCAAGGTAGATGCCGACAATGATCCCCCACTGCTTTCCTCCTGTGAACCGCTGCATAAAAAAGCAGTAGGAAAGGTAAATGCGATAAAACCAGGATCTCGCGCGGAACGATTCGAGCAGCCCGTCACGAGCAGCGTCAGAATCGGGTTCCAGCCGGAGCGCTTCACGAAAATGGGTTTCCGCCTGCTGCGAGTCTCCCCGCTGCAAAGCGCTCCAACCGGCATTAACATGCGCAAAGCTGTCTTCCGGAGAGGCAGCGAGGAGCTGCTCAACGGCTACGGCATTCTGATCGGACTTGCCCTGAAGCCGGAGCGAGTGTGTCAGCAGATTCGCGGCCATGGCATGATCGCTATCGACCTGCAGCGCCTTTGTGCTCCACTCTTCGACCTTGGCCCATTGATCCAGCTCACAATAGGCGGCAGCCTTCGCCGCGAGCGGAAAAGCATCCTCCGGATCGAGCCGGATCGCATCATCAGCCGATACGAGTGCCTCTTTTCCTTTGTGCAAACCGGAAAGGATGAGCGATTTTACCGCGTGATAAAAGGCGGCATCGGAGCGCAAGCGGATCGCCTCTCCGATCGACTCGAGAGCGCGCTGCTTTTTGCCCGATTGATTGAGCTGACACAGAGCAAGCCGTGAATAGACGAAATCATTTTCCGGTTCCCGCGCGAGAACCGAATAGAAAATGGCCTCAGCTTCTTCCAGCCGACCTTGATCCTGAAGCAGGAGCCCGTGATTGAGTTCGCTCATTGAGTGAGTCAGAGAACCGCCCGGTCCTATTTCTGAATCCCGAGGTAATCGAGAACTTCATCGTAGAAACCGCTCTGGTTTGCGTAAAGCGCGTAGTTTTTCGCACTTTCAAACCACTTCCGTGTGCTCGGTTTGACCTGTTTCGCCGACTTGATGAGTTGCTTCTGCGTCACCGGAACAATCTTGCCCGACTTCATCGCTTCGGCGAGAGCAGACTCGATCGCCTGATCGAAGGTCGCTTTGATATCTGCACCGGAAAAATCTTTGATACGCTTCGCCAGCGCGAGCGGATCCAGTCCCGAAACCGGCTTTCCATCCGCCATGATCTTCACGATCTCTTCGCGTGCGGGTTCATCCGGTGGCGGAACAAAAATGAGACGATCAAATCGACCCGGGCGCAAAAATGCGGAATCGAGATGCCAGGGCGCATTGGTCGCACCGAGAACGAGGACCCCGTCATTTTCAGCTGACTCGCTATCCATCTCGGCGAGAAACTGATTGATCAAGGTCCGGCCGGCGGAAGTCCGCATGTCTTTCCGGTCTGCAGCGAGTGCATCGACTTCGTCAAAAAAGAGAACCGTCGGTGCCTTGCGACGTGCCAACTCAAAAATCTCGTGAAGCTTCTCCTCCGATTTCCCGATCCACATGTCGAGAATCTGGTGGAGACCGACACTCATGAAACTCGCGTTGATCTCACCGGCGGTGGCGCGACTGATCAGCGTTTTCCCGCATCCGGGAGGGCCATACAGGAGGACGCCCCCGCCTGCTTTCTTCCCATACGCCTGGAAAAGTTCCTTGTTCTCCATCGGATAGAGAATCTTCATCCGAATGTCCTCTTTGACACTTTCCATTCCCCCGACCTTTTTGAAATCGGTATCGGGTCGACGCTCGAATTCCAGCTCAAGCTCCGCGTCGGAATCAGAGAACGGATCGTCGTCGAACTCGTCGTCGTCAAAATCGGAATCGAAATAGGCACCGGCCTGATTGGACCCGTCCCGCTGCGGCTTCGGATTGGGTGGAGGAGTGCTGTTCTTTCGTCCGCCGGCCTCGCGTATGCGCTTGAGCAACTCGTCGCTCGCGAGCGCGGCCTCCAGCATGATCGCTTTGTCGTAAAATTCACGGGCACCTTTGCCATCGCCTTCCCCCAGAGCCAGTTTTGCACGGAGAAACCAACCGGCGGCGAAGACAGGCTGCTCGGCATTGAGCTGTTCCAGTCTCAAGATTGCCTCAGAGCTGCGACCTCTCAAATCGAGCAACTGCGCGGTCTGGAGTCGCGCCATGGGATTTCCCGGCTCAATCGCGAGGACCTGCTCAAAAATGGCCTGAGCCTCTTCCAGAGAAAATGCATCCATATACGCATCCCCGAGCATGAGGAGGAGCGGGACATTATCCGGAGAGACGGCGAGCGCTTGCTGGAGAGATTCGATATCAGCCATTCGTTTTGAAAAGGTCGGCCCCAAACAAAACCGAAAGCCTCACGACAAGCAAGCAGGGAAGCAAAAAACAAACAGCCTCTCTGAACCCGGCCGAAAGGGCCTCGATACCCTCTCAGGTGTCAGACCTGACCCTGTTTACGATGTGACTCGACCCTGTTGAATCGACGTCATAACAGTGTTGAGTCACGTCCCTGAAAGGGGCATGATGTGTAGTATCTCAATCTGAAAAAGTTGACTTCGCCTTTTTAAAATCGACCAGTTCGAACCGCCCCCGAATTTATAAGCCCCTCTCAATGAGAGCCTTCAATATCCAGCAACTGACACTGCTTCTGTTTTTCCTGTCCGGATCTGCAGTGGGTTCGCCGGTGCATGCCGAAGCGTCCCTCGAAGTTCGGTTTCTGGAGCGTAAGGTGTCGTTTTCGGGGGCGATGGATTCAGAGGAGACCGGACAGCGACTCGCCAACGCGGTGCGGTCGGTCCGTCCGGACCTTGCAATCGTTAATGCGGGCCTGACCATTTCACCCGACATCGAAATGCCGGATGTGGGCGATCTTGAAAGTGCTCTAACGGAATTAGGCATTTCCACCCACCTCGGGCGAATCGAAATCCGTCCGGACTCAATTCTCGTGGGGGGAATCACGGACAGCGTCGTCACGATCACGGCGCTGCGTATCCGTCTCAACTCACTTCTCGAAGGGCGCCGTTTCATCAACAGAATCTGCATTGTCCCTTCCGCTGATCTCCCGGAAATCAAAGTTTCCCTTTCCTCCAACAGCGGGGAAGCCGAATTGCTCGATTTTGAATATCATCCCTCAGCGGAGGAAGTATTCGAAGCGCCGGGGCTTCCGCTCAAGAAATGGTTCCCCACTCTGGTGATGCTGAGCGACTTTGACCGGCTCGAAGGCAAAAAGAAGGCTCCTCTCGTGGCGCAACCGATCATCGCAATGCCCGTGGGGGGAAATGACGCGGCAATGGATGCAGACCGGATTTTTGAAGCGCTCGAGGCTCAGGATTCCACGCCGCAACCGACTTTCCAAACCGTGGGATCGATCCGTTTTTCACGAAATGCTTTTCTCCTCCAGGCGAATCAGGAACCAGCCATTGCCGAGGTCACAAAAGCTCTCACCTCTCCGGAACTGAAAGGTTTGGATGTGATTCTCAAGCCGGTCAAAGCGTCAGGAGGCTCCGGCGCCTACAACGATTACATTTGTGAAAAGCGAGCGGACGAGGTGAAACGCATCCTTTCCGAAACCGGTCTCAGCCTCGCGAATCTTTCCACTGAGTTGATTGCCTCCTCCTCCCCCATCGATGACGGTGAAGTTCAGATCGTTGTCAAAATTCCGCCCCCTCCTCCTCCGCCGGAGGAAGTCACAGAGGAACCATCTGACGGGGTGAAGGTGATGGTGGGAACGACAGCAAATCCCGGACAGGAGGTCAGCGAAAGCACGGTGGAGAACGACACCGCCGGGGACAAGCTCCCCGAACATCCACTAAAGCGCTTCCGCCTCAATACCGCTCCCGCTTCAGAGTAGCTATCCGGTAAGTGGTAGTTCCGGTACCAGGCGACGGAACTTTTTGCGAGCTCCGCTTCGTTGCTCCGGAGGAGGAAAGACGGGGAGTTTTCGAAATACAAAGAAAAAGCCCGACCCCTTACGGGATCGGGCTTTTGACCACTCAACTATGTCTTTTTCAACAATCTCGGGAATCGTATCGGAGACAAATTCGGATATCGGAATACTAGCGCTGCGCAACATCACCGTTCTGGTGATAGGCGTTGTATTTCGAAGTTGGGACGATTAGCTCGTCGCCGGGGAAAATCAGAGTTTTGGCACCGAGGCGGTTGACCCGCTGGAGTTCGGCCATGCTGGTGAAGAAGTCGCGGGCAAGTGCATAGAGATTGTCACCTTTATTCACCGTGTAGTAGCCGTAGGTCTCGCCTTTGCTGAGGAGAGGGTTCTCATACTCATACTGAGTCTCCTGATTGGTATCAGGTTTTGCAGGTGCCGTTGTATTCGTAGCAACTGATGTTCCGGTAGGGATCGTGATTTTCTGCCCCAGGCCAATTACGTCGGTGCGGAGACCGTTTGCCGCCTTGAGCGAATTCACGTCCACTTTATACTGACGTGAGATCCCCATGAGCGTGTCGCCTTTGGCAACGATGTGCACTTTCTTCTCGGACTTCTCAGGAGTCGTCTTCGGTGCCGGTGCCTTGGTGTCACCTACGACAACAGCGTCTTTCTTCGCGGGAGCCGGCTTCGGTGCTTCTGCGATCTTGGTGGTGTCCGCAGCCGGTGCCGGTGCCGTCTTGGGAGCTTCGCCGGGAATGACCAGCGTTTCGCCGATGTAGATGGGCTGTCCCTCACTGAGGCGGTTGGAGGAAAGAAGATCTGAACGCTCAACGCCGTGCTTGCGGGCAATCGAACCGAGAGTATCACCGTCTTGAATCACGTAGGTTTTACCTGAGTTAGCGCTCAAGTTGATCGTGTTGCTGGAATTGGTCGCATCCAGTGTCGCCTGATCGTTGTATTTGTAACCGCCGCTCTGGCTCAGAATCGCGTCTTCAATTGAAACGAGTCGGCTCTCAATTGTAGACATACGAGAGTTAAGACTCTCAATGGTAACATCTGCAGATTTCGCAGTGTTGATGAGCACAGCGGAGGCTGTGAAAGCAGTGAGGCAGGTCAAAATCCGATTCATGAGTAGAATCTATTACTAATTTATATTCCATACAAGCTTAAATTTAATATTTGTTAACTAATTTTTAAATTTAAGGTCCTGATATTATGATAATTACAGAACAATGCCATTTAAAGACAAAAAATGGCATTTTATTGATTTCAAAGGTGCTTGCCCCTCCCCTGAGAATTCGATAAAACCTCCGCATGAAAATCACTTTCTGTGGCGCAGCCCAGACAACAACCGGCTCGCAGCATCTTATTGAAGTGAACGGTTCACGAATTTTGCTCGACTGCGGCCTCTATCAGGGGCGCCGCGACGAGTCAGTGGATAGAAATCGCAATTTCTTCTTCGAGCCCGAGACAATCGATGCGGTCGTCCTGTCGCATGCTCACATCGATCACAGTGGCAATTTGCCGAATCTCACGCGAAACGGGTTCAAAGGAAACATCTACTCCACTTTCGCGACCCGTGACCTTTGTCAAATCATGCTCGCCGATTCAGCGAGGATCCAGACCCAGGACATGAAATGGATCAACAAGCGGCGTGCCAAACAGGGCCTCCCCGCTCTGAACCCTATCTATTCAGTGCAGGACGCCGAGGAGTGCGTTCGTCAATTCGTCAATATCGGCTACGACCGCGCAATCCCCATTGCCGATGAAATCAGCCTCACCTTTATCGATGCCGGCCACATTCTCGGTTCAGCTCAGGTCATTCTCGACATTGTAGAAAACGGGGAAACGAAGCGCCTTCTTTTCTCAGGTGATGTCGGACGTGGCGACAATGATCTCCTTCGCGATCCAGCTGTTGCCACGGATGTGGACTATCTCATCATGGAGAGCACCTATGGTAATCGTGAGCACGAGCTCCCTACTCAAGCCAACCACCTGATTAAGGACATCATCAATAAGGCGCTGGAGCGAAAAGGGAAAATCATCATTCCAGCCTTTGCAGTTGAGCGCACCCAGCAGCTCATTTATGTGCTTCACGAACTCACTGAAAAGGGCGAAATCCCTCCTGTCCCCATCTTCGTCGACAGCCCCCTCGCGGTGAATGCCACCGAGATCTTCCGGATTCACCCGGAGTGTTTCAACAGCGAGGTCTACGATTTCCTCTTCGAAAAGCGAAACCCCTTCGGCTTCGAAAATTTGACGATGGTACGCAAAGTGTCGGCTTCAAAAGCACTCAACGACGTCAATGAACCGTCGATCATCATCTCAGCCTCCGGTATGTGTGAAGCCGGCCGAATTTTACACCATCTCAGAAACGGTATTGAAGATCCGAAGAATACGATCCTGTTTGTCGGCTACTGCGCCCAGAACACGCTCGGGTGGAAGCTTCGAAACAACATGAAGGAAGTTAACATTCTCGGCGACTCTTTCAAAGTGAATGCGGAGATCAAGATTCTCGACTCTTTCAGTGGTCACGCCGACCAGAGCGAACTTCTCGACTACTTCGATGCAATGGGAGGTTCGAAAGAACGGGTCTTTCTTGTGCACGGCGAACCTGAGCAATCAGCAGTGCTGCGTGAAAAGCTCGCAGAAAGACACCCTGGCGGGACGGTAGAGGTTGCAGAATGGCGCAATACAGTGGAACTCTGAGTTCCCAACTAAGCCACTATGAAGCCGCTTCTTCTCACCAACGAATTTCCTCCCAATATTTACGGAGGGGCCGGGATTCACGTTCAGTATCTCTCACGCGAGCTGGCAAAACTATGCGAGGTGGAAGTCCGCTGCTTCGGAGATCAATATGTCACCGATGAAAATCCAACGGTTTTCGGTGCCTCGGTCGATACCTCCACTTATTCGGCTCCCAAGCCACTCCAATCTGTCTTTTCAGCACTGCAAAAGTGCCTCGACTTCAACACGCAGAACATCCACGCCGACGTGATCCATTTGCACACCTGGTATTCGCATTTCGGCGGAATCCTCGCGCACCTCAATTACGGCCTTCCCATGGCTCTGACGGTTCACTCGCTCGAGCCGCTCCGCCCGTGGAAACGCGAGCAGCTCGGCGGCGGCTACGATTTCACCCTTTGGCTCGAGAAGACGGCCATTGAAATGTCGGATCGCGTCATCGCCGTTTCCAAAGAAACGAAAATCGACATTCTCAACCACTTCGACGTGCCGGAGGAGAAAGTTCCGGTGATCTACAACGGAATCGATCCGGACGAATACCAGCCGAGACCGAACCGCGCGGTCCTTGAGAAGCTTAATATCGATCCCGACATTCCCTACGTGCTCTTTGTCGGGAGGATCACCCGCCAGAAAGGAATCATCCATCTCGTCAACGCGATCAGACATCTCGATCCAGGCACTCAGGTCGTTCTTTGTGCCGGGGCGCCCGACACACCGGAAATTGCCAATGAGATGAAGGAGGCCATCGCAGCAGTCCAGAACGACTACGACGGCAAAATCGTGTGGATTAGGGAAATGCTCCCCGCTGACGAGAAAATCAATCTCTACAGTCACGCCAGCGTCTTCTGCACGCCCTCGATTTACGAGCCATTTGGAATCATCAACCTCGAAGCGATGGCCTGCGAAACCCCGGTCGTCGCCTCCAAAGTCGGTGGCATGAAAGAGATTATCATCCCCGGCGAAACCGGATTACTCATTCCATTGGAGCAACAGAAAGAGTCCCCTTTTGAGGCAACCGATCCCGACGCTTTCGCGAAAGACCTCGCTGCGGGAATCAACGAGCTGATTCGCGATCCGGCGCTTTGTGAAAAAATGGGCAAAGCGGGAAGGCAGCGCGTTCTCGAAACGTTCAGCTGGGCTGAGATCGCACGGGAAACGCTGGAACTCTATCACGCTATCGCCAAATAGATTCTCCCCGTTTATGAAACAGTCCGGCACCTTTATCGCCTTCGCTCTTCTCGTATTCATCGGGTTTTCCCCGGTCCAGGTTCGATCTGAGAGCGCAATACTCAATCCCCTCCTCGCCACGCTCAAGCGAGTGGGTCCGGAAGGAGAAGGCAACGCGGAAGCGGCGGCTGCGTGGGAGAAAATCACAGAGGTGGGTGCCCCTGCCATCATTCCCATTCTCGAAGCGATGAGTGGGTCCGGTCCGCTCACCCGCAACTGGATGCGATCGGCGGTCGAAGCGATTTTCGAAAAGGAAACCAAAGCGGGCACCGCAATCGACCCGGCAGCGCTGGAAACCTTTTTCTCCAATCGCGAGCACGACGCAAATGCACGGGATCTCGCTTACGACCTTCTCACTAAAATTGATGCAAACGAAGCAGCCTCGCTGATTCCCTCGATGCTGGACGACCCCGCCCCGCCCCTCCGCCGGCTCGCGGTTGCACAGCTGATCACCCGGGGAAAATCTGAACTCGCGGCAGGGAAGAAAGAGGCAAGCCTCGCGACGCTCAATGAAGCCCTTTCCGCAGCCCGCGATATCAAACAGATCAACGAGATCGCAAAACTGCTGCGCGGGAAACTGGAGCAGAAAGTTGACCTGCCGAAGCACTTTGGCTTTCTCAGTCACTGGCATCTCATCGCCCCCTTCGACAACACGGGGAAAGAGGGATTCGACACCGTCTTCCCCCCTGAGAAAGAAATCGACCTCGAGGCCGCCTACGAAGGCAAAGAATCCAAAGAGGTGAAGTGGCAGGAATACGCGACCTCCGACGACTACGGCATGGTCGATTTCAATACACCTTACTCGCCGCTGAAGGAGGTCACCGGTTACGCTTATACCGAATATGAATCAGGAGAGGCCCGCGACGCGGAACTTCGACTCGGTTGTAAAAATGCCTGGAAGGTCTGGCTCAATGGTGAGCTCATTTTCGGCCGCGACGAATATCATCGTGGAGCCCGAATCGATCAGTACGTGCTTCCTGTGAAACTGAAGAAAGGCAAAAACGCGCTCCTCGTCAAAGCCTGCCAGAATGAGCAGGAACAAACCTGGACCGTTGAATGGCAGTTTCAGTTGCGCGTTTGCGACAGCACCGGAACCGCGATTCTGGCGACGAATCGAAAGCCGACACCCGAGCCGGAAGTGAAGGCGCGGAAAAGAGGAGCGGCGGCGGAAGAGGAGAAGTAAAGGAGAAGAGAATGAGAGGAGTCAAGAATTTGAGTTATCTGGGCGCTGGTTTGCTGGCCGCTGTTGTTTGCGCCTCAACCGTTAAAGCTGATTGGTTGAATTTTCGCGGGCCTCAGGGTTCCGGCTACGCTGCCGGGATTGCCGACACACCCACCTCGATTGGAGAGGAACAGCTCGCCTGGAAAGTCCCACTCCCGGGGCGGGGGCTCGGAAGCGCTATCCTCGTCGGAGACAAAGTTTTCCTCACCGCAGCGAGCGGTCCGGATCAGCAACAGCTCCACATTCTTTGTTTCAATGCCGCCGACGGAGCTCCTCTCTGGGAACGACGTTTCTGGGCTACGGGGCGGACAATGACTAACAACAAGACCTGCGTCGCCGCCCCGACACCGGCGAGCGACGGCGAAAGAATCTACGCACTCTACTCATCCAACGATCTCATCTGCGTCGACCTCGAAGGAAATCTCAAATGGATGCGCGGGCTCACCCTCGACTATCCGAATGCCTCCAACAGCCTCGGGATGGCTTCATCACTCATCATTTCAGAGAAGACGCTGATCGCCCAGATTGAAAACGACTCTGAATCTTTCGCGGCCGGATTTGACCTCGCCGACGGAAAGAACAAATGGAAAATGGACAGGCCCAAGGCAGCCAACTGGACATCCCCCACTCTCCTTCAAATCGGTGACGAGGAAGTCGTCGCGCTGCAATCCAGCAAAGGCATTCTGGGACTCCTTCCCGCGACCGGTTCCCCTGTTTTCAATTACGGGAAAGGTGCCGCGACGATTCCCTCAGGGGCGGCAGCCGGCGACCAGCTTTTCGCTCCCTCCAACGGTCTCACCGCAATCACTGCAACCACGGACGGCGACGCACCGACCGAACTCTGGAACGAATCAGCCCAACGCCCCGGCACGGCGAGTCCCATCGTGATCGGAGCTAAAGTCTACACGATCAACACCGCCGGAGTCCTCAGCTGTGCAGATCGGAAAACAGGCGAGCGACTCTGGCGAGGTCGTCTCAAAGGTCCTTTCAGTGCCAGTCCTGTTGCGGGTGCAAACGGGCTCATTTACGTCGTAAGCGAAACCGGAGTCCTCCAGATCATTAATCCGGCGTCGGAAGAGGAAAACAAAGTCACCGGCGAATACGAACTCGGCGAAACCATCCTCGGAACGCCGTCACTGGATGACGGGGCGATCTACGTGAGAAGCGACGGACATTTGTGGAAGTTCGGGAAGTAGGGGACGGTTCTCCCGGTTCTTCACTTTGACGGCGCCCCCCGTTGATCTCTGATGAGCTTCGGGTTCAAGTCTCGGTGCCCGATCAGGAAACCGTTTTCAGATCCAAACGTTGATACTTCCCCGGGGGGGGGGTGAGGTGTCTACTCCTGGTGCGACTCAGTGTTCCACGTTGCTCATCACTTCCTCGATTGTTGTTTCACCGGAAGCGACTTTGCTCCAGCCGTAATTCTGAAGGGTTGTCATTCCTCCATCGAGGGCTGCCTTTTTCAAGACAGCATAAGACGCATGCGAGGTGATCAATTCAGACATAGTTGGAGTAATGAGACAGATTTCCAAAATCGCCATTCGCCCTTTATACCCCGTATCCCGACAAGACCGGCAACCCACCGCTTCGTGAATTCCGGCACGCATGGATTCGGGAAATCCAATTTCATCGAGTTCCTGATTGTCGAGCGTCGCAGGACGTTTGCAATCGACGCACAAACGACGCACCAGGCGCTGTGCCAGAAAGCCGCGCACGGAAGAGGCAATCAGGAAAGGCTCGATTCCCATATCGAGTAACCGGGTAATCCCCGAGACGGCATCGTTCGTATGCAGGGTGCTGAAGACAAGGTGACCGGTCAGAGCTCCGCGAATCGCAATCTCAGTGGTTTCCAAATCCCGCATCTCCCCCACCATGATGATATTCGGATCGCCACGGAGAATGGCACGAAGTCCCGTCGCAAAGGTCAGACCGATCTCGGGCTTCATCGCAATCTGGATCACCCCATCAAGTCGGTTCTCCACAGGATCTTCAACTGTGACGATGCGGGTATCCTTGGTATTGAGCTGCTTGAGAAAGGTATAGAGCGTCGTCGACTTTCCGGAACCTGTCGGGCCGGTCACAAGAATGATTCCGTTAGGTTGCTTGAGGAGCCCCTCAATTGTCGCCCGGGTCGGAGCATCGAGTCCTAACATCGCAATATCGAAATTCTGTCGAGTAAGGAGACGGAGAGCAACACTCTCGCCGTTCACCGACGGTATCGTCGCGACACGAACATCGACAGGAGATCCGTCGAGTTCGAGGTTGATACGTCCATCCTGCGGAAGGCGGCGCTCGGCAATATCGAGCTGGGCCATGATCTTGAGACGGGAAACCAGCGAGGCCTGCAAGGCGCGAATGTCAGGCGGAACAGCGACTTCCTGAAGGGCTCCGTCAACGCGATATCGAATTCGGAGATTCTTCTCCAGTGGCTCGATATGAATATCGGTCGCCCTTTCACGCAGCGCTTCGCGAAAAATCTGATTCACGAAGTTCATGACCGAGGCTTCCTCCTCCTCTTCGTCGAGCTGCGTAACCTCCTGCTCATCGTCGTCACGTGCATTGGGGTCGCGACCTTCGATCAGCTCATCGAACTGTTCGGCACCGACGCCATAGCCCTGGCGCAATCCTTCCATGATACGGAAGCGGGTGCTCACGACCCAGGTCACCGGGAGGGAGATTTCACGCCCCACGGCCTGACGTGCCTCAAGATCAAACGGATCATAGGTCATCAGACAAATCTCATCGTCGTCTATCCGCGCGGGAAGGAGGCAGTGTTTCAACGCGACCTTTGCAGGAAAACGCCGGTGCAGTGCCGTCGTCAGATCAAGTTCGGATTTTGCAACAAACTCAAGCCCCGCCTCTTTGGCAAGACTCCGCGCGAAGGATTCTTCATCGACGAGGCCGGCATCAAAAACCGCATCCACCAGAGAAGAATGATTCGCGGCCGCTTCAGCAAGAATTGCTTCGCACTTGGGGGCATCCGTGCATCCGCTGTTGATAGAGACACGGGTGAGTAAAGGAATTAAAGACATCTCGGGATGGATCGGGACTGAGGAACAGGGTAAACCTTGCCAGCTTTTCGCTGAGCTAGTCAACCCCGGTAAGCCGGCAAAGTTTCACCGGATAGCGTATCGAAACCACTTAAAAACGCGTACATTTTGCCTGCATCAGTGTTGCCATAAACGGCGATAACGACAATACTTTGCCCGTGATTCTCGATCTCGACAAATTCGTAGCTAAAGAGCGCCCGTTCTGGGATGAACTCGTGGAACTACTCCGCCTTCAGGACGATAACCGGGACCATCGACTCACACTCGATCAGGCAAAGCGCCTCTTCTACCTCTATCAGCGGACTTCAGCTGATCTCGTGAAAATGAAAACCTTCGCGGGGGAGGCCGAGACCTCACAGTTTCTCGAGAACCTCGTCGCGCGCGCCTACAGCCGGCTGCATGAAGACGGCGGCGAAAAGGTCCGCTTCCGCCCCTGGGAGTGGCTTACGCGGAATTTCCCGGCGACTTTTCGCAGGCACTGGATAGCCTTCGCCCTTTCCATCGGCACTTTTTGGATTGGAGCCGGCTTCGGAGCAGCTGCGCTGAATTTCAACTACGAGCTGAAGTCGGATTTTATCCCGCCACAATTCAGCCACCTCAACGAGAAACCCTCCAAACGGGTCGCGCGGGAGGAAAAACAGGACTTTGACGCATTCCAGGGAAGGCATCAGTTTTCAGCACAGCTCATGACTCACAATACGAAAGTCACGATCATGACGATGGTCGTCGGTTTTCTATGGGGAGTTTTCACGCTGATTCTCCTCTTTTACAACGGAACCCTGATTGGTGTCGTCATCTTTGACTACCTCTCGGATGGTCAGGGAACCTTTCTAACCGCCTGGCTATTGCCGCACGGATCGATTGAACTCCCCGCCATCTTCATCGGCGGGCAGGCCGGCTTCATCATTGCCCACACCATGTTCGGCTGGAGAACCAACCTGAAACTCCGGGCACGCTTTTCGCGAATCCGCGGGGATCTCATCACGCTCGTCGGCGGAGCCGCACTCATGTTAGTGTGGGCGGGCATCGTCGAATCGTTTCTCTCCCAGTATCACGATCCCCTCTTCTACCCGTGGAAGATTGGATTCGGAGCGGTCCAGTTGCTCTGTTTAATTCTCTTTCTCACTTTCTCCGGACGTCGCAAACCTGAGCTCGCTGCATGATTGGCCGAACCACAGTTCTCACCATTCAAACACCCGAGGGTGTCGCCTTCACGATTCCCATCGCAAGCCCAATCAGCCGGTGCCTCGCCCTCGCGGTGGATCTTGCGGTGATTCTCGCCCTCACGATATTGATCAGCCAGGTCGTTCACTTCCTGAGCATTGCCGCTTCAGGGATCCCTCTGTTAAACGATATCCTCTCCGATTTTGGAAACGGATTTATGATCGTCGCTCAGTTTGCGCTGGCCATTTTCTACGGAATCATTACTGAATGGCTCTGGTCCGGCCAAACGCTCGGAAAACGGCTTATGAAATTGCGGGTCATCGATGAGCGGGGCCTTTCGCTCGGACTGAAGCAAATCATCATCCGGAATCTCTTCCGCCTCCTCGATCTCCTTCCCTCAAATTTCTATCTTCTCGGTGGGTTCTCGTGCCTCGTCACGCAAAAGTGCCAGCGAATCGGCGACATCGCAGCCGGCACACTCGTGATTCGCGAAACAAGACCCTTTGCGCCCCGGTTCAGCGAACTGATGGAGAAAGACGAGAATTCATTCGCCGCTAAGCCTCATCTTGAGAGTCGCCTCCGGCAGCAGGTCACCCCGGATGAAGCACGCATCGCACTCGACGCGGTGGTTCGACGCAACGAGCTGGAGCCCCGGGCCCGGTTGCAGCTGTTTGAAGCACTCGCCAACTACTATCGTGAAATGGCTGAATTTCCCGAAGAGATTACAATAGGCCTCTCCGACGAACAATACGTCAGGAATGTAGTCGAAACGCTTTTCCGGCGGGCCGCTACTTGAGCTGCTCCGTTCAAGAGCAGCAAGTCACCTACTGCTTAGCGACTGAGGTCTTCCTGCCGAAGCACTTTATACCCGGCACGCGAGAGGACAGAATTTCCGAAATCGTTGTCTTCCACGCAAAGAGCGAGAGCAGCAGCGCTGTTCGGTTGCGTCAGCAACGGGTAGATAAAGTGGATGTTGGTTTCCGCCTCAAGAAGACAACGGAGACACGCCGGCATCTGCTCGGCGCCCTCTCTCAACTCCACGACGACGAGTTCCGTCGAATTGAAGGGAATCCCCTTCTCCATGAACAGGGTCTCGACGGTGTCCTGATCGTTAACGATCAATCTCACCACGGTGTTGTCGATAGAATCCTGAACCGAAAGTCCCAGTACCACGACCTGATTCAGTTTCATCAGATCCAGAATAGCCACAAACGCCCCGGGCCGGTTCGGCAGAAATACTGCAATCTGTCTAATCGGTGTTCCCTGCGCTGTATCAGTCGAGCTCTCGTCTTCCTCCATCATTGCGGTGTCATCTCAAGTCCCTTGAAGTTTCTCTTACTTTGGTCCCGCTGTCAGCCAGAAAATCGTTACTCGACCGTGACACTTTTCGCCAGGTTTCGCGGCTTATCGACATCGCAACCTCTCGCCACCGCGAAGTGATAACTCAAGAGCTGAAGCGGGATCACACTCAAAAGCGGAGTGAGACATTCGGCCGTCTCGGGAATGTAGATTACGTCATCAGCGATTCGCTCCAACTCGGTTGATCCTTCCGTAGTGATCGCAATAACGGGACCTTTTCTCGCTTTAACCTCTTCGAGGGTGCTGACGTTTTTCTCATACACCGAATCTCTCGGCATGATAAAAACGCTCGGCACTTCCTCACTGACGAGGGCAATAATTCCATGTTTCAATTCCGCCGCGGCATGACCACTCGCAAAAATGTAGGAAATTTCCTTCATCTTCAGAGCTCCTTCGAGGGCGGTCGGATAATTGAACTGTCTCCCCAGAAAGAGCATGCCCGGCGCGTCGATATACTTCTCCGCGATCTTTTTGATGTGCTCAGTCTGCTGAAGGATCTTCTCCACCTTCGCGGGAATCTCGCGGAGGTCGTGGAGAAGCCGGTTCCCGTAGTCGACCGAAAGGTGACGCATGCGGCCTAACAGAATTGCCAAAAGCGTTAATACCGTGACCTGGGAGGTAAAGGATTTCGTCGCCGCCACACCAATCTCAGGGCCCGAGTGGAGGTAACTTCCACCGTCGGACTCACGAGCGATTGTCGAGCCTACGGTATTGACGATTCCGAGAACCCGATGCCCTTTCCGCTGACCTTCCCGCATCGCTGCCAGCGTATCGATCGTTTCACCGCTCTGACTTAAGACGAATACGAGCGTGTTTTTATCAAGAGGAGGATTCCGGTATCGGAACTCGCTCGCAGTTTCCACTTCCGTGGGAATTCTCGCGAGGTGCTCGATCAAATACTCCCCCACCATCGCAGCATGCGAAGCGGTTCCGCAGCCGCACAAGACAATGCGATCAACATCGCGTAACTCACGCGGCGTCAATTGCAATCCACCTAGGAGCGCTGACGCTTCGTCATCGATCAACCGTCCACGAAAGGCATTTTGAATCGAGGATGGCTGCTCGAAGATCTCCTTGAGCATGTAGTGGGGGAATTCCCCCATCTCAGCCTCTTCTGCGGTGTATTCCACCTTGCTCACCTCGTAGCTGGCGGCGTCACCATCGACATTCTCCACTGTGAAGTCATCCGCTTTGAGACATACCAAATCGCGATCCTGCAGGTAAATTGCATCCGCGGTGTGCGAGACAATCGCGCCCACGTCCGAGGCGAGGAAATTCTCCCCTTTTCCGAGTCCGACGACCAGTGGGCTGCCAAGACGTGCGCCGACGAGAAATCCGGGCGCTTCTTCATGCATGGCCACTATCCCGTATGTTCCCGACACCTTCGGCAACGAAGCCCTCACCGCAGCCACAAGTCGCTTTTCCGGATCGGTTTCTTTGGAATTGTCAAAGGCGAGACCGATGAGATGCGCGAGCACCTCAGAATCTGTCTGGGACAGGAACCGGTGACCATCCAGCTCGAGACGGTCTTTTAGAACCTGATAGTTTTCAATGACCCCGTTGTGAACGAGAACGAGTCGGCCGCTCTGATCCCGATGCGGGTGAGCGTTCTCATCGGAGGGCTGACCGTGCGTGGCCCATCGAGTGTGGCTGATTCCACAATTGCCCGCAGCCGGGTGAGCGGAAAGCTCCTCCCGCAAATTGGCAATACGACCGCTCTTTTTCCGCAATTGAATGTGCGAACTCGCATCGAGAATCGCGAGACCTGACGAATCGTAGCCCCGATATTCAAGTCGCTTCAGCCCGTCCAAAAGAATGGGCGCCGCGCTGGCTTTTCCAACGTATCCAATAATACCGCACATAGAAAAATATTGTAATTTAGAGAAAATCCAGCTTACGCGGCAACGCCCCCTTATCAAAAAAAATGTTACAAAAACAATCTACATTCTCTCTGAGTGCGGATATCATTTATTGCGAATCATGCCAGTTACCAATCAAAATAAATCTCTCAAAGGAACTTTAGCGATCATCATGGGAGGAGGCCAGGGATCGAGACTTTTCCCTCTCACTCACAATCGCTCGAAGCCGGCGGTACCACTCGCGGGAAAATATCGAATCGTCGATATCCCCATCAGTAATTGCATCAATTCGGGTATCCGTCAGATGTATGTCTTAACCCAGTTTAACAGCGAGTCTTTGAACAGGCACGTCACAAGCGGCTACAAATTCGATCATTTTGGAGAGAACTTTGTCCATGTCCTTGCCGCTCAGCAGACCCCGGGGGACAACAACTGGTATCAGGGAACAGCCGATGCGGTTCGCCAGAATTTGAGTTATTTCCTCGAAAAGCCCTACAAATACTTCCTTATCCTCAGCGGTGACCAGCTCTACCGGATGGACTTCCGCAAGATGATCAAGGAGCACAAGGCGAACGGTGCAGAGCTCACGATCGCCACCACCCCGGTTGATCGCGACCCCGCGAGAGCATTCGGCCTGATGCATACTGACGATGAGAGTTGTATCACACAGTTCGTCGAGAAGCCGGGCAACAATGACGAGATCCTCGACGGGCTTACGATGCCCAGGACGCTGCTCGAAGGGGCGGGGTATGAGGGACATGAAGAAAAGTTTCAGGCCTCCATGGGAATTTACCTCTTCAATCGCAACGTCCTTGAAGAAGCTCTCGACAACGATTTTGAAGACTTCGGCAAAAACATCATTCCGTCACTGATTGAAGAAAAGGATGTCTACACCCACATTTTCCGCGGTTATTGGGAAGATATCGGAACGATCGCCTCGTTTTACGAAGCCAATCTGGAGTGCACCAAGGTGGTTCCCAAATTTAACTTTTTTGATCACAACAACCCGGTCTACACCAGATCACGCCTGCTCCCTGCCAGCAAAATCAATAACGCGGACATCAAAGAAGCCCTGCTCTCCGATGGTTGTATTATTTCGAACGCAAAAATCAGAAGTTCTATCATCGGGGTCCGCTCCGTAATCGAATCCGGATGTGAAATCTACGAATCGATCGTTATGGGGGCTGATTTTTACGACAAGTTCGAAATCGCGGACAAAGATTCCTACAGTGAAAGCTCGGTCAAAATCGGTGAAGGAACATTCATCCGCAAAGCGATCATCGATAAGAATGTCAGCATTGGCAAAAACGTAAGGATCGATCCGGGTGACCGCGTCAATGAGGACAACGAGTGGTGCCACATCCGTGATGGCATCGTCGTAATTCCTAAAAGTTCAACGATTCCGGACGGAACCGTCGTTTAGAGGCAAAGCTGAAAAGGGCCGCGGCATATGCAGCGGCCCGAAAAGCAGATCGCCGGAAGATCTATCCGGCGAAACGGTTAAAGAGGATCAGGGATTAATAACCCCGTCACGCGCTACCGTGGTAACTTCCTCGTTCTTGAGATTCTTGATCACAACGCCGGAGGGCCGAATGTCGAGCACTTGATAATCGGTCTCACCGGATTGCACCGTTGCAGTTCGAAAGACATCGCCAGCCTTCACCACGTAGCGGTATTTACTGTCGGCCGAAGTAAGAATCGCATACGAGTCGGAGGTCTGCCCGCTTACATCTTTCACGAGAAGATGGGAGTTTCCGGTGATTTTGTCTTCGATCTCGACGCGGGAGACATCAACCATCCGTCCTTTCCCTTCCTTTGAACTCACAAATTTACGGGTAACTTCTTTCACTTCGTAATTGGTGCCGGGAATCGTTGCCCCCTTTGATACTTCGATTCCACCTCCGGAGGTCGCGTTCATCATCCGGATATTCGCGGTTTTACCGTCAACATTCTCAACGACCACAGGAAGCGGTTCTTCGTGATAAGCTGCGAGCACCATCGATTTTACGGGAGCGATTTTAGGATCGGTAGAACTGATCCTTGAACCATTCAGCGCAACGATCGGCTTTTCCTTCGCTTCCTCTCTTACCTTCTGAGATTTCTCACGAAGAGGAGCACTAACCTCAGGCTGTTCAAGGGAAGCTCCTGTCGAAGGAGAGGGCGACGCTGACGTCGCCGCTGTTGTCGAAGTCGCAGCAACAGTGGCCGGAGCGCTTGCAGTGAGCGTTTCCTCGACCGCAGATTTTTCAATGAGAGCGGTTCGGGCCATCTTCATTTCCTCGCTAACCAGAGAGCCCTGCTCCGACTGCCCCCATCCTTCCGGATTGAGAATGAACTCTTTCACTTCAGGATGCCCCGCCTCTTCAGCAAGAATTACAGCGGTAGACTGATCGTTATCCACAGCGTAAGGATTGGCCTGATTTTGAAGCAAAGTGCGCACTGCCGAAAGATGCCCGCCTTCGGAAGCAATCATCAGCGGAGTGCGGCTCTCGGGGCTTCTTGCGTTGATATTTGCGCCCTGACTGAGAAGGGTTTGAATCACTTCGGAATCTCCGGTGAAGCTGGCGACGAGAAGAGCGTCATCCAGATCAGCGGAACTGGCATGCGAAGACAAAAGTGAAACCAGATTCTCGTGTCCATTGTATGCCGCGATGGAAAGAGCACTCCATCCCTCGATGTCGCTGGCCTCAGTTTCCGCACCACGTGCCATAAGGACACGGGCAACGGCTTCGTGCCCTTTAGCTGATGCTACGATGAGCGCGTTTCGCCCCTGCTCGTTAACATGGCGGGGGTCCGCGCCCATTCCCAGAAGCTTCTCCACGGTGGTCGTATGACCGGAACCTGAAGCCCTGATTAAAGCCGTATTCAACTTCTCATCGGGAGTATCGATATCAAATCCAGCTTCCTTGAACAGGGCGATGCTTTCAGAATCACCAGCGCCTGCAGCCACCAGCAAATCACGAACTTCCAATTCATACCCCTTGTCATTCAAGGTTCGCGTCGCCTCTTTTTGAGGATCGCTGCATCCAACCAGAGTGATTGCGACAGGCAACAAAACGGAAAGAACAATCGAAGAAAAGTTGAAAAGCTTCATAAGTCCGGTTTTTCTAAAAAATTGAGTCCTTATCATATTGCACGCTTTCCCCTTATCTGACAATCATTTATTTTATAAAAACTAATAACTAATACAACTTAACTAAATTTAGGATTGCTCTTCGGTCGCCTTTATCGAGGGTTAATACACCGCTTCATGTCATCCCCCTTTCCCGCTGCGGGGAATCTTTGACTGATCGACACTTCCGGCTAGCGTCTCGACAATCTTGCATCTCCAGATTTAACAATGAAACTGCTCCCTCCTATTCTGTGCCAATGAAAGTCGACGCAATTATCGTAGGTCAGGGTCTCGCCGGATCGTTGATGGCCTGGCAGCTCCTCCGCGGGAACCTGAGAGTTCTCGTAGTAGATCGCGACGAAGCCGTGACATCCTCAAAAGTTGCGGCCGGCCTTCTCACACCACTGACTGGATCGCGTTTTAATCTGTCTGAGGCGGTAATCGAGCGGCTCAACTACGCGCTCAATTTTTATTGGGAACTCGAGAACGATCACGACGCCAAGTTCTTCCATCATCAGACCATCGCGCGCCTCTTTCGCAATCCGGGAGAAAAAAAGGCATGGGAGGATCGACTTCGCAAGGACCCGGCAAAACTGGAAGAGTTTCACAGCCCCCTCGGCGCGCTGCACGATTCAATCAACGCGACTGAAGGTGGATTTGAGATGAAACGTGGCGGCTGGCTCGATGTGCCGCAGTTTCTCGAAGTGACACGCCAACATCTCCTTGAACGGATTTCCTATGCGATCGGAGATCTCTCCGCTGATGATGTTTCGATTACTGATACGGGGGTTCGCTGGAAGAACGTCGAAGCTTCAAAAATCATTTTTTGTGAAGGTTGGATGGGAAATCAGAATCGCTTTTTTGACTGGATCACAATGCATCCCGCTCTAGGGGAGATTCTGGATTTAAAAATACCCTCTCTCGAATCGGAGAACCGCATCATCAATAGCGGAGGCTGGATGATTCCGAGAGGAGATGGAATCTTTCGGGCCGGCTCCACCTATCAACACGACTTTGATCGAATTGAGCCGTCCGACGAAGGCGAAGCCGAAGTGATGCAGAAAATCAGATCGATCACTTCCGCCCCCATCGAAGTCACAGGCCGAAAAGCGGCAGTGCGCCCTATCATCAAACGAAGCCAGGTTTTCATGGGAGTTCACCCAGAGCATTCCAACGTAGCCTTCCTCAATGGTCTCGGCTCGAAAGGCGTCATGAACGGCCCCTGGTATGCGGCACGGCTCGCTCAACACCTTTTCACGAATGCCCCTCTTCCTGAGGAAGCGGATCTTCGCTCCAACTTGATCTGATCACGTTTTTCCCGCCTCATCATGGCTCATCCGAAACCTCGATTTCCCCGCCCGACCACGATGGCGCATCAACTCGTTGCTGCCACCGTCGATGCAGGTGACACGGTCGTCGATGCCACCATAGGAAACGGGCATGACACCCTTTTTCTCGCTGGTCTCGTTGGCGCATCCGGTCTTGTCATCGGCTTCGATATTCAGGAAGAGGCGATCGAACAAACCCGGAACCGGCTCGCTGAAACGGAATCGGTAAGACTTCATCTAGACAGCCATGGCAACATGAAAAACTATCTCGAAGGTGAAGTGAAAGCTGTGATGTTCAATCTTGGCTATCTTCCGGGCGGGGATCAAAAAATCATTACGGTTCCAGACTCAACCCTCTCTGCCTTGAAAACCGCTACGGAGCATCTCTCCATCCACGGCGTCATTACGATTGTCGCCTACATTGGACATGAAGGTGGAAGCGAGGAAGCTTCACAAGTTGACCAATGGGCAGGAGCGCTCTGCGCCGATCACTATTCAGTGATCCGATATGAGTTCTCCAACCGGAGAAACAAGGCGCCCTACCTCATCGGTATTCAGCGCCTTGCCTGATCGCATCCGGTAAAGTCACCGTGAATCTGTCTCCGGCCGGACCTGGCAAAATCGCCCTGTCCCTTATTCTGCGCCTTCCTCCTCTTCTTCGAGAATCTGCTCCTGAGACTCGAGGACATCCTCAAACTCAGGTGGGGTGATTAATGAGGAATCCAGTTCATTGGCAAAGACGAAGTGAAAGGTTGGATTTCCATTCACATCGTAATGATCAAATCCAACGAAGAACATTCCAAACGGACTGAACCCGGTGAACAGGCCTTCGTTCTCACGCTGCCACTCTTCCAGCAACTTATCTTCAGGATACAGCTCACGAGCTTCTGCAACACTCAGGAAAGTCCTGTCTGATCCACCTCCGGCAGAACCTTCTCCATCAACGTCGGCACCGCCATCGCCGCTTCCGCCACCTTCACTCCCTCCCGGGATGACCACGGGTGGGTTTGTCAGCTCGATTGAGTTGTAGTAGAAGGCAAAACTTGCCGCATTTGTCGGGGACGGCCCCGTATTGATTGCATTACCATGTTCACCGGGCATAGAAGGAGCAACACCGGTAATGTTTACGGTAAACTCGTCATCACGTTGCAGAATCGATGGGTCAGTCTCCGCACCGATAAAGGCCTCACCATTCAGGAGCGCATCCGCCTGAATATCGTTGCTCGAACGCTCTGCAACGTAAAACCTCAACTCATCGACACCCGTGAATTCACTGTTCTCGTCTGCGATGATGGAGCCTCCGGATGGATCCGTCACAGCATTGGCACTCGCCGCAATCTGTGTCACTCCACCGAGGGCAACCGCACTGGATACGTGATTTACGTGTCCAATCATGCTGTCGGCAGATGCGATATCGGAACCGGCAGTCACCGTGATATCCCCTTCCCTCGCACCGGATCCCCCGAGAGCATCGATCGAGGAAGTCGGCGAATAAAGATCATCTCCATGACCGATTTTGGTATAGGCACCTTTGTCTCCGGCCGTTGCCACCATGATGATGTCGTTGCCGGCAATAACGTCAATTGCCCCGCTCATACTTCCATTGGCTGTGGCGCCACCATTTCCTATCTGGGAATATGACCGGATATCCGATCCGCCGGTCAGGCTGATGTCATTCACCGCAGTAACGGAAACGGCGTTGATCAGAGACGAAATGTTTACCTCAATACCACCACTTCCAATCTGAACACTGGCTTGAACCCCGTCTCCTGCGGTGCCAACCACATTCGCAGCTGAAGTGACGGTGGTTCCTCCGGTGAAGTTAACAGCGTTGTAACTGGTTCCACCATTTCCAATCGCAGCCTCGGTAAAGTCATCGACTCCCCCCACCACGGAAACGTCACCCATTGTTGATGTCACACCAACCGAGCCTGCAATATCTCCGGAACCACGGCTTCCACCATTTCCAATCCTTGAATATGCATCGGATCCGCTGCCACCCTGAATCGTGACGGCATTTGCTGTGACGGTTACATCCCCCCCCTTGGTTCCGCCGGCTCCCAAACCGCCATTTCCGATTTGTGCATAGGACTGATCACCTCCTGCAGTGACTTGAAGCACACCATCCACAGTTCCGGCAGTAAGATCAATTGTGATACTCCCGTCGAGATTGGAAGTGCCACCACTCCCCCCGTCACCGACTTGAGCAAAGGCTCCGATTCCGGTTCCGCCGAGGACAGAGAGTCCATTGTCGTGTGTCGTCACATTGATACTACCGGTTGTAGAGGTGCTATCCCCATTGTTGAAACCAATTTGAGCAGAAGCGTTCGCAGAAGTATTGCCGCCCTGAATAACGACACCGTACCCGGCAACCTGACTAAGGCCGCCAGCGGTTCCAACCGCAATACCGGCACTCTGGCTTCCGTCACCTATGAGGACTTGACCGCTATTGGCACCGAACTCAGCTGCGGCCGGCATTGCCGCCACTGCAATCGACTGGAAATCCGGCAGGCTGACTGTTTGGAAATCAGATGAGGTGGCATCAAAGACGCCCGACATCGTCATGTCCGGCATCATCGCCATTGTTGAGCCGGTATTGGCCCAGCCTCCAAGAAGGTTCATGTTTCCGGACCCGGCATTCTGCAGTCCCGTGAGGATGGAAAGGTTTCCACCACTCAGCAAATTAACATGATTCATTGAACTGAACGATACATTGGCCTGCGCACCGTCTCCAATAGTGAGAACGCCCGCTCCTCCGGATGCAATGAGCACATCGTCAGTGGAAGTCGCGGCACCGATTGTTTCAGCAAGTGTGATCAGGGTGCCACCATTTCCGGTCTGCTGACGCAGAATAGAAGCCATATTAATTCCGCTCAAACCGACGAGAGAGAAGCCATTGTCGCCGCCACTGGTTCCGGCGGCGTAATCAACTGATCCTGCACCATCACCGGTTTGGTGAGCGATAAGCGCTGCACCGGTAGTTCCATCGGAAAGTGTGATCGAACCGTCTGTGTAAACATTCAAGCCACCGGTTCTTGTGCCGGGAGCTGAGCCATCAGTATCACCGTGGCCGATAATAGCACCGGAAGTGACGTCCGTTCCACCATTGATTCCAATATCACCTCCTGCAACGATCGAGATAGTGCCGTTGATCGTCTCACTGGCGTTCTCAATCGAGTGTCCGATCTGAGCCGCTGACTCAGAACCACCGCCACCGGTCATCGTAATCGCACCGCCAATATTCGCTGTGACGAATCCTGAAGTTCCCGCCGCACCAGACTTGTTGCCGATTTGCGAGTAATTGCGATTGCCACCGCTTCCAGCACTCATGACCAACGAATCGCCTCCCACGAGAACATTTCCGGTTCGAACGCCATCACTGGCGGCTCCGCCGAGTCCGATCTGACTGTAGGCATTTCCCGACGTGCCTGACATAAGAACGATCGCACCAGTTCCCGTAGCCCGGGTGTTACTTGTGATGGTTCCGTCAGCATCCTGCCCACCGGCACCAATCTGAACGTAAGCGTTCTCCCCACCGTTCGATGCATTGAGGCTCAGTCCGTTACCAAAGGTAACCAGGGTGTCTCCTGTCATCGTTGACGCATCAGCACCAAGACCTCCAATACCGATTTGTGAGAAGCTTCCCCGGGTTGCTGAATTTGCACCTGAGGTCAGAGAAACAGCGCCACTCGCGGTTACCGTGGTCGTTCCCTCAATCGTGCCTACGAATGAATTTCCGCCACCGCTGGCACCCCCACCTGAACCGATCTTGGTGTAGGCAGAAGGACCGTCACCGCTTATCATCGTAACATTCACTGCCGTGACGGTCGTGTTTGCACCAGTCAGATTCGCAACCGGAGTCGCCGCATTTCCAGATCCGGTTCCACCGAGGCCGATCATTGAATAGTTGTTACTGTTGGCACCACCTTTCAACTCCACATCGCCAAGCGAAGCGGTAACGGTTGTAAATCCACTCATCAATCCATCGTGGATCAACCCTCCGCCACCAATCTGGGTATATGCCTGTTGGCCTGTCGCAGTAGACGAATCAAGACTGATACTACCGGTCGTAGCTGTCACCGTTGTATTGGAAGTGATGTCGCCTGAAGGCAAACTGCCTCCGCCAATGAGCCCTCCACCCGCACCAATCTGTGAGTAGGCATCGCCGCCACCGGCAGCGAGAACAAACGAATCACCGAGCACATTGACATCACCTGTCTTGTCAGCATCGGAGTCTTCGCCACCGATTCCGATCTGTGTATAAGCACCGGTTCCGGAGCCGCTGTTCATTGTGATCGCACCTGCGCCGGCAACATCCATCGTAATCGGGTGAACATTCACGAAAGTATGACCAATAATCGTTCCATCCGCATTGAAGCCACCGGCACCTATTTGAGCGTAGGAGCGCGTGCTGCCACCATCCATATCAACGCCTCCAAGGGCGCTCACTGCAGTAACATCTCCGGCTGTTCCGAGAGCACCGGAAGCATCGTGTCCCCCGTGTCCGATCTGAACGTAGGCATCAGAACCGTCACCGGCAGCCATTGTCACCGCACCGGTTGTTGCTACGGCAACCACACCGCCGGCATCGCCGCGGTTCTCGTCACCACCGTGCCCGATCTGGGAGTAGGCATCAGCAGCGCCGTCGCCGCCATTCATAGCTACCGAAGTGAATCCACCTATGAGAATATCGCCATCCTTCGAGTTGGTCTCCGTTCCACTATTCGCTCCGCCATGACCGATTTGGGTGTAGGCGTTGTCCGCGGATGCCGAATGCATCGTCAGGGTTCCGGGAACAGCCGGAATGATAGGCGTCAGAGTTAACTCGTTGAAGTTAACAAAGATGTCTGAAGTAAGAATTCCATCTGTGTTGTATCCACCGTGTCCCAGCTGAGCATAAGCTCCGCCACTTCCACCTGCAGTCGCATTGAGATCGAGCGCACCTGCTAAAATGCGAATCTCATCAGCGGCAACCCCATGATCTCCATTTGCGAGATGACCTCCGTGGCCAACCTGTGCATATGCGTCGGTGCTGGAACCGCCCGTGATATCAAGTTCACCCGCAGTCGTAATTAGAATGTCTCCATTGGTGTTACCTAGATTCTCATTACCACCGTGTCCAATTTGTCCGTAGGAATCGGAACCCGTTCCGCCCTCGACAGTGATGTTGTTCGATTCCGTAATCGTAATCGAACCTGACTTCGTCGAAGCCTCGGTAGACCCGGGTGTTCCTCCACCGTGACCAATCTGGCTGTAGGCGCGAGTTCCACCACCCTTGAGAACAATGTCAGCTGCTTTCCCGATAGTAATATCTCCGGACAGATTCGCAACGCGCTCACTGCCGCCGTGACCAATCTGTGTGTAGGCATCAGAGAGACCTGAAGAATTCAGAGTGATGTTTCCACCACCTCCGACAACAGCGTTGCCAGCCGTAGGATCCACATTGATGAAGATGTCACCACTGAGTGTTCCACCGAGGGCGTTATCAGTATCAAACCCGCCGTGACCGATCTGAGCGTAGGCATCTGCCATACCACCCGAGTCCATGTCAATAGCATTGGCGAGCACAACGATACGGCCGTCCATGGCTCCCTCGGTAAGAGGACCACCGTGCCCAACCTGAGTGAAGTTACCGGTATCGGTAGAACCATTCCCCGATTCAAGCTTCAGGGTTCCGTTTCTGGCATCCACACGAACATCACCATTTATAGTCGCGGCGTCAGGATCATTTCCACCATGACCGATCATAGCCCAGGAATCATCTTCACTGGAATTCAGACCGCCGGTAAGAGTGATGTTTGTTCCGGCGGTTACATCGATGTCAGCCATCATCGAAACGGTTCCGGACCAGGCGAGACCTCCGTGTCCAATTTGAGCAAACGAATTATGAGAATCACCTCCGAGGATATCAACAAACGTTCCGGCATTCACACTGATGGTGTCGTCTGCGTCTCCATAGGCACCTCTGGATTCAATTCCACCATTTCCAACCAACGCAAAGTTACGCTGGCTACCGGCACCACCGTGAAGACTGAATGAGGTAGCCGCATCGATATCAATGAAGCCATTGGCATCACCTGTCACCCGGTGCCCGCCGTTTCCGATCTGAGCATACGCCCCGTTGGTTCCGGGACCGGCTTTGACATTCACCCATCCATTGAGTGACTCGACTTTAATGTCACCAATCGCATCGGCGTCCGCGTCTTCACCACCGACCCCAACCTGAACGAAAGAATCCGCTCCGGTCCCGCCCGTGATGTCGATGTTACCATCAGCAATCAGATTGATCTTAGTAGTCGCACTCCCGAGGGTGGTTGAATCCGCATCCTCACCTCCGATACCGATCATTCCGTAGGCATTACTCCCACCGCCATCCATGGAGAAGGCACCTCCGGAATTAACTGTGACAAGCCCGTCATGCACGCCATCTGAATCGCTACCACCTACGCCAATCTGGACGAAAGCGCGGGTTCCACCGCCGGCGTCCATATCAATGGCACCGCCGGTCATGACATCCACTGTGGTCGTAGCGCTTCCGAGATTCCCTGTCGCGCTGTAACCTCCGATACCGATCATGGAGAAAGCGTCCGTATTGGTTCCGCCCACCATCGTAAGGGTGCCGCCGGCATCCACATCGATATTCGCATTGTGGTCGCCGTTCGAATCGCGCCCGCCGATACCGATCATGGTGAATCCTTTGAGGGAGGCACCACTGGTCATCGCGATGTTATTTGCTACATCCACCTTCACGCCTGTCGTGATGGCTCCACTGCTGTCAGCATGGCCACCCGCACCGATCATGGAGAAGGAATCGTTTTCGGTAGTGGCCGGCGTTCCCGCCGTCATGGAAAGCCCCCCGTTGTCGCTTGTAACCGTCACCTGACCGGTCTTCGTTCCAGTGACACCGTTTCCGCCCTGACCGATCATGGTGAAAGCATTTTCGCCGGATCCACTCATGAGTGTGATGTCAGTATCGCTCTGAACTGTGACGTTACCGCTAATGCTGCCATCAGAACCTTCCTGGCCTCCGACACCGATCATGCTGTAGGAATCCAGCGCGCTGCTTGAGTTGAGTTGGACGCCGCCGTCGGTTGAAGTCACGCTGATATTACCGGTTTTGGTTCCGATGACACGGTCACCACCAAGACCGATCATGGTGTGCGCCGCTCTTCCTCCATTACTGGTGAGAACGATGTCATTAAGCGCTGAAACTACGAAGTTGTCGGTGTTTACAGTTCCCGAATTCAACGATCCTCCGATTCCGACCTGGCTGTATGCATAGTCACCTGATCCGGAATTCAGAGCAATGCCGCCACCGGATGTCTGAACATCAATTTCAGCATCCAGAACGACACCTCCCAAAGTAGATCCGCCCAGGCCAATCAAGGTATGCGCAAAATCGCCGCTACCCGAAGTCATCGTTATGTCCCCGGAGGCAGCGACATTCACATCGCCACCAATCGCGCCCTGATACCCCAGGCCGCCATTACCAATCTGACTGTAGGCACCGTAGGCTCCTGCAGTCATCCCAATTGCTTTGACATTCGCTACCGAAACAGCGGAGGCAGTATCTATCGCTCCGACCTGACCACCGAGCAAAGAACCGGCTCCTCCACCATGACCAATCTGTGTGTATCCACCCGCTCCAGCAGCGCCGGAAGTCATCGTCAAATCACCTTGAAGAACCGGAGTCGAAGTTCCAGTGATCGTAATCAATCCTGACTTGTCCCCTGACTCATCAGCCCCGCCGTGACCAATCTGAGCAAAAGTATTGGAGGCACCTGAGCCGCCATTCAGCGAGAGACTGGTAAAATTAGTGACACTGATATCACCGTTTCGCCCACCACCTGCGAATTCACCAATCACCGTGTCGTCCGAAATTCCATGTCCAATTTGCGCGTAAGCACCCGCTCCTGTGTTACCTCCGGATATATTAATCGCAGCGGGCTCACAGAAAGAGATGTTGATTAACCCGTTGATGATTCCCGTCGGATCTGCAGGTGCAGTTCCCGCACCGGTAGGTCCGGCACCTGTGCCACCGCCGGCACCACCATGACCGACCTGAACGTATGCTCCGGCTCCGGTTCCGGCGGTCATGTTCAAGCCGCCGGAAAAGTCAGTTCCAGCCACATTGACATCACCCTTAGCCTGGATATCAATGACACCGCTGAGACCACTGGCGTTAACACCTGTTCCATAGAAGCCGATCTGAGTGGCCGCATTCGCACCTGATCCGCTGAGAATATTAATCTGACGTCCTCTCAAAATGGTCTGCCCCAATCGGCTACCCACACGAACTGCTTCGGTTTGCGTGCTGCTACCAACTGTAAGAATGCCCTGTGACTGACCACCGAGTCCACCCATGGGAACAGTCTGACCAGCTACGACTCCAAAAGTATCGCAATCGTTAAAATCGGCAGCGCCGGGAATGATTTCCGGATCACAGAAATCAATGACGCTGACTTCATTCAGGTAGTCCATTGAAGAAGGATCCTGCACTCCGTTCCAACCGGCAACGAGAGCAACTGTTCCCTCGCCTGCATTTTGAATGCTGCGATTGAAATTCAAATTACCGGTCGAAAGAACGATAAAACTGAAGATATCGTCTTTGTATTGTGTCGTCGGATCAGTAGGCAAATTGATCGTGTTGTTTCCACTCAGGGTCATGACCACGTTTCCGCCACCAATGTTACCAGCAGCAATTTCCCCCACATTCTCAAGAACCGTCTCGGTAAGTCCGCCAGGGGCCGGGGCGTTTGCACCTATCACGGTCGTTCCGCCGTTGGTTACATACTGGTAACCATCACCGCCGAGGTAGCTGTTGGCGTTGTTCTTGAGACCTGTTGTTCCACCCGAACCATCGGTTTGGGTGCGATGAAGAAGATGCACATTCGCATTATTCTGATTGGTAACTCTTGCCTCAGTTGCTCCTCCTACAAAAATCTGAAGACCTCCTTCACGAGTTCCCGTGCTGCTTCCACTTCCGAAGTTACCGTAGTCGCCGGCACCATCACCATGACCGATCTGAACCCAACTATAACCGTTGCCGCCCCTCATGTTGAGATCACCGCTGTTATCGGCCACTACAAAAATCCGCCCGCTCAGCGCGCCGTCGACGTCGCGACCACCGTGACCGATCTGGACTGACTGGTTTGATCCCAGACCGCCTCTCATATTGATTCCAGCCCCATTCGCTGTCCGAACCCCCGTCACCACAGTGAGTTTTCCGTTATGATCACCGTCAGAGGCACGACCACCATGGCCGATCTGCATATAGCCACCGAGATTCTTGTTCCCGCCGCCCTCTACACTCATATCGAGGGATCCGTCGATGTTGATGCAAATGTCGCCGGCATGGCCACCGCCAGTTGCAGCTGAAGCAGTGTATCCACCGTGTCCAATTTGCGCGTATGCCTTGCGGCCATTCTCGATAATTTCACCACCTCCCCCGTCGTCACCGAATCCTGAACCGTCGCCGGCTTTCACAGTCAAATCACCTCTCGTTGTAATCTCAAACGCCGTGCTCGAGTGATTTCCGGAATTGGAGGTACCACCATGTCCAATCTGAACAAATGACTCTTCCCCCCCACCGGAAGTAAGATTAATCGCTGCTCCGGCCGTCTGAACGAGACCCGCCGTCTGATTGATTTTGATAAACCCGGTGTTTCCAAGGTCGGTCGCAGTGTCGTCGGCATTGTGACCGCCATTCCCGATCATTGCGTAACTGCGCATGTCGTCACCGCCTGTCAGAGCGATCGTGCCGACAGAGTCGAGAGTAATATCTCCGGAATGGTCACCCAGTGCGGCACGGCCACCGTGACCGAGTTGCGCATAGTTATCGTTCTGGTCTCCTCCAATGAAAGAAACACCACCAGCTCCGGCACTTACGGTGATGTCACCGTCATGACCGGCACGAGTCGAAGCATCTGCGCGAGCAGAAATCCCCCCGTGCCCCAACTGAACGTAGGAACTATTGGCGTTAGGACTTCCCGCGGCAGCAACCTTCGTCACACTTGATGCATCGAACTTCACTTCGTCAGCAGCAAGAGCAATAATTGCTCCGGTATGCCCACCTCTCGTTGAAGCACCGCCATTACCGAGCTGCGCATAAGCATTGCCATCATTTCCACTCGTGAACTTGATTGATGCGCCAGCGCCACCGGCAAGAACAGCTCCCGCAGCATCAACCCCGGCCCGCACCGTAATTGCCCCGGTAGTTCCGATCGCGTCTCCGACTGGAGTATTGATGTGATACGCGCTGGCAGCCCCCTGAGGCTGAACGTCCCGGGCTTCGAAACTGGAGTCATAACCTCCATGGCCGACCTGGGCAAAAGCCTGATCACCATCCACACCGAGATTCGTGGTCTGGCCTGCTTTGAAATCCACCCCGGTAAGCGAAGTCACCGTAATCGCACCATTGTGATCACCGTAGGAGGTATGTCCCCCATGACCAAGTTGAACAAACGCCTGATTGGCCACGCCCGCAGCAAAATTCACTGCACCGGCCTCGCTGGTCACGTTGATGGCTCCGTTATGTCCCTCACCCGCTTGAAGTGCAGCGCTGGCATACCCACCGTGACCGAGTTTGCCGTATGACGTATCACCATCCCCTGCGGTAAAAGTGATGTCGCCCGCTGTCGTCGTGACATCAATTTGTCCGGAATGAGTGCCGCTGAAATAGCGGTCATTGTAATTGTTTCCGCCACTGTTCTGACGATCGTCGTTACGCCCGCCATGGCCGAGTTGCGCGTAATTGTTACTTTCATCTCCACCTGAGAATGAGATTGGTCCTCCCGCTGTCACCCCGATCGTTCCGGTATGACCGCCGGAGGCGAGGTAACCACCATGCCCCAGCTGAGCATAACGATGCTGAGGTGTTTCACTTGATGACGCGTCGGAATCAACTCCGGCTACAGAAGAGCCGTCGAATGTGATACCCCCCGCAACAGCACTCACGAGAATGTTACCAACATGATCACCGTCGGTGAGCGACCCTCCGTGTCCCAACTGAGTAAAAGCTTCCCGCTGACTTCCCGTCGTAAACGTAATATCACCTGTGGCACTGGTTACTGTGATATCAGCTGTATTACCAACCCGCTCCAGAGCTGTAGGTGGAGCAGTATACCCGGGATCGCCGGGATTCGGATTGTCGGCGTCACGTCCACCGTGACCAATCAATGCGTAGGCGTAGCGACCATCAACACCGCCATCCGCCTCTCCGTTGTTTCCGCCGGAGATAACGATATCATTGGCTGCCGTGACCGAGATCTGATCCCGGACCCCGAGAATCTCCTGCCCGAAGTCTCCTCTGGCACCAGCCCCGCCATGTCCGATCTGAAGATAGGCGTTAGTCCGGTCACCAGCGACTCCTGAGATAGAACCTGCGGATGAAACAAGAACGCTTCCTGTTGCATTCCCGCTGGCCTCACGCCCACCATGACCGATTTGAACATACCCTTCGACTCCGGTCGCAAACGGGAAGTTCGGTGCTCCATCAGCAACACCGGAAGTGCCTCTCATTGTCAGATCACCACCTGAACTGACGGTGATTACTCCGTCCTTAGTTCCTACCGAGCCATCGCCGCCATGTCCAATCTGTGCGTATGAGCGATCACCCGCTCCCGCCAGAATATCGAGTGTTCCGGACGCTGCCACTGTGATCGCGCCTCCGAGATCTCCTTCAGAAGCTCTGCCACCATGTCCAATCTGCGCAAAGTGATCATCAGTGCCAACATTATTGCCCCCTCCCTGAACAAGAACATCAGCGCCCTTCACGACGATACTGCTGTCTTTTGAATAGCTGGCCGTAGCCATTGTGTCCCCATCGGGATTCGCATTCGCTGTAAAGGTTGCGATACCCGTTGCATAATCGATAGAACCAACCACTCCAGCCGTTGAATGAGTCAATACACCGGAACCGTTATCCGTGATTGTATTAAGCCCTACGGTGAGACTCAAAGAAGAAGGAATGACACCAGCAGGCGTAATTAACACGGTCGCGTTCCCACCGGCCAACGCATTTACGAGTCCGGGAACACCGGCACCGGTCACCGCATTCACCCCACCGTGATCTCCATCCAAATCGAAGCCTCCATGCCCGATGATTGCAAACTGTCTGTCGGAGCTGAAACCTGCAGATCCCTCCGAAGGATCAATACCAGCCTGCACCGTCACATTTCCGTCTACCGCCCCAAAGCTGGCGTCGACCGAAATCATTCCTTTTAAGGTCGGATCCATGTCAGGGAGAGTGTCACTGTTGTCATAACCACCGTGACCAATTTGAGCATAGGTGCTGCCACCGGTTCCTCCGACCAGATTAATTCCGCCTTCTTTTGCGTGCACCATGATATCACCGGTTGCGTCACCGAACGCAGCGTCGAATCTCGCGTCTGTGCCATCCTGATTGGTCCCTCCAATCACATCGAGAGTCCGGAAACCAATTTGAGCCGATTCAATCGAGGTAGAGCTTCCGGTATTGCCGGCCAACACCTCAACTGAGTAACCCAGCACATTGGTCATTCCAAGGCGGGAACCCACCGCGATCGCTCTGCTGGAAGCGTTGATCGAAACCTGACCATTCGCATGATCGAGCCCCGCCCCTCCCAGAGTCGTGCCATTGTCGTTGCCGAACATACTTCCATCAGCCTTGATACTGAGGATATCCATGAACGCGGTAGGCGGACAATAGAGGTGATTGACCTGTGAATAAAACTCACCGGTCAGACGCGAAGGTCCGTCTACAATGGCGGAATTACCCAAAGCATTCCCAACACCTGCAACGAGATTGATATCTCCGCTGCCGGGATTCTGAATGCTGTAATTAACGTCGATGTCCCCCGAAGCGAGCAGATTAAATTGATTCGCCTGAGCCGTTCCATTACCGGCGGCAAACGCATTGGAATAATCAAGCTGGGTGTTAACCGTGATATTTTTAGCCGAGTAGGCGAAATTACCGAGCGCCAGATTTGGCGTGATGAAATTGTCTCTGAAAGCATCGGTGAAGGTAATGTTATCACCTCTCGTGGTTGCAGCGCCATCGTTGAGCACTTCAAAACCATCGAGTGCAATCACCTGATAACCAACCCCTGTCGGGGTGTAATTACCGACAATGGTAGAGAGGTCCAGGTTAGCTGCCGCAAAAGGGTTGTTGTTGTTCGCTGTTCGATCAAACGAATGGCCTATCCACGCAGTTTCGCTGCCACTGGTGTCCAAAGTTATCTTGTTGGCAACGACCTGAATGCCACCGGTCCGGTCTCCACCAAGATTGGTAGTATCGTTGTTTTGATCATCACCGTGACCGATTAAAGCATAAGACTCGGAGCCAGTCCCCGCATCAACCATAAGATCCCCCTTCTCACTGATCACGTGAATATCCCCGGTAATATTGACGGTTTGATTCTCGTTCCAGCCACCGTGACCGATCTGTGTGTAGGCCCGCGAGCCGGCCCCTGCGAGCAATTCGATGTCGCCAGTGGCAGAGACGGCGATAACACCGTCCAATGTTGTCACATTTCCATCAACAGCACTGCGGCCACCGTGACCGATCTGAGCATTATTCTCAGTGGCACCACCTTTCAGGGAAATGCCTCCGAGGGCTGAAGAAGCAAACTGGATTTCATCCCCGTTTCCGTCGCCGTCGAAATCACCCATGTCATCAAACTTTCCTGTCCCGAGACTCGTGAAGAGGTCACCCGTTCCCGCACTTACTTTGATAACACCACTTTGATTGCCATCGGCATCCCAACCTCCGTGACCGATTTGAGCATGATTCTGTCCCCGATCGAGGCCGGCAGTCAGATTGACATCAAGACCGGCACGAACATGAATGTCACCGGTGTTATGCCCCTTTGTACCATATCCACCGTTACCGATTTGAGTGTAGGACCCATCTTCGGTTCCACTCTCGAGACTGACCATGCCAGTCCTCGCGGCTACGGTGATACTACCGCGATGGCCGTTGTCTACGACATTGTTTCCATTATCAGACTCGTAACCACCATTACCGATCTGCGCCCAGGTCAAATCGTGATCTCCTGTTTCAAAGGTGATCCACAGGTTCACAGTTCCCGCATCACCTGGATTGGGATTAGCAGTATTAGGTGACGCTGTCATTCCGGGATTCATATCCCGGAGAAACGTAACCGTCGAAGTGCCTTCTTCACTGTAGGAAACATTACCCACCACCTCAGATGCAAGGATGGTCTCGGTGCCCGTTCCGAAATCTGCTGTAATGTCGGCGGTTGGATTCAAAGTTCCGTCGCCCTCAGGATCAGCCAGATAACCAACAATGGTCCCATCGTCGAGGCGGATTGCGATAGAGAGAGTACCGGGAACAACCCGGGTATACATCAGGTTGAAGTTTGCTCCGGAACCCAGGTTAGCCGCGTGATCCTGATTGATCGTAGCGTTGTTCCCGTCGGTCCGGGATCCCTGCCCATAGCTCACATAATAACCTTCTCCCGGATTGGGAACACCAGTGAAGCGATTTCCACCCGCTATCTTAATATCCCGCTCGGCAAAGACGTTGATGTTAGCGACATGATCGCCTCGTGCCCCGTGCCCTCCACTACCTAACATCACATAGCTGCTTGGCCCGCCATTTTCGGCGGTAAAGGTAAGATCGCGACCCGCCATCACGTTGAACGTTTCCAGCGGATCTCCATCTACGTCCCGCAATCCAAGATTTCCCTGTGATCCCCGACCGCCATGTCCGAGTTGAGCATAATTTCCGTTGTCAGCCCACTCATTATCTGTTGCACCGCCACTCGCGAAAAGAATATCACCATCAGCACTCGCCCCCAGAGTTCCATCCCGGGCAACCCCGGCCCGAACTTCAATTCCTCCATAGTGATTGCCGTGTGAATTCGCTCCACCATGGCCAAGCTGAGCAAAATGGTAATTGCCGCGCCCACCGCCAACACTCGGCTCGAAAGTCCGGTTGATATCTCCAGCGAGAAACGAGATCGAACCATCATTTGCGACCACCGTGATATCACCGTGGTGCCCCACCGGAAGCCCGGTAACAGTGTTGTTCAATCCTCTCACATCGGTGGATCCGTTGCTGGAAACATCGGCATCATATCCACCGTGTCCCAGTAGAGCCGAAGCACGCCCATCTTCATTCGTGAAAAGTCCGCCATCATTCGTATACGATCCGGCGATGAATTTGATATTGCCATCAACGATCATTGAAATATCGCCACTCTGACCAACCGCATCAGCACCGGTTCCAAACCCGCGGGAATGATTTCCCCCGTGCCCGACTTGAACGTAGCTATCAATGAAGTTTCCAGCTCTTGCATAAAAACCCTCACCACTCACATCTCTGCCATCCGCAAGAGTTGCCCCTACTGCAAATTCTCCACCGGTGATTGTGATGTCTCCACTGTGACTACCATCTGAATCACGTCCTCCATGGCCGAGGTGAGCCCAACCTTCCCGATTGCTGACCGCTACATTATTTGATGCTACGAAAGCGATGCCTCCATCCGCGGTAACCGTAATATCTCCCGTGTGCGTCCCCTGATTGGAACGACCTCCATGTCCTAATTGCACATAGGTGTAGTCGTCTGAACCGGCGAGGAAGCGAATATCTCCGAGCGTCGTCACTGTAATGTCACCCTGATTACCGAGAGCCGTCGCTGTGATGTCAGAATCATTACCGCCATGACCGAGTTGAGCAAAAGCCACCTGGTGATAGCCACCGGAAAAGTTCACGCCCCCGGTTCCCGAGATCACTGTGATATCTCCATCCTCAACACCGTCACCATCAACATCCCGCTGCCCGTGGTCGCCGCGAGCCTGAGCGCCACCGTGCCCGAGAAGCGCATAAGTGTAACTTCCGCTCCCTCCGGTATTTCCCCCACCTGTAAAATTAATTCCACCCGCTCCGCCGGTCGCGCCGTCTCCCGCCTGAACGTTGATATTACCTGAGAAGTCACCATTGAACTCATAGGCACCGTGTCCAATCTGAGTATAATTCTGGTTTTGACTGTTCGCCTGTGTCGAAACGCCGCCGGTCGCATTCACCGAGCTGCCAGCACGGACATCGATATTTCCGCTGAGATTTCCGACACCCCGCTCGTAAGTCCAGTTTCCACCAACGATACCACCGTGTCCGATCTTGGCGGCATGATACTCATCCCCACTATTGTCAACGCCGTTACCGGCCCGCAAATTCACTGAGGTAGTCGTATCATTGATTGCCCCGCTGGCATCAAATCCGGAATAGACCGTGATATCACCAAAATGATTTCCACCTGTCAGGATTCCACCGTGTCCAATTTGAGCAGCAAGAAAGCGTCCCTGATTATCCCCATGGCTGGACAGAATTCCAGCGGCATCACCTGCAACAGCATCCGTTGAGCCCCCCATCACATTCACATTACCGTTGAATGATGTAATCGTGATATCACCAAAGTGTCCCCATATACCCTCTCCAACTCCCTCAGTGCCGGCATCGTCAGCTGAAGTCGCCGATGTAAGATTCACAAACTCGTTGTCGCCGATTGGATCGGACTCATATCCACCGTGACCAAGCAGTGCGTATATTCTAAAATCCTCGTTAGCACTCTGATCCGCTTCAGCAGGATCATCGAGAGATCCTGTTCCGGCGATAAAGTTCACGTCGCCACCGGTTGCAATCGTAATATCACCATTAAGCCCGTATGCATCTGCGTCCGTTCCGGTCCCGGTTCCGCCACCACCGGTCTTGGAAGCATAACCGCCATGGCCCAGCTGAACGTAGTTTTCAACGCGGTCACCGGCTTTAAAGTGAACACCGATATTTGAACCAGCGACATTACCTATATTGGCCAACCCGGTCGGTCCGGAACTGGCGAGACCACTTCCACCGCTTCCGTTAAGACCTTGAATGGTAATATCACCGAAGTGGTTTCCGTCCGAATCGCGTCCGCCGTGACCTAACTGGGCGTAGGCCTGAGCATCAGTTTCATCCAGACCGAGACCGGCGAGGAATTCCACTGCACCATCGGTGCTGATCGTGATATCGCCCGAATGAGCACCGTTAGGCCCATAGCCGCCGTGACCGAGCTGCGTGTAGGCTGCCTGACCGTTTCCTGCGTGGAAACGAACATCGCCTCCCGCTGCGAGCGTGATATCCCCGACTAAACTCTTGTCATCATTGGCTCCGTCATGCTCAGCTCCATACCCGCCATTTCCGAGTTGTGCGTATGCGAGATCAGCTCCGATGGGGCGGTCCATGTCATAGTCGACCGTGCCCCCCACCTGCCCATCAGGGTTTACCACCTCCGTCATCGTGACACCACCCGTAATGTAATTAATCGAGCCGACACTTTGACCGACCGTGAGCGAGCTGCCTGCCCCCACTGTCTGAACCTCTAGAGCACCTCCATTGTCGACGATAACGGTGCCATTGGGAACATTCATTTTAAACGTCCCCGACGCGATACCTATGTTGCTGGCAAACGGGGCGAGATCGGATTCACTTGACCCCGTAACACCACCGAGCGTGTCATTGTGGTAGGCGAACAGCTGAATCGTATTTCCAACATTACCCTTCAGAGCGAGCGCCAACTGTGGATTAATCGTGGCATCATTGTCAGCTCTGTTGTTGGAATCCGGCGTTCCCCAACCGCTTACGTTATACTCCGTTCCGAAAGCGACCGTATTGTTCGGATCAATATCCTGAGTAAAGCGAACCTCGCCATTTCTCAAATCAATTTCCCCGACGACATTTGCTCCGAGACGCTTTCCATCGACATCGAGAGCACCTGTTCCGGACTCGTAAATCTGTGCAGTGGTAAAGGCCCCGTCTCCGTCAGCTTCAATAAACGAGCTTCCGTCTGCAACATAGTCTTTCCCGTCAACCGTGATCGTGAAGACACGCTCTCCCACGCGGATATCTTTCCGTCGAAGCGGAGTCCAACCGGAGGCCTGCCCGTTGCTGAATCCAAAAGTTGAGCGATCAACTGACATCCCGGATTCCCCACGCACCTCAAAAACTTCCGGCCCCTGCCCGCCGAGGAAAAGGATATCCCCGCCCGCCGATACGTTAATATCAGCAACGCTGTCTCCGTCATTCTCGTAACCACCATTGCCCAGCTGCACCCAGTTGCGACGTCCTGCACCAGCCACGAAACTGATGTCCCCGGTGTTGGCTGTCACATTGATCTCTTCGAGAGGGTCATCGTTGACATCGCGCTTGCCATTGTATCCTTCAGACTCATCGCCTCCATTGCCAAGCAAAGCGTAATTTCGCTTATCGGCAGAGTCATCATAGGTATTCGCTCCCCCGGAAAAGCTGATATCGTTTTCCGCGGTAACCGTGATATTTCCGCTGTGGTCCCCGACGGCGCCGTATCCGCCATGCCCAAGATGAGTGTAATGGAGGATTCCAAAACCCGTACCCAGACCCGTCGAACTACCCGGCGCATTCACTTGATGATCCCCTGCCTGGAAGCGTATAGACCCTCCGGTTGAAATGACCGTAATATCACCATTGTGCCCAACACCGGAACCCCGGAGATCTGTTCCACCATTTGATCTCACATCAGCATCGTAGCCTCCGTGCCCCAGCTGACTGTAGATTCGCCCGTCATCAAAATCATAGCGATTCGCGAGTAACGTTCCCGAGGTAAAGAGAATGTCCCCTTCAGCACCGACGTCAATCAACCCGGTAAGTCCACGCACACCCGGGTCATTATTTTCCCTCGATGAACGGGCTCCATATCCGCCATGTCCCAACTGAGTGTATGAGTCACGCCCCTGACCAGCAGTAAAAACAAGACCACCTTCAATCGCCGTGTCCCCTATCATTCCCGGAGCACTACTGAGAAAACCTTTTCCGGCAGTCACCCTGATATTCCCCTGATGATGACCGTCGGCATCCAACCCGCCATGCCCGAGCTGTGAGTATTGTTCATTGTCATGATAACCGAACCCCCGCCCCGAAAGGAACTCAACAATTCCACCGGCTTCGACGGTAATATTTCCATCTGGCGTAGCGTCAAGTAGGGCGACATCCGTTTCCATGCCGGAACCGGGATCAAACTGGTATCCGTGAAAGCTCTGATTACTGCGACCACCATGCCCCAACTGGGCATAGGCATTGTCAAAGGTACCGCCATGAAAGCGAATATCACCATCGACGGTTACTTTGATCTCACCGTAACTTCCCTCGGAATTCCGACCTCCATCTGCGGAGCCATAACCGCCGTTGCCCAACTGAACAAACGCGCGATCAGCATTTCCTTCGGTATACTCGTAATGCGCAACCACCTCATCCGGGTTAAGCCGGTCATTCAATGGCGGTCTCAGCTCGGTGCCGATTCCCCCGTTGAGCTCACCATTCGCATTCGTATCGCTCGTCGCTGTATTAATGCCGTTAAAGATAAGACGTCCCGTGTCGTAGGAAACCGACCCGACAACCAGGCTGCTTTCATCGTAAAGCGTCCCATTTCCGAAAATATCGCGAATTACCTGGCGACCGTTCCCGTTGTCGTCGGCATCGATTACAATAGAAACAGAACCCGCTACAATTCCACCATGCCCCAGATAAGCGCGGTTCGCGCGCAACGCTGCATCGGACTCAGCGGTATGCTCGTTGTTAATAGCAACGATCGTTCCGCCATTGTCATAGCTGTAGTCGATATCACGGGCAAACGCCTCATCATTGCCCTCAATCCTGTCATAAATGGTCATTTCGCCGGTTGCGTAGTCGATAGTTCCGACAATATCGCCATTAGCGAACCCATTGAACCCGCCACCGTTAATAATCAGATTTCCGGCACCATCGTCGATGACATCATCCGATCCACTGCTGCTGGATGAATCAATTCGGATCGATCCGGGTGTGATCGGACCGGAGAATCCGGCGCCGTCTGCGAGCCCTCCGGTTCCATGATAGAGAAAGAAGGAGCGCTGCTTCATTGTCGCTTCCTGCAAAGCCGTATAGGTGTGCGGAGTGCCATACTGGAAACCGGTCAACCCCGGATCCGCATTCGCGGTTGGCCCTTCGATCGTGGCCCCGACATAGTTCGTAATTGAGATGGGAACATTTCCTCCATTCGGTCCAATCATATAGAGATTGCCTCCGTTTCCGACGGTAACCGTTATGTCTCCGTTATGATCGCCATCCACTTCGTAACCACCGTTACCGATCATCGCAAAAGCTTCCTGCCCGCGTGCCCAAACGTAGTTCGTAGAACCCGTATTCGTTCCACCAAAAACCTTGTTTGATTCACCGACACCGCCACTGCTGGCATCAAAATAAATATCCCCCTGCGAGGTAACCGTAATGTCAGCGCCGGTAATATTGTTATCCCCGGAATCATCCCAGCCTCCCATGCCCAACATCGCAAAGCTGCGCAAAGAGTCTCCTGCAGTGAATCGAATCGCACCCACCCCGCCTGTTCCGGCAGCCACATCAATCGTGTTGTTGGTTGAGAAAGTCAGATCAGCCTGATTATTGCTCACAAAATTGTAGCCACCATGCCCTAACTGAACAAAACGCTGATCCACATTATAAGTGCTTCCGCGTGTATTCCCCTCGGGATGAGTATCGGCATCGATCGTGTCGCCGATATGACCGAACTGGTCGTTCGACGCAGTGTTCGTATTCACTTCACCGCCGTAATTGTTATTGTTACTCCTGTTCTTCTCCGTAAAGGCGGCGCTGAGAGCAAGCGCATCGGTCGGCATTGAAATCCGACTGGTAAATTCAATATGATCTCTCGCATTCACAACAATGTCCGAGAGTCCATCACCGGTGACGAGAAACTGGTTCGTATCACCTCCGTGACCGATCATGCCATAAGCGATGTTGGCGCGCCCCGTCCTGACAATCACATCTCCATCGACTGCCCCGCTACCCTGACCGGCGTTCACGGTGACAGAACCTTGAACCCCGTCATTCTCCGTGCGCACATCATGTCCACCGTGACCGATCTGAACAAAAGACCGCTCACCGTAACCGAAATTCCTCTCAGAGCGTTTCTCCTCACCACCAATCATGAGAATCGCCCCGTTTTCAGCATCCACCTGAATATCACCTGAAATCCCGGCAACAAAACCGTCGGCAGTCCGGTCATCATCGGCTCTCATATTGGCACCGCCATGCCCGATCATGCCGTATGAAGTATCCGCATTGCCGGCCCTGACTTCGACACCGACTTTACGGGTCGCAACAAGTTCGCCTGCGGGAATATTGTAAGGATCGTGGCCAGCACCAAGGTCAGCGTGCCAGACACCGGCATCATCGTATCCCATGTTATCGGCCACATCCACAGTGCCTCCGGCAAATACAGTGATATCACCGTGGATATTCTGATTTGGTTGCCCTGCTCCGATAATCGCAGGTCCCGTTGAGGTGAATATACCACCACCGGCAGGATCGTCGCGATGCCAACCACCGTGACCGATCTGAACATTCGAAAACTGATTTTCCGAACCCGATCCGGTGTCCTGAAGCTGGGTGTTCACATCAACCAAAGTTCCGGTATTATCATCACCTTCGCGGGGAAGCAGATTAAATCCCAGAGCCCGAACCGCGCCCGTGGTAGCGCTCACGACGATGTCACCGCTTGAGGTCTGATCGTAAATCGTGCGACGGTTTCCTTCGTGGAAGCCACCGTGACCGATCTGAGCAATGTTCAGACTGCCCCGACCTCCGCGCACCTGAATACCGGCACCGGCCACTCCGCGACCTTCGGTTCCGTCCGTGGCACCATCTGCAATAACAGTAATATCACCGTGATAACTTCCGTAGTTATCCTGCCCCCCGTGTCCGACTTTTACCCACCGGCTGCTGGAACCCTGATCATCCACCAGATCGGTAAATCCGGCTGCTGTCTCCATGTTCTGAGGCGCCATCATGAAGAAGTCTTCACCGGCCCCTATCGTAATGTCCGCATCAACTTTGGCTCCAATGAGATCGCCGTTGCTCAAAGCAATCGTCCCGTCCGCGATGTAATTGGTTCTCCAGGAGGTACCGAAACGAGTCCGGTTGTTATCACCCGGAGACATCACAAATCCATCACGTGTCGTGACCCCGGAAGTTCCTGTTCCATGGGAATTGCGAGCCGTCTCAAGTCCTTCAGAACCCGATCCTCCGTGACCGATCTGGGCGTAGGAATGCCCGTCATTTCCGCCCCTGATATCAATGCGGCCACTGGCCTGAACAACAATATCACCGGTCGCACCATGACCGGCACCGAGAAAGGCTCCTGTCCCCAATGGATCGGACGTAACATGCGAGCCCCCAAGCATTGTGATGTAGTCTTTACCCTGAGCATTTCCAGCGGCGTCCCCCCACCACTCGTTGCGCTCCCGGTTGCTTGTCAGACCGAGATCGTATTCCACTCCGGTGTCACGAAAACCCAGTTGAGCCCAGTACCGGTCCCCGTTGCTGCCACTGTTGCTCCCATCTTTCCCGCGAAGCAAAACATCATGAGCCGCGACTTGCGTGGCCCCGAAGCGACTTCCGACTTCGACACCTTCCCGCAGATTGGGAGCAAACTCGCCAGTTGGGCCGCGATCTCCTGTCCCATCAGTGGCAAGCCCTTCAATCGTGTAGCCATTAATGAATACCGAACCGCCGTTAAGTCCCGCCCTGTCATTTCCGGCATCACCGTCGTTCAATGTCGCGAGAATCGCTGCGATATCCGTATCGCCGCCATCCCAGCCAGCGACAATGTTAATTCCACCTGTCCCGGCACTGCGAACATCGTCGGCGAACAGAATATTTCCCTGAGCAAAAAGGCCCAGAGTACCCGGCACGGTCAAAGCCGTCTCCTGATACCACTCCACATTACTTCTCACGCTGATGTTACCGGCATCAGCCCCGCCAGTGTTAGTCACTACATTAACATTGGTGCCGAGATCCAGATCGTTTGCAAGCGCATCGCTGTCCATCACCCCTGCAACCGCAGCACCGCCAGTCCACTCAATGATCACATCGGTAGGATCGAGAAGAAGTGTACCGGCATCTCCGTTCTCAGAGGTCAAATCCGTCGAACCGGCATAACCGAGACTCGCCTTACCGGAGACCTCCGCCATTCCGCCGTTTCCAGTGGAACCAAAGGCCCGCGCTTCAATATCCCCGGCAAATAAAGTGTCGTAGTCTGACCAGAAAATAACGGTTCCCGCATCTCTGGAATTTAGCGAATTCGCTGTAATTCGCGCCCCTTTCTCAACCGAAACGACCTCGGCATTGTCAATTGTGGAGTCCTGGCCCTGATACCCGCCACCAATTTTGGCTGTTCCACCGCCTGAGAATCCGGATACATCCACTCTCGCTGTGGAGGAAAGCGATATCTCTCTCGCCTCAATCTCCACAAGCCCGCCACTGGAAGTCGAAGAGGAAACATCAATAGTGCCTTCTAATTCAGCAGTGTTTGAAGCCATCATTTTCACGCGCCCTCTTTCAGCGCGAATCATTCCGTCCACCCTCGCATAGGCCGCTTCAATCAAGACCCGGCCGCCGCTACCCACGCTTGGTGCGGTTGCTCTGATGCTGCCTGAATTACTTACGCCACCGCCGGGACCTCTCAGAAAAACGCTACCACCCCGTGTCGTAGCGCCTGTCGCCCTGATTGATCCCTTGTTGTTGATCGCGAGGGCATACATATTTCCATGAGCCTTGAGTTCTACAGAAGCGCCTTCAATCGTTCCGTCGTTGAGAATTCCGGTTCCACTGACACCCGAACCCTTCGAGCGCACGAAAACACGCTCATTCCCGGAGCCGTTGTCCGCTTTCAGCAAAATCTCTTCGCCCGCTCCGATACCAACCGTTCCGCTTCTCGCTGTGATTGTCCCTGAATTCGTAACCGTGCGACCGATCAGAAAAACGTCGCCCCCTATGGCGTTGATTCGTCCCATGTTGGTGATATCACCGCTGTCTCCCTTAAAAACCATATCACCGCCCGCAAGAAACTCCCCGTTACTCACATCCAGCGTCGAAAGAGCCAACCCATGAACGTCGATAACGCCATTGGCTCCGATGAGAATCCCATTGGGGTTAATCACGAAGACATTCCCGTTCGCCTTAAGGGCACCGTGAATAGCAGAGGGATTCCCTCCGGTAACACGATTGAGAACCGCCGCCGCCGCTCCCGGTTGATTGAATTGAGTCAGTTCACCGGCATCAATCGAAAAATCAGCCCAATCGATGATTGCCCTTTGGGATGCCTGATTGATCTGAAGATTTCCCGCACCTCCCGAAAAGGTGACATCGCCGTTCACAACAACACCTCCCGAAGGGTTTGCCTGAATGGGAATCGACCAAAAAGTCAGTCCAGGCGTGAGGAGGGATACGATTACCGCTTGTAAGCGAAAAGACCGGCGCAAAAACATACACGGGCCACTCCGGGGGAGAGTGGTGAATTTCATAATTTTTAGAGAGTTGTTAGGGAGGTTTTCATGGCGGAATTGGGGGTCAATCCCGCCGTAGAAAGGCAGGCTATCCAAAAACATCACCTGCTGTCGAACATAAACTGCAGTTTATTTTTGATATTGCGGCTCATTTGTGAAAAACGCACGAATTGTAGAAATTCGAAATCAAGGGTTCATCGACACTAGCACAACCGCCTGAGCAATATCGCCTTACTCGCTGATTTCGTGATTCTTACAAAAATACACTGACCTCGAATTTCTTAATTCGTCGGACAATCAACAAACCTGAATGCACCCCCTGATTTAGGGGGTAAAAAGCCTCTAAAAAAAACAAAATTGTCCCGTCAGAAACAATCGCAGAATCCTTTTTCGCGGGAATGAGAAAATCTCATTCCGCCCACCTTCACGGTGAATGCCGGGCCGGGAACGACTATGCTTTTCCCGATTTTGCCTTCTTCCCGGCCTTGCCCTTTTGCTTGTTTCCGGGCTTTTTCACTGGAGCGACATAAGTATCTTCATCCACCTGATATTGCTCACGAAGCCGGGCGAGCTCCTTTTTCAATTCCGCCTGTTTTCCGGCGTATCCAGCCTCGTCGTAAACCGATTTCAGCTCGTTTGGATCTTTCTCGAGGTCGAATAGTTCCCACTCACCCAACTGATAGTAGTGGATCAACTTATGCTTCCCGGTCGTGACACCGTAGTGACGGGCCACGCTGTGCGCCCCGGGGAACTCATAATAGTGATAATAAAAAGATTTCCGCCAGTCTTCCGGCTCCTCCCCTTTAAAAATAGGAACGAGGCTCTTGCCCTGCATGTCCCCGGGCACTTCGGCCCCTGCGGCATCGAGAAAAGTCTCCGCAAAATCAAGATTCGAGACAATCGCATCGCTTTTCGTGCCCGCTTTGATCACTCCGGGCCATTTGGCGAGCAGCGGAGTCTTCAATGACTCCTCATACATCCAGCGTTTATCAAACCATCCGTGTTCCCCAAGATACCAGCCCTGATCGCTGGAATAGATCACCAGGGTGTTTTCTGCGAGACCGGCCTCTTCCAGGTAATCGAGCACTTCGCCCACCGCATCGTCCACTGAGCGGACACAACGAAGGTAATCCTTCACGTAACGCTGATATTTCCACTGAATGATCTCTTTCTCCGTCATCGAATCCCGTCTTGCGAGAAAATCGGCATTCTTCTTCGAATAGGCCGCATCCCAGGCTTTGAGCTGATAGGGATCCAGATTCCCCGGAGCCACCAACTTCAAATCCGACGGAGTCATGTGCTCCTTAATCGTCATCGTCTGATTGGCAGCCGGACTGGCGCGGCCGGAATAGTCATCAAACAGCGTTTCCGGCTCCGGAATCGTCTCGTCATCGAGCCAATTCAGATATTTCGGCCCGGGCTGCCAGTTGCGATGGGGAGCCTTGTGCTGAAACATCAGCATAAACGGCTTTTCCTTGTCCCGGGAGGACTTCAACCAGTCGAGAGCCTTGTCCTTAATGATGTCCGTCGTGTATCCCGTGTGATCGCGCTGAGTCGCCTTGGACTCAATCCCGCCATACAACATCGGAGGATTGTAATAGGGCCCCTGCCCGACAAGAACATCAAAGTAATCAAAACCCTGAGGGGTGGACTTGAGATGCCACTTTCCGACCACCGCCGTTTCATACCCCTTTTTCCGTAAAAGCTTGGGGAAAGTCTGCTGCGAGCCGTCAAAGGTGTTCCCGTTACGGACAAAACCGTTGAGATGGCTGTATTTTCCTGTCTGAATCACCGCCCGGCTCGGACCGCAAATACCGTTGGTCACATAGCAACGGGTGAAAAGCATTCCCTCATTGGCGATGCGATCGAGATTCGGCGTCGTCATTTTCGCATTCCCGTATGCGCTGAGAGCCTGCTCACAGTGATCATCCATGAAGATGAAAAGAATATTCGGCTGCTTCTCGTCAGCGCTGAGAAGGGAACTCAGGAGGAGAACCGCAAAAATCGTGTAACAAAGCCTCATCCCTCAGGATATACCCGAACGGAAGCCGTCTGCCAAGAGGGAAACCTCTAACCAAATGCCATGATCACGCGTATCATTGACGGGAGCGCCCCTTTGGATAAAAGTGTCTTTCCCCAATCAAGACCGCATTGCCTACCTCAAGACATGAAACAAGAAGCCCTTTTGAAATCCTCACTCATCGCAGCTGCGATCAACTTTCTACTTCACCCCGAAAGCGCTCTAGCAGTCGATTTTAAAGAGGATATCCGTCCCATTCTCAGTGATAAATGCTTCAAATGCCACAGCGGTCCCCGCGCAAAGGGCAAGCTTCGCATGGATTCGGACGAAAATTTTGCGAAGCGCATCGGAGGAGACGATCCCGTCATTGTTCCGGGTGACGCCGTCAGCAGCCTGCTAGCAGTAAAAGCCGGTCTCCCCCGCTCAAACGGTGATGCGATGCCACCACCTCCCGCCCGTGAACGGGGCGCCGAAGCGATGACAACCGCCGAACTGAATCTCGTCAAACAGTGGATCGCCGACGGTGCCAAATTCGACGCATCCGAAGAAGGTGAACCTGATACTGCGGCAGAGGGAGCGATGGACGCAACCGTTTACACCTGGGTCAACACGGAAAACAAGAAGCTTGAAGCCCAATTCGTCGCGAGCGACGGAACCAATGTGACTCTGAAAATGGAGGGCGGGAAAGATATCAACTACCCACTCGCCAAACTGAACGCCGAGAGTCAGGCCCTTGCTAAAAAGCTCGCAGCTGAGTAATCAGGCGGTTTCGGGCATAAAGGTCGGCATGACGATTCCGTTGACCGGCTGTGAGATGCCGCGCACCTGAGTGACGTGGAGTTCGCAGTTTTTCGCACCGAGCTGGTAGGCTGCCGAAATCAGCCCGCTGGCATCACCGGGAACCAGAAAGACAACAGTTTGCCCCGCGAAGTGATTCAGCTGGGCACGCAGGAGCGCTTCCATGGTCCTTTCATTCCGCGCCACTCCGGGCCCGATCAGGCGGCTCGCGGGATGATCAATCGAAACTAAAAATCCATCCGCTTCCCCGTTCTCATCAAACGAAACAACCGTCCGCCAGTCTCCTGAAGTATTCTCCAGAAAGTAGCAGTAATCCTTTTCACGCGAAATACCGCTGATCTCGAACTCAAGCTGCCCCATCCCGAGGAGATCGGACGGCTCCGCTTCGCGCACCGCCGGCAGCTCATAGGACGGCTCGTCGCTCAATCCCGCTCTCGGCACGGAAATAATCATGTCCTGATACAGATTCGACGGCGAGAAGCCGTGCCGATTGTAGAGCGAGTAGGAATCGAGATTGAGCGTGCTGGAAATCAGACGAATCGGCAAATCCCGCGCCTCTGCATACGAAATAATCTCCCGCAGGATCTTCCCGGCAATTCCGTGACCAAAGTAGTTGGGATGGACGTTCATGATCCCGAGCGAAACGTGGGTTTCCCTCGGGTGATAAAAACACGAGCCCACGATCAATCCCGTATCTTCATGCTCCATGACGAGCCCGCAGCCGGGATCGAGCTCTTCGTAGACCTCACAGAAAAGGCGGCAATCCTGCGGCTTACAGCTGAAGATTGGATGGCCCAGCTTTTGCTGATACCAACTGTTCGTCGACAGATAGATCAGTTCCGCAACTTCATTGAAGTCAGAAGGTAACATCGGGCGCATCGCAAGCATACGACACGTCTAACAAATGCCCTCCACCTATGGCAATTGAAATCGAAAAAGGAGAGAGGTGCGGCGAAGAATCCGCCCCGCCTCAAATCACATCACCATACCGCCATCAACCGTCAGAACCTGACCGGTGATGTAGCGGGCCGACCTTCCGGCAAGGAACATGACCGCATTGGCGATATCATCGGTTTCACCGAAAGAGCCGAGCGGAATGTCTTTCTTGATCGCCTCCTGAATCTCCTCAGTCAACTCATCCGTCATATCGGTGACGATGAAACCGGGAGCAATCGCATTGACGCAGACCTTGCGGCTCGCGAACTCTTTGGCCAGTGACTTTGTAAAACCAATCAATCCAGCCTTACTCGCCGCGTAGTTGGCCTGTCCGGCATTACCCATCAATCCGATCACCGAACTGATATTGATGATGCGGGCATCCTCAGCTTTCAAAATTGATCGCTGAAATGCTTTTACGGCGTTGAAAGCGCCCTTCAAATTTGTGTCCAGAACCGTGTCCCAGTCCTCTTCGCTCATGCGGAGGGCAAGACCGTCGCGGGTCACACCCGCGTTATTTACAAGAATGCTGACCGGACCGAGATCAGCGGCGACCTGCTTCCCGAAAGCAATGGTGGCTTCGTAATCTGAGATATCGACCGCGTAACCCTTTGCTTCACCGGCACCGAGCGCATTCAATTCGGCGGCAGCCGCATCGGAATTCGCCTGGGTTCGGCTGGCCACAGCCACCTTGGCACCCTGCTCAACGAAAGCTCTCGCAATCTCTTTTCCAATCCCACGTCCGGAACCGGTTACGACAACAACTCGATCTTGAAAATCACTCATGCCCGCTATTTCTCACGAAGCGTCCCTGTCTGCAACGAAAATCGAGAATTCAACAGGGTTTGCTCACTGACTCAACAGGGTTGAGTCAGCTCTTTTTCTTTTTCATCACCTTAATCTATTCAGAAGCCCTGATTTCGTCCGGAAGCCGTCGACTCCAGATTGATCAGTGAGAGATTAAGAAAAAGTTAATGAAAAAGAAAAAGGATCTCAAGAGGAGGCGCTGAATCGCCTTTCGGCTCCCACTTATTCGTTCAACTCCTTCAGCACCTCAGGATCGCGAACATCAGCCCAGTCCCCCTCGAGCTCCACAGCGGCAACGCGGAGGCCGTCTTTCACCTGTGCCTGAATCGCATCGGTAAGTTCGTATTCCCCGCGCGGCGAAAGCTCGAGTTTGGCGGTGTAGTCGAAAATCTGCGGCGAGAACGAATAGATCCCCGCGTTGTAGTAAGGACTCGTCGGCTGGCCCTCTTTCGGCTTCTCAATAAGGTCTTTGACCATTCCATCTTCGATGAAAACAGCGCCCCCTTTTCGGACGTCTTCATCGATTTTCACCGTGAGTTTGCCTTCCACATCAGTGAAATCGACAAGTGGCGCGTAGGATTCCGGAGACACCAGAATATCGCCATAACTCAAAATGAACGGATCCGAACCGGCAAAATCTTTCGCCAGTTCAACGACGCGACCGGTTCCGTCCTGAACGACCTGCTCGACGTAGCTAATCGCACACCCAAAGCCTTCGCCGGAACCGAAATGTTCCGTGATGACCTCTTTACGCCACCCCACGACGACGAGCACCTCGCTCACGCCGTTGGCAACGAGACCTCCAATGATGGATTCAAGAATAGGCTTCCCTTTCACCTCCACCATTGGCTTGGGGAGTTCGTCTGTGATGTCGCCCATTCGCGTTCCGCGACCGGCAGCGAGAATGACTGCTTTTTTAATCTGACTCATAAAATAGTATCTTAGTTAGTCTGCAGTCTTCCTACAAATGCCTCGATCCGATCGAGAGCGATTTCAAGCTGATCATACGCCGTCGCATAACATGCCCTGACACAACCTTCACCGGCTTTCCCGAAAGCATTTCCGGGAACCACAGCGACGTTTTCCTCCTCGAGAAGACGGAGGGAAAACTCCTGACTGGTCAATCCAAATTTACGAATGTCAGGGAACATGTAGAAGGCCCCTCCCGGCGCGAAACAGGGAACGCCCATTTCGGCGAAACGCTTCAGCATCAGGTTGCGGCGCTGCGCATAGGCGCGTCGCATTTTCTCCATCTCATTCGCCCCGTTCTTCAACGCTTCGATTGCCGCCATCTGGCTCATGATAGGAGCACAAAGCATCGAATACTGGTGGATTTTCATCATCGCCTCCGTCAACACGGAAGGTGCGCAGGCATAGCCGAGACGAAAGCCGGTCATCGCGAACGCCTTTGAAAATCCGTGAAGAAGGACGGTGCGTTCGCGCATCCCCGGAAGGCTCGCAATCGAAACGTGTTTTCCCCGCTCCATACCGGACTCACCGGAATACATCAACTCGCTGTAGATCTCATCAGTGACCACGATGAGATCGTGCTTCACCGCGAGATCGGCGATTTTCTCAAGCTCGGAAAGCGGCTCAACCGCACCCGTGGGATTGGTCGGAAAGTTGAGCAGCAGGATCTTACTTTTCTCAGTAATAGCCGCTTCGACGTCTGCCGCCTTCAGCTCAAAATCATCCTCAACGCGGGTCTGGATCGAAACAGCAACGCCATGCGCCATCGCGATGCTGGGGTTGTAACTGACGTAGCACGGTTCGTGATAAATGACCTCATCCCCGGGATTGAGAAGCGCACGACAAACGAGGTCGAGCGCTTCGGAAACACCCACGGTCACGAGCACTTCAGTCGCGGCGTCATAAGAAACAGCGAACTGATCTCTTACGTAATCAACGATGCACTCACGAAGAGACATCAGACCCAGATTCGAGGTGTAACTCGTCTGTCCTTTCTCCAGGGAATAAATCGCCGCTTCACGAATGTGCCACGGCGCGGAAAAATCAGGTTCACCGACGCCTAACGAGATCACATCGTCACGGCCCTGAACCAGTTCAAAGAAGTCGCGAATTCCCGAGCGGGGAACATTCTTAACGACATCGGCAATACGATTCTGCAAAGGTATCATCTACAATAGAATTAGAAAGTTAGAGAAATGAAACGCACTTCACGGAGTCACCGGAAGGCGTTCGCTCGTAGAGCTGTCGGCGGCGAGAAATCCGCTCTGTTTGTAGACCTTTAACTGGAAATGCGTCGCCGTGGAAACGACTCCGTCAATCGTGCTCAGCTTGTCGCTCACAAAACGCGCTACCTCGCGAAGATCATCGCCTTCGACAATCACGGTAAGGTCATAACCACCACTCATGAGGTAACAGCTCGTCACTTGATCGAACTTCGCAATCCGCTGCGCAAAGCGGTCGAATCCCCCTTCGCGCTCCGGCGTCAATTTCACTTCGATCAGCGCCGAGACGCCTGTCTTCTCGACGCGGTCCGGATCAACGACGGCGTGGAAGCCGAGAATGGTGCGGTCTGCGATCAGCGCGGCCAACGCCGACTCAATCTCCGATTCCGTTTTTCCAAGTCGTTCCGACATCTCACGTGTAGAGAGACGTGCATTTTTTTGAAGAAGATCTATCAACGCTTCCATTCTGTTTTTTTTCTTTAGGGGGCAACAATCTACGCAGAAATCAATCTCCGAAACAAACGCCAATTGATTTGGCCGCCTCAACGATTTCCCCTTCAGGATCGACCAAATTTAATTTTCGCACTGCCTCGCGGATCGTCACTGATCCGACGTGATATTGCTGATAGCTGACCATACGTCCATATCGTTTTTCTTCTATCAGTTTAACTGCCTTAACTCCAAATCGTGTCCCGAGAACGCGGTCCAGAGAGGTCGGACTTCCTCCACGCTGGAGATGCCCCAAAGTGGTGCATCGGGTCTCTTTCCCCGTCAGCTCGCCCAACTGGGCAGCCACGGTCATTCCGATCCCGCCGAGACGAACTTCCCCCTGTTCCGGCGAAGCCTCGATCGTAAGTTCACCACCGCGCGCCACGGCACCTTCCGCTACAACGACGAGCGCACTCCGAAAACCTCTTTGTCCCCGTTCAATAATGGAATCTGCGACTTTTTTGACATCGAAAGGGATCTCAGGAATGAGGATGGCACTGGCACCACCACCGATCCCCCCATAAAGCGCAATCCAGCCGGCGTGGCGTCCCATGACTTCCAAAACCATGACCCGCTGATGGCTTTCCGCTGTCGTATGAAGCCGATCCAGAGAGTCGACGACGACTTGTGTCGCCGAATCAAAACCGAAAGTCATCGCGGTTGCCCCGAGATCATTATCGATCGTCTTCGGAACCCCGACGACAGGGAACCCGGCCTCTTCAAATTCCAGTGCGGTCGTAAGAGTGCCGTCACCACCGACACAGACGAGCGCTTCCACCCCCAGATCGCCAAGATTCTTGATCGCTTCATCCATGAGTTCTTTCGGGATTCTCCGAACCCCTCCCGCGCCCACTTTCGACGAGAAATGCCCTCGATTCGTAGTTCCCAGAATCGTCCCTCCCAGTTTGAGAATACCCTCGGTCTTTTCGACTTTGAGCAGCTTGTAGTTAACCGGCTCAAGGAGCCCTTCGAAGCCCTCTTTAAACCCGATAACCTCCCAGCCGAGACGAGTCGCAGTGCCAACCACGCCATGTGTCACCGCATTCAGTCCGGGGCAATCGCCACCACCATTCAAAAGTCCAATTTTCATAATAGTATTCCAAGTGACTGAGACGCAGGTGCGACGGCTGCGCAAGTGATGTTTCCCTTGAAAAAGGAACTGTGAGAGCACAAAAAAACCGCACTGGGATTTGCCCGGTGCGGTCTAATTAGGTAAACCTTTAACAGGATTACAGTTTTGATTTCAAAGAATCGTATTCCCTTTGCAGGGAACTGATTTCTTTCTGAATTACCATGAGACGGTTTAAAACGTCTTCGGCATTTTTCGCTGATCCATTTGTCTTGAGAGATTTCGAGGAGACGACGAGGCCGTCTCCACGTTTCTTCTTTGCCGACTTACCCGGTGAGGCAACACCGGCTTTTTCGAGCCAGGCTTTCACCGTGATAGGGTTCAACTTCCATTTCTTCGCTGCAGCGGATTGCCCGCCTCGCCCATTTTCTTGATTGAACGCCTGAATGAAGCTAACTACTTCATCCTTCGTTTTCTGGTCATATCTCTTAGCCATTTTTAGGGGGGGAAGCGAAAATAAAGCATTTTTTTGTAACAATTGCAAAACTCTATTTTCTTTAGAAAACATTGCGTTTTCACTAGTATTACTACGTTTCAAACCATGAAAACTTTGCTCTTTACTCTAGTTTCGCTCCTCGCCTTTGCCTTTTGGGCCTTTGGGGCGTCTCTTTTTAAACAGGAGTGGCAACTTTACACAGCATGTGCCGCCACCTTTCTACTCGGCGGCGGACTTAGTTTACTGCCCGGTTCCGGCTATCAATCAAAACGGGAAATCACCGAATTTATAGTTCGTTTCTCACTCGGTTTCCTTGCCTATGCGGTGATCTGGTCGCTGGCATGGTTCACCTTCCGCAACACCTTCGGGGAAATCACGGGATCCTTCTTCGGCCTCATCGCCATGGCAGCTGTAATGGGAAATAGAAAAGGCTTTCCGGGCGGTTTCCTCTCCGGAGTCGCTGTCATTTTCCTGTGGCACACCGCCGGCTACTACACCGGTGGCTTTCTCTACGAAATGCTGCAGAACCGTGGCAGATTCGGCGTCGAACTAGGTACATCGCCAAAAACGGTAACACACCTCGCGCGCCTTGCCTGGGGCCTCGGATACGGGGCCGGTCTCGGCTATGGGCTGAGCCGGTGGCTTCAGCTTTCCCGCCAGGCCTGACGCAATCCGCGAACGCAGATCTGAGACCATGTCTCGAGCCTGTCATACCGGGCCTCCAACTCTTCCAGCGTGAGGAATTCAAGCGCCTCAATGTTATCCTCCCCTGCGGTCACCTCTTCGCTTTCAAGTTCCACAAGGTGAACGACTCCGAGATGTACCTGACCGACC
>JAYWLB010000007.1:0-315 GCA_035967665.1 Verrucomicrobiales bacterium BCK34
GACACCCGGGCCCCCGCCCGTCCGTACGTCCGCAGATGGTGCTCCAAGAGGCCTAGAACCCCCGCCAGGTCCTCCCCCTGGAGGGCCTCGAGGGCCTTCGTGCGCCGCTCATCCCGGCTCAGGCCATCCCACACGAGGGTACCCTAGCGATCTACGGGGTCACCACGTGTATTGGAGCCGACGGCGGGCGGGGAGTTCTAGTCTGACATCCTCCCCGTTCTGAAGAACGGGGGCTCCTACACGGAGCTTGCGAGGTTGGGGTCTGCATGAGCCGAAGCCCACGCCTTCACTCCATCCAGCCCCTCCCCTACGGGA
>JAYWLB010000014.1:0-36764 GCA_035967665.1 Verrucomicrobiales bacterium BCK34
GAAATGCTCACGCAGTTTCTCTACATTTGCGGAGGGAAGTAGAGGAATCCGTGAGGATTTCTTCCTTTGCGGGAATCGAGCGCCCGGGCAAGCGGGTGGAGAAATGCTCACGCAGTTTCTCTACCCTTCGTGTCGAGCCGCTATCAGCCCTGAACTTTGACCGCAGTCGGCGTTCCTGACTGATCGTTTGAGAAAGTCATTTTGAGCTTCCAGTGCTGGGCAATCTTCTTGAGAAGGTCACGACGGGAAATCGCGGCACTTGAGAAATTGAATGCAGGCGCGTCGGTCGGAAGATTCGAGGTTTCGTAGAAAATGTCGTTGAGAGGCACCTGATCGAAGATGAGCGCAGGTGTCATGTGCTTGTAATCGATCTCAAAACGTTCGTCGAGCCACTTTGCGAGAGGCTCGTAATCGGTTTTAAGAAAGCCCGGGCCAATCATGTCGGCTGCCTGCTCAGTCGAGCCGCCGTCCGTTCCTCCGTCTTTCTTTCCGGTCGTTTCACAGGAAGTGTTGAAGCCGAGAATAAATACACTAGCGGTTAAAAGCAAAGTTTTGCCGAATTTCATGGGATAAATAATAGCAACTTCCTGACGAATGTCTTTGAAAAATTTTAGAATATAGGCACATAATCCCCCAACTGAGGGCTTTTTAGCCAAATTTTATGAAAACAGTTATCTATCCCGGGAGTTTTGATCCGGTTCACAATGGTCATTTGGATGTGATCGAGCGCGCTGCCAAACTGTGTGATCGCATGGTTGTGGCCGTTGCCGTGAATCATTCAAAGTCGGGCTTATTCTCAATGGAGGAGCGAGTCGAGCTCATAGAGCAGGCAGCTTCGCATATTCCCGGCGTCGAGGTAAAGTCATTTAACGGCCTCCTTGTTGACTTTTTTGAGACGGAGAAGGCCGATGCGGTCGTGCGGGGGCTGCGCGCGGTTTCCGACTTTGAGTATGAATTTCAGATGGCACTGATGAATCGGAGTCTTGAGGAAACACTAGAGACAATTTTTCTGGTTCCAAGTCAGGAAAATATCTATCTCAGTTCCCGTATCGTCAAAGAAGTAGCTACTTTAAACGGAGATATAGATAAATTTGTCCCGCAAGTCGTTAAAGCAGCTCTGGAAAAGAAACTTTCCGGATCCCATTGAGTGACTATTCAGAAGGGTGCAATACCTGTTCGGATCGTTCGCGAATGTAGATCTGATCCGCTTCGGAATACAATTCGATCCGATTCGTGAATTCGATTCCGTCCGCCCGCAGAATTCTGACCTTCTTCCCATCGAATTCGATCAAGGTGGCTCGCATCGTTCTGCCGTCCGATGCGGTAAAGGTTCGTAATTCGAGTTCTTTCTGAGGCTGAGCGGTGTTCTGCTCAAGAGCCCGGCGTTGGGCGACTTGCTTCGCGGCGAGATCCGGTCGGTACTCGAAGAAGAGAATCACACAGGTGATCGTGATGACTACGAGAGCGCCCAGCGTGGCGGTGAGTAGACAGGAGTTGAGGTGCGCAGCAACGCTCATTAGACCGCGTATCCAGCTGGCGAGGCCTATTACCGCAAAAAGCGCCCCGGCAAAATAGGGGAGGCGGATGCGGAAGAGTGTCGCAGCGATCTTTGATGAATCGATCACTTCGATCCCGGCGCCCTGAAGCCAGGTCAGCCCGAAAAAGAAGCCCGCCGCCGATGCGATCAGAATCGTTCCCCGGAGGAAGTAATTCGGTTCGTCGTTAAATGCAGCTCCCATCTGCTAAAGCTCTAACGAATCCTCAAAGAGGACTCAAGCGAATAGCTCAAAGAATGCACTGGAGAGACAGGTGCCCGTTGTGAGGGGCTTCAAAGTGCAGGTTGAAAGAAAGCCTGCTCCTTCGAGTCGTCTTATTACTTTGCGGCCTTTTTCGACGGAGCCTTTTTCGTAGCGGCTTTTTTAGTCGCTGCCTTTTTCGTCGTCGTCTTTTTAGTGGCCGTTTTCTTCTTCGTCGTAGCCTTTTTCTTGGGCTCACGAGGTGGGAATTCCCAGCCAAGCATCCGTTTCCCGGTCTTGTTACAAGTCAGTGCAGCCTTGAAAGGGCGGCCCTTCTTGCTGATCCAGGCTTCGATCACGTCGGTCTTGCCGTCGTTGAAATACTTGAGTGCCTGCTCGCGCGGAATCTCGTATTTGCACATCTCCCGGGAAAGACGGGCTTTGCAGCCGTCACCGGAAATGCGGCGGTCACAGACGTAGCTTGTCGGAGTTACGTAGATGTCGCCCTCGTCGCAGAGTGGGCACTTACAGAGTTTGTTTTCCGGCTTGATCGCCTCGGCTTCCTCCTCCTGCTCAGGGGTCTTTTCAAAGACAAATCCGGCTTTGAGTCCGGTCTTTTTGTCCTCCTGAAGTTCGATCGCGGCATCGAAGGGCTGCTTGAAACGGTTCATGAACCCGGTAAGCGGTCCAACCATTTTGGTGGTCAGAAGTGTCTTCGCCTCGGCATCGGTGAGAGGACGGCTCGCGACCACTTTGGAAAGGGTGAACTTACAATCAGGTTGCTTACACTTGTAGCGACCGTCGTCCTGACCCATTGTTTCCGCACCGCAGACAGGGCAGGGAGCGGGGAAGTCGGGCCACTCGCGTTCGAGTGCGGTCCGGGCATACTCACGGGCTGTTTCCACAACGGTTCCGGTGAGCTCTTTGATCTCGGCCATGAAGCTGGGGCGCTGCATTCTGCCCTGCTCCATTTGCTTGAGTTTGTATTCCCATTCACCGGTCATTTCCGGTGAGGTGAGAATACCGATTTCCATATTGCGAAGCTGCTCAATAAGGCGCATACCGCGTGTCGTCACGAAAATGTCGCGGCCGTCACGGGTGATGTATTTATCGTTGATGAGTCCCTCAATCGTTGAGGCACGGGTCGCCGGAGTTCCGAGTCCGCGTTCTGACATGGCATCGCGAAGCTCTTCGTCGTCGACTCGTTTCCCAGCCGTCTCCATTGCGGAGAGAAGGGTGCTTTCATTGAAACGCGCCGGTGGCCGGGTCACTTTGTCGAGCTTTTCGACCGGATCCGCCTTGGCGGACTCGCCGGCTTTAACAGGAACGATCTGCTTATCGGCGTTGGCCTTTTTGGATTCCTCTTCGGACTGGCTTGCCTGATCGCCACCGCCGATTTTCTTACCGTAGACAGCGAGCCATCCCGGTTCGACGAGGATTTTTCCGTCTGACTTGAAGGCATCGTCTCCAATACGGGAAATCCGTGTCGTGTTCTCGAACTCTGCCTGGGGATAGAACGCGGCAATGAAGCGGCGAGTCACCATGTCGTAGAGTTTTTGCTCCGCTTCATCGAGGTTCTTAGGAACCTGGCCGGTCGGGATAATCGCAAAGTGATCGCTGACCTTGGCGCCGTTGAAGATCCGCTTGTTGTTGCCGTTCACCCAGTTCTCATCGAGCACTTTATTCGCGTGTTTCGGCATGTCGGAAACGGTGCGCTCCGTGGCTGTGCCGATCTTCTTCAGCGTTCCCATCGTCGTGGGCACGTAGTCTTCCGGGAGATAGCGGGAGTCGGTTCTCGGATAGGTGAGAGCTTTGTGTCTCTCGTAAAGTGACTGAGCCAGCTGCAGGGTTCTCCGGGCCGAGAAGCCAAAACGTCCGTTCGCTTCACGCTGGAGGCTGGTGAGATCGTAGAGCTGGGGTGATATCTGTTTCGAGGGCTTTTTCTTTTCCTCAACTACAGCGTCTTTTCCCTGACAGCGGGCCACGATGGCCTCGGCCTGCTCTTTGTCCCATATTCGCTCGGCGCGGGCATGGGGTTTGTCTTCGCTCTTCTTGTAGGTGGGATCAAACCAGCGACCGGGATACTTGCCCGCTTGAACCGCAAAGGTTCCGTGAACTTCGAAATAGTCTTCGCTGACAAAGTCTTCGATTTCCTGTTCCCGCTCTGCGAGGAGAGCGAGGGTTGGCGTCTGAACCCGGCCAACCGGCGTTTTGTTGAACCCTCCGAACTTGCTGTTAAAAGCAGTCATCGCCCGGGTGGAGTTGATTCCAATGAGCCAGTCTGACTCGGATCGGCAGTAGGCGGCATCGGCGAGCGGCTGCATCGCATCACCGGATCTCAGTTCGTTGAAGGCGCTTTTGATCGCTCCATCGGTCATCGACTGCATCCAGAGTCGTTTCACCGGCTTATCGATTCCCGCGAACTGAACGATGTATCGAAAAATGAGTTCACCCTCGCGGCCGGCATCACAGGCATTGATGAGTTCGGTGACATCCTTGCGCTTCATGAGGCGCTTGAGGACGTTGAGTCGCGACTTGGAGCCCTTCTGCTCACTGGGCTCGAGCTCGAAGAACTCGGGAAGGACCGGAAGGCAATCGAACTTCCAGGGGAGGTTCTTGCCATCGGCGGTTCGAGGAAGCGCCTGTTGAACGAGGTGACCGACAGCGGAGGAGATCACATACTTGTCGTTTTCGTAGAAATCCTCCTTTTTGTCGAAGCTTCCAATAGCAGGGTCTTTTCCAAGAACTCGGGCCAGGTCGTTCATGACACTGGGTTTCTCGGCAATAATTAAGGATTTCGACATTGTGATAAGGGACAAAGGGACGGTGACACCGTGTTGCCTGATTTTAGTGAAAGGTCAAATCAGTTTCGTGAAGTATTTGCCGGGAAGCTGCTTCACGAGACATTTCATTTCGAGTTGGAGAAGCGCCGCACTGACCGCTCCAACAGGGAGTCCCGTCGTTTCCGAGAGGTGATCAATCGTCGATTCGCCGAGTTCAAGTTCTTCAAGAATCTTTTGTTCCAATTCGGACACATGGGGAGCAGGGGTGTTCGATTTTGGTGTCGCTTCCGCTTTTTGCGCTGTTTCCGGTTCGTCGAAAGTGAGGTTGAGAGAGCTCATTCCGCTGTCCAGTTCGGTGATGATATCCTGCGCCGTGCAAACCAGAGTCGCGCCCTGTTGGATGAGGCGGTGACAGCCTTCCGAGTTGGGCCGGTCAACCGGGCCGGGAACTGCGAAAACGGATCGACCCTGTTCGAGGGCCTGGTTTGCAGTGATGAGTGAGCCGCTGCGCACCGGAGCCTCCACGACAAGGAGGCCTTGCGAAAGCCCCGAGACGATGCGGTTGCGGAGCGGAAAGGATTGCTTGTCAGGCACGTAGAGGACGGGGAACTCAGAGATGACGGCACCGTTTTCGGAAATACGATCCGCGAGAGCTTGATTTTCAGCGGGATAGACATTTCCAATCCCGGAACCGAGCACGGCAATGGTCCGGCCCTCTGCCGCGAGAGCCGCTTCGTGGGCGGCGGTGTCGATCCCGCGGGCGAGGCCGCTCACGATCGTGAAACCGGCGGCGGCGAGCTGAAAGCTCATCTTACGAGCCTGCTCCCGGCCATAGTGGGTCATGCGGCGCGAACCGACGACACCGAGGGCGGCCGAATCGCGCGGAAGAATCGTTCCCTTTATATAAAGCAGAAATGGAGGATCGTGGATTTGTTTGAGGGCAGCGGGGTAGGCGTCATCATCGAGGGTGAGAGCTGATATCCCGTGCTCCGCCATTCGCCGCTTTTCCTCCGGTAGATCGATAACCTCTTCCCAGCGGGCGATCTGAAAGGCCATCTCGGTTCCAATTCCGGGCGTTTGAGTGAGCTCGCCGGGCGATGCCATGAGAATTCGTTCCGGCGCCCGGAATCTTTCGAGGAGTCGCCGCACCCGAATCGGCCCGATACCGGGAAGGAGATTGAGAGCGAGGAAGGCGTCGGTGGAATTCATGGGCCTTCATACGTAATACAGGACAAATGAACAGTCAAATTTTCGTTCAGAGGGAACAGAGGCGGTTGATGGCCGGATTGCTGAACCACCCGAGTGCCTGTTGGCAACGGCAGCAATCTTCAATAGAAATGCGTCTTTGACGGGATTTGAGAAAACCATTAGCGGTCTAAAGGATGTCCGGCTAGACTCGCGACACCGAAATCATGGGACAGAAATGGACGCTTGAATCAGCTTACGACGAGAAAGCACCCGGGTTACACCCCTTTGCGGGAGCACGACTCAGGGTCTTTTTGCGGCACGCACTTTTGACAAGTGGGCTCGATCCGCGGACCCGCTACCAGCGATTCATTGGCTGGGTTGCACAGGGGCTGCGGTTTCCTCTCGTGATCATCGAGAAGGTAAAATATGGCGGACGCATCAAGCGCGCTGAATTTAAGGGGCCTCCTGTCTTTCTCATCGGGCACTGGCGTAGCGGCACAACGCACCTGCACAATCTCATGAGTCGCGATCCGCAGTTCGGGTTCATCAAATTCACGGAGACGGCGATGCCTCTGGACATGCTCGGGCCGAAGGTTCGCATTGCCCGGAAGATTATTGACCGGGCCCTTCCCGAAGACCGGGGCTTTGACAAGGTCCGCCTGACCCTCGATGAGCCTCAGGAGGAGGAAATGGGACTGGGAAACCTGAATCCGATCGGCTACTACAACATCTACTGCTTTCCCGAACAGATGGAATATCACCGGGATCGGGCCCTCTTTTTCGATGGCTGCACTGTTGCAGAGAAAACGCGTTTTCGGAAAAACTATGATCTGCTCATTCGGAAGCTGAACTATGCCAAAGGGGATAAGAGGCTTCTTCTGAAAAATCCACCTTCAACGACGCGGATGGAGATGATTCTGGAGATGTATCCGGATGCGAAGTTTGTCCATATTGTGCGCAATCCCTGGGAGGTTTACTGTTCTACGAGAAGCCATTTTGGGCGGGTCTTTAACGCCTTCGCCTGGCAGGATTTCCGCAAGGTGGATATCAGGGAGTACACCCTGACAACCTACGAAAAACTGATGCGTCGTTATCTTGAGGATCGCGATCGACTTAAATTACCGGAAAGCCAGCTGGTTGAGACGACTTACGAAGCGATCACGGAAAATCCGGAGGAAGAGATCGGTCGCATTTACGACGCTCTCGGCATCCAAGGCAAAGGGGCCGGTCTCAGTGCGATCAGCGATTACCTCAAAGGATTGGGGAACTACAAACGCAACGTTCATCATGTTGATGAGGGCGAGGCCGAAGAAATTCGGAAACGTTGGGGGTTCTCTTTCAAGGCCTGGGGGTATAAGGATGACCTCCCGGAGAGTGTCGCTGTGAAATAGAGGGATGAAGGATCGATCCATTTTTCTCGTTGCCGGTGAAATCAGCGGGGATACCCACGGTGCGGCTCTCATGCGCGCGCTGGAGGTTCAGGGTGGTTGGAAGTTCTCGGGGCTCGGTGGTCCGGAGATGAACCGGATTTCCGGCGAAGTCGAGAACTGGCTGGAGGATGCGGCGGTGCTGGGCCTGTGGGAAGTTCTTAAAAAATACAGCTACTTTTCCCGCAAAATGGATGAGACCGCCGGTGCGATTGCCTCGCAGAAACCCGACGGTATCGTCTTCATTGACTATCCGGGGTTCAATCTGCGACTCGCGAAGCGGCTTCGCGAGTCCGGCTATGATGGAAAGCTGATCTATTACATCAGCCCTCAGGTCTGGGCGTGGAAAAAGGGACGTATCAAGACGATGGCGGAGCTGCTCGACGTCATGATCTGTATCTTTCCCTTCGAGAAAGAGCTCTACGAGCAATCCGGATTGCCGACCATTTTTTCAGGCCATCCCCTCGTCGATTCGATGGAGGAGGTTCGGGATGCTTCGATTTTGCGTGACGATTCGCTCGTGGCGCTTCTGCCGGGCTCACGTGAGCGCGAGATTGCGACCTTGTTTCCGCCCATGTTAGAGGGGGCGAAACGACTGCTCGATGATCATCCAGGGCTTCGCTTTACGACGACAGGAGCCACCGCTGTTTTGACAGAGAAGCTTCGTGAAATGACCGCTGAGGCGGGACTCGCTGACAAAGTCAGTGTCGGCGAAACGAGCAGTTACGAAATCATGCAGGCCGCAGGAGTCGGGGTTGTTGCCTCGGGGACAGCTACGCTCGAAGCTGCCTGCCTCGGTCTTCCGTATTGTCTCACCTACAAAGTGGCCTGGCTCACGGCGGTGGTGGCGCGTCGTGTCATGTCGGTCGATTACCTTGGAATCGTGAATGTTCTCGCAAACCGCGAGGTGGTTCGTGAACTCTTGCAGCAGGAGGCTACCGGAGAAGGGATTTACCGCGAGCTGAACAGGCTGCTGACCGATACTGAAGCGAGAGAAGCACTCAAATCGGAGCTCGGTGATGTCGTCGCCATGCTCGGAGAAGGCGGGGCGCATGACGGGGCTGCAAATGCCGTGGCGTCGGCATTTGAAACGGCATCGTAGTCAGAGAGAGATATGAAACAGGGAAAACTCATTCGCACTCTTCTCGTCGCGCTGCCGGCGGGATTGTTTATCCTCGGCTTTGGTGCGATGGTGATGTCAACGATGACGTCCCCGGAATCCATAGTTGATCCCAACGAGAAAGTCCGTCTTGAGGCGGCGTCGCTTCACCGGAAGCCGGTCAACCGCGAGGATCTGGAGCGGTATCTCAATACCCTCTGCGTCACAATCGGTGAGCGAAATTTAGAAACCCCGGAGGCACTCGAGAAGACTGCGATCTGGTTGGAGTCGACACTGGGGAGCGGCAACATCGGCTACCCAATCAAACGTCAGATCTACGAGGTGAATGGAAAGACGGTCCGGAATCTCATTGCTGAACTCCCGGGGACGACGAGGCGCGAGGAGATCGTCGTGATCGGCGCTCATTACGATACGGTTCCGAATTGTCCCGGAGCGAATGACAATGGTACCGGTGTCGCCGGGCTGCTCGCGTTGGCGCGTGCCTTCGCGGGTGAGCAGCAGGAGCGCACCCTTCGGTTCGTGGCCTTTGTAAACGAAGAGCCGCCCTACTTTCACACCGAAGATATGGGAAGCGTGCGCTACGCTAAAAAGTGTAAAATCGACGGGGACAGGATCGTCGCGATGCTAGCGCTCGATTCGATTGGATATTTCACGGATGAAGCGGGGAGCCAAAGGGTGCCGCAAGGTCTCGAGGGGAGTTTTCCCGATGCCGGGAACTTTCTTGCTTTCGTAGGCGATCCCAATTCCCGTTTTATCGTCGATTCGGCCAAGTCGACCTTCGCAAAAGCCTCTCAGATTCCGGCGCTCGGCGGTGTTTTTCCCACAGACGCGCAAGGCGTCGGCTGGTCTGATCACTGGTCGTTCTGGCAGGAGGGTTTTCCAGCAGTGATGGTGACTGACACAGCGCCATTTCGCTACTCACACTACCACAAGCCAACCGACACCGTGGATCGTCTCGACGCGGGAAGACTCGAAGAGGTCGTCAGTGGCCTCAAGGAGGTGGTCACCGTCTGGGCGAATCCCTCAGGTTTGTAGTAGGTAGATAGGTATCGCTTTATACACTGAAAACAAATACTTCATTTTGCAGTTGAACCAGTACCGGTAATTCGGTATTTCCATGCGAATGTTTTACCGTCGCATTTCAGGAGCTGTATTTCTTTCCATTCTGCTCCTCTGTCAGGAAGGCCTGATAAGTCAGGATATTTCGTCGACAGGCAGCTCCTATCAGTCACCGGATTTTAAGAACAGGCACATCGATTCGACCTGGTTTACAAAAGAGGATTCCGAATTGGCGGAGGCGATGGCAACAGAGCTGGCTAAATTTGCGATCAATTTGCCGGAGACCTCGGTTGACCGGACGAAGGCTGTGGCTCTGGCGTGGGCCGGCGCTCGTGGAAACGGGGCCGCTATGGATGTTATCAAGGCGGATTTTTACCTCCGCATAGGAGAATTTCCGAAAGGGGATCCGCTTTTCGAGGGGGCACCTTCCCGTGACTCACTCGAATCAGCTGCAAGCTTCGTTATTAAATCGTTGAAGGTTCTCGCTGCGAGTAAATCGGAGGGGAGTCAGGTATATGCATCTTTTTGTAAAGATCTAATGACGAATACCAAAGTTCTTCCTGATGACCTGCTCGATTTTGATGGTCATACATTTGTTGCCGTTAACTGGAATGACGTGATTTCCGGAGAAGCGGCTACGGTGGGTAGTCCCGGCAATACGGATGGCATGGTTTCCGCCGGTTCTTCATCTGACGGCAGTAAATTTGCAAAGAACCAGAGCCTGATCAAAGGCCTGCTGGTTATAAACCTCGGGGCTTCGGAGGTCGCAGGACAGGCCTCTCAAATGAACGCCACAGTTCAGGACGGTCGTGATTCCGCGGCTCCCTCCCAGTTCCGGTTCAATCAGAAGGTCGGGAGTTCGATGGCATCGGCGCTCAATGAGGTTCAGAAATACATGACGGTGAGGCACGGAGGCTTTCCAACCGGAAAGATTATTGAAATCGCCTTTGAGGAGCAGTTCTCAAGTAAGGACGGTCCCTCCGCGGCGGTTGCCTGCTCATTGATGCTGGATTCCCTTATCACGGGAGCCGATCTCGATCCAAATTTCGCGGTGACCGGCGATATGAACGCAGATGGTTCCGTCCAACCGGTGGGGGGAATTGAAGGGAAAATACGCGGAGCTTCCAATCGCAATTGCACTCATATTGCGATTCCCCGGAAGAATGCGCAGGACCTCGATGATTGGATCATTCTCGGTGACCTGAAACCTCTCGTCGGGATTCAGGTTTTCTCGATTGGAACGTTTGATGAGGCTGAGGCCCTCGCCCGTCCCGCCGGTTTGCGGGACGAAAAATTGAAGGGTGCCATTGCGACATTTGCCGAAGTTCAAGAGGTTCTGAAGCGCCCGAACGGTATGAGTCTATTGACGAACAGCCACGTTCGGGGGCGCCTTCAGGCGGTGCTCGCTGCGGCTCCCAATCACGAATCAGCGAGGCTTCTGCTTCTCAGTTCTACAGGTGGTGGGCCGGGAACCCTCAGTCTGCGCGGTTCCTTTGACGAGATTGATCGAGTCACGAGACCGATTCTCCGTATTTTTGAAACAGGTGAGATTAACAACACCGCGGATGGTTTGAGCACTTCCATGTTCGCACTCCGACGAATCCGCGCCAAACTTGATCCGCGTGCCCGGGATGCTGCCGATGCTCTCGAAGACCTTTCTCAGATCCTGAAAGCTCTCGACGAATCAAAGCTCAACTCGAGCAGTCCCCGATTCAATCAGATGTTTGCCGAGTTTAAATCGAAACTGGATAAGGTAAGGACCGCTTACAACGCGCTTGCCTCCGATCCTGCGATTCAGGAGGAGCTGATTCAGTAAGCTCTCTTACTCAGGAACGAGCATTTCCGCTCTTTCGGTGAGAAACTCGGCAATGCCATTGTTTTTGTCGCAGAGAATGACCTGCGGCTTGACCGGCTTCTCGGTGAGTTCGAAGCCCATGATGATGACTTTCTCACCGGCGTTGATGAGGTGTGCAGCTGCCCCGTTGATCCCGATGATTCCCGAGCCGGCGTCACCTTCGATGACGTAGGTTTCGAGTCTTGCGCCGGTTGTGGCGCTGACAACGAGGACCTTTTCACCAACCCACAAGCCGATTGCCTCGATTAGATTTTTATCAATCGTGATGCTGCCGATGTAGTCAACGTTGGCTTCGGTGACGGTGGCAAGATGAATTTTGGAGCGGAGAAGACTGCGCATAGCTGAAAAGCGAGTCCAATGGTTTCGCAAAAAACGGTGAATTGCAAGGCCTCACTGAAACTGTTCTCAGGATACTGCTCCGGAATGGACCGGCGACGATTCGAATTACGATTTCGCCTGCTCCACCGCTCTTTGCCACTCAGGGAGTCGGTCACGAAGGGCGCTTGATTCGGGGGAGGGTTTGTAAGCTCCGTCTGCCGCCCACTTTGCGGCAATCTCGGCCTTGTCTTTCCATACTCCGACAGCGATTCCCGCGAGGAATGCAGCACCAAGAGCGGTGGTTTCGGCAACTTTGCACCTGAGCACCGGAACCTGGAGCAACTCCGCCTGCATCTCCATGAGCAGGTCGTTCATCGAGGCACCGCCATCGACGCGCATTTCACTGAGTTCGATTCCCGAATCGTGCTTCATTGCTTCAAGCACATCGTAGCTCTGGTAGACGATCCCTTCGAGGGCGGCCCGTGCGATGTGCGCTTTATTCGATCCCCGCGTGAGCCCGCTGATGACTCCCCGGGCAAAAGGATCCCAATGAGGTGCGCCCAGTCCGGCAAAAGCGGGAACGAAATAGACACCGCCATTGTCTTCGACTTCCCGGGCAAGCGCCTCGATCTCTTCTGAGGACTGGATGATCCCCAATTGATCACGAAGCCACTGAACGACGGCACCTCCGATGAAAATACTGCCTTCGAGAGCGTATTCGGTTTTTCCATCGATGCGCCAGGCAATCGTAGTCAGTAACTTATTCTCGGATTTTACCCTTTTCGTGCCGGTGTTGAGGAGGAGAAAACAGCCGGTTCCATAGGTGTTTTTCGCCATTCCCTTCTCGTGGCAGGCCTGCCCGAAGAGGGCGGCGTGTTGGTCCCCGGCGATGCCGGCGATGGGAATCTCACTATCAAAGATCCCCGGAGCAGTCGAGCCGTAAATCTCGCTGCAGTCCCGGATTTCGGGGAGGACGGAGCGGGGGATATCGAGCAAATCCAGCATTTCGTCGCTCCACTCGATTTTGTCGATGTCGCAGAGCATCGTCCGTGAGGCGTTCGTCGCGTCGGTGATGTGCAGGGCCCCTCCGGTAAGGTTCCAGACCAACCAGGAATCGATCGTTCCGAAGGCAAGCTCTCCTTTCTCGGCCCGTTCTCTTGCTCCGGGAACGTTGTCGAGAAGCCAGCGCAGTTTGGTTCCTGAAAAATAGGCATCTATGACGAGGCCGGTGATTTCCTGGATGTGATCAGCGTGACCGGCTTCTTTCAGCGCGAGACAGGCCTCAGCGGTGCGCCTGTCCTGCCAGACGATCGCGTTGTGGATGGGTTCCCCGGTATTGCGGTCCCAGAGCACGACGGTTTCCCGCTGGTTCGTGATTCCGATACCGGCGATGTCGGATCCTTTCAGACCGGCTTCAGCGATGGCTGCACGGGCCACTTCGAGCTGTGTCTTCCAAATCGTGTTGGCGTTGTGCTCGACGAGGCCGGGTTTAGGAAAAATCTGCTCAAACTCCTTCTGGGATTTTGCGACGGGATCGCCATCGTCGTTGAAGACAATGGCACGGGAGCTGGTCGTTCCCTGATCGAGCGCGAGAATGTATTTTGCCATGGGAAAGTTTTAGTGGATGCGTCAGGGCAAGGGAAGTGAAAAGCTACTTTTGCGTAACAAGAGGGAAATCGATCTTGTGATCTTCGTGAGTTTGGCTTTAGTGCGTTTCCGGATTCTTCAAGTTTCAATCCTGTTGCTTTGCCATTCCCTCGAGGATCCTGATACGATTATGAGTAAGTCAGAAATCTCAATCCTGTCCTTTGCGGGCATCGTGGCCCTCATCGGCACAATCGTTTCCATTGTCAGTCCGGATTTCTTTGTTGAATCCTATGTGCCGGAAGACGGTTTTGTTGAATGGATGACCGTCGTCGCATTGCTCTTCTCGGCGGGGCTGATGATTCGCCGGGCCTGGCGTTTGAAGGGAAAACGCAGCACTTTTTTCCTGTTTGTGACCTGCTTTGCCGCTCTAATCTTTATCTTCGGAGCCGGAGAGGAAATCTCCTGGGGCCAGCGCATTTTCGGTATCGAGACACCTGAATGGCTCGAAGAAAACAACAAGCAGCAGGAAACCAATTTTCACAATCTCGTGATTGGGGATGTGAGCATGAACAAGCTCATTTTCAGTAAAATCCTCGGGGTCTGCCTCCTTTTCTACCTCCTCATCATCCCGATTACCTACCGCTTTAAACCGAAGTTTGCCCGCTGGATCGACAGCATGGGCGTTCCGCTTCCGAGTGGTATTTACGTGACAATCTGGATTCTTACGATTCTCGTGACCGAGTTCGTCGTCGGGACAGGGAAACGCGGCGAACTGCGCGAATTTTGTCTCACCTTCGTTCTCGCAGCGCAGCTTCTGGCTCCTCTTAATCCGTGGATTTACAAAGGCAAGACAGCTACGGAACTGGCCAGACCGGTCAACTGGTGGTAGCGCGGACGCTGAGTTACTAACAGCCCAGTATCTGCGTCTCTCTTATCGCGGGGGTGTCAGCGCAAATGGGCTTTCCTGCCCGGGTTAAGGTCATTTCGCTGCCTGGACGCAGTGTCGGTGATTGATTGATTCTCCTCACGGGGGGATGTGTGCCAAATTGACAAAATGTTCAATTTGTGACTTATTGTAACTATGAGTCGCTTAAGCATAGAGATTGAGCCAGAGCAGCACCGCCAGATCAAAACCCTCGCGACGTTCGAGGGTAAAACGATCAAGGAATTCATTTTGAGCCGAACCCTTTCTATGAAGGTGGGCAGCGAAGAGAGCGATACGACTGACAAGCTACTCAGCCACCCCGAAAATAAGGCAAGATTGATGGAGGCCATCAACGAGCCTTCAGGCGAATCCCACGTCTTCGAAACCATGGATGAACTGCGGGATGCGCTTGGAATTTAAACAGCGCGCTTTCGAAGATCTCCAGTATTGGGTAGCTAATCAACCTCGAATCGCAAAACGCCTCATGAAGCTTATTGAGGACACGCAACGGGATCCTTTTGGAGGAATCGGGAAGCCGGAACCGCTAAAGGGTAGTCTCTCCGGTTGGTGGTCAAAGCGAATAGACGGTGAACACCGTTTGATTTATCAGGTGGAGGGCGATCGGTTGGTCATCGCTCAAGCGAGAGGTCATTACTAGACAACATAGGTCTCCAAAGCGCCAGGACGGTCAACTGGTGGTAGCCGGATTCGATCTCGATCCGGTTTGGACATTGGAATTTTGCGCGATGACGCAAGTGCTTTAAACTGAGGGCATGAGTATAGTCACCCGCAATGCGTTCCGTTTCCGGTTTTCTGACGATAACGCTTCTCGCTGCAGGAAGCGTTGGAGTCTGCCGGGCTGCCGACATTTCAGAGGCTGATCTGCGATTTTTTGAAAACCGGATCCGACCTATTCTCGTTGAGCACTGCTACGAATGTCATTCAGAGGAAGCCGGTAAAAGCAAAGGCGGGCTTTGGCTCGATCGTCGCGCCGGTTGGCTTACGGGTGGGGATTCAGGCCCGGCTGCGAAGCCTCATGATCTCGAGGGGAGTTTGCTCATCGAGACAGTGCGCTACGCTGATCCCGATCTCGAAATGCCGCCGGACGGCAAATTGTCTCAAGCTGATATTCTCGCTCTCGAAGAGTGGGTAACGAGAGGTCTCCCTGATCCGCGGGGTGAGGTCCTCAAAGACGGCGATGGCGGATTTGACCTCGAGGAGCGGAAGCAATACTGGTCCTATCAGGCCCGGAAAACCGAATTCGGAGAGCGGAAGTCGATTGACGATTTTATCAACTCCGGCCTGTCGAGTCAGGGGCTCGAACCACTTCCGGCAACCTCGCCGGAATCACTGCTCCGGCGCGCTAAAATCGATCTGACCGGGCTGATCCCGACTCCCGGGGAAATTGAGTCATTTGCCGGAAATCCCGATCGAAGCAATTATGAGGCGTTTCTCGATGGTTGGCTTGAGACGCATGCTTTCGGGGAGCGTTGGGGGCGTCACTGGCTCGATATCATACGCTACGCGGATTCCAGCGGTGGAGGCCGCGCGGCACCCTTTCCCAATGCCTGGCGTTTGCGGGACTATGTCATTGATTCTTTCGCTGATGACCGACCGCTCGATGAACTGATCAAAGCTCACATCGCCGGCGATCTGCTTCCCTCTGCGAATTCAGAGGAGGGTATCGAGAATCTGATTGCGACCGGCTTCCTTGTCATGGGGCCGATCAACTACGAGAATCAAAACAAGGACGAGCTCGAGTTTGAAATCATCGATGAGCAAATCGACACGCTGGGCCGCGCCTTTATGGGCCAGACGATTGGTTGCGCCCGTTGCCATGATCACAAATTTGATCCTATCCCGACGAGCGACTACTACGCTTTGGCGGGGATTTTTAAGAGCACTGATTTTGTGACTCATGCGAACGTTTCCAAGTGGCACACCGAGCCCATACCGCCAACGGCAGAGGCGAAAAAGGCTATCGAGGAGCATGCCGAGGCGACCGGGGTTTTGAAACTCTCTATCGCTGAGATCAAGAAGGAGCTGGCGGACCTGGGACGTGGGGCCGGGAGTCGAATTCCATCGGTGGCGGTGAGCTCACTTCCCGGGATCATAGTCGACAGTGCAGAGGCGATTCTAGAAGGCGAATGGGAGGAATCCATCTCGTCGCCCCGGTGGGTTGGAGACTATTACCTGCATGATCGCTACGAGCGGGCCATACCCAAGTCGGCTCGATTTGATTTCAATATACCGGGTCCGGGGGAATACGAGATTCGGATGGCTTACTCAGCGAGCACCAATCGAAGCACTGCTGTTCCGGTGACGGTCGAGGGCGGAGGTGTCTCCGAATCAGTGATCGTCAATCAGAGGCTCAACCCTGAGCATGACCGGCTCTTTCATACTCTCGGGAAATGGGTCTTCACGGAAGGTGGCAAGGTGTCAGTCACGGTGCGGAACTCACCGGAGGGAGACGGCCATGTCATGGCGGATGCGATCCAGTTTCTGCCCGCGGTTGAAGAAGTGAAGCTTCCCGATGAAGAAAATTCGATCACAGATTCCCGAATCGAACAACTCGAGAGCGATTTGAAACTGACGGAGGCTTCGTTGAAAGAACTCACGAAAGCGGCTCCTCACATTCCCAGAGCCATGAGCGTTGTCGATCAGCCTGAGGAGAAGAGAGGCGATACCGAGATCCGGATTCGGGGCGTCGAGGCGAATCGTGGACCGATCGCCCCGAGGGGATTCTTGCAGGCGGCTGAGTGGGACGGAATGAACAACGGGTCGTATGCAATTCCGAAAGGGCAAAGCGGTCGCCTTGAATTGGCGAACTGGATTACCGCCCCGGAAAATCCGCTGACAGCCCGGGTCCTCGCAAACCGGATCTGGCTTCATCTCATGGGCGAGGGGCTCGTGAGAACGCCGGACAACTTTGGCATCACCGGACAAAAGCCGACTCATCCTGACTTGCTCGATTTTCTCGCCGGCAGGCTGATCAATTCAGGCTGGTCAACGAAAGCGCTTGTGAGAGAAATCATGATGTCCGATGCCTACGCACGGTGCAGCCGGGCGGGAAAGGGGGCTCAGACGAAAGCCGATCCCGAAAACAAACTCTACTGGCGTGCCCACCTTCGTCCGCTCAATGCCGAGGCGCTTCGCGATGCCATGCTGACGCTCTCCGGTGAGCTTGATCTGAACGGGGGCGGGCCGTCGCTTCCGAAAAATTTCCGGAGCGAGTTCGGCTATCAGTTCGTGACTTTGAAACGGAGCGTTTACGTGCCTGCGTTTCGCAATTCCGGTTACGAGATGTTCTCAGTATTTGATTTTGCGAACCCGAATTTCACGGTTGGAAAAAGGGCTGACAGCACGATCCCGACACAGGCGCTTTTCCTGACAAACAGTCCTTTCGTGCACGAAAGGGCAGGAAAAGCAGCGGACCGTCTCGCCCTCTCGACGGCTCTCGATACCGACGGTGGTATCCGGAAAGCTTTTCTCAATACCCTCGCGCGAAACCCGACCGGTGAGGAGCTCGCACTCGCCCGGGAGTTTGTCGAGGAACACCCCGAGTGGGAGGCCAATCCCGTCGCGGCGTGGACCGCACTGCAACGCTCCCTTTTCGGCTCGATCGATTTTCGTTACCTGAGATAACCTCTTCCGTCCGACCGCCAACTCATCATGAATCTGCACCCTTCAAGACGCTCGTTGCTTAAATCAACCGCCTGCGGTTTCGGTGGACTCGCGCTTTCCTCCTTTGCGGAACAGGCTCCGGTTCGTCTTCCGAGGGCAAAGCGGGTTATCTTTCTGTTCATGCAGGGCGGACCGAGTCAGGTCGATACCTACGACTACAAACCGGAGCTGATCAAAGCGCACGACAAGACGGTCGACTTTCACGTGCCGCGCTCACGGGAGATCGAGCAGCGGACGGTGATGAAGCCGCTCTGGGATTTCAAGCAGCACGGGGAATGCGGACGCTGGTCATCTTCGATTTTCCCCGAGGTCGCGAAGCACGTCGATGATCTCTGCTTCATCCACTCCATGCACACTGAAGGCGTCGCTCACGGACCTGCGACCTTGTTTCTCCACACCGGGGCGACGAATCTGGTGCGGCCCTCGATGGGCGCGTGGGTGAGCTACGGGCTCGGGTCGGAGAATGCGAATCTCCCCGCCTTTGTTTGTGTTAACCCTCCGGCGAATAAAGGAGGGCCGCGAAACTACGGAAACGCTTTTTTACCGGCCTTCCATCAGGGAACCGTTCTCGGCCAGCCGGGAAATCCGAACGCCCGCCCCGAAATCAGGAATCTGAAAAGTCCCCTCGGCGATGAGGCGGTCCTGCGGGAGCACGCCTTCCTCGATCAGCTTAACCGCGCCCAGTCGCAGGGCTCTACCGATACCGTTCTCGACGGGGTTATCCATTCCCACGAGCTCGCCTGGCGTATGCAGAGTCAGGCCGCAGATCTGATCAATATCGACAATTCCTCGCGGGAAACCCGTGAGATCTACGGGATCGGTGACGAGGCGACCGACGGATTCGGGCGGCAGTGTCTCGCGGCCCGTCAGCTCGCCGAGAGCGGGGTGAGATTTATTCAAATCAATCACTGCGATAATTCGTCGACGCCGGTGTGGGATCAGCACAGCAATATGCCGAAGCATGAAGTCCTCGCTAATCAGGTCGACAAGCCGATTGCGGGATTGCTCACCGATCTGAAGCGTCGTGGACTTCTCGAAGACACCCTCGTCTGGTGGGGTGCCGAGTTCGGACGAACCCCGTTTTCGCAAAGCAATCAGGGGCGTGACCACAACCCGCGCGGCTTCACAACCTGGCTCGCCGGAGGCGGGGTGAAGCCCGGCTTCGCCTACGGGGCCACCGATGAGTTTGGATTCCAGGCAGTGGAGAACAAAGTGCACATGCACGATCTCCATGCCACAATTCTCGATCTAATGGGACTGGATCACGAGAAACTCACCTACCGCTACGCCGGACGCGATTTCCGACTCACAGATGTGCATGGCAGGGTCGTTCGGGAGATCATGGCTTGAGGTGCCCCCGCGACCTAAGAGGGTTAGGTCGAGCACCTGACCCTGTTGGATTCAGGGCTCGAAGGAATCCAGAAGCTGTTGTTCGAGGGGAGTGGTCGATTTTTGGACACTGCCGTCGCTGTAACCGATCAGGAAGTTGTCTGAACCGCGAAGCTTCAAGAGCAGCATTGGTTCATGTGTGCCGCTCTTTCTGAAATCGACTTTTCGGTAAAGGATAGGAGAGGAGGTGCCGTCTGAATTGTGCACTGTCAGGATCGAATCGTCCGCCAGGAAATCAGGAATGAGGTCGTGCAGCGTTTCGGGTAGCTCTCCATCGTCGGTGGCATGGCCGATCGCGGCAATGGCGACCTGCCGAACGTTGTTCATGGCTTTTGCTTCCTCGGCTTTATACTTCACGCCATTGTAGGCCGGCATCGCAATTGATGCCATGATTCCAACCGATACCAGGCCGGCAAACACTCCGATTGCACCGGTGATGATTCCGGCGAGGGCGAGACCTTCACCACCGACGGTTTCGGGATTGGCTTTCGCCTTTTTGATGGAAAGAGCTCCGAGGATGATCGCAGGAATCGAGCCGAGGATCCAGAGGCAGAAGAGGCTGAGAATCCCGAAGACGAGGCTCCAAACCGCTCCGGGAGGTGTGACTTTGGCGATCGGTTGATTCGGGGAGGCAATGAGCGGGGGCTCGGAACTCATGTTTTGTCAGATTCGGTTTTATTCACCGCTTTCCACTTCTTTGACATGGGCCATGAATTTTGCGGTCTCGTTTTTCACGACCGGAAGGAGCAGATAAAGGCCGATGAGGTTGGGAACGACCATCGCGAAGAACATCGCGTCGGAGGCATCAATGACGCTTCCGAGTGAGGCGGACGCTCCCACCACAGTGCAGAGGCAGAAGAGGATGCGGTAGCCGAGGAGGACGGCCTTGTTGTCTCCGAAGAGATAGGTGATGGCCCGTTCGCCGTAGTAGGACCAGGAGATCATCGTTGAGAAAGCGAAGAGGATCACGGCGACCATGAGAACATAGGGGAACCAGGGGATCGCGGATCCGAAGGCCTGAGAAGTCACTTCGACGCCGACTTCCCATGAGGCGAGGCTCTGGCCGGCGTAATCGTCGTAGGTTCCGGTGGAGAGAATCACGAAGGCGGTCAGTGAGCAGACCACGACGGTGTCGAAAAACGGTTCGAGAAGGGCTACGAGGCCTTCACTGGCGGGGTGGTTCGTTTTCACGGCTGAGTGTGCGATCGGAGCGGAGCCAACACCGGCTTCGTTGGAGAAGGCGGCGCGTTTGATACCCTGAATAAAGACAGCGATGAATCCGCCGGTGATGATGGCATCCGGCTTGAAGGCTTCGGTAATGATCCGGCTGAAGACGGTGGGGACTGCTCCAATGTTCATGATGAGAACCACGACTGCGGCGGCAATGTAGATCCCGCACATGAGCGGAACGAGTGTCGAGGTGACCCGCGCGATGCTGCGAATTCCTCCGATGATGACGGCACCGACGAGAATGGAGACGATCAGGCCGAAGATCCATCCCTGATCGACTAACATTCCGGTAACCGAAGAAAACTGAGCCTGGGCCTGATTGACCTGGAACATATTGCCGGCACCGAGAGCCCCGCCGACACACATGACAGCGAAAAAGACCGCAAGGACTTTCCCGAGCCCTCCCATGCCGCGCTCTTTCAAGCCCTGGCTGAGGTAATACATCGCTCCGCCTGACACTTTACCGAGGGCGTCGATTTTGCGGTATTTCACCCCGAGGGTGCACTCGCAGAACTTCGAGGTCATCCCGAGGAATCCGACGAGGATCATCCAGAAGGCGGCGCCGGGACCCCCTGCACAGATTGCGATGGCAACACCGGCGATGTTTCCGAGTCCGACCGTCGCGGAGAGCGCGGCGGAGAGCGCCTGAAAGTGGGTGATTTCACCGGGGGCGTCTTTGTCAGTGTATTTGCCTGCCACGGTCCGGAAAGCGGTTCCGATCGCCCTGAGATTAACGAACTTAAAATAGAAGGTGAGGATCAGTGATGTACCGGCGAGGAGGAGTAAAACGATAGGGATACTTTGGCCGGCTACGGGGATGGAATAGAAGACCACTTTTGAAATACTGTCGGCAAACGGGCGGAGAATTGAATCAAGTCTGGCATCTACTGAGAGCGGGGCCTCTTCGGCGAAGACGGGTAAGGCCGTGAAAATCAACAGGAACAGACAGAGCGTGAGTTTTCTCATAGTAAGCGGTATTTGCTGTAGAAAGGTTATTCCAGACCTGAGGCGGCAATGCAACGGGAAAGGTCGCATTTTGGAAAAAGAAACTTTTTATGTAAAATTGATGCCATCTTCTTGCAAATTGGCGTCGTATTGCTTAAGAAACCGGAAATGAACGCGCTTTGCAAAACTCTTTGTGGCTTTTGGAACTCTTCTATCGGGAAGAAACTGATTGTTGCGGTGACCGGCATTATGCTGGTCGGCTTTCTTATCGCTCACATGGTGGGCAACCTTCTCATCTTTCAGGGACGCAGTTCGTTGAATGATTATGCGGAGTTTCTGCATCACTTTCTTCACGGCTGGGGTATTTGGCTTTTCCGTGGCGGTCTTATCCTGGCATTTGTCCTTCACATTCTCGCGACGGTCTCCCTGACAATGCAAAACCGCGCGGCGCGGACTGAGAAATATGCTCATGAAGCGACTTCGAAAGCTTCGGTCAGTTCACGTTACATGATTTGGAGTGGCCTTACCGTGATCGCTTTCGTTATTTTCCACCTCCTCCATTTCACCGTGCGGATCGATCCTGAGCTCGCTTCGATGAAGGACCCGATGGATCCCTCACGACACGATGCCTACGGAATGGTTATTGCCGGATTCCAGAATCCAGTGGTGGTTCTTTTCTACATCATTGCTATCTCGTTTCTCTGCTCGCACTTGAGCCACGGGATCGCTTCAATTTTCCAGACCCTCGGTCTTCGCACTGAGAAGACTCGCGATCCGATTCAGAAGCTGGGTCTCACAATCACGATCGTGCTTTGGCTCGGATTTCTTTCGATTCCGTTTTTAGCTCTATTCGATGTCATCGGCGACGGTGACACTCCGCCGAAAGCGGCTCCCGTTACAGTGGAGGCTTCGTCCCACTGATTGAACTCTTGATGGTATCACACCCGTAATTTTTGAACTTTAGCTCGTAACTCATCATGGCATCCAGCGGCTCGCTCAATTCTGCAATTCCCGACGGTCCTCTCGCGGAGAAGTGGACGAAGTACAAAAGCAAGGCAAAGCTCATCAACCCGGCCAACAAGCGGAAGTTTAAGATCATTGTGGTCGGCTCCGGTCTTGCCGGCGGATCGGCAGCCGCGACGCTTTCCGAACTTGGTTTCCAGGTAGATTGTTTCTGCTATCAGGACAGTCCGCGTCGTGCGCACTCAATCGCAGCTCAGGGCGGGATCAACGCGGCGAAGAATTACCAGAACGACGGTGATTCGGTCTGGCGTCTCTTTTACGATACGATCAAAGGCGGTGACTTCCGTTCACGCGAAGCGAACGTGCATCGTCTCGCCGAGGTCAGCTCGAACATCATTGACCAGTGTGTTGCGCAGGGCGTTCCTTTTGCCCGTGAGTATGGTGGTCTCCTCGCAAACCGTTCCTTTGGCGGTGCGCAGGTCAGCCGGACTTTTTACGCTGCCGGTCAAACGGGGCAGCAGTTGCTCATCGGTTGTTATCAGGCTCTGGAGAAGGAGATTAAGAAGGGTGGCGTGAAAATGTTTCCACGCACCGAGATGCTCGATCTTGTCGTCGTTAACGACGAAGCGAAGGGGATCGTGGTTCGCGATCTCACGACCGGTGAAGTCAAGAGCTACGCGGCTGACGCGGTCATTCTTGCAACCGGTGGATACGGAAACGTTTTCTATCTCTCCACCAACGCAATGGGTTGTAACGTCATGGCCGCCTTCAAAGCGCACAAGCGTGGTGCTTTCTTTGCGAATCCCTGTTACACGCAGATTCACCCGACCTGTATTCCGGTGAGTGGTGACTACCAGAGCAAGCTGACTCTGATGTCGGAGTCGCTTCGTAATGACGGCCGTATCTGGGTTCCGAAGACGCAGGAGATCGCCGAGAAGATCCGAAAGGGTGAAATGATGGGGAACGACGTTCCTGAAGAGGATCGCGATTACTACCTGGAAAGAAAGTATCCCTCCTTCGGCAACCTGGCGCCTCGTGATATTTCCTCACGTTCCGCCAAAGAAGCCTGCGACGATGGCAGGGGAGTTGCTTCCACCGGACTCGGTGTTTTCCTCGATTTCCGCGATGCGATTGCGCGTCTCGGAGAGGACACGATTCGTGCCCGCTACGGAAACCTCTTCCAGATGTATGAGAAGATCTCCGGCGAGAATCCCTACAAGCAGCCGATGAAAATTTATCCGGCGGTTCACTACACAATGGGTGGTCTCTGGGTTGATTACAATTTGATGTCGAATCTGAAAGGCCTTCACGTTCTCGGTGAGGCGAACTTCTCCGATCACGGAGCGAACCGCCTCGGGGCGAGTGCGCTGATGCAGGGACTCGCCGATGGTTACTTTGTGATTCCGGCAACGCTTCCGAACTACCTCGCAGGGGTGGAGCCCGGTTCCGTCACAACTGATGCGCCTGAGTTCAAGGCGGCAGAGGATGAAGTGAAAGGACAGATCGACAAGCTCATGAATGTGAAGGGCACGAAGCCCGTTGACGTTTTCCACCGCGAGCTCGGACTTCTTGTCTGGGACAAGTGCGGTATGGCGCGGACCAAAGAGGGTCTCGAAGAGGCTCTTAAGAAAATCCCCGAGATCCGCAAGGATTTCTGGGAGAATGTTAGAGTTCCCGGCAAAGCTGACGGTCTCAACATGGAGCTCGAGAAAGCGGGACGCGTTGCCGACTTCATCGATTTCGCCGAGCTGATGTGTCACGATGCTCTTGATCGCGCTGAAAGCTGCGGCGGTCACTTCCGTGTCGAGCATCAGTTCACAAAGGACGACGAGGATGTCGCAAGCGGCTTCACCAACGAAGGTGAAGCGAAACGCCACGATGACAAATTCTGTTACGTGGCGGCCTGGGAAAATAACGGCCCCGGCAAGAAGCCGACACTTCACAAGGAGGAACTCGAGTTCGAAAGCGTTGAGCTTTCAGTCCGCAGTTACAAATAATCGCTATTCTGACGAAACCTGGATTACTTACTCAATCATCGCATGAATCTTACACTTAAAGTCTGGCGTCAGGAAGGTCCTACCACAACGGGCCATATCGAAACGCACGAGGCCAAAGACATTCCCAAGGAAGCTTCCTTCCTCGAGATGCTCGACATCGTGAACGAACGTATTATCACGGAGGGAGGCGAGCCGATTCAGTTTGATCACGATTGTCGTGAAGGTATCTGCGGAGCCTGCTCCCTGACGATTAACGGAATTCCCCACAGCAAGGACACAGGAATCACGACCTGCCAGGTGCACATGCGCCGCTACCGCGACGGAGACACGATCTGGATCGAACCTTTCCGTGCCCGTGCTTTCCCCATCATTAAGGACCTCGTTGTTGATCGCACTTCATTCGACCGCATCATTGCTTCGGGTGGCTACATTTCAGTGAGAACGGGATCAGCGCCCGATGCGAATGCGACACCGATCGAGTTCGAGGACGCAACCGATTCATTCAATTCCGCTGCCTGTATCGGTTGCGGTGCCTGTGTTGCCGCCTGTAAGAATGCAAGCGCGATGCTCTTCGTCGGCGCGAAAGCGAGTCACCTCAATCTGCTTCCACAGGGAGCGCCTGAGAAAGACAAGCGCACCCTTGCGATGGTTCGTACAATGGATGAAGAGGGATTCGGAAACTGCACCAATCAGTACGAGTGTGAGGCCGTTTGTCCGAAAGAGATCAGTGCTGACGTGATTGCGAAACTGAACCGCGACTACGCGGCTGCTGCAGCCCGTGAAGCGGTCGACTAGGATTAAGAGAGGGTTGGGCGACGGTCTTTGATCGTTGCCGGGACGGCAGGAAAGCCGGCTTTGCCATCGCTGCGATGGTAGGCTGGACTTTAGCTTCCCTTACTCAGTCCCGAAGATCTGCACCGCTTTCGCCGTCATCATCCCGTTGAAATTAGAATCCGGGAAAAAGGCGACCCCGACTCCCATAAAGGTATTTCGGGAGAGGATGTTCTTGCGATGGCCGGGGGAGCTCATCCATTGCTTCACCAACGCGATCGCAAAAGTCTCCGGCGTGTGAGGAGGGATCGCAGGACCCTGTGGCGCACTCATAAACACTCCGGAGCGACCGGGATAAACAGGGGTATTCGCAACATACTGGATTGCGAAAGCCGTCGCGATGTTCTCGGCGGATCGCGACTCGTTGAAGCCGGTCATTTTTAAGCGCAGCTCGAGCGTGGCTTTTGCAGCATCGCGGGGATTGTTGTGGCTGAAAAATTTACCGCTAACCATGTCATCCGCGTGCATTTGTGCCGCGGTGCTCAGCTGCGGTGACAACTGAAGCGGCGGCAATCCTTCGTGAACCCTCTGCTTATTGGTTTCAATCAGCACCGCGAGGGAGATCGCATTGAAATCAGGTGCGCGAAAAACGATCGGCAGCCTGAGCGCTTCCTGAGAGACCGGGGTAAGCGCGGAGGGTTTGACAGGGTCTTCAAGGAGCACTTCCTGAAGGCCCTTCTTTGTCGCTTTATGCCGGTGGATTACTTCGCCTCTGCACCGGCAGTGCCAGGTATGTCCCGGGTAGGTCAGCTGTTCATAGGCGGTTCCCGGCGGGAGGCTGGCGTATTTGACTTCCTTTCTTCCGGATTCCAACCAGAGAATATCGACAGGATGGCTGGTCTGATTGACGAAATTCACCGTGACCAACCGATCGCGTGCCTCCGTTGTCGCGATAGAACTCAACACAGCGAAAGCAAGCGCGAGAAGCGTGGGGAGAAAGTTACTTTTTCCAACTGTCATCTGAACGGGATCATTTTTCTGAGTCGATTGAAGCTTTCTAATCTAGACCTTTGTAACCGGAAGCGGGCAAGCTTTCATGCTCTACTATTGATCAAAATTGAGCATTTCCTAACGCTCTTATCATCATCCGGGGGGCACCCTGAGGATGAGGGGATTGTTCTTCTCTGTAATATATGATAGTATTTTCCGTAGTAACTAATGAATAGTTATGAGAGATACCAGTTACATTCAAGACAGCGAGGTGGGATACACTCACGAGGCGGAGACTGTTTCCCAGTTTCCGATGTTTCAACAGAACGGGAGACTCTATATAACGGAAGGCGCGGAGCTTCCTGCCGCTGTCTGTATCAGCTGCAGAAAGCCCTCCGTGAAGGTCGTAAATAAGGCCCTGCGAAACCCTTATAATCCAACTACCTGGATCGGATCGAAACCGCGAGTCAGAGTAGGGCTTTGTCACCAGCATAAAGAGAGCTTCATGATAATGCGGGCACTCGCTTTCTCGTTGCTTGGTGTAGGGCTGGCTATTTTTGTCGTGGGAGTGGTGACATTGGCAATAGGATCAATTGCCGTCGGGCTGATTACGATGTTTTTATGCGGACTTTTTCGCTCGCTGAAACCGGTCTGGTCCCCGAACACACGGCTTGAACCGATGGAGATTTGCGGAGCAGGGAAGCCGTTTCGCGATATCTACCCGGAAGTCCCTTCGGAAGAGGTGTAAGGATTTCCAGCCTGATCCCTGCCGGGCTGAACTCAGGATTTCGCTTTCACCTTCGCCCAGGAATCACGCAGGCCGACGGTTCGATTGAAGACCCGGTTCTCTGCGGTGCTTTCCTTGTCGAGGCAGAAGTAGCCGAGACGCTCGAACTGGACGGTTTCGCCGATCGCAATCTCCGCCAGATTTCCCTCGAGCTTCGCGTTTGGTAATTCCGTAAGCGAGTCAGGGTTCAAGTGGTCGAGGAAGGTGCCTTCAGCACTGTCCGGCGATTCCACGCTGAAAAGTCGATCGTAGAGACGGACGTTGGCATCGATGCAGTGACCGGCGCTGACCCAGTGGATAACACCTTTCACTTTTCTACCGTCGGATGGATTCTCACCGCGGGGCGTGTCCGTGTCGTAGGTGCAACGAAGCTCGACGACATTGCCGTCGGCATCTTTGATCACTTCCTCGCATTTGATGAAGTAGGCATTGCGGAGGCGCACTTCATTGCCCGGTGAAAGGCGGAAATACTTCTTCGGTGGATCCTCCATGAAATCGTCGCGTTCAATGTAGATTTCACGGGAGAAGGAGAAATGGCGCATTCCTGCTTCGGGATTCTCAGGATTGGCGACCGTCTCGATTTCTTCGCTTTCTCCTTCCGGGTAGTTGGTGATCACCACCTTGAGGGGATCGAGAACCGCCATGAAACGGCGCGCATCGCGATTGAGCACGTCACGCACGCCGCTTTCGAGAAGGGCCATGTCGTTGGTGCTCTGAAATTTGGTAATCCCGATTGTTTTGCAGAAATTTCGGATCGCCTCCGGTGGATAGCCGCGACGGCGGAGACCCGAGATCGTGGGCATACGGGGATCGTCCCAGCCACTGACGTGATTTTCCTCAACGAGTTGAAGGAGCTTGCGCTTACTCATCACCGTATAGTTCAGATTGAGACGTGAGAACTCGATCTGACGGGGCTGCGAGGGGACAGGCAGGTTTTCGAGGAACCACTCGTAGAGAGGGCGGTGATTCTCAAACTCGAGGGTGCAAAGTGAGTGCGTCACGTACTCGAGAGCATCGCTCTGACCGTGGGTGAAGTCGTACATGGGGTAGATACACCACTCGTCACCGGTGCGGTGGTGATGGGCCCGTGCGATTCGATAGAGAACCGGATCACGCATGTTCAGGTTCGGGTGGGCCATATCGATTTTCGCGCGGAGCACTTTGCTCCCATCTTCGAACTCTCCGTCCTTCATCGATTCGAAGAGCTCGAGGTTTACTTCTGCTGAACGGTTCCGAAAAGGGCTATCGGTGCCCGGTGTCGTGAGATCGCCACGGCCCTTGCGGATTTCGTCAAAAGTCTGGTCATCGACGTAGGCTTTCCCTTCTTCGATGAGGTGTTTGGCCCAGCTGTAGAGTTTGTCAAAGTAGTCGGAGGCGAAATAGAGATGATCTCCCCAGTCGAATCCGAGCCATTGAATATCCTCTTTAATCGAATCGACATACTCGACGTCTTCCTTGGAAGGATTGGTGTCGTCGAAGCGAAGATGACAACGGCCGCCATACTCTTCGGCAATACCGAAATTCAAACAAATCGACTTGGCGTGGCCGATGTGGAGGTAGCCATTTGGCTCAGGCGGAAAACGTGTCACGGTGCTATCGTGCTTACCCGAAGAAAGATCTTCGTCTATGATTTCGCGGATAAAGTCTTTGGATGGCGAGGACGGTGAACTCATTGTTATTTGAAGCCTCGATACTAACCGAGATTTCAGAGGTTGCAACGTCGCGGGAGCGCACGGTTGGGGATTGTCATTGGAGTAAGGTTTATACCTTTGAAAGGGCCGATTCGCTCCGCTCCCACTGATGGAATCCAATCTCTAAAGATCAGGTAGTCAGGAGGGGCTCGTGTTGAGGTGGTTTTTCAGCAGCCTGACACGATTCCGGGCGCGTGCTCCGCTGACGGCAGGATGCCGCTACTCCTTGTTTTCCCCGCAAGCCTCCGCTCAAATCGGGATGGCTTTTCGATTGTCTAAGTCGGTCAAATACGGCATCTTGAAGTCCCTTATGATCGATTTCGCCGTGCCGCATCGCCTCTGTAACAGGATTTTGGTTCTCAGCCTTTCGGTCACCGGCTTTCTTCACGCGCAGGACGATGCGGAGTTCGATCCCTTCTCCGATGAAGCGGCAGCGGCGCTCGCTAAGATCCAGAAAGCGGAAGAGCCTCAAGAATCATATCAATTTCTCGAACCCGGACAGGTGCGGCAGCTGAACGAATTGGCTCAACCGTCTCTGGTAACGGTGCGTCAGATCGGAAGGGATGGCAAGACGAGGGGAACCGGCTCGGGATTTGTCATTTCAAAAGACGGGCTCATTGTGACCAATCTTCACGTCATTGGTGAGGCCCGTCCCGTCGAAGTGGAGTTTTCGGATGGCAGAAAATTCAAAGTCGTCGCCATTGAAGCTTCGGACCGTCATTATGATCTCGCTGTTTTGCGAATTGATCCGGGTGACGATCTTTTAACTCCGCTCGTGGTCGGAGATTCCTCGAAAATTGAGCAGGGCGAATTGATTGTCGGATTCGGAGCTCCCCAGGGGCTTTCTTTCAGCGTGGTTCCGGGCGTGATTTCAGCCATTCGCAAACTCGAAGAGGGTTTCGTCGGAGATGGCGAGACGCCGGAATACCCGATGCTTCAGCTTGCGATGCCGATCGAGCAGGGGAATAGCGGTGGGCCTGTCTTGAATCTCAAGGGCGAAGTTCTCGGGGTGGTCACGCTCCGCCACCGTGTCACCGATAATCTCGGATTCGCAGTCGCGAGTGATGATTTGAAGTTACTTCTCGATAAACCGAACCCGGTTCCAATGAAGCGCTGGCGAACCATCGGGACGCTCAACGAAAAGCTCTGGACTCCAGTGATGGGAGGTGGCTGGAATCAGCGTGGCGGTGTCATCTCTGCCGATGAAATGGGCAATGGCTTCGGCGGCCGGGCAATTCTACTCTCGTCAGCCAAGGTGCCTGAAGTTCCCTACGAGGTTTCCGTGATGACAAAGCTTGATGACGAATCCGGAGCAGCGGGGCTCGTCTTCGCTTCCGATGGCGATCAGGCTCATTACGGTTTTTATCCCAGCGGCGGAAAAATACGCCTGACCCGCTTTGAAGGCGCGGATGTCTACAGTTGGTCGATTCTTGAGCAGCTTGAAGCGCCCTCTTATGAAAGGGAGGGCTGGAACCACCTGCGAATCCGCGTTGAGGAAACCACCATCACCGGCTGGGTCAACGGAGTAAAGATTCTGGAGTTGGAGGATGATGGCTTGCGGGGCGGGAAAGTGGGGCTTTGCAAATTTCGTCGAACTCAGGCCGAGTTTCGCAATTTCAGGATCGGGGAGAATCTCGAGGAGAAACCAATCGCCCCTGAGTTGCTCAGTCGGCTTTCCGCTCAACTGGACGAGTTTGTTGATGAGGGAATTAACGAAGACCGCATGAGCGATTTCAGTCGCAACTGGACGAGCAGTCGCGAATTGATCCGCGCGAAAGCCGAGGAGCTTGAGGCACTGGCATTGAGTCTCCGCAGTCTCGAGGAGGATGTCTATCGCGATACCGTGATCAACGAGATGACGATGCTGCTGGATCGACCCGAATCTGAGATCGATCTTTTTGAGGTCGGACTTCAAATATCCAGGCTCGAGGATCCCGAAATGGACGCGGAACATTACCGTGCCGTTTTTGCCCAGTTGATTGAAGAAGCCCGAAAATTTGTAAAGAAGAACGCGCCGGAAGGAGTCGCCAAAGAGGAGGCGAAGGCGCTCATTGCGTTTCTCTTTAAGGAAAGCGGCTTTCACGGAAGCCGGGCCGAATACTATCACAGCGCCAACAGCTACGTGAATCGCGTCCTCGATGACAGGGAGGGAATTCCCATTACCTTGAGTGTCGTTTTCATCGAGATGGCTCGCAGGCTCCAGATTGAAGGTGTATTCGGAGCGCCTCTACCCGGGAAGTTCATGGTCGGGATCACCCACGGTAGTGGTGATCTTGAGGAGACCGAGTTCATTGATGTTTTTGATTCGGGCAAAATGATGAGCCGTTCCCGCGCCGTAAGAGCCGTTTGGGAGCTTTTGGGATCCACGCCGCCCGATTCCGTGTTCGAGCCCGCCAAGAGCCGTGACATCGCCGTGAGGATGCTGCGGAACCTTGTCGACATCGAAATCAATCGCAAGCAGACCCCTGAAAAGGCGATGGGCTATCTGGAGTTGCTCATCGCGATTCAGCCCGAGTCCGGAAAGGAGCGTTTCCAGCGGGCCATTCTCAGAGTTCAGGACAAGAACATCGTCGGCGCGCGTGAAGATCTTGACTGGCTCATGGAGAATCAGCCACCGGGCCTCGACTACCAGCGGCTTGAGCAGTTCCGGGATTCACTGCCGGTTGAGTGAGTTAATCAGGAATAAGGTGAGCCTGGGAAACCAATCCCGTGGCAAGGTTCCTGAATCGGGTTTTCCGGTAAAGTCTCGTGACTGGACGTCTTAAGGCCGCTTCAGATGCTCCGGTAGGAGTGCGCCGGTCCACCTAAAACGAGAGCACAAAAAAACCGCTCCCATTGCTGAGAGCGGTTTTTCGAAAGTGTGGTTTAAAAACCGGTCGGTCTTAGCTGGCTGCTTCGACTTCTTCGGCTGCACTTGAAACAGCGCCTGAATCAACCCATTCGATGAGGGCCATAGGTGCTGAATCCGAGCGACGCTGACCAAGCTTGAGGATACGGCAGTATCCACCCGGGCGGTCGGCGTTTGCAGGAGCGATCGTGTCAAAAAGAACTGACACGCTGCGCTGTGAGAGCTGGTTGCTACCAAGCAGGGTAAGGGCACGGCGACGGCTGTGAAGCGTGTTCTTCTTACCGAGCGTTACGAGCTTCTCAGCGAATGGGCGGAGCGCCTTTGCTTTTGCAAGCGTGGTGCGAATCTGGCCGTGCTCAATCAAGCTGGCTGAAAGGTTGCGAAGGAGTGCCTCGCGGTGTGCCTTGTCGCGCTGAAGTTTTACTGTTTTGCTTCTATGTCTCATCGGAAAATAGTGGTCTTGAGTGGGGAAAAGACTGCCGGAGTATCCAGGATCGGAATGTCCGGCAGCTTAAAGGATTTTCAAGCGCTAAGCTTAGTCGTTAATGTTCTGCGCAATGAGGGCTGCAAGACCTGGTCCTTCGGAGGAGCGGTCACCACCACCAAGAAGCGTAGCCGTGAAGGGCTGCTCGAGGAGGCTTGGATCGATCTGCATTCCGAGGGAAAGACCGAGCTCGTGGAGCTTGTCTTTGATCTCGTTGAGTGACTTCTTACCAAAGTTACGATACTTGAGCATTTCAGCTTCGCTCTTCATAGCAAGCTGACCAACGCTGGTGATGTTCGCGTTGTTGAGGCAGTTAGCGGCACGAACGGAAAGCTCGATCTCGTTAACGCTCATGTTGAGAAGCTTCTTAAGCTCAGCATTCTCTTCGCTCTGAGTTTCAGGGCGGTCCTCGATGAGGATCGCGTCGTCGTCGTAGTTGACGAATACGTCAAGGTGGTGGCGAAGAATCGCAGAAGCCTGAAGGAGCGCGTCGTGTGGCTCAAGGCGTCCGTCGGTCCAGAGCTCAAGCTCAACCTTGTCGTAATCGGTGCGCTGACCAACACGGGTGTTGGCGACCGCGTATTTAACACGGCGAACCGGTGAGAAAATGGAGTCGATTGGGATCACGCCGATTGGCATGTCCGGGTGCTTGTTGTCCTCGGATGTGTTGAAACCACGACCAACGCGGACTTCCATCTCAAGGCTGAACTTCGTGTTGCGGTCCAGTGTGCAAATGTGCGCATCCTTATTCACGATCTCATACTGAGCGATCTCCTGAATGTCGGCGGCAGTCACAGCACCGGCTTTATCAACCGTCAGTGAAAGAGTTGCAGGATCTTTGTCCTCAAAGTGGCGAAAGCGAATCTGTTTGAGATTCAAAATGATTTCCGTGACGTCTTCGACCACACCGGGAAGGGAAGCGAATTCGTGCTGGGCTCCGGCGATACGAACGGAAGTGATTGACGCTCCTTCAAGTGAAGAAAGAAGAACGCGACGAAGGCTGTTACCGATCGTGTGACCGAATCCGGCCTCAAAAGGTTCAGCGCTGAATTTCGCGTAGGTGTCAGTTGCGGTGTCTTCGTCTTTAGTCAGACGATCCGGAATCTCGAAGGGAGCTAGTGCTTTTGCCATAATAGATGTTAGGTTGCCGGGTTTCCCTATAGGTGGAGCGTAACCTCTCTCCAAGCTTTGGAGAAATACCAAGGACCGACGGCGGATTAACGAACGCTCGGGCGCGGAATATGCGGGGTATTACCGAGAAGTAAACTGATTTTTTTGGCACGCCCCCGTGACATCGTTAAGTTTTCTTAATCAAATCCCTTCGTGAGTGAGAAAATGAGCCGTTTTCCGTGAAGAAATCAGATCTTGTTCCGCGGCGCTATTGACCTGAAGTGAGCCAGCTCCTACGATCCCCGCCATGTCCCGATTTTTCCTCACCGGCGTCCTGATTGTTCTCAGCTTCAGTTTTACCGCCAGTCTCAAGGCTGCCGACGAGCGCCCGAACATTCTCGTGATTCTCGCTGATGACCATCGCTACGATGCCCTCGGCTTTCTCGATCATCCTTTTCTGGAAACGCCAACCCTCGACCGCCTCGCGAAAGAAGGCGTCCATTTCAAGAACGCCGTCGTGACGACCTCACTCTGCTCGCCGAGCCGCGCTTCCATTCTCACCGGGCTCTACGCCCACAACCACCGCGTCGTCGACAACTACAATCCGATTTCGGAGGACCTCACCTACTTTCCCAAATACCTGCAGGAAGGTGGCTACGAAACCGCATTCATCGGAAAATGGCACATGGGAGGCGAGATCGATCATCCCCAGCCCGGATTTGATCACTGGGTCGCCTTCAAAGGTCAGGGCGTCTACTTTGCCGACCCGGCACAGGCAAAGGTCAAAGGGCGCTATGTTCCGCAGGTCAGTCGTGACGGGCTCAATGTGAATGGGAAGCGGGTTCCACAGGAGGGCTACATCACGGACGAGCTCACCGATTACTCGACCGACTGGCTCAAGGAGCGGAAAGGGGACAAGCCGTGGATGCTCTATTTGTCTCACAAGGCCGTTCACGCCGACTTCCTGCCTGCGAACAAATACGCCTACAGCTACGAGGACGAGACCTTTGAGAAACCTAAAACCTGGCTCGAGTTGCCGGATGCCTTTCGCGATGTGCCGATGTGGGTTCAGAATCAGCGAAACTCCCGCCACGGGACGGAGTTTGCCTATTACTCGAATCTCGATCTCGGGACCTACTACAAGCGCTATTGCGAAACGATCCGCTCGATTGACGACAGCACCGCCGCGGTGATGAAGCAGCTCGAGGAGTCCGGAGAACTCGACAACACCGTAATCCTTTATCTCGGTGACAACGGTTTCCTCTTTGGAGAGCAGGGGCTCATCGACAAGCGCAACGCCTACGAAGCTTCGGTCCGCATCCCCATGCTGATGCGTTTTCCGAAGGGTGTTAAAGGCGGTCAAACTCTCACCCAGGTCGTCGCGAACATCGACGTGGCCCCGACGATGCTCGATTTTGCCGGGGTTCCGATCCCTGAGCACATGGACGGTCGCAGCATGAAGGGGCTTGTCACCGGCGAGTCAGACGAGTGGCGGGATTACCTCCTCTACGAATACTACTGGGAACGCAACTACCCCCAGACCCCGACGATGCACGCCGTCCTCGGTGAGCGTTACAAGTACATTCGCTACCACGGCGTCTGGGATGTCGACTCGTTGCACGATCTCGAGAATGATCCTGAAGAGCGTATAAACCTGATCAACAGCCCTGAGCATCAGGAGATTGTGGAGAAATTGAACAAGCGCCTTTTCGAGCTTCTCAAGGAAACCCGCGGAGAGGAAATGCCCATCCTCGAAGACCGGGGTACAAAGTTCCTTCACCGCAGGACAGGCGGGCCGAAAGGAGCCCCGTTTCCCGACTGGTTCTATCGCGAGCCCGATACGACCGGAAAGTGAAGGCGGAAAGGGGAACGCAGACCGTAGAGAAACTTCGTGAGAATTTCTCCGCAGAGCCTATCGAGTATCAGGCAGGATGTCGCTTCTCCTGCATTTCCTGAACGGTGCGACTACCGCGAGATCCGCTCAGCAAACGCAGAGGTGGGAATCCGCCAGCTCATGATCATCCCCAAACCGTCGGACCAGGCAACCCCATCGCGGGTTTGGTGAGGAAAGGGGATGAGGTTGAAGCCGGCTCCGAAAATTGCCGCGACGCAAAAGCTCTGCAGCGCGACAAGCCATACTTCCTCACTCCGATGCAGCATCGTTTCGGGTCCGACCAGGGCGGCGATGAGAGCCACGAGCAACAGCTCGATCCCGGGGCCGGCGGCGTAGATCACACATTGCTTCAACTGAGGTGAAATGAGATCAGTCGGCCTTGGCTGCGCGAAGCCGGAGATAGGGATGGAGCGGAACTCGACCGGCATTCCGAAAATTCTGCGACGAAAGCGAACCTTCCCCGTGCCGATGCAGACAAGTTCAACATGCCACCCGAGAAACCTCGCGGCGAGGGCGTGACCGAATTCGTGCACGATTAAGAGGATCACCCACGAGATCAGGAAAAAGGGCACGCTCAGCTTTGCGACCGTAAAATTCTTTGCCAACTCCAGCCCGATCAAAACAGCAAACGTCAACGCGATAATGACCATGACACCCCACTCATTGGGCGTCTCAGGACCGCGGTCGGGGAGGGATTCGTCGTCAGGGAGCATAGGACTCAGAAGTCTACCGAAGCAATCGGGTCACGCAAACGAATGCCAGGCCCGGATGCGGGCAATTAGAGCTCCTTCACGATGACCCGAACTCAGAAACCTCACAACACCATCATTGCTCCTGTTCTTTTCAGGCCGTGGCCCACCATCTCCCGATCTAGCAGGGACAGGTCTCGCAGGGACAGGTTAACAGTTCGATCTGATACTTTTAGATCTCTCTTCGAAGTATGATGAATATGATTTTGAAGACTGCAGCTCTGAATAGATAACCTGTCCCCAGTGATTTCTGGGTAAGGATTCAAATCACGGAAGTCAATCAACTCAAAATGTTATCAGGCTTAGCGACTATGTGGGTTGGCAGTAAGCGGACGTTGTCCGCTATTCTGCATTCACCATGAAAACCTATACCTTAGGATCCTCGGCTTGTTCGCTGCGCGTTAGATCACGCGAAATCTCACGGCAACGATTGATCCAGATGAGTCGCGCCCAATGGAAACGACGACACCACCATCCCAACTGAGGACACCTCCGAAAGGAACTACATAAGCACCGAACCCCTTGCGGCCGACTAACTCGCAATTCATCGAATACCAAAGGCTCGATGGATCCGCAGGAGCCCCATCAAATGTCCAAGTGATATCCTTCGGAATCACGGAATTATCTCCGAAGTGAGCCAAATCATAAATTCCGATCATTGCGTAGTCACCGCCGATGTCATCTGGATGGACTGTCCAAGTGAGGGATGAAAAGTCAGCAGCTGAAATGGTATCCAGATAAGCGACCATTTCTTTGGGTTCGGAGAGCGCAGGATCTGCATGCTTAGTGAATGCAACCTCAAGATTCCATGTCCCTGGTGTCCAATCGTTGTAGGTGACACCCAGCCCCGGTCGAGACGCAGTTGCCAAGTCATACCCGGGGTCGGTAATAACAATGTCCTTTCCCGTAATCTCGAATTGACCAACATGTTGACGATCTCGCGAGGAGGGCGCTCCACCACATGAGATCCCCAGAGATGCGAGGAAAAGAATCAATAAGCTTCCAAGGCGGGAAATCATTTTTACAGCGAACGTCCGAGACCTGGTAGCCCAATCCGAGGGCGCGACCTCGATGAGAGGGTAAGGATTCGAGCCACAAAAGTCAATCAACTCGAAGCGGGATTGGGCTTACCAGCGTCGCCTTGTGTACGCCCAGCATGGGCTGAAACCAAAAGGGGGTCAAGTCCCCTGTTTATAGAATGAACATCGAAAGATGAAAAGAACTACCAGAAGCC
>JAYWLB010000015.1:0-859 GCA_035967665.1 Verrucomicrobiales bacterium BCK34
CTAACAACGGATCAGCGGGGGCGCTTCTCCCTACCCTGGCAACGCGGGGCGAGACGTCCCTGTCGAGCCGCCGTTTGCCTCGGTGACGACCAAATCCACTTTCAATCGCCGCCTCATAAACTCCAGATAGGCTAACAACGGATCAGCGGGGACGCTTCTCCCTACCCTCTTGTTTTAGAGATGAAATAGTAACTTCTTATTCTGCAGGATTTTTGCCATCCTGTTCACATGGCTGAAGTTCCGACCCGCAAGAATCTCCCTCATGACATTCCCCATTGGGTGGACAGGGACTCAGCGTGGTTCATCACCATTAATTGCGATCCTCCCGGGAAACCTCAGCTGAGCCACCGCGACCCGACTCCACATCCTATTGCCGACGCGGTTCTGTCTGCAGCCCGTTTCTATCATGAAATGCCGGATCCAAAATGGTTCATCCATCTTTTTCTAGTAATGCCCGATCACATCCACGCAGTAATGACCTTTCCCCGGGGCTGCGAAATGAAACCACTTTTCAAAGCCTGGAAAGGATACGTAAAGCGAAACAGCAAGGTGATGTGGCAAGATGACTTTTTCGATCACCGACTGAGGAGTGAAGAAAGCAAGCAAGAGAAGCTGACCTATATTCGTATGAACCCTGTAAGGCAGAATTTCTGTAAATCGCCCGGGGAGTGGCCGCATCTCATCTCATTTGACCCACGAACCGGAGATGAATACTCCGAATAAGATTCCACGAAAGATTCAGATTCCCCGGGTGGTGGGGCGAGACGTCCCTGTCGAGCCGCCGTTTGCCCCGGTGAGGACCAAATCCACTTCCAATCGCCGCTCAAACAACTCCAGATAGGCTAACAACGGATCAGCG
>JAYWLB010000026.1:0-141339 GCA_035967665.1 Verrucomicrobiales bacterium BCK34
ATATCGTCTTCGTTTTTCTAATTCCATCACGTGTCATTATCTTAACACGTGGTCCAAACTTTCAGCTCACCTCAGAGAGCGTGCGAATAAAATCCTCACGGATTCCTCTACTTTCGCTCGCGGCGGAGTCACAAAAAAAGCCAGCGAACCTCATGCGAGATTCGTGGCTTTCTTTCTGCAGGACGGCCCCGGAAGACCGCGCTCCGAAAACTAGAGCTTAGCGACAATCGCGTCACCCATTTCAACGGTGCCGACTTTTTTCTGATCATCACAGCCGGTGTAAATGTCACCGGTGCGGTAGCCTTCGTCGATCACCGCTTTAACGGCGTTTTCAATTTCGTCGGCAGCCTCATTGAGACCAAAAGAGAAACGAAGCAGCATCGCTGCGGAGAGAATCTGCGCGATCGGGTTCGCGATTCCCTGCCCTGCGATATCGGGAGCAGAACCACCGCTCGGCTCGTAGAGACCGAAATAGAATCCGTCGCCTTTGCTCTCACCGAGGCTCGCACTGGAGAGCATTCCGAGAGATCCTGCGATCATCGCCATTTCATCACTGAGAATATCGCCGAACAAATTCGGAGCAAGAACGACATCGAAATCTCGTGGACGCGAAATCAGCTGCATCGCGGCGTTGTCGACATAGAGGTGATCAAGCTTCACATTCGGGAAATCTTTGGCGACTTCCTCGACGGTCTCACGCCAGAGAATACCATTCTGAAGCACGTTGGCTTTGTCGATTGAAGTGATGCGTCCGTCGCGCTTCTCAGCGGCGGTGAAAGCAACGCGGGCAATGCGCTCGATCTCACTCTTGTGGTAGATCATCGTATCGATCGCCACTTTTTCGCCATTGCGCTCTTCGATGCCCTTGGGCTGGCCGAAGTAAATGCCACCAGTCAGTTCCCGCACACAAAGCACGTCGAATCCGCCGGCGATGCGCTCTTCCTTCACCGGAGAGGCATGGGTCAGGGCGGGAAAACAAACCGCAGGACGGAGGTTCGCAAACAAACCGAAATGCTTACGCAACGGAAGAAGCGCCCCGCGCTCCGGCTGAATTTCAGGGGGGAGTGTTTCCCACTTTGGGCCACCGACTGATCCAAACAAAATCGCGTCAGCAGCTTCGCAGGCTTTAACGGTGCTCTCGGGAAGCGGGTGGCCGCAGTCATCAATCGCAGCACCCCCGACGAGTTGTTCAGTGGTCTCAAAAGTGAGTCCGTGCTTCTCAGAAATTCGGTCGAGCACTTTTCGTGCTTCGTTCATCACCTCGGGGCCAATTCCGTCACCCGGTAGGATCGCAATTTTATACGTTTCGCTCATGAGCGAGACAAAAGACCGAAACGCGCCCGCCGCAAGCTGAAAAAGGGCCGGAATCCTAGTCTTCTTCGACTTCTGAAGAAGCGATCGTGAGCGATTTTTCCCAGGTGTAGGCACTCAACTCACTTTTTCCCGAGGTCGCTTCTGCGAGAATCTGCCCGTCAGCACCGACGACCCGGACCAGCGCGCCAAGGAGAAGATCTTCCCTGAGCGGATCCCCGTAGGAGTCCACGACACGCTCAATTGGAGTCTTTTCGGTCTCTAATTTCGCATCACGGTTGAATGCCAGAGTCTCGAGAGGAAGGCTCCCCTGCTTCCGAAGGAGTCCTCCAATTTCATCGCGGCGTGCATAGCGGTAGTCCCACTCCTCCTCCTCCTCATCTTCAAAAATACTGACGTCCTCCTGCCAGACAACAGCGTACTCAACAACAGCGCCTTCAAGGGTTTCACGCGAAGTGTTCAAAACACTGATTTCAAAATAGTGAGGAGAAGACTCCAATGTGAGTGCGTTTACGGAGTGCTTCTCCGTGCTCGATTCTTTGTGATCGACCTTGAGTGTGAGATGAAATTCCGGAGCCGGTGCCTCGCTTGCAGACGCCTTCGCTTCCGCCTCCATCCAGTCCTTGATGTATTGCTGATCATCGAGACTGAAGAGCACAATCTCCGGGGTGAACTCCATCCCGTCCTCGCGGCGGATCTTCGCGGTCCGGCGATCTTCAGCGACTCCGAGCAAATTGGCCGTGATCTGATTCCCCTTCTTGTCGGTAAAGAGATGCAACTCATCACGATCCTGAGCGTGCGCCCGGAACGATGAGATCATCAAAAGGAGAATGAGACAGACTCGTGACATTTATGAAAATTACAGCACAAACCGGCTAATGTCATCTGACTTTAGCATTGTAATAACGTCCTTTTGACCGGCCATTTCGGGTCCCCTGCAGATCACGGGCATGGGTTCGGGAAACGGTGATGCACTGTGTCGATCGCCTTACGCACGGGGCCATCCAGCTCAAGATTAACGCTGGCGATGTTCGATTTCAGCTGCTCCATCGTCGTTGCACCGATCAGATTGCTCGCAACGTGGGACCGTTGATTGATCCACGCGAGACACATCTGAGCCATGTCCAGCCCCGCTTCATCGGCAATGGCGGCATATTGCTCAATCGCTTCATCCGCGGTCGGACCGTTGTAGCGGGCGAACCGCTCCCATTTTGTGATCCGGGCTCCCTCCGGCATCTTGCCTCCGCGATACTTTCCGGAAAGCCTTCCGAACGCGAGTGGTGAGTAGGCAAGGAGTCGAACGCCCTCTTCATGACAGACTTCCGAAAGTCCGCCATCAAAAGTGCGATTGAGGAGATTGTATGAGTTCTGGATCGTCACGACTCGCGGAAGACCGAGCTCCTCCGCCACCTTGAGAAATTTCATGGTTCCCCAGGGTGTCTCATTGGAAAGTCCGATGTAGCGGACTTTCCCCGACTGAACGAGTTCACCGAGAACCGCGAGAGTTTCTTCAATGGGAACACCTTCCGATTGTTTCGGCGGCGAATAATCGCGCGCGCCGAAAAGAGGCACGGTGCGATCCGGCCAATGGAGCTGATACAGATCGATTCGATCCGTTTGCAACCGTCGCAGGGAGCCTTCGATCGCCTCTTTCAGATTCTTTTCATCGAAGTGATTATTATCACGAACATGGGTGACGTGTGGCCCCGGACCTGCTGCTTTCGTGGCGAGAGTCACTTCGTCGCGCTTCCCGCTCTTAGCGAACCAGGTTCCGATGATGCGCTCCGTCTCATGGCAGGTCTCCGCAACCGGCGGTACCGGATACATCTCGGCGGTGTCGAAGAAGTTCACCCCCTGCTCGAGAGCGTAATCCATTTGCTCATGCCCCTCGGCCTCGGTGTTTTGCTCGCCCCAGGTCATCGTTCCCAGCCCGATGAGGCTGACGGAAAGATCCGAGTTCGGAATATCGCGATAAATCATGTCGCGAAGTTAATCGCCGCCGCGGCAACAAATCAAAAAGAATACGAAAAAAGTGCCCGGCAAACGAATTCACCGGGCACCTCACACCAAAACCAGTCTCTTACGAATTCTAGCCACCGCGGATGATGAGCATGTTCTGACCGCCGCGGCCTTTTTCCTCAGCCCAGACGCGTCGGGCGTGTTCGTAAATCTGGCTAACAGTTGCCTTGTTCTTCATCCGGTATTCAGAAGTCTTCGCGTGAGTCGTATCGGGATAGTGCTTCGTGACATTGGAATCGACGTCTCCATGACCGGTCTTCTCACCGACCTTGTTCGCGATACTCGTGATACGGTCAATCGTGGCACTGCCGGCCGTGATCGAGGAACTGGCCGATACCGGCTCGATGAAATAGAAACGGGCCGTCTGCATCCCCCGGGTATCCACGGTGCACTCAAAAACCCGGACCGCCCCGTCGATGATATACTCATGCTCGCTCACCGAAGTAATATCACTGAGCCGCGCCACAAAACGCCCCGAAGAAGTGACCACCTCCCAGAAACCGGCAATCCCCGGCTGTTGTCCATCAGGATTGGCTGAATCCTGTCCCTGAGCAGAAGATAAAAAGATGGCGGCAGCCGTTGCGATCAAAACTGGAGAAAACTTCATTGAAAAATCGTATCTCAAAAAAATCACGATGTCTCCCACAAACGCATTACAAACCTGTCATCTTACGCCTCTTTTTTAAAGGAAACACGTACCCTGAAAGAATGGGGCTTGCAGGGTGTCTCTTGCTATACTCGCAGGACGACGCCTATGAAGACGCCCCTTTTCATCCTCGCAACCTTCTTGTTGCCAATCTCCCACGGAATCGCGGCTGAGGTCAATTTTGCGAGAGACATTCGCCCGATCCTTTCCGACAAATGCTTTTTTTGTCATGGGCCGGATGAAGAACATCGCGAAGCAGACCTGCGTCTCGACCGCAAAGCGGATGCCTTTCGCGCCATCGACGGCATGACAGCGTTTCGCGCCGGCGACCTTGACGGGAGTGAAGCCTGGCACCGCATCATCACAGACGAACCGGATGACATCATGCCGCCCGAAAAGTCTAACAAAACACTCACCAAACGGGAAAAGGATCTCATTAAAGCGTGGATCGAAAGCGGCGCGGAGTGGACTGAGCACTGGGCCTTCATTCCCCCGGTGAAGGGCGCGGTCCCCCGCGAAGAAAACGCTGACTCCCCCATCGACGCATTTATCCGTGAGAAGTTAGAAGCCGAGTCCCTGAGCCCGTCGGAAGAAACCGACCGACGCACTTTAATCCGGCGCCTCAGCTTCGATCTCACCGGTCTTCCCCCGACGAAAAAGGAAGTTGAGAATTTCCTCGCAGACACCTCCGCAAATGCCGTCGGCACTCTCGTTGACCGGCTTCTTGCATCGCCTCATTTCGGCGAACGCATGGCGCTGATGTGGCTCGATGCAGCGCGCTACGGTGACACCTCGGTGATGCACGCCGACGGTCCCCGCGACATGTGGCCATGGCGGGACTGGGTCGTAAATGCCTTCAATGAGAACCAACCCTACGATCAGTTTTCCATCGAACAGATTGCGGGCGACCTTCTCCCGGGCGCGACAAACGCCCAGCTCATCGCCTCGGGTTTCAACCGCAATCACCCGTCGTCCGACGAAGGAGGTGCGATCGCCGAAGAACTGCGCGTCAGCTACGTCGCGGACCGCGTCAAAACAACTTCGAACGTCTGGCTCGGTCTTTCAATGGAATGCGCCCAGTGTCACGACCACAAATACGATCCGATTTCGCAAAAAGAATACTACGAGTTCTATGCCTACTTCAACAATACCGAAGACCCCGGCATGCAGACGAGAAAGGGCAATCAGGCACCATTCGTGGAAGTCGTCACCGAAGTGGAGGAGGATGCCCTCAAGGAGATCGAGGAAACACTTTCAGAACATCAAAAGAAAGTCGAAGGAGAACGAAAGAAGGCGCTGACTAAAGTTCCCGCCGGCACAGCCGCCCCATCGCCTGACACTGAAACACGCCTCAAAAATCTGAAGCATTACTTTCCGCTCAACGAGACCAATGGATTCGCATTACTCGACGCGAGATCCGGCAAAGACCTCGCCGGAAAAACGATCCTTCTGAATCAGCCCGAGGGAAAATTCGGCTCCGCGATTGAACTCAACGGGACACGCACCTTTGACGGCCCCGGCTTTACCGAGTTCGACAACAAAAGCAAGATGACGATCTCCGCCTGGATCAAGATCGCCGATGCGAATGCCGGAGGCGCCGTCTTTTCAAAAATGGATTCAGCCAATCATTACCGCGGCTGGGATCTCTGGCTGCAGGGAGGAAAACCGGCGATCCACCTCGTCAGCAAGTGGCCGTCCAACGCCCTCAAAGTGGTCGCAAAAGAAAAGCTGAAACCGAATCAGTGGGAGCACGTCGCGATCACTTACAACGGAGGAGAAACACCTGAAAGCGTCAAAATTTTCATCAACGGCAAGCCTGTCGACCATGACATTGAAGCTAAGAAACTCACCGGCACGATCAGGAACGACGTTCCCTTCCGGATCGGAGGACGCTCTCAGGGCAGCGGGGCGAAAGCCGATCTCGACGAGGTTCACATCTACGACCGCGAACTCTCCGAAAAAGAAATCGCCTGGACTCAACACGACCTCACCGCCGAAGCGATCGAGACCCTCGCCGCGAAACGAACCGCGTCTCAAAAGACAATCGCGAACGCCGATGCCCTTTCCCAATCCGGCCCATTCAGAAATGCGCGATCCGAGGAGATCCTAACCGAAGCCAAACGGCTCGGGATCCTCAACGGCAAAACGACATCCATGGTCATGGCGGACAACCCTCCGGAGAAAATGCGGAAAACTTACATCCTCGACCGCGGCGCCTACGACGCGCCGAAAGAGGACGAAGTGATCACTCCGGGAACCCTGGCGATTCTCCCCCCGCTGCCGGCAGAGGCACCGGCCAATCGTCTCACTCTCGCCAACTGGCTCTTCAGCGACGATCACCCTCTCACTTCACGCGTCGCAGTGAACCAAATCTGGCAGCTCTTTTTCGGCCACGGCATCGTCAACTCGACCGCTGATTTCGGCGCTCAGGGCGACTTCCCGACGCACCCTGAATTGCTCGACTGGCTCGCGGTCGATTTTCGCGAAAGCGGATGGGACATGAAGCGACTCGTCCGGCAGATCGTGATGTCATCGACCTACCGCCAGTCTTCTCATCTCGGGGCGATTGATCTGGAAAAAGATCCCGAAAACCGCCTCCTCGCGCGGGCTCCACGCTTCCGCCTTCAGGCCGAAATGATCCGCGACAACGCTCTCGCCCTCAGTGGGCTGTTGTTAGAAGATGCCGGCGGTCCCGGCGTAAAACCCTACCAACCTCCCGGCCTATGGGCCGAAGTCAGCCTCGGGGGAAATCCGAAATTCGTTCAGGACAAAGGTGACAAACTTTTTCGTCGCAGTCTCTACACCTACTGGAAACGCTCATCCCCACCGCCGGCGATGGTGATCTTCGATGCACCCAATCGCGAAACCTGCGTCATGAAGCGCACCCGCACGAACACCCCGCTACAGGCGCTTGCCGCGATGAACGATGTGCAGATCATGGAAGCGTCCCGCCACCTCGCGAACCGGATCATGAAAGAAGGCGGAGCGACAACCCCGGAACGCGCCGGCTACCTCTTTGAGATCGCGACGGCACGACCGCCGCTCAGCGGCGAACTGGAAACACTCGTCGAGGTGCACGACCGCAGTCTCGCCCGCTACAGGAACGAACCCGGGAAAGCGACCGATGTTCTCAGCCATGGCGACTCTGAAAATGAGAGCACTTTTCCCGCTCCCGAACAGGCTGCCTGGACCCTCGTCGCCAGCCTCGTCCTCAACCTCGACGAAGTCCTGACACGAAACTAATTTTGCACCCCTGATTCAAATGCGACTGCCGAAAGCTAAATCCACTTCAACCACCGAGAGCTCGCTTCGGGTAGGGAGAGGCGTCCCTGCCGATCCGCGTGGTCCGTTGGCACGACCGGGACACCGCCCAGCTTCGCAGCCAGGTGACAGGGTTGGTTTTCATTATAGCGGACCCCGCGGCTCGACGAAGACGTCCCGCGCCACCTTTAACTGCATTCAGCGACTGCACCTGACATCAAAATGAATCCCCTGACCGAACTTCAACAGCTCAACAACCGGCGCCAGTTTCTGGGACGCTCGTGCAGCCTTCTCGGCGGTGCGGCTCTATCAAGTCTGCTTCCGTCCCGACTCAGCGGTGCTGTTTCCGCACCCGGCATTTCCAGCGAGGCGCTGCCTCACTTTGCCCCGAAAGCGAAACGGGTCATTTATCTTTTCATGGCGGGCGGCCCGTCGCATATCGACATGTTCGATTACAAGCCGGCAATGAAAGACCTCCACGGAACGGAGCTTCCGGAATCGATTCGCAACGGCCAGCGCATCACCGGAATGACGAGCGGCCAGAAGGAATTTCCCTGCGTCGCTCCGATGTTTAACTTCGAACGGGTCGGAGAGCGCGGCACCTGGATGAACACCGACATCCTCCCCCACACCGCCTCCATCGCCGACAAGATCACTTTGATCCGCACAATGAACACCGAGGCGATCAATCACGATCCCGCGATCACTTACATTAACACCGGCACCCAGCAGTTCGGCCACCCCAGCATGGGTTCATGGCTCGCTTACGGACTCGGTTCGCTGAGCGACAACCTGCCCGCCTACGTGACGATGATTTCGACCGGAAAGAAACCCGGTCAGGCCCTCTACGCCCGGCTCTGGGGAAGTGGCTTCCTCCCCTCCAAATATCAGGGGGTGCAGTTCCGAAGCGGCGACGATCCGGTTCTCTATCTCAACAATCCTGAGGGGATCGATCGTGAACTCCGGCGCGGCATGCTCGACGGACTCGGCGATTTGAACCGCCGGCGCATGCAGGAAGTCGGGGACCCTGAAATCGCCTCGCGGATTTCCCAGTACGAAATGGCGTTCCGGATGCAAGCATCGGTTCCCGACCTCATGGAAACCAAAGAGGAACCGGATTACATCTTTGATCAGTATGGCCCTCAATCACGGGAAAAAGGATCCTTCGCCTCAAACTGCCTCCTCGCCCGGCGCATGGCCGAACGCGGCGTGAGATTCATCCAGCTCTTCCATCGGGGGTGGGACCAGCACAACAACCTCCCGAAAGATCTCACCGGCAACTGCGAGAGCGTCGACCAACCTGCCGCCGCCCTCGTCAAAGACCTCGAAGAACGCGGCATGCTCGAAGACACCGCCGTCGTTTTCGGAGGCGAATTCGGGCGAACGATCTACAGCCAGGGCAAACTGACGAAAGACAATCACGGCCGCGATCATCACGGAAGATGTTTCTCAACCTGGGTCGCCGGAGGCGGATTCAAAGCTGGATACGATCACGGCGAAACCGACGACTATGCCTACAATATCGTGAAGGACCCGGTCCACATTAACGACTTCAACGCCACTGTGCTCCACAACCTCGGAATCAACCACGAACGATTTACCGTGAAACACCAGGGGCTCGATTCCCGCCTCACCGGGGTGGAAAATCGCCGCGTTGTGAAGGAGATTCTGACGTGAGTCTTTTCAAAACAGAATCGTGGCAGTCATGTGAGGCAGAACTCCGCCGGAGGTATTCCTCTCAGGGCCGCCACTACCACACGGTTCAACACATCGAAGATTGTCTTTCGAAACTGGAATCAGTCTCACAGTGCCACAATCGTGAAGCGCTCGGGATCGCGATTTGGTTTCACGACGCCATTTACGATCCTCTTCGAAACGACAATGAAAGAGCGAGCGCTGAACTTGCTGATGAATGGCTCGCTTCCATCGATACCACATCGCAACTCCGCGAAACAGTGGCCGGGCTCATCATCGCGACCGACCACAAAACAGCTCCCGTGAGTGATGATGAAAAGCTCATCATCGACATCGACCTCAGCATTCTCGGAAGTTCTGAGACCGGGTATGCCCGCTATGCGAGGAACATTCGCAAAGAGTATCCTGCTTTTTCCGACGGGGACTACGCCGAAGGGCGGAGGAAAGTGCTTCATCATTTTCTCCAGCGCCCAGCCCTTTATTCCACCCCCTCTTTCAGGGAGCGCTACGAAGAGCCGGCGAGACGCAATCTCAAAGACGAACTGAAGTCCCTCACTCTTTGAGAGAAGTCCCCGTGAAACCAACGGCACAGAACAGGGTTGGGTGCCTGACTTAACCCTGTATAGTCAGAAGTAGAATCGCTCTCACCTCCAAACCATACCAAGCCATCGAAAGGATGCTGCCTGATTGGCACAAGATGGGCTGAAAGTAAGCCAACATCATGAAATTCACCATTTGCAGCTCCCTCTACTACAACATCAGCAGTGCCTCCACCGTGCTCTGCTCAATCAGTTGCAGTGAGACACCTTACCAGAAAATCTCGAACGAAAGCCTCACCGTCAACAGACCGGTAACGCGATCGGACCTTTCAGTGGGGCTGGACGGAAACCGCTTCACCAAACTGCAAACTGACGAACCCGGGGATATCCAAATCCAGTATTCAGCTCTGGTCGAACCATCACCCAGGTCGGTGCCTGTCAACGAATTAAGCAACAGGCGGGACAGCACTCTCGATGCGGTGGCACTCCCCTATCTTTTCCCGAGCCGCTACGCTCCGGCGGATCGAATGCGGGCGGTGGCGATGGATCTTTTCGGAAATATTCAGGGAGATTTCAATATCGCGATGGCGGTGGAGGACTGGCTCTTCAAGAACATCAGTTACGAAGCCGGCTCCTCCGACGAGCAGAGCTGGGCGCTCGACACCATGGAAACCCGAACCGGAGTGTGTCGCGATTTTGCACACCTCGGGATTGCACTTTGCAGGGCGCTGACGATTCCGGCCCGCTATTGCACCGTTTATTCCTACCAGTTGGAGCCGCAGGATTTCCACGCCGTCTTCGAAGTTTACATTGGCGGATCGTGGTATGTCATCGACGGCACCCGGAAAGCGCCCCTGAACGGCATGATACGAATCGCGACAGGACGGGACGCCAGCGACGCGGCTGTGGCGACGCTCTTCGGCGGAGTGAAAGGTAAAGGCATCGCGGTGGACGTTCAGCTCGCAAACAATCAGGACGATACTTTCGCTCCCGTAACGAGGGAGGCACTGATGGCCGACGGGAAAGCGTATTTTCTCTCATAAAAACATCCCGGTGAAATGGAGATCGTAAACATCCATGAAGAGTCCGTGGCGCGGTTGAATTTTTCCCACACCACGGAATATCGCTACAGCGGTCCGGTTGAATTCGGGCGGCACCGCCTCGTAATGCGTCCGAGAGAGAGCCATTTTGAACGGGTCGAGCACATGAAAATCACCACCTTCCCGGAATCGAGACTGCATTGGTTTGAAGACATTTACGGGAACATCATCGCGCACGCCGATTTTCTAACACAATCAGACAGGCTTTCGATTCAGAGTGAGTTTGAGATTTGTAAGTATCGTCCCACCGGGCCGACGATCAGCGCGGACGAGCTATCCGGTGAAGAATACCCGGTCTACTATCCCGGTCTCGAAGAGAGCGCATCGCACCTTTACAGGCGCTCGGTTTACCCTACCGAAGTCGAGGGGGTCCGACGATGGGTGCGTTCCCTCGAAATTCTCCCGCCGACAGGAACGCGGGGGCCCATTTTCCTGTCCCTCGCATCAGCAATCCACAACCAGATCAAGTATCAACGGCGTGAAAAGCCGGGAGTGCAATCGCCCCTCGAAACACTCCGCAAAACCTCTGGTTCGTGTCGCGACACCGCCGTCCTCATGATGGAGGCAGGGAGGTGCTTCGGCTATGCCACCCGTTTTGTAAGCGGTTACCTTGAAAGCCGGAATTCGAAAGCGGGAAGAGGCTCGACGCACGCCTGGATGGAGGCCTATCTACCTGATCGCGGCTGGATCGGATTCGATCCCTCGATTGGCGAACAGGCCGGGGTCGGTCACGTCTCTGTCGCAGTCAGCAACCATCCACGCGGGGTCATGCCGATTTCCGGCAGCTTCACCGGACATGGAAATAAATCGGCGGGAATGACCGTGGCAATCCAGTCGAGACGATCCGGTCAGGGCGATCACGAATGACCCTGTCACTCCCCCCGCATCGCCCTGCCAATATCGCCCGGCTCGTAGCCATAAAGCTCAGCCGGCAAATCAGGGTTATCGATTTTGACAAGACGCCAACTCGTCGGTAGAAAACTGTCCTTTTTCCAGGTGAACGTGAACGGGCTCTTGAGTTGGTTGACGCGCCTCGTTGCCTCCTGCCCGGCCGGGCCAACCGGCTTGCCACTCACAACCAGTTTCGCGGTGACGACGGCTACCCCGTCTTCATTGATTTCCAGAGTCTGATTCTCCGCCGTCACAACCAGAGCCATAAACTGACTCCCGACATCAACGACGGCCTCAACGATCTCTTCGTCAGTAAACTCCCACCGGTCGGAGTAATCCTCCGAAAGGAGACGCTGAATCCGACTCGCACTTCGTTTCTCAATCCCCTGAATAAGAGACGCCTGCTTCTTCGCCACCGCCGTCGCAGGGCGAAACTGCATCCCGACGAAAACGAGCAGACCCACCGCTGCTGCGGCAATCAACATGACAATCACCCGGGCGGAACCTTGTTCAGTTTTGTGTTGCGTATCTTTCACTGAAGCTATGTTCTATAAACTGACTTTGGATGTAAATGTAAAACGCTCCAAAGCTCCCCGCAGACCCTACATGGCCACTTACCGCCCCAACGTTGCCGCGATCCTACGAGACCCCGAAACAGGAAAAATTCTTGTGGGAGAGCGCATGGACCATAAAGGCAGTTGGCAGTTCCCCCAGGGGGGCGTCGACAAAGGGGAGGACCTCATCACCGCGCTCTATCGCGAGGTCGAAGAGGAGATTGGAGTTCCACGCGAACTTTACACCCTCGTTGAGTGTCGAACCGACTACCGTTACAAATTCCCTTCAGGCCACCTCAAGAAAGGAAGATTCTGCGGGCAGATCCAGACTTACTTTCTCTGTGACTATCACGGAACCGACGAGGACTTTGAGCTCGACGCGCACATTCGGGAGTTCCGCCGCCTGAAGTGGATCAAGCCGAAGAAATTTAAACTGTGGTGGGTGCCCCGTTTCAAACGGGAAGTGTTCCGTCGCGTCTTTCGTGATTTTTTCGACGTCCAATACCTCCCTTCAAAGAAGCCGGCGAAGAAAAAGAAGCTCGCAAAAAAGCTCGCTAAAAAACAGGTCGCGCCGCCCTTGGGGTGAAAAAACTTTCTCTTTCGCCGAATACCTGAGACGATGTGAACGTCTAAGCCCACTACCGCTCATGTATTTTGGAATTCGAGGAAAAGTAGCATTGTTAGTGATGCTGGCGACAGCAGCTTGTGCCCTGCTCGTGGCGACAGCGCTCTCCCATCGCGCCACCGATATTCTACGGGAACACGAACTGGTCGATCTCGGGGATGAAGCATCACTGAAAGGATGGCAAATCATCGATCAGGTGGCGGGCCTGCAGGGCGATATTCTCAGTCTCGCCTACAGTCCTCCTTTTCGGGAAGCCGTCATCAACGGGGCATCCCAGAAGCAGCTCTCCTCCATGGTCAGAGGCCTTTGCCGTCATCAGTGGAAGATGCACCTGCGATTTGACATCGTCGCTTTCGAAGAAGGCGAGCAGACTTTTCAGATCATCGAGGAAAAGGCGTCAATCGCGCGCGAGGATCTCTGGTTTCCTGAAAAAGACTCTCAGGCCGGCGAGCGCATCCACCTCTCCAATATTCGAAGGGCTCTGGTAACGAGAACGGACCTGGGAGGTTCGCAGGAACTCCAGCGAATTGAACCGGTTATCTGGGCTGTGGCGCCGTTGACCTCGCAGAATTCACAGCCGCTCTCACCTCCCACTTACATCCGCATCATGATGTCCCTCTACGCGACGCCGTCGTCGAGACATCTCTATTCAATGGTTGATACCACGGTGATGAAAGACGCTGAGGGAAACGTCATCCCATCCACGCCCCTGATCCGACACGATGAGACGAAACCTCTCAACGGTCCCAACGATGCTATCTTTGAAGGCCTTAATGAAAATGAGGACGTCAAAGTGGCACTTGAGATCAGCCGGGGATTGAACAAGACCCCCGGCATCCCCGTGGCAGAACCCAAGGTGGATAAACTGCAAAAACTCGAAAATGTCCCTCTCGAAGAGCCCTACTATTTCATCGAAGGGGAACCACGGAAAAAACTGCGCGAGGCCATCAACAGCGAGAGCGAGGCAACCCTCGACGACTTCATCGAGTTACTCGAAGTGAAAATCGGAGACCTCGGACGGGCAGGAGGTTTGAAGGCCGGAGTGAAGGAACTTCGACTCCTCGCGAACTCTGCTGAAAATCTCGCGGATCTGAAGAAGCTCGTTGAAACGGAACTCGAAACCTATTTTTGCGATGCCTACGACGGCCTCGACTGGAGAAGCCAGGTCGAGTGCGACATGATCCACTCCTGGGCGGTGCGCCTCCTCGTCGGCGAAGGCGCCCTGCGTTCCGAGTATTTACTCCAGTATGCCGTTCTCGATGACGAACTGGCTTCATCGATTGAATATGAAATGACAGAGCTTCGCAATCTGGCACTTCTCGTCGCGGGTGGATTCGGCATCATCGGTTTCCTCATTGCGATGCATTTCATCCGGCCGTTAAAGCAAATGACGACAACGGCGCAGCAGCTCACAGCCAGCCATCAGGACCGCCTTTATAAGAAAGTGGGGGTCCTCGCGCGGACCCTCGACATCAAACGGCGTGACGAAGTCGGCGATATTGCCCGGGCATCGAAGCGACTTTTTGAAGAGCTCATCGCCTCGCAAAATGAACTCGAAGAACGGGTCAACGAACGAACGCTTGAACTTAGGCGAAGTTACTCGGAGCTGGAAACGGCGAACGAAAAGCTCATGAGCCTGAGCCATGAGAAGGATGCCTTTGTCGCCAAAGTGAGCCATGACCTGAGGCAGCCCCTCAACGCCATTTTCCTGCAGGTCGAAGCGTTGAAACTTTCCGATCTCGATGAGATGCAGAAATCCGATGTCCAGCGCATTCACGATCACGCTGCGAGGGAATTGAATCTCGTGAATGACATTCTGGAGTATCAGAAAATCATTATGGGAGCGGAAACGCTCAGCAAGGACACCATTGATGTTGCCAAACTCATCCACGATCTCAAGGAAAGCCACGAACCGTCACTGCGGGAAAAAGAGGTCAAAATGGAGACGGGCCACGCCAAAGATATCGGGAGCCTCGTCGCAGATGATCGCCGCGTTCGCCAAATTCTCGGCAATCTGGTTGGAAATGCCTGCAAATTCACGAAAGAGGGCACCGTGACGGTCGATGCGCGACCGCGGGAAATTAACGGCAGTGAGTGGGTCGAATTCACCGTAACTGACACCGGCCGGGGAATGAGCCCCGATGAGCAGGCGAAGGCATTCGTTCCCTTCGTATCGAACAAAAAGGACAACGCCGGCGGCAGTGGCCTTGGACTTTCAATCTGCAAGGAACTCGTCTCCCAAATGGGAGGAAAAATCGGATTTGTCTCCGAACTGGGAAAAGGCACTCATTTCAGCATTTTCATTCCACGGGAGCCCTCATCGGAACACTACGATCCACCCAGAGAACTCTCCCTCCCCGCATCGCCGGCACTGCCGGCTAACGACAGCGGCGAAGAAATCGACTCCGTTAAAGCCGGCGGAACCATCCTCGTAATTGATGATGACGGAAAAGTCAGAGAATTGCTTGGCCGTATTCTTGAGCACGACGGCTATCGCGTTTTGAAAGCCGCCGACGGTGCCACCGGGCTTGAAATGGCTCACACGCATCACCCCGATGCGATCACACTCGACGTCGTTATGCCGGGTGGAAAGGACGGATGGGATGTCCTCCGGGAATTGAAAGAATCGCCGATCACGAATTCCATCCCCGTAATCATGGTCTCAGTCATGGCCGAGCAGGAAAACGGGCTCGCTCTCGATGTTGAAGATTACCTCGTGAAACCGATCGATGTGGATCGCCTCGGACGGGTTATCTCCCGAATCACCGCGCGGATTCCCCAGCGAAATATTCTCCTCGTCGACGACGAACAGGATTCTCTCGACTCGCTCTCACGAATCCTCGAGAACGAAGGCTGGCATCCGACCCTGGCTCACGACGGACAGGAGGCACTGGATGTTCTCGAGAAAACCCGGCCCGCCGCAATCGTCCTCGACCTCTTGATGCCGGGGATGGATGGCTTCGAATTCCTTCAACACGTCCAACGTGATCCGAAACTCAGATCCATTCCTGTCATCGTCATGAGCGGTAAAGACCCCGACGAATCAGAGCAGGAATTTCTTGAGAAGCGGGTCACCGCGGTTCTCAGAAAGGGAAGCAACTCGACGCAGGACCTCCTCGCCAACATCAACGAACGAATCCGCTCGAGTCGAATAGATTAGCAAACCGGCCACGCCTCTCCCCTGGAGGAAGCGCCCCCCGGAGACCGCGCGGCAGCAAATCCCCCACCAACTTGAGACACGGAACAGGATCCCTGACTGTCTCTGAATCAATCGGCCAGCGCGATGAAAGGCCTTCAGCAAACTCCTGATTTTCAGCGATTGGCTCCTAATTCCCTCAGATAAAGAGGCTTCCATCTTGAACGGGAAGAATCGAACGAGGTCGAAAAGGCGCATTTATTTAGGCAAAAACCGAATTCTCGGTTGCCAATGGTGCGCTTTGAATAACTATACCGGCTAATAAAACGGTTCAATTTAGACTAAAGGACGATGAAAGACCTCTCCAAATACAGAAACATTGGTATTTTTGCCCACGTTGATGCGGGTAAAACAACCACGACTGAGCGTATCCTCAAGCTCACAGGTAGAATCCACAAAACCGGTGAGGTGCACGATGGTGCAGCTACAACAGACTTCATGGAGCAGGAGCAGGAGCGTGGTATCACGATTCAGTCCGCTGCGACGACATGTTTCTGGGACAAGCACCGTTTCAACATCATTGATACTCCCGGTCACGTTGACTTCACAATTGAGGTTTATCGTTCACTGAAAGTTCTCGATGGCGGTGTCGGAGTGTTCTGCGGTTCCGGAGGTGTTGAGCCTCAGTCCGAGACAAACTGGCGTTACGCGAATGACTCGGGTGTTGCCCGCGTTATCCTCGTCAACAAGCTCGACCGAATCGGTGCAGACTTTTACAACGTTGTCAGACAGGTAAAAGAAGTGCTCGGTGCCAAGCCTCTCGTCATGGTTCTTCCGATCGGTATCGAAGATGACTTCAAAGGCGTCGTTGATCTCCTTACGCGGAAAGCATGGGTATGGGATGACACAGGTCTTCCCGAGAACTACGAAATCCAGGACGTTCCTGCCGACATGGTCGACAAAGTCGAGCAGTATCGCAACGAACTCATCGAAACTGCAGTTGAGCAGGACGACGAAGTCATGGAAGCCTACCTCGAAGGTAAGGAGCCGGACATCGACACGATCAAGCGATGCATCCGCAAAGGAACCATCGACCTTGAGTTCTTCCCCACTTACTGTGGATCAGCATTCAAAAACAAAGGTATCCAGCTGCTTCTCAATGCTGTCGTTGATTACCTTCCAAGCCCGACAGAAGTGAAGCCTCAGCCTGAGGTCGACCTCGAAGGTAACGAGACAGGCGAATACGCGATCGTTGATGTTAACAAGCCACTCCGTGCGCTTGCTTTCAAAATCATGGATGACCAGTATGGAGCCCTCACTTTCACACGGGTTTACTCAGGTAGCCTCCAGAAAGGCGACACGATCCTCAACACCTTCACCGGTAAGACCGAACGTGTCGGCCGGATCGTCGAGATGCACGCTAATTCCCGTGAAGATCGCGACGTAGCCAGCGCCGGAGATATCGTTGCTCTTGTTGGCCTTAAGAATGTTCAGACCGGTCACACACTTTGTGATCCGAAAGATCCTGCGACTCTGGAGCCAATGGTTTTCCCGGATCCGGTTATTTCAGTTGCTGTTTCACCGAAAGACAAAGCCGCTTCCGAGAAGCTGGGTGACGCCATCGGTAAAATGGTTCGTGAAGATCCCTCTTTCTACGTTGAGTCCGACGTCGAAACCGGCGAAACGATTCTTAAAGGAATGGGTGAGCTTCACCTCGACATTAAGGTCGACATTCTCAAGAGAACACACGGTGTTGAAGTGGAAGTGGGAGCGCCTCAGGTTGCCTACCGCGAGACAATCACACAGCGCGTCGAAGATTCCTACACACACAAGAAGCAGTCCGGTGGTTCCGGTCAGTTCGGTAAGATCGACTACATCATCGAGCCGCTTGAGCCCGGAAGCGAAGGCTTCGAGTTCGAGTCTAAAGTCGTTGGTGGTAACGTTCCCAAAGAATACTGGCCTGCGATTGAAAAAGGATTCCGTCTTTCCAAAGACAAAGGTGTTCTCGCCGGTTTCCCAATGCTCGACTTCAAGGTAACACTTGTTGACGGTGGATTCCACGCAGTTGACTCCTCCGCTGTTGCTTTCGAAATCGCAGCGAAGTCCGCTTATCGTCAGACCATTCCAAAAGCAGGTCCCCAGTTGCTTGAGCCAATTATGAAACTCGACGTCTTCACTCCTGAAGATCACGTCGGTGATGTGATCGGTGACCTCAACCGCCGCCGCGGAATGATCAAGAGCCAGGACACGACCGCTACCGGTGTTCGCGTTAAAGCTGATGCTCCTTTGAGTGAAATGTTCGGCTACATTGGTGACCTTCGTACCATGACTTCAGGTCGTGGTCAGTTCTCAATGGAGTTCTCACATTACGCACCTTGTCCGCGAAACATCTCTGAAGAGATTATCGCCAAGGCAGCCGCTGATAAAGAAGCCAAGTAAGCCGCTTCTTTCAAACAGATTCAAAAAGCCGGGCCTAACCGCCCGGCTTTTTTTGTGCCCGGCTCCCCGTTTCCATCAGGAATCAGCTTCCCCGCATCATGCCCCGCGAGGTCTATAGCCGGACAAAAAAAAAGGCACCGACATTGCTGTCGGCGCCTTTCTTCAACTAAACGACTATGAGAAAAAAGAATTAAGCGGCAATCGGCTGTTCGAGAACGTCGAGACGAAGACGGGACCATCCAACCTGCGAACCATCGGCGTCAGCCTCCTGACCGACGAAAGCGACCAGTTTTGCATTGCCCTCGAGTGCGAACGCCGGATAGAGGAAAATCTCACCGAGAATGCGGACGCTGCAGACGAAATTTTTACCGAAGCGATACAAGGTAAGATCGCATGGAACCGGCTCACCGGGGCTTAGCGGAGCCTTGGAGAGATAACCAATCACCTCACCTCCGTTACTGAGATCACAAACCTCACCGGTAGCGGGGTAGATCGCAACCGTGATACCGTTCTTGCGGCTCTCATCCTGAATTCCCACCACGATGCGCCGGGTGACACGAGTCGGCTCAAGATCGACTTTGAAACTGACTTCGGCATTCGGTTGGTCAACGTTCGGAGTCTCGCCAAGTTTTTCGATCGTAAACTGGCTAAGATCAGGAGTAGAAAAATTCATGGGATTGTGGGAATGAATGATTAGTAGAACGAGTAAAGAAGGATCTCTTTATTTTTAAAAACTTTACGTTATTTACTACGGAAATACAAACAAATTATTGTAATTATTGAAAATTTTAGAAATTTACAGCATTTTCAAGCGGGATTGCCCCTCTTTTATGGCAATTTCAAGAAACGCGTCGTTTACGAAAGGGCTGGATAGAGATCACCGGACGCCGTATGAATGACCTTCTGAAACGAGAATTGCGTTATGGAAGATGATTTGTTCAACGAGTCCGGCGGGGACGGTGCTGACGAAAGCGAAAGCAGAGCGCCCGGTCCGCACAAGGTCGATCCGACGATGCCACTGGCCGCGCGGATGCGTCCCCGTAACCTGAATGAATATGTCGGACAGAAACACATTCTCGGAGAGGGCAAACTTCTCAGGCGGGCGATTGAAGCGGACCGATTCACCTCCCTTATCTTCTACGGTCCCCCGGGTGTGGGAAAAACGAGTCTCGCTGAATTGATCGCCCAGAGAACCGAATCGCGGTTCATCAACCTTTCCGGTGTGGAAAGCAACGTCGCCGAAATCCGCAAAGCCGTTGAAGGAGCCCGACAGTTTCAGCGAACCCGCAACGAGATCACGACCCTTTTCGTGGACGAAATCCATCGCTTCAACAAATCCCAGCAGGATGTCCTCCTCCCCCACATCGAACGCGGCACCGTGCGGTTTATCGGAGCAACAACTCACAATCCCTACTTCTATATTAACAGCCCGCTCGTTTCACGGAGCCAGGTCTTCCAACTCGAGCCACTCACCGAAGAGGATCTCCTTGAGTTGCTGAACGCAGCCGTCTCCGATCCCGAAAGAGGATTTGGAAAGAAAGACATTACACTGCATCGCGACGCCGCAGCTCACCTCGTTACAATGTGCGATGGCGACGCCCGCAAACTACTCACCTCATTCGAACTCGCGATTCTAACGACAGACCCCGACGAGGAAACCGGCGAGACACTCATCGACCTCGAAGTCGCCGAAGACTCGATCCAGCGAAAGAGTGTCGTCTACGATGCCGACGGTGACGCCCACTACGATACCATCAGTGCTTTCATCAAATCAATGAGAGGCTGCGATCCGGACGCGTCACTCTACTGGCTCGCGAAAATGCTTTATGCAGGGGAGGACATTCGCTTCATTGCCCGTCGCCTTGTCATTTCCGCGAGCGAGGACGTGGGCATGGCGGACTCGAATGCCCTTCGCGTCGCGGTCGCCGCACAACAGGCGGTCGAGTTTATCGGAATGCCGGAAGCCCGCATTCCCCTTGCCCACGCAACGGTCTATATTGCGACGGCGCCGAAGAGCAACCGCGCCTACGCCGGAATCAACGCCGCCCTCGCAGATGTAAAAGACGGCAGAACTCTCGCAGTCCCTCCGCACCTCAGAACAAGATCGAACAAGAAAATCGGCGAGGAAGGCGGAACGATCAAAGAAGGCGAAGCCGTCTATCACTACGGACACGACGCGGAAGACGGCTACATTCCGCAGGCCTATCTGCCGGAAGGAAAACGCTACTACGAGCCCTCACAAAACGGCCTCGAACAGAGAGTCGCGGAACGGCTCGATCATTGGAGGGCCAGATTCGAAGAAAGCCGCAAAGGTTCTGGATAGCCCCGTTTGTCCGGATGAAAACACCGCAGATTCACTCAGGGCCCACTCATCTAATTTTGATACTGCCTGGAAAAATTGCAATGAAAGCATCTTTTGAACGGTAATTGGTCGTAATTTCTGTTACAACCATATCATGACGGAAGCACAACTTGACGATTTTCGCAGCATCCTGGAGAGCCAGCGTGACGAAGTTCAAAAGAATCTCAAAGCTCACGAAGCCACCCTGAACACTCCCTCGGACAATCGCGATTTCGTAGGAGGCGATAAAGCTCAGGAGCTCGAGAACAACGAGACAAACACCGCGCTGGTAAAGAGCGAAGAAAACCTCCTTCAAAAAATCCACCACGCGCTGGAGCGTATCGAAGCCGGCACCTACGGAACATGCGAAGGCTGCAATGGTCCGATCCCTCTACCAAGACTCGAGGCCAAGCCCAGCGTATCCCTCTGCATCTCGTGCCAGGAAGCGCACGAAAACGGATAGAATCCCCCAAACAAAAAAGGACCGCAGACAATCTGCGGTCCTCCGGATTTTCCCGCAAAAAGCGAGAGGATTTAAGAGACCTTATTTCTTCTCTTTCTTAGGCTTGTGATCACCATGGCAGGCTTTGCAGTCTGAAGCGGTGTCAAGACGATCGAGCGCAGGAGCATCGGTTGCACCGCCGGCAACAGCGCCGATCGCAGCAATCAACTCAGCGACTTTTTCTTCGTAAGCAGCCTGATCACCGACAGGAGCTTTCGTGCCCTCCATCGTCTTGATCAGTTTATCGAGGTCTTTGATTTCACTTTTAGAAGCTTCTCCTTCGAGAACTTTCGCGAGTGGGCTCTCATCACCTTTGAGGCCCTCTTTCATCACCTTCTCGATGATTTCGTGATTCTCGTGATCGTCATCAGCGACGACCGGGGAAGCGATGAGTGCAGCAATAGCAAGGACTGGAAGAAAGATAGTTTGTTTCATTGGCAGGAAATCTACAGGGATAAAGAGAGTTCGATCAAGACTTTTCAGGTAAAATCGCCAATGGCGCGGAATGCTGTTTTATCCACTTAAACATTTACTTTATTTATCATTTTGTTAACTTTATTAAACACCAACTTAACAAAATGATAAAATTCCCCACTCGATGCCCCAGCTGCAACAGTGGCCTTGTCGTGAGGAAACTGTCGTGTGACCACTGCGAGACCGAGGTTGGCGGGACCTTTCCCCTGCCCCGGCTGACAGGCCTCTCCCCTGACGATCAGGACTTTATCCTCAGTTTTGTAGAAAGCAGCGGAAGCCTCAAAGAGATGGCGACGCGACTCGGGGTCAGCTACCCGACGGTGCGAAACCGGCTCAACGAGATCATCGATACATTGAAAGACAAAACCCCATGACCGAAACCGAATCCCCGAAACTCCCCCGGAAGAATCTCCTCACCTGGCTCTGGAATCCCTTTGCAATCATTGCAGGAGGCCCGGCTCTCACGAGCGGTATTCTCATCATCCTCGCGACCGGCTACCTCGCTTCACATACCCACACCCACTTCGACGGGGTTCTCGACACGCACGTCGGTTTGAGAGCGCCGCTCTGGTTCTTTCTCGCTGAAGGAATCCTCAACTGGCTCTGCCTCTTTATCGTCCTCCTCATTGGCGGCCTCCTCGTGGCAAAGCGGCGCAGTTTTCGATTCATCGACCTTCTCGGCACTCAGGCGCTGGCACGGTGGCCATTTCTGATTACAACACTGGTGACTTTTCTCCCCGGATTCAAGAGCTTCAATGCAAAACTCCTTACGATCGTCAATCAGGGTAAAATCACTTTTCCCTCCGCTCCGGCTTCAGAAATAATCACCTTCGTCTTTGTCACCTTCCTGATGATCGTGGTGACGGTTTGGTTCGTCGCTCTCGCCTGGAAGTCATTCCGAATCTCCTGCGATGTTCGCGGATGGAAAGCGATAACCGTCTTTGCCATCGGAATCATCATTGCCGAAGTCCTCTCAAAATTCGCCTTCCTGTTCGTTCTCCTGCCGATGCTATAAAGCGATTGAGGATGGATCTCTCAGGGAGGGGTCCGCTTGAATAGTTTGAGAAAGCCGGGCTTCTTTTTCTCTGAGGAGGAATCCTCTTTCGGGGCTTCCTCCCGAGGTTTCCGGTTGAAGAGCGGGGTCGGTTTACGCTTTGCCTCAGCCTCCTCTTTGGGATCTTCGATCGGATCTTCAATGTATCGTTTCACGAGCCAGTGCTGCTGCAAACCGATCACGAGAATCTCCATCTCACGGATCGCCTCGTTGAGATTCGCGGTAGCCACCTGAACCCCGGCAATCGTCTCATTTGTTTCTGCCACCGTCGTCGGCAACTTCTCTGCAGCGCGGTTAATGGAATGAATTCCTTCCGAACGAAGCTCAGTAATCCCCACATCGAGGTTGTCGATCGCCGCCTTCAGATTCTCCGTGCCCGAATTCAAGGTCACCGCAAATTCGTTGAATTCTTTACGCATCTGCGAATCCGGCGAAATCATATCTCCCAGTGCACCGTCTCCGCTGCTCGCCAATTTCACAAAGGCGTTGAGTTCCCCGATCCCCTCCTCAAGCGAGTTCAGTGAACGATAGAGCGCCTCATTGTCATCGGAGAGCTTTTCAATAAAAGCCGTCATCGTCTCAGCCGTTTTCCGGTAAGCCTGAATGGCAGGAAGAATCTCATCCTCGATCCGCTTCACCGTTTCGAACACTTCCTCCTTCGTATCCTTCTCGCTGTCGAACTCCAGAATCCGCGCGCTGCCATTTTCATATAGCCCTTCGGGAAACGGGACAATTCCACGGCTGATGTCAAAATACGCCGAACCAAGACCGCCGAGATCATACTTCAGGACTGCCTTCGAATCTGCACCGATAAACCGTCCGAAGTCCCCTTTCACACTCAGAACAGCAGCGAGTCGAATCTCTTTGAGATCGATGTTTTCGAACGAATCGATTGGCGTTAGATCCTCTCCGATACACAGTTCCACACGCCTCACGTTTCCAACCTGATTCCCGATCACGCGGACATCTGAACCCGCTTTGATGCCCATCGTCCCGCCATCGTTGACCGTTCCATCGTCCGACGGCAATGCCGCAGGCAGCTCGACACGATAGAGGGCAACCTCAGCAAACCACTCCTGTGATTTCCCCGCGAGAACCGCGACAACGATTAAGGTCGCCACCGTAAAAAACAGAAACGCCCCGACAATCGGATTCACGTGTCTGAATTTAAACGGATTGGATTGCATGGTTAAAAATCAAATTCAGGGATCAAGCCAAGCTTGTCAAAATCCGGCCGTTCCCCGCTCACCCAGATAACCGCTACGCCATTGGAGAGAGATTCCCGAACCATATCAATGAAATCAGGAATAAACTTACGAGGAGCACCTTCAAGTGGGTTTTCAAGAATTACCAGCGCCAGATCATCGGGCATGAAGGCACGGACCCACTGGGAACGCACCAAATCAGCGCCACTGGTAGAATCAGGACGGGTCGAGGGAACGCCCTTGTCGAGGCCGAGCCTCGCGGCGAGCTTTTCCATTTTCGCGACGGCGGCCTTACTTCCAATCCCCCTGTCAAACAGTGAACCGAGAAGGACATTTTCATCCACATCCAGATTCCCGACCCACTCGGTCGTAGTTTCGCTGTCAGAATCCGCGACATAACTGATTCGCCGCCGGTCCCCCTCAACGCTGCGCACCGTCCGGGACTCCCAGGTTTCGCCAAAGATCCTGATCTCCCCCGCGTAAGCCTGCCTGATCCCCAATGCGACCAGCGCGAGAGCCTCCGCCTTCAAAAAGGCGAATTCCCCCTGATGCAAAACGAAAGACAAGGGCGACGAGGCACTTTGAAAATCGAGCACCACCTCCGAAAATTCGACAACCGGAGTCTTCGCTGTTTTACGATCCTTATTCATTCCCATCACATGTAGGTAAGGATTCCAAATATTGCTGAGATCACCAGCGTCGCAGCAATCGAGCGCAGCATCCCGCGAGTGACGGCCTGCGGCACCACCGTCGAAGAACCTCTCACACTAAGGCCTTCAAAACAGCAAATCCCCCCCATGAGGAACGCGGTGATAGCACTCCGCCCGATCAAATTCACGAAATCAGCGAGTCCGAGGGAGCTGAAAATGGAATCAAAAAACGGTCCCGGGGGAATGCTGCCAATCCACGCGATTCCAACCGCCGATGCCATAAATGCACTCGCGACAAAGCTGGTGGCGAGCCCCACCCCTGCAATCGCCAATCCGACCGCGCGCGGCATCACCAGAAACTGAATCAAATTGATCCCCTGCGACTCGATCAGATCTATCTCACCCTTCACCCGCATCGTCGCCATCTCCGTGGTGATCGCCGATGCGCTCGCGGCAATGATAATGACCGATGAGAAAAACGGCGCCGCCTCCCGAATCAATAGGAGACTCAGGGCCGGCCCGAGAAAGTCGATCCGACCGGTGAACTCCAGCCATTTGAATGAATTGATCGCAAGAACCACTCCGAAAATCGCCCCGGAAAACATCGTGAAGGGAATCGCTTCGACTCCCCCGAAGAGAATCTGCCGGACAAGTCGCTGTCGGACCGGCTGCGCCCAGGATCTAGAACGGAAAGCACTGAAGAGACACTCCACCGAAATGGCGGCGAGGTAGTAGTTTTTCCTGACCATCTCGCTCAACCACCTCCCCGGTCCGGAAAAAGCGGCTAAACGACTCATCAGAAAAACACGGGAACCACGTTACTTATTCCCTTTCGACGCACGCGCCACAGCGGCAGCGACGGGATTAATTGAAGGGTGCGCGACGGAACCGGGACCCGAAAGCTTTTTAGTGAGCTCACCGGGAGAATCAAAACCCTGCGGCTTAGCGCCTTCGATTTCCCTGAGCGCAACAAATTTGCCTTTCACGTCGAGACCGATCTGGAGTGAATCCCCTTCCCTCAGGGGCATAGGTTCCTCGCCCAGCGCCTCACGATTCAACTTCGTCCCGTTCGTCGAACCCATATCGCAGATCTCAAAACGACCGCGCTTCCGGCGAATCTCACAGTGCCAAACCGAAACCGTCTCCGCATCGAGAACGATCGAGTTCTTGGGTCCGCGCCCGATCGCAATCACATCCGGCTCGAGGAGGAAATAGTCCATTTCCCCGTCGGCATAGGTGATCACGAGGCAGTGTTTCGAGTTAACCATCTGGGGTATGATACTTCCTCAACAAAGCGATTGTCAAACGCTCACGATGTCGGTTTCGAAGTTGCCTCAACCGGCCATCCGGCGTATCCATTTCCGCAATGGAAATGAAACCTCCCTTTCTCAGACTCCTCGCGACTTTCGCGATGCTTTTCGCCTGCACCTTCAGCCCGGCAATCACTCCCGAAGAGCTCGAGAGCCGCTTCAAACAGCTGCCGACCGTTCCCGAAGCGGAGTTGCCCGAAATGTCCAATGAGCCGACCTCGTTTCGCGGCCTCATTGAGCACGAAGGACTTGAAGGAAACACCTGGGTCTCATTCCCCTTTGTCGAAAATCCCGGCAGCTTCGGGTTTGATCCCAAAGGGCGCCTCTTCGTCGCCGAAGCGAACCGTTTCTGGCTCGGAGTCCCCGACCTGCGTGGAGCCAACGAACTGATCCGGGACGACTTCAAAGCCGTCGCACTCGAAGACCGCACCAAACTGTATGAAAAATACGCTTCGAGCTTTCCCGAAGGCTGGTTCAGCCGTGTCGCCGACCGTATTATCCGGCTCGAAGACAAAGACGGCAACGGAGCCGCCGACCATCGCACCCTCTTCTCGGACCGCTTCAAAGAACCCCTCGACGGGATCGGATTCTCGATTCTCGCCGACGACGGTCATGTCTACTTCACCTGTATCCCCAGCGTCTGGAAACTCACCGATACCGACGACGACGGCATCGCCGACAAAGATGAGGAGATTTCAACCGGCTATGGCGTAAGGGTTTCCTTCATCGGGCACGATCTTCACGGTATCATTCGCGGACCGGACGGGATGCTCTACTTTTCGGTGGGAGACCGCGGCTACGACATCACTGACGGCAAAGGCAAAAGTCATCAGGGCGACGGCAAAGGTGCCATTTTCCGCTGCGAGTCGGACGGTTCCGGACTCGAGATCTACGCCGATGGACTTCGCAATCCCCAGGAGCTCGCCTTCGACAACTACGGCAACCTCTTCACCTTCGACAACACCGGTGACATCGGCGACAAAGCCCGCATGGTCTACGCAATCGATGGCACCGATTCGGGCTGGAACATGGCGCACCAGTCACCGCATCACTACGCGACGCATCTCGACTGGGGTGACTTCCGCCCCAAACTTTCAATGTGGGTCAAAGAGCGCATGTTCGACACCTACAACGAAGAACAGCCACAGTGGGTTTACCCGCCCGCCGCACATCTCGCAAACGGCCCTTCCGGCGTCACCTACCTCACCGGAAACTCATTGCCCGATGATCTTCGCGATCAGTTTCTACTGGCGAACTACCGCGGTCCCTCAGATCGCTGCACTGTCCTCACCGTGAAAGTGGCCCCCGAAGGCGCCGGCTACACCACCACCGCAGTTGAAGAACTTTTCAAAGGGGTTGGAGCCAGTGACGTCGAACTCGGATTTGACGGTGCTATCTACCTCTGCGATTTCGGCGGAGGCTGGAGCGTCAACGAAAACGGTTCCATTCAGGTCGCCAAGTCGAAGAAGGCCAAAGAACAAGCCGCTGGAGCTGCCGTGGCCGCGCTTTTCAAAGAAGGCTTCGATCAGCGATCCCCGCAGGATCTCGAGCAGATGCTCAACCACCCCGATCGCCGCGTCCGTCAGGCCGCGCAGTTTGCTCTCGTCAAAAAAGGAGACTCAGGAGCTAAAATTCTCACGACCACTGCGACCAACGGTGAAACTCTTCATTCACGCCTTCACGCGCTCTGGGGACTCGGGCAGCTCACCCGCAGTGGAACAGATCACAGCGAAACGCTTCTCTCCCTCCTCGAAGACCTCGACCCTGAAATTCGCGCCAACGCGGCCCGGGTCATCGGCGATACCGGGATCACCAGCGCCAAAACGGCCCTCATTGACTTGCTCACCAAAGACAAATCACTCCGCGTGAAATCGCTCGGCGCAATCGCTCTCAGCCGTATCGGTGAAAAGGGTGACCCCGGGATCTCAAATGCCCTCTTCGAAGCGATCCGCGAGAACGGCAAAGAGAGCAAAGACATCGTCCTGCGCCACGCACTCCTCACCGGGATCGATCGCATCGCCGCGACCGGAGACATCGCCGCCAAAGCCTCGTCCGAATCCAGCGAGGAACGACTCGTTTCCGTGATCGCCCTGCGCCGTCGCGAAAGCCCTGAAGCTTCCAAGTTTCTCGACGACAGTGATCCTCTCATTGTCAGGGAGGCCGTTCGTGCCATCTACGACACCGCCGCAGCGGATACCGAAGCCGGAGACCTCGTTTCCGCCTTCGGCAAAAAGACCGCGAGCCTTCCCGAAGCGGTTCAGCGTCGCGTCGTTGCCAACAACTACCGTCGCGGAACAACTCAACACGCCAAGCAGCTCCTCGAGCTGGCGGCCATGAGCGAGCTCGAGCTCCCGGTTCGCAAAGCCGCTCTCATCGGCCTGAAGATGTGGGATGCAGGAATCGAAACCGATCCCGTAAACGGGCACTATCGCCCTCTCGCCGAAACGGAAAACAACGACCGCTCTCTCGCGACTCTTGCCACCGCAATCGGCCCCGATCTCAAAGCCTTTCTCAAGGCACCGAACGACTCAGAGCTCGTCACTCTCGGAATGGAACTTGCGACCCTCGCCGGGGTCCAACTCGACCCGGCGACTCTCACCGCACAGGTCGCAAACAAAGCTCTCGGACCGGAACTCCGCGTCGCAGTGCTCGACTCACTCGTGAAATCGAAAGCGGACAGCACCGTTGAGATCGTCACCACCCTGCTCTCAGACGAAGACGCCATGATTCGCGTCGCCGCCTTTTCCCACGGCTTCGCCCTCGAACTCGAAGGCCTTGCCGACAAAGCAAAAGCAGCCATCAAAAGCGATAACTTCATCGTTGCCCGCGCCGCCCTCGAAGGCATTTCAAAAACCGATCTGCCCCAAATCGAGACTTACTGGAAAGAACGCGAAAAGCAGCTTCGCCGTGGTCTTTGGCTCGACGCCTATCTGATCCTCAGCGCAGCCGGCAATGCCGATGCCGCCGCCTACGCCGCAGCTGATCCCGGCAACGTCTTTGCTCTCAGCCTCGAAGGGGGCAATCAGGGAGCCGGGGAAATCGTTTTCCAGAATCAGGGAGCCTGCCTCCAGTGTCACAAAATCGGAGGCAACGGTGGCGTCCAGGGACCGGACCTCACTCAGGTCGCAACACGCCTCACCCGCGAGAAAATTCTCGAATCCGTCACCGTCCCCGGAGCCGAAATCACCGAGGGCTACGGCATGACCTCAATCACCCTGAACAGTGGTGACGCGGTTGTCGGTAGGATTTCCAACGAAGCCGACGATCACCTCACCGTGGTCGGGCTCGACAACAAACCAACCCGGGTCGAGCGAAGCAATATCAAAGCAATCGCACCACCCGTCTCAGCGATGCCCCCCGTGGCAATGGCCCTGCCTCCCAAAGATCTCCGCGATCTAGTCGCCTACCTCGCAGGAAGAACCGGCGGCGGGAAGAAAAAAGACGACGCCTCCCACGGCGACGACGAGAAGATCGCCAAGTAAGGTTGCAGGAAATCCCCGCGAAACCCTCTACGCCCTACCCGTAGAGAAACGGCGCGGGCATTTCTCCCCAAAGCCTATCTGATCCTTCCGCCTTTGCGATACCCGCAGGAAATCCTAACGGATTCCCCTAACAGATTCCTCTACCCCGCCTCATACGCCAGGCGAATCGCCTCGAGCTCTTCCCATCTCGCGTAGAGTTCCTTAACCCCCGCCTTCTTTTCCTCGAGCCCCTCGGCGAGCGCAGCCGCTTCAACGGCATGGTCCACGAAAAACTGAGGGTCATTCAACTTCGCTTCGATCTCCTCGACCTCGGTTTCCGCTTCGAGAATAGCATCCTCCATTCCTTCGAGCTCGCGCTCCTCTTTCCACTTCAGCTTTCGCGGTTTCTCAGCCTTCGCCGGAGACTCCTTTTTCTTTTTCACCGCCTTCGGCTTAGCCGCGGCAGCCACCGCATCGTAGGCGCGGCGTTTCTCCAAATAGTAGGAGTAATTACCCTCGTGAATCCCGAGGTCCCCCTTGCCGTCAAAAACGATAACGCGATCACAAACCCGGTCGAGAAACCAGCGGTCGTGACTCACAACAAGTGCGGTCCCCTCGAAATTGATCAGGGCTTCCTCAAGGACCCGCAGGGTCTGCAAATCGAGGTCATTTGTCGGTTCATCGAGAACGAGAAAGTTACCGCCTCTTCGCAAAATCTTCGCGAGTAGTACCCGGTTTTTTTCACCTCCTGACAAATTACCTATCCGGTCATTGATTCGATCATCGGTGAAGAGGAAACGCTGCAAATAGGCACGCACCGAAATCGACTCGTCGCCGAACTTCACAAAATCCAGATTCTGCGCGACCTCTTCGAGAACGCTTTTGTCCTCATCCAGTTCCAGCCGGGTCTGGTCGACATAGTTAAACTCGGTTCGCTTTCCAATTTTCACGGAGCCGGCCGAAGGCTCGAGGTCTCCCATCAAAATCTTCAGCATCGTCGTTTTACCCGCACCATTGGGACCCACGACGCCGACACATTCGCCGGCCTGAAACTCGAGATCGATCCCGACAAACAAGGGATCCTGATCGTAAAAATGCCCCACCTCTTTGAGATCGACGACGATGTTCGCGAGCCGCGGCGGGGTCGGAATCACGAGGTCCATATTCAACTCACGCTCGGGCGCCTTCTGCGCCTTCACCGCGTAGTAATTATCGAGACGGTTTCGCTGCTTCGTGCCCCGCGCTTTTACGCCGGCACGCACCCACTCGATCTCGCGACTGAGGAAGCGCTGTCGCTTGTGCTCCGACGCCTGCTCGCGCTCGACTCGTTCATCTTTAGCGATCAGGTAGTCGCTGTAGTTTCCGTCATGAGAAAAGAAACGACCATCTGACAGTTCAACAATCCGCGTCGCAATCCGGTCAAGAAAGTATCGGTCGTGCGTCACGAACAAACAGGCGCACTTTGAACCCGCCAGATAGGTCTCCAGCCACGCAATCGCCTCGGCATCCAGATGGTTCGTCGGCTCATCGAGAATCAACAAATCCGGCTCCGCCACGAGGGCGCGGCACAATCCGACACGGCGTTTTTCACCACCTGACAACGGCCCCACGGTCCGGTCTCCCGACGGGGTGCTCAGCGAACGCATCAGCGTCTCGATTCGCTGCTCCAGATTCCACCCGTCAGCGTGCTCGATCAAATGGAGGAGCCGTTCAGACTCGGCGTCGCTCATCTCTTCGCCACTCTCGTAACGCTCAATCGCCGCGATCAAATCAGCCGCGCCGGCCCGGATATTTTCCTCGACCGTCAATTCGTCATCGAGTTGAAACTCCTGCGGAAGATAGCCAACCACGAGCCCCTGCTTCCGCGAAACAATCCCCTCGTCCGCGGTTTCCTCGCCGCCGACGATACGGAGAAAGCTCGACTTTCCACATCCGTTCCGCCCTACCAGTCCCGCTTTTTCGCCGGGATAAATCGCGAGAGTGGCTCCGTCGAGGACAGGATCTTTCCCGAAAGAAAGCTGGAGCTCGTTCGCCGACAAAAGGGCATCGTTCTGGACTTGTGGATTCGCCATAAAACTAATCAATTATTCAAAAACCCGATCCGGTAGCGCCACCTAACAGGGTTGAATGCGCGACCGGACAGGGTTCAGTCGAACTCATAACAGGGTTAGGTCGAACTCTCAACAGGCATGAGCCCCTAAACCTTCTCTTTTCTCTGAGGATTATCGGCCCCGAAACTGGCGATCGCGAGGATTGCAGGAAGCACGACACTGAAAACGAGGGCCGGAAAATAGCTTCCGCTGAATTGCTTCGCGAGGCCGAAGAGCAAAGGGCCAATCCCGCTCGCGACCACGATCAGGCTCATGTTCACCCCGTTGATCGACCCGAGCCATTGCCGTCCGTAAAAGCGTGGCCAGACGAGCCCGAGAAGGCAGAGAAACGCCCCGCCACAGAGGCCGTTCCCGACGACGTAGGCCAGTTTTCCAGCCGGCGTATCCAGATTCAACAACCCGAGTGCACCGGCAACGCCACCCAGATTCATCGCGAAAAGAATCCATTTAAGACGTGTCTTCGAATTGATCCAACCGCAGAAAAGGCTCACCGAAACGCTCACCGCCGCCATGGGAATGAAAAGTGCAATGATGTCGTACTTCGCAAATCCAAACTCATTGCCGATCGAAATAATATGAAAGGTGAACGCGGTCGAAAAGAAGGCGTAGAAACTGAAGGAAAGTGAATACGCCCAGAAGGAGAAGGTGCGCAGCGCTTCATGGCGCGTGTACTGATGATGAATGATCATGTCCGGGTTCATCTCCGCCACCTCATCGGTAATTTCTCCATCCATGACCATGTCGCACTCCTCCGGGGAATCGCGAAAAACGAGCCAGGCCAGCGGCATCATGAATCCGACCGTCAAAAGCCCGAGAAAGATCCACGCCCCCTCATAGCTGAACCGCTCGATCAGAATATCGAGACAACGGGGAGCTGCTGAAAATGCGAAGGAAACAATGATCCCGCTCAATGAAAGGGCGAGTCCTCTTTTCCGATCAAACCACTTCCCCACGACATTTCGGCAACTCATCGTGAGAACGCCCTGAGCGGAGAGCCGGATCAAATAGAAGCCCAAACCGATCAACACGAATCCCACACTCACGACCACTGCGCTGCCGGCCCCGGTCGTGACAGCATCCTGAATCCGCCCCACCGAGGCGAGGTAGAAGAGGACAAAAGCGGTCGCAATCGTCGCCAGGACCGCCATTTTCCGTCCACCCCATCGATCGTAGAGTCGCCCCATCAAGGGCAGAGTGAGGCCGCTGCAAACCGTCCCCACGAAATAGGCCGCGCTCAGGGCGACGCGGGAGAGGCCTAGATCTTCCATCAGAATCTCCGTAAAAACGCTGAATCCCATCGTCTGGCCCGGAATGCTGAAAAGCATCCCCAGAGTGGAGGCGATCACGATCCACCACCCGTAAAAAAAGGGTCGGGTTCCGGGACGGAAAGGAAAAGAGGGAAGCCAGAATTTAGAGTTCACAAGGCCGGAGGCTAAAGCCGTCAGCGGCCAATTCAAGCGACAGAACAATAGTAATAATCGTCGCTTCACCACTTGCAGGCAGCCGTTTGAAACGCTAAAAGAATGCTTATGCAGAGAAATATCGAGGCAATGAAGAGACTTAGAGAGGGCAATCAACGTTTTGTTGCCGGCACTCCCAACGAAATTCTGGCCTGCCCCGTTGCCAGTCGTACCAACCTCGTCGCCGGACAGGATCCTTTCGCGGTCATTCTCGGCTGCTCGGATTCACGAGTGCCACTGGAACTGGTCTTTGATCAGGGGCTTGGAGATCTCTTCGTCATCCGCGTCGCCGGCAACATTGTGGCACCGTCTCAAATTGGAAGTATCGAATTTGCAGTCGAGCAGTTCCGGACACGGCTCATTGTCGTTCTCGGCCATTCCGGATGCGGCGCGGTAGCAGCCACTGTTGATCAATTGAAGCAGCCCGAGGAAAACCGTTCTCCCAACCTCAGCTCTATCGTGAATCGAATTCGCCCCGCAGTGGACGCACTGGGGCCCGAAGCGGCGACACTGGATCGCGACGCCTTGATCGAAAAAACCGTAAGATCCAACGTTTCCGCCTCGATCAGAGATCTGCAATCAGGATCGAGCATCATTCGCGATATTATGGAAAACGATCACCTTCGTATTGTCGGAGCGGAATACTCTCTCAAAACCGGTGAGGTGGACTTTTTCGAAAACGCGCCTGACGAATCGTCATACGCGGAAGGCTGAGAGACATCACGCCATCAAATACGGAAAAGCCAAATCAGCTGCCCGGCATTTTTCCACGTCGTCGACAGCTGATTTCACGATCTCGTAGCCGTAGAGAACCTTGATCCGGTGGGTCAGATCCGCTGACCACTGGACCGATTTTCGCTTTGCCCAATAGGCGGGATCGAACGGCGTCGCTTGAGACTTTTTCAAAGCACCCAACTCCTCATCGAGAACCGGAAGTTGCTTCAGCAATTCGAGATGATGCCGGTGCGCCGGCAGTCCCTCCTCTGCCAAATCGTGGATTCCACACTGGCTGAGATCGAGTAGTCCTGCCGCATGATCAATGAGGTGAAACGGACCGCCAAATCCCTGACGGTGCTCATGCGCGTGGTCGATCAGGTAATCAAGCGTCGCTTCTGCCATCGCCTCCATCGAATCGTAGTCGTGTGCCCCTCCTTCTGCGAAATCCCCCTGCTTCCAACCCGCTCCGGCTCCGTAATAGCCTTTCCCCGGTCCTACTGAGGTGAAGGTCGCCAGGAGCTTCACGAGTCCATCCGCGACCTCACTCGTCGCGAGCTCGGGATGGCTGTCGAGTGCGCGAATTCCAAGCGACCCGAAGATCACGTTGTGCCCGCTCTGTCGCGTCTTCGCAATCGAATGCCGCAACGACGCCCCCACCTCGCTCTTCGCAGATTTCTTTACCGCCCCGCCTTTGGAGAGCGGCGCAAACAATTCCGGAATCGTGATCCCCTTCTTCTTCTGATCAAACCAGAAGTCCTCCTCCCCGCGCATGACCCGCTCGAGGTCGCGCTCAATTCCGAGATAGACACCTGGATCGAGCTCCGCTCTCAACTCGCTGAAAAAGTATCCCGCGAGAAGCGCTCCTCCCAAATGTCCGGCCATCCCGCCCGCTCGATGTGATCGAGACAAGGCGGCGAGCCCGGACTGCATGTAAGAGAAATCAATCATCGTATCTGAATTCTACCACGTTCAGCCTCTCCATTGCAACCGCACCCGCGCCACCACGCACTCTTGTCTTCCCTCTGCAAAATGATTACACACGGGGAGAAAATCATGAACCCCTTCCGCCTCACTCTTCTCTCCCTGGCCTCATTGCTGGGAACTTCGCTCTGCAATCAAACCGAAGCAAAGGACTACAACGTCCTCTTTATCATCTCGGACGACCTCACCTACAGCGCGCTCTCCTGCTACGGAAACGAAGTCTGCAAAACACCTAACATTGACGCCATCGCCGCTAAAGGCACCCGCTTCACCCGGGCCTATTGCCAGGGCACCTACTGCGGCCCTTCCCGCGCATCGTTCATGTCGGGTTACTACCCCCATGCCACCGGAGTGCTCGGCTACACCAATCCGAGACCGCAAATCGGCGATCGTGCGACCTGGTCTCAGCACTTTAAAAACAACGGCTACTACGCCGCCCGGGTCAGTAAAATCTTCCACATGGGGATTCCCGGAGGCGTGCAGTACAGCGGCGACGGACGCGATCACGACGGCTACAACGGAGCTGATGACGCTCTCTCATGGACAGAACGCTTCAACAGCCCCGGCCCCGAATGGATGGCCGCCGGCGTTGGCGAAACCCTCGAAGGAAACCCCGATGGCAGGAAGCCCGTTGTCGGGGGAAACACCTTTGTCGTCGTCGAGGCGGACGGCGATGACCTTGTGCACTCCGACGGAAAAACCGCTCAGAAGGCCGCGGAACTGATCAAAAAACACAAAGACGAAAAGTTCTGGCTCGGCGTTGGTTTTGTTCGCCCTCACATTCCCTTCGTCGCTCCCAAAGCCTACTACGAACCCTACAAACCCTACGACAACAACTACCTCCCTGAAAAGCGCCCCGGTGACTGGGACGACATCCCGAAACCGGGGATCAACTACAAGACGAGTGAGAACATGAAGATGGACGAGCGCAAGCAGCGGAAAGCGATCGGCGGTTACTATGCCTCGGTCGCCTACATGGACGCGCAGGTGGGCGTTGTCATGAAGGCCCTCGACGACGCGGGACTCCGCGATGACACCATCGTCATCTTCACGAGTGATCACGGCTACCATCTCGGTGAACACGATTTCTGGGCAAAGGTAAGCCTCCTCGATGTCTCTTCCGGCGTTCCCCTCATCATTTCCGTTCCCGGTAAAAAGCCCGCAGTCTGCCACTCGCTTGTCGAACTGTTAGACCTCTACCCCACGATTTCATCGCTCTGCGGGTTGCCCGTTCCGGAAAACATTCAGGGAAAAAATATCACAAAGCTTCTCGACGATCCGGCGGCCTCCGTGCGCGACGCGGCTTTCAGCGTCGCCCCGATGAGAAAGGGTTTTCTCCTCCGCACCGATGACTTTGCCTACATCCAGTATCAGGAAGACGCCTCCGGTGGGATCGAGCTTTTCGACATCAAAGCCGATCCCGGGCAGTTCACCAATCTGGCCGAAAAGCCGGACTACGCCGGGACCGTAACCGCATTCAAAACCCGCATGACCGAAAAGCTGGCCGAAGTGAGAAACAACGATCTCTAATCGCTCCTTTTACTGAGACGCAAATTTCGTCAGTAAGCCTTTTTCCCTCGCCGTATTCATGACGCTGACCCAGAGCCATCCAGCCAGAGCGAGATAAAACAGATTCAACCCCGTTGCGAGACCGAGCTCGCCCCAGTCCAACTTGCCTGTCGCGAGCGCTTCACGCATTCCTTCGAAAATGTAGGAACAGGGCAATGCCTTCGCGATCCACTGCAGTCCCGCAGGCAGGATCGAAATCGGATAGTAAACCGCCGCAAAAGGCTGGATGAAAAACGGAACCGCCCACGCAAGGGTTTCTGCAGCAGGCCCCCATCTCACGATGAGCGCTGTCGAAATCATCCCCAGAGCCCAGCCAAAGATAAGGAGGTTCACAATGAAGGGAATCAACTTCCAGCTGAGAATAAAAATGTTGAATTGATAGAGCACCAGCGAAAGTCCTGTCAGCATCACCGTGGTCACCGCCGCCCGCAAAAAACCGACCACGTAAGTCGCGCCGAGATAGTCGGCATTCGTCACCGGAGCCGCGAAAATATTGAGCAAATTCCGCGACCAGACGTCTTCGAGAAAGAAGATCGCAACTCCCTGTTGAGCGCGAAACAAAATATCCCAGAGGATCACCGCGCCGATCAGATACGTGATCTCCTGCGGAAACCCCTCACCGGTATTCTGTTGGAGATATTTCGTCAGATAGCCCCACACGAGCAAATGAACGAGGGGCCAGAAAATCAACTCAACAGCCCGAACCGGCGTCCGCGTGTAGAGATAAAGGTAGCGCATCACGAGCGCCTGAATCGTCACAAAACTCATGAGCCCTCCTCGCTTCCGGTTGATTTTAATTCGCCGCTTCTCGCAACGCGGATGAATACTTTTTCCAGCGAGTCCTCTTCAAAATGCTGAAGCACCTCCGGTGCCGTCCCCGTGAAGAGGACCTTTCCCCTGTGCATAAAAACGATGCGATCACAAACCTCTTCGACGTCGCGCATGTTGTGAGAGGTGTAGAGCATTGTCGCTCCCTCCTCCTCCCGAATCCGCGCAACCACCCGCCGGACCTTGTCAGCGATGTCAGGATCGAGGCTCGCGGTCGGCTCATCGAGCAGAAGGAGTTCAGGACGGTTCAAAAGCGCCTTGCACAAGTTGACCCGCGTCGACTCACCTGCCGACAGGTTCCCCGAAATCCGGTTCTTTAAATGACTCACTTCCAGCATCTCGAGAACCTCGTCGATGCGCTCATTCAACTGCGGTACGCGGTAGAGTTTTCCGAACACCTTCAGATTCTGCACCACTTTCAAATTCCCCGGCAGCTGCGTGTAAGTGCTGCAAAAATTCATCCGCTTGAGAATCGCAATGCGATCCCGTTGCAGGTCGCTTCCGAACGCCTTCACCGATCCATCCGTCGGCGTAATGATTCCGAGAATCATGTTGATCGCAGTCGTCTTTCCCGCGCCATTTGCCCCGAGAAGCCCCAGAATTTCGCCCTTTCCAATTTGAAATGAGACCCGATCCACCGAGGTCACGTTTCCAAATCGCTTCGTTAGATTTTCTACCTGTAAAACGGGTTCTGACATGCACGCCAAGTTCGCAGGAATTCAGCAGAATCAAACTGCTAATCCACCGTCTATCCCTACCTCATTTCTCTGAAAGGAACCCATCACCCAAACGTCCCCGCCACGTCTCTAAATCCGGAATGAATCTCATTCCCCTACCGTAGCGGATCGAACCTCGTTCCGCCACGAAGCCCACCAGCCCGCCCAAGAACCAAGAACCAAGAACCAAGAACCAAGAATGAAGAACCAAGAACCAAGAATGAAGCCCCCCATCACTCCCCGAGCAACCCCGCCATCACTTCCGGGGTGAGATCCAGCCCCGTCGTCGCGCCGGAAAGCAAGTCCGTCGCGAGATCGTCTTTCTTCCCCTGCATCTTTTGAATCCGTTCCTCGACCGTATTCTGACAGATCAATTTGTGCACAAAGACCGCTTTGTCCTGGCCGATGCGATAAGCCCGGTCCGTCGCCTGATTCTCTGCCGCCGGGTTCCACCAGGGATCGTAATGGATCACCGTATCAGCGCCAGTGAGAGTCAGCCCGGTGCCACCCGCTTTCAGCGAAATGAGAAATACCTCCCCTTCCCCGCCCTGAAAACGCTCCACCAGTTCCTGGCGGTCTTTCGTCGCCCCGGTGAGTTTCAAATACTCAATCTCTTCCGAAACAAGATACTCCTCGATAATCGCCAGCATCGAAGTGAATTGGGAAAAAAGGAGAACCCGGTGCCCTTCGCTGCGCAGCGTCTCCAGCAATTCGACAAGATACTCGAACTTGGCCGAATCAGCATCGTTCTCGCGGTCCTTCAGCAGGTCCGGATGACAGCAGATCTGGCGGAGTTTCAAAAGCGCGTCGAGAAAGACAATCTGTGATTCCTGCCCCCGAAGCGCCAGCGCCTGACGCACCTGTTTATCCATCGTCGATCGCACCGTTTCGTAGAGGTCTTTCTGAACATCGCTCATTTCCACGAGATGAAGAATCTCTGTCTTCGGAGGGAGTTCCTTTGCGACGTCGTGTTTCGTCCGGCGCAAAATCAGCGGCCCGAGGCGTCGCGCGAGAGCTTTGCGTTTCACTTCACTTCCGTCCTTCTCAATGGGTGTTTGATAGGTGGATTTAAACACTTCCGAAGTGCCTAGAAAACCCGGCATCAAAAAGTGAATCAGGCTCCAGATCTCACCGAGATTGTTTTCCACCGGTGTTCCCGAAAGACAGAGGCGGTGCTTCGCACGAATCTGCCGCACCGCGCCGGTGACCTGCGCCCCCGGATTCTTGATATACTGTGCTTCATCGAGGGCAACGATATGAAACTCGTAGTTGCGAAGTGTTTCGAGATCCCGGTGCACCAGCGCGTAGGAGGTCAGAACGAGATCGGCCCGGGGAATCTTTCGAAACTCGGATCTGCGATTCGCACCCTGTATCACAACGACATCGAGTCCGGGGGCAAATTTCTCCGCTTCGCGCTGCCAGTTGAGCACCACACTGGTCGGAGCAATCACCAGCGACGGCAAACCTTCATTGCGACCGGTCTCGAGTTCATGCAGCACGTGTGTGAGCGTCTGCATCGTTTTCCCAAGTCCCATGTCGTCCGCGAGAATGCCGTGCAGTCCGTGCTCGATCAGAAACTGCATCCAGTAAAATCCCTCGAGCTGATACTCCCGCAAGGTCGCCGTCATGCCCTTCGGAACCGGGACCGGCTGGATCGCTTCGAAATTTTCGATACGAATCGAAAGCTCCCCGACCTCTTCGGGAACTTCCACTTTGAGATCAGCGGCGCCTTGCAAAGCACTCACTAACAAAGCCGCATCCAGCTTTGCCACTTTGACGGGTCCTTCCGTGAATTTAAAATCGAGAAGCTCCCCGAGCGTCTCAAGAATGACCCGAAACCGCCCCACCGGCAGCGAAAGCCCGCGGCCATCGGGAAGAAAAATCATGAACTCCTGTCCTGCCGGCATCCCCTCGGTCACTTCGAGAAAACGGTTTTTCACAAGGGCGGCAAGAATCGGCTGCAGCTCAAAATCCTCGCCATCGATTTCAAATCCCGCCGAGAGATGAAACCAGCCTTTTCCCTCTTCGATGATTTCTGCACTCCACGTCTCCGTGCGAAAGACGAGCGGCTCGCAGCCGACGCCCGGCGCAAATCGCACCTCCCATCCCTGCCGCTCAAAGGCAGGCGCGGCGTCATGGCGAAAGCGCAGCCAGTAAAACTCAGGATGCGGCCATTTCTTCTCATCGACCGCCCAGAGAGTGCCGTTCACCGGAGCCCTATCCAGCTTGCGCAAGGACTGAGGAGGCTCTTCAGCTCCGGGGAGAAGGTCGAGGGCGTAGAGCCGGTTCATCGCCTCGGTCTCGAGAGCCCGGTCCCGCAAAATCTTGCGATCCGGCAAGACAATCGGAGGTAAATTTCCCGCAGGGGAAAGCGGCACCGAATTCCCGTCGTAGACAGCGTAGGCCTCGAGAAGAAACTCCGGCATCCAGGCACTGCGTTCCCCCTGAGGTCGACGCGAAACCCGCAGACGGAAAGACGCTTTCACGCCTGACTTCCGGGCTCTTTTCGCCAACGATTCAGGCACCACAGCGGGCTCCGGCTCAGGAGCGAGATCGAGGGTCTGTCCCTCCGTCATCATTTCCGCATGAGGCTTTTCGCCGAAAGCCGCCGCGATTCGCTTTTCACCACCCTTTTGCAGGTAGGCGAGAATCGCTGCGCCATGACGGCAGTTCGTCCGCACCTCGCACTTGCAATCCGACTCCAGGGCGATGCCCCCACCCTCGCGCCAGAGAACCAGTTCGGGCGAGAACGACGCTCCGCTTTTCTCCATCACGGTCGCTTCGATAACGACGTCCCCCGTATCGATAATCGATGCACGAACACCTTTGACCAGCTTCGCCCGCGCCAGTTGAGCGCCAGCGGAGAGAGCCCCCGCATCAAACGAGGGAGCACAGTCATCCCCTGACAACAGCTCAATGACTTCAGCAATAGAAAGCTCGGAATTCACAACCCCTCACTCTTCGCCGTGCCCCGCTTAGGAGGCAACGGAAAACCAAAACCAATGCGACCGATTCAAATAAAAAACCCAATCTCAACCAGCCACGAATCACCCCGTCTCCCCAAACGTAGCTGCCTTTCCAAAAAAGCAGTCCCTGAGCACCCAACTGTCACAGCGCTCCTGAAGAGCCCTTCAGCAGCCGAACGAAACTCTTATTCTCTTTCTTAATCCTACTCTAAATCTCTACCATCAAAGGACCGACATTCCCGCCTCTCAACGCACCCGCCTGAGCTTGCGCATCTCCGCCGATTCATTGTAAAGCGAACGATACGAGATTGAACGCTTTGCCCTCAATGTCGAAGTAGGTGGTGCCACTTTGGCGTAGCCCGATCCCCGCTTTTGAAAATAGTTTCCGCGGGAGTGGTAGTAGACTCGACCGTCGATAGAGATAGGCTTGAATCGTCGCGGCAGCCCGACTACAAAATCACCTGAATCGGCTGCACTGAATCGCGTCTCAGGGGAGTTGGTCTGACAGGAGCTGACACAGGCGGCAGCAAGAGAGGCGAGAAGGATGGAGGAAATCCGCATCGCCCGCGAGTTCCCATTGGTGTTGTTTTTCATATTTTCTGTTAGTTAAAATGGTCGGTTCCGCTACAGCTCGATGAGCACCTGTGACTCCCCGATATCGAGAACTCGATTGGTAGCCTTGTGAATGATGAAGACGCGTCCTTCGTGGTATCGGAAAAAACACTGACCACCCGGCGAGTGATACCGCTTTGAAATCAGCCCCGGAACCGGCTCCAGCTGGTTGAGCTGCCTTTGACTGAGCGTCGCCCCAATTTCGATCTCCGGAGGTCTGCCGGCAGCTAAAGGAAACGCTGCCAGCCTGACGAACCGGTCATCCCGCTCCGGTGCCTCAGGGAGCTCCCCGAGATCGAATGTGGGAGTTCCCGAAGCTCGAATCAAAGAGTCTCCGAACGAACTCGAACCCATCAACAGGATCAGTGCGAGAAAAGCAAGGCAGATTGTCCCGGAAAGAAGATTCCAAAAATGGCGCGTATAATTCATGCTCTAAAGGAAGAGCAGAAAAATTGCCGCACCCGTCGCATTTAACCCCATCCCCTCTCCCGTATGGAGCAATCCCCCTTTTCCCAAACCAGCCCGAACCCGGTTCTCGCGAGTATTTATGACGATATGCAAGTATCGCCTTGCAAGCTGCAATCCCGGGAAACCCCCGCCGGCTTGCCGCCTCAATATCATTCCATCCGCCTTCCTGAATCGAATCGCACTGCCAACTGATGAATAATCGCTACGAAATTAACCGCCCCGGAAAAGTTTCCGTGATCGTGAACCCCGCCTCAGGCTCCCCCTACCCGATCCTGCGCGAGCTCAATGCCGCCCTCAGTGACATCGAGTGGACCATCGAAGTGACCCGCGCTCCCGGTGACGGAACACGCATGGGCCGGGCCGCCGTCGAAAGCGGAAGCGAAATGGTGATTGCCTACGGAGGCGACGGCACCTTGCTCGAAGTAATCAACGGAATGGCAGGCTCACGGGTTCCCCTCCTCGTCCTCGGCGGCGGAACCGGCAACCTCATTGCATCGGAGATCGGCCTCCCCGCAGACCCTGCCGAAACCCTCGCTTTGCTGAAAAAATCGCCCCTGATCGCGGAAACCGTCGACCTCGGAATGATCAATCAGTCGACCTGCTTTATTCTCCGCTGCGGCTGCGGTCTCGAAGTGAGCGCGCTTGAAAAAACCAGTTACGAGGAGAAATCCGAATGGGGTAAACTCGCTTATATCAAAGGGATGCTCAAGGCCCTCTCAGAGCAGAAGCCGATCGATTTCAAGATCTGGATTGATGATGCGAGCGAGCCGATCTCGGAAAAAGCGATGGCAATCACCGTCGCAAACGCGGGGCGACTCGGCGTGGGCGACCTCAGAATCGCTCCCGACGTGAGCATGTCCGACGGCTATCTCGATATCTGTCTTTTTCAGGAAACCGGGCTCGCCGCCGCCGTCGAGTTTTTCTCCCTCATCACCGACAGCGACAGTGCCCCTGCCGACCTGACCGGCTCGTCACTGGTAAGACGCCAACAGGCGAGGAAAGTCCGCATCGAAACACCAACACCGGTAAACTTCCAGGCCGACGGAGACATCGTCGGGTCCACCCCTCTCGAAATCGAACTCATCCCCGAAGCTGTCTGGATGGTAAAAGGTCTACCCACCTGATCAAACTCCATTCCCCTCTCCCCTCGAACAAATCCATGACCTTTCAATACCTCGCAGAATCAGCCGCCCCGAACGGCGTGCTCACTGGACTCGAGGTCTTATTGCTCCTCCTCGTCCTCTTTCTCAGTTTCATGATCTGGGCACTGACCCGGCACGTCGAGTGCCGGTTTTCCGGCGAACCGCCGGAAAAGATCACCGACCAGCTGCCAGCCATCGCCGGAACGACACACAGCGAACTCATCGAAGGGAACAAGGTCGAACTCCTTCAGGATGAGGAATTCTTTAACGCGCTCTGCAGCCTCATCGAAAATGCTCGCGACACCATCCACATCGAAACCTTCCTCTGGAAAGACGGCAGAGTTTCCGACCGGGTTATGGAAGCGCTCGAAGCCTCCCTGAAGCGCAATGTCAGGGTCAGGATCCTCATCGATGCGCGGGGATCAAAAAAGTTTTCCTCTCAACACCGCGAACGCCTCCGCAGGGCCGGAGCGGAGCTCAAATCCTTCCACCGCATGAAGCTCCGCAACCTCGGGAGGTTTAACATCAGGGATCATCGCAAGATCGTCGTCATCGACGGATCCGCCGCCCTCATCGGAGGCCACTGCATCCACGACGGCTGGACCGAAAAAGGAGAGGAGGGAAATCCCGGAGCCCGTGGCTACCGCGACATCTCCGGCCTGATTACCGGACCGGTTGTGGCCCGGATCCAGTCGGCCTTTTTCGAAAACTGGCAGGAAGTCACCGGCGAAGTCTTCACCGACGATACCACTTTTCCGAAACTGGAACCGGAAGGCAATATTCCCGCCCACCTCGCCTACATCAGCGCCGACGGATGCCCCTCCTCAGTCCAAACCCTCCACTATCTCGCGATCGGGTTCGCCAAGAAGACGATCCGCATTCAGAACCCCTACTTCCTTCCCGATCCCCGGGGCATCGAAGCTCTCGCGAAAGCGGTCGATCGCGGTGTCGATGTCAGGATCATGACCCCTGCCGTAAAAGCCTCCGACACGCCCTACGTGCAGCGGGCCGGACAGGTTCTCTACGGTGACCTCCTCAGAGCCGGAGTCAGAATTTTCGAATACCAACCCACTCTTCTGCACCAGAAAGTGATTACGATCGACGGGGAATGGTGCGGATTCGGATCGAGCAACTTTGATGACCGCTCCTTTGCGATCAACGACGAAGCGACCCTCGGCATCTCCGATCCGGCAACCACCGCAATCCTCAATGAGACCTTCGAAAAGGACGCCCGCGACTGCGAAGAACTCACTCTCGAAACGTGGAAGGAACGCGCCTGGCCCGAGCAACTCTTTCACCGGGTCCACTACCTTTTCCGCGAACAACTCTAAGCGACAGCCGCGCCCCACATTCCGATGAGAAAACCAACCCAGTCAAAATCCTCCACCCTCACCGTCGCAGTCCGCTGCCTCGCCATTCTCACGGTCCTCGCGGTCTCCTACGTCGCGATGGTGGCCAAGCCCGTGATTCTCCCGCTCATCCTCGCACTTCTCTTCACCCTTGTGATTCTCCCGGTTCACAAATTTCTCTGCCGGATGAAACTCAAGCCCCCCGTCGCCGCCGGTATATCCATTCTCGGCCTCGCCGTCGTCGTCATTTCAGGACTCGTCTTTCTGGCCTCCCCCGCCGTAACCTGGGCTCAAACCCTCGACCTCCAGTTCGCGGAAAACCGACTTCGAAACCTCCTCCGCCCCGTCCAGGAAGTTCAGGAGGAATTCAACGAAGTCGTCGAAAAAGTCGACAAGATCAGCGCAGACTTCACCGGAACCAAAACCGGGAAAAAGCCAGCGTCCCCCGTGGAATCATCCCCTCCCACGTCCCCTGACACATCAACCATTGAAACCGAATCGAGCGGAACGATAGAACCGCCGGCAACACAGATCGACGTCAACGCCGCCGACTCGGTAACCGTCAAAGTGACGGGTGGGGAAAAGTCTCCCGTTCTCGATTACGTTCAGAGTTTCGGAGCGCATGCCACCTTCACCTTCATGCTCGTATTCTTCTTCCTCGCCTACGGGGAAACCCTCTACCGGCGCATCACCGAGGGAACCGAAACGGGGACTCTCTTTGAAGCTCTCAGCGAAGATATTTCATCCTACCTCCTCACCATCACCCTGATCAATCTCGCCCTCGGCGTCGCCGTCGGAATCGCGATGTGGCTTCTCGATATGCCCAACCCCATTCTCTGGGGAGCGATGGCCACGGTCCTGAACTACCTGCCCTACCTCGGCGCCCTCGTCGGCACTGTCATCGTCGGACTCGTCGCTTTGTTAACCTTCACGACCCTCTCCGGGGCCGCCACCATCCCCGCGATCTACTACCTCCTGACATTGCTCGAAGGAGGCCTCGTTACCCCCATGCTCATCGGGAGGCGCTTCTCCCTCAATCCCATCATCGTCGTTCTCTGGTTCCTCGCCTGGGGCAGCGTCTGGGGAATCGCAGGAATGCTCATCGCCACCCCCACCCTCATGGCCCTCAAAATCGTCACCTCCAGCCTCCCCGGCTACGAACGCATCGACCGGGTGATTTCACGGTGACGTATTTCAGAGAAGGCCCGGAGCCGCGAATTGTCGTAGATTAAGTCGCTCCAGCAGGTCCAATAAACTATTCCTGCCAGTTCTTCATCTGCAATGAACTACCTGCCGAGCACTCATTCTCAAGGAGCGGTGAGGTTTGTAGTGAGGCTCGGCAACGACTCAGCGACCACGAGCGAATAATTTTACTTCGAACGCGAGCAGATCAGAGTTTGCAATCCGGTATAAGCTTCCCTGACTAAAGAATTCTCTTCACATTTTTAACATCGTTAATGCTCCCGGCAGCGCCAGCTCATCCCTCTCCAGATCGAACGGCACTACCCGGAGGCGTAGCTTGTCCGTAAAATCGAACGGGTCCAGCGGCTCCTGAAAGCGCGACGACCTGGGATAGATCAAAAACATCTCTCCTTCTCCTCCGAGGTATTTCTGTCCGTAGGCGGCCATTTGATAAAAGTCGCTTTGACTGAGCCCATACTTCTTCGACCCGTCATCTTTCTGTGAATCCAATCGCTTCCATTTCGTATCGAGGACTTGAAGACATCTCCCCTGCGAATCCAATACCAAAAGATCAGGCTTCAAGAGAAACCAGTTCTGATTTCGGTGACACACTAACGAATGCGCTTTCGCCTGCTCCTTCAAAGAATATCCCGAAGGCAACTTTCGCCGCAGGATTGCGGCGACATAGCGTTCGAACAACATCTCCATGGGGAATAAAAACGCCATTCCCAGATTTCCACCAGCCAGGGTGTGCGGAGTCTGCTCATTCAGGATCAGTTCGCACCATCCCCGCAAGTCCCGATAGTCGATCAATCCCCGATCATGACTCCACTTTTGGAAATCCTGTTTGTATCCTGTGCTTAGTGGAATCCCATCCAACTGAAACCGTAGCGTCCTCGCACGTTGCTGATTACGACTTGAACTGGCCCACTGACTCACTGCAACCACCGCCGAATGGATGAGACGGTTCTCAGGACGGTCAGGCAAAAACTCATGATACTCGATCGCAAATTCCGGCTTAGCTCCGGGTCTGCGATTCAATTGCTGTTCGACTAACAAACGTCCACGAAGGAAAGGTTGCTCATCACGTTGCAACAGATACTCACTGCGAATTCCCTTCTTCACGAGATACTCGACCTCATCCAGAAACAGGCTGATTAAAATCTCATGCAGCGGTTGCTTGAGGGTTTCCAGATGCGCCGACTTCCATGTCGTCATCTTGAGCTTGAGAACTCGTTTCAGCATCTTCAGTAGAATCAGACGCGATACAGCAATCCCCTCATCCACCTCCGAAACCTTGGGCAGAATCTCGATACGCAAACCATGAGGAGTCTCAAGCGAACCCACATAGTTCCTCGCCTGAAGGCATTGCTTTCCCTCCCGAATTTGAAGACGGAACACATCAGGCCCGCTCCGGGACAAACACACTTTCAGCAACCAGTCCCAATCATCCCCGGGAATCGAAGTGCCCACCGTCGACGCGGAGCCCTCGTCCCGAAAGAGCACATCGAACTCCCGAATCGTAACCGTCTCCGAAATGTCCAACAACCCCTGCATCATTCTCAGGCGCTCGGAGAAACACTCAGATCCTCATAGATCGCAATATACGACTCCGGCGATCCCAGAGCATCTTCGTTCCGTTCGTAGGCAGGGCGGAACGAATGGTCGATCTCCTCACCGAACAGTTTGATAAACTCAGCCTCTGTGAGCTTAGGACGAATCATCGCCAGCTCTTTTGGCTTTCGGTTATCCCCCAGCACCAACCTGATTTTCTCCCAATCCTCAAAGAAATACTCCTCCAGCAAAGGCAGTATCTTCCCTGAAAAAATCCGGCTCAGCTCAGCGATACTCGGCTCGTCGCGCAGCGAGAGAAAGAACGTGTGCCCTATCATATGCTCCCGGTCATACAACGCCTCGATCCTTTCGTTCATCTTCCGAAGCAGCTTACCAACCTGAATACCCTCAATAGACGGAATCGAATTCAACATCGATGAGAGCGGCATCAGTTCCTGGAAATCAAACCGTCTTCGCAAAGCGATATCGATTTGAGCGAGAGAACGATCCGCCGTATTCATCGTCCCTATCAGATACAGATTCTCCGGGACGGAGAACTCCTCCTTAGAATAGGGCAGCCTTACCGTAAGAGCCTCTTGTCGCCCCAATCGCTTACTGTCCTCGATCAAAGTGATCAGCTCCCCGAACACCCGTGAGATATTCCCCCGGTTGATCTCATCAATGATCAGCACATACGGCTTCGCCTTGCTATCCTCAGAAACCGGGGAAGCACTCAACAACTCCCGCATCCGGTCTTTGTCAAATACCGGCGGTTTAAGCTGATAAATCGTCGCCTGCGAGAAACCACGCGTGAGCAACTGATCATGCGAAACCGAGGGAGAAAAAGTCCGGTGCCACTTCACCTTCCGGCACTGTTGGTAAAAGACATCCTGATCCTCCACTACAGGTAAGAACTCGTAATCCCCGGTGATCTCGCCAATCGCCCGAAGCTTGTAATTTCCGTCAGAGACCACCACGAAATCCCCCTTCCTCATCGTATTCACGAAAGCATTACAAGCCGTCACCATATAGTCTGAGTTATTAACCTCATCATAATGCTCCAAGAGGCGCTCCCTGATTCCGGCGCGATCCTTCACCCCGGTGAAATCGACATCCTCACCCCAACCCAGCAGCATGATTCCTTTCTCGATGCATTCATCATAGATGGAAGCATCAGCCCCCAACGTGTTTCCGAGCGACATTTTCCAGACCTGCTGATCCTTGACCTCAACCGAAGACTCGACACCGGCACTGGCTTGCCGAAGAGCAGCGGAAGCATCATCTGACATTCGCTTAAAAATGCCATCCTCCACATCATAACGAATCTGCTGTGTCTTCTCATCAACCGACGCCTTCAGTCCCTCCACAAAATCCTCATAACTGAAGCTCTGGTGAAACGTGACGAAACCAATACGCTTGGACGAAACCAATTCATCGAACCTCCTTTTTATCACCTTCCTGGGATTCGCCTGCTTCTTGCTACTCACCAAAACTTCGGGATCAATGATGGATAGCGCCGCATTGATCATCCCATACGTTTTCCCGGTCCCCGGAGGGCCGTAGAAAATCTGATTCAGCGGGATCAACGCGTCAGATTCCGGATCAGTAACCACATCAACCACATCAATGGGATCAGTGCCCCTCTTAGGCGGAATGATATCAAGCTCCGGATCATAGAGAGCCGTGCAAAAACCTCGCGGAGTAACATCAGAATCACGCGCTGCACGAAACTCGTCGTAAATCTTTCGCAATGCCTTCGCAGCCCCGATAGCGGTTGCCGGAAGTTGCGACTCAGAATCATCACTGAATTGAGTCAGAAAATGTAGAATGTGATCCGTGGAATTGATCGGGAGCATCCAGTCGGGATGGTAGACCGCCAGCAATCGCAGAAACCGGGCATTTCCTCCGACACAGGCAACGTCTCCAATCTCCGCTTTGGCAGCCAGTTTTTCACGATCATCGACGACCTCGGCCTCTTCCAGTGACTGGCAGGAAGCCACCGCGTAGGTGATCTTCGTCACTACCTTGAGAGCCTCTTCCGCCCCCAGCGCTTCCAGCTTTCGGTGCATGTAGTAGCTGCCGTCAGGCTTTCGATAGAGCAAATGGCCACGCGAGCTTCCGGGCATGTAGCGTCCCAGAGCCTTTTGCAGCCCCCTCTCTATCCACCAGCAAAAGCTCTCGGCCCTGGCACCGCGACCGAGGCAATAATCCTCAAGCGCCATCTCGCGAATGCTCTCAAGCGGAAATCGCTCGTGGAATCTCGCCAGCGCCTCATCGTCACCGGATACCTTGTGATACCGCTCCGGGTCTTTAGAAATCAGTTCAGCGATAGAGGCAAAAAGTTCTTCTTTCATGCAAGTACTAACCACTCATGCACGAATCGACCTAACAATGCTAGTAATTCGAACAAAATGAGAACAACAATCCCTTCCCCTCGTCTTGCAAGGCCCGCGCTGGCATCCACGGCGGCATCAACCGACAGCCGGAAATACATCGCAACCTCCCGGAATCCCCACACCCCTGACTCCGAAACCCGGCCCATCGCGTAACCTCCGGCGATGAGCAAAGAGATTCTAGTCGTGGGTGGCAGTTCGGGTGTGGGCCTCGAGACGGTAAAGTTACTGAGTGATCTCGGTGATACAGTCCACGCGGCCTCCCGCCATGAGAACGAACTGCAGCAATCGGAGCAGGTCACGTTTCAGACCCATGACGTTACCGATCCGGAATCGAAACTCGATCTGCCTGAGAAACTGGATGGACTCATCTACTGCCCGGGGACGATTCTATTGAAACCGTTTCATCAATTCTCCGACGCGGAAATCCAACACGATCTGGAGGTCAATTACCTCGGGGCGATTCGCACGATCAGGTCCGCCCTCGGCTCATTGAAACGGGCGGAAGCGGCCGCCATCGTTCTCTTCTCGACTGTCGCGGTGCAAACCGGACTGCCTTTTCACTCCAGCATCTCAGGAGCAAAGGGAGCGGTCGAAGGTTTAACGCGGGCTCTGGCAGCGGAGCTTTCCCCGAAGATTCGGGTCAACTGCCTCGCCCTTTCCCTGACCGACACCCCGCTGGCGTCGAAACTTCTCAGTAGTGACGAAAAGCGCAGGGCATCGGAGGAACGGCATCCTCTCAAGCGGATCGGGAGCTCGAAAGAAGTCGCGAAGGCGGCAGCCTTTCTCCTCGGCGGGGATTCCGGATTCATCACCGGACAGGTTCTACAGATCGACGGCGGAATTTCGAGTCTCAAACTTCTCTAGGGGATGGCGAAATCGATCACCCTTGTCTTTCCGCATCAACTCTTCCGGAAGCACCCCGCGCTCGACAAAAAACGTCCTGTTTTTCTGATCGAGGATACCCTGTTTTTCGGCGATCCTCATGCAAGCCCGGGGCGTTTTCACAATCAGAAAATTCTCCTTCACCGGGCTTCGATGAAGGCCTATGAAAAGCGACTCAATGATCTCGGCTATGACGTGACCTACGTCGACTACGATCGGGATGAGACGATCGACCGGTGGCTGAAAAATCAGCTCGGGAGGTCGCCCTTCAATGAGATAGTCGTAGCGGATCCCACCGATTTTCTGGTCGAAAAACGGCTCCGCCGGTTTTGCGAGGAAGAGGGTATTGAACTCACCCTGACCGAGACGCCTATGTTTCTCACCCCGAAGGAATGGGCCGACGAACATTTTGAGAACCGGAAGCATCCCTCCATGGCTGCCTTCTACGAGGCCCAGCGCAAACGGATGGGCATTCTCGTCAACGAGGCAGGTGAACCGGAAGGCGGCCGCTGGAGCTACGACGGGGAAAACAGAAAGCCGATGCCGAAAAAAGGTCTCGACGTTCCCGGAGCACCTGCCGCACCGCGCCGCAAGGAGGTGGATGAGGCGCTCGACTATGTGAATGAACATTTCTCCGACTACCCCGGCCGCACCGAATCCTTCGCCTACGCGGTGACCCACCGCGATGCGAAGGACTGGCTCGAGAGTTTTCTCGAAGAGCGATTCGAGCAATTCGGTCCCTATGAAGATTCACTGTCGGAGAACGAGAGAGTTCTTTTTCACAGCCTCCTCACCCCTGCTCTGAACATCGGGTTACTCACTCCCGCGGAGGTAGTTGAGAGAGCCCTCGAATTCGCGGAGGACAATGAGGTCCCCCTCAACTCGCTCGAGGGCTTCATCCGCCAGATCATCGGCTGGCGCGAATTCATGAAACTGATGTATGAGCGACACGGTGTTGAGATGCGGAACGGGAATTTCTTCAATCACCGACGTCATCTCGCAGAGGGGTTCTGGACCGCTGAAACCGGAGTCGCTCCGATTGATCTCGTCGTCGACCGCGTTCTCGAAACAGGCTACGCTCATCACATTGAGCGGCTCATGGTTCTGGGGAATTTCATGCTCCTGACAAACAGCAAACCCGATCAGGTGTGCGACTGGTTCATGGAGCTGTTCATCGATTCCTATGACTGGGTCATGGTCCCGAATGTCTACGCGATGAGCCAGTTCGCCGACGGAGGGATCTTCACGACGAAGCCCTATATCTCCGGTTCCAACTACCTCAGAAAAATGTCCGACTACGCAAAGGGCGAATGGTGCGAAACCTGGGACGCCCTTTTCTGGAACTTCATTGACCGCCACTACGACTTTTTCAAAAGCCAACACCGCCTCGGGATGATGGCCCGGAACCTCGAGAAAATGGATCCCGAAAAGCGAGCGGGCCACATTGAGCGGTCGGAGACGTTTTTGTCGCAACTGTAGGAGTTTTAACGACGACACTTCCGAAGAAAAAAAACGTACGCGGAGAGGGATTTGAACCCCCGACCAACTCGGTGTAAACGAGCCGCTCTACCACTGAGCTATCCACGCATTGTTTTTGGAAGGGCGTGAAGGTAATACGTTTTTTTCAGCCTTCAACCAAAAGTAATAAAGAAATTCGAAAAGAAGTCATGCTTCAGGATCAGCCCCGCTGTGGCTGCGCCATAATCACTTCCTCGTAGGGCTGGATCACGACAAATCCATCGCCTTTGAACTGCATCTGGAAGGACTCCCCGCTTCCCCGTCCCACGAAGGTTCTCAAGGAAATGTCCTTTTTGAACTCGGGCGACAAATTCCCCGACCAGGCGATCGTCGCGTTCGGATCGGTGCAGACCGGCGAATCGGGGGTGACCCGCAAGGTGACCGGTTCGTAATGGGAGGTGAAAGCGATCATCCCCGTCCCCTGCAACCGCACGTTAAAGAGCCCGCCCGCAAGCATCGCGCCGAGTTTCTTCATCATCGTAATCTTGTAATCAATCGCCGGCTCAAAGGCGAGAAGGTCGTTTCCATTGACGACGATTTCCTCTCCCTGGAGATTCACGATGATGATTTTTTTACCGGAATCGGCGAGATAAACCTGTCCGCGGCCCTCCGCCTTGGTCAAACTGGCACCTTCACCGGTCATCGCTTTTTTGAGCAAATTCCCCACGCCCTGCTCGAGGACCCCTTCGCGTTTGAATTTCACCTCTCCCCTGTAGGCGACCATAGAACCCATTTTCGTCCAGATCATCCCGTCGAGGTTGAGCTCGAGCATTCTGGGCGTTTCGAGCTCGAAAATCCCCTGCCCTCTGTCCCGCTGAGCGGAGGCTTCAATAAATTCCTGAAGTGAATAACGGGCGGGTGTCGAAGAAGCGGATTCCATAATTGTTAAGCAAAATTAACGGTTTTCTTCCATATTTGCGAGACAGATTCGCAACAAAACAGGCACAAATACGGGAATTCGGCCTGTAATCCCCGTAAACGCCAGAAAAAAACACTTCTCAAATGCGAGAATTGAGCGATGTTGTGTGCTCAGAAAAATTATGGCTTCAGACGACGATACAGTAGAATTAGAAGGAACGATTCACACCGTTCTCCCGGGTACGATGTTCCGGGTTGAACTTGAAAACGGGCACCTGGTTCTAGCTCACATTTCCGGAAAAATGCGCAAGCGATTCATTCGCCTCGTTGCCGGTGACAAAGTGAAGATCGAAATGTCTCCCTACGACACGGAAAAAGCCCGTATCGTCTACCGTGTTGATTCCCGGAACAATCGTCAGGGTCACCCCGGCAAACGTCGCTCCCCCCGCAGCATGGCCCGTCCCGGTCAGCCCAAGAAACGAGCGAAGCCGAACCTCACGCCACGTCGTGGCAGTGGTGGTCCGAAGAAGAAGTAGTCATTGCTGCTTTTTCGCTTTTCCGCTTTTTCGGATAGACGAGACACGCTCGAACGATGTGGCTTTGGAGACGGGGTGATTCAATCGCCCGGTCCCATGAACCGACGGACTTCGGAAGCCGCTCGCTCGAACCCGCCGAAACATCTCCTGCGGGAATCCGGTGTCGCCCATTGAAATGAAGGATTACTTTTCGATCCTCAATCTTGAACCGGCACTGGTCATCCCGGCCGCGGCTGTTGAAGCGGCCTGGCGCACGTTGACTGACTCAGGCGCCGATTCCGGCGAATCGACCCCGGATTGGAATGAGGCGCGGAGCGTTCTTTCCGACGATGTCCGGCGGCTCGAACACTGGCTCAAGCTGAAAGCACCGGACGAACCGGCCGACCGAACGATTGATCCGTCGCTGATGGACCTTTTCTCCGCAATTGGCCCCGCGATTGCCACGACCGAAGACGTCATCTCCCGCCAGAGAACTGCGACCACCGCTCTCGCAAAGGCCCTCCTCACGAAAGAGGCCATCGCAGCGCAGCTTCAGATTCAGGAAATGCTCCAGAAAACCGGAGCGGCGAAAAGCGGGCTCATTGCCGATTTCCCCCGATTTGAAGAGGAAGCGGCTCAGGGGAATTTCACTTCCGCAAGCCGCGCCCTCGGTCAGTTAAAATTTTTGAAACGGTGGGAGGAGCAGTGTCAGGAGAAGCTTCTCGGCCTGATCCATTCGTAACCTTTTTTACACCATGGAAGAAGATCTCATCATCGGTATCGACCTCGGAACGACGAACTCGCTCATTGGCGTGGTCGATTCGGGGTTCCCTATCATTCTCGCTGACGAAGAGAAGGAACGCCTCACCCCCTCTTCCGTTTCCTACCTCCCCGACGGTAAAATCCTCGTCGGCCGCGAATCGACACGGGTGAGAAGTCTCCACCCGACCCGCTGCATCGATTCGGTGAAACGCTTCATGGGACGGCCCGCATCGGACCTCACCACTGAAGAACTCGATTCCAGTCCCCTCTCTTTCAAAAAGGGCGACGCTGACGAACTGTCCATCAAGATCGACGGGGAACTTTCCGTCACTCCTGTCGAGGTCTCCGCCGAAATCCTGAAACGCCTCAAGCGTGTCGCTGAGGAAGCGCTTGAGACAGAGGTTCACAAAGCAGTGATCACGGTCCCCGCCTACTTCAACAACAGCCAGCGCGAGGCAACCAAACTCGCCGCCGGGAAAGCGGGCCTTTCCGTTGCGAGGATCATCAACGAACCGACCGCAGCTGCTCTCGCCTACGGCCTCGACAAATCGGACGAGAATTCAACCATCGCCGTCTACGACCTCGGCGGAGGCACTTTTGACCTCTCCGTTTTGCAACTGAAGGAAGGGCTCTTCGAAGTGATCTCGACGGCGGGAGACACCCGGCTCGGCGGCGATGATTTCGACCGGGCCATCGCCGACTTCATCAGAACCGAACTGGATCTTGGCGAGCTCACCGACCCGGAGTCTGTCACGATCAGCGCCGCCGCGCGCGAGGCAAAGGAATCACTCAGCACCGCTGCGACGCACATGATTCGACTGCCCTTTCTCCGCGGCGGGGAAAGCTTCGAACTGGAACTGACACGGGAACAGCTCGAGACGATTCTCACCCCGATTTTAAAACGGACCCGCTCCATCTGCGAACGGGCTTTCGCCGAAGCGGCGAACAAGGGAGCGTCAAAGATCGACCACCTCATCCTCGTGGGAGGCAGCACGCGCACCCCACTGGTGCAGAGAAAACTCAAAGAATGGTTCCAGCTCGAACCGAACATCAGCCAGCACCCCGACGAAGCAATCGCACTCGGCGCGGCGATTCAGGCGGGAATGCTCTGCGGACGGATTCGTCAGGTTATTCTCGTCGATGTCACCCCGCTCTCGCTCGGCATTGAAACGTTCGGCGGGCTCATGAACATCATCATTCCCCGCAACTCGACGATCCCGACCAAGGCCGGTGAAATGTTCACCAATGCGGTCGATAATCAGAAATCAATGGCGATCCGGGTGCTCCAGGGTGAGCGCGAACTGGCGAAGGACAACTGGCTCCTCGGAGAAGTCGTGGTTCCTTTCACCCCCGGTGCGAAAGGAAAAGCCCGTGTCGGTGTGCAATTTTCGATCGACTCCGACGGGATTCTCGAGGTCCTCGCAAGAGACACTGAAACGGGAGAGGATCATCTTCTCGAAATTCGAAACGCGGCTGTCGATGTCGACGATGAAAAGGTCGAGAAAATGGTCAGTGAATCAATCGACTACGCCTTCGATGATATGAATGAGCGTATTCTCGTCGAGGCGAGGATGAAAAGCGCCGAACTCCTTCCCGCAGTGGAAAGTGCTCTCGAACAAATCGCCGACCGGCTCAGTCCGGAGGAAGTGCAATCGATCAAAGAAGCCGCCGCCGCAGTGCAGTCACTGATCGACTCCGAAACGTCTGACGCCAATGCTCTCAAGGCAGCGAACCGCAATCTTGATGAAGCGACCCAGACTCTCGCCGCAGCGCTGGTTGAGGCGGCCTTCGACGCGATTTAAGACTCGCACGCAGAGACGTTTAAAAACGTTTCTCCATTTCGATGTCACAATGTGAGATCGAAATCGCAATGATAGGCACCCCCACCGGCTTCACCTTAAGGTTCTTTCGTTTTCAATTGAACTGAGAGACGAATCCGTAATAAAATTCAGCCAGGCAACCCCTGTATCCCCTGCCCCCCGGGGGAGTTACAAAGATGGAAGAGAAACTCAATCAACTCAAACAATCCCCCGAAGACTGGGAACTGCGCACCACCCTCGCCCGTGAACTCTACGAGGCGGAAGACTATGCCCGTGCCTCTGAAGTGCTTTTAGAAGCCCCCGAAATCCCCGGAGATGAGGACAACATCGTTTTTGCGGCAACCATCATCGGGGCCACCGATGTCGATACCGCGCTTTCACTACTGGACCACTTCGTTGCGAGCCACAGCGAAACAGAAGCTATCGCAACACTCCGCAGTCACTTCGTGCCGCAGGAGGAAATCGCTGTAGCCAAAGAGGCACCGGCGGTAAAAGAATCCGTCGCCGTTCCCATCGCCCCCACAAAATTGCGCCCTCCGGGGTCTGAGGATGAGGACGCTGCGGACGCTCCTTTCCTCACTTCGACCGTGACCGGTGCCGTCGCAACCGCTGTGCCGGTTGCCGCAGTCACCGAAGCGGACGAACCGGTTGGAGATCACGAAATCACCGCAGAAGGCACAGGGGAACGCGCCTTTATTGTAAGCGAAGGGGAATCGGTTAAAGCCGCTGGAAAAGGCTCGGATGCGAAGGAAAAACTAAGCGCGATTCTCGCAGCGGTGATCTTACACATGATCGCGATTGCCGCTCTCGCGACCTGGGCACTCTCCGGTCCGCCCAATCCCCCGCCCCAGATCTCGGTGTCATCCATGGCAGTGACTGATGACTCGGATATGGACAACGAGACCGTCAAAAAGTTTCAGCAGAAAACCGCGGCGGCAGCGACCTCGGCTCAGCCGGTTATTTCGAGTTCGGCGTTTTCAAATTTTGCAGTACCTGACACTTTCGATCCTAACGCAAACCTAACGATGGTGGCAATGTCCAGCAGCGACTCCGGCTTCGGCATGTCGATGAGTGGATTCGGGGACGTCTCCAACATGGGCTCGATTCCCGCCGGAATGCGGTCACGCTGCTCGATGTCTCAGCGCATGAAGCGGCTTCGCGAAAGCGGAGGTGAGGATCGCGCCGAACGGGCGGTTCGCGACGGTCTCGAATTTCTAACAAGCCAGCAAAATGATGATGGTTCCTTCGGCTCGGACTACCAGGCGGCGATGACGGGGCTTTCCCTCCTCGCCTACCTCGGGCACTGCGAAACCCCGGAATCCCCCAAGTTCGGCGATGCGGTCGTCAATGCCGCGCTGTTCCTGATGGATAAAGCGCTCAAGAATGATGGGCTCATCACCAATGGCGAGGCCGGTCATCACAATGCCTACGAGCATTCGATTGCGACCTACGCGCTCTCCGAGCTCTACACGATGACAAAAGAAAGCGGCAAAGAGATCCCACGTCTTGAGTCGGTTTTGAAAAAATCGGTCGATGTCATCGTAGACTGCCAGTCGAAAGAAGGCGGCTGGCCCTACTACGGCCACAAAGGCAAAGAGTATGGACCTACCGGCAGCCATGACGACATGTCGGTATCGGGATGGTCAATTCAGGCACTCAAAGCGGCCTACAACACCGGACGGAAATTTTCAGGCGTGGACAGAGCTCTCGATAAGGCGGTCGAAGATTACCTTCCCAGCATTCAGGATCAGGTAGGCGCTTTCAAGTATTCGCCCAAAGATGCCAAAGGAAAACAGTCCCTCACCGGGGCGGCGCTTCTTGCCATGCAAATCTGGAAAGGCACCAATTCCCCCAGCTACGAGAAAGGATTCAAGTATCTCGTCGACAGAACGCAGAACCCCGGGGTTCCCAGTGATTTCTACGAGCCCTACTACAACACGCAGGTCTTTTTCATGGCCGAAGGAAAGGAGTGGGAGAACTACAATAAAAAGTTCCAGCCCAAGCTTCTTGATGCGCAGAACGAGGACGGCTCCTGGAGCAACAACACACGTGGCAAAAAGGACGGGAAAATTCTCAACGCCGCCTGGGCGATTCTGATGCTGGAAGTTTACTACCGCTACCTGCCGACAACCGATAAGGTGGAAGGCCTCAACGCGCAGTAAAGCCGGAAGCTTAAGAGTGATTGCACCCAAACCGGGGCGATCACTCAACCTGCTCGGGGAACGGCAATTGCATGCCTCTTTCCCCGATCTCCACCGGCTCGGGAGTGAGTTGCCGCCCCCAATAATACAGGTGAAAAGTCGCGCTGTGCTTCGGGAATGCGTAGATGAGCAACCAGCGACTCGCGAGAGGTGGCGCGGCCGGAAGTTGGTCAGAGGGCATTAATTCACCGTCCATCGTCAGATATTCCGGATGCGGATCGCTGCCGTAGCTGATCAGTTTCACCCCGTCGATGATCTCGACGTCGTCGATGTCAAAATTCGCAGTGTGCCCTGAAATCGTCAGGTCGACCGCCACGAGTCGCGCTTCAATCGCCGCTTCCGGATCAGGACTGAGGTAGCTGTATCCTGTGTAATTCCACGCCCCGTTGACTTGCACGGTTCCTCCTCCCAGTCCTTCGGCCTGCTGTTTTGCGCGGGCCTGCATCACCTTCTCGACAACGATTTTCTGCTCTTCGGGAGTGAGCTGGCGTTTCCCGTCCGGCCCCACCGGGGGAAGTGCCGTTGAAGCAGCCTGCTCCAGAGGAGCTTCGACTTCGGGTGATTCAGAAGTTTCGCTGCACGAGGAAAGTAAGAAAATCCCCGCAAGAACGACAGATAGAGAGAAAAAGTGACGGTGCATGATGCCTGAAATTGTTTCTGAACCCTAAGCTGTGACTCTCACAACGGGGAAAACGAATAAAGCGAAAGATGCACAGGGTTGAGGAGGCTTGTAAAGTGAGAATGAGGAGGATTTTTTGCACAGATTAAAAGGGATGGAAGAGGGATTTACACCGAAGCGGCAGAAAGAACTCGCGCGCATCCCTGCTGGTCAAGGCCGCGCCCCCGCTCTTCGAAGATTCGGTCATCGCCTACCCTCCGCCCCGCGTCCCGCGCCTACAGAACACAGTTACAACGGCCGTATCTTCCGACCTGCGTCGCCCTCATAATCCGAAAGCTTCCCTTTCATTAGCCCCTTCGCAGGGGTAAACTTTGCGATTGAAAAGGTTGCTTAGGCCCCTCCTCAGTCCTTAATTAATCGAATCAACTCTAACAACCCCATGGAATTCAGCCCCGTTGCAGACGTCGTTGCCGATATCAAAGCCGGCAAAATGGTGATCATTGTCGATGATGAAGATCGCGAGAACGAAGGCGACCTCATCTGCGCCGCAGAAAAGATCTCTCCGGAGCACATCAATTTCATGGCGACCCACGGACGCGGCCTGATCTGCGCTCCCATTTTACCTGCCGCAGCGGAGCGACTCGGGCTCCCGCTCATGGTGCGACGCAACACCGAATCTCACGGGACCAATTTCACCGTCGCGGTCGATGCCGCCGCCGGTGTCACCACGGGAATCAGCGCCTCAGACAGGGCTCACACCGTTAAAATTCTCGCGAACCCAATGTCCGAACCGCAGGACCTTGTCCGTCCCGGACATATCCTGCCATTACAGGCCAAGATAGGTGGCGTCCTGAGACGGGCCGGTCACACCGAAGCGGCAGTTGACCTCGCCCGACTCGCGGGCCTCGAACCTGCCGGCGTCATCTGTGAAATTCTCAACGAAGACGGCAGCATGGCCCGCCTTCCCCAGCTTTTCGAGTTTGCCGAAAAACACGCTCTGAAAATCGGAACGATCGAATCCCTCATCGAATACCGTCGCACCAGCGAGAAACTGGTCGAACGCGTCGAACAGATTAAAATGCCAACCGATTTCGGCGTTTTCGATCTCTACACCTACTCCAGCACACTCAATCCGGAAGAGCACCACCTTGCCCTCGTCAAAGGTGAGATCAATCCCGACGAACCGGTTCTGGTGCGGGTACACAGCGAATGCCTCACCGGGGATGTCTTTGCCTCACGCCGCTGCGACTGCGGCGGCCAGCTCCACACCGCCCTCGCTCAGATCGAGGCCGCCGGAAAAGGAGTCCTCGTCTACATGCGCCAGGAGGGACGCGGCATCGGGCTCGTCAATAAAATGCACGCCTACAAACTGCAGGAGGAGGGCCTCGACACCGTCGAAGCCAACGAAAAACTCGGCTTCGGCTCCGATCTTCGCGACTACGGCATGGGGGCCCAGATCCTCTACGATGTCGGCGTCAGAAAAATCCGGCTCATGACTAACAATCCGCGAAAAGTGGTCGGCCTCGACGGCCATCATCTTGAGATTGTTGAAAAAGTCCCTATCCGGATTGAGCCCAATGCGGATAACGAAAAGTATCTCAGCACGAAACGCGACAAGCTGGGCCACACCATTTAAGTCTCTTTTATCACAGCATTCCCTATGTCTAAATCCGCTCCCGCCACGCCTTCGCCAACGCAACAGTCCGGCAAGGTCACCATCGTTGCCTCACTCTACAACAATACGTATACCGATGCGCTCGTAAAATCGGCAACAGAGACGCTGGCAAAGCTTGCCCCCGACCTGAAACTGGAAATCATCCGCGTTCCCGGTGCATTCGAAATTCCTGTCGTGGTCGAAGCCGCAGCCTGCGGGGAGGAACAGCCGCTCGCGATCATTGCTCTCGGCGTCATCATCCGCGGATCGACCGCCCATGCCGATCTCATCGCCGATTCGATCACCAAGTCACTGCAGGAGACGAGCGTCTCCCATCTCGTGCCGGTTATTCACGAAGTCCTTCTCGTTGAGAACGCTGAACAGGCGGAAGCGCGCTCACTGGGCGACGAACTGAATCGCGGACGCGAAGCCGCAGAAGCCGCCGTGGCGATGATTCAGGTAATGGCCTCAATGGATTTTTCATCCGCCCTCTAGGACTTTCAACAAAGAGCCTCAATGAACGACAAAATCGTATTTCTCGATCTCGCGACGACGAACCGCGACGACCTCGACTTCTCGGAACTCGAAAAGCTCGGGACACTCGTGACCTATCCTATGACCGCGCCGGACGAAGTGGCTGAGCGGATCAAGGATGCAGACATCGTCCTTTCCAACAAAGTGGTCCTCAACGCCGAAGCGATGAGCAGCGCTGCCAATCTGAAACTGATTCAGGTCGTCGCGACAGGAGTCAACAACATCGATCTCGATGCCGCAAAGGAACGCGAACTCGCAGTCTGCAACGTGGCGGGCTACAGCACCGAAGCGGTCGCTCAGCACGTCTTTGCGAGCCTCCTCAATCTGGCATCCAATGTCCATCGATTTGCGGCGGAGCCGGAAAAATGGGCGGAGTCCCCAATTTTCACCCGCCTCGATTATCCCGTCGCGGAGCTGAGCGGAAAGACTCTCGGCATCGTCGGCTTCGGCTCAATCGGTAAAGCGGTCGCCCGGATCGGTAAAGCATTCGGAATGGAAGTGATCGCCTACGGACGCGAAGGCTCAAGCAACTCAGGCGAAATCCCGCGCCTCTCACCCGAAGCTTTCTTCGCGGCATCGGACGTGATCACTCTTCACTGCCCGCTCACCGAGGATACCAAACAGCTTATCAATGCCGCGACCTTGAATTTGATGAAGTCGAATGCGATTTTGATCAACACCGGTCGGGGAGATCTCATCGATGAGGCAGCTCTTGTCGATGCCTTGAAAAACGGCACGATTGCCGCTGCAGCGATTGACGTGCTCACTCCGGAACCTCCTCCGGCTGACCACCCCTTCCTCACCGCAGGACTCGATAATCTCTTCATCACGCCACACACCGCGTGGAGCGCCAAAGAAGCCCGTCAGCGATTGCTCAACGGAGTTGTTGAAAACATCAAGGCCTTCAGAAACGGCGAGCAGATCAACCGCGTTGTTTGAGATGCCTCATCCAACAGGGTCTGGTCATTGACTTGACCCTGTTTGGTCCCGCCGAAACGGCCCGGTTTCTCCCCCGGGATTGGATAGTGAATGTTTCCCGGCTGGTGCGGAGGAGCGTTACTCCTCCATCGGCGTTGCCCGAATCGGCTCAGCCTGAATTGGCGCAGGAGCTTCCTCATCATCTCCTCCTCCGCCGAGAAGACTTTTAATCAGGCCTGTTGCCTCCGGTCCCAGCTCGATGCCGGTGGCCTCCTCAATTTTTCCGGTAATTACTTTCGAGGCATCCCCTTCTTCACCTAGAAGCTCTTTGAGAGAGCTCAGTGACTCCGGCGTGGTTCCCAGCGCTTTGGCCAGCCCTTCAGAGGCAAACTCAATCGGGAACTCGCGAAGCTCCAGCTCCAGGTTGGAAATAAGCCCGCTCCCCCTCACAGTGATCGCTTTGTCTTCCATGCCCGTAGCAGCGGAAAGCGCCGATGTGAGCGTCGCGGTAGAGGTGAAATCAACCGACTGGCTTTCGAGCTTCATGCTTCCGCTCGTCGAAATCTCTGTTCCGCTCCCCTTAACCAGGAGGTCGCTTGTGATCAAGATGCCGGACTCAATAATGTAAGCCCCCGTAACCGAGCCGTTTCCACTGATACCGAAAGCCGGAATCAATTTTCCAAGAAGCTCCTGAACCTCTCCGAGAACGGGGAAGGAACCCAACTGAGCGTCATCGATCCGGAAATTTCCACCACCCCTGACCTTTTCGAGAACGCTGTAACCGACGCCTCGGAAATTGGCGTAAATCTCTCCGGTCATTTTGACATCCTCCTTATCAAAGTAGGATGCAACCCGCTCCAATGGCAATCCACTGATCTCGATCAACCCGTTAAACGGAGTCGACTCGGCTGTGATCCGGGTAACACCGTTAATAAGGACATCGCCCCCTAACAACCCAAGACTGAAGTGATTGGTCTCGAGAACCCCTTCCCCGAGCGTGAACCGTCCCCGAATGTCGACGAGAGGCAGCCGGCGCTCCTCATGATTGATGATCATCCCGCTGTGGTGCTCGTAGAGAACATTGAGCCGTGAATTCTCCGGGGCATCGAGAGGGACCGTTCCTGAAAGCTGAATCGTAGGTTGATCCACCATTTCGATGAGACTGAGCTTTTCAGCAAGGTCACCATCAAAGCTGCTCACGAAAGCAACAATGTCTGCGTTGGATTGAAGCTGCTTAATCGTTGCGACGCCGCTCCCCGTGTCGATCGAACCACTCCCGCCGATAAATCCGGAGGCAGCACCAAGTTGGAAATTGGTGAAGTGGAGGACTTTTTCCTCAGTCCGGTAATTGACGAGAGCGGAGAGCGAATCAACCGCCACTTCGTTCCAAGTGAACCCACTGCTCTGAAGCGTGGCCTCTGCGGTAATGTTCTGCGGAGTCTCTTTGACATTTGAAACGGCAACGGTTGCCAACAAAGGCACACCACCCTGAGGAGCCGCAAGGGCAAAGGCCGGTTCCGCTTTCCTGAGCACAGCAAGATCAAACGGAAGCGTGAACTTTTTCGCCTCAGCATCAACCGCGCCGGCGTCACCCTCAGCCTTTGCAGGCATGTATAAACGGCCACCGACTTCGACCTTCACCCCTCCGAGCATTGCAGTGAAGCGCTCGATCGCAAGCGTTTCGTCAGCCATGAAAAGCTCTCCATCAATGCCCTCCACGGAGAAGCTCTCTCCCCCGGCTTCAAACAGCGAAATTGTAGAATCGGCAAACGATACTTCGAAAGCGTCGGGCGCTCCTCTGTTTTTAGCAATGCTGAGGACGTCCACATTGATCCCGATATCGGAAGCATTGACGACAGCGGTTTCCCTCGCAGCGCTCTCAAACAGAGTCACATTTTCGAGAACGAGCCCCCGTGGGAACTGAAAGCTCCAATCGTCATACCCGAGATAGATCCCCTGCTCTTCCAGTTTCTGAACCGCCGTAGAGGCGATCTCCTCCTGGATATTCTGATACTTTTTCCAATAGATAGCACCGCCGACCGCAATCGCTGCGAACACCAGCATCGCCCCGAGGAAAAACAGAGTCGTGAAGACTGTCCAACAGCCTGCCTTTTTTCTGCCCGCCCGGGTGGCACCTGTTGCGGGAACCGAAGCCGTTGCAATCAACTCCTCAGCCTCGCGTTTCACCTCATCGTCGGCAGTCTCTTCGGCTTTGTCGGCTTTGTCGGCTTTGTCGGATATTTCCGGGGCCAACGTCTCTTCAGGTTCCAGTGCTTTGTCGGATTTCAACAAATCATCAGATTCCGGAACATCCTGTTTAACCACCGGCGAAAGAGACGGTTCATCGCCATCACCCGACCCGCCAAGGCGTTCAAGCGGAGGCACAGAAACCGGTAGGATTTCAGAATCAGATTCCTCTTCGACATCCTCTTTCCCGGAAATCTCAGGTGCTTCCTCCTGAGGAAGCGCCGGCGGTCCTTTTTTAACTTTCTTCCCGCTGCCGTCACCTTTCGACGCTTTCTCTTTGGGAGTTTCTTCTGAACTTTCAACTCCGGAAGGGTCCGCAATCTCCGTCTTTTGGGCCACCCCGACTTCATCGAGCGGCGGCAAAGGAGGTGGAGAATCTTCATCGGCCGTTTCCGTCGTATCCTCCGCGGGGGCAGCCTTACTGTTCTGTATCAGGCTGATACTGTCGTTCTCGTCCGGAACAAGACGGGGTTCATCAGCTTCAGATTCGAGGACAACGTCCTGAGCCACGACATCCCGGACATCCGGCATCGCATCGTTCGCGTCAGGCTTTTCATCCCACCACTTCTCAATGGGATCAATAAACTCAACGTCATCGGGCTTTATTGATATCTCGGCGCCTTCAGACAGCCCCGGCCGGGTTGCCTGTTCTTCCTCTGATGGTGAGTCCGCGGATCCCTCCTTACCGCTTGCCTTGTCCTTCATTGATCTGTTAAAAGTTAGGTAAACAATACAATCACTCTTTCATCACAATGCGCAAACTGATCCTCAAACCACATTATAGAGATACCGTTTCTTTCATATTTTCCATTTCCATCATCCTCGCTGTTTCGCTATCAGCGCAGGACTCTGTCAATTTTCCTACCATTGGCGAAATCATACGGAAAGACAAATCCGTCGACACTCTCCTCGCTCCCGACGCGAAAATCGAAGTGCTCTCCTCCGGTTTCGTCTGGTCGGAAGGCCCTGTCTGGGTTCCGGAAAAATCGCATGCTCACGGTGGTTTCATCCTATTTTCCGACATCCCGAACAATCGAGTGGTTCGCTGGGACGAAGGCAAAGGAGCCGAAACCTGGCTGCAGCCATCCGGCTACACAGGCCAGGCCCCCTACGGAGGCGAACCGGGGTGCAACGGGCTCATTCTCGATGCAAAAGGCCAGCTCATCTCCTGCGAACATGGTGATCGCCGGCTTTCCGTTCTGACTGCAGGAGGCGGCAAGCGAACCCTCGTCGATAACTACGAAGGCAAACGCCTCAACAGCCCGAACGACGTCTGCCTCGGCGCCGATGGAAAGACCCTTTACTTTACCGATCCTCCCTACGGGCTCCCCAATCGCTGGGACGATCCCCTTCGCGAGCTCGATTTCTGCGGGGTTTACCGACTCGACGAGAAAGGCAAAATCACCCTTCTCACCAAAGAAATGACCCGTCCCAACGGGATCGCTTTCTCCCCCGATTTCAAAACCCTCTACGTCGCCCAATCCGATCCCGAAGCCGCCATCATCAAAGCGTTCCCCGTCAAAGAAGACGGCACCGTCGGCGAAGGCAGCCTCTTCTATGATGCCACCGATCTCGTGAAGGAAGGTCTCCCCGGTCTACCTGACGGCTTGAAAGTCGATGAGGCGGGCAATCTCTGGGCGACAGCTCCGGGCGGTGTCCACATTCTCTCGCCCGAAGGAAAATTGCTCGGCCGGATCGCGACCGGCGAAAAGACAGCCAACTGCACCTGGGGCAATGACGGATCGGTTCTCTATATCACAGCGGATACCTATCTCTGTCGGATTCAAACCCTGACCAAAGGCGCCGGCTGGTAATTTTCATCACACCCCGCCTCTTCTTTATTGTTATCTTTTTATCATCAGAAGCCCGCTCTGAGGGACGCACACCGACAATTCAATCACTCCGCAATGCCGCCTTGCGGGAGCCGGTTAGCTTTGGCATCTTTCCCCTATGCATCGATTTGTGCGTCCCCTCTTCCTTCTTCTTTTCACCCCAGTCCTTTTCGCGGCGGATAACTATGAAATAGCGGAAGGTCTCGAAATGATTCCGGCAACGACGCCGGGCCTGGTTCGTCATCCTGTCATGGCGAACTACGATGACAATGGCCGCCTCTTTGTCGCCGAAAATGCAGGGCTCAATCTGAACAAGGAGGAACTGCTCGCTCAGAAGCCAAACTTTGTAAGCCTCCTCGTCGATACAGACAAGGACGGCGTCTTCGACAAAAAAACCATATTTGCCGACGGCCTCACCTTCCCGCAGGGGGCGCTCTGGGTCTACGATTCACTCTACGTGATGTCCCCACCGAGCCTCTGGCGCTTTGCAGACGAGGACGGCGACGGGGTTGCCGAAGTGAGGGAGGAACTCGTGACCGGCTTTGATTTCACGGGGAATGCCGCTGACGTGCACGGCCCTTTCCTCCACCCTAACGGAAGGCTCTACTGGTGCCATGGGCGGAAAGGTTTTGCTATCCCTGACAATGACACAGGCCAGATCATGGAGACAGGAAAAGGCGCGCGCGTCTGGTCCTCCCAGCTCAGCGGCGGCGAAGTCGAAGCCTTTGCCGGAGGAGGCATGGACAACCCCGTTGAAGTCGACTTCACGGAAGAAGGTGAGATCCTCGGAACGGTCAATTTATTCTACGGTCGCCCCCGCGGAGACACCCTCACGCACTGGGTTCACGGCGGCGCCTACCCACGCTACGATCAGCAACTCGTCATCGATGAGTTCAAGAAAACCGGGGACCTTCTTCCACCGGTGCACAATTTCGGGCACATCGCGATTTCAGGCATGTGCCGCTACCGGGGCACCGCGCTCAATCCCGAGTGGAAAGACAACTGGCTCATTTCTCACTTCAACACATCAAAAATCACACGCACCGTCACTGAGCAAAAAGGCGCCAGCTTCATCGCAACGAAAACAGAGACGATCTTCCAGCTCAACGAACCGGATTCACACTTCACCGATGTCTTTGAAGATCGGGAAGGTGGCCTCATCGTCGTCGACACAGGGGGCTGGTTTCGTATCGGCTGCCCGAGTTCACAAATCGCCAAACCGGAAGTCTCAGGAGGCCTTTACCGGATTCGCTCCAAAGACACCACGGCAAAGAAACCCGGGGCGATGCCGGACTGGCCCCGCTATACCAGCGAGGACGTCTCCGGATTCCTCGATGCTCCCGAGTTCTGGATTCGTGACCGCGCGATCACTGAGCTAGCGGTGAGAGGAGACCCTGCATTCCCCGAACTGAAACGCATCCTCGAGGACAAGAACACCTCCGAGATGGCCCGCCGCAACGCCCTCTGGACGCTCACGCGAATGAAGTTTTCCGAAGCGACTGACCTCATCTATGATGCCCTGACCGACCCGAGCCCCAGCGTGAGACAGACGGCCTGCAACGGCATTCTCGTGACCCGCAGCTGGCAATCCATCGCTGCAAATGAACCCGCGGAGCGCCAGATTGAACTCGATCGGAACAAGACCATCAGCGGCGCACTTGCTTCCATGGTCCGCAATGACACGCCGTCAGTGGCGCGCACAGCGGCAGCGGCCCTCGGTGTCATGGGAGAGTTCCGCGCCATCGGAGCGATCCTCGGAAGAATGGGACGTGTCGCCGATGACCGCTTTCTCGAGCACGCTCTCATTTACGCGCTCATCGAAATCAACGACTTCGAAACCACGAAAAACGCCCTCAGCTCTGAGAATCCCCGCGTGATCAAGGGTGCCCTCATTGCTCTCAACGAAATGTCAGAGAACCAGCTGGAGGCACTCGATGTCCTTCCTTTTCTCGCCCATCCCAATGACGCGCTGCGGAAGACGGTGCATCGAATCTGCGTGGAGAACCACAAATGGGACGCAGCTCTCGCTAATCGTTTCATTCGCTGGAACTCCGACTTCAACGAGAATCGACTCGAAACTCTCCTCGATATTGTTCCGCCATTCCTCGATTCCCCGCCGATGCGGAATTTCGTCACCTCACTGCTGACATCGGAGGAGCCACTTAACCAGGACCTCGGGCTTCAACTAATCGCCGCCGCGAACAGCATTCCTTTTCAACAGGAGTGGACAGAAGTTTTCAAAGCCAACCTCACCGATACAGCAACGGAAACCACGCTCGCGAGCACCCTGTCAGCATTGCTCTCGGCCCCTTCCGATCAGTTCACCGATCTTCTCAAGACCATCGTGAGCAATGAGGAGGTTTCACGACTTTCCCGGGTCAAAGCGGCTCGCTGTCTTTCGAAAAACAGCACCCAAATCGCCGACGAAACCTTCACGCTCCTCATCGACCTCCTCAAGAACGAAACAGATACCGAGGCGCGGGCCGAATCCATCTCGATGCTTTCAAAAAGCGCCCTTACGGCCACCCACCGGAAGGAGCTCGCCGGGCTCCTCGACAAGTTCAGCATCGTCGAGCTCGGGTCTTTTCCCGATTTATTCAAAAAGATCGACACCCCCGAACTGGCAGCTCAAGTCGGTGAAATCCTCTTCAAATCCCCCGCCTTTCCGAACCTTCCCATCAATCAGCTGAGGCAGCGTTTCAAAGCGTTCCCCGAAGCCACCGCGAAGCTCGAAGCGAGACAGGAAGAGGTGGAGGCCGAAAAAGCGAAGCGCGACGAAAAGATCGAATCACTCGTCGAATCACTCGCCGGAGCCGATCCTGTCAAAGGGGCCGGGATTTTCAAATCGGGCAAAGGCACCTGCGTTGTCTGCCACAAAATTGACTCCACCGGCGGAATGATCGGTCCTGAGCTGAGCACTATTGGACGGATTCGGACACCTCGAGACCTTTTCGAGTCGATTCTCTATCCAAGTGAATCCATCGCCAGGGATTTCGAAACTTTTCAGGTCAACCTGAAGGGAGAGCACCCGCCGCAGCTCGGACTGATCGAAAAACGCACTCAAAGCGATATCGAACTGATCGACATTGCCGGCCAAAGGCACAAAGTTCCGCGCTCAGAGATCGAGTCCATTGCGAGAATCCCCGCATCGCTCATGCCGATGGGACTCGACGGAACACTCGCGCCCGATGAGTTGAGCGACCTCGTCGCCTATTTACTGAGCCTGAAGTAAGCTGCCAAAATCCGGCGTTGCGACGGCAATACTGTGAGCGTAGTGGTCTAGCCCCCTGAACGCCAATTTGACCTGATATCCTCTCGTGACAGCTCCCACCAAAACCGTTTCTCCCGACGTCGCCCGTGAAATCGATCGCCGTCGAACCTTTGCGATCATTTCCCACCCCGATGCCGGGAAAACGACGCTCACCGAAAAGCTCCTTCTCTATGGGGGCGCGATTCACCTCGCCGGAAGCGTCACCGCCCGTAAAAACCAGAACTCCACCGCGAGTGACTGGATGGACATGGAGAAGGAACGGGGAATTTCCGTGTCCTCGACCGTGCTCCAGTTCGACTACGACGGCTCCTGCGTCAATCTCCTCGATACCCCCGGTCACCACGACTTTTCCGAAGATACCTACCGGGTTCTCTCAGCGGTCGACTCAGCCGTCATGGTGATCGATGCCGGTAAAGGGATCGAGGCCCAGACCCTGAAACTCTTCGAAGTCTGCCGGAAGCGCGGCGTTCCCATTTTCGTCTTCGTGAACAAGCTGGACCGCCCCTCCCGCCCTCCGCTTGAACTCATCGACGAACTTGAGCGCGTCCTCGGACTGCCGCCTGTGCCACTCAACTGGCCTCTCGGTGACGGCCCCCGTTTTCGCGGAATCTTCAACCGCGAAACCAACGAGGTGAACCTCTTTGAAAGGACTCCTCACGGGTCTTACAAGTCCCCTCTTTCCGTCGGGGGAATCGATGACGAGAAAGTCGCGGCAGCACTCGACACCGAAATTCACGAGACCGCCAAGCAGGAAATCGACCTGCTCGACGGGGTCACCGAAGAACTCGACATGGAGCGCGTTCTCGCAGGCAAACAGATGCCGATCTTTTTCGGGAGTGCGATGAACAACTTCGGCGTCGAGTTGATGCTGAAACGTTTCCTTGAGCTCGCACCGAAGCCGGCCCCGAGAAAATCGGAAGAAGGCCCGGTCAACCCTCACCACGACGCCTTTTCCGGATTCGTTTTCAAAATCCAGGCGAACATGAACCCCCGCCACCGCGACCGCGCTGTCTTCGTGCGGATCGTTTCAGGCACCTTCGAACGGGACATGCAGGTAACCGACATTCGATCGGGAAAAAAGGTTCGCCTCAGCAACGCTCAGAAATTGTTCGGTCAGGACAGGGAAACTCTCGACGAAGCCTATGCCGGAGATATCCTCGCGCTGGTGGGCAACTACGATTTCCTCATCGGCGACACCCTGACAAGTGACTCAAAAATCGTTTACAACGAGATGCCGCGCTTCAAGCCGGAGTGCTTCGCCTACATTTTCAACAGCGATACCGCCAACATCAAACGCTACCGCTCCGGAATCGAACAGCTTCTCAAAGAGGGCGTCGCCCAGGCATACGACGTGCATCAAAGCGCCCAGCGGGTTCCCCTCCTCGGTGCGGTTGGCCCACTTCAGTTCGAGGTCATGAAGGCCCGACTCGAAAACGAATACAACGTTGAATGCCGTCTTGAGCAATCCCCCTGGAGCGTCGCACAATGGCTGCGCCCCAAAGCAGTCGATCCCGAAGCAAGCAAACGTGACGCGCCTAACATTCAGCTACCTTCGGGAAGCTCACTCGCCCTCGACCAGGACGACAACTGGATGGCATTGCTTCCCGCTGCCTATCTCGTGAGCATTCTCCACGATCGGAACGAGGCATTTGAATTTTCAGACAGCCCTTTCCGGGATTAATAAAACCATGTTAGACCCGATCACCATCACCGTCGTTATTCTCCTCGGAGTCTCCTTCGGCATGATCGGGGCAATGATTTCCAGAAACAGGAAAACCGCTCTCCTCCTCAATGAGAAATTGAGTAAGCCCCGGCGGGAAATTCTTCTAAAGCACTTTCCCCGCTACGCCGCCATTCCCGCCTCCCTTCGTGACGATTTCGAAGGCATCGTCAACGTGCTCATGCACCGGAAGCGATTCGTTCCCTGCGGCGGGTTGGAGGAAATCACCGATAAGCAAAAGGTTCTCATCTGTGCGCAGGCGGCTCTGCCAATCGTCGCCCTGCCCAATCACAAATTTTATCCAAGACTCAAATCCATCCTCGTCTATCCGGGAGCTTTTCGGGATCGCGGACGAAGACGCTGGGGCATTTCCGAGGAGGAATCAACTCACTCCAACCTCGGCGAATCCTGGCAAACAGGTTCCGTGATCCTCTCATGGGACAGCGTGGTTGCCGGTGCCGCGAACGATGACGACGGCATGAACGTCGTCATTCACGAGTTCGCTCATCAACTCGATCAAGTCGACGGCGCTGCCGACGGAATTCCCATCCTCAAGAATCGCGCCGCCTACAAACGCTGGGTCGAAGTGTTTTACCGGAACTACGAGAAACTCGTCGAAGAGGTCGAAGCCGGTAAAGGAGAGCGCTCCTTTCTCGATCCCTACGGGGCGACCAATCCGGCCGAATTTTTTGCAGTTGCCGCAGAGACATTTTTCGAAGAGGCCCTCGATCTCAAAATCAAACATCCCGATCTTTACGCCGAACTGAGTTCATATTTTCATCTCGATCCAGCCTCGTGGGATGAAACCTATTCCAGTAAACTGACCGATTCAGAATGGAATCCAAAGTCATCCTCGTAACCGGTGCATCCAGTGGAATAGGCAAGGCCACTGCCATCGCGCTGGCAGAACAAGGGCATCGCGTCTCCGCCGGAGCGAGACGCACCGACCTGATGAACGGTCTCACCGCATCAGGTATATCGGTTCACTTTCTCGACCTCACTGACGAAAACTCAATCGAGGAATGGGTCGCCGATATTTTGAAACGCGAAGGCCGCATTGATGTCCTCGTCAACAACGCCGGATACGGCGTCTACGGCTCAGTCGAGGACATCAGCATTCGCGAGGCGAAGGAACAATTTGAAGTGAACCTCTTCGGACTCGCGCGCATCACTCAACTCGTTCTCCCGACAATGAGAGAGCAGGGCAGCGGCACGATCATCAATCTTTCCTCAATGGGAGGGAAAGTGTATACGCCACTCGGAGCGTGGTATCACGCGAGCAAACACGCCCTCGAAGGCTGGTCCGACTGCCTCCGCATCGAAGTGGCACCTTTTGGAATCCACGTCGCCATCATCGAACCGGGTGCAATCGAAACCGGCTTTGATAAGGTCTTAGTCGATCCCCTCATCGAACGCTCTCAGGGCGGTCCCTACGAAACGCTTGCCGGCAAAATGGCCAAAGCAACCCGCGCCACCTTCGGGAGCGGAAGAGCATCCAGTGCCTCGGTGATTGCAAGAGTCATCGTCAAAGTGATCGAGTCAAAAAGGCCCGGGACCAGATACATCGCCGGTTACCTCGCAAGACCGACGATGATCGCGAGAGCGATTCTACCCGACCGCCTATTCGACTGGGTCATTCGAACGTTTCTGTGAGGCGCGCGCGGTCCCGTGATTTAAGAACATCGCTACCTATGCCTTTTGCCAAAAGGCATCTACTACCCGGACAATCCTAATCTCAAACGAGATGGATCTGCCTCACCTTCTCACGCGCCGGACCTCCGGCTTCTCACTCTTTCAGCCTCGCCTGACTCTCGGCTGACAAACTCGCGACCGGAACCTTATACACTTTCCCATTCGCCATTCTCAACAAAGCAACATCGCCATCCACTTTCAACAAGGTCGCTACGATGGTTTTTCCCGCCTGATTGGTCCAGTTCTCCGGTTTCGGCGCTTCCGCCGCCATCGCATCCGGCTCCTCTTTCTCCGTTTCTTTCGTATCCGCCATTTCACCCTTCTCCCCGCGCTCACCCAAAATCGGTGCGCCTTCGGTGATCCAGTCCTGAACCAGCTTCACCTCCTTCTCCGTGAGTCGCTCCCCTTTCCCTTCAGGCGGCATCGCATCTTCGTGACCTTCAGGACGATAAAGCGTGATAAAAAGATAGCTCGCATCCCAATCCCCCGGAACGACGAGGTTGTTCTTGCTGAGGCGACCGAGAAGGTGCTTCGGATCATCCACCTTGAAGCCCCCCTTGGCTTTGCCGGATTCATTGCTGTGGCAATCGGCGCACTTTTTCACGAGGACAGGCATGATGTCGTCTTCGTAATCGAGCGCGAAAGAATTCAAGGCAACGGACTGAAGCACAATCGCTTGAAGGAGATGGATGGATTTCAATTTCACCGGGTACGATTACGCATTTTTTTCTGATTTGTCATCAGGAGAATCGCGACGGAAATGCACCAGCGATACGAGGACAAAACTCAGCATCATGAGCAAATACCACGCCCAGAATTTCTGAATCGAAACCGGTTTCCACTCCGCCTCCTGCCCCGGATAACTCCACGCTTTCACATAGGTCCCGATATTTTCCGCGCCCCAAATGGCAAGGGCGACCATCCCCAAACCGACCAACAAAGGCATCTGGCGATAGGTAGCGCCGGTTCGAAAGGTCAGTTCACATCTTGAGAACATCGCCACGGAGAGCGCGATCAGGATCCAGCGAAAATCCGGCACGAAGTGATGCGTGAAAAAATTCACATAGGCCAGCACCGCCAGGGCAATCGTGGTCCACAGCGGCGGGTAACCGGTGAATTTGAAATCAAAGAGCCTCCAGGCCCGTGCGATGTAGCTCCCCACCGCGCTGTAGAGGAATCCGGCAAACATCGGCACCTGATAAATTCGGAAAATGACGTCGCTGTCAGGGTACTGCCACGACCCAATCGCAGGGGAGGTTTTAAACCACTCCATCAAGGTCGCGAGCACATGGAACGCGAAGATTACAATGAGCTCGTCGCGGTGCTCGAGCCGAAAGGCAAGCAGAGCCCCCTGAAGACTGAGCGCGTAGAGAAATAGAAAATCAGACCTCGATAGAACGCCGTCGGGATCCCAATGCTTCGTGACGATGAGTCCGCCGAGGAGGAGGATTCCGAAAATGCAGGCAAAGGCCTGCTGGCGTCCGAACCAGATCAACTCGTTTAATCCGATGCTGCCTCTCGCGATGGTAATTTCTGATTGAATCATGAGTAGAGAATTCACCGCCAATGTGAAACGATGATGAATGCGGCGTGAAAAGGTGATGAAGACTGCGTGAAAAACGTGAGAGGACTTGACCCCGCCGTCTTAATTCGTGACTCTGAGTAGAAGTTCGAATTCTCTCCTATTCGGTCGAAATGCTCCTCTTCTTTCAGATTTTCCTATCAGCAGGACTCCTTACCTCCTTTACCCAGCCATCCGCCTGGAAGGCACTGGAATTCGATGACGTCCCTGCCAACCGGCTGAGCTACGGGGAGGGTGCAATGACCATCGCCGTGACCGGTAGCGGTTCCCCCCTCGTTTCCGAGTTTCCCGAAGTCATCAAAGTGAAGGAGCTCACCGTCACCGGAACCGTTGAAGGCACCCTGAACCTCGATTCCGCAGATCTCTGGAAGAAGGGACACGATGACGCTCTTCTCCGGGTTGGCCTCATCGAACCGGGCACGAAAAAGCTGTCATCGCTCCAGCGTCTCGCCGCGCCCGCCTGGATCAAAACGCTGGAAAGAATGTTCAGCGGAAAAATGAAAGGGCTCGGCAGGATCCAGTGCTTTCATCTCATGCCGGACGCATCACTGATCGGGAAAAACCGGGTCAATCCCATGGGGGACATGTTTGTTGAACGGATTCAGGCGGCTCCAGGGGCGGACGGCACATTCGTTTTAAAAGTCAGCTTTCCCGATGAACCCCTCACCGTAGCCGGCTTATGGCTCCTCGCTGACGGCGACGACACCAATTCAACCTTCAGCGTCACGATCTCCGACATCAGCATTTCAGAATAGCCGATACGCAGCCACTTTCCCACAGACCCATTTGAGCTAGTCATTTAGAGCATCCCGATACGCGCCATTAAGCGAAAAACCCGTTCGACACAGTCTTTGGTTCACGATTAGTATTTCAAACTACCAGCAGTGCCGCTAAAACCTGCAATCACCTTTTCAAATCATGGCAGAAATCACCACAACCGATCAAGAACTCGAAAGTTCCGACAAGGAAATCATCCGTGAATTACAGGACGCCTACGCGTCGATGAAGGAACAGCTCGATCTCGTCGTGGTTGGTCAGGAAGAGGTCATCGAGCAGTTGTTGATTTCTATCTTCTGCCGCTCACACGCCCTGCTCGTCGGTGTCCCCGGCCTCGCGAAAACCCTTCTCATTTCGACGCTCTCCGAAGTGCTCGACCTTAGCTTCAAGCGCATTCAGTTCACCCCCGATTTAATGCCGGCCGACATCACCGGCACCGAGGTATTGGAGGAAGACATGAGCACCGGCAAACGAATCTTCAAATTCGTAAAAGGCCCCATCTTCGCCAACATGATCCTTGCTGACGAGATCAACCGGACCCCTCCGAAGACGCAGGCGGCGCTCCTCGAAGCAATGCAGGAGCACCATGTCACGATCGGAGACGAAACCTACCCGCTCCCCGATCCTTTCTTCGTTCTCGCGACCCAGAACCCGATCGAGCAGGAAGGCACCTACCCGCTTCCCGAAGCGCAGCTTGACCGCTTTATGTTCAATATCCGGGTGAACTACCCGACCGCCCCTGAGGAGGAGGCGATCATCAAGCGCGTCACCGGCACCTATCGCGCTAACATTACCAAACAGCTCGATGGAGAAGCCGTTGCCAGATTGCAGAAAGTGGTACGTCGAGTTCCCGTAGCCGACCACGTCGTCGCCTACGCCTCGCAGATCACCCGTGCCTCCCGCCCCCGCGAAGATGAAGCACCCGATTTCGTCCGCGAAATGGTTTCCTGGGGAGCCGGCCCACGTGCCGGGATTTACCTGATCCTCGCAGCGAAAGCCCGCGCGATTCTCCAGGGAAGATTTCACGCAACCACCGCCGACGTGCGCGCCGTTGCCCTGCCGGTTCTTCGCCACCGCGTCCTCACGACCTTCAACGCCGAAGCAGCAGGTGTCACCAGCGACGACATCGTCGAGCGCCTTGTTGAGCAGTTCCAGCCAAAAGCGGACCTCGAAGTTTAAGCCACTTTTCTCCCCACGCGTCCCATGGCCGAAACGGGTCCCACCCAATTTTCCGATCTCCTGCCCAAAGAGATCACGAACATGATCGGCAGGCTCGAATTCCTTGCGCGCAGCGCCAAGGAAGGGACCATCAACGGCCGCCACACCAGTCCCCACAAAGGATTCTCTGTCGAGTTCGCCGAGCACCGCCAATACGTTTCCGGCGATGATCTTCGCAATCTCGACTGGCGGGTTTACGGCAAAAGTGATCGCTACTACATCAAGCAGTACATCGAGGAAACGAACATGCGGGCGACGATCCTCGTCGATGCCTCCGGCTCGATGGGATACAAAGGGGACAAATCGACCTCGCTCGGCGGCAAAGAGAATATTTCCAAATACGATTACGGTCGCTATCTCGCTGCGGCGCTCACTTACCTTTTAATCCGCCAGCAGGACGCAGTCGGACTGGTCACCTTTGCCGACGGGATTCGCCAGTATTTGCGCCCCGCAGCGAAGCCCAGTCAGGTTCGAAAGGTTCTCGAGGAACTCGCCGCGACCGAACCGGCCGAAGACACCCGCTGCGCCGACACCTTCCACGAAATCGCGGACCGGATCCCCTCCCGTGGACTCGTTATCATCATCAGCGATCTCTTCGACGATGCCGAGGCGATCAAAAAGGCACTGCACCACTTTCGCTACCGGAACCACGAGCTCGTCGTCTTTCACTTGATGGCGGAAGAGGAGTTCACCTTCCCTTTCGAAAAATTTGACGACTTCAAGTGCCTCGAGATCGAAGGGCGTCGACTCAATATCGACCCATCGACGATTCGCGCCTCCTACCTCGACCGGGTTCAGGCGCATCTCAAATCGATCGAACTCGCCTGCGGCCAGATGCAGGCCGACTACGTCCCCATCAACACCTCCACCCCCGTCCCCGAAGCATTGTTCAGTTATTTCTCACAACGTTAGACCACCTATTTTCACCCTCTTTTTCTTTTTCCTAATCTTAATCCTAATCTCCGCAATGCTCTGAGCTCTCCAGGCGAACTAGATAAAGATTAGGATTAAGAAAAAGAAAAAGATCCCCCAGCCCACCAGAGGCCAAGCCACTTTCCCACTTTCCCACTTTCCCACTTTTTACCTTTAACCTTTTACGGCGCGAAGCGCCCCATGCTCTTCCTCAACACAGCTTTGCTCATCGGTGCTCTCGGAATTCTCATTCCGATCATTATTCATTTACTCAACCGGCGTTCGAGCCGCGTTGTTGACTGGGGCGCGATGAACTTTCTTCTCGAATCGCTCGCGATCCGGAACCGTCGTATCCAACTGGAGGAAGCCCTCCTCATGGCGACCCGCTGCCTTCTCGTCGGCCTCCTCGCTCTCGCCCTCGCGCGCCCTTTCATTCCGCCCGGTTCCACGATTCCCTGGTTACTGGTGCTTCCTCTATTGCTTCTCGCCGTGATTGGACTCGGCGTCTCTGTGGTGCTGCACAACGAGCCCAAATGGCGGCGCTGGATCGCGGGAATCTCCATCTTTCTGCTCCTCTCCTGCATCGCCCTGGTTCTCTTTGAAAAGTATCTCAATCTCTCCCGCTTCACCCCCGGAGCCCGTCAGGACATCGCCCTCGTCATTGACGGATCCACCTCGATGACGGTTGCGATCGACGGAACCACCAATTTCGAACGAGCCGTCGAAGAAGCCCGGGACCTTGTTAAGAGAGCTCCCCGCGGCCATGCGTTCAGCCTCATCCTCGGCGGCCCCAGCCCCGCCGCCCTCATTCTCGATCCGACCACTGACCGGAACGAACTCGACGCGGCGCTCGAAGAACTCGCTCCCCTCGACGGCGCAATGACCTCCTATCAGGCGCTCACGCTGGCTTCGCTGAGTCTGGCCAGAGGCGACAATCCCGCCAAACAGATCGTGCTTTTTTCAGACGAACAAAACGTGGGATGGGAAATCGGAAAAAGCGGACGCTGGAACTTTCTGCAGGACGCCTTCAAAAATCTTCCAACCGAACCGCAGATCATGCTGCGCAAAATGCCACTTCCCGACTACGTGCGAAACCTCGCCGTCCGTGATATCGAGATCTCCCGCGATATCGTCGGGGTTGATCGTCCTGTCGACATCACCGTCACAGTTGAAAACACCGGCAATGAATCGGTCACACCGGGAGCCCTGATTCTTTCAATCGATGACGAACGGGAATATCGCGACGAGTCGCTGGGACAACTTCCCCCCTGGGAACGGCAGACCGTGACCTTTTCCCATCAATTCAGCTCTGCAGGCGCACAGGCCCTGACATTCACACTCGAAGTGGAGGACGACATCGAAACCGACAACACCGGCTTCACTGCCGTGAACATCGCCCACAGCCTCCGCACCCTCATCGTCGACGGTCGCCCCTCCTCCCGGGCCTTCGACCGGGCTTCCTCCTTCGCCGCAGTGGCTCTGGCCCCCTCGTCACTGACACTTGATCCCACGCTCGATGCCAATATTCAGGGAGTCAGCGACGAAGCCTCAGATGACTACCAGGCCAACTACGATCCCACACTCGACCGAATCAGCTTTCTCGTTGAACCACAGGTAATCGATCTGCCCGACGCTTCGACAATCACTGACTTCTCCGAGTTTGATGCCGTGATTCTCGCCGACGTTCCGAGACTCCCTTCGGCGACCGCTGACGCGCTTTCCGGATACGTCGAGCAGGGCGGCGGACTACTTATCGCCTCTGGCCGGAAATCAGACGCCGCTTTTTACAACGGATGGAGAACTAAAAACAACGACCCGTTTCTTCCCGTCACCGTCGGAGACACCGTCACAATGACCTCACCTGATGAGTCATTCACCCCCTCTGCACAAACCCTGACACACCCATCCCTGGAGAAAATCGCCGACACCGCCAAGAGCGATTTTTCCAACACCGTGATCACGAACTACCGCAAGCAAACCATCCCCGACGATCTCGCCGCCGAGACATCGGTGGGAGCGCGCCTCAACAACGGCGACATTCTCATCGCATCGCGTCGCGTCGGTCGCGGACAGGTCGTGCAGTCCGCGATTCCACTCGATCTTTCTTCCGGTAATCTCGTGACCCGTCAGTCGTTTCTCCCCTTTATCCACGAGCTCGTCTACGATCTCGCCAATCCCGCCGCCTACCGCCTCAATCTCGATCCGGGCTGGGAGGTGAATCTGGGACTCAGCGGCAAGCGTTCACGCGCGATTGGAGAAGGTCTCATCGGCAGCTATTTCGCAAGCCATTCCGCACAAACTCCGACCCATGTCCGGCAGGACGAAACGCTCTCCTTCAACTGGCTGAACGGAAGCCCCGCCCCCGGCATTCCCGCCGATAATTTCCGGGTCGAGTGGGTCGGTAAAATTCAGTTTCCCGCTCCGGATCGCTACACCTTTTCCGCGGAAGTTGACGACTACCTTGAAGTCTGGATCGATGGCAAGCGCATCGGCGATTACAAATACCCGGAAGGCCGCCGAAAGGTCTCTCAGAAATTCGAAGCGGGACGCTGGTATGATATCAAAGCGATCTACCGCGAGGACTCCGGCGAATCGAAAGTTGCCCTCTACTGGGAGTCTTCAAAACTGAAACGTGAACTGATCCCCTCCCTTCAGTTGCGCAGTTTTCAATCGAGTCAGGAAGGTGCCGGGCGTCAGTCCGCGCTCACGAGCTACAACGTCATCGGCCCCGGCGGTCGCCCCCGCACCGCGCAACTGAGCTCGAAGGAGGAAGGCTCCGTTCTCAAGCTGCAGGGGGAAATTTCCTCCGGCCTCTATCGTGTCGAAATTCCCGACGATCAGCGGGTCTACTTTGCCGACTTTCTGAAAGAGGGACAAAATGAGATTCCCTTCACCGTAAAGCGCGATCCTGCCGAAAGTCAGCTGAAACGGCTCAACGAAAGTGATTACGCCTTCCTCGCGAATTTCGTCACCCTGACCCAGCCAAAAACACTGGAGGAGCTGGTGGGATTTCTCAACGGCAATCAATTTGGACAGGAGCTTTGGAAATACCTCGCCGTCGGAGCCTTCTTCTTCCTCCTCGTTGAAATTGCACTCTCCCGCTGGATCGCAAAAAGCCGCCGCATGGGCGAAGAGATCAATATTCAGTTCGAGGCAAAAGACGCTCCATCCAACGCCTTTCGTGAACAGCTCGCGAAATTCAGCAAAACCTGAACCACCCCACCCTTCTTTTGAATCCCGAAGACTACAGTCGAGACGACCTCATTGAATCCCTCAATGCCTGGACAGCAGGCACCGGAGCGGCTGTATTCGCGATTCTGTGGCTCGTCAGCGTTCTTCTCCGAAAGCGGTTTCCGATCATCGCGATTCCGGGAGCAATTGCCGGGGCGATCACCGCCACCCTCGCGATCTGGTTTTCCTTTCAATTTCTTGCTCAGTTCTTCTCTCTCGCAACCTCGTGGTCCGTTGTCACGATTGCGATCATGGGAGGACTCGCGGCTGAAACCATCCTCTGGATTTACCAGTTCGAAAAGACTCTCGTAAAGAAAGCAAAAGGCCGCTGGCTCCTCGGCCTTCGGCTCGGCGCGCTCGCGATACTTCTTCTCATTCTCGCGCAGCCGGTTCGCTCGTTTCTCGAAGAGCGGGAGATCGAGCGCGAGATCGCAATTCTCATCGACGACTCTGATTCGATGCGGATTTCCGACCAACGACTCACCGCCTCTCAGAAGCTCGACCGGGCTGAACTGTTCGAGGTGAAATTCCCCCGCGTGCGTCCACCTCTGCGTGAGATTGAAAGTCGCGCCGGCAGGCTCACTGAGAAAATCGAGAGCGAAGTAACAGCGCTCAGTTCCGCGCCGACTCCGGCCGCCGGACTGGAAAACCGAGCTGAGCAGTTGCCTGATTTTTTCACACAAATCAAAACGGATGCAGAAAAGCTTACGAAAGTCCTTACTGAGACACAATCCCTCGCCATCCCCGGTGAAGCCGGTGGAAAAATCTCCGACTATCTGAAGCGATCCCGCGACGGTCTCGGACGCATTCTTCCACTCGCGGAGAAAGCCGCAACTGAAGGCAGGCCGGAAGAACTCATCAAGCAACTCGAAGTCGCAAAGAAGGAGCTCGAAGGCATTCTCGAATCCGCCAAAGTGACGACCGCGAAGGCAGATGAATTTTTCATTTCCAAACTCAGCGAAGAGGAACGAAACGCCCTCGAAGAAGCCGCCGGCAGAGACCGCCTCGAAGTATCGAAGAAGATCCTTGCTTCCAAAGTGACGCGTCCCGTCAGCCCGGCTGAGACCGGCGAAGCTCAAGCAGCCGGATCCAAAGAGGGTCAAGTCAGCGACTCAACCCTCTTAGATGAAACTGAACAGGGTCGAGTCGATGACCTAACCCTCTTAAGTGCCCTTGGCGAGGACTACAATTTGCGTCTCTATCGATACGACAGAGACATCGAACAAATCACAGATCCCGACAGCGAAGAATCCGAGGAAGTCAAAACCGGCCATTCCCAGACGGACCTGACTCACGCGCTTGAACACGTTCTCGACAACACCTCTCCGGAATCTCTCGCCGGAATCCTCCTCCTGAGTGATGGCAGGCACAATGGCGCGGCCCTCCCCGAAGACAGCCTGCGTCAGCTTGCGGTCCGGAACACCCCGCTCTCGGCGGTTCCGATTGGGGGAGAGTTAGGACCGGTCGACATTTCGATTCTCGACCTGCGTGCACCGGAATCCATTTACCTCGACGACCGGGTCGTCATCACGGCAATGGCTAAGCTGGACGGGTTTCTCGGCGAAACCGTCGAGGCGAATCTTCTCAGTGGCGGGGAAATCGTCGATACCGTTTCGATCAAGGTGACAGACGTGAGCTTCCGCTCGGAGATCCGTTTCGTTCATCAGCCCGAAGAAAAAGGGATCATCGACTACGAAGTTCGACTTCAGCCCGACGAACGTGAGATTTTCAGAACGAACAACGCATGGGAATTCAAAGTCGCGGTAACGGATGACCGGACCAACGTGCTTCTCGTCGACGGGTTCCCGAGATGGGAATTCCGCTATCTCCGCAACCTCTTCTACGGGCGCGACAAATCAGTGCACCTTCAGTATGTGCTCCTCGACCCCGACGAAATTTACCGTTCCCGCGGACACAGTGATGTCGCCGCGAGCGCAACTCGTCCTTTTGGCGAAGCGGAGGCAACTCTGCTGCCACAGAATAAAGATGAATGGCAGCTTTTCGACGTCATCATTCTCGGGGACATCGATCCCGCCTCTCTGAGCACCAGAGACTGGGAAGCCATCGAGGAGGCGGTAACAAAACGCGGTGCAATGCTCGTCTGCATCGCGGGACAGCGCTACATGCCTCATGCCCATTCCAGCGAAGTTCTTCAGAATTTACTCCCTGTCACATACACTCCCGGTAACGCAGCGAACTTTGAATCACCGGAAGCAGCCTATCGGATCAGCCTCACCGCTTCGGGACGCGACCACGCGGTGACCTCACAATCGACCAGCCGTGCCCTCAACAACGAACGCTGGCAATCGTTCCCGCCCCTGCGTTGGAGATACAACGGAGGAGAAGTAAAAGAGACCGCCGAAGTGCTTGCCTACGCGCAACCGGTTGGCAGCCTGACCCTGAATTCCATCGTGAACCCTGACGGATCACCCGGCTCGGTAGAGGCGGCGATTCAACAACTCGCGAATCAGGAAACACTGGAAAAGGAACACGCCCTCATCACGACCACTTCAGCCGGCCTCGGGAAAGTGCTCATGCTCAATTTCGACCGCACCTGGCGTTTCCGCTACGGCGTCGGAGACACCTATCATCACCGCTTCTGGGGACAGGTGACCCGCTGGGGTGCGGGGCCGAATCTTCGCTCGGGAACGGATCAGATCCGCATGGGAACAGACCGGCTCAGTTACACACCTAATGATTCCATTGAAGTAACCACCAAGCTGCTCGACAAAGAGCGCCGCCCGGTCACCAACGCGACACTTGATGTCGAAGTCTGGAAAGATGGAGAACGACTTCGCAAGCAGCGCCTCAGTTATCTGACCGATTCTTCGGGACTCTACGAAACGAGCCTGAGCGGTTTGCGCGAAGAGGGGGAATATGAACTCCGGCTTTCCGGCGACGGAGTGGAAGACAACGAAGTCTCCACCGAGCTGCTCGTCGTCACGACACGAAATCCAATCGAACTCGCAGAGCTTACCGCCGACCGGGACTTCCTCAACCGGGCCGCTGAAATCACCGGGGGCACGGTTGCGGAAATCAACGAGCTGTCGAGTCTCCTTTCCTCCTTCGGAGCTCCCAAAGAGATCCTGACAGAACGCCGAAATGTCACCCTCTGGGACAAGTGGCCCATCCTTCTCGGATTCCTCGCTCTCATCACGACCGAGTGGATCATTCGCCGACGCAGTGGACTCGTCTAACACGACCTATCATTTATGAGCACGTTCGAATCTGCCATTGACCAACTTCCCAAACCGATTCTCGACAAACTACAGTCGATGATCAAACGCGTGAGGCGGCTTCTCTTCATTCGCGGCTTTTTCGCAACCCTCGCCGTCGCCGTTGTCTGCCTCCTCACGATCATGGCGATCGACGCGGCCATCACCATTTTTTCATCGACAGCCAGATGGATCCTCAGCCTCGCGGGGCTCGGGGTTACCCTCATCGCGGCGTGGTGGTATCTGGTGCGTCCGCTCTCACGGAAATTCACCCTCACGCACATGGCGAGGATTCTCGAAATCCGCCACCCCGAGCTTCAGGAGCGCATTTCCACAGCAGTCGAATTGATGGGCAGCGATGATCCTGACTCGATCAAAGGCTCAGAGGAATTGATCGCCGCGGTTGTTGATTCCGCAGTCGTCGATATCGAAGCGGTCGATCCAAAGGCGGAATTCAAACCGGCCCGCTCACGGAAATTTCTCGCAGTCGGAGTCGGTGCTCTCGCAATCCTCCTTCTGGTTCTCGCGATCTGGCCGAAGCAGTCGTGGACTCTTTTGACGAGAGCAGTGGCCCCCTTCCTCGACATTGGAAATGCCTACGCCGGTTCACTCGTCGTCGACCCCGGTGATATCAGGGTGGCAACCGGATCCCCTGTCACCATTGAAGTTTCAGTGAAGCATAAGAAACTGAAGCGAGCCGAGATCCGTCGCCTCCTCGCCGATGGCACCGAGACAGTCGAACGGATGACTCTGGTCGGCGAGGACGAGGATGGAACGAAACGCTTTTCGATGACCTTCCCTTCAGTAACGGAGAATTTTGACTACCGCGTCCGCGCCGGATCAGCGGTCTCCGAATTCTACGATATTGATGCCGTGGATCCTCCCGTCGTCGAGGAACTGCGCATCTCCTACGACTACCCGGAATACACCGGTCTGGATGACGTCAGCGCCGTGAGTGAAACCGGCGAGATCCGTGCCCTTGCGCATACCCGGGTAAAAGTCGAAGCAACCTTGAACCGCCCCGTCTGGTCTTCAAAAATGTTTATCAACGAGGATAAGGAAGTGGAACTCACAAACTCCACTGAAAATCAAATCAGCTGGGAGATGGAACTGAAGTCGGGAACGAACGGTTCGTGGAGGATCGAGTTGGCCGATGAAGAAGGGTTCACCAACGAACCTGCCTCTTTCCCGATCGAAGCTCTCCCTGACAAAGCTCCCTCTATTCAAATTACCGCTCCGGTTCAGAGAGAGTTCAAACTCAAGCCAACTGAGACGCTGCCTATCGACGCCGCGATTACCGAAGATTTCGGCATCGCCGGTTTCACCATGCTGGTAACTCCCGACGGTGCGCCTGCTCCGACCTCGATCGTCCTTTCGGCTCCTGCAAAAGTGGACGCTTCCGGAATCCACTTTGGCCGGGCCTCGCTCAATATTGCTTCACTCAATCTGGAGCCCCACCAAAAGCGTATCGCAGTTCAACTCCGGGCCGAAGACAATCGTCCCGCCGATTACGACGGCCCCGGTGTGGGACTGAGTGAAACAATTTACATCACGCTCGATCAGAAGGCCAAATCGCTCGCCGATCAGGCGATCGAGGCACAAAAGAAAGAAGTCACTGAGAAAATCCAGGAAGCGAAACGTGAGCTCGAACGGGCTCGCGACGACATGAGACGGGCAGAGCAGGAATTGCAGCGCTCCGACGAAGTGAAACCCGAGACCCGCCAGCGCCTCAACGAATTCAGTGAGCACACTGAGAAAGCCCGCGACAATCTCGATGAAATCGCCGCTGAGCTGGAGCAATCGATCTTTCAGGAGCAGGCAGACCAAGCCTCGAAAATTTCGGATGAGAATCTCGCCACCGCGATGGAGAAGGCGGACATGATTCCCGTGACCGACGCGAAAGAGGAACGGGTTTCTGAAGCTCGCGAGTCCCGCGAAGAAATTGAGAAGTCGATCAAAGAACTCGATTCGCTCGCCAAGGCGATGCGCGAAGCGGACGACGAATACCGCGCTATCTCCGAACTGAATCAACTCGCCAACAAGCAGCAGGAGCTGGCGCAGAACGCCAGGGAATGGGCGGAGGAAGCGCAGAAGCGCGCCGAGCAAATGGCGGCTAACGCTCAGGAAGCCTCCAAAGAGCAGCAGCAGTTTGAGCAAGCTCAGCAAAAGGAATTGAATCAGTTTAAACAGAAACAGAATCAAGTTGAGAAAGAACTCGGCGAGATGCTCAAAGACAACGCAGCGGCCCTCTCAGAAGTACTCGAAGAGCAGAAACAGAAGGCGGAGTCCATGAGTGCGAAAGCGGAAGCCCTGGCTAAGAATCAGGAAAGCCTCAAGGAGGCGAATAAGAAAGCGACGCAATCGAAAGAGGATCAGCAGGAGGCCCTGAAAGAGCAACTCATCGAACAACTTCAGGCCATGCAAACCCAGCTCGCTGAAGACACCTCTCAGGCGCAGAAGGCAGCAGAGGAGAAGTCATCACAGGAGAAAGCCTCACCCGAGGCGACCGCCAAGTCAGACGCCGGCGCCAAGGCTCAGGAATTAAAACCCGAAGAAAGCGCCGAAGCGGCCTCCGAGTCACTCGCGGAAGCCGCCTCAAAAGCAGCAGAGGCAGCCGGCGAGCTCGCCGAGCGAAAACTGGAGGAAGCCACCGAATCAGCGCTCAGTGCCAGCGCCTCACTGTCCGACGCAGCAGACAAGTCATCGGAAAGTGAAACAACCGAGGCCAACACCGAATCAGCTCAAAACACAGAAGGAGCACCGAAAGCCCCAACAAAGACTGATGCTGATGCCGCTTCCGCTGCAGAGATGGCCGCGAACGATCCGTCCGCAGAGGGCCCGGCATCTGAAACGTCTGAGGCGGACACTGCTTCGGAGTCCCCCGAGGGTAACCCGACGGGCGAAACGCCATCAAAAGACGGCGCACCATTTCCGGCTCAACTTGCTCAGCGCCAGGAGGCCATCGCTGAACAGATCGCAGCCGTAAGGGACGGCAATTTGCAGGAAGCCCTCAGCCTCATGGAGCAGGCTCTCGCAGCAGAGGCCGACGCCCTTCAAAACGAAGCGGAGCAGTTTGAGCAGACAATGCAGAACCTGAGCCAGAACAATGCGAAGTCATCGGCCGATCGCGCTGAAAATGCTCTCGAACAGGGTGTCCGCGAAGCAAAGGAAGCCGCGAACCAACTCGATCAGGCTCAAAAGCAGCAGGCTCAGGCCGAGGCAAAAGGCCAGGTGCCGGAAGGCCAGCTGGCTCAGGGGGCACAGCAGGCGATGCAACGTGGCGAAGGCGATCAGGCCCAGTCAGCCAACCAACTGGCCCAGGCAGCACAGCATTTAGCCAACACCGCTACCAATATTGGAAAGACAATGGAAGGCCTCGAGCCGGCCGAGTCGGACGAACGCATCGCGAGCAGCGATGATCTCGCCGAGGGATTTGAAGAAGTGTCCGAGGCATCCGAATCTTCCAGCGCGGAAGAGGCGGCGCAACAATCGCAGGAAGCGGCCAACTCATTGCAGAAACTCGCTCAGCAGGCGATGCAGAAACTCGGTCAGGGGCAGCAGGGCAATCAACCGCCTCAGGACGGAGAGGGCCAGCCTCAACCGAACCAGGAGCTCGCCGGTGACCCGCAATCGGACAACCTCAATGAAACCGGAAAGAAAACGGCCGATTCCGACGGCTCCGGCGTTCCACCCGAATTACTTGATATTGGAATCAACGCGGAGGACTGGGCGAGGTTCAAAGGTGCCCTCACCGGCGGCAACGCCACCGCGATTGAGACAGAACTCCCCGCCGAATACCGGGAACTGGTCGGACGTTATTTTCAGGTAATCGCCAAAGAAGCAGGTAAAAAATGAGAAGAACGATACGAACCACGCTCCTGATCGCCCTGCTGGCCTCGCTGACCTCAGCCCCCTTTTCTTCACGCGGGGAGAGCCTCTCGAACACCGTTTTCCAACGCCATCAGCCCGAAGTTGAGAATGCCGTGGAAAAGGCCCTCGGCTATCTCGCCTCCAATCAATCAGAAGACGGCACCTATAACGACTCCTACGGGCGCTCCGTCGGGGTCGTATCCCTCGTCGGGATGGCTTTTCTCTCCGCCGGTCACACTCCCGGATACGGCGAGTATTCATCAAACATCGACCGTTGCATTCGCTACGTGCTCGAAAGCCAGCGTCCCAACGGCCTCCTCGACAAGGGGGATTCCGGCCACGGGCTCATGTATGCGCACACCATCGCGACCTTGTTCCTCTCCGAGTGCAGCGGCATGGTCGACACGCAGACACAGGAAATTCTCAGCCCGGTTCTCGCGAAGGCGACCAAGTTGATTCTCGAGGCGCAGGCGGTGCCGAAGAGCGACAAACACGAAGGTGGGTGGCGCTACAAGCCCGATTCCCGGGATTCCGACCTTTCCTGCAGCGGCTGGGCGCTTATGGCGCTTCGATCTGCGAAGCTGAACGGCGCTCCCATTCCCGACAAAGCAATCGAGAAGGCAGTGGCCTATGTTTTGAAGAATCACGAGAAAAATGAAGGGCGTTTCGGTTACACAGACCCCTGGGGCCACTCAGAGACCCTCACCGGTTGCGGCCTCCTCTGCCTCGAACTGAGCGGCTTTCACGGCACTGAATCGACCTACAAATCGGGCGATTTTATTCTTAAGCACCGCCAGCACATCGTGAAAAATGCTCACGAATACTACGCGAATTACTACAACGCACAGGCCATGTTCCAGCTCGGAGGCCGCTACTGGGCGCAATATGCAGACTGGATGTATCAGGAATACCTTCCGAAACAACAATCGAACGGTTCCTGGTCCAACGGACGGAACGGAGGCACCTACGGCACCTCAATGATGGTCCTTTCTTTCACGGTCCCCTACCGCCAGCTTCCTATTTATCAACGCGACGAAACCGTTGACGAGGCCCCCTGATCGGCGAAGTTCCCCTACTTCTTATGGAATTTCGATGGCTCGGGCGAGTCAATTACTCCGACGGGCTCGATCTGCAGAACGAACTCGTCGAACAGCGGCAAAAAGGCGAAATCGGGGACACGGTCTTACTCCTTGAGCATGAACCGGTCTATACGATTGGGCGGACCCGTGATCAGTCCAGTTTGAACCTGGAAAAGACTCTTCCCCACCCTGTTTTCGAGGTCAACCGAGGTGGGCAGGCGACCTATCACGGGCCGGGGCAGCTCGTTGGCTACCTCATTCTCGACCTCGTGCCCTACGGCAAAGACCTCCACACCTACCTCCGCGAAATCGAGAGCATACTGATTGATTTTACAGCGGAATTTGGTATCAATTCAAACCGCCGTGAGGGTCTAACTGGCGTGTGGGCGGAAACTCGCAAGCTTGCTTCAATTGGAGTGGGCGTTCGTAAATGGGTATCGATGCACGGATTTGGACTCAACATCTCAAGTGATCTATCAGGCTACGATTCTATTACCCCCTGTGGGATTTCAGACGTATCGATGACGTCGATTTCCAACGAAATTGGAAGGACAGTCACGGTGGAAGAAGCCGCAAAATCCATCGAACCACTGATATTCAGTCACCTCGAAGCTTTGAAAAACCAGCTCTAGAGCAATGTTTCTGGTCGTAGTTAACCTGGAAAACCCGCGTGAAATGGTCGCCACGCAAGCTTCTCCGGGAGAGGTTTTCCGCATTGGGAGAAAACCCCGTATTGAGGAGGACGAGGAGGTGAAGCCAATCCGTATCACCTGGCAGGATCGCCTCGTGAGCCGGAATCACTGCGAAGCGCAAAGCGATGGGCAGGCTCTCGTCCTCACCCGCCTCCCTGCAATCAAGGGGCGAAACAAACCCAACGCGCTTTACACCTGCGCCCCTCCCCGTGAACGAAAGGCCCTCGAAGAGCCCATCTCCCTGCAATTGGGAGACTCGGTCGCGATTGGAGCTAAAGGAGTTACCGCCATTTACTGGTTAAAATCTCTCACAGATCTTGAGGGTAACATTGCCGCGTATTTCAACGCCCTCGAGCAGGAGAAAGGCGAGTATGTTGAAAGCCGGAACGCGAGTCAGGACTACGACGATGTCGAAAAACTCGACGAATACAGCCTCCGCTTTCAGCTCAAGATGCTGCAGAAAGAACTGCCCGAACAGGTTCTTTCCGGCTGGACTGACGATGCCGATCTTCTCACCCGGGCCGCTATTTTCCTCGAGGGAGCGTTGCCGGGGCAAAAAGGAGTCACCGCGGTCTTTATCGCGCTTGAGCGCGACAGTGAGGGCAATATCAAAAGCGAAATTCTCAATCCGGATCCTCTCGCCCGGGCCGATTTCCGCCCGAGCCGGACCCTCCTTCACCGACTCGATTTCGAAAACGCCAAAGGCGCCGACATCCACCTCTGGACGTCGAAACAGAATCACCGCACGTTTGCAGCGGAAAGCCTCCATGGTTCGATCGACTGGGTCGCGGCGGTCCCGGTCGCGCGGATGGAGGATTCTGCCAAAATTTACAAGGACGACAACGGCCGAGCGGTCTTTCTCTATGTTCAAACAACACAGGGCTCAGAGGCAGCCGGAGCGGCTTACATCCCCTTCCTTCGGCTCATCAGTTCGCTCGTCGCAAGCCTTCTCTCAGCCCGGGCTGACCAGAAGTTGCAGGACCAAATGGCTGCCTATTTCTCACCCGGCCTGAGAAAAATCATGCGGGAGAGCGACCCGGAGGTCCTTAAGCCTGCGATGGTTGATTGCACCGTCATGTTCGCCGATCGACGAGGTCATTCCCGCATGCTGGAAACCGCTAAAAGCGATGACGAAATCCTCGACCGACTCGACGATAACCAGCGCGTCGTGGGTTTGATCACCGAAGAGGTGTTTCGAAGCCATGGAGTGATCACCGATTTTGCAGGCGACGGAGCACTTGGTCTCTGGGGCTGGCCGAGTCTCGTTGACTCGGATCAGGTCCACGCCCTCGAAGCGGTTGAAGCGGCAGAGGCCATCGTCGAGCGCCTTGCCCACCACGTGGTTTTCGAAGAGGAAATCGGACGATCAATGGCTGCAGTCCGCATTGGCATCAGCACGGGCCGTATTGCGGTAGGCAAGACGGGACCAAAGCAGCAGTGGCATATCAGCGTTTTCGGGAGCGTCGCAAACCTCGGAGCCCGGCTCGAACGCATCGCCAAAGAATTCAAGATTCCGGTTTTGGTTTCCGACGAGACCTACTGTCGAATCGAGGGATTCGGAAACCGCAGGTTCCGTCGCCTCTGTCTGATCCGGCCTGCCGGTTTCGACGAAAGCTATCCGATTTACGAACTGGTATTACCGACCTCCGTGGGGGGCTCAGGGATCTCCGATCAGGACATCCTCACTTACGAAAAAGCTCTTTCCTTCTTCCACAACCGGGAATGGGATGATGCCATTGACCTCCTCGATATTCTTTCTGAAGACGACCCGCCTTCCCACTGGCTGAAAGAGAAGGCTCAGATTTTCCGGAAGGATCCCCCTCCGCCGGGCTGGGCGGGAGAGATCGCAAGTCTCAGCAAATAACATTACTATTTTGGAAGACGACGAACAGATCCGGATTAAAGACTATCAAACCCACCTTCCCCCGCTCGGGGAGGGCGCGTTCGGTCGTGTCTATCGCGCCACTTACCGCGGAATTTCTGATCGCGCTCTCAAGATTTTCCGCCCCGGTGCGGTCGATTTGTCGACCATGGCAAGAGAGCTCGAGAAGCTCTCCAAAGTCGCCGAACATCAGGGCATCGTGACCCTTCACGATTTTGATCTGCTCCACGACCCTCCCTACTACGCGATGGGATTGCACGCCGATCAGGGCACTGATGGCACCTGGGAGACGCGAACCCTCGAAAGGCTCACCGGCAAAGTGGATCACCGCGAAGGCTGGCGACTGATTCGCGATATCGCTGACGCCATCGCCTACCTCCACCGGAATCAGATCATTCACTGCGACCTTAAACCGTCTAACATTCTTTTAACGGATGAGACGCCCTATCACATCAAAATCTGTGATTTCGGGCAGAGCCGTGGTTTTGCGACCGAAGAGTTTGACCCTGTAGGAACGCCTCTCTATGCCAGTCCCGAGCAGTTACGAAACCCGAGAGACTCCGCTGACGGGAAAGGTTTTCGCTGGGACGTCTACAGCTTTGGAGTGGTCTCCTACAAATTGCTCACGGGGGAACTGCCCCGTCTTCAGGGCCTCGCGGATGCGGAAGACCTCAGTTTCGATCCGGATTCCACACTCGCAGAGCTGAGCCTTGAATCGACTCTCGCGGAAACCGGTAACGAAATCGACAGCGATCAGCTTGCGACACTCACTGAAGCCGTGGAAGAGATTTCCTGGCCGCCCAATTTGTACGTTCCCAGTGCCAAAAAGGAACTCATCGAACAGTGTCTCAGCCTCGAACCGAATGACCGCCCTGCCGATATGCGGGAGGTCTGGGGACACATTCAGAGAATCGACCAACAGGACATCGTCAAAAGGGCGAGACGCCTCAATACGATTTTTGCCACTTTGTTAGTCGTCGCAATCTGGGCATCCGGCTTTGCCTTTGTCCAGGCTCAAAAGGCACGCCGCGCCACTGCTGAACAACGGATCGCCAACGAAGAGTCCAAACAGAATGCGAGCGCTGCCTTTGAGATCATGGAGCTTTTCGTTAACGAACTGAACAACGGTGACTTCTCCGGCGATGGCAGTGACCGGCTTCACTCGATCGTCGCGGAAAACGCCTCAACCTTCCTTGCGAACCGGTTTAAAAACCGGGTGGCCTCCACGCCCATTCTAAAACTTTCAGCCGCAACCGCGATTGCGAGCGGACGCCAGGCTCTTGAAGCGGGTGAACTGGATGAAGCACTGAAGCATTTTACGAACGCCTACGAAATTCGTTCCGAACTTTACGAAGACCCCAACTCTCCTGCAGACTCGGCAGAGCTTGCCAGACTCACCTCGCGAGATCTCGCCCGAATCGGGAAGATTTACGAGCTGAAGGGGGAATACCTCGACGCAGTTGATGCCTATTCCCGATCGCTCGAATGGCGGCTGAAACCGTCAAACGGCGAGCCCCAGTTCAACCTTTCGCGGACGAAAGACCTCGCATCCACCTACAGAACGCTCAGTCTCCTGCACTTCGCGAACGCTGAACCGGCAGTGGCGATAAAGACGATCGATGAGCTTCTTCAAGTTCTTGATGATGCCCAGGCCGGCGCCGCCTCAACTGATCTCGACAGCTTCCTGATCGAAAAAGTGAGAGCACTCGAGTTGAAGGGATCCATCGAGTATTCCTCAGGAAGTCCCGCGGCAGCATCGGAAACATTTCAGACAGTCCTCGCTCTCGCCGGAACGTTAAACAGTTCGCGCCCGGAGATTGTAACCGAAGCAAAAGCGGCATCAGTCGATGCGATCCATGCACTGGGAGTTATCGAGTTGGACCTCCAACAACTCGAGGGAGCGCTTGCCCTGTTCCGGCAGGAGATTGATCTAAGAATCGTATCATCGAAGAGCCGCCCCTATGATGCCGAGGAAAAGATCACACTCGCGAGAGCCTATTCCTTTGCGGCCAAATGTCTCGACTACGAGAATCCGACGGCACGAGACAACGCCATTTTCTATCTGGAAGAGGCCATTCGCATTCTTGGAGGCCTCCCGCCTGAGTTCCGGAACCGGGATGACATCCAGACGAACATCATTACCTTCAACGACTCGCTTTCCGCTCTCCTCGAAATGGACGAGTGAGGGAATCCAGCCAGAGACTGCCCTCTTTCGCGTGGCCATATTTGTTCAGGCCCTCCAGTATTTGATCTTTGTCAGGCTCAACAATTCCTTCCTCGATGAGTTGTTTTACGTCTGCCGGAAAATCGGGAAATATCTGAACAGCATGCAACCAGCATGCCCAGGCCCGCGAAGATCGCAACTCACGGCGGGGCTCAACCATCCGTGTTGCGAGATGCTGGAAATGCCTTCGCGGGTTCCCGATAAACTGCCCCTGAGGGCATTCCGCCATTATCCATCTCATCGCCCGGTAAGGCAGTTCCCACTCGCCGAGGACCGGTTCGCTACCGCTGAGGTCAGCAGAAAAAGCTCTGTTCAGTTGCAGAAGAGCCTGCGCGGGAAGCCCCTGCATCCACAGTGACTGTGAACACTCAAGCGCCCCCAGGTAAAAATCCTCACCGCGGCCTTTACCGAATCTTTTCATTTCCGTCGCGCGAAGTGGCACTTCGACAGAGGGCAGAAAGGGGCATTCTTTTTGATTCACAATCCAGTCACTCATTCTTACACATTTACTTGATCCTGCAGAGCCGCATGACGCTCCCCGGAGGGAATCCGGTGAAACGGGAAAATTTTCTATAGGTATTCACTGACCGGCAAACATGCATTACCGACAATTACTATAACAACCATACATAAATACGAGTTTCATTGACTTAATTGTGTCACATGTGTAATCATCGGAACGATTTAGAGTAGATATAAGATGAAAGAGGTTGTGTCATTTGGGGAGGAAATGACTAACAAAAGCCTAGTTAAACGAGCCAACTTGTAAAGGGTAACTCAAAACGGTATAACTTACAGAGTGAGATATCCTCCCAACTTCACTCTTCAGGAGCAGTGAAAGGTAAAAGGAGATGGGAAACACGGCACCGATATTCGCCGCCTCTATGGAGTGCGTTGAAGGAAGGGTGCCGCAAATTACCGTAATCTGTGCCGTAAAAGCTGAAGAGGACTGCCACTCATTTCAAGAGCAGCTCGATTTTGGAGATTCTCTGCCTGAGCACTTTCGCATCATCCACATGCCGGATTTTGCCCTGGTAGTGGAAGCACTCAATAGCGACGCCGTCTATGATGTCATCCTCTTAGATCTCCTACTCGAAGCTCCCGACGGTGTTGACCCACTGGCAGAGCTGCGAAAGCTTGCTCCGAATCTTCCCATCATCGTGTTCAGTGAGGTCAACGACATGGATCTGGCCATTGACGCTTTGGGACGGGGGGCTGATGACTTTCTCCCGCGCGACTACATCGACTACCCTCAGCTGGTCGCCCGCTCTGTTTTCACAGTGATCGAAAGGCGTAAGCAGGACCTCGATAAGCGCATCCTTCAGGACCAGTTGATTCAAGCTGAGAAGCTGGATTCACTGGGGCGCATCGCGGCCGGAGTTGCCCATGAGGTCAAAAACCCGCTCGCCACCGTGCAAATGGCGATGGCCTATATTTCGACGCTGGTGCCTGATGTAGAGGACCCGCAATTTGGAGAAGCCTGCGAGCTTGCCACAACAGCGATCAACCGCGCCTCTGAAATCATTTCGGGAATGGTGGATTTCTCGCGGAATGATTGCGTCGCGATTAAAAACGGCAGTCTCAATGACGTGCTCACGAAATCGGTGGATCTCCTGCGCTACGAGATCAACAAAAGCAAGACCACCGTTAATCTCAATCTCGATCCATCGCTGCCTGCATCCGAATTTGATATTGGGAAAATGGAGCAAATACTGATCAATCTGATCCGGAATTCGATTCAAGCGATGCAAAATTGCGACAAGGTGATTCATCTCTCGACATTCGTCGTTTCACCTCAAAAGCAAGCCGCGTCCCCCTGGCTCAGAGAACTCGCGGCAACGACCGGTAGCTCGACCCTTATTGCATTGGAGGTTCGGGACGAAGGTCCCGGGATAGGAGATCAAAAGCCGGCTGCTCTTTTCGAACCTTTCTTTACCACAAAACAAATAGGCGAAGGAAGCGGGCTCGGACTTTCCGTCGTCATGCAAATCGTGAGCCGTCACAACGGCCTGATTCGTCTTAAGAACATGGAGAATCCGAGCGGCTTACGGACTCGCATCTACTTCGGAGTCCCCCCGGTCCCGACTACACTTTCTCCTCCGGAAACCCAAAAACTGATGAAAACATGAACAAGAAATCCATACTGATTATCGACGATGAAGCGAGCTTTGCCCGCATGACTAAAATCTTCCTGGAAGGGAAGGGCGACTACAATGTTTCCTACGAAACCGAAAGCATGAAAGCCGTCGAAACAACCAGGTCAACAAATCCGGACCTCATTCTTCTGGACCTCGTAATGCCGGAACTGGATGGTGGTGATGTCCTCGCCCGATTTAACGAGGACCCCGCCCTGAAATCGATCCCGGTTTTATTTATCACCTCGATGGTCTCGCAGGATGATACCTCCGAGGACTCTCTCGTCCAGAGCGGTGATAATATCATGATACCAAAAACCTCCCCGCCTGAATTCGTACACCAATGTATTCAGGATAAGCTGGCCGGAGTGATTTAAGGTAGACGAATGTCTGAAGAGCACTCTTTGTCTTCCTTTGACAGCGAAAACTGTCATCGCATCTCACGGGACTTGCCGAATCAGGTCGCGTCTGCCGAATCCGTATACTTTTCCGGCGGATTGGCTACAATGAAATCGACAATTTCATCCGGATCGTCACTGAGCGTGAGCATCTCACGATAGAGCTTCCCTTCAGCGAGTCGACACAAGGTGTCGAACAATCCGGTTTCCTTCTCATATCGGGCTACGCCCAGAAACGCCATCGGGCTCACGAACTCAAACGTTCCATAGTGGTTCTGAGCAGCGTCCATAAAAATTTCCTGAGTCGTCCCCGCACTCCCCGGAGCATAGACGACTCCATAGCGGGCAATCGCGAGCAACCCGTCCTCCCTCAGCCCGTTGCTGAAGTACTTGGCAACGTGTGTTGAAAACTGATTACTCGGTTCATGCCCGTAAAACCAGGTTGGAATAGCCAGAGACGATTCCCCTTTCGAATGCATTTCAATAACCCGAACGGCAGCTTCGTTGAATCCCTCGTCAGAATATTTGGGAGCAACCGAAAGCAGTTCCAGCGCCGATTCAAGAAGTTCATCCGGACCGTTCGCGAGCCAGGCCCCGAGATTCGAAGCCTCCATAATTCCGGGTCCGCCACCACTGGCGATGAAGTATCCCTTCCGCGTCAGACGGCGGGCCAGACGAACCACCTTTTCATAATAAGGATCAGTTCTCAGCGTTCCATGTCCGCCCATAATCGCGACGACCTTCTTCTCCCCACCCGCCTCAACACGACCTTCGAGGAGATCCGTCAATCCGTCATCGATCGCATGATCATGAAGTCGCTGGGCAAGTGCCTCGAGGATATGAGGGCGATGCCGTCCATTGGCAACGAAATGATCGTAAATACGCTTGTCGAGAGAAAGGTCTTCCTCTTCGGACCACCCATCCATGAGTTCATCCCGGGTGTAGAGTCCCGGTCGATAGGGATTAAACGGCAACCTCGGAAGTCGTGGGAAAATCAGAGCACCGGCCTCGCGAAGCCGTTCCTGAAAAATCAGCGAGGGATAACGGCAGCCGAGAAACACAGCTCCAGCCAGCTGCACGCTCTCCCAGTTTACGTCAACTTCTCCCAAATCCAGCCCCTGAACCACACAGTCTTTCAGGTCATGCTCCCTTTCCAGGAAAGCAGCCAGTTGATCAATCTCGTGAACTTCTCTCATTTCCTAAACCAGTTTAAATTTCCCGAATGATGAAGGCACATGAAAATCCGGAACCTCAGTCTCCGGATCAACCCAACAGATCCATTCGTTGATAACACTGTCCCCTTCCCCGTGGGAAAACTCCGCGCGGTAAACACCGGTGCTCATCTCTCCACCCTGCAAGCAGCCGAGCTGTTCAAGCTCAGAGATAGCGAAACTTCCCTCCACGGAATATCCCCCCTCAAAAAATGTCCCGGAGTATGCTAAAGACTCAAACGACCACGCGGGGTTAATCTGCCGGTGATAGAGCCCTTCGTAGTCATAGACGTTTCCCCGCGGATCCATTTCGGCCCCGTAGTATGGCGTCGTCAGTTCAGGCGAAGTCGCGAAGAACAATTCGACCCGGTCCGATCCCAAAGCCGCCTCCCCGGAATCCGCATGTTCCGTGAGAACGAGGTCATGATCTTCGACTTCGAAGTGAAATTTCAGATACTCATTATTCCAAACCGCCCGAAACTGCGTCTTCGGAATCGCGCCGCTTTTCCAGGGGCAGGAAAAGTCTTCGAGAAGCGCCCCCTTCTTTACATCCAGTTCCCCGGAGAATCTTACCTCGTAAATTTTCATCATTTCAAAAGTTCGCCTATCTGGCTCAGATCAGTCACGACAGCATCGGCAATTGCCCCGGCTTCAACGCCTGACAAACCGCCTAAACGCAAACTTCGCTCATCGCCGGCAAAGAGGCAGGTTCGAAACCCGAGTTCCCTTGCAGGAAGAATATCTTTATTCATGTCATTGCCAACGTAAAGAACCGTATCAGGAGCCACTCCCCGCTTCTCGAGCCGCTCTCTCATTTTGTGATACAATGTTAGAGATGGCTTTCCCTCTCCTTCCTCGTAGGAAAACACCATTAATCCGGGATCAATTCCCAATGCCTCAAAACTGCCTCCCATGACTCCGGCGAAAACGGAGTGAGTGTAATTCTGGGCATTCGAAATGACACCCAGCGCAATACCGCTGCCGGCTAACCGACGAATCAGATCCACTGCTCCCGGCATCTCCCAAACAGGATTCATGCGGCACTCGTAGCGCAAAGCGGCCTTATCAACGAACAGCCCGGAAGTTCCCGGCGCATACTGTTTCAGGAGTTCGGTCCAGACGATCCTGATGTCGACCTCCGGAAACGCCACCCCTTTGGCACGTTCCCCCGACAGAGCTTCTTCGAGAAGGTTCACAAACGCATGAGCCACAACCTCTTCGGAAGCGGTAAGAGCGCCCTCGAGAAGTTCGTTCACTCCCGCCATCGCGAGACGGCCACGCTGATCTTTCCCCGGCATCCCGACATCACCTGCCGCAGAGATCAGAAGGGTCCCGTAGACATCAAATAGAACAGTCGAAATTCCGGGAAGAGGAGGAAGTTGCGGATCCAGCCGGGTGGGAATGGGATCCAGCGGCCGCATCAGCCTTTTCACATACTCAGCGCCCTCCATTCCTAATGGCGAAGCAAATTCAATCGGGCCGGATCGAGAAATTGATCGAGGACGCGCTTGGGGTTGAGATTGCTCACTTTCCCGCCATGCCCTGTGAGCGTCTTCAGGTAAGTCTTTTCAAGTCGTTCGCCGTACTGTGAGGGACTGTAAACTTCGCGAATGATACGGGCTCGCGATTCGATCGCGGCTCCTGAATCAGGTTCGAGAGCAGGAAAACCGACCTCTTTCAGCAAATCCGGATCCTCCTTCAGTTTTCTCAAGGCGATCGTTTGAAAGGTTTCATTCAAAACCCCGAAATCGATTTTCCCTTTTCGCACCCAGGCTTTCCAGGTTTGCTTCAATGCCGACTTCGGCATTTTCACATCGTAGGCGAGATAGGTCCGCCGAAGCACCGATTCGATTTCCGCCTTGAGCGCTACGACATCGAACCAGTCCACCGGAATGTCGATTCGTTCATAGAGATTCCCGAGATCAACGCCCTCTTTTTGAAAATCTTTGGTAATCCCGGGCAGGTCGCGCCCAATGACAGCTTTGCCTGAAACCCAGGGTTCTAAAAAAGCGAGCCCGAAGCCCTCGGCAACACTGGTCGTGACAAAGAAATCAGCCCATCCCACGAGATCGAGGAAATCGTACCGATTGTTCTCCGAGATACCGAGATCAACCGGCAACTCGAGTTCCCCGATTAAAGCGCTCCAATGTTCATGGGCCGGCATCCACTCCGGATTCTCCGGATTCAGCGTTGTCGCAAAATCCACCTTGTCACCGTAGATAAGAGCGAGGAGAAGAAGTTCCCCGATATTCTTCCTGCGAATTCCCCTCGTGGGGTAGAGCGCAAAAAGTCGATCTTTCGAAAAAGGGCGATCCGCAGGAGTGGTCGTGTAGGGAAACTCAGTGATCGCATTCGGAAGCACATGCAAGTTCTGCTTTGAAACTCCGGCAGCACGCAGAAACTCGAAGTCACGATGATTGATCGTCGCGTAATGAATTTGCTTTGCAGTGGGATAAAGAGTGCCCTCAAACCCGGATTCGGAGTCAAAAAAGGAACGCTGTTTACTGTAATTGCCCGGCCGGCCATCTTCCGAAAAATCATGCAACTGAAGCACAATACGGGCCCCCTCCTCCGCGAGGATTCGAATCACGGTCGGGAACATTACGTTCTTCGCGAGGGTGGGATTGTGAAAATGCCAGACGTCCGGTTCGCCCCCAAAATACGCCCGTGCTTCCGCCTTGAGAGCTTCAGTCAGACTGTCCGCGATAACAGAGCTTCCGGTATTCCGATAGTCCAGCGCATCGAGGACTCTTACCTCACCTGACATTCCATCAAAAGTGGGTGCCTCCCCCGAAATCACGAGTACATCATGGCCCCTATCAATGAGAGCACGTTGTGCCGCATCGATGACACGACTGACACCTCCGCGGCGGAGGTGATAGTGCACGATGACCACTTTCATTTTTGTCTTATCGGTCATGTTTGATTAAATATTCTGGCAAAGAGATCATAGGGGGACGCTCCTCCTCAACAATCTCTTTCCGGGTCAACTCGTAGCGATGACCTTCGGCTAAAAACTGTCGGAATTGTCCGTGCAAATCAGGCAGGTCTGACACCATTCCATTCGCTTGAATACGATTCAAGAAAGTCTGCAATATGCCAAACGACATTTTCCCTAAATCAACCGTCGACTGATTGCGGTGAACCCTTTTATCCAAATCAACTTGAGCAAACGCATCCAGCCCCTTCGCCTGATAGAGGTCGATAACATGGGAGGTCTCGACCCCGTAACCGATCGGAAACGGAAGTGACTCGAGAACCGAACGCCGCACCGCATACTCACCCGAAAGCGGCTGCATCAGAGCGGTCAATTCAGGAAAAAACATCGAGAAGAGCGGTCGAACCAGAATCTCGGTAACCCGTCCGCCCCCCGAGGGCCTGAGTTCATCTGAAAACGCGAGCGGCCGGTCATAAAAGGCTTTCACGTAATCAACCTCGGGACGGTAAATAAGCGGGGCAACCAGTGCACTGGCGAATCTCGGGTGAATATTTTTGATATCAGCATCGACGTAACAGATGATGTCTCCTTTCAACTGATAGATCGCTTTCCACAAATTCTCCCCTTTCCCGGGCTTGTCTCCATACTCCGGCAGAATATCGGAAGAAAGATAAGTGTCGGCCCCGAAACTGGCGGCAATATCAAGCGTGCGGTCGGTAGACCCGGAATCGATCACGGCCAACTCGTCAATGAGAGGATAGCGATCCATCAACTCGCTCTTAAAAACGATCACCTCTTTTCCGATCGTGGCTTCCTCATTCAAGGTCGGGATACAAAGGCTGATGGTAAGACCGGCCTCCTCCTTGGCCTTGACCAGTTCCCGGAGATCCCAAAAGTCGGAGTGATGATAGGTATTGGTCTTCAACCACTGATCCAGCCTTGCGTCAATATCACTCATTAGTCGAAGGAAAGATCGTGGGAATCCATAAACTCAATCATGGCAACAAGCTGCGCAAGGCCATCGAAAACGGGCGCGAGTTCAATCGATTCATTGGCGAGGTGCCGATGCTCACCCCGGGTCACTCCCAAAGTCAGCGCCGGGATCCGGTGGTTCAATAGAGGCGCGAGTTCCGAAATACTGGGCGTTTCCCGCGGCTCGATTCCGAGAGCACCTAAAACCTCGCGGGCCTCGGTCACAACCGGATGCCCCGACTCCAGTTTCCCCGGCCTCCTGTGAGCGAACATTTCAAGATCCGCTCTCAAAGTCACCGAAGTCTGAAACCCCGCCACAAGATCGAAAATCTGCTTCTCAATCTCTGACACTTTCGCCGCCTCTGAACTCCTGATCTCAAAACGTATACACCCCGAAACCGGTGGCACATTATAACCGGAAACCGCCTCAATCGAACCGATCAGAAGTTCGGACTCATCAGCGGATTCCCCTGCCATCTCTACCAATCGGGATCCAACTTGAGTCAGCGCATCGACGACGCCACACATTCCGGAGACGCATCCGTCCGGAATCTCAATAGTTATTTTTCCTCGCGCCATTCCAAGGCTCGCAAAACTGAGTCGTCCCAATTGCATGCCCTCGACGCAGAGAGCAGAATTAATCTCCCGCTCCGTGTTATTCAAAAAGAATCGTATTCCTTCCAGATTCCCCCGACCGAAGCTTCGCGTCGTCCCTAACAGAATCAAATTTGACTTCAAAGTAATCCCGAGCAGCTCAAGCGCCAGAGGTAAGGTCGCAAGTGCTGCGACCCCGAGACTGTTATCGGCAATTCCCCGCCCACTCATCTCTCCTGCCCCCACAGTAACGGTGTGGTCCTCAGAATCCTTCCACACTTTATCGGCATGCGCGGCCACAAGAATGTTTCGTTCCATCGACTCTCCTGAGAGAACACCAGCAGCATTTCCCGCTTCATCGAGAGAGATGTTATCGAGCCCATACTCCGTAAAGCGATGGCACAAAAAATCAGTCAACCTCTCTTCCTTTCCGGTCGGAGCAGGAAGTTCTGCCGCCATCACGATATTGGCGAAAAGCACTTCCCGAAGTGACTTCAATTTCTCCCGATAAAAAACAACACGATCTCCACTCATTCCTCTGCATCCGCCTCGTCATTCGCGAGATCATCCGCCGCCTCTTTGTCCTCTTTGTCCTCTTTGTCCTCAACAGCCTTCGGTTCCGGGGCCGGCGTCACGTATTCACCAAGATAAGCGGTCGCAGAGAGAAATGAAACCGGCTCGCCGGAAAAGGGGGTGGCAGTGATCACCGGGCGCCCCGCAAGCGGGAAAAGCAACTCATCCGCGCTGAATTTGAGGCGGATCATTGCTTCGAGCGGACGTTCTGTTTCGTGAAGCCAGACCCGTCCCGCAATCATCCAATCCGCTTCATCCTCCAACACGCTGAGTTCGAAATGGTAGGCCTCCCCCGGTATCAGCTCGAGAGCCACTTCCTCTAAAACCTCTCCCCGCCGAACCAATTGAAGCCTGTCGGTAACCTGAACGGCCCGCAACTGAAATCCGTTCTTTCCATACAACCCGGCCCCGAACCTTGACTGAAGCCGACCGTCTCCGGGGCCACGCACGAGAGCAACAATCGTCGCCCCTTTCTCTCTGATCTCCTGCCCGAACTCCATCCAACCTTCAACGAGAGGCACTGCCGAAACATTCAACTTCTTCGTATCCGCATCAACTTTCCATGTTCCCGCCTTCGGGGTTGAACCACCGGGATAAGAACCGTCGGCACTGTTCTTAATATCGAGATTCCCCGCAACCTTCGGCGCAACGACAGCCTTCTCAGGCTCAGCCGCGCCTCCCTTTTCATCTTCATCGGCAACCAGCAAACAGGTCAATCCGGGCAATGAGATAAGAATGAGGAAAAACCGGATCATCATTCCTCGCGAATGGCCTCCATCAAATTTCCACGCAGAACGATCCGGGCTGCGACTCCGCAAAACACCAGTCCCCCAACCAGAATCGCTCCGTTAATTCCTGCGAGCAAAAGCCAGGGCAACGAGCCGGGACCTTTTGCAAGGATCGGCCACACCGCCACCATCGCAGCAACAAATCCGACAAGAACCCCTGACACATGCAAAAACCAATGCTCTGATAAAACCATTCCGGCGAGGTCATTCCGGGTAAAGCCCATCGCCTGCATGACACCGAGCTGACCTTTTCTCTCAAGAACATTCCGGCTCACAATCACCGCGAGCCCTAGCGTTCCGAGAAAAATCCCCAATCCTCCGAGGGTCGAGAAAATACTAAGATAGGTATTCTGCACCGCATTGAATTCATTCAGCTTCTGAGAGGTCGGGTTCATCTCCAACCCGCGATCTCCAAACATGCGGGTGAGATGCGCTGCGAGCGGTTCCAGAATCTCAGGTGATTCCCCATCGATGAGAAACATCTCATACCCGCCCGCATCGGGAAAGAAGCGTATGAAATTGGCTTCCGAAATCGTCAGGGATCCCTGTAGAACCGAAGTATCAAGGAACCCCACAATCTCCACTTCGAAAGAGGATCCGGATACCGTTTCGTAGGATACCCGGTCACCCAGTCCCACCTGCAGGGCATACGTCGCAGTATTCTGATCAATCACACCGGGAATGACGGGAACCTTTCCATCCTCCACTTCGATCGTTCGGTCTAAAAGCTTCCAGGGACGCTTTGACGCGTCAGGGTCAGCAAGCTTGGTGAAGGTGAACGGATTTATCTCGGCGATAGAATCCGTTTTCACGCCGAGAAGGCGAGGTCGCTGGGCACGATTCAAGTTCAAACAGCTGGCGTCATCTCCATCACTGACACGGAATGAAAGCGCTGAAAAATCGACCTCCACATCATTAATCCCGTATTTCTCCCAGGCCTCCGTCGAATTCAGATCTTCGTAAACAGGAAGAGTCGACTCTCCGAAATAAGCGAATCCGCCTGTCCCCGCACCCCGGCGTTCCGCCCCGCTCTCGCCGTTGAGACGAAACGAATTGATCGCGGTGACCATGAATACTCCGGACGCCATCAAGCCGACCACCGCGAGACTGCGACCGCGCCGCCTCACCGTATGCTGTCGCCCGAGTGCTCCCAGTGAAGTCATCACTGCCGAGGGCTTCATGAAACGACGAATCAGAAGCGAACAAAATGCCACACCTGAGACCGTGAAAAGAAATCCAGCCCCGAAAAAGAGCCCCTGTTCCGCCATCGTTCCCTCGACTTTCGGTGCGAAAAGGCATCCCATTCCCCCGGCAACTCCGACAATCAACGAGAACCAGTCCCAGCGCCACTTGCTCTGCTTCTCACCGGAGACATCATCACCCCCTGCAATGAGAAACCCCGGCTGAATAGCGCTGACGCGCCGACTCGCCAGATAAACCACGACAATGGATATGATCACGGTGGAGAAAAATGCGATCAACAAAGTTTGTGGTTTGAGATGATAAACAAACTTAATCCCCGCCGCAGCATCCTTCCAAACTCCGGACATGCCGTAGAGTGCGAGCCTCGTGTAAACATACCCGAGCAACAAGCCTGACAGAGCCCCAAAAACTGAGAGAAAAAGCGCTTCGATCAGGAAAACACCACGAACCTTTTTCTTCGTGAACCCGAGAGCAAGTAGAAGCCCGATTTGGGAAGCCCGCTGCTCGATCCCGAAGACAAAGACGAGTCCCGCGAGGACCAGCGCAGCAATGATAAGAAAGAAACTCATGCTGGCAAAGAGCGCGCCGAAGTCAAAGGAGTGAGCGACCGCCTCCGCGGATTCAGCGGGAAGGTCCCGAACGATCATCCCCAGATCGCCCAGTTGGAGATGCGCGCGAAGAGAATCCTCCAGTGGCTTTCCGGTATTCTCCTGCAGAAACCTAACCGCAGTGGCTTCACCGAACCGGTTCCCCCACATTTCCTGAGCGGAAGCGAGGGAAACAAATGCCTTCGGAGTTGCCCGGTATTCGTCCCAGAATTCATCGTCCTTGTCCCGAATCCTGTCCCGGTCGATGGGAATGCCCGGCTCCCACTCATCGAGGTTTTCGACATCAAAAATCCCGGGAAATGCCGGAGTCCACGACTGGCTCCAGCCCTGCTCACCGATAGGCATGACTTTGGCAACGCGGAAGCTGCGCTCTTTTTCCTCAAGCACCCTCCCCGCTCCCACGACATTGTATGTCAGTGAAACTTCGTCCCCCGTGACAAGACCGAGATCTTCTGCGAGCCAATCAGATACGACGATCTCATCCCCGCCGAGATCGCTGTCTACAATCGTATTCAAGGCTGCCCCCACACCCGCAACCATGGAATACGGTGTCACCTTTTCCCCCTTCGAAATCGAAGTGGTCAGGTAGGTTAAAACCGGTGACTCAACCTCCGAAATCTCACCCACCGCCGAGACTATCACATCATCGAAAAAGACACGTGAACTGGCGAGCTGCTTCTCTTTTGCCGGGCCGATCTCCTCCACCGTGAGTTGCAGATCTTTGAGATTCCACAGGGAGTTGGCTGCTTTTTCAAGTTTCTCCGCCCCGACCGTTTCGCCGGCCAGGATCACATTGGCCCGCCCCGGCTGCTCAAGAAACTGCTGCAATCGTGCGAGCTTCACGAAAATCGTTGAAGGGGGAACCTGCTCCGCTCTCAACGAATAAAGCCCGAAATGATCGGGACCGAGCACATCGCTCACCTCAATCGTAAACGGGGTCGTTTGCTCTGACTCTCCTGAGAGGGGTGCATCTTTCGAAAGTGCGCCCGGAAGCTCTACTCTTACGATAAGCGTCTCACCTACCTCCGTCTCAACCCGGTTCTTAAGTGGCTCATTGATTCCTACCCAGTTCTCATCGTCGAATCCGGCAGGAGCTTCACCGGCAGGAGACAGCTTCCAGAAATTTTCATCAACGCCCAGAATTTGAACCTTGTTAGCACGCTGACCCTCCTCCCGGTTCAGGGCAGTTCCCTCCACCTGGATCACACCTGCTACGACACCCTCGATCCCCGTCGATGAAGAAATTCGCGAGGCAAGAGAGTCGGTAAAATAACGCTCGCCTCCCAAAAGAACCGGCCCGACCCCCGCAGTTCGCGCAGCGGCATTCCGGCGAAGGCTCTCCTTCACCGAATCTCCAACCACCAGCGCTCCGCTCAGAATCGCAGAAGTCAAAGCGACACCGGCCAGAACCGATAGATTTATCCACCGGTAATGAATCAGGGATCGGATCGCGAGCTTGAACGGATTCATGAGGCAGAAGCTATTTTTCCGTTCTTCAAAGTTCGCGCCTCACCGACTCGACCGGCCACATCCATGTCGTGGGTAACAACGATGAGGGAAAGCCCCTCCGTCTCATTCAAATCAACTAACAGATCAACAAGGCGATGAGCATTGTCTTCATCCAGCGCCCCCGTCGGCTCATCGGCGAGGAGCAATTTTGGCCGGTTGATCAATGAGCGAACCACCGCGACCCGCTGACGCTCTCCTCCGGAAAGTTGCGAGGGAGTGCTGTCGCATTTATCACCTAGCCCTACCCGCTTGAGCAATTCAAAGGCCCTTTCGGACGCTTCAACAGGGTTGGCCTCCTTTCCCAATGCCAGCGTGGGAACGAGAACATTTTCCAACGCGGTGCACTGCGGCAAAAGATGATGCATTTGAAAAATGAATCCAATCGTTCGTGCCCGGACAGCCGAGAGAGTCTTTTCATCCATTCCTCCCGTCGCCGTTCCGTTCAGAATTACCTCTCCCTCCGAAGGGGTATCGAGTGTACCGAGAATATTCAACAACGTGCTCTTTCCGCACCCTGACGGACCGACAATCGCAAACCGATCGCCCGTGTTCACCTTCAAATCGAGACCTTCGAGAATTTTCCTCTCCGGGTTGGAATGATACCACTTGGAAATGTTCTTCAGTTCGAGAATTGAGTCACTCATAGAAATCTACTGTTTGAGCCAGCGCTTGGATTTAAACTCGTATCGGGGAAGCGACCCCGGTTCAACAAGCCGGACCGGGATCCTGAGGGTAAAGGCGTCGGCCAGTTCACGTGCGACCCGCTCCGCAAGATCGCCGCTTTTGTTCGCCGCTGACTTTGCTTCAAGGGTCACTTCGAGCTCGGCCATCGATTGTCGCATCGTCTGCACGACCTGGAATTCGACCACTTCGGGAAAGCCGCGTATGATCTTCTCCACCGCAGTCGGGTAAACATTCACCCCGCGAATCACAACCATCTCATCGACGCGCCCGAGAATACCACCCTCGAGGCAAAAGGCGGGCTCGCCTCCACCCGGGTCAGGGAGAAATGCCTTCTCGACGAGATCCCCCGTTCGGTATCGCAGAAGCGGGCAGGCCTTGCGGGTCAGTGTCGTGATGACCAGTTCACCTTTCTCCCCCGGGGCGACTTCGCGATGTGTCTCGCGATCTATCACTTCGACATAATAGGCATCCTCGATCACACAGAGACTGAGCGGTTTGTCAGGGTTCTCAAAAGTAACCGGTCCAACTTCCGTCATTCCGTGATGATCGAAAACCACCGCTCCTTTCCACAATTCTGAAAGCCGCGCCCGCACTTCGGGGATACTTCCCCCCGGCTCGCCGGCTACGATAATCTTTTTGAGACGATAGGCGGAGATTTCATCGTTCTCGTGTTCGGCAAAGAGTTCCCCGAGGCGCATAGCGTAGGTTGGGGTGCAGCAGAGGACATCCGCCTTGTGCGCCACCATGGCCTGCAATCGCGCTTTGCTACTGAGGCCACCTCCGGGAATCGAAAGATTTCCCCGTCGCGTCGCCGACTCAAATGCTGTCCAGAACCCCAGAAACGGACCGAACGAAAAGGCAAAAAAGACCACTTCACTTTTATCCACCTGAGCCGCCTCAAAGACGCGATCCCAGCAGTCCAGCATCGCCGACCAGCTTTCCGCGGTATCCAGTGAGGGCAATGGCCCGCGCGTCGTCCCGCTGCTTTGACAAAAGCGCGAATAGTCGCTCTGGGGATAGGTCAAATTCGATCCGTAAGGGGCAAATTCCTCTCGATCCCAGACGAGATCCATTTTCGAGGTAAACGGCATGAGACGCGAAAACTCAGCCAACGATGCAATGTTCGCATCGACCCCCGCAGCCTGAAGCCGCGGGCGATAAAAATCATTTCCCTTCAAAAGCTCGCCAATGAGCCCTTGAAGTTTTTTAAGCTGTTTCGCTTCAGTTCGGGAACGATCTACCATGCTCCCTACGTTAAGCCAGTGTATCGCGTCGATTCAAGCGACGAGAATGGAAAGTCGCGCCACTCAACTTTTAGACTCAGTGGACCTCGCCTCAACTTTTGCGTGCCCCGCAGGCGCAGGGTCCGGCTTGAACTTCACCACGAGATAGCCACCCAGAGCTGCCATGCAGATGCCGAGGACAAATGGCCAGCGAATTCCCGCAAGCCCACCTGCCGGCGGATGCATTACCATCGATACGATCGCATTCACAATCGGAGCTCCGGCAAAGATGATCGACATCACAATCGCAGGCGCACTCTTATTACCCTGGGCAAATAGCGCTCCGAGAGACATGAGAACGAAAAACGCCCCGATCGCCCCGAGAATCCCCGCAAGGAGAGAGAGCCACATGCCTTTCCCGGGGAAATTCCAATCGGAACCGCGGGCGATCAAAATCGCAAGCGGAGCCAACACCGCCGTCAGGAAATAGGCAACACCGACAAATAGAAACGCCTTGTAGCGGCCGTTGACCGGATCCCCCATACCAACCTGGCCCATGTGAAGAAAAATTCCGTAAAGTCCCCAGGTGAGGACCGTTCCAAGAGCGAAGAGGAGCCAGGCGTAGCTGTTCATGGGCATAATATTCTGGTATTTTAAAAGACGGGAATCAGCGCTTCACCGGCTCAGGGATGAGATCCGCCGGCGCTGCAATCATTGTCTCGCGCCATTCGTCCGGAATCGCAACCGCTTTCATTTTCCGCGATTCCGCATCAAAAGAAACGCAAACGACAGTGAAGCGCCCCGTCGCCGCGATGACTCTATCCTCTTTCGAATCAGGATTTTTCCAAAAGTTAAAGTAGTAACCCACCGTCTTGTTCCGCATTTCTTCGACGAGCAACTCGATCTCCACTTCCTCCTCAAAATGGAGCGGAAGCCGGTAATCGGCAGAAGCATGGACCCGCGGCCACCCGACGTTCGGCCCTTCCGTGTCATTTTCACCGTGACGAAACGGGTGCACCGAAAACCCCATCGAGCGGTAGAAGGCGTGTTCAGCGACCTCCATAAACCGGAAGAAATTCGAAAAGTGCATGATCCCCGCCACATCGGTGTCGGCAAATTCCACACGACGACGGTAAGTGAATCGATAGGTCATGCCCCCATTGTCAGGCGTGAGGCGGATTTTGCAAGAGGTGGAGAAGAGGTGAAGTCCATAGCAGCCATTTCCCGGAACGAGACGGCCGCTATGACAAAACCTTACGAAGTCGCTTCAAGTTCGGCGAGACGATCTTCCATCTCGGAGGCCTGAAGAGTGTCGACGATTTCTGAAATATCCCCGGTCATGATCTGATCGAGATTATACAGCGTGAGGTTCACGCGGTGATCGGTAAGTCGATTCTGCGGAAAGTTGTAGGTGCGGATTTTCTCTTCGCGACCGCCTGAACCAATCAGGTTTTTCCGGTGAGCGGAATACTTCTCATGCTCTTCGCGGATTTTCGCTTCGAGAAGTTTGGCTCTGAGGATCTGAAGTGCTTTCTCCTTGTTCTTACCCTGACTCCGGCCATCCTGACATTTCACCATGATTCCGGTAGGAAGGTGTGTAATCTGCACCGCTGAGTCAGTTGTATTAACGTGCTGACCTCCGGGCCCACCGGCACGGGTCGCCTGAATATGAAGTTCATCCGGCTTGAGCTCGACGTCGACTTCCTCCGCCTCGGGTAAAACCGCCACAGTCGCGGTCGAGGTGTGAATTCGCCCCTGAGTTTCCGTATCCGGAACCCGCTGGACCCGGTGAACCCCACTTTCGTATTTGAGGAAACGGAACACTTCGTCGCCACTCACTTTGAAAACCACTTCCTTGAAACCACCGACTTCAGAAGGGCTCGCCTCGACCGACTCGGTCTTCCACCCCATCGTTTCGGCATAGCGCTGATACATCCGATACAGATCCCCGGCGAAAAGCGAAGCTTCATCACCACCGGTTCCCCCGCGAATCTCAACAATCGCATCGCGGTCCTCTGTGGGATCGTGTGGGAGAAGTGCATACTGAACCGCCGCTTCCAGCTCTTCGATACGCTTTTCATTCGCGGGAACTTCCTCGGCAGCCATTTCGGCCATCTCAGGATCGTCCGATTTTGCGAGTTCAATATTCTCTTCGAGATCCGCCCTCGTTTTGTGGAGTTCCTCCCAGTCTTCGAGAAGCTTTTTCGTACGGTTGTACTCCTTCGTCATCTCCCCGGCCACCTTCGGGTCATCGAAAAAACCATCCTGAGCCATGAATCCTTCGATTTCAGGAAGTCGAAGTCGCTTTTTTTCAATGAGTGGTTCGTAGTCCATGATGTGAGAGTCCGGTCGCCGGAGTAGCAGCTGTAGGTTTAGAGAAAAGGTAGTGAGAAGGAAAAAGGTCTAAATCAGAGATTTAGATACAAAAAAAACGGTGAAGCCCCCTTTTACAGGAACCATCACCGTTCGCGATTATCCCCGTCTTTCTATAGGACGGGGATGGGGGAGCTAAGCGCTCAGATCAGAAAGCTTCGGCTTCTTGCGGCGTGCGCCACCTTTTTCGCCGAAACGCTTCTGGAACTTATCAACACGACCTGCGGTATCGACAAAGCGTTGCTCACCAGTGAAGAACGGGTGGCAGGCAGAGCAAATACCGACGTGCAAATCCTGCACCGTCGAGCGAGTCTGAATGACGTTGCCACAAGTGCACTGAATCGTTGCTTCGTTGTATTCTGGATGGATATCCGCTTTCATGATCGTATCTGGAAAAAGTAAAAGGGGCCGAAATTAGTCGCGATGATCCCTGCAATCAAGCGGAATTTTACCACCTTTGAGAATCACGGCGAACTCAATATTGCTTGAATAATGCCGCTCATCTCAGACGCTCCCCCCGAATGAATCCTTACGCGTCCGATTCCAAAATCAAATCACTCAGCTCATCCGCTGCCTTTTTGATCGCAGCGAACCTGATTCCATTGATTGGAGCCTTCTTTTTCAATTGGGACGTGCTCGACATCGTTCTCGTCTATTGGGGTGAGAATTTCGTCGTCGGCTTCTACGCCATTCTGCGAATCCTCACCGTTAAAGAGGGAGCTGTCGAAACCAGTGGACTCGCTGCCAAAATTTTCTTCGCCTGCTTCTTTTTCATTCACTACGGAGGTTTCTGCGCGGGCCACGGAGTCTTTGTCCTCAGCTTTTTCGCGCCGGAAGTCGTCGGAACCCGGGAGGCCATGCTGTTGCTTACCGAAGGGATGAAATGGACCCTGCCGGCGCTGTTCATCAGCCACGGCTATTCCTTTTATCACAATTACCTCGGCTCGGGGGAGAATGCCCGCACCCGCCTCGGGGACGAGATGTTCGCTCCCTACCCACGCCTCATTGTGCTCCATGTCGCTGTGATCGTCGGTGGATTCGCGGTTCAAAAAGCAGGGCAACCGTTGTATTTGCTTCTCATCCTGGTACTCGGGAAAACCTACTTTGACTGGAAACTGCACAACAAAGAGCACAAAAAGAGAGCGCAGCCGGCAAGCTGACTGAGCGTTGACCCCGGGTGCATATAGAATTTCAAGACCTCAAAATTGCTTGAAATTGCCCCTGCAAACAGGACGATTGGCACCGTGGAAAACAACCCAGCAACTTCGGAATCTCAGTCGGTGAAGTCGTCAGCGACATTTCTCATTATCGCCAATCTCGTTCCCCTCTTCGGTACGATTTTCTTCAAATGGGACGTTCTCGATATCATTCTCATTTACTGGGCTGAGAATTTGGTCGTCGGGGGCTTTTCGATCCTGCGCATTCTCAACGTGAAGCAGGCAAGCCCCGGGGGAAAGATCGTCACTGCGGGCTTTTTCACGATCCACTACGGGATATTCTGCCTCGTCCACGGGGTATTTGTTGTGAGCTTTCTCGGAGATTCCATCATCGGAGGCGCCTTCAAAGAAGCCGTATCACGACTCTCAGGAGACCTGAAGTGGGCAGTTTTAGGTCTCATCATCAGCCACGGTTACTCATTCTTTCGAAACTACCTCGGCCGTGGCGAGAACACCCGGACCTCTGTGCCCCTTGAAATGGCGGCGCCCTACCCCCGCATGCTGGCGCTCCATGTAGCGATTGTGTTTGGCGGATTCGCGATTCAGGCGCTGGGACAGCCTGTCTTTTTGCTCATCATTCTAGTAGTCGCCAAAACCATCGCCGACTGGAAACTCCATCTCAAGGCACACGAGAAGGCTGCTGATCCCGCTATTAAGACCAACCGCGACATCCTCGCCGCCGCTTCGAAAGAATGGGCGAATCGCGGCCGGTAATACGGTTTGGCAGCCAGGAAACCGCGTTTCCAGAAGCGTGGTCCAAACTTTCAGCTCACCTCACTCCGGAGGGGATTATGAGTAGGATTAAGAAAAAGAGTGCCCGCTAAGCCGGGCTGCGCCGCGCCTGATCACCTCCGAAACGGTGCTCCGCCTATTGAATCAGTCCTCCCATTTTGTCAGCTCCGGTAGCCGCGTTTCCAAAAACGTGGCTCGAAGCCCAACCGCTCTTTGCAAAAGTATCGGTCGCCTTCGGATCTGAACTGCAGAGATTATGAGCAGGATTTAGAAAAAGAAAAAGAATGCCCGCTAAGCCGGGCTGCGCCGTGCCTGATCACCTCCGAAACGGTGCGCCGCCTATAGAATCAGTCCTCCCATTATGTCAGCTCTGGTAGCCGCGTTTCCAAAAACGTGGCACGAAGCCCAACCGCTCTTTGCAAAAGTCTCGATCGCCTTCGGATCTGAACTGCAGAGATTATGAGCAGGATTAAGAAAAAGAAAAAGAATGCCCGCTAAGCCGGGCTGCGCCGCGCTTGATCCCATTTTTTCGCCGATTGTGTCACAAACGGTGGGTCGACTTGCGAATAGATGGTTGAATGAGTGAGTCCCCCACCCCGAATCCCGGTGAACTAAGGCAGCGATTTTCTGCGCGGATGCGAGAACACCATCGCGAACTACTCGTCTTCGCGGCAGCCGCATCAGGTTCGCGTGAGTCGGCCAAAGACATCGTTCAGGAGTCCTTCGTCTCCGCGTGGAAAAGCTTCGAACGATTCGACGAATCACGGGACTTCGGTGCCTGGATGCGGGGAATCGTCCGCAACAAAACGAAAGACTGGTTCCGGCGCCAGCAGCGGGATCCCATTTTCGACATCGAACTCCTCGAACGTGAAATCAGCGCCTGGCAGACCGCAAAAGAATCGGGAAATTCCATTTTTGAAATCGTGACCACCTGCGTCGGCAAACTCCCGTCTAATTACCAAACAGCGGTCGAGGCATTCTATTTTGAAGGCCGGGAAGGCAACGAAGCGTCCGAATCACTCCAAATATCACCGGCCAATTTACGAAAACGTCTCCAACGGGCCCGCGCGCTTCTCCACGACTGCATTGCCTCGCAAATCGCACCTCAAACGAAACTCCAAACCGAAAGCTCCCATGTCTAATCTTTCACCACTCGAATCAGACCGGAACGAAAGCGATGTGATCGTCGATGCATTGCTCAATGAAGTCGCAACAAATGAGAATGCCGATGACCTTGCTTTTCTGAAGACAATGGAGGCAGCGATTGAGGAGGCGGATGTGGTTCCGATGCCAGCACCCGCTGAAAAGGTTCATCGAAAAGCGATGTGGTCATCAGGGGTTGCCGCAACCCTGCTTCTGGGAGCAGGACTCTGGTTCGCGGGAATTCAAATCAACACGATTAACGAACCTGTCGCCGCCCAAATTGTGGCATACCCCCAATCATCGGACAGCCACAAGAAGGTCATCGAAACGACCCGCCTGAATCAGCTCTCAATGACTCCCCCTGTCGTCAACGGGACAAATAACTCCATTGACTCCATTAAATCGTCTGCCTTTTCAACTTTCAGCGTCCCGAATTTGAACGACCCCACCGTTTCCAATAGTTCAGGGAGCAACATTGTTTCCCAATCCTTCTTCGACCACAGCCCCGCTTTCGACGGAGTCACCCGACGTCCACTCCAACCGCACACGGGCAGTCGGTCACACATCTCCATCCCTTTGCATGAATCGATCACTCTATCGCAGTACAATACTCTGATCGACAATCCCTGGGCCTCCCCCCTCGCGGCTCCTCTCTCCACCTTCTCCACCGATGTCGACACCGCATCGTGGACGAATTTGCGCGCCATGATCCGCGACGGGGCAACCCTCGAATCGATCCCGAATGATGCCGTTCGAATCGAGGAGATAGTCAATTACTTCGACTGGAACTACCCCCAACCGCAAGGCGAAGAGCCCTTTTCAATTCAGCTGGAAGCCGCGCCGTGCCCCTGGAACGAAAGCCATCAACTCTTGCGGGTTGGCCTGCAAGGCAGGGAAATCCCCCGCACCGATCGTCCCGCCGCCAACCTGGTCTTTCTCCTCGATGTCTCCGGCTCGATGAATGAACCGAACAAACTCCCGCTTTTAAAACAAGCCATTTCCATCCTCGTCGAAGAGCTCACAGCCGAAGACGAGGTGGCCATCGTTGTCTACGCCGGATCAGAAGGCCTTGCCCTTCCGCCCACTTCCGGACGCGAACAGAAAACGATCCTTAATGCCCTTGCGAATCTCGAGTCAGGAGGTTCCACCAACGGAGGCGCAGGGATCAAACTCGCCTACCGTCTCGCGAAGGAGCGGTTTGTCGAAAACGGAATCAATCGAGTCATCCTCTGCACCGATGGTGATTTTAATGTTGGCCTCACCGGAACCAAAGAACTCGTCAGCCTCGTTGAGAAGGAAGCTGAAAGCGGAACCTACCTCAGCGTTCTCGGATTCGGCCAGGGAAATCTCAACGACGCGATGCTTGAGGAAGTAACAAATCGCGGAAACGGAAACTACTTTCACATCGACGGAATCAGAGAAGCCCGGAAAGTGCTCCTGAGCGATCTCATGGGGACGCTCGTGACGATTGCCAAAGACGTGAAGATCCAGGTGGAGTTCAATCCGGCCCGGGTTGCTCAATACCGGCTCATCGGCTACGCGAACCGGAAGCTCGCTCCAGAGGACTTCGCGAACGATGAAGTCGACGCGGGAGAGATCGGCTCGGGTCATACCGTGACAGCGCTGTATGAAATCATTCCCGGCAGAGCGGAGCCCGAAGCCCCCGCACTGCGCTATCAAAATAGAGGCGAAGCCGCCCGGAAAATAAAACTGATCCCGAGCGAAGAGCTCGCCCTCATCAAACTCCGCTACAAGAAACCCGAAGAAGAAAGATCCATTCTCATGACCGAAACGATCCTTCCCCCCAACATGATCAATTCTCTCACCTCCCGTGATCATCGCTTCGCCGCCGCAGTGGCGCTATTTGGAATGATTTTACGGGACAACGAGGACGTAAAGGACGCCACTCTGGACGATGTCCTCGCCCTCGCAAAGCGGTCAGCCGGCCCCGATCCTCACGGCTATCGCACCGAATTTGTTGAACTGGTCAAAAAACTTTCCGGGAACTGATCTGCGGCGCAAGGGTGCAAACCCTCGCGAAAGCTGTCCACCCCAATCAGATTAGCAGGATACTCCGGAGCCCTTTTGCCGGATCGGCACAATTTGGGCGGATTTTTTGCTGAATTGAGCATAACGCGCTCACCTCACAAAAATTGCAAACTATTTTCTTGCTTAAAAACTTGAAATTCCATAAAGATGAACCAAGTAGAGTCGCTCATTTATATTTGTTGTATTTTTATTGAACAGATCTAAGGAGCGACTGACAAACACTAGACGTGTTGAAAGCAAAATTGAGGCATTATTCAATTGGCAATTACGTTACTAAAAGATAAAAGGTCCGGTTACTCTCGGAGAAGGACCTTTACACAAGCCATCCTCATTTTTTTTCGACACCACTCAACTGCAAATTCAAACGAGGAAAGCAAAAGACATGGAACGTCTTTTGCTATGACCATTTGGACGCGCAAGTAACGACTACCACTCAACTTTAGAAGAATACCAATGGCTAATTTGGAAATGGACGGCGGCATTAAGATCTACCTTCGGGAGATCGGTAAGACTGCTCTGCTCACGCGCGAAGAAGAGGTGCAACTGGCTGATCGCATTAAAAACGGCGATAAGGAAGCGCGCGCCCACATGATCAAGGCGAACCTTCGACTCGTTGTGAAGATCGCTCAGGATTACGCAAACTACGGCCTGCCGCTCCTCGATCTCATTTCCGAAGGTAACATTGGCCTGATGAAAGCGGTTGAGCGCTTTGACCCGAACAAAGGGGGGAAGCTCTCGACTTACGCCGCCTGGTGGATCAAGCAGTCCATTAAGCGTGCCCTCGCGAACCAGAGTAAGACAATTCGTCTTCCGGTTCACATGGTCGACAAAATTTCCAAGATGCGCCGCGTTGCCATGGTTCTTTCCGAAGAACTCGGTCGTGAGCCCACCGATGAAGAGTTGGCCGAGGAAATCGGTATCGACCGCGCCAAACTTTCGCATCTGAAATCAGCGGCACTGCGCCCCGCTTCGCTTGATGCGCCTATCAGCGACGACGACAACACCGAATTCGGTGAGATTATCGGTGATGAGAAGGCACAGACGCCATTGGAGCTTCTGAGCCACAAAAACATGCACATGCAGCTCGACGATCTCCTTGAGGTCCTCGACGAGCGTGAGCGTAAGATTATCGATGCCCGTTTCGGCCTCGCAGGCCAGAAGCCGAAGACCCTCGAGGAAGTCGGTCAGGAGTTCGGTGTCACTCGTGAGCGTATTCGTCAGTTGCAGAACATCGCCCTGAAAAAGCTCCGCCGCGCCCTCCAGAAGAAAGAGGATCCCGGTCCACGCCCTCTTCGCAAGCCGGGCGACACCAGCGACGACGATTTTTTCCGCGACGAAGAAGAGACCGCTCTCGCCATCTAGCCCGACGGCAAATCAGTTTATCCGGGAAAGGCCGCTTCATTCCGATGCGGCTTTTTTCGTGCCTGGGCCCCTGGATGCTTGATTCCCCTGCGCTGGCAGCGGATGCGATCGGAGCCTGCGAGATCGGGGGCAATCGTTTAATGCCCGTTATGAATCAAAGTGAGGACAGCTTTTTCGCTTCCAATACTCAGCCCCAATACGCGGAGACACCAGCAGGCAAACCGGCGTGACGCCGGATTCGCTCCCCCTTTCGGCCCCTTACCTCGCGGCAGGTCCCGGATAAAAAACGCCGAAACGCTAACCGTTGTAACGCTCCACAAGCAGTGAAGCATTATGCCCGCCGAACCCGAAGGAGTTCGTGAGGGCACGATCCACTTTCATCTCACGCGCCGTATTGGGGACGTAATCAAGATCACATTCCGGATCGGGATTGTCGAGATTGATCGTGGGGGCAACGATGCCCTCGTTGATCGACTTCACACAGGCCGCAAGCTCAACCCCACCGGCAGCACCGAGAAGGTGTCCTGTCATCGATTTAGTCGAGCTTACAGTGAGTCCATTTTTGGCATAATCGCCGAAGACGGATTTGATCGCTTTCGTTTCGCCGACATCGCCCAAACCTGTAGAGGTTCCATGCGCATTGACGTAATCCACCTCCTCTGGATTCACCTTTCCGTGCCTCAGAGCCATCTCCATACAGCGACGCGCGCCGTCACCGTCCTTATGAGGAGATGTAAGGTGATAAGCGTCAGAAGAGATCCCGTATCCGGTGAGCTCAGCATAAATGTGGGCTCCACGTGCCTTTGCGTGCTCAAGCTCCTCGATCACACAGACGCCGGCACCCTCGCCCATGACAAAACCATCGCGGTCGGTATCAAACGGACGGGAAGCCCTCTCAGGATCATCGTTTCGCATACTGAGAGCCTTCATATTGCCGAATCCGGCAAGGCCCATCGGGCAAATCGTAGATTCGGAACCGCCTGCGACGAAGGCATCAGCATCACCGAATTTAATCATTCTCCACGCTTCTCCAATGCTGTGAGTAGCGGTCGCACAAGCTGTTACGATACACATGTTCGGTCCGCGGAGATCAAACTCGATAGAGACCATGCCGCTGGCGATATTCGCAATCATCATCGGGATGGTGAACGGAGAGACGCGTGAGGGCGCTTTTTCCAGCAGATTCACGTGCTGCTCCTCAAGCGTTCCGAGACCGCCAATACCACTTCCGACCATACATCCGAAGCGATCTTTATCCACTTTGTCGAAATCGATCCCTGAATCCTGAATCGCCATCACCGATGCAGCCATCCCGAGTTGGGCGAAACGGTCAGCACGACGGGCGTCCTTATACTCTTTGAAGTAAGGTTTGGCATCAAAATCCTTCACCATCCCCGCTATCTGACAGTCATACTGCGCCAGCTCGGGTTTATTGATATTGGTGATACCACTCTTTCCAGCGACAAGACTTGCCCAGAAGTCCTCTACGTTGTTTCCAACCGGAGAGACAACACCCATTCCTGTAATGACGACACGACGTTCCATTTCTGATACCATTTTGAGTGTCTAAACTCTACTGGCATGAGATTCAATGCAAGACGATTTCGCCTATATCTCAATGATCCGTTCCCTTTCGTTCATCGCTCCGCAACGGGGGCATTCCGCCAAATCCCGTTCCGAAAGATCTTCGAAGACATGATCGCAGATTCCACAGATCACAAAATGCTTCCGACGCCTGTTCTCACGGCCTTTCCGGAAGATTTCAGCGGCGAGCCAGGCAAAGAAAAGGGCGCAGAGAATCACCACTAAATACACGGCAATCATGCCATCTAAGGTTACGTGAAACATCGGAATATAAAAGCTTCAGCCCTCGCTGCCCGGGCCACCTGGTTCAAACCACTCTCCAACGGAGCTCAGGAAAAATCAACCATCGACAAAAATCTCCATCGAGCCTGTTTCAGGCTCGCTCCCCGGATTAAACCGCAGAGTGGACTCAACGAGCGCCCTGAGCGCCTCCTCGTCCTCAACTTCCAGCTCCGATTCAATACCGGTAATCTCCACATTCCCTTCCGGAGAGACTTCCATTTTAAACTGAAGACTCGGCAGCGCCTCGGCCCTCTCAAAGTAATCCTTCATGATCGACCAGGGAGCTATCCCCCGTTCTCTCAGAGTTTCACTCAGCCGCACCGTGAGCCTTCCGGAAAGCAGCTTCCCGCTTGCAGCTCCATCGCCTCCCGAACTCCCCAGTGGCGCGATCCTGCCCGGAATCGACCAATGATAACGTAAGGGCTCCAGAGAAATCTCCGTTTCCTGAAACGCCGGGGTAAAACGAACAGGATCATCCTTCAACCGGACGCGGACATCAGCATTCGTAGAGGCGGGCTTAAGATAAATCGTCCGGTCGCTGACACGCTGAAGAATCGTTCTCACCGAGGGGTTTGAGGTATCGAGAATACCGATTTTCTCGGGATCAGACTCCTTCCGAACCGGACTCGGGTAGACAACCTGAAAGAGATAAAACCCCGATCCATGAATAAGGATTGAAACGACAAAAAAAGCGGTGACGTAAAACCAGAGCCCGCGTTCCCGGGCCCAGTAAAAGGTCCGTCCCCGTTCGTCTTCCTCTTCTCCCGGATCGATCGCCATTTCAGAGTGAAGAGGTTAAGGAATCTCCTGCTGTGTCGCGAAGGATAGCTCGAACCCTTGCTTGATTACCAGACTTGCGATTTTCATCACCGAACCATAATCGACCTCCTCATCTCCCAGAAGGATCACCTCATGCGAACGCTTTTTCGACTCGTCGAGCGCCGCCGGCAATTCCTCAAGGGTGATCCACTCATCATTAAAATAGAACTTGGATGACTCACCGGGAATCACGGTAATAATGTGCGCGTCCTCCGCAGACGGCAATGAGGCTGTCGAGGTGGGAAGATTGACTTCAAATCCCGATTTCAAAACGAGGTTGGAGCCGAAAAGGAAAAAGATGATCAGCATTAAGATCACATCTATCAGCGGAGCTGTATAAAGAGCCCCTCCGCGATCACTCAATGTGGATTCCAGTTTCAAAGCTCGAATTCAATCAAATTTACAGATCGCGCTCCTCTTTCGAGGATCCGTCATCAGAACCTTCGGCGGGAGGCGAATCGGGACGCATCGAGATGATATCATCCGTGTGCGTCCGAAGGTCACAAATCGTATTTACGATCTCAATTCCGGCGCTCTCCATATCGTGCATCAAATTCTTGGCGTATGCCTTGAGGTGAGAATAGAAGACAAAGGATGGAATCGCCACCATCAGGCCCGCCGCTGAAGTAATCAACGCCTCGTAGACGCCCTGGGAAATCTCAGCCACCCTCACAAATCCACCAACCGCGCTGATCTGCACAAACGTATCGACGAGACCGAGAACGGATCCCAGCAAACCGATCAGGGGGGCGATGTAGGCAACCGTGAGAAGAACCGAAAGGTGCTTTTCCAGCTTCGGCACCTCAAGTTGGCCACTCTCCTGGACGATCTCCTTCAGCTCGCTTCGCGGCATCGAGTAACGGCGAATCGCAGACTGAATCACACGGGCCGCAGGTCCGGGCGTCGAGACACATTCCGACAAAGCCTCTGAGTAGGCCTTGTTTTTAATGAGATTTCGCAATCCGAACAGCAAATCGCCGACATCAATTCTAGCTCGATGGAAATAGAAAAGCCTTTCGAGAAAAATGGCAATTGCTATCACCGAACAGCCTAAAAGGAGCCACATCAGGGGCCCGCCTTTTGTAATAAGATCCATAGAAAACAAGACGGAGCTATCTTCCCCGAAGCTCAATCATAAGCACAATCCAGCCAACGGGCAAAGACATTCCCCTTCATGAAAAGGATAGACTAAAAGTAAAATGGTCCGGCAGCACGACCTTCGGATTCCCCGTCATTTTCGTCATCCTCCGCATCGTCGTCGTCGTCATGATCCGACATCTCATGATCCTCTTCCACCTCATCAATCTCAAAGGCGACAGGGGGAGTTTCACGATCTTCCCCGCGGCTTTCAGCCCCCGGTTCATCGACTTCAAAAATCGACCCTGACTCAGATTCAACCTCCTCATCAAAAGCGACTTCCGCAGGTTCCTCCTCCCCGGGTTCCAGCTCGAAGGCCACCCCGGGCTCTTCATCAGCCTCCATTTCAAAAATGGATGAAACACTCTTCCCGCCGATACGAATCTCTGCAGCCGGGGCAGGTTCCGAAGGGACTTCATCAAACTCCACTTCCTCGAAAGGGCTCTTTTTCAGGCTCGGTTGCTCAATGACGATTTCAGGCTCACCAAAATCGAGAGGCTCAAGAATTTCTTTCGGCTCGGGTTCAGGCTCGGGCTCGGGAATCTCCGCAACCGGTTCCATTTCAACTTCAGGCGCTTCGTCGTGGATCTCCTCGACCTCCTCAAATTCCTCCACCTCTTCGATTTCCTCAAAAACGGTTTCGGCGACGCCCTCGTCAGGTGAAACAAGACCAGGCTCTTCAAGCTCAACGGGTTCCTCATCCTCTTCGAGAGTTTCCTCAATGACGATTTCCTCCTCCACTTCGAAGGCTACCTCGGGAGCAATCTCCGGCGCGGGCTCCAATTCAGTCGCAGGAGGCATCTCAGGCTCGTCGACAAGGCCCGGTTCTTCGACAGGCTCCGGCTCTTCAACCGGTGCCGGGGCAGCAGGAACGGGTGGATCTTCCACTTTCCCCACGATTTCAACAGGCGTCTCCGGTATTTCATCGTCCTCCAGAAAGATCGCCGGAGCTAAAAGTCGATTCGCGGTCCGCTGCAGCGACATCGAACGAAGCGACTTCATCGGAGCGAGTTCTTTGTATTCCTTCTGCGGTTCAGACTGCCGGATATCAGCGAGCAGTTCCTGCAGGGCATCGCTCACTTTCGAGGCCTCCTCCCGGACGATCCCGGCGGGTGTCGAGCAATCAGAAACCCCCACGAGGATAAAGCGGTTAATCATCTCGCGAAGATAGAGCAGGCGATCGCCCCCCTGGTGGAGGCTTTCGATGTTTCCGGTTTCCCCCAGTTCCTTCACGAGGGCCCGCATCGCGCCGCTCGCACCGGCAACCAGCGCGGATATCACATCAATTGTCACCTCAGCTTCCGAGGAAATCCCGGCGACAAGCGCGCCGCTTCGATCCACTACCAGAGCAGTCTCCAGCCCAGCCTCTTCTGCAAAACGCCGCAACAGGTCGTCAGCTTTCGCGGCTATCTCGCTGCTGATCTCCAGTGGTTGCGGAGGACTGACGTCCCCGGTTGATTTATCATTCGCTTCGCTCATTAACTCTCAAATTTCCCATTGGTGGATCTCATACCCACCATAGCAGCCCGGTCAAAAATCCCGTTCCTAGTTCTCAGAAGAAACCGGAACCTCGGATTTAGCCCTGCTGCCTCCCATACTACCCTCTTTTCTAACCGCTTGGGAATGAAATCCTTTGATCACTTGTTTAGTGAGATCGTCGAGAGTCGCAAACACCTGGTATCCGGAAGTGGCACAGGCGAGAAACGATGCGCGCCTCACTCCGAACATTTCATCAAAAAGATCAGGACACGTCGCATCGGCACGATCTCGTTTGTTGTATTGAAAAGAAATCGGAAGACGGTCGGGATCGATGCAATTTTCGCGGAGCGCCTCACGCAAGTTATTGTAGGCACTCAAATTAGCCCCCAGTCTCGTAGGCGTCGAATCGGCCACGAATACAACACCATCAGCCCCCGCGAGAACGTTCTTGCGGGTTTCTGAAAGGACATCCTGTCCGGGCACCGTATAGAGCTGAAAGCGGGTTTGGTAGCCTTCAATTTCAGTGGTGTGAATGGGCAGAAAATCAAAGCTGATCGTTCGATTCTGATCCGTCGCCACTGAGATCAAATCTCCGCGTAAATAGGAATCGAGGCGACGGTGGATGTATTGGAGATTCGTCGTCTTACCACCTTCAGGAGGTCCACAATAGACCAGCTTAAACTGAACTTCCTGAGTGTCGTGTCGGACGAGTGCCATGGCTTCCTATTTTTCGAGTTTCTCCAAATTCCGGGAAATGAGGATTAGTTTCTCACGGGTCCCCGGTTCAAATTCTGCAACTTCATGATGAACAGTGAGGCAACATTCACCGTCCAGAAAGATACTGACAATACCCTTGTCGGTTTGGAGAGTGAAGGATTGCGCATCGGGAAGCCCGGTCAACTTGGCGAGGTTTCTAATCGTCTGCACCATTTCCTTCGCTTCATCCCCGATGCGGCTTTCTTCATTCCTCGACGCCTGAACGAGGCGCCCCGGTGTCGCCAGTGCACAACTGGAGATCCCCGGCAATGCGACCACCCGTCTCGCCACGGATCGCAGAGTGAAAGGATCATTGGTTGAGAAAATGGCTCTCAGCTCGAGATCCCGAATCTCATTGGAATGGGAAAGGCCGGGAAGAGCGACATTCGCAGCAGCAGCAGCAGCAGCGGGAGCGGGTGCCGAAGCAGGAGCGGGTGCGGGTGCGGCGATGGTTTCAATTTCCGGCTCCGGCTCCAGCTCAACCTTCGCAGCCGGCTGAACCAGTTCAGGCCTCGCCAACGGTCCGGGAACGGGCTGTTCATCCGGCTCGATAGACACCGCCGGCTCAGGCTGCTGAAGCGGCTGCTGAGGGAAGGCACTCCCGGAGAACGCTGATCCCTGCGCCCTCACAGGCGACTCATCAACAGGAGCAGACGGGGACGCCGGCGCCTTCAGAGGCGGCTCGCTTTTCGTTTCGGCAAATCCTTTTGGAATCGACTGGGTAGCAGCCTCGAACCCGAAAGAAGGCCGATTCACTTCCTCCTCTTCAGAGACTTCGACGGCTTCTTCCGATGCTTCCTCCTCTTCAGGGGCAGCAGTCTTCTCCGATTGGAAGCCCGATGGGAGCTCATGCTCCTCACTTACCGGAGGAAGGAAAAGTCCGTAATCATCATCGTCATCATCCGGACTGCCAAAAGCATTGCCGCCGGCCGGTGGTGGAAATCCTGAGTTAGGAGCATCGGGAGCTTTAGAAGCTGCAGAACCTCCCGGAATTAGATTCCCGATACTTTCAAAACCTTTGCTGACGGCATCAGAGCCGGAGTCACCATCGGGATCGGCCTTAGCATCAAACATCGTGCCCCAGGTTCCATCCGGGCTGTCCCCGGGCGTTTGCTTCGCCTTCGCCGGCTCTGCCGGTTTAGCTGACGGAGAGGGAAACGGAATTTCCGAATCCGCTTCCGCCTGGGTCGAGAAAAGTGTCGAGTATCCCTCATCGCTTTCGAAAGGGTTCCCCGAAAACTGGGAAGATGGCGCGGGTTTCCCGTCGCTGAGTGGCTTCTCTTTTTCAGAGGGAGCCTTCTGCTCAAAAGGATTTGAGGCTGCCGGCCCGGAGAATCCGTTGGGAACAGCACCCTGACCGGACGAGTGGGCGCCCGGTTCTTTCCTTTCAGCATCTCCCGAATTAAATGGCGAGGATGGAGGGGTATTCATCTGAGGCTTCTCGAAACCTCCCAATCCTTGTGGTGTTTTGCCCTCTGCATTATTGGAGGCAGCTCGGGGCTGGGAGTGGGGTTCGCTCATATTATTCAAGGGCTGCTGTTTGTTTTCAGGTGCCTTTTCATCCTCTTCGGGAGACCAGAAAGGATTCGACTTCTCTGAACCTGTCGGGGCTGAAGACGTGTTCTGCGCGGGTTTAGGGGAAGACGCGGCCATTCCCGGCGGCTTTGAAAAGGCAGCTCCGGGTGTAAACGGTGAATTGGATCCGGGAGTGAGCTCAGGAGGACTGCCCAGTTTTGCAGGAAGGGTCACTGTGGATTCGTTCAGTGGAGTGATCTCCGCGGCAAACAGCTCAGGGCACACCTCATAGATGGTCGAGAGAAGCACATCGTTCGAACCATCTGCCGATAAAGGAATATCAACCTCCTTTGTCATCGGAATTCCCGTCTGAGCCGCGATAGCCGGCGGGATGAACGGCAACAACTCGCTTACCTGAAAAGTCTGGCACGGAATCGACTTTCTCCCAGCTCCTTCCGGCGCCGAAAACGGCGATTGATGCCTCAAATCACCTCCTGCCTGAAAGGGGGACCCTTCGGACTCCCCGTCTTCCGGGTTGAAGATATTTCGAAATGAGAATGACATAAAGCCAGTTGAAGGAATGAGGGAGCTACTACTGATTTCATACTCAAAAGAGCGGCTTTAATAGAACAACTCTAAAAGTATGATTATTTTAGTAAATTGAGATTAAAGTGGTAAAATCAATTTATCAAGATGTTTTTACTATTAAGGTTAATTAATTAAAATTCCACTTGTGACCATACAGTAGAACCTTTCAGCAGTGCGCTGTGCCTTTTCACGTTTTGAAAAGGAAGCGTTACGTTTAGAGAGTCGCCCAAAGGGCAAAAACGAGAACTCCGTTGTTGATCGCGTGGGCCACCATCGGGGCGATCAGAGAATCCCTCCATTCGCGGATCAGAGCAAAACCCACCCCCATCGCCGCCAAAGCCGGCACCGCATAAAACCCCTGTGGATGGAGAACTGCGAAAATCAGTCCGCCGATCAAAGCGGAGACTAAAAACCCAAACCGCCCCCTCAAGTAGCGATGGAACATCCCCCGGAAGAAGGTCTCTTCGAAAAACGGGGCGAAAACAGAGGCCAGAAAAAGACAGCCCAGTTTAACAAGTATGCTGCCCTCAAAAATCCAGCCGACAATGGGATGTGGCTCCGGCCCCGGCGCGGCGACTCCCGAGGGATCGTCCCCATACAATTTGGAAACAAACATCAGGAGGGCCGTGATCGTAATCCCGATTGAGGCAATTGAGAGCACGCCGAAATAACCGACTATCCCCGCCCCGACCTCACGGAAAAATCCTTCTCCCCGGTGCCACCCGATATTGTGTCGAAACGCTTTCCAGCTCACTTTTCTAAAAATCGGCCAAACGAGAGGCACGATCACAGCGCCCACAAAAGCTATCATTGCGAGAGCCGGATGAAAAAGCTCCGCCCCGAGCGAACCTAAGGACATTACTCCCAGATAAAGAGCGAAACACTCCAGATAAACACCGTCCTGTCTCTCATCGATCTTCAATGCGTTGACACTCATGCCGCGATTCATTCGATTCGCGTGAATGATGACCAAAACACCCCCGGCAATCAGTCCTGCCAAAGCGCAGAGAAAACAAACGGAACCGACCATAAAAACGACAATCGAGCGGGTCCGGATCGCTCCCGCCGAAGGTGACTCCTCACCGCCTTCAGCCGGTGCGAGACTGGCATACCATTCACCAATCACCTCCTGAAGTTGAGCTCTCTCCCCGTCGTTCAGCCCCGATTCGACAGCTTTCTCAACCAGCTGCGCCGTGATCGGCATCTTATCCGCCGGCAGCTTCTTTACCGTTTCAACAGCACGGTCGCTATCCGGCAAGACGAACTTCTCGATCAATGCCAGTCCGGCGATTGCTCCGGGGCTTTCCGCCAACCCGGAAAGATCTTCGAGCATCAGCTCTACTTTTCCCGGCTCAAACTTCTGCGAGGCGATGACCACCTGCGCCTGCATTTTCAGAATCGCAAGCTCAGCAGGATCGACCGCTACCACCGTTTCAGCAGCCGCAACTTCCCCGTCGACCGGAAGCCTCTCCAAAAGTATTCCGAGAGGAATAATCGAAAACAGAATCAGCGGCCAGGACCACCGGGCAGCCTTTCGCGGCACCTTTCGCGGAGTCTCTAAAGCTCCATCTTCGGGCTCACCGGAAGCATCCATTAACGTTGTAGATTCAACAGGGTTGAATCAGAGACCTAACCCTGTTGAATTTGAAGAAATCAGAAATAGAAGCAGATCTACTTACCGCTCACGTCGTAAGCGACAATATACTCCTGATCCCGCAGGTAGAGCGTTCCACCGATGACGAGAGGATGAGTCCAGACCTTTCCTTTCGGATTTCTGTTAGGACTCTGTGGATCGAGTTTGAACTGCCCCTTTTGGGTGAAGCCCTTCGGGGAAACCTCAACGAGGAGAACGGTTCCATCATCTTCGTTCAAAGTGTATAAGTGACCGTCAGCGACGTGAACAGAGCCTTTCGAGGTGAACTGACCTTTCTCGTTCCAAACCATTTCACCGGAACTCCACTCCTGACAAATCAACCCGGCGCCATCTGAGAATCCGTATAGGTGATCGCCAACTTTTACGACGCCCCCGTGGTGATTTTTCATCTCCTTGTTTTCCCAGAGATCCTCCGTTGACCAGTCCGAACTCACTTTCACCAGCTTACAGCCGACACCATAACCGGAAGTGATGTAAATCTCATCGCCATCGACAATCGGAGTCGGAATAACCGCTGTTTTTCCACCCCAGGGAGAGCTCCAGAGAACCTCGCCATCCTCGGCTGAAACGCCAACCAGCTCCTTTTCAAAAAGTCTCACGTACTGCTTCTTCCCATGAATCACGGTCGAGATGATGGTGGCATACTCAGCCTTACCCGGCTTCAAATCTTCAGCCTTCCAGATCGTCTTTCCTGATTTTTTATCGAGAGCAACCATACCGGCTTCAGTACCGCCGGGAGCGAGAATGAGATGGTCTCCATCGACGAGTGGAGAGGCGGAAAACCCCCATCCTCCGGCCTTACCGTCAAAGTCGTCGACGAGATGCTTCGACCAGACTTTACTTCCGGAATCGGCACTCAAACAGGCAAAGTTCCCCTTCGGCCCGAGTGCGTAAATCAGTCCGTCTGAAAAGGTCGGAGTGCTTCTCGGTCCATGTCCCCAACCAGCGCTGTAACCCTGCTGATCATCCTCGCCAATCTTAGTTGACCAAACTTTCTTACCCGTGGCCGTGTCCACTGCCGTGACCATGACGTCTTCGCCCTCAGTCCCCATCGTGTAGAGAATACCACCGACAACACTGAATCCTGAGTATCCCATTCCGGCATCCTCAAACACCCAGCGCTTGGCAGGGCCGCCCTCAGGCCATTCTTTCAACAAATTGGTGTCCGGGGAGATGTCATCGCCATTCGGTCCGCGAAAGGCAGGCCACGAGGCACCTCCGGAAGCTGCTGACTTGGCTTCAAGAGAAGAGAGATACTCCTGGTCATCCAAACTCAGTGAAATGACGTCGACTTGACCGACTCCCCCGTTCGGAAGTTTCAAATGAGCGACCCCGCTTTCGACTTTGATGAGCTCCGCTTCGATCTTCTTTCCCGACCCCGCCTGAGTCCAGGTTCTTGCTACGGCAATTTGACTAAGCCCGGAAACGGCGATTAAAGCGATCAAGAAGTGTCTCATCATGGCGCAAAGTCTGATCTCATTTTCATAAAAAGGCAAGTCACGTAAAGCGTGCAGGCGCGATTACGAAAAACAGTCAGTCCGGTACAGCAAAAGGCCGAACGGTTTCCCATCCGGCCTTTCAAAGTGTTTCTGAAGGGGTGTTTTCTAGAAATGGAAACGCGCTCCGAGAGTCAACGCTGAATCGATGCCATCAAACTCACCGGCGACTTTAAATCCAAGACGCTCATTGAGGTGAAGAATCACACCGGGAGTGAAAACCCAGCCACCATCGTAGGCTTGCTCGAGATAGACACTTTCCTCGGAAAGGTAGCTCTGACGCTTGTCGCCTTCGCGATCTGTGTAAAGAGCCTTTGCAAAGAACTCGAAACGTCCGGCACGGGCGCGGATGCCGGGGCCGAAGTAGTAAGCCCATGAATCGTAGTCACGGTGGCTGTAATCGCGGCCGTATTCTGAATCCATGTGATCAAATCCACCTTCGAAAGTGAGGTCAACGCACTCGGCGATTTCGTGACGAACACCAACACCCATGCGGTAACGACGCGTGTCTACATCCACGATGTTGTCTCCCCAGCTGTGATCATAACCACCGGTGTGGATCGAACCATTGATGAAAAGTAGCGACCCGAGTGACTTCGAGAAACCAAGTCCGTAAGAGTTTCCGTTGTCGAAGAAGCGGCTTCCGTAATCGTCGAATGAGTATTCGAGATCAACGTAGTCATAGGAGAGACATGACCCGGTAATCGGAGCGGCAAGAGGTGCGAGACCTTTAGCCGGACGGCTCCAATCTCCAGCCTCTGCCATTCCTGCTACGAGGAAGGACGCAATAGCTAATGTAAGCACTGTTTTTTTCATAATTTTTTGGCGGTATTTTAGAAACGGAGAAACTGAGCAGCCTCAGAATCAGTAAGTTTTTAAAACTTTATCCTAAATTTTATAAATAGTAAAGAAAAATTAGAATTCCTGTAATCTTTTTTATCGCCATATTTTCGAGACAGAAACAGGAGCGGCTCGCAGCCTGTGGGAAAAACCATACCGACTCTGCCAGGATTTCTCACCTGAAGGCCCCGTCAGCATGATTTCATTTAGAATGGCATCAGCGGCAGGCCATGCGTGCCCTCGGGAGATTGAGACCTAATCAGAAAAGGCGCCAATGCCTTATCGCTGCCAGACTTTCACGTAGTCCACTTCAAAATCAGCGGGGAAAACGGTGTTCTCATCAGGTGCTTTCGCCCAGCCACCGACGGCGAGATTGACGAGCATATACATCGGCTCCTGCGGAATCCCCTCTTTGCTGGAATGCCGCTGAACCCCGTCGACATACCAGCGAATCTCGTCCGACTCCCACTCCACCGCGAAAACGTGAAAGGCTTCGGAAAAATCAGGGCCATCAAAATGAGCCGTGTTCGAATCCGATTCCCCGGTTGGATTCGAAGGTTTCGGCCAGTGATTCGTCATGTGGAGCTTGTGAGGCTCTTCGCAGATGATCTCGAGCACATCGATTTCCGGAGGCCATCCCATTGACTCGGGCAGAAGCCAGAATGCCGGCCAGAGCCCCTGCCCTTTGGGAACCCGGCAGCGAATCTCAAAGCGTCCGAACTGCTGGTTAAAGGTCCGGTTCGTCGCCATCATCCCGGAGCGATACTCCCGCTTCTTCCCGTCGTAAAAGGCGTCCTCTTTCTCACAACGAATCTTCAGAATTCCATCCTCAGGGTGAAATGCTTTGATCCAATATCCCTGAAGCTCGTTGTTGCGCTCTGCACCCCAGGGATCTTTAGGAATCCATTTGTCATAGTCGAGACGCTCGCCATCAAACTCATCGACAAAAGTCAGAGTCCATCCCCGCGACTCAGGTGTGCCTTCCTGCATCACCGGCTCCTCCGCACTGAGAAAAAAGAGCCCGGCGAACAACAACGCAGAACAGAAAACAATCCGGTATGCCATGGCTCAATTACAACACTTAAGCGAAGGGGGAAATCCTAATAGTCATACTCGCGCCAGGAGATCAATCGCGGGTCCCGGGGATCGTCTTCCGGCTTTTCGAGAAACTTGTGTTCATCCAGAAAAGTGTCGATTTCAAGGAGACAGGCTTCATAGGAAATCGGATCAAAGTTCATATTGAAGAAGCTGTGATCGCGGCCCTCAAACTCGACGAGCTTGCAGGGGGCTTTCATTTTCTCCAACTTCTGAGCAAATTCGAACACATCTTCGAATGGAATGAGGCGGTCTTCAGTCCCGTGGAGAATAAGGGTCGGAGGAAGCTTTCTCTCAATATGCTTCGAGAGACACGCCAGCTTCGTGGAAATGTCAGGACCAAATTGATCATAGCCGTAACGATCTTTATGCACGTCGATGATAGGGCTGAACAGGATCAATCCATTCGGCTTGCAACTGAGCGAGGTAATCTCATCATCCCCCGGCTTCGCTTTCTTCTTTGATTTACTGAGAGCCGCCGAAGCGGCCATATTGGCTCCGGCAGCAGCCCCGACAGCGATCACCTTGTCAGGATCAATCCGCATTCGTTCGGCATGATGCCGGACAAACTGAATCGCAAGACGGCAATCAGCGAAGGCATCCAGTGGCGTCGAATCCGGAAACTCACGCTTATCGCGGTACTGAACGAGTCCGCAGACAGCTCCCCGCTCAACCAGATTGAGCGCATGAGGAGCAAACTGACTCACGCTCCCGCGATCCCAGGCACCGCCGTTGAAAAATAGAAACACAGGCCGCTTCTCCCCCTCTTTGATATCCTTCGGGATATACGAATGAATCCGGAGAACCTCGCCGGACTCGAGGCGTGAATAAATAAGGGGTCTCGCGTTCTCCAGGAGAATTTTTTCACGGTCTTGCAGAAAATGGAGAGGCTTTCCCATAGCTATTGGAGCTAAATAGAGACGGTATGATTTTGAAAACTTTTATCAAGCTTCAACTGGAAAGAGTGCCCGAAAACTGGTTTGGTTGAGGGCTCATACTCATGATAAACTCTCGCATGCGATTTTCCCTACTCCTTCTTTCTCTGCTAATTGTCCCGGCTCTTAATACGGCTCACGGACAAACTGCTCAACCCGATCCCACCCTGCGCGTTACCCTCGAAAGCGCGTATGAAAATTGGAAAGCGGCGATGACCACCGGGGACATCAAAAAGTGGGAGGCAACGACCGCCTTTTCGCGTCAGCGGGAGATTGAAAATCGCATCATCTCACAGCGCCTCCCCTTTCCGCAGACCCTCTTTGATGATCCGATGGATTCACCACAGCTCGGCGGCCTCGTTTCACTGGGTGTGCTCAGCAACGGATTCGCAGCCACATCGACCTATTTCGGACGCGCCAATTTTGGAAATGCTACCGGAACCGAAATTCCGGACAACCTTCTTGTCCTGCATTTTTTGAAAGAGGATGGCATTTGGAAATTCGACAACCTGCGCCTCGTCCGTATCGGCGACGACGGGGAGATTCTTCTGCAAATCAGAAACACCGATTTCTCATTCCTCAACGGAGCGGAGTTTCAGCCGGCCGAACAACTCCCGCCCATCGAGCAACCCGTGACCACTCCGGACATGATTGCCGAAGCCTGGATCGACGCGACCGGCTACGAGGTGAAAGTCTACGTGAACAATCGTCTCACCGGCACCTTTTCGAATCTGAAAATCACGGAACTCGTCAACGGAGGCGTCAACAAAGGCCAGAACTTGATTCGAATTGAATCCAAACCACTTCCTGAGTCGAGCGGCGGCGCACCGAAAGTGGAAGTGGCGATCTACGCTGCCGCCGATGCAGAGAGCCAGGCGAACCGGGTATTTCACTACCGTCCTGCCGGAACACCGGAAGCATCCGTCACCCACGGCTTCGACGTCAAATAGACCGAAGCCGGCAACTGATATTCCCCGGAAAAGTCTCCCGGGGAGGCTTAGGAGGCCCTTAGGAGATTCGACTTCCGCACAACTCCGGACGATGGGAGCACCGCTGTTCTACCGTGCCCTCATGAGGACAACCCGGAACCCGACATCGTAGCGATCTTTCGCGGACGGGCCAGCACCCATGCGGTTGCCGACTTTGAGATCAAACTGGGAAGACCGATTCCAGGCTCCGCCACGCATTACCTTGCGATCGGTTCCAACCCAACTCTCATTGGGAGTGGCGCCTTCGTTGCGCATCCGGTTCACGATGGTCTGGGAATACCAGTCGCCGACCCACTCCCAGACGTTCCCGCGAACATCGTAGAGACCGAATTCATTGGGAGCCAGCGAACCAACGGGCGACGTTGATTTCTGACGCTCGAAGAGGCTTGAGACAGCGCCATCCAGTTTTTGAACGCCTACGAAATGGCTCCACTCCTGATCGGTGGGAAGTCGGTAACGATAACCCTCGGGAAGAGAGCCACGGGCACTCTCCTCGCCGGTCAACGCTTCACAAAACTTCATCGCATCATACCAGGTCACACTGTCCACAGGATGATTCGGCGACTTGAAATAACTGGGATTCGCGCCCGTCGTTCTCTCGAACAGTTCCTGAGTGACCTCGTGCGCCGCCACCCAGCCATCAAGGCGCCCGAACCAAACCATCTCCTGACCGAGGCTGTTCGTGAAATTCCGGGTCATCACCGGTGCTGCATCAAACTTCAAAGTCGCCGAAAAATCCAGAGAACCACCGGGCTCGACGACACCGGAAACTCTCGTACTGCGGTGCTGGGGCTTTGTCAGTTCGTAGGTGTAACTCCCCGGGGGAACCACCGAAAGGGCCAGCGGTGTGCGCCCGATCGGGACACCTCCTGAAATCACAGCAGCTCCGGAGGGATTGCTCTCGATAAACACTTTTCCGTAATCGAATTCAAAATTCACCACATTCGATCCGGCCCCGGAGTCAACGTAGGCCTTCGAATTGACTTCGTTCAAACGATCAAACCGCGAGGAAAACTGATACTCCCCTTCCGGCATCTCAAGCGAGAAGGGCGTCACTTCACTCCCGTTCCCCAGTCGTCTGCCATCCTGAAAGACAACCGCTCCGGGCGGATCACTTACAAATTTCACGAGGGCCCGTTCCCAGGCAAATTCGAGGTCCTGAGTCACACCGTCCCGAACCTCCACAGTCCGGCGAATCGGATCCCAATCGCCATGTCGCAGTTCGAGGGTGTGCTTGCCAACCGGAAGATCGGCGAGACTCATCGGAGTTGTCCCCGCCTTTCGGGCATTCCCGTTACCACTCTGAATCCAGAGCTCCGCCCCATTGGGATCGCTCGTAATATTGAGCCCTCCTTTCGCAAAAACCGCTGAGACCGACGTGTTCCGGTTGTTCTCGATCCGCACCATCTTGGAATACTCAGGCCATCCTTCGACCGCCATCAGAATCTGATACTCTCCCGGATCGAGTTTCTCAATCCGCGCCGGTGTTTTTCCAATCTCGATGAGTTCCTTCGGCTCATCACCCACCTTCTTGATCAGTTTGAAATCAGCTCCAACAGGTTCACTGACCACTTCAATTCCGCCCGAGGTTTTCTTCAGCTGAATCCCGGCGAGATCAATTAACTTCTCGCTCTCAACCGTGACAGACCGCTCCACCGTTTCGTATCCCTCCTTTTTGATCCGGATCGTGTGGGTTCCCATCGGTATTCCCGCAAAACGGGCCGGAGAGGTTTGCTCATCAATCCCCTTCAACAAAATAACGGCCCCGCTCGGCACGGTGCTGACGGCAATAACGCCCCTCGCTTCATCGAGGCGGCGGTCGATCAGCGGAAGCGACGCAATGGCGACAGGGTTCTCCGGATCGACTTCGATCACATCCTGAAAAAAGCGGCGGGCCTCCAGCCACTCCCCCTTTGCGACTGCCTCGCGAGCTTCTGTGATCAACGCAGTCACCTTGGCGGGGCTGGCTCCGGAAGGCTGCTCAACCTTTTCAACGCCGGGATTCGCATTCCGCTTCCCAAAATACAAGCCTCCTCCAACGCCCACTGCCAGAGAGAAGAGCACAAGAACGACCCAGCCCCACCGGGGAACCTTCGATCCCGGTTTGACGCGCTGCCTCGGCGGCAAGTCGATTTTGGTAGTATTGCGCTCCATCACTGATTCAAAGACGGACAACTTGATCGCAGTCGTTATTCATATACACGATTTTGCATCATTCCCCCACCCTGTATTATCGCCAAAGCAGTTTTTGTGACGTTTTATCACAAAAAAAAGGGGCAGAGAATGAACTCTGCCCCTTCTTAAAATGGGATCAGCGGCACATCATGCCGCTGCCTGTGTGGAGTAAACGATCAATCTTCTGAATCGTCGTCGGTGTTTCCACCCGGACTCCAGTCCTCGGTTGCAAGGTTGAACGCCTGCTCCAGTCCAACGAGGTCGGAACTTGGACGAAGGGCATCGAATGCCGCAGTTTCCTTCTTGAGCTGCTCTTCTGAGTATTCAGCTGCCTTGATCGAAAGACCGATACGACGCTCGACTTTGTCGACCTTGATGACACGAGCCTCAACGTCGTCGCCGACTTTGATGACGTCTTTCACCTTGGCAACGTGATCTTCGCTAAGCTGCGAGATGTGAACGAGACCGTCGATGTCGTCTTCAAGCTGGATGAAAGCACCGAAGCTTGCGATCTTGGCGACCGTTCCTTTAACAAGGTCACCAACCGTGAAGCGGGTATCGATTTCGCTCCAAGGGTCACCTTCAAGCTGCTTCACACCAAGACTGATTCGCTGATTCGTCTTGTCGATCTCGAGAACGATTGCTTCGCACTCTTCGCCCTTCTTAACAACCTCGCTCGGATGATTGATCTTACGAGTCCAACTGAGGTCGGAAACGTGGATCATACCGTCGATGCCATCTTCAAGCTCAACAAACGCACCGTAAGGGGTGAGGTTGCGGATCTCGCCTTTGATCGTTGTACCGATTGGGTAACGTGATTCGACTTCGTCCCATGGATTGGGCTCAAGCTGACGAACACCGAGGGAAATCTTCTGCTCTTCTTTGTTAATTCCAAGAACAACAGCTTTCACTTCCTGATCCAGCTCAAGCACATCGCTCGGGCGGGTGATTCGCTTCGTCCAGGAAAGCTCGGAAACGTGGATAAGACCTTCGACGCCCTTCTCGATCTCGACGAACGCTCCGTAAGGAACGAGCTTCGTGATTTTTCCACCAACCTCGGTGCCGATCGCGTATTTGGCTTCGATCGCCTCCCATGGGTTGTCCTGAAGCTGCTTGAGACCGAGTGAAACACGCTCTTTGTCTTTGTCGACGTCGAGAATGATAACGTGAACGGTCTGACCAATCGCAAGCATCTCGCTTGGGTGATTGATGCGTCCCCAGCTCATGTCTGTGATGTGGAGAAGTCCGTCCATGCCCTGAAGATCAACAAACGCACCGAAATCGGTGATGTTCTTGACTACTCCGTCAACCTTGTCGCCGATCTTAACGGACTCAAGGAACTCAGCACGCTGCTCAGCACGCTCAGCTTCGATCACTTCACGACGGCTCAGAACGATGTTCTTACGGATGTCGTTAACTTTAACGATTTTAAATTCGTAGACCTTGCCAACGTATTCGTTGAGATCTTTTGGTGGAATGATGTCGATCTGTGATCCGGGAAGGAACGCTTCAACACCCACGTTGACCATGAGGCCACCTTTAACCACGGATTTGACTTTACCTTTAACAAGGCCGCCATCTTCGTAAACCTGGACGATTTTGTCCCAGTTCTGCTTGTGAGCTGCTTTCTCTTTCGAAAGGACAACCATGCCCTCGTCGTTTTCGAGTTTCTCAAGAAGCACTTCGATTTCATCGCCTACCGCGAATTCTTCGTCTTCAAATTCTGAAATCGGGATAATTCCCTCGGATTTCGCGCTGATATCGACGACGACCACCTGCGGGCGCACCTCGATAATGGTTCCATGCACGATTGAATTCTCGCGATGGGTTGGGAAATTCTTCTCAATCAGAGCCATGAGCTCGGGATTGGAAGAGGTTGCTGTATCTACTGACATGTTAGTTTAGGTTGAGTTAGTTACCTGGTTAATTAGGACTTCCTACATTGCTCCAATTTTAACTTCGCATGCCCGTGGAGCACCTGCGGCAGGCGAAGGGCGGCAAATCTAGGTGAAATTCCCGATATGACAAAGGATTTTTCCGCTTACCACTTTAAGATCACCTTTTCACAAAAGCCTCCCGAAGCCCCTTTCCACCTTGAATTGCACCTCCCGACATGGAAATCGACGAAGTTATCTGCCCGACCTGTTTTGAGAGCTTCAGCGTTCCCCTGCCCGGAATCGGCGAAGTCCCCGCCGAAGTGGACTACGACTGCGAAATCTGCTGCCGCCCCATGATCGTGAGTTTTGAATCCGACGGGGAAGAAGTCTTCGCGACCGCGCGCGGAATTCACGACTGATCCCCGCCAAGCTCACCAAGCTCTTCCGCAATCACCCCGTTCATCGTCACTTCCAGTTCTTCAAGGATTTCCGCGATGTACCATCCGTCCATGAGCCGGTGATCGTAGGCGATCGTGACGCGACACTTTCCGTTCTCATCGAAAGGCCCATACGTCATCGTCGACGTCAGCATGCCGGGAGGGTCCTGAATCACCGCCCCGCGGCTTCCCACCGTGGTGAGGCCGAAAGTGCCCATCTTCCGGGCCCGCCGATTCCCCATCCAATTCAGCCAGATCCACATCAGCGGGCGTCTGATCCAGGTGGGAAGATGGGCCGCTTTGTAGTGACGCCGGAAAACTTCCTCCACCGGTTCATTGCGATAGTTTTCGAGACGATGCTGAAGCGCCTCCAGCGCCTTCTCCTCGGGCTTATCAAATGAGGCAAAGAAGAGCCATTCTTCATTTTGATAAGTCCGTTTCACGCTCAACATCGCGACGCTGTGCGGATGCTGATAGAGAAACGGCCACGGAAACCGCATCCACGCCTGACGCAACGCGGGATGCTTCGCAGCCACTATCGCGTAGCCTTTGATAAACAGAATCGGCCAGGCAATCTTTTCAGCTGCCCCGTCACGGCATTTCCGGAGATGACTGAGGTCGAACTCACGAAAATGGGAAACGGTGGGAAGCGATTTTTCGAGCTGAAGGAGATCACAAACGAGAGCTCTGCTTCGCGGGATCGAAAAACGGCGCCGCTCCGGATTCGCCTTCTCTTCTTCCTGTGAATGTTGAACCGAGCGCAAGAGATCAGGATCGGGTTACGGAACTCTAATTGCCGGGAACGGGAGATGCATCCGGCGTATCCTCGGGTGCGGCCACCTCATCAGTTACTGGAGGAGGTGTTGCTGGAGCCGCTTCCGCCTCCACATCAGCTTCCTCTTTCGCCTTCTTAGCGGCTTTTTTCTCAGCTTTGTCTTTCCCCTTTGCTGCTTTGCCCCCCTGAGTCGGATTTTCCGTATCAGAAACGATCCGAAAACCCGTCCAGAAATTCCGCTCACTCGCCGAATCAGCGGCTCTACGTGCCGTCAGTTCAAAGCCCGACGTCGTCGCGAATGATGCACCGCGCTTCAACGGGACCTGCTTATCCGGTTGATCAGGATGAGCGCCCCAGGTTCCGGTCCACTCACTGACATTACCAGCCAAACCAAAGACTCCGTAACGACTCTCGTCGGCGGCGATGGCATCGACCGGACACCAGTATTTGTATCCGTCGATGGATCCGGCTTCGGAACCGTCTTTCGACTCATGATCAATCCCGCTGTTGAAATTGGAGTTCACCTTTTCGTCTCCCCAGGGGAATTTGCTGCCGGCTCTGCCACGCGCCGCCTTCTCCCATTCCTGCTCGGTTGGAAGCCGGCCTCCACGCCATTTCGCATACGCATGAGCATCCCACCAGTCGACCCCGACAACAGGGCAGTTCATGTCAATTTCACCGCCGTAGAATTTACCCTCTTTCTTCGCCGCCTTCAGCACCTCAGCCCAGCGATCGGGCTCGTGAGTCAATTTCGATTCCGGTTGATCCGCATGTCTCAACGAAACAACCTTGTTAGGATGAGCGTTGATATCATCGAGAAACTTAGCGTAATCGGCGATCGTCACTTCATACTGACCAATCCAGAATTCGGGCACATCAATCTCCTCCCCGTCCTGGAAAGGAAACACGCCGGATGGAATTTTCGTGAGCCCGTCCAACTTTCGAATGGTGGGCTCTGAACCGAGGAGCAAAAACGCGGCCAACCCTCCAAGAATGAGAATGCCCACCAAAGTGCCTATGACAAGGGCATTGCGATTCGACTTTTTCTCGGTCATCACCGCGATGTCCCGCTCCGTAAGCTCCTGCTCACCTGATGCCGCAATCGCCGACTGCAGCGCCCTGATTGAATTGATTCCGTCAATTCGGTCCGTTCCGAGGCGATCCACCAGCGAGAAAAGATCCCGGTCGATTCCGGGTTTCTGCACAAACGGGGCAAGCGCTTCTCCTAGCAGTTCCATTTGCTGACGCTCTTCCTGCGGAGTGATTACAACACCCACGCCCTTAACCGGATTGGCAATTCGAGGCTCGGTCCCCTTCACCACAAGAATACTCTGCGCGGTAAAAAGACGATGAGACATCGTGTTCTCACGAAGATAGTTCAGAGCATCAGCACACGACTCCAGAATTTTCCAAATCACGGCCTCTTCCAAATCGCTGCGACGGCGGGCAAGATCACTCAAGCTCGGAGCGTCCACCAACTCCAGTGTGTAAAAATTCACCCCGAGCTCCTGGTCACACTCATACACAAGCGAAATGGCGGGATGATTCACCGATGCCCTCGCGCTTGCTTCGTTCACAAAGCCCTGCACCCAGTTAATATCTTTCCGGTGCTTTCGATAAAGTGTTTTCAAGGCAACCCGTCTCCCGATCGAGGTCTGCTCAGCCTCATAAAGCGCAAAATTATCGTCCTCCTGAATCTCACGAAGTAATTTGTAATCACCGAGACGCATCCCCACAGGCAAAGCATCGTCGGGAAGTGAAACGGCTACGGACTCCACCTGGGGAATCGGTTCGAGCGGAGGCTCGCCACTTGGCGTTGTATCAATCTCCGGCGGCGGTGACCCCACCGGCTCTCTCGTCTGCGCCGTGCCGGCTTCACGGGCCTCACCTTCCGGCGCCGCCTCATTCACACTGTATTCAAACCACTCGATGAGAGCACCGCGATTGACCGGTTTAAAAAAGAGACGCTCGTTGTCAAAAACACGCTCATAGAATTCAGTCATGTCGTCATGACTGCTGAAAACACAGGGAAAAAGCCCGATCTCTCCCTGCAAGTGGTCCCGGAAATCGAGAACATCAGCCCCCCCGTCAGCGGTAAGCCCGGCAATCATCAGAGAAACCTTTCCGACATTGCGTGTGAGTTCCCAGGCTTCAGCTGCGTTGCCGGCTTCTATAAAATGATCAACCCGTTCGTCGAGAACTGACCGCACTGCAGCGCGATCCTCAGGAGAAGCATCAATAATAAGAACGGTTGTCTCTGTCGACATAGGGCGATTCAAGGGGTAAGCGGATCAGGAAACAAGGCGTTATCGGGACCGAGAAAAACCGGAGCGGACTCTTCCTCTTCAGGGGTCTCCTGAATCCTCAGAGCTGCGATTTCCTCAGGCATCGTAACTTTGTCCTGCAATTGATCCCTGTAATAAAGCTCAATTGCGTAGCCATAATAGCGCCGCTCTCCAAGTTCTCTAGCCTGTTCTTCAGAAAACACCGGTTGATGGTAATTCACCACGATCTCCTCCGTTCCATCCACCGCCCAGTCGTATGGCTCCGTAGGATAAAGCTTCGAGGTATCCGCGGTCGAAGCCTCAATCGTCTGCCCGTCTACAATGTCATAAAAATAAACCGCCAGAGCCAGATCAGAACCTGACGGAGAGCTCGCAGGATTCGCGTCTACAATGACACGCAGCGAAACCTTCTGCCCCTGATCATCCGGATTTTTCTCATTTACGATCACTTCCCCGATCTTCATCTGCTGAACCGTGGAACCCGCAAGCGGCACCTGATCCCCTTCGAGAACGCCATTCGCAATCTTGAAATAATCACCGGATCGAACCGGCCCCAGATCGACAATGCGAGCCCAGTGAACGAGGGCATCAGCCTCGCGCCCGAGCTGATTGTAGGTCGCGGCCAGCTCACCGAGAACCCGGGGATGATCGGGCAGTGCAGTCTCGACCTGCTTGAAGGCATCGAGCGCCCCGATCAGATTTCCTCCCGCACGCAACTCCTCACCCGCAGCCATAAGGCGTTCGAGAACAGGATCATCAATCTTCTCAACCGTTAGCTGAGCGGCGTTCAGCGATTCGCTGAGAGAGCGATCCTTGCTTTGCGGCCCCGTGAAAGAAGGCTCCGGCAAAATTGACGACGACGAAAGCGAACGGCTCGCAGCCCCCGGATCGGAAAACTCACCTCCCGCGTTCCCTCCTATATTGCCCGGCAAAAGCGGCTTCATTCCACGCGCCAAATGGGGAGTCTCAGCCTGATTCACACCGGTCGAACCGCCTCCCGCTCCGATCGCCTCTTCAGGAAAAACCGCAGCAGGATCCGGCAGAGCACTTCCCCTTTCAGCCCCACCCTGACTCAATTCAGCACCGGCGCCGGGGGCAATGTCCGGCGAAGCGACGCGGGCACTATCAGACACAGATACCCCTGCAGGTCGTCGTAACATCTCGAGCGCAGCCGCAAAAAAAAGCGTCGCGGCAAGCGTTCCGACCACCCACATCACCGAATTGAAGGTTCGACCATAATCGGGTCGATCTGATAACAGGTTATCCGCCATACACGTTCAAACGCCACTCGCTCCGCAAAACTTCCCGGAACGACTAAAATGCGTCGCCCAGTATAATAGGCGAATCCCTGAATTTCAACCAAGCGCAATCCTGACGCCTTTAGCAGGAATTGAAAATTCACGAGAAATCGAAAAAAAGTCTCAACAGTGAGCCCATTTGACGTTACATTTGCCCCGTGAGTAAGGAAGACCGGCAAAAATGCTTCGTCGAACTTACCAAACAAAACGATTAACCGATTTCATACCGTGAGCAGTCATTTATCCAGCGACATCCAGATTGAAGGCGACCTTAACTGTTCGACCGACCTTATTTTTGATGGTTCCATTAAAGGAAACATCAACTCCAAGGGAAGCCTGACAATTGGTCAGAACGCCTCCGTCTCCGGAGACCTCAAAGCCGACAAGGCTGTCATCGAAGGAAAAGTTGCCGGCAACGGTGATTTCAACTCATGCCGACTTTCACCCACTTCAGTCATCACCGGTTCCGTGAGCACGGTCAGCCTGCAGATGGAAGAAGGCGCCTCACTCGAAGGCCAGTGCAAAGTGGGTAAGGCAAAGGCCTGATCCGCCCACTTTCCAAAGTTTCCCTGAGAGGAAACACATCAGGAAGCGACTCGCATTTTGCAGTCGCGTTTTTTTT
>JAYWLB010000028.1:0-4645 GCA_035967665.1 Verrucomicrobiales bacterium BCK34
GGAGATCTTCGATTACATCGAGTGCTACTACAACACTCGAAGAAAACACTCATCGCTTGGGTATCTGAGCCCAATGCGATTTGAAAAACAAAAAACAAACCTAAATTAAGATAACGTGGTCTCAAATCTTTGAGCATCTCACTCACGCCCCACCGCCTCGACGATCTACATCGACCGACCGGGCGGGCCCTGAAAACTGAAAAAACTCCCCCTTACGCGATCGCCCCGAGCCAGCGCTCAAGAGTCCGGCAGGAATCGCCTGAGCCGATCAGGGCGGAACACAAGGCTCGCGGATTGAGGTACTCTCTCGCGGCGGCGAGCACTTCATCAACAGTCACCTCCATGACCTTCCGGTGTGCCTCCTCCGCTTCAATCCACTCGTTGAAAAAGAGCAGCGTCTCCCCCGCCCACATCATCTGCGAACTCGTATTTTCAAGACTGATCCGGCTCTGCCCGACAAGGTAGGCCTTTGCCTCACGAAGCTCGCGCTCCGCGATCCCATCGAGACGGATATCGGTAATCACTTCGAGAATCCCGTCCAGCGCCGGAGCGAGATTCTCAGGACTCAGGGCAAGGTATATTTGAAGCAGCCCCGCGTCGGAGAAAGAAACAAGATCACTCTGGATCTCATAGCAGAGCCCTTTCTCCTCACGAATCTTCTGGAAAAGACGGGAGCTCATGTTTTCACCGAGAATGACGTCGAGCAGCTTCAGAGCAAAGCGATCCCTGTGAAACCGGTCCACCCCGGGGAAGGAGAGCGCGACATGAGATTGCTCCTGGTCATTCTCCTCGTGAAAGCGATGCAGAATCTCCGGGGCCGGAGCCGGCTGCGGCACAGCGGGATTGCCCGCTTTCAGCCCGCTCATTTTATCCGCGACGAAATCCTGAATTTTCCCGTGCTCAATGTTTCCCGCGACGGAGATAACGGCGTTCTCCCCGCAGTAGGAGCGCTGGAAGAAATTGTGAATATGGGAACGCTGAAAAGACTCAAGGCTCGCCTCGGTTCCCGTGATCGAACGACCCAGCGGGTGTGACATTCCCCAGGCGGCCTCACTGATGAGATCCTCCAAATACTGCCCCGGGAGATCGCGCACCATCGCAATTTCTTCACGAATGACCTGTTTTTCCGACTCAATTTCCGCCGGATCCAAAGTCGGATTGAGAAAAAAATCGGACATCACTTCGAACATCGGCTCGAACTGATCCGCGGGACCTTTCGCATGATAGGCGGTGTGATCTTCAACCGTGAAACCATCAATCGACGCGCCAATCCCTTCGATCTGACGGGAAATGTCCATCGAGCTCCGCGTCGGAGTCCCCTTAAACACCATGTGCTCAACGAGATGCGCCATACCATGCTCGACCGAGGTTTCGTGGCGGCTTCCCGAACCGACCCAGAACCCCACAGCGGTGCTGGCCATGTGAGGCATCGAGGTCGTGGCGACGCGAAGGCCGTTATCGAGACGTTTGATTTGAGTTTCAGGCTGCATAGAAGAGTCAGTTGGAAGATGTAACAGAGTGAAACTGTTTTCCACCGTGAAAAATGCGGATATGATAAAGCTGACATGACGACTGCAACAGCGCTTCCCACTCTTCCCGCGTTCCAACTGCTTGGGCAACCGGTTGAAATTTCCAAAGTCGAGAAAGAGCTTCAGACTCTTTTCCTCCCTGAAACGACTGACGCGAACGACCCCAACGCAGCCGGAATCGCGAGGGCGTCGTTAATCAATCTCGCTCTGTATAACGAGAATCAGGACAACCTCGAGAAGGACGCCTCTATTCTCGCCGAGCTCACCAGCGAAGCCGCCTGCCGCTCTCTCCTTATCAACGCAGACCGGAAACACACCGAACTGAGCGCCCGCGCCTGGATTCAGGCACACTGCCAGATTGGACGGGACGGCCACAAGTCTGTTTGCACCGAGCAGATCAGCTTTTTCCTTACCGGAGATTCCCCCGGCCTTCTCAGAAACATCGTTTTCGCGAATCTCGATTCCGACCTGCCACTCGCTTTCTGGTGGAGAGGTGAGTTTTCCGACGCCTTCGAAGAACGACTCTACTCGAGAATCGACCGCCTTCTTTTTGACAGCGAGTGCTGGGATTCCCCGCGCAATCAGTTCATCCGCCTCACCGAAGCTCAGGCCGGCTCCTCGACCTCCTTCGTGATGCATGATCTCGCTTTCACACGAATCAACTCGATTCGCCACGCGATCGCCAACGCCTTCGACGGGGTCGGTATCGCTGACAAAGTAGGCACTCTGGGCAAAGTGAAGCTGCGCTACGCCGAAGGCTTCCGCATGAGCGCTCTCTACCTCGCCGGCTGGGTCGCTTCAAGACTCAAAGGCAAGCTCGACCTCAACTCCTCCACTCCGAATCAATTCAGCTACCATGGGAAAAAGACGGAATTCGTCATCGAAGTGAGCCCACTCGATCCCGAAAGAAAAGGCAGCGTTGAAGTCGATTTCGAACTCTCCGGAGCTAAAATCGAAATTTCCCGGTGCCAGACCCGCGATTTCATACGCACCCTGATCCACCGCGACGGATGCCCCGTCGCCGAAAACTGGCTCCCCGCCTCCGGCCAGTCGGACCCGTCACTGGTCGCCGACATCCTCACCCGCGCGGGCCGCAACAGCACCCACCGCCAGATTTTGCCACAGGTTCAGGAACTCCTGACCCTCTAAGGCCGGAACTGCATAAGTCTCACACCTATATAAAGGTAACTCACGAATAGTTTCAGGGTTACCTTTACACACTAGCCGATCTCTTTAGATTGGCCCGATGCCTGACAAGCAAAAATGGGTCGTTACACCGGCTCCGGATCCCCTGCTCGTTCGCGAATACGCGAGCGCCCTGGGTCTTGCTCCCGTGGTCGTCTCGTTGGCTCTGCAACGGGGCTTCAAAGAGCGTGAAGAGCTCGAACGCTTTCTCTACCCGAGGCTGAAAGACCTCAGCGATCCCTTTTCCCTCCCGGGCGTCGACGCGGCGGTCGTCCGCATTTTCCAGGCGATTGACGACAACGAATCGGTGGTTCTTTTCGGTGACTACGACGTCGACGGAGTCAGCTCCATCACCTTGCTTTGCAGCATTCTCCGGGCTTACGGCCTCAAACCGCGCCCCTTCCTGCCCACCCGCCTCGAAGAAGGCTACGGGCTCAGCGCCAAAGGGATCAAAAACAGCATGGGAGACAACCCTCCCGCGCTCCTCATCGCCGCAGACTGCGGAACCAATTCACGCGAAGAAGCGGCCTCGCTGAAGGAACAGGGAATCGACCTCATCATTCTCGATCACCACGAGCCATCGCCCGAAGGCACCGCCGAGTGCATCTCTCTCGTAAACCCGAAACTGGGAGATAAATTTCACTACCTCTGCACCGCCGGGGTCGTCTTCAAAGTCGCCCACGCGCTCCTAAAGACGCGCCCTCTCCCCGATTTCGACCTCAAGGAGTATCTCGACATCGTCGCTCTCGGAACGATTGCCGACATTGTCCCGCTCGAGGACGAAAACCGCATTTTCGCCCGCCGGGGACTGGCACAGCTCGACCGGACGATTCATCCCGGGCTCATTGCGCTGAAATCCGTTTCCGGTGTGAGCAGTCAGGCCCGCTCACACGATGTCGGATTCCGGCTCGGGCCAAGACTCAACGCCGCCGGCCGTCTCGACACCGCAGAAGCCTCTCTGGAGTTACTTCTCAGTAAAGATCTGGAAGAAGCCGAAGTCCTCGCCGAAGCGCTCGACCAGCAAAATCGCGACAGGCAGGCACTCGAGCTCAAGACACGCGAGGAAGCCGAGGAAATCATCAACAACCTTTCCCCCAAGCAGCGCAGCCACGGCATCGTCGTCGGATCGCGAGGCTGGCACCCCGGAGTCGTCGGCATCGTTGCCTCGCGGATTTCACGTCAGTATCACCGCCCCACTTTCGTCGTCGGGATTGACGACGAGGGCCTTGGAAAAGGCAGCGGTCGCAGCGTTGAGGGTATTTCCCTCGTCCGCGCCCTCGACGACTCGCGCGAGGTCATCGAAGCAGGAGGCGGACACGAGATGGCCGCAGGAGTCAGCGTCCGCGAAGAGAACCTTGATGCCTTCCGTGAACTGTTTTTAAAAAGCGTCGCGGAACAGGTCAAAGGCGATGTTCTCACTCCGAAGCTGCACATCGATGCCGGGATTCGCTTCTCTGAGCTGAGCCTCGAACTGCTCGACAGTTACGAACTGCTCCGCCCCTTCGGAGCCTCCAACCCGCAGCCGTTATTTATGGCTGCCGGAGTTCGCGTCACCCAGGAACCGCGGGTCATCAAGGAGCGCCACCTCAAATTCCGTTTCGAGCAGGAAGGCGTCGAACACGAAGGAATCTACTTCAATTCGGCCGACCTCCAGCTACCGAAAGGCCCGTGGGACATCGCCTTCACGATCGATCGCAACGAGTGGCGCGGGCGCACCACCGTCAACATGGTCATCCAGGCAATCCGTAAAGCGGTCTAGGATTCCCGCGCAAAGCACTTCTGCGCGAAGCGCCTCTGCGCAAAGCGCCTCTTTTTCTTTTTCATACTCTTTTTCTTAATCTAATCCGGCGGAGACTGAGGTGAGCTGAAAGTTTGGACCACGTGTTAAGATAATGACACGTGATGGAATTAGAAAAACGAAGACGATATAC
>JAYWLB010000040.1:0-111096 GCA_035967665.1 Verrucomicrobiales bacterium BCK34
CGAAGCCGGGCGCGTCATATACGACGGGGGCACCGTGATCGCCTGCGTAGGTGAGTATGTCGCCTAAGGGCGTCGCTTTTCATTCCGGGATCACGTCGTCACCGCGGCGACGATCGATCTCAACCTGACACGACTCCATCAGGCACGGCAGGTGAGCCACCGCCCCATTGTAGGCGAACCGGAGGAGTTGACCGTGAAAGTGGATTTCAAACCGGAATGGAAAGCGCCCTTTGTTTCCGAGCGCAGCGAAGCGTCTCATGCCGCCGACCTCAAAGAGGAGGAATTCAGCCGCGCGATGGCACTTGGACTCTTCGACTACCTTCGCAAATCCTACTCCGGCGGATTCGTTGTCTCTCTCAGTGGAGGGGCCGACTCAGCCGCGGTGTCGGCGCTGGTCAAACTGATGGCAGACCTCGGGATCGAAGACCTCGGCGAAGACGGCTTCCGCGCGAAGCTGGGACACATCCGCTTCGATGAAAGGCCGATCATGAAGCAGCTCCTTTCCTGCGTCTACCAGGCGACCCGCAACAGCGGCGAAACGACCCGCCACGCCGCCGAAACGGTCGCCAACGCCCTCGGTGCCGACTATCAGGAATGGGATGTCGACTCTCTCGTGCAGGACTACCGCAGCATGCTCGAAAAAGGCATCCAACGCGATCTCACCTGGGAAACCGACGACATCACCCTACAGAACATTCAGGCCCGCGTCCGCGCTCCCGGCGTCTGGATGCTGACAAATATCCGCAACGCCCTCCTTCTCGCGACAAGCAACCGCTCTGAAGCCGCTGTCGGCTACGCGACAATGGACGGCGACACCTGCGGCGGGCTCAGCCCGATTTCCGGTATCGACAAAGACTTCCTCCGTCAGTGGCTGCGCTGGCTCGAAACCGAAGGCTGTCGCCCTGACATCAAGCCCATCGCAGCGCTTTCTGTGATCAACGCCCAGGCCCCTACTGCCGAATTGCGCCCCAGCGAAGAGAATCAGACTGACGAGTCCGACCTCATGCCCTACCCCATCCTCGACGCGATCGAGCGCCTCGCGATTCGCGACAAAAAGCTTCCCCGCGAAGTTTGGGAATTGATGTGTGAAAAGCACACTGAATACGATTCCGGCCAAATGAAGCGGTGGGTTATCAAGTTTTTCCAACTCTGGAGCCGCAACCAGTGGAAGCGGGAACGCTACGCCCCCGGCTTTCACCTCGACGACAAAAATCTCGATCCCAAAACCTGGTGCCGCTTCCCGATTCTCAGCAGCGGATTCCGGGATGAGATCGCTGAGTTGGAGAAGTTATAATGAACAGGGTGTCCTCAGCGCAGCCCCCTCAAGGACAGATCAACGGAACGGAGCTGAAGAAGCTGTTGTACATCTTCACATCGCGGGTCAGGATGGAACACGAAGCCGCTTCGGCGTGACCTCCGAGAAAGAAATCGGGAAGCACGAAGTTCCTTCCCCCGCCTTCCAGTTTGTAATTTTTGAATGCCTGCGCGGCCTTGAAAAGACCGTCACGCGAGGTCTTCACATAGGTGAGACCGAATTGACGAATCACCGAATCGAGCTCCTCTCGCGAATCAAAGCCGAACGACAGCTCAGCGTAGACCGCCGGATTGATCGCCAACCCTCTCGATTCATTTTTCTCGAGCGCGGTGATCGACCACTCGGCCCAGTTGGGATCGTCCGTGAGGACATCCAGGATAATGTTAGTGTCCACTAAGAGCATCCCGAATCCCTCGTCTCAGTTGACCAATCCTCCGTGCTGTGACCGTTACGCTTCGTTCCACGAAGCGCTCGAAACCTGCTGATTTTCTCCGCGTTTTTGTCAGAACTGCCATCAATCGGAACAAGGACGACCGACTCTCCCTCAATCAGAAAATCAACTTCAGAATGGGGCACAATGCCAAGAAAGCGGCGGATGTGCTGAGGTATCGTAACCTGACCTTTGGTCGTGACCTTCATGAAGTAATACTTGTATTAGTATTACTTCATTCTTCAAGCCTTTTTCGACCATGAAGGAACCGGCATACCTACTTCCGCGCCCCTCCGATTTCTATAACTAACTGACACACACCAAAGTCAGCCATTCTGAGCATCCCCGTCAGTCACTCTCTTTTTTTTCGGAGCCAGCACCCACGCCTGCGGATGCTTTTCAAATCCGAGCTTTGGATAGTAGTCCACTGCTGCAGGAGCGGAGAGAAGGACGACCGAACAGGAATCTCCGAGGCGACGAACCGTTTCATCGACGAGCTTTCTTCCGATCCCCTGCCCCTGACAGGACTGGTCGACAGCAAGATCTGAGAGGTAGCAGCAAAAGTGAAAATCGGTCACCGACCTCGCGATGCCGACTAACCTCCCGTCATCCCAACAACTCACCACGAGATTGGAATTCCCAATCATCCCCTCAAGGACTGATTCATCATCCATAGGACGTCGCCCGCCAAGGGTGGAGCGCTCCAGTATATCGCGGAACTCAGCCGGTGTGATAATTCGATCCGAAGTGAATGTGAGCATTTCTTTGCAGGCGTTTGCCTTCTCAATCAAAGAGAACACCGAGCGAGGAAGCCTTCAAAGCCCCGTATATCTCGCTCTGCTCTTCCGAGAGTTCATCCACAGCCCCGCTGCCGTCAAGAAAATGCTCCAGCGTTGCCATAAGCATATCCGCCTGTTCCTGAGCAGGAAGGTCGAGCGTCTCGGGAAAGGTCGCGTCGAGAATCGCAATCCCGAAATCAGTTGGTTCAATCAGTTCCCCCAACCACTGGAGAACGACCCGGGGCGGATTGGCAAATCGCTTCGAAATGAGAGAGTATATCTCAAGGCGGTTCGGAACATTCATGAGCAGGGCGAGAAAGAACCGATGCTCGGGGTCTTCGATGTAACCGCGCATCCGGGTAATGACATCGCGCCGTGACGATTCTTCGAGAGTCTTCGCAACGCCCTTCGCGAGGTCGCCGTGTTTTTCCTCAAACACACCGAGAACGGTTTCCCATTCGCCGAACTCCTGAAGATAATCCATCGCGTGCAGGAGAATGCTGAAGCCGCGTTCAAAATCGAGTGAAGCCACCATTTCGCTCACGCGCGTGGCGTAGTTCGGATCACCGAGTGACTCGAGGACACCGAGCAGCTGCTTCCGGCGCATCGTCAGGGTATCCGATCCAACCTGTATGGGATCGACCGCGAGGTGGGGTGGCAAATAGTTATACTGAGGCCCCGTTCCGGGGTCGTTATGGGTGCGAACAACCACGGTGACGGAAGGCGTATCGAGATGAAAAAGGGAATGAATGCAGCCGCGCCCCGAAGTAATCGGAACGGTGCGACCGGTTTCGAGAAGCTCAATTTGCTTCATCCGGAGATCGCCGACACTCAGATACGGAGTAACCACCTGCTCCTTCTCAAATTCGTATTCCGCATGGATACTTGAGCCTGACATGACATGAAACGCACCCGAGAACTCATGCTGATGGACATCGGTGGTGCCCTCCAGCCAGAAGAGGATCTGAATGTAGAAACGGGGATGATTGTAGGCAATCAGCTCCGGCTGACCGAATCCCGACTCACTTTGAAAAGGTTGCTCTTCGTTGATGAGAAACTCGTGAATCATTTCCTCCAAATCAACAGCCCCGGAGGGCGGCGATTCATCGATCGCGGTCGTCGCGATTTCCGGAAATGCTTCCAGCGAGAAGTTCTCCTGCTGCCACCGTTCCCGAACCTTGCGGCCGAGCTGATCAAAAAAGGGATTCATGAAACGATACTTCGGTCATGCAGGAGCCCGCCACAAGGGGCAATCACCCCGGGGCGGGTCCGAAGCGCGCACGTGATTTGCCAACAATTCACTTCCCTCAATCGCGATCCCGCATAGAGTTTTTCCATTATGTTCACAGGAATTGTCGAAGAATGCGGAGATGTCACCGCCTTGAAACCAGTCGAAACCGGAGCGGAGCTGTGGATCAAATCCAGCTTTTCCGGCGAGGTCGTGCTCGGGGAAAGTGTCGCCGTCAACGGTGCCTGCCTCACCGTGACCGAAGTCGCCGACGGCTCGATGCGCTTTGACCTTCTCCATGAAACGCTGCGCCTCACCAATCTCGGTGAACTCGAAACAGGAGCCCCCGTCAATCTGGAGCGCTCTCTCCGCATCGGCGACCGGCTCAGCGGCCACTTTGTACAGGGGCACGTCGACACCTGCGCTGAAGTCCTGAAATACGAGCAGGTTGGCCAGGATCACGAATTCACGGTTTCCCTTCCCGGGGAATTTCGTCACCTCGTCGTGCAAAAAGGTTCCATCTGTGTCAACGGCATCAGCCTGACAGTTGCCGATCTCCAAGACGATTGCTTCACCCTCTGGATCATCCCCCACACCCACGAAATAACGAGCCTCAGGGCAGTGAAGACGGGATCAAAGGTCAATCTGGAATTCGATCTCCTCGCCAAGCAAATCGCCCGTCTTACCGAATGCGGCAAGCTGAACGGCTAGTTTCTGAAAAGTAGAGGAAGGAGGATTCCTTCCAGGCAACAGCTCCGCCTGAAGCTTCTGAATCGGGAATGAGTTTCATTCCTCTACGCGCCCCACATCGGCGCCGCACGGAGTAGAGAAGGAGGATCCCCCCCGGCAACAGCTCCGCCCGAAGCCTCTGAATCGGGAATGAGTTTCATTCCTCTACCCGCCCCACATCGGCGTCGCACGGAGTAGAGGAAGGAGGACTCCTTCCCGGCAACAGCTCCGCCCGAAGCCTCTGAACCGGGAATGAGTTTCATTCCTCTACCTTTTCCTACTTCGGAGCTTCCTCGTTCACAGCAGGAGCTTCGAAAAAGAGCGCGCCCTTCGTCTTCGTTTTCCGACGATAGATTTTTCCACCATTGGCAACGTAGAGATAAGCATGCCCGGGGCCTGCAAAGCAAACGCTGACGAGCCCCATCGAGGGATCCGGCGTCGCGATGACCCCGCCCATACGACCGGTAGGATCAAACATTTGAAGCCCTTCCGCAGTCGTCACGTAGTAACGGCCGTGCGCATCGGTAGCCATGCCGTCACCTCGAGCGATCTCCGGAGTTTTCACCGGCGTGCGCATCGTCATGTAATTTCCCGGACTGGATAAAGTGCCGTCTTTCTCAATTCGGAAGGTCCAGACATACTTCCCGCCATGATCCGATACCGCGAGGGTTCCCTGATCTCTGGAAAGGGTGATCCCGTTCGGCTTCGATACGACACCCTCGCTCACCACGGTCATCTTCCCCTGCGGATCGATCCGCCGAATCTCTTTCGTCGGAGTCATCGTGAAGTAGACATTGCCGTCATGCGTTACGACGAGATCGTTCGGGCGAATCTCATTCGCGAGCTCGGTCGCCTTACCTTCCGCATCAAAAACTACGAAACGCTGCTCCCGGGCAACACAGGCATAGAGCCGTCCGTCAGCCCCCCACTGGAGCCCACTGATCCCGGGGAAATCCGGAATGAACCTGGAAACGTTCCCCTCAAAATCGGCCTTGTACACCGCATCACCACCTTTGACGTCGGAGAAATAAAGATTGCCCTCCGCATCGGTGGAAAGGCCGTCGGTGAACTCAAAGCCCTCGACGGCAACCTCCCAATTCTCTCCGTCAATCAAGACCTGACTCAATGGCATATCCTGAGCATGCCCCATTCCGGCGCAGATGAGAAAACCACTGATGAACGCTGATAGCCGCTGATATTTTTTCATGTTTTATCTGGTAAAATTGTTCAGGGTTTGAGGGATTTCCAGTCAGCCCAGATCCATCTAAGGGTATCGGGAAAAATGGCTCCCCCGTGACGGCCGCTGTGGCTGCCGGCTCCCATCACGAACTTGTAATCGTATTTGGAATACTTCAGAGCAAGAGCCATCTGCTGATTCGCGAGCGGCCAGTTGCCATGAAGATTATCAAGGTCATTCTCCCCGTCCTGAAGAAAAACTTTGAGCGGCTTGGGATCGGTTTTCCGGATCAGAGCCGGATAAACATGACCGCCGCGAATGTTCGTAAAACTCCCGATGTGACTGACCACTTTGCGGAAAGCATCGGGTCGTTCCCACGCAACGGTGAAGGCCGCGATGCCTCCGGAGCTGTTCCCGCAGATCGCGCGACAATCGGGATTTTTGGTAACCTTGTAGGTTTTCTCCACCTCGGGGATGATCTCTTCGATGAGGAATTTCGCATACTGATCACTCAGGGTGTCGTATTCGAAACTCCGGTTCTTGCGGGGCTGCTGCCCCTTTTCCGCGGCCGGCACAACACCGGGATTGATGAAAAGCCCGATCATCGGCGGAATGTCGCCGGAATGGATCAAATTATCCAGAACCACAGGCGCGCGAAAGGAACCATTCTCTTTCACAAAGCCACCGCCATCCTGAAACACCATAAGACTGAGAGGGCTTGAACCGTCGTACCGGGCGGGAACGTAAATCCAGTAATCGCGCTCGGTGCCTCCGAAAATTCTACTGGTCCATTTGTGCTGCGTCACCTTGCCCCGGGGAACACCTTCCTTCACCATTGCCTCCGGTCCGGGTTTGTAATCTTCGTCAGCAGCAAATGATGTGTGCATCAGCACAGCACCAAGAAGGAGGAATGAAAAGAGTGATTTAATCATATTGATGAGTCCGGGAAAGGGCTCACTGAAAGGGAAAAGACAATCCAGCGCGAGTCTGAGAAAAGACGGATTTGCGCGTTAAACGGAAGCCCGAAGCGCCCCACCTCCCCGGGAAAGGGCTTTCTAACGAAAATACCGGTAACCGCAAAACGGGCTCCACGAAGAGTAGGTCAGGCTACCGCCATGGTAGACGTTAACAGCCGTGCCCGACGAATATCCCCTTGCGTGGCAATACGGGGAATGGAGATAGTAGCGCCCCGCAGTTCCGGGCCGATAAAAATAGGGATTCGATGAGTAGCCGTAATAGGGAATGCGCGGGTAATAGGTCCGATTTGGCTTCACCGATAGAAATTGAATAACCGTCCCCGGGTCGACTGAAACGGGAGCAGCCGATTGAGGCTCCTTCACAATCTGACTCCGCCCTTCCGCCTCATAGTCAGATCCATATCCGAACCGCGGTTTGGGTTTCGCCGCTTGAACCTGCTCCGGCACCTTTTTTGAAAGGGTTTCAAGACTGAGAGGAGGCAGAATCACTGAGGAAGTCGTCGAGCGCCGCTTGCCAAGTTTCTTCATGTTACGGGAACCCTGAAGAACGAATCCCGTCGCCGACTTCTGCCCTTTCGAATCTCTGAAGGACTGCTCCACGATATCCCCCCGCACGAAACCCGAACCGGAGAGCAATCCCCCGGCAAACATCAAGAGCACCGGCCATCGGCCGCTCCGGGATGTCATGAACCTTCTCATTGAATCATTGTATCTGAAATCGGAGAGACACTCAAACTTCAATTCAAGTTGTCGCGGCGTCCCCCTGCGTGACAAATCCGCCACCCCTCCGCCAGCCGGCAACAAAAACCGCGCAGCACATCGCAGCAACCAACTATGCAACAGCAACATCCGATTAACCACATCCCTACAATCAACCCTACTAACTACTCAAAAACACCGGGCAAAAACCCATGGCATTTTACATAATATCTATTTAGCGGTAACTATCGCATGAAAAATGCGTAGTACCCGATACAGCATGAAAACAGCAATTCGAAGCACACCCCCGGGAATCAACCTCGGCGCAGGGCTGCACATCCTCCTCTGCTTCACCTTGACCGTCAGTGCCTACGCGAGAGAATGGACCGACATTCAAGGCCGGAAAGTAGCTGCCGAATACGGCGGAATCGAGCAGGGCAGCGTGAAGTTGAAGCTTGAAACCGGGAAAGTCGTTTCCTTTCCCATCAACAAACTAAGCGCTGCGGATCAGGCGTGGCTGAAGGCAAAATACAACAGCTCACCTCCCACAATCGCCCGGCGCATCGATCAATACGTATCAGCTGGACTGAAGAAAGCGGGACGCAAGCCAAACCCGAGAACGACCGATGCCCAGTTCGTACGAAGGACCTACCTGGAAATCACCGGGGCGATCCCGACCTACGGACAAACTGTGGAATTCCTCGAATCAACAAACCCGAATAAACGCAAAGCGTTAATAGATAATCTTTTAGACTCCGAAGAGTATGTAAGCCACACCTTTAACTGGTATGCCGACCAACTCCGCGTGATTTCGAAACTCCGGGACTACATCAACTACGAGTCCTACATTCAATGGATCAAAGACTCGATCAAAGAGGATATGCCCTGGGATGTGTTTGTTCGCCGTCTCATCGAAGCGGAGGGCACCATGTTCGAGGATCCTGCTTCGGGCTGGTTCCTACGGGACTATGGAATGCCGTTGAACAATCTCTCCGCCACCGCGTCGTTATTCCTCGGCACGGAGATCACCTGCGCCCAGTGCCACGACCACCCTTTCGAAGACTGGACTCAAATGGATTTCTACAGTCTCGCCGCTTTTCTGGGACAGCGAAGAGACTTGATCGCGAACAGGGAATTCAACGAGGAGTTCATGACACGGCGCGATGAGATTGAAGAAGAAGTCAGAGAATTGAAAGGCGATCCGGACTTCGGCTACGAGAACGGGATCCGCTTGATTCTCAGTTTCAATCGCTGGGCTTCCCACGACGACCCGAACCAAACTCTCAAACTGCCTCACGACTACCAATACGACGACGCAGCTCCTGAGTCAGTGGTCACTCCGCGAACTCTCTTCGGTGAGGATGTCAAAATCGAGGACTATGAAACCCCTCGCAAAGCATTCGCAGCCTGGGCCACAGCAAAGGAGAACCCGCGCTTCGCTCTCGCCATTTCCAATCGCATCTGGGACTGGGCTTTCGGTCTTCCGCTCCACGGCCCGATGGACAACATCTCCGACCTTAATCACGCACAGAACCCGGAATTATTGAAGTTCCTCGGCGAGGCGATGGAGGACCTCGACTTCAGCGTCAAAGAATTAAGGCGCTCCATCTACTACTCAAAAGCCTGGCAAAGGGAAGCGACGACGACGGGCGCGACCGAGGTTGAGGTCGGAAGAAACGAATACCCGTTTCCCGGACCGCTACTGAAACGGATGACAGCCGAGCAGTTATGGGATTCCTACATGACTCTACTCGTCACCGACCCATACGACCTGAGGCGGGACGTGGTCACAGATGCAGAAGAGGGAATCAAAATGGATTTCACCACCCTGACAGGCGGGAGAGCGCTCGAACAGTTGGAAAAGGCACAGCTCGTCATGCGAAACGTGATTGATAGAACCGCCCCCTCTCTCTCTGCGATGTCAGAGGAGGTCTCCGGGAAATCCTATCGAAGTAACGGCGATCTCCTGAGTTACTACGGCAACTATTTCGTTCGCGCCTCGGAAATGCGGCAACCAGCCCCGGACACCCACTTTCTCAGAGCCTGGGGACAGTCAGATCGACTCAACCCCGAGAGCGCCTCTGAGGACGGATCGATTCCCCAGATTCTTTTTATACTCAACAGCTTCCTCACCCACTTCCTCGCCGACCCGGATTCGATGATTTTCAAGAAAGCGGGCGGGGTAAGGGCCACCGGCGAAAAGCTCGATCAGATCTACCTCTCAATTCTCAATCGTCCCGCAGAGGGCAAAGAGAAAGCCCTTTGCTACAAAGCCATTCGAAGTGACGACGAAGGCTATTCCGATCTCATCTGGGCCTTAATAAACTCCAGAGAATTCCTCTTTGTCCAATAAACCGAAGAAAAGAATCCATATGAATTCATCATTTACCCGAAGGGCGTTCGTTGAAGAGGCGGCCCGTAATTTTCTCGGTGTCAGCGCACTGGGCGGGCTCTCCACCATGCCGCAATTCGCCCGCGGCGGGAAAGCGTCTGAGTTTATCGACAATACAAAGCTCCCCGGTTTCGGGAGCGCCGAAAACTGTATTTATCTGTTTATGGCAGGCGGAATGTCCCACCTTGATACCTTCGATCCCAAGCAGGGCTCTGAAATAATGGGGACGACCGGCACTGTAAAAACAAAAGTCCCCGGGGAACCTCTCGCCGACAACCTTCCGGAGCTGGCGAAGTTGAGGGATAAATTTGCGATTGTCCGCTCCCTCGGACAGAAAACAGGCGACCACAATCAGGGCAGCTACCTGATGCGAACGAGCTACAGTGATCGCCCCGACATTCGCCATCCCTCAATGGGCCCCTGGGCGAGCCAGCTACTCGGAGCAGAAAACGGCGATCTGCCAAGCTCGGTCAATATTTCACCGGGAAGCAACCATCCCGGCCGGGGTTTCCTGCCCCCCGTTCTCAGTCCGCTCCCGATTCTCAATCCGGCAAAAGGAGTTTCCTACAGTCAGCGCTACGGCGGAAAATCCGAGGAAGCTCAGGCTCGCTCCCGAACCGAATACGAGAGGCGACTCGAACTGATGAACTCGCTCGATACCTCGTTCCGGGAAAAGTTCACTGATCCGCGGATATCCGCCTACACCGACCTCTACAACGAAGCACTCAAGTTCATGGACAGCAAAGATCTGGAGATTTTTGACCTAACCAAAGAACCGGAATCCGTCCGCGCCAGATACGGAGACTCCTCTTTTGCTCAGGGCTGCCTTCTCGCCAAGCGTCTCGTGAAGTCGGGGATTCGCTTTGTCGACGTTCAAAAGGGAGCCTGGGACACACATGCCGATAACTTCACCCTGACGAATACTCTTGCCAACGACATGGACAATGCGGTTGCCAATCTCCTTCAGGATCTCAAAGCGGAAGGGCTCCTTTCGAAAACGCTCGTCGTCATCGCGACCGAATTTGGCCGATCTCCTGTCATCAATGCAAACGAGGGGCGCGACCACCATCCCGGAGTGTTCTCGTGCGTTCTTGCCGGCGCGGGAATCACCGGAGGAGCGAGTTACGGAGAGTCCGACGAGAAAGGCGATCGCCCCAAAACCGATCCGCTTGAGCCGGCCGATTTCAACGCAACGATTGCCCACGCCATGGGAATGAACGTGAATGAAATCGTCAAGTCCCCGAGCGGGCGCCCCTTTACCGTTGCATCGCACACGACCCTTCCCGACGACACCATCGTCAGCGGTGGGAAGGTCATCTCGGAGCTGTTTGCAGGGTAAGTCCCCGTCTGCCCTCTGCTAATCGGCAAAAGGGTAATCGGTATAGCCCTCAGGACCATCACCGTAGAAAGTGGAAGGGTCGGGCTCGTTGAGAGACAACCCTTCAGCAAATCTTCTCACGAGATCGGGGTTGGCAATGAACTGCTGCCCCCAGGAGCATGCGTCGGCTTCCCCTGACTCGATGAGCGCCTCGGCGGTCTCCCTGTCGAGCCGCTGATTGGCGATAAAAGGCCCTTTGAAGATCTCTTTCAGCTTCGGCCCGAGTCGGGGAGGTTCCTGAGATTCCCTTGCAAAAATGAAAGCAATTCCGCGGTCAGCCATCTCCTTAGCAACGTAACCGAATGTCGCCTCCGGATCGGAATCACCCATGTCATGCTCGTCGCCTTTCGGCGCAATGTGCAACCCGACGCGATCCGCTCCCCACACCGAGATCGCCGCGTCCACCGCCTCAAGCATAAAACGGGCACGATTCTCGATCGAGCCGCCGTAGCGATCCGTTCGCCTGTTTGTGGAGTCCTGCAGGAACTGATCCGGCAAATAGCCATTCGCCCCGTGAATCTCAACGCCATCAAAACCGGCGAGCTTCGCGTTCTCAGCCCCTTTGCGGTAGGCCTCAATAATCGCGGGGATTTCATCCAGCTCGAGAGCGCGGGGCGTTTCGTAGCCTTTTTTCGGACGAATCAAACTGACGTGACCTTCAGCAGCGATGGCACTGGGAGCGACCGGTGCTTTTCCATCGAGATAAACTGGATCTGAAATGCGACCGACATGCCACAACTGCAAAACAATACGGCCTCCTTTGGCATGAACCGCATCGGTAACCAGTTTCCAGCCTTCGACCTGCTCTTGAGACCAAATTCCGGGGGTATTTGGATAACCCACCCCCATCGGGTCAACTGAAGTGGCCTCGGAAATGATCAATCCGGCAGTTGCCCGCTGCGCATAATATTCCGCCATCATCGCATTGGGAACACGCCCCTCGCTCGCGCGAACTCGCGTGAGCGGAGCCATGATGATTCGGTTGGGAAGATTCCAGGCTCCCATTTGAATCGGAGCCTGAAGAGAGGAAAGGGTGGAAGTTGCGTTATTCATTGGCGGTCGAAAGTTTGAATCTCATCGAACAGTGATTTGGATGCCCGAAACGAAAAAAGCTTACGAAGATCCTGAACTTTCAAAAATCCCCGTCAGGACGGTGGCAAACAAGGCATCCCGATTTCCACTTGAGTTCATACAAGTCAGGGGCGAAGAATGAAGCCGAAAAAATTATCTCGGATATGGCATTGGACAAGATTACTTCAGTCAGCGGAAAAGGCGTTTACGTTCCCGGTTCAGACATCGATACGGATCGGATTATTCCGGCTCGTTTCATGAAATGTGTGACTTTCGACGGCCTCGGCGAGTATCTTTTCTACGATGTTCGCCATCAGGAAGACGGAACTCCGAAAGAGCACCCCCTCAACGAAGAACGCTTCGCCGACGCCAGCATTCTCCTTACCGGTATCAATTTCGGATGCGGCAGCTCACGTGAGCACGCGCCTCAGGCCATCTACCGCGCCGGTTTCCGCGCTGTGATCGCTCAAAGCTATGCTGAAATTTTCTTCGGCAACTGCGCCACGCTCGGCGTCCCCTGCGCCATTGCGACCGCAGAGGTGATCAAAACAATCGCTGCGGCAGTTGACGCTGATCCGACGACAGAGGTCACCATCGACATCGAAACACAGACCGTTCGCTTCGGTGACGAAGAGCTTCCTGTGACGATTCCCGACACGGCTCGCGACGCATTTCTCAGCGCCCAGTGGGACCCGATTGGTGAGTTGCTCGACAGCGATGCAGAAATCAACGCTACTGCAGACGCTCTGCCTTACATGGCGAGCTGATCTACCGGATCTCTCACAAAAAGCGGAACAGCACCGCTATCGCATCGGAGTGCGAACGGGAATTCGCAGCAATTCCTCCGAAATTTCCTGCCGTGTCCGCGTCGCTGACTTGGGCTTGGCGGGGGGAGCATGTGTGCTGACTTGTTTATTCTTCCCGAAAGGAAGCTTTTCAAGAATGACCGATCCCGGCTCAAGCCAATCGATCACCTGCTGCTTCCACTGCCCCCATTTGGCTTCGGGAACGAAGGTATTTGCCCCGAAGGCAATGCCCCCGATGATCCCGAGAGTGAGGAAGAATTTGAAGATCTTCTTAAAAGCGCCTGAATTCGATTTGCGCTTTTTCGGCATTTTCGCAGGAACCGGCCGGCCTGCGGGCTCCGCCTTTTTCTGAGAGGGAGGAGGAATCGCGGAAAAGTCCAGTTCCTGGCCGTCTGAAGTTTTCACAGCTGCAGGAGGCCCCCATTGATTGGCGGCGTTGAACGCGACATCATCGGGCGCTGACATATCGGGCGCCTGGGCATGAGGGAGAGCCGGTGGTTTCGGCGCCTCCGGTGCCGGACTGCCGGTGAATAATGTCTCTGCAAAACCGGGTTCGACCCGTTTCGCGGAGCCGGTTGAAAAGGGGGAAATACCAACAGGCAATGGCTGGCTCTTTATGACAGGTGGACTCTCGATCGCTTCACCGGGAGTGTCAGCGGCACCCTCCATAGGGGGTGGAATCTCAGAAACCGGCTCAAGAGGCGGAGGCGAATCGGGTGTATTTTCCTCGTGAATCTCCAGAGCAGGAGGCACTTCACCAGATTGAAACGGCGTTCTTTCAGGTTCCTCGACCACAGGGGGAACATTCGGGGCTTGCTCCACTTTCTCATGCGTGAGAGCTCCGGGAAAACTGAAGGAGGGCGCCTCTGCCTGTGCATCGAGAGGTGGCGGGGAATCATGAGGCGCTTCGGCCCCGGCTGAACCCCCGGCATCCGCTGTACCCGCTGTATCCGCTTTGAGCTTCCCGAACAGTACCGTCTCCTTTGAAGGCGACTGAAACGGTGCTTCCTCCACAAACTCAGGAGACGAAGCACGCTCTGAAGACGAGGGAAAAGAAGACACATCTTCCGATTCCAACGCTTTTTCCAGTTGCGCAAATGGTGGAGGGTCAGCCTGAGTTGGCGGCACCGCCTCCGTCTCTTTGCCGGGAAATCCCCACGGAGATTGAGCCGGGGGCGCGGACTGAACAACTTCTTCGGCTGCGACCTGAGGCAGCGCTTCAGCGACCGGCTTCGACTCCGGCATGACGGGTGCCAACGGTTGGGTCTCAACCACGGGAGATTGCTCTCTTAAACTGTGCTTCGCGGGCGGATTCAACGGACCGGGAAACGGAGAGTCCGGGATTCCTTTCGCACTGACAAGCCGGCAACCTGATTCGTCTTCAATCGCAGTGACAGGCTCATGACAATGAACGCACTCGCCTTCGATTCCGAGGTGAATACGACGCAGGTTCAACCCCCCGTGACAAAACGGGCACTCCAACTTCAGCACAGCACTGACCTCCGCCGGTTGAGCGCTTTCAGTTAAATTAGAGGTTTGCGAATTCATTCCCATAGTTGACTCCACCGGACCGTGATATCTCAGTTGGCGGCAGGCTCTTCCGGAACCGCTTCAGAGTTGATCATTGAGGGCAGGTCGATCCCCCCGGAAGGCATCCCGCCCTCGACACCGAATTTGGCTTCCATGTAGCTTCTTGCCGCAGCCACATACTCCTCAACAGGAAGAACGAAGGTGGCGAGAGCACCGCCGCACACAAACCCGATCAGAATGACCATGAAAATGATGAACCCCTTACGGGATTTCTTTTTTGGTGAAATCGAACTGAGAGGCCTGGATTCAACGCGCGGCCCTTCCGGCTCGGGGACTTTATTCACCGGAGCCGACTCTGTAATAGGAGGGGGAAGTTTTGCTTCAGCAGAGGTGCCCTCAACAACATCCCCGGCAGGCTCCTCAACCGCTTCATTTTTTTCAGGATTCAACAGGGAACTGAACGGAGAGTCACCGAAGGGCGATTTTCCGGAAGTATCCTCTGTTGGGTTCAACAAACTGACTCCGAAGCCCTTCTCTCCGTCCTCTTCTTTCTCCGACTCCGGATTAGCGAAGCCCTTGCCCGCCGGACTTCCAAAATCCACTTTCGAATTCGAATCCATTTCCGGCGCGGGAAGGTCAGTCTCAGAACTCTCCTCACTTACTTCCGGCTTCCCGAAACCGCTTTCTCCGGGAACGGCGGCAGGAACCTCAAAACCAGCCATTCCCTGATTCTCTCCGGCCTCTGGAAAAGGAGGCAGATCCCGGGGGGCATCGTCCAGCCCGCTATCAGGAAGAAAGCCCGAAATAGCGGCTGCTTCCGCCTCATCTTTTCGCTCTACAAATCCAGAAGTTTCCTGAGCAAACCCTGGACTCGATTCCGTATCAGCAGGAGAGACTTCTGCGTCTTTGACAGGCATGGGAGGCAGGGCTGCCCATGGCCCGGATGCGGACGGCATACTGCTTTCGGCTCCCGTTTCAGCGGGTCCTGAAAATTCGGTCGGAATACTTTCTGCTACCGCTTCTGAAGCCGGCTCTTCTGCCGCAGGCGTTTTATTTACCGGCTCAGTGGGAGCACCCCATGGCATCGGAGTGTTAAAAGCAGCCGACGCCATATCGCTTTCAAACGTCGACTCGGAAGTCACAGTCGGATCAGAAAACTCAGCCGGTGCTTCAGAGATCGGTGACTCGCCTCCCTCCATTGCCGGAGCCGCGGAAGTGAAACCATCCGGCACCGCCGCTTCCTCTTTTACAGGCGCAGGCAATCCCGTGAATCCAACAGGAGCCGGGAGGTCTTCTTTCAATTCAGCAGGGGCAAGGTTTTGCTCATCCCTGGAATCAAGCGGCGTCGCCGAATCCGTCGAGGAATCAGGAGCAGGCGCCAACATCGGTGAGGCAAAACCGGAAGGCATCTCATCCTGCGGTTTCTCTTCAGCCGCAGGTTCAGAGAATGAACTCTGAAATCCGGTCGGCATCGAATCCAACTCCGGGAGATCTTCGGCCGGGGCCAGAAAGGACGCAGGGACGTCCTCGTGGATTGATTGAAACGATTCAATCGTCATCGGCATCTCTTCGTTCTCATCTCTATCAGATGCAGAAATAAACGATGGTTCGGAATCACTCTCATCGAAAGCGCCATCCACTTCGTCCATTAAATCGAGCACCGAGGTGGTATCAGCGCCCCCATCGGAAAACTCATTCGAAAATCCATCAGGGATGACTTCTACATCCACTTCTTCCGCGACTTCTTCAGTAGCGCACTCGGAAACTGCCTCCTCCCGGGTCGCTTCGGCTGAAGCGGCTTTCCCAATCTCTACCTCGATTGCTTCGGGAGCCTTTTCTTCAAGAACCACTTCATGATCCTCCTCAGTTTCGGCATTGAGGTCCGTGTCTGAAATTTCCTCCACCTGCGGAGCTTCATTCTCTACTGAGACGGTCTCCACTTCGGGCTCTGCGGGTTTTGCGGACTCTGCGGACTCTGCAGGTTTTGCAACTTCCGCCTCAACCGGCCCGGCTTCCTCTTTTGCCGGTACTTCGGCAGCAGGCGCTTCAACCGGAGCCGTGTCTACCTGCAACGGAAAAATTCGAACGAGACCATTCGCTCCCGACGCCGCGGCAACGATGGGCAACTGACACCACACGCAATTGCCCTCAACTCCGAGATGCTGACGCATCAATGTGAGTTCGCCCTCGCACTTTGGACAGGCGAGCGTGATTTGCTCATTGGGAGCCGGATCGGCCGGCACAAGCGCGGCTGGCGCGGCATCCTCTATTTCAACGGACATTGACTCCCCGGCAGGCGAGTCACCGGCCTCATCAGCATTCTCATTCCCTGGCTCAGGTTGAACCTCTAGCTCAGGCTCAGACTCTATGTCAGATTTGTCAGACTCAAACTCTGTCTCAGGCTCAACTTTCGCTTCAGTCACTTCCTCTTCAGGGATCTCAGCAACCGCGACTTCCTCTTCAGGAGGCGCAGGTGGGTCTGCCATTTCGTTTTCTGTTACGGCAACTTCACTGACGCTCTCCGGCCCACCTTCATCGCTACCGGACTCGGCGGACGGCGTCTCTGCGCTTTGAGCAGCAGGCTCTGATGGATGCTTTTCAATTTCAATTGAGATCACCCGACCCTGGATCCCGGGTGCCTTTGGAGCACTCTTCATTGGTGCTTTCCCGGATTCCAATTCCGCCCGTACTGCGGGAATCGACACTTCAACCGAACGGGAAGGCGCAACACTGCCGGCAACTGAATCCGTGATATCATCCGGCTGGGAGGAAAGAACCACCCCATCCTCTTCCCTATTGCGGGCCGTTAGCTCGCGAAGCTGACGGAGGCTGTTCATTGCATCATCACCGGCCCCGAGCGTCTCGAGGAAATGCGATCTGCCTTCGTCCTCAGACAAATCGGCATCAGGTTTAGGAGTGTTTTCGTGCGGGAAATCCATAGGATTTAAAAATACCAAGAGTTATTGTATGAATAATAACGGTAATTATAGTAATTATCAAATAAGATTTTTGCACATGTTTGATTTTTTATAAAACCTAACGATCTTATTAGAATGTTGCGTATCTCCTTCTTTCTTGCTGCCGCTGCCCTGATTCTTGCGAATAGCGGATGCGTCGCCGTTGATTCTTCCGCGGATGCCCCCTCCCCGTCCGCCCCTGCGGGAACCGGAGTCACCCTCACCGATTCCGACGCAGCCGCGATCGGGAAAAAGATCTGGAAGAACGAGTGCAACGGCACCGTTGAGGGACTCACCTCGTGGAATGCGGGCGAGGATTTCCCATCTCTCGGCATCGGGCACTTCATCTGGTATGTGAAAGGACGCCCCGGCCCATTCGCCGAAAGCTTTCCCCAGCTCATCGCCTACATGAAACAGCGCGGCGTCGCAATGCCACGCTGGGTAGCGGAAGCAGACGGTTCCCCCTGGACCTCACGCTCCCGGTTTCTCGCGGAGCAGAATTCACCTCAAATGAAGGAACTTCGGACGTTCCTCGCCAACACCGTTTCCATTCAGACCGGTTTCATCGTTCAGCGACTCGAGCAGGCTCTTCCTAAAATGAAAGCAGCAACCTCTAATGCCGCCGACAAGCAGCGCCTTCACGACAATTTCTACAAAGTCGCCTCGACCCGAACCGGCGTTTACGCGCTGATCGACTACGTGAATTTTAAAGGCGAAGGGATCAAACCCGAAGAGCGTTACAACGGTCAGGGCTGGGGACTTCGCGACGTCCTTCTCGAAATGAAGCCCACTTCCGGAGGGCAGGCAGCAGCCAATGAATACAGCGAAGCTGCTAAAAGAGTTCTCTCCCGCCGCATCGCCAACTCTCCCTCCTCACGGGGCGAATCTCGTTGGAAAGCAGGCTGGATGACCCGCTGTGAAAGCTACAAACACGGAATCTGATCCTCTTCCAGTTAGAATTTTTCCTTTATTTCCCGCTCAAACTGCCTACTGGTAGCCCCTCCGGAACACTCCGGATCGCAGACTCACTTTCAACGAACGACTATTTTTTCCATGGCAACTGAACGCTCACTCATTCTTCTCAAGCCCGACTGTGTCACTAAAGGACATTGTGGCGTCGTCATCGACCGCTTCGAAAAAGCAGGATTGAAAATTCTCGGTACCAAGATGATGCAGCTCTCCGATGAGATCCTTGCAGAGCACTACAGCCACGTCGCCGATCGTCCATTTTTCCCGAGCATTCGTGAATTCATGCAGTCCGCTCCTGTCATCGGAATCGTTCTTCAGGGCGACGATGCCATCAAAACAGTCCGCGACATGCTTGGGCCGACCAATTCGGAGGAAGCTGAAGCCGGCACTATCCGCGGTGATTTCGGAACCGACATGATGGTCAACGTCTGCCACGCCTCCGACTCCCCTGAAAACGGCGAGATCGAGGTGAATCGCTTCTTCGAAACGAGCGAGCTTTTCGACTACTAAGCCCGCGAGGCGATAGTCTGGACCCCGATAGGGTTAGGTCCACCATTCAACAGGGTTAGACGCTGAGTCTAACCCTTTTTGGTTTCGGGGGTTCCCATCGTATTATCAAGGTCGGCCGCAGTCAGGTAAATGCGTCTAACCGGGACGCAGCACCCACGTATCGCCGGCGGCATTCGCCTGCGAAAGCCCGGTGATCTGAGAACACCGTGAATGCCTTTTGGCAAAAGGCATCTACCCGCAGACCTGACAGTGCGTGGTCCACCGCTCTGTGGGATCAAACAGGGTTCCCGTCGTATTGCCGTCGAGCCAGTTGCGTCAGCTCCTTACTTTGCCTACATTCAGAAATGGGACTGGATACCGTCGAACTCGTTATGGCCTACGAAGAGGAGTTCGATATTGTCATCACCGACGCCAGCGCAGAAAAGCTGATCACTCCGCGTCTCACCTGCGAATTGATCGAGTCCACCCTTATCCGTGGTGCTCGCCCGCGCCCCATGAGCGAAATCGAAGAGCTTGTCCGCACGATAACGATTGAGCAACTGGGCCTGCCCGAAGCGGAATACGATCTCGACGCTGAGTACGTGCGTGATTTTGGCGCGGACTGAAGGACCGAGCCCAACAGTCATAACCTTTTTCTTTTTCCTAATCTGAATCCTAATCTCGTCAGAGCCCGAGCGCGCTTTCGGACACCGTCGACTTTCCGTCCAGGCTTTCAGAAGAAGATAAGGATAAAGAAAAAGACTTAAATCCTTCCAGCCAAATCAGATACATCTCCTGCCCGGCCTCACTTGAATTAGTGAAAAACAGTCTTTCCGTCCTCTCGCGACCGTTTATATTCTCGCGCTATGTCGCAAGCTGAGATTTTAAACAACCCGAACGCAGAAAAGTTGATGGTCGTGAACCGGGGCGAAATCGCCATCCGGGTCTTTCGCGCCGCCACCGAGCTTGGACTGAGAACCGTCGCCATTTACGCCGAGGAGGATCGCTTTTCCCGTCACCGCTTTAAAGCAGACGAAGCCTACCAGCTGCGCAAAGAAAAAGGTCCCGTCGGTGCCTACCTCGACATCGAGGGCATCGTCCGTCTCGCGAAGGAAAAAGGCGTCACCCTGATCCATCCGGGCTACGGCTTTCTCTCTGAAAATGCGGATTTCGCCCGGGCCTGCCGCGAAGCAGGACTCAAGTTCATCGGACCGGATCCGGAAATGCTCGACGCCATGGGCGACAAAGTTTCCGCCCGTGCCCTCGCCGCAAAAGCAAACGTCCCGACCCTTCCCGGCACCGAAGAGCCTGTCTCCGATCGCGCCGAAGCCCTCAAAGTTGCCCGCGAAGTCGGCTTTCCCCTAATCATTAAAGCCGCCTTCGGTGGTGGCGGCCGCGGAATGCGCGTCGTCCAGAAAGAGGAGGATCTCGATTCCCTTCTCGATCAGGCTCAAAACGAGGCGGAAAACGCATTCGGCAATCCGGCTGTTTTCCTCGAGCGCTTTGTCGGTCGCGCCAAGCACATCGAGGTGCAGATCATGGGTGACAAGCACGGCAACATCGTTCACCTCCACGAGCGCGATTGCTCGGTGCAGCGACGTCACCAGAAGGTCATTGAAATCGCCCCCTCAATCGACCTCGATCCAACCGTCCGCAAAGAGCTCTGCGACGCTGCCGTAAAGATTTCGGAGTCGATCCAATACAACAACGCCGGCACCGCTGAATTCCTTTACGACCTCGACAGCAACGAGTGGTTCTTCATCGAGATGAATCCCCGTATTCAGGTCGAGCACACCGTCACAGAGGTCATCACCGGAGTCGACCTCGTTCGCTCTCAGATTCTCGTCGCTCAGGGTTACGAACTTTTCAGCAAAGAGATCGACATGCCGGCTCAGGACGAGATCCCGAGAAACGGTTTCGCAGTTCAGGCTCGAATCACCACTGAAGACCCGGAGAATCAGTTCGCCCCCGACTACGGAAAGATTCTCAACTACCGCTCTGCGGCTGGATTTGGTATTCGTCTCGACGCGGGTGCCGGTGACGCCGGTTCGGTGATCACCCCGTATTACGATTCGATGCTCGTGAAGCTGACTGCTTACGGCCCGCGTTTCGACGTCGCTCTCCAGCGGATGAACCGTGCTCTTCGTGAGTTCCGAATTCGCGGGGTGAAAACCAACATCCCCTTCATTGAGAACGTGATTCTCGACGAGACCTTCCGTTCCGGCAACGCAACGACCCGTCTCATTGATACCAATCCTGATCTGTTCAAATTTCAGCCGCGCCGCGACCGGGCCACAAAGGTTCTCTCCTATCTCAGTGACATCACTGTGAACGGAAACAGCACCGCGAAAGGTTTCCGCCTTCCCAAAGCACTTCCACCGGCGCGCCTTCCTGAATTTGACGTTCGTGCCAAAATGCAAGCAGGCTCCCGCAACAAGCTCATCGAGCTGGGGCCGGAAAAATTCGCCGACTGGATTCGCGAGCAGAAGCCACTTCTCATCACTGACACGACGATGCGTGATGCGCACCAGTCGCTCATTGCAACGCGGATGCGCTCTGTCGACATGCTCAACATCGCGAGCGCGGTTGCCCAGAATACGCCTAACCTTTTCAGCCTCGAAATGTGGGGCGGCGCGACCTTCGACACCTCGATGCGCTTCCTCAAGGAGAGCCCCTGGGATCGTCTCCGCCTGCTTCGTGAAAAGATCCCAAACATCTGCTTCCAGATGCTTTTCCGCGGTTCCAACGCAGTCGGTTATTCCAACTATCCCGACAACGTCGTCGCCGGCTTCGTGAAGCACGCCGCCGAATCAGGAATGGATATTTTCCGTATCTTCGACTCTCTCAACTACCTTCCGAACATGGAGGTCGCGATGGAGGCGGTTCGCAACCAGCCACACGCTATTTGCGAGGCGGCAGTCTGTTACACCGGTGACATCAACGATCCGAAGCGTGACAAGTATTCGCTGAAATACTACGTCGCCAAGGCGAAGGAGCTCGAGAAAATGGGTGCTCACATTCTCGCGATCAAGGACATGGCAGGACTCTGCCGCCCCTGGGCCGCGCCGAAGCTTGTCAAAGCGCTCCGCGAAGAAGTCGGCATGCCGATCCACTTTCACACTCATGACAGCTCCGGCATTAACGCCTCGTCCGTTCTCACCGCAGCCGACGCGGGAGTCGATATCGCCGACCTCGCTTTGGCATCGATGTCAGGCTCCACGAGTCAGCCAAACTTGAACTCCGTCTGCGCCGCCCTTCAGGGTCAGGAGCGCGACCCGGGTATCGATCTCGACGCGCTCAATGCGATGTCGGATTACTGGGAGGAAGTTCTCGAATACTACCAGCCGTTCAACACCGCTCCACGCTCCGGCTCTGCCGAAGTTTACATCCACGAGATGCCCGGCGGTCAGTTCACGAACCTCAAAGAACAGGCCAACGCCATGGGCCTCGGCCATCGCTGGCCGGAAATCGCCCGCACCTACGCGGAAGTGAATCAGCTGTTTGGCGATATCATCAAAGTGACCCCAAGCTCGAAGGTGGTCGGTGACATGTGCATGTTTCTCATCACCCGCGGGATCAAGTGCGATGAAATCAAAGATCTCACACCGGGCTCACTCGACTTCCCCGAGTCAGTCATCGACATGCTCTGGGGCGGACTCGGTCAGCCCGACGGCGGATGGCCCAAAGAGGTCCAGCGCGCTGTCCTCGGTGATCGCGAGCCGACCACCAAACGCCCCGGCGAACTGGCCGCGCCAGTCGATCTCGAGGCAACCCGCGCCGAGCTCAGCGAGAAGCTTGGACGCCCCGCCAGTGAAGATGATCTTTACAGCCACCTCATGTATCCCCAGGTGTTCGAAGACTTTGAGAAGTTCCTCAAGGAATACGACAATGTCTCCGGATTACCGACGACCGCATTCTTCTACGGCCTCTCCGTCGGAGAAGAGATCTCCGTCGAGATTGGAACAGGCAAAGTCCTTTTCATTAAACTGATCGGTATCAGCGAACCGGATGCCACCGGAGCAAAAAATGTGTTCTACGAACTCAACGGAATGCCGCGTGAGTCTCAGGTCATCGACAAAGCGCTCGCTCCCAAGAATGCGGTGACACGTCTCAAAGGCGATCCTAACAATCCGCTCCACGCGATTGCCCCGATGCCCGGAATGGTCACGGAAATCAATGCTGAAGTCGGGACGAAAGTGAAAGAGGGCGACGCCATCATCACACTCGAAGCGATGAAAATGCTCACGACGATTTCCGCAACGACCGCGGGAACCGTCACCGAGATTCACTTCAGCAAGGGCGATCCTGTTGAGACAGACGATCTCCTCGCTAAACTGGAAGCGTAAACCGCAGCGGAGAAAAAGGCTGCGCTAAGCGCAGTCTTTGGCTTTCGCCTGATCCATCGGGCGGTCTTCTTTCGGCACTTCCTTGAGCGGTCGCCCGCTCCTGAGAATGGCCTCTTTCTCGTCGACCTCCCAGTCATCGAGGACGCTGTCATCGATGTGGATGTTTTCACTCGTCGCGGCATACTCAGGCCCTAACACTTCCACGACGGTGGGATTTCTCCGCTCGGAATTCTTTTTCGGAACGAGGTAGTTGTCGACGAGCTGACAATGATCGAAATAACGGGGCACCGTCATGAGAAAATCATGCAATGCTTTAAGGCGGTAGTGCGGCACCGAAGCATACATGTGATGCGGTAAATGATAATCCATCCCGAAGGGGAAAATCGCATAACGCACCGGCGCGACCATGCGGAACACTCTCGTATTCGTGAGCCAGCCGCGGTCCCCGTTTCCGTGCTGAACGAGCTGGCGCAGTATCATGAAAAACGGAAAGGTCGTCAGAATCGCCCCGTACCAGAGCATCGAGAAATAGCGGAGTGCCATGAACTCAGAAGTCATCTGAACGAACCCAAGCCCTGAGACAATGGCACCGAAGACAAAGGTCTGCCCTATGAAGATCCAGCGCGGGTGAAAGACCGGCTTGATCCGCGCTTTTTCGAAAAACCGCACCGGGAGGATCGCAAGCGTCACGCTGACGGCGAGCCACCCCGCCGCCGGAATCGCAATGACCTGCCACGCGCTGCCCCACTTCTGAACCGCGAAAACCGAAACGATGAGAAAGAAGAAAAAGCCGGTCACAAGCCGGGCCGGAATCTTCGTCCCCGCGCCATCACTCGCGCGGTAGGGACTCTCACTGTGACTCCCCACGGTGTTGTATCGCACCCGGGTGATGATGTAACGAAAGAGCTCCACGAGAAAAACCTGACGCAACATCATCCAGAGAAAGTTCGTTTTCGCGATCGGAAAATCGAGCCAGTGCCCGCTGTCTTTCAACAACGCAAAATCCGGATCGCGCTTCGGGTCATTCACAAACTGGTGATGCGCGAGATGGTAAAGCCGGAATTGATAGGTAGATGTCAGGATCGGGAAAGAACAGAGCCAGTCCGAAGCCAACTCATTTAAAATGCGATTCTTAAACAAGGTGTGATGAACCGCTTCGTGTAGCGCTCCGGCAAGCTGATGCTGTGACGCCCCGATCGTGAGAAGAGCGAGGAGGAAAACGGGAACATTCCACGCGAAGGGAATTCCCCATTCAGCCCGGAATTCGAAAAAGGTCACCGCGCTTAGAAGCGTCAGGCCAATAATGCAGTAGACCTTCCCGATGTGCAGGAAGTTGGTCCAGTTGTCTGTGGCGGTGAATTCGCGCAACCGTGATTTCACCGCAGGATCTTTTCGAAGGGCCGCGGCAGCAGCCTCTTCCTCAAGGTGCGTATGCAAGGAAGTTTAGGGTAAGGGGAGGGAGGGAAGTTAAGCGAACTTAACCAAGGTGGATTCAACGGCAATCCTTTCGTTCTTGATGAATGAGACAGGAAAACCTCCTGTTTCGTCACATCTTTATACGAAAAAGCGACGTCATCCTTAAAGACGAAGCATTCCTGAAATCCTTAAGTGAATTTTCAAATCTTTCCAGCCCGTCACTAACAACACATAAAATCCGGTGCCGCAGGATGAAGAACATGAAGCGACACCGGATCTACTTTGTGCGTTACAAGGGGCGGTGAAAACAGGAGGGGCTATTCGCCCTAATCAGCCACAAGCTGATCGCGCCAGGTGCGTAGGGTTTCCATAAGCGTTCTGAACTCCTTCTTTGTGATCCCCTTGGGAATGATCGCCGGGCCCGTGCTCATGGGCAGGGTAAGTGAATTCGGATTCACCGCCGCATGCTGACGACGGGGACCGGCTCCTTTCTTAACGGGTCCGCATCCGCGTTCAGGACGGCCTTCCGTGGGACGGCCCTCCGTGGGACGGCCTTCCGTGGGGCGGCCGGGCTTGCCACGACGCTCGGGCAGGACGGGCTCCAGCTCTAGATCAACCAGGGCGGCGAGCTCATTGTTATCTTTGTAGATTCGACTGGCGCGTTTCGCACCCTGCTCGGTGAACCCCCGGGAAAGGAGTAGCTCCTTCACCTCACCACGGGAACTGTGTCGGGCCTGACGCCAGATCATCCGGAAACAGAGAGGAGACAATGCCGCCTTCTGAAGGGGCTCAAGTCTCGCTTCCTCCGTTTCCTCCGTTTCCGCGGCGAGAATCTCATGACCCACCGGGGAAATAGAAACTCCATCCCCGTCCTTACGAAGAAGGTCATAAGCACGCAAAGCGCCTATCGTCTTCACCGCAGCGCCGTGAAAACTGGCATAGTCGAGCGCCTTGAGCATTTCAGGGCGCTTCAAAGGTTTAGAGGGATCGGTTTGAGTGGCCTTCAGCTTGCGGAGCAAATCAACGGCTTCATTCAGAGTGATAAAGGGGAATCGGGGACTTCGGTTTTTCATGCGGCCATTATCGGCGCTTAAAAACACATAACAAGCTAAATTATTTGTTTTAGCTCACAAGGAGAGCTTAATCGGTATTTTCCTCAATCTGCTTAGCGGTCTTCAAAAGAACCAGAACCAACCCTGAAACCGCCACGGCTATTGAGATCCAGAGGATCCAGGGCTGGTTCAGGCCCGGCCCTTTCACCACCTGAGGCTTAAAAGTGGGATTTTTCTCCATTTCCCCCAATTCGAGACTCACCCGTTCAATTCCGCCGGTAACCGCTGCCTCAATTGCCGCGACGTCGTAGTCCGGCCGCTCCACCAATTCACTGCCGCCGTACAGGAGCGTGTAACCGGCCCCCGGGGCCACGAGAAAGCGCATCTCATAGATTTCCCCCACCCCGACAATCTCAGTTATCGCAATCGGAGGGTTGTCACGATTGTGGATCAGCAGCCGGAATAGTTCACTCCGCTGCTCAGAGAAGGAGAGGGTCAAATTCTCGTCCTGAATTTCACCCAGATCAAAACGGTGGATCGCACCTGTGTGAATCGTCCTCCATAGGTCCTCATCCGGATTCACCGGAACCTGCACTTCGACACGTCGTTTAAAATTCCGGTCACTGCTCTGAAAAACGAGACTGTCGACGGGAACACGATCACCTTGAAAGAGTATCTGCGTCACCTTTTCTTCCGGATCCTCCTCCACTGACACGATCTCAAATAACTCGGAACGAATCGAAAGCTTCTCCTCGCGAGGAGTCTCCGCGGTGTAGAAAGCAAACTCATCAATCCGGAAACGCCGGGTCTCGACCGTTTCCGATTGTTGGATCGTCGTGCCCGCGTCCGGTGAAATCGTGCGTGTCAGCTGCTTCACGGCCGATCGTTGTTTGTCCGTCGCATTGGAGATGCGAACCAAAAATTCACGATGATGGTTTGATGGCAATTTGAGTGTTGTCCGTCGGAAATCGAGGAACACCTCATAATCAAAAATCAGCTTATCAGAGACCAACTCCTCGAGCTCGCCATTTTCGCCCACACCACTAACCGAGACACTTTTCTGAAAGTTCTGAAGCGGAGTCTTCAACTCGAGGAGAGCGGCATCGTCATCCCCTTCCCGCAGTTGAACCCGAATTTCAATGTCACCATCCGGCATCGGGGAAAAGGAGAGCACCGAGGACGGAATCCTCATCGCTGAGCTCCCTGCACGGACATCAGGAACCCTCTCAATCACGAAGGGAACTTCCACCTCATTTCCCTCTGCTTTCTGAAAGAGCCGGAGATCCGGAAAGTGATCTCCCGTGTGTGAGAAAACATCACGATCCAGCTCAATCGTCCCGAGCCCTTCCTTCGAGATATTCGCCTTAAGAGATCGACGGTATTCAAAGAGATCCGTCTCGACGGCCCCGGCGGGACAGATCGAAAAAGCGAACAAAAATAGTATCGAGTAGGTTCGCATCATGATTCTGCAGATTTTGTGGGCTCTGATTCTGAGAGGTCCTCTTTTTCAAAGCGGTTTCGGTATTTGAGGTATAGGAACGATCCAGCAAGGACCACAACTCCGAGAATGATAAAGGCGATGATGCGATAAAGCTGATCCAGTCCCGCAAGATCGACAAAGAACACCTTCAGAATCACTCCCCCGAGGAGAAGCAGCCCCATTCCCCGCATCGAGGATTTCCGTTTCGAGATCCCCGTAAGCAACAGCACAAGGGCGAAGACTGACCAGAAAATCGAGATGCCTCCCATGCGGAATCGTGGAAGGTACTGGGAAAGGGCCGTCCAGATCTCGAGACTTGAGTAAAGGAATACAGCGGCAAGTGCGGTGTAGGCGAAAACCCTCCCCATACGCGGGCGATCGTGTCGTCCCGCCATGAACCGCCAGACGACGAGCAGATAGCCTATCAAAGCCCCATAATCGAGGAATCGCATCAACCCGCCCGAGAGAAAGGACTCCTGACGGAACGCCAGTTTGTAGCCGTAGCTCCAGCTCGAAAAATCTACGAAGAGCACCTTGATCACGAGAGCTACAGAAAGAATCCAGAAGAACGCCGTCGCGAGGGTTTCGCGGTTTGCAATCAGCTCACGCAGGAGAATCGCAGCAAAGCCGATCCAGACAAGCGTGAGCCCCGGCTGGACAAACGGCTCGAAGAAATGATCGGCGGTGTGGAATACCTCCATGTTGAGATAGACAAAGCCAAGCGCGAGAACGATCCAGAAACTAAAGCGGCTCAGCCTCGACTGCCCGAACCACGGCACCACGTCATTTTTCTCACCGACAATCCAGCGCCCCTTCGAATCGTCCCCGCGCCCGAAGAGAAATCCGGCTGCGAAAAAGGAGGCAATCGGAACGCCCAGAACCATGAGCCGCTCTACGAAATCGAGAGCGTAATCCTTCCCGCTCAAGGTCGCTCGAATCCCGCCAAACTGATCCGATAGATCAAAAATCGCAAACCGTGCCAGAACGATGAGATAGAGAACATACGCCAGCTGCCTCAGAAAAACGCTGCTGATCTTCGAAGCAATCCACAACATCACGAAGGCCTGGATCGCCCAACTGACATTCACCCATCCGTCGGAGAGCACCAGCGGTAGCGTGATCGCTACGAAGAAGGCGGCGAGCCCGAGAAAACTCATGAGCAGCCCGCGGTCGAGAATCCCCCGCTTCATGAAAAAGTAGACGTGTCCGACATAGAAGATCGCAAGAGCAATCGTCACGATCGCAACCGCCTCCTTCTGAAAGGTCTCGTTCATGTAGAGCGAGGCAAACCCGAGAAAGACGCCGGCGTTCACGAAGAGAAAGAGAATCTCAAGCAGGGTCGACTTCTTCCGGTTAATGAAGTGATAGAGGAAGGTCACCGTGGAGAAGAGAACAAAGAACGCGACGAGGAACGGCATAAACTCCCAGAAGCGCTCCGGTGCAAAGCCCTTATCCGTCGCCGTCCCAACGAGTCCGTAGGTGCAGATAAAACTGAGATAGTGAAGGATGCGCCACTCCTTCTTCCCCGCCATAAAAAACACCCCGACGCCTAACAATAACAGATAAGCAAAGAGCATCACCACGCTTGGAGAACTTGTTTCAATCATCATCGGGGTGAGATAACCGCCGAGAATTCCAAGGACAGCGACGAGAAGAGAATTGAAGCGCAGCGCAATCACCCCGGCGACGAGCGTGACAAGACACATGAGACCGTAGCTCGGGAGCGGCCCGACAAGCCCTTCCTGATAGGCGGCGAAGAAGCTCAAATAAAGAGCGGAGATCCCCGCCCCCGCGAGTCCCTGACCGAGCAACCCGTAGCGCCCTTTGAAGAGGCGCAAGCCGACAACCAGCAATCCGGTCGCAACGACCGAGGCGATCGCAACCCGGCCCTGATCAATCGAGTATTTCAGGAAAAAGCCGATTCCGATCACGAGAATTAGAACCCCCAATCGAAGGAGCCAGGTCGTGGCGACGGCGAACTCCATTGTGACATTGGCAGGACGATGTTCCTCGCCGACGACGATCCAGTTCCAGAGTTTACTGATCACTTCCTTCGCCGCTGACTCAAATTTTCCGGGCTCGCCCGCCGCAGCCGCCGGAGCGGGAGCGGGTTTCGCCACCGATTTTGCGACAGCTTGTCTCGGAGGCAGCGGTGGAGGAGAAGCCCCTTCGTATACCGGCTCCAACTTCTCTACCGGCGCGTCTTCCAAACCGCTTTCGGATTCCGGCTTCCCGATCACTGCTTCCTCAACAGGCTCAGTCATCAATGTCTCTCCGACTGGAGCTGCCACGGTTTCCGCTTCGCTTTCACTGGATTCTCTCAATTTCTCAGCACGGTCACGTGTCGCCGACGATCGAACCAGCGCCGACATTTTCGAAACATCGTATTTGAGATCATCCACCTTCTTCTGCATCTCACCCACTCGCGAGACGAGGGTGGATACGAGTATCAGAATCAGGACGGCAATTAGCAGGACAAGCAGCTCCATAGTCAAAACAAGTTAAGTTCACCGCCAAGATACGCAGAAACCACCATCGCGGTCGAATCGATATAATTACGAAAATCATCGATCAAATCGATATAGAAACGGGCACTAATGAGGTGAATTGCCTCCTCAACGGGCCGATAGGTGACTTGATGTCGAATCTGAAACGTAACGGAAAATTGCGATGGTCGCCCAGCTACCTGCGAAACCGCGGACAACTGACCCGCGCGCAGAAGCGGGCTCAGCGCGACTTGTGGCCCCTTTACGGCATCCCGTTCCGGTTCGATGAAGTGATTGACCCGGATGATCATTTTCCCTGCGCCGGCGGTCCGCTCATCGTCGAAATCGGTTTTGGAATGGGAGATCATTTGGTCGCACTGGCGGAAGCGCTGCCTCAGCGCAACCTCCTCGGAATCGAAGTGCACCGCCCCGGCATCGCCGCAGCGATGGCAAAAGCGCACGCCGCTGGCCTCGAAAACGTCAGGGTGATGCGGGGCGACGCGCGGCTCGTCCTGACAGATCACTTTAAATCGGAAATCGCCGATGCTGTCCTCATACAGTTTCCCGATCCGTGGCCTCACCCGGGAGATGCACACCGGCGCCTCGTCCAGCCCGGCATGGTCGGGATCATTCATAAACGCCTCAGGAAAAACGGACACCTTCTCATCACCACCGACGTAGAAGTCTATGCAAACCATTGCAGAGAGGTTGTTTTGTCATTCCCGGGATGGAAAGAGATCGGGGACTCGGATCTCAGCCGGTATCGAATCGTCACTCAATACGAACACAAAGCCATCACCGAAGGACGCCCCATCCACGAATTGAAATTTCAAAAAGCGTAACTCGTTTGTAAGTAACCGCAGCCCCGGAAAGTCACAGCAATGTTCACTTGTTTGTGGTTTTGAAGGAAACCATTCATGTAGTAGACTACGCAGAATCCGCCACCACTTCACCATCGTGCCTTTTCGACGTAAATTACATACTCTGCTGGTTCTCCTCGTGGGAGTGAGTTGCGGGTTGCTGCTTTGGATGAGCCTCAGGAAAGCGAACCGGCTCGCCTTTGGATTGATTCAGGAAAAGGTACTCTCGGTAGTCGTGAGCACTGCACCGCGAGTCGACGGCGACAAGGTCGCACAGCTTACCTCTCCCGATCAGGATTTATCCCCGCTCTACATCGAAGTGAGGGATAAGCTTCGCGAGGTGCGTGATGCAAACGGGGAAGGCGCTCTCCCGATTCGCTTTATCTACCTGATTCGTCCACTTGATAACGGCGATTGGGAGTACATCGTGGATGCCGAAGAAAAAGGAGAGGAGCGTTCATCGCTCGGCGACCTTGTTGAGTTTCAAAGCGAACTTGAAAAGCCACCCCTCGACACCGCGCGAGTCGACGAAGCCTATGCCCGCGATTCTTTCGGAACCTGGCTCTCGGCCTTCGCCCCTGTAACCGATTCAACAGGCAAAACCGTTGCCGTTCTCGGAGCCGATATCGAATCCCACCGGATCGAAGTGCTCCTGAAACAGCTCCTCATTGGTGACCTCATTGCGATGCTCATTTCCCTCTGCATGGCAACGGCGGTCGCCGCCTGGCTCGCCCGAAAAGTGACCCTCCCCCTGACTGAACTCCGCGATTTTGTGAAACGTATCGAGCGGGGCAATCTTTCCTCCCGCCTTGAAGTTAAGAGCAACGACGAATTCGGCGAGCTCGCCCAGGCTATCAACCAAATGGCGGAAGGTCTCGAAGAACGGGAATCCCTCAAGGGCGCACTGGTCGACTATGTGCGCTCGCAGGCGGCGGATACGAAACTGAAAAGAACCGACGATGAACAAAACGTGAACCGGGAGATTACGGTTCTCGTCGCGGATCTCGTTGGATTCAACCAGCTCACCTCGCTATTGGGAAGTGAGAGAGTCTTCGCCCTCCTGAATGAATACTTTTCCACGATGATCGACGTGATTCTCCGCCATCGCGGATCGCTCGAAAAGTCGTCTGACGAAAGCGTCATCGCCGTATTTGGATTGAATTCTGAAGACTCCCATCAGGCACGACATGCTGTCGAGACGGCACTGGCGATGCAACAGGCATTGAACAAGCTGCTGAAGGAGTGGAAAATCAAGACGAACAAACCGATCCTCCTCGAAATCGGAGTTTCGACCAGTCCACTGCTCTGCCCGGTCGATCAGGTCGACTGTGATTCAGTTCGTCTCGTCATCGATCAGGCCAACACAGCAAAGGCCGTGGGACTGAAAAATAACAACCGTCTCACCGTCGCGGAATCCACCGCGAAAAAGCTCCAACGCGCCTTCCCTCTCGAAGTGGTCGAGAAGGATCCCGGCTCAGACGACGAAACTTTCTTTCGCGTCGACATGCCGATGCTGACGAATGCCTGATCTGAAGAGACAGGCTCAGACCTTCATCGAAGCGCGGGTCACCCGCATGACATTGCCACCGATGATCTTGCGAATCTCGTCATCCGAGTAGCCGCGCATCACGAGCCCGACGGTGAAGAGCGGCCAGTTCGTCCAGGCAACGCTGTCAGCCATAGCCGCGGTGCGTTTGAAATCATCTTTCGGCCAGAGAGAACGAAAATCCTCTCTCCTGCGTCCCCCCAGATTCGCGACCGCCGCCTTCCTGTTTTCCGCCGATGCGTTTTGAGAATTGTATCCCATGTCGGTTCCGATCGCGACATACTCAGGTCCGAACTTTTTAGCGATGTAATCGATGTGATCAATCAGCACATTGATGTTACCCGCGCCACGGAGATACCACGGGATACAGCAGATTCCGACAAAGCCGTCCGTGTCCGCAATCGCCTTGACGACTTCATCCGGCTTGCTTCGAAAATGAGGATAGACGCCACCGGCGACGGTGTGGCTCGCAACGCAGGGAAGTTCGGACATTTGCGCCGCCTCGAGACTCGTCTGCCAACCCGAATGCGAACAATCGGGGATCACGCCGATTCGATTCATTTCCCTCACCACTTCGCGACCAAAATCACTCAGCCCCGCATTGGCCGGTTCACCGCACCCGTCCCCTATCATATTCCGGCGCTGATAGGTGAGATGCATCATGCGAATTCCAAGCTGGTAAAAAACCCGGATATACCGCAGTTCATCCTCAACCGAGACCCACTGCTGCGTCAGGGGAGCCCCGTTGCCGGTGAAATAAAAACAATGCCGCCCCTCTTTCTTCGCCGTGACAACATCGTCGGGCGTGACTGCCTTCGGCGAAAATTTCGGCAGCATGTCCGACGCGTAGGTGAAATTGGAAAGTCGTTTAATCAGTTTCAACGGGTCCTGTCCCTCCTCACCCGCATTCTGAAAAACACAGGTGACTCCCGAGGCGCGCCATGCCGATTCGTATTCGAGACGCTCGGCCTCGTCCGTGACATAACGGGTCATCGTCATTTGCTCACGCATGTCCTTCAGTTCAATGGCGGAAGCCCCCGACAAAGCCGCTCTTTTAATCGCCTCCCCGTCAATCGCCGCACGGGGAGCAAAACCGTATGAATCAAATACGAGCGCGTCGGCATGCAGTTCGAGACCGCGCTGCAGCTCCGACGCCGAGGGCTTGAGATCATTCAGTGCCACCTCACGACAACGCTGAATCTGTGGATTCAAGTTCTCCGTGATAGCACTGAGAGCATCCGCCGCAGCGTCTCCTCCGTCGCTCTGTTCCTGGGCCACGGCTTTGCCCGCGGCAGTTCCCGCCAGCACCAGTGACCCAGCTCCCAATAATTCACGTCGATCCATCCCCGGACGGTAGCAAGATCGCTCATCCACAGGCAACTGCCTTCAACACCTCATCACGTGATCGCAAGAGGAGACGAACCCGCGGGTGGGAGCAGTCTTCCCTACACCAACGCAAATATTCGGAAAAATCAGAATATAAATAACATATAAATTGATAATTACCATAACATGGGTACATTTGGGCACTCCTTATGAAAATTCGCTTCCAACGCGAAGGACGATTTTCCCGATATTCTGCATACCTGCCCTTATTTGCATGGGGGCTCCTCTGCCTGTCGGGATTCTCGTTACTTGCCGCTTACGTCAACACTCCGGGTCCTCAGGCTGATCCTGATGAGGCGGTTGCGGGCGAAGCATCCTCACTGGAAGGGGGCGCACAGGTGTTCATGTTCATCCACCCGAAGTGTCCGTGCAGCAAAGCCGGCCTCGTGGAGCTGCAGGAGGTCGTTCAACGCGCCAAAGGACAGATCGGAGAGCTGCGATTCTATGTCGCAGTGTCCGACCCTGAGAGCTCAGGAAACTGGAGAGAAGAAGATCTCATCAGCCAGCTCCAGGGTTGGGGAGGCAATTCCTCGGTATATTTTGACTGCAATGGAGAAACGGCCCGGCGCTATGGCGCCCTGACTTCGGGTCATGTCGTGGCTTTCAATGCGAATGGAGATCAGATTTTCACAGGAGGCATCACCGGAAGCCGCGGCCACCGGGGTGCCAACCGCGGGCGCAGTGCACTCGTCAGTGCACTGACCGATCCTCAGCACCAGCCGGTCTCTTCACTGGTTTTCGGCTGCCAAATTCAATCCTTCGAGAAGGCACTCTAACTTGTTTCCATGAGCAACGGAGTATTCCAGGCATTCCAACCTTCAAACGACGAAATCGATACCCGATTTCAACTGGAACTGAATCAGTTCCGCCAGATTCACAATCAACTCTTCGCGTGGATTCTGCCAATTCAATGGTTCGCCTTCATCATTCTCGCAACGATCGTTTCGCCCCTGACCTGGAAGGGCGACCACTCGACATTGCACCCCCACCTCCTTGCCGCCCTTTTCCTGGGGGGAATCGTTTCGCTCTACCCCGTAGTTCTTGCAAAAAGGCGTAGCAGAGACACTTCGACCCGGTATGTCGTCGCGATCGCGCAAATGCTAATGTCCGGCCTGCTGGTCCACCTTTGCGGAGGGCGTATCGAAGCGCATTTTCATATCTTCGCCTCCCTCGCCCTGCTGGCCTTCTACCGGGACAACAAACTCCTCTGGCTTTCTGCTGCAATCATTGGCGCAGACCACCTCGTTCGCGGAATTTTCTGGCCCCGGTCAGTTTTCGGTGTCGATGAAGCGCTACCGGCACTTCGCGCTCTGGAGCACGTGGCATGGGTCTCTCTGGAAGTTATTGCTCTGAGCTTTTCCAATCGCCGCAGTCACCGGGAGATGAAGGGTATCGTCAGCAGGCAGATCGTCCTTGAGAATACCGAAACCGTTCTCGAGCATCAGGTAGCGAACCGGACGAGGGAGCTGCGTGAGAGCGAACAGAAAGCCCGCAAGCGTTTCGACAACGCGCCCATCGGTATGTATCACTGCGACAGCGCAGGGAAACTACTGAGCGTCAACCCCGCGATGGCAAACCTGCTGGGTTATCAATCCGCCGAAGAAATGCTGGAGAAAATCGAAACCCTCGAGCAAATCCAGTGCCGCGAATCAACGACAACAGAGAGCTGGCTCGAAGCGGTCCTCGAAAACCAGGGCTACCGACACCGGGATTCTCAATGGAGACATCAAAACGGCACCGCCAACCCCATTCGCGAATCGACAAAAGTAATGCCCGCAGTGGACGGCAGCCATCCCGGAATCGAAGGGATCGTCGAGGATCTCACCGAATTCAGAGAACTGGAGGAACGCTATCTACACTCCCGGAAAGTGCAGGCGATCGGCCAGCTCACCACCGGGATCGCTCACGATTTCAATACCTTCCTCACATCCATAGTCGGCTTTTCCGATCTTATCATTGATTGCCCGGATACTCCGGAAAGTATACGCGACCGGGTGAAGGACATTCACACTTCTGCGGGACGTGCGACGCGCCTCACCTCTCAACTTCTTGCTTTCAGCAAAAAACAGACCTTCCAACCCGAGGCATTTCAACTGCCGGCCTCCGTGGAGAACATGAAAGGGCTTCTCCAGCACCTCGCGGGAGACTCGATTGCCATACAGATAAAAACCACTGAGAACATAGAAACCGTCTACGCCGACCCCCTGCAGATTGAGCAGGTCGTCTTAAATCTGGCTGCCAACGCACGCGACGCCATGCCCCGCGGAGGCGAGATTACGATCGAAGTCGGGGAAACCACTCTGAGCGAAGGCTTCGTGTCCTACTGCGGCGAGGCCACCCCGGGAACCTACGTCGTGATGTCAATGAGCGACACCGGCAGCGGAATCACTGAAGAAGTCCGGAAACAGATGTTCGACCCTTTCTTCACCACCAAAGGGACCTCCGGAACCGGATTAGGACTCGCCACCTGCATTGGCATCATCAAACAGTCCGGGGGGCACCTCACCCTCGACAGCGGGTCAGAAAATGGATGCACCTTTCGAGTCTACCTTCCTACATCGAAAGACCACTCGATCAAAGCAAAGCCAACCGGCCTGTCCTCAGCCACAGTACCGAACTGCCAATCACTCTCGAACGGGGTCCGTAGAATCCTCTTTGCCGAGGACGAGATGATGGCACGTAAACTGGGCGTTCTCGCGCTATCCTCCCTCGGCTACCAGGTCGTCGAAGCCTCCAACGGAGCCGATGCCCTTGAGAAATTCCTCACGCAGCAGGACGAAAGAAAATTCGAACTGGTCATCACGGATATCATGATGCCGGTCATGGGGGGAATGGAACTGGCAGAGCGGATCTCAGGCATTTCACCGGGAACACCTATCATTTACACCTCGGGCTACACGAACGAAGCCATCGCCAGCACCGACGATCTGAAGGAAGGCCACCATTTCCTCCAAAAGCCCTACCCGATCAAACTACTGGGCAGTAAAATCACCGAGGCTCTCAACCTTTCTGTGGCCTGAGAAACACCGGCCTTCCGGAAGCCGGCGCAAAGAAGTCCTGAAAGACCATCCCGCTGGGAAATATTCATTTTCCTTAAGCGAATCTAGATGATTGACATCGGAGGCGGGAACCAGAACCGTGACGCAATTTATTTGCACCTGAAAAATCATGGCATCACAACCGATACTGGACCTCACTACCATCAACCCTGAAGACGTCGCTGTCACCAAAGACGAGATTCTCGCTCTGAACGCTCAACGCGATGAGTTCGAACAGGTCGACAAGCTGATTGCACTTGATCTCGAGGAAGGTCTTGCCGTGGGAATTAAGACACAAAAATCCGACGAATTCTGGACGAGAGGCCACATCCCAGGCCGCCCCATCATGCCGGGTGTTCTCATGATCGAAATGGCGGCTCAAATCAGCTCCGTGATCTACCATCTCAAATTCGAAACCAACGGTACCAAATTCTTCGGTTTCGGCGGGGTGAACAATGTCAAATTCCGCGGAAGTGTTGAGCCGGGCGCCGATTTGATCATGGTCGTGAAGGCGAAAAAACTGCGTTCAAGAATGGCCATCTTTGAAGCCCAGGGTTTCGTCGAGGGAACGATGGTCTTTGAAGGCGAGGTCACGGGGATCGTGATCTAATTCGAAGTCATAAAAAAAGGAAGCCCGGCCGTTCGACCGGACTTCCCTTTCCGAATGTCGCGCCTCTCTGCGGCTCCGTTCCTCCCGTGCCCCCCCGGCGGAGGAACGCCTCAAGGCGTTCTTATTCGAAATTTGACGGAGTCAGGGGATCTTTACATCAACCGTCCCCGAGAGCGGAATCAAGGTCGTGTTCGACGGGTCACTCGCGGAAGCCCCCTCTCCTTCAAAAGTCGCCGCAAAGTTCCCCTCCGCGTCGCATTTCGTGACCGTAATCGTCCCCGACTTAAAATTAAGGAAGGGATCGCTTTTCAGAAATCCCATCACCGAAAGCATCGCGCTGCGCTCGCCTTCCGCCGGGGGAGTCCCCGAAATCGGAGCGAACCTGCCAACAGGGCTTTCCCCGTCGTTAACCGTGTAATTGAGGCTGAAGACTTCATCGTCCGGTCCTGCCAACCGGATCCCCGCACCGGGGCCTGACACAACCAGCTCGGTTCCCATTTTCTTGAAAAGAGACACTTCAACCTCCTCATCACCGCAAGTGAGTTTGAGGCTGCCGTAGCGCTCCCCCTTCTTGACCGGTTTGCTTTCCGGAGCCGATTGAGATGCCGGCTCAGGTTGGTTTTCAGTGGTCGAAGACGGGGCCTCACCGGAACAGGCTGCCAGCAGGGCCGCGACAGAAATGCCGCTCAGTCTCAAGATAGTGGGATTCAGTTTCATACGGATTCGGTTCATATCGTTTTAAAGTAATTCAGTATCAGGGACGGGCCACCGGACTCCCGTTGATCGCCGCGATCGCATCGATATCAGCGCCGGGCCAGCGCCCGCCGGCCCGCCCTTCAATATCCGTCAGTTTCACGTAGAAATAAGCTGTTCCCGGCTCAGCCTTCCCCTCGAGGTCGATCGAATTCCTCCCTCCTTCGGTTTCTCCAACCTCGATCCAGTTTTGCCCGTCCGTCGAAATCGCCACCCTGACCGGTTCGGTATCCTGCCCGATTTCAAAAACCACGAGGTCATCCCCCGGTCCATTCGTGAGTGAATTGTCCGTGAACTTCCATACCGCATTTCCTTTCTCCCCGAGAGTGAAGAACCCGGCTGTCTTGTTGCGGGAATCAAAATCCGGACGCCCAACCGCGAGGAGAGGATCGGTCGATGACTGCAATGGCACTTTCCCGCCAAAATTATGGGAGACCGGCTCATCGACGTATGCGGCCCTGCCGAGGGGCAACGGCACCACCTGCCCTGACGAATCAACAAAAGACTCCGCAGTTCCTCCCGCAGGTGAACCGGAAGAGGGATTCCCCCCACTGCCAAGAACCTTTCCATCAGGCCCCGTCACGTCCCCGAGCGGAGCTGTAATCGTAAGGGTGTATTTTCCACCATCCCCCGGCTTCCCCGCAGCGACGATGAATTGATAGGTCCCCCCCTGCCCCTTGAAGATTCGGTTTTCGACACCGGTAGAGGGGCTTCCTTCTTTGGGATACGCTTTCGAAGAAAAAGCTCCGTTGTAGTCCACGGTGATAAACTCACCATCGAACTCGTGCGTCTGAATCGTACCGGCAAATCGTTGCCCCGGCTGAACCTCAAACGAATACGCATCGAAGAACGAGCCGTCCTCAAACGTCTTATCCCCGGTTTCGAGCACCCCTTCAATTGTCACTCTTCCCCGCGCCGGCGGCATCGGTTCGGCTTCGGCATCGCCGGGAGTCTTTCCCGCTTCCCCCGTGAGAGTCCCGTCCGGCTTCAGAATCGCGTCGACGATCTGTTCCGTGCTCGTAAACTGGATGAAGTATATTCCAGGGGCGTTCTTCTTCAATTTCGAAACCCACACTTCGAAGATTCCGAACTCACCGGGCCGGGCCCGCACTTCAACCGAAGCGGGACCGGCACCATTCTCAATTTTGGTTCGACCGTCCATCTCCCCGCCGGGACGCTTGATTTCGAGAACCCCGTCAAACTCCTTCGACTGAATCGTGACCTTACAGGATTGGTGCTCCTTCAACGAAATTTGATAAACATCGAGAGTCCTGCCGTCGTGAACACGATCATCCTCATCGAGCATTTGAATGATATTGACGGTTTCGACAGCGGCGGATGCAGAAAGAACGGAAACCAGAGAAAGGACTGACAAACAGATAAAAGAACGAAATTTTCTCATACCCGGAATAGACGATTCCGACTTTAAATTATGAGATGACTTTCTATTTTTTCTGAAATTTTAAGAATCCCGTTCACCTTCCCCTAAATCCGCTGATCCCGATGCGATCTCGAGCCATAACTGCATCCACTCGGCGACCTCCACCTGTCGTGAACCGGCCGTGATTCCGAAAGCGATTTGATCGACGAAGGCCTGTGGCTCCTTCAAATCCAAATGCAATTCGTACTGCCGACCATGTTCGCTCACTTCACCGCCGACACTTTCCCACCAGGAAGCCATCGCCAGATTGCGACGCCGGGAGACGCCGTGAAAACTCCGCAAACCGGTCCTCCAGCCGTCGAACCAGAGAATTGAGAAAAGGAGACTCGCGAACCCTTTCCTCTGCCAGGGATCCCCTATCGTAAAGGCCAGCTCCGCACTGCTCGAATCGCGACTATCCCGCCAGAACGAAGCAGCGCCGTATGCGGGAATGGCGCTTTCCTCCTGTGGCAGAACCACCCAGGCAACATGGTTCCGACTGTCAGTGTTCGTCAACGACTCCGCCCTGGACTGGCTCATTTCGCCCGGCTTCTCCCAAAAGCGGTTCATCCGGGATTCCTCAGATAATAGAGCATAGCCCTGCCTGACCCGATCACGATCAGCCACGCCCAAAGGACGGAGACAAACCTGAAAGTCTCCGAGTTCCACCTCGAGCGGCGCGAAATGACGGAGCAACGCAGGCACTGCAGGCTCATCTTCTCTGCTGAAAACTTCACTCATGAATCACAAAGCGTCCGCAACAGTGTCCGACTCTTTCAATGACGCGCAAGCATCCTCACAACTTACGTTGATGAAACACTACTATTGAAAAAATGAGTCCCCCCATTCCTTTTTTCAATTTTCCCTATCCTCTCATTGTCGCGTAAGGTTCTCTCACCATGAGCTCCAGCATACTTCAGGAAACTTTGATCAAAACAGGCAGAAGATTCAGTGACAAGCTGGCGCTCGCCGACTCCAGCGGAGCAAAAGTCACCTTCGGCGAAGCACTCGCAAAAAGCATCTTCCTTACCGGACGGCTCAAACCAATCTGGGAAGGACAGGAAAAAGTCGGCATACTCGTTCCCCCTTCCGTCGGAGGCGCACTGGTAAACTGGGCCGCCCTGCTGATGGGTAAGATCCCCGTCAACCTCAACTACACGCTCTCACAGGAAGGCATCATCTCCTGCATCGAACAGTGCGGAATAACCGATGTCGTCGCTTCAGAAAAGCTCATGAAGCGTCTCAATCTGGAATTGCCGGGGCGTGTCCATCTCCTCGAGAAACTGGCGGCGAAACCCCGCTTCATCGAAAAACTGCGGGCCGGATTCCTCAGCAAGCTGACCTCGAACGAAGGTCTCCTCAAACGACTCGGAGGAGACAAAGCCACCCCGGACGACCTCGCAACCGTCATCTTCAGCAGCGGGAGCACCGGCGAACCGAAAGGAGTCATGCTGAGCCACCGCAACGTCATCACCAACGTGGGGCAGGTCAGCGATGTCTACTCATTCGTCCAGACGGATCGCATGCTCGGAGTCCTTCCCTTTTTCCACTCCTTCGGATTCATGGCCACCATTGCCGGGCCGGCCGTCTGTGGATTCGGCTGCGCCTACCATTTCAACCCGATGGAATCCAAAGTGATCGGTCCTCTCGCCGAATCATTCGGCATCACCATCATGATCGCGACGCCGACCTTTCTGAAATTCTACCTCAGAGGTTTCGAACCGGATCAACTCAAAACCCTGCGACTCGTAGTCGTCGGGGCCGAGAAACTCCCCCCGAAAGTCGCCGATGACTTTGAAGCAAAATTCGGATGCCGTCCCTTTGAAGCCTATGGATGCACCGAGTGCTCTCCCGGCGTCGCCCTCAATGGCCCCACTGCCAACCGGGAGGGTTCGATCGGCCGGGCTCTTCGTGACATCGAAATCAAAATCGTAAACCCGGATACAGGCGAAGAGCTCCCCGACGGTGAAGCGGGCTTACTCACGGTCAAGGGCCCCAACGTCATGCATGGCTATCTGGGCATGACCGAAAAGACCGGCGAAGTCCTCAAAGACGGATGGTACAACACCGGGGATATCGTTCGCCGCGACGAAGAAGGATTTCTATGGATCGAAGGGCGCCTCAGCCGTTTCAGCAAAATCGGAGGTGAAATGGTTCCGCATGGAACAGTCGAAGACACCCTCAATGAACTCGCCGGCGACGGGGAACGCTTCTTTCTTGTCACCGGTGTTCCCGACGAAAAGAAAGGCGAACAAATCGTAGTCCTGCACACCGCCGGCGACGAACTTCTCAAGGAGGTGCTCGAAAAACTTTCCGACGCCCCTCTCCCCAATCTCTGGAAGCCGAAAGCGAACCAGTTTCTCAGGATCGACGAAATGCCACTCCTCGGCTCAGGGAAAATCGACCTGAAATCAGCTCAGCGACTCGCGGAAAAATCAACGGCCTCGTGATCATAGCGGTCGCTGCGACCGCCATTCCCCCCGAAACCTTTTTTCTAAAACAGAGCAGAACATCCTGAATCAGAACGATCCGCAGGACGTCATTTTTATTCAACAATGGCGAATCGCGCCTCTTGAAATCAGAAGCACTGATGGGATCTTTTCCCCGAACTGCTTTCACCGGTGGTTCCGCCATCCAGTCCGCCAATGCCTTCACCCAGTTCACATCCGCATCCCAGCCGCCGCCGCGCTCTCACCCTCGCCGGGGGAAGTGGCGCCGCGCTTCTCCTGAGCCACTGTCGCTCCCTCCCTGACGAGGGTTCCAACAGCACCGCAATGCGTCCCCCGCGGTTGCCGTGGTCCACCGTTTTCAAAGGGGAGTCCAAATTCCGGGCGCTCTGCGACCGCGCCGGAAAAGATCGATGGGCCTCTCTCCCCATCGGTAAGCGCACCGCCGCCGCGGGATCGGCTCTCTGCGGCACCGCCTACGTCAACTATACCCTCGAGATTGATGACCGGATCGAATCCCCCTGCGCGAATTTCGATGGGCTCGACTGCTGGACTTTCTACGAGACCGCTCTTGCAATGGCCCGACTCGTGGCCAATGCCCCCTCTGCCTGGACGCGGGAGGGACTTCTTCACTACATCGAACTGGAACGCTACCGCAACGGCCGGTGCGACGGCACCTACGTCAGCCGCATGCACCATCTCGAAGAGGTATTTGCCGACAACGAGCGCCGCGGACTCGGGCAGAACATCACCGCATCGCTGGGCGGAAGCCGGCTGCAACGGCGCGTCAAATACATGCAAACACAAACCGCGGTCCGCAATTCCCGCTACATGAGGAATGATCCCTCAATGGTCCCGGCGATGGCCAAAATCGAAAATCAGATTTCCGCACTCCCCGTCTACTACATCCCCAATTCCAAAGTCGCCTCGATTGAGTCAAAGTTGCAGGACGGTGATGTCCTCGCGATCGTTACGGACTGGCATTCCACCTACACCTCTCATGTCGGCCTCGCGAAGCGGGACGGCGCAACCTGCCGTTTCATGCACGCGACCTCCTCGCGGGACAAAGGGCGCCGCTGTATCGTCGACACCCGCATCTCCAAATACCTGCGGGAGAAAAGCAGCAATATAGGCCTCATCGTATTCCGGCCCGGAGAGGCTCCCCTGATCGGGTGATTTGCGCGGAGAGGGCGATCGTGATCTCCGCTCTCGGGCGACGGGTGTTTCGAACAACGGGGAACCAACACGATCGATATCAGAAGCGATCTCTCCTCCCAACCTAGAAATTCACCTGCACCTTAACCGACCCGTAGTGAACCTGGGCGTCTTCGCGGAAAAACTGACCGTTGTAATCAACCATCAACGAAACATTCTTCCGCAGGGCGAAATGGATACCGGCCCCGAAATCAAGCCACCCTTCCCCCGGATCTACCTGATTGGAGGCAAATACAGTGTTGTTCAATTGCGGAATGATGGCCCGAATTGCCTGGTCCTGATCCAGATTCTCCCGGCCATATCCGAGACGTAACTGAGGGCGAATAAGCCCCACTTGCGTCTCCTGAGTCCAGCTGACCTGCCAACCTAAGGTCGTAACCAACGAAGCAAAATCCTGCTCGGCAAAAGTGGTATTCCGCAGCGGATCGCCGGTTTCCGTATAGCCTTCCATCGCTCCCGCGGTGTGAGTCACGCCAAAGGTTGGACCGTGAACTATCCGCCCGTGGTCAATCCCGAAATTATAACCAAGATTCAATGCTGTCTGATGCGACTCAACCCCGGGTTGCGCAGAGACCATGGTGCCGGCACCGGTGTTTCGCATGATTTCCGTTCCGTAGTCACCGTAACTGTACATCAAATCAGCCCAGAAGTTTTTCTTGAAATAGGTTCCGTAAACTACCGCGACATCCCCTTCAGCATCGACGCTACCGAGACCCTTTGTCAGGTCATTGTTGTTCCAGACGTGCGACCACCCCGCTCCCAGAGAGAGAGTATCGTTCACCTGGTATTCAAATCCCAGGGTGGTGGCCTGAGTCGTTGAGTTGACCCCGTTGTTCCCGTTAAGGCCCTCAAGTTGAACATCGCCAAAATCAACGGAGCCGAATGCGAGCCATTTTTCGCCTGCCGCGATCACCCCGGGAGAAGCGCTCGCCCCTGCCGGAACCGTTACTGCGAGAATTGGATTGGCGTCGTTTAAGACTGCAGACGCCATTACCGGAGATGCACCTTCCGACGCAGAACGCCTCGATCCTGCCAAATCGATCGAGTTTTGCCCTGTCAAATTGCGTTCCATCCGCAACCGTCCGGCTGCTGCAATCGACCGTCCTCTCCGGGAAAAACTGTCACTGGTAACGACGCCCCCATCGGGCGATTCATAACGACTGCGAATTCGAAAAAGACGACTGGAGAAATCGCGGGTAGCGCTCGACTGGATGCCGGCAGCGATATGCCCGGCCGCTTGATTCATGGGGATCGCCGAATCAAAAAGCTGTGTCAAATCAAACACCGGGCGGGGAGGGCTCTGAGGGTCCTCAGGGTCGGAGGGAACAAGTGAACCAAATGAATAGTAAAAAAACACCCTGCTTATGCTTCCACTGGCCTCAGAAAAAACATCTTGAATAGAATTCGTTTCAAGTGGCAACTGCATGCCTGATCTCGTGAGCGTGATAGACTCGCCGTTAATGTCGCTGACAAAGGGGCTGACGGCATAAGAATTTGCTCCGCCACGACTGCCATAAATACCTAGAATATCGCCCGCTGAAATCTGCAGAGCCAAAGGAATCTTTCCATCCACAGCACTGTTCTGTGCCTGAAAGAGAGCGGAGAAATCATTGGTCATCGAAGACCACAATGGCGGGGGCCCGCTGTTAAAACGAATAATAGCAACAGACTGGCTTCCCGTGCTCGCGTCGGTCGGAACCTCGACACCGGTCAAATTAAAATCAATGGGAGCAGTAAACCAATAACCGCGAACATTCCCCCTGAAGACAGAATCATGAGGCGGGAGTATAATCGGAGTGTCACCAAGAACTTTCCCGGGGACACAATTAATCAGGCCGCTTGCTACACACGCAAGCAACGATCGCAACACCAAACCATGTGGAAAGATATTCATTTTCAGAAAAGCCACTAGAGGCTATCCCTGAATTCCGATTAAACAAGGTTCGGAATCCTAAAAAATAAAGCTGCATTAAACATGCCCGCCCCTACTCCAGCTGCAGCTTCGCGAGGGATCCGTAGAGCCCCCCGACCTTTGCCGTCAATTCCTCGTGTGTCCCCCGCTCGAGAATCGCGCCTCCTGACAGCACCAGAATTTGATCGCAGCGGCGGATCGTGCTAAGCCGGTGCGCGATGATGATGCTGGTGCGGTTTTCCATGAGCTTGTCGAGAGCGTCCTGAACGAGACGTTCGCTTTCGGCATCGAGGCTGCTCGTCGCTTCATCGAGAACGAGAATTGCGGGGTCGGCGAGAATCGCCCGCGCGATCGCGATGCGCTGGCGCTGACCGCCGGAAAGCTGGGCCCCGCGGTCGCCCACGAGGGTTTCGTAGCCGTCACTGAGCCCTTCGATGAACTCCTGAGCGTTCGCCTGTTTCGCGGCGGCAAAGATTTCTTCGTCGCTCGCCCCGGGTTTTCCGTAGGCAATGTTCTCCTTGATGCTGCCACCGAAGAGCAGCACTTCCTGAGGAACGAGGGCGAGGTTTCGACGCAGCGCCGTCAGAGACATCTCGCGGATCGGCTTGCCGTCGATAAGGATTTCCCCGGCGGTCGGATCGTAAAAACGGAAGAGCAGTGAAACGGTGGTCGATTTGCCCGAACCACTGGGACCGACGAGAGCGATGCGCTGCCCCGCCTCCGCTTTGAGATCAAAATCGTGAAGCACAGTGGTGTCAGGGCGGCCGGCGTAGGCGAAACGAACGCCGCGCATCTCTATCTTCCCGTCGAAGCGCGCCACCTCTGCTTCGTCTGCTTCCTCCGGCTCGATCTCATCTTTGAGGATCTCACGGACGCGCTCCGTCGCCCCGAGGGAGCGCTGGAGCTGGGCAATCAGTTCGGGAAAGGCGAGGAAAGAGGCCGCGATCATACCGGTGAGCCCCGCGAACTGAGTCAGTTCCTCATTTCCGATGTCCCCGTTGTTCAGCATTCGCATCGCGAACCAGGTCACCGTGATAATCGCGACGCTGAAGGCGAAAATGATGAAGGCGATGAAAGAGGCGCGCGGGACCGCCGCGCGAATCACCGTGGTGAGGTATTCGCTCAGATTTTTGTTGTAGCGTGAGAGTTCAAAGGCCTCGTTCCGGAAAGCTTTCACACTGATGATGCTCTGGAGGCTCTCATCGACGACGACCTGCGAAGCGGCGAGATTGTCCTGGGCGCGGCGGGTCAGCTTGCGAATCCGTGCTCCGAAAACAGCGATGAGCACGATGACCACGGGGATCGTCCCGAGCATGAAAAGCGACAGTTTCACCGACATTTGCAAAATGAGAACGAAACTGATCACCAGCATCACGGTGTGACGGATCAACATCGGGATGGTGCTGACGAGGGTTTCCCGCATCGCCTCGACATCGTTCGCGAGACGGGAGGCCAGTTCCCCGACGCGACGCGCGTTGAGCGTCTCCATGGGGAAACGGATGATACGGCTGAAGGTATCAAGCCTCAGCGCGGCAAGGGCCCGCTCCGACGCTTTCGCGAAAAGCATGATCCGCCAGAATGCAATGAAGGCCTGAACCGAAACAATCGCGACGAGAAACCAGGCCTTGTCATTCAGCTCCGCCATCCACCCGGCTCCGGTGGCACCGCCTATCCCTTTTCCAACGAGGGCGGTGAGCTCTTTAATAAAGAGAATCGTCAGTCCCCCCGTGAGCGCCAGCGCGAAAAGCGCGGGAATGAAGACCTTGTAATGAGGGCGCAGGTAAGTCAGGAAAAAGCCCGCGTCTTTCCACGCGGCACGGTCCCACAGTTTCTTGCTCGTTTGTTCTTTAGTCGACTCCATTGAATAGGGTTGGGTCCGTGACTTAACAGGGTTAGGTCACGCGGGGCAAATACGGAAATATGAAAGCTCGATCGGCAGGCGTTGAAAGTGGCTCAGAGCACTCCGGCCCAGCTCAGTAATCTCTCAGCCGGTTGAAAGCCCGTCGTGCGGGCCGCTTCGCGTCCGTCTTTGTAGAGTATAAACGCGGGAATCCCCTCGATACGCTGAGTGTTGGAAATGCCGGGCAGTTTCTCCGTGTTCACTTTCGCAAGGACAGCGCGACCCGATGCCTTTTCAGCAGCTTCGGCAAAATGGGGAGCCATCATCTGGCAGGGGCCACACCAGGTCGCCCAGAAATCAACGATCACCGGCAGCGCGGACTGAGCGATCAGGTTCGTGAAGGCTTCCTCCGAAGTAATATCCACGGGCAGCTCCGGAAACGGCAGTTCGGCTTTGCAGGTGCCGCAGCGCCCCTTCTGACCGAGGCGGGCATAGGCGATGCGATTGGCGGAATCACAGGCAGGACAGGGAAGAATGACTCCCCGGGAGTCGGATGAGAGCGTTGTGGACATCGCCGCAAAGATGCACCCCATCGACAAAAACGAAACGCCAAGAACGGGTATTTTCCAAAAACACGTCAATTTATCGTTTCATCCCGGTACTTTTAGCGGCTTGCCAAACAGGAAAAACTGACCCAACCTCCCGATTTTATGCGCTCCGCCAATCGCCACTTTCTCCGTGCGTTCCTTCGCAACAAAACTCAAGTGGGAGCACTCACGCCCAGCGGGGATAAACTCGCCGACGCGATGGTTGAGTGGATCGACTGGAGCTCGGTTGAAAGCGTTGTCGAATTCGGCCCCGGAACGGGAGTCTTTACAGAGAAGATTTTAACCAGGCTTCAGCCCGGATCCAAATTCTTCGCTGTCGAGCAGGACGAACATCTTGCCGATATTACAAGAGCGCGCTGCCCCGGGGCTATGGTTTACAACGACTGTGTTTCCAATATCTCCACCCTTTGCAGGAATGAGGGGATTGAAAAAGTGGATGCGGTAATATCCGGCCTCCCCTGGGCGGTATTCAGCCCCGAGCTCCAGGAAGAACTCATCGGAGAGATGAAAAGCGTCCTCAAGCCGGGTGGGAAATTCGTAACTTTCGCCTATTTACAGGGAATGCTCCTACCTGCCGCGCAGCGCTTCCGCCAGTTACTGAACAATGAGTTTGAGGAAGTGCATCAAAGCAGGGTGATCTGGAGCAATGTGCCACCTGCCTTTGTCTACAGGTGCGTTCAGAAAGACGCTCCGGCGTAGCGCGCCTCCCTGCGAGGGCTGGTGAAATCCGCTCAGTGAGGCTATCGTTTGGCGATCCCGCGCCCCTTTCCTGTGAATCCCGGCTACATCTACATTCTTCAGAACCCCTCACTCTCCGAATCCCACCTCAAGATCGGCCGCACAGAGCGCGATCCGGACGAGCGGGCCGCTGAGATCTCGAGAGCGACCGGAGTGCCGACGCCCTTCGAAGTCGTCTGGTGGAGTGAGTCGGTCGATTGCCACCTTGCGGAAGCGATCCTCCATCAACATCTCGATGACTATCGCACCAATACGACCCGGGAATTTTTCGACCTCGATCTCAACGAGGCCGTCCGCGTCGCGAACCGGGCGATCCGCCAGTCAGGGGGACGCACCGGGGGCCTCGCTTACCGGCTGCGCCGGATTTCACGCTGGACCTTCCATGCTGTAATCCGGCCACTACTGCGACTTCCGGTTCAAACCGCCCTCCTCGCCGCGCTCGTAATCTGGTGGGTCGTCAAAAGCGCCCTCTTTCTCGGATGGAGAGTCATCCGCTGCGTTTTTTCACTCCTCGCGGTCCTTTTCTCCCCATCCCGCAAGAGCCGCGGACGAAGACGGCAAAAAGTATCGGGTCCATCAGGATCACGACAAAGCGCCGCCATGGCGATGCAGAGCAACCACTGGTATCTCAAAGAAACCGTCGGAACGATTCTCTGGGTTTCACTCATCTGGTTTTTTCTCTACGAAGATGGAGCAGCCCGCTGTCGGGAACTAATTTCAAATTCCCCATTCAGCGAATTCGTCATTCCCGGACCCTTTTTTGACAGGCCGGGACGATCGACACCGTAGCGAAACCCGGTGCAATAAGCGCTGTTGCTATTCGAAGCCTCCGTCACGACGGCCCCTCCTCTAGCGACCAAACGGGTAACAGGAATTTCTCTCGTCAGGCGCGGAGCCGCTAATGAGGCGTTTCCCGATTCTCCCGGTTGGCTGCAAGGGAAACATTTTGTGAAGATCCTCTCGAAAAAGTTACGATTTCTTTTTACCACAATCAAATTTTAGGCCATCTCTTCCACAGTAGTGATCTACTTACCATGACGCGAAAAGACACATCTCACGGTTTCCCCCGGCAACAGGGCCTCTACGATCCTTCAAAGGAACACGACTCCTGCGGGGTCGGCTTCCTCGTTAACATGAAGGGAATCCCCTCCCATCAGATTATCGAGGACGCCCTTGAGATCTGTATCAATCTCGATCACCGCGGAGGCTGTGGCTGCGACCAGGATACCGGCGACGGAGCAGGGATGCTGATGGCCATGCCCCACAAATTCTTCGCCACCGTGGCTGCAGAGGAAGGCATCGAACTCCCCGCTCCCGGCCATTTTGCTGTCGGAATGGTCTTTTTGAACCCGGATGACAAAAAAGCCGCTGCCGAGCAACAGGTTCTCGAGGATGTGATCAAAGAAATCGGACAGGTTTTACTGGGCTGGCGCGACATCCCGGTCGACAGCCGGGAACTTGGCAAGGCATCTGCGGCCTGCGAACCGCGCATGAGGCAGGTTTTCGTAGGACGATCCCCTGAAATCGAAGACGACGCCGCTTTCGAGCGCGCGCTCTATCTGATTCGCCGGGTAGCGACCTACCGGATCCGCTACCAGCAAGGCGGGAACCACGGTTACTTCTATGTTCCCAGCATGTCGAGCCGGGTGATCTGTTACAAGGGAATGCTCACAACCGGGCAACTCTCCCACTACTTCAAGGACTTTCACCACCCCGACATGGAAACGACAATGGCCCTGGTCCATTCGCGTTTCAGCACGAACACCTTTCCCAGCTGGCCACGAGCCCAGCCGTTTCGCTTCACCTGTCACAACGGCGAGATCAACACGATGCGCGGCAACGAAAACTGGATGCACGCGCGCCAGATGCAGCTTGAAAGCGAACTTTTCGGAAAGGATCTGAAAAAGCTCCTCCCCATCATCGCAGGCGACGGCTCCGATTCTCAGCAATTTGATAACACCTTGGAATTCCTCATGATGGCCGGCCGCTCCCTGCCGCATGTCGTCATGATGATGATCCCCGAGCCGTGGGAGAAACACCAGTCCATGTCTCAGACGAAACGCGACTTTTACGAGTACCACGCCTGCATGATGGAGCCATGGGACGGCCCCGCCTCGATCGCCTTCCTCGATGGAACCCAGATCGGAGCGATTCTCGACCGCAATGGATTGCGCCCCTCACGCTACTATGTGACAAGCGACGACCTTGTCATCATGGCTTCCGAAGTCGGAGTTCTGCCGAGAATTGATCCCGCTACCGTGGTCAAGAAAGGTCGCCTCGAACCGGGACGAATGTTCCTCGTCGATACGAAGGAAGGCCGCATCGTCGACGACAACGAGTTGAAAGAGAAGATCGCCGGAGCACATCCTTACGGAAAGTGGCTGCAGGAAAACCTCGTCAGAGAGGAAAATCTCCCTGAACCCGCTACCGAAGTGCCGGGACTCGATGAAGAAACCCTGACACTGCGACACAAGGCCTTCGGCTACACCTTCGAGGATCTGCGTTTCCTCATCCAGCCGAGCGCCCAGTCCGGACTTCAGCCCCTCGGGGCGATGGGTAACGATACCCCGCTCGCGGTCCTCTCGGACCGGCCGCAGCCGCTCTACAACTATTTCAAGCAGCTCTTTGCCCAGGTCACCAATCCCCCGATCGACCCGATTCGCGAGGAGCTGGTCACCGCCAGCGTGACGTTTCTCGGTTCCGAAGCCGACATCGTCAATCCGGGACCTGAAAACTGCCGGATGATCAAGTTGGAAAACCCGATCATCGACAACGACAAGCTCGCGCGGATTCGCGACTACAAGGCGTCCGGCTTCAAGTCGGCCACCCTCCCGATTCTTTTTGATCCGGAAACGGACCGCCACGGCCTCGAATCAAATCACCTGCCCGTGAGCGAACCACTGAAAGCGGAGTATGGGCATGGTCTCTATGACGCCCTCGAACACCTTTTCAGCTGCGCGGATGACGCGATCAAAGACGGGGTAAATCTCCTCATTCTTTCCGACCGTGAAATTGGCAAACATCATGCCGGTATCCCTGCGCTCCTCGCTGTATCCGGCCTCCATCAATACCTCATCAAGGAAGGTGTCCGTGGACGCGTCTCAATCCTGCTTGAGTCGGGAGAACCACGTGAGGTGCAGCATTTCGCTCTCCTCCTCGGCTACGGTTGCGACGCGATCAATCCCTACCTCGCACTCGAAACAGTGGAACACCTCGTTCTCGATGGGGAGCTGGATATCGATCCGGCTAAAGCACGGGCCAACTTCATCAAAGCGAACATCAAAGGCGTCATCAAAACGATGGCCAAGATGGGAATTTCGACTGTGGCCAGTTACCGGGGCGCTCAGATTTTTGAGGCCATCGGTCTGAATATGTCAGTCATCGACCGCTACTTTACCAAGACCGCTTCACGGGTTGAAGGCATCGGCCTTGAGACGATTTCGGGAGAAGTCTGGCTTCGCCACCGCGACGCTTTCGGAGAGCGTCAGGATCTGGCAGATGCCGCGCTCGATTCGGGTGGCGTCTACCAGTGGAGAGCGGACGGGGAGAAGCACCTCTTCAGCCCGACGACGATCCACAAGTTGCAGCAGGCAACCTGGGCTCCGGATTACAATATCTTCAAGGAATACTCCAATGCGGTTAACGACCAGACCCGCGAGCGGTTCACCCTGCGCGGGCAAATGGAGTTCAAAACCGATCCGGACAAAGCAATCCCGCTTGAAGAAGTGGAACCGGCTTCCGAGATCATGAAACGCTTCAAGACCGGGGCGATGTCCTACGGCTCCATCAGCAAGGAGGCTCACGAAGCGCTTGCGATCGCCATGAACCGGATTGGCGGCAAGTCGAATACCGGCGAAGGGGGCGAGGATCCCGACCGTTTCACCCGTGACGAAAACGGCGATCTCCGCCGCTCCGCTATCAAGCAGGTCGCCTCGGGGCGCTTCGGCGTCACCAGTCATTACCTCGTCAATTCAGACGAACTCCAGATCAAAATCGTGCAGGGAGCTAAACCCGGTGAGGGCGGTGAGCTGCCCGGCCACAAGGTATTGCCACCCATTGCGAAAACCCGGGGAACCACACCGGGAGTGGGCCTGATCTCGCCTCCGCCGCACCACGACATCTATTCGATCGAGGATTTGCAGCAGCTCATCCACGATCTGAAAAACGCCAACGTCCACGCGAGAGTGAACGTCAAACTCGTCTCCGAAGTCGGAGTCGGCACGATCGCAACGGGAGTTGCCAAGGCCAAGGCCGATGTCATTCTCATTTCCGGCCACGACGGTGGAACGGGTGCCTCACCACGCTCCAGCATCCAGCACGCCGGAGCACCGTGGGAGCTCGGCCTCGCGGAAACCAATCAGACACTCCTCCTCAACAATCTTCGAAGCCGCGTCGTGGTCGAAGTCGATGGCCAGCTCAAGACCGGTCGAGATGTCGCGATCGCCTGTCTCCTCGGAGGAGAGGAATTCGGTTTTGCCACCGCCCCTCTCGTGACTCTCGGCTGTCTCATGATGCGGGTCTGCCATAAGAACACCTGCCCGGTCGGCGTAGCCACTCAGGACCCCATCCTGAGACAGAAATTCAAGGGAACTCCCGACGCAGTGGTGCACTTCATGACCTACATCGCAGAGGAACTCCGCGAAATCATGGCGAGCCTCGGTTTCCGCACCATCAACGAAATGGTCGGCAAGGTTGAGAAACTCGAAATGCAAAAAGCGATCGACCACTGGAAAGCCAAGGGTCTCGACTATTCCAAGATTCTCTACAAGCCCGAAACGGAACCCGACGTCGGCACCTACTGCACGATGAAGCAGGATCACCGTTTGGAGCTCGCTCTGGACAACACTCACCTTCTCGATCTCTGCCGCCCCGCAATCGAGAGAGGCGAAAAAGTTTCCGGCGAATTCCCTATCGTGAACATCAACCGCGTTGTCGGCACCATCGTCGGATCGGAAATCTCCCGCCGTCATGGTGGTGAAGGTCTCCCCGACGACACCGTCCAGCTGAAGTTCATCGGTTCCGCAGGCCAGAGCCTCGGAGCATTCTGCCCGCGCGGCATGACTTTGACCGTCGAGGGTGACACCAATGATTATCTCGGCAAAGGACTTTCCGGCGGAAAGATCATCGTCTACCCGCCCAAAGATTCCTCGTTTGTCGCCAACGAAAACATCATCACCGGCAACACCGGGTTCTACGGGGCAACCTCCGGAGAGGCCTTCATTGCAGGGATGGCAGGCGAGCGATTCTGCGTCCGCAACAGCGGTATCAAAGCCGTCATCGAAGGCGTCGGTGATCACGGTTGCGAATACATGACCGGAGGCGAAGTCATCTGTATTGGATCGACAGGACGTAACTTCGCAGCCGGTATGTCCGGCGGCACTGCCTACGTTCTCGACGAAAAAGGAGATTTTGTCAGCAAGCGCCTCAACGCTGAAATGGTGAGCGTCTACCACCTCATCGAAAGCGATGACAAAGAAATCGCGGCCGTAAAAGCCCGTCTCGAGCGACACGTCGCTCTGACCGGCAGTGTCAAAGGGCGGCAAATCCTCGATAACTGGGACGAGATCCTCCCCCGGTTCATCAAGGTGCTTCCGAGCGATTACGAACGCGTCCTCCAGGCAGTCGCCCGGGCCGAAGAAAAAGGACTCAAAGGCGATGAAGCCATCCAGGCCGCATTCGAAGAAAACGTCGCCGCCGGCCACTGAAATTAAGCTTCCGCCGGGCATCCGGCGGTCAGGCCTTCACACCACTTTTATACTTTAACTATCTCACCATGGGCAAACCCACCGGATTTCTCGAACACAAACGCCAACCTATTCCTGACCGTCCCCCGCTCGACCGGGTCAAAGACTGGAAGGAAATTCATGCCCATCGTGAAGACGACAAGGTTTCGACGCAGGGCTCCCGCTGCATGGACTGCGGCGTTCCCTACTGCCACACCGGCATGACGATCGAAGGGGTTGCGAGCGGTTGTCCGATCAAGAACCTGATTCCCGAATTCAACGATCTTGTCTATCGCAACCGGTGGAAAGACGCCCTCGGTCGACTCCGCAAGACAAACAACTTTCCGGAGTTCACCGGCAGAGTCTGCCCCGCCCCCTGCGAAGGCGCCTGCGTCCTCGGCGTCATCGAACCGCCTGTCACGATCAAGAATATCGAGTGCTCCATTATCGACCGCGGCTGGGAAGAAGGCTGGCTTCCTCCACAGCCCCCCGGGAAAAGAACCGGGAAGAAAGTGGCCGTCGTCGGTTCCGGCCCTGCCGGACTCGCCTGTGCCGATCAGCTCAACAAGGCTGGCCACGAAGTCACCGTCTATGAGCGCGCCGACAGACTCGGCGGCCTTCTCATGTATGGGATCCCCAACATGAAACTCGACAAGCGCGAGGTCGTCGACCGACGCGTCAATCTGATGCGCGAAGAGGGAGTGAAGTTCGTCACCAACGCCCACATTGGGGTGACACACGACATCGAAGAAATCCGCAGTGAAAATGACGCTGTCGTTCTCTGCTGCGGAGCCACGAAGCCGCGTGATCTTCCCGTCGAAGGTCGCGATCTCAACGGCGTCCATTTCGCGATGGAGTTCCTCGGCAAGAATACCAAGCATCTTCTCGACAACGACTTCGATGACTCCCGTCCACCCATCGATCCGAAAGGAAAACATGTCGTGGTCATCGGCGGCGGCGACACCGGAACCGACTGCGTGGGATCATCTCTCCGTCACGGATGCGCCAGTGTCGTTCAGCTTGAGATCCTGGCAAAACCACCACTCGAGCGGGCCGACAACAACCCATGGCCCGAGTGGCCCCGCACCCTGAAAGTGGACTACGGTCAGGAGGAAGCGGAAGCCATCCAGGGCAAAGATCCACGCGAATACCTCATCAGCACCAAGCGAATGATCGGCGACGCCAACGGAGACGTTCGCGAAATCGAGATCGTCCGGGTGGAGTGGGTTCGCGATGAAGCGACCGGTCGTTTTTCCCCCAACGAAGTCGAAGGATCCAGCCGCATCATCAAGGCCGATCTTGTCCTCCTTGCGATGGGCTTCCTCGGGCCTGAGGAAACCATCGTCGAAAAACTCGGCCTCAAAACCGACGCCAGATCCAATGTCGCGGCAGAGTTTGATCGCTACAACACCAGCGTCGACGGCGTCTTTGCCGCCGGTGACATGCGCCGCGGTCAGAGCCTTGTTGTGTGGGCGATCAACGAAGGACGGGGCGCGGCACGTGAGTGCGATCGCTTCCTCATGGGCGAGACTCAGTTGCCTTGAGCCAGCGAGAGTACGGGGAATCACTTCCCCTTCCTCCTCCGATCCCTGAATACCGTCGGGCTTCATCCGGAGCCCGTCGCAGAGATCCGGTGTTTACCCCCACCGGGGTTTGCCTTCCGAAAGGAAAGCCAAATCGTGAGGCAGTGCCGTCCGGTTACGTACGGGCGAACCGGCGAAGCCGGGGCGTGTGCCTTCCTCCATTTCGAAAAGGAGCACCCCGATTCATCCTTGAGGGAGCGCTACTATATTGACATTTTCTACCGCTCCGTCAGTCTCATCTCCTCATGTTGCGCAAGATTCTTCTTCCTTTGATCTTCCTTCTCCTCGCCTACGGATTCTGGGTCAGTCCGGACTTTAAGGAAATCGCAGCGGGCGTCAGCATCTTCCTCTTCGGAATGCTGAGCCTCGAAGAAGGCTTCAAAGTCTTCACCGGAGGTGTCCTCGAAAGGCTCCTCAAAAAAACCACCGACAGAAAATGGAAGAGCCTCGGGTTCGGCATGGTGGCGACCTCTATCATGCAGTCGAGCTCGCTCGTTTCCGTGATCACGATTTCGTTCCTCTCCGCCGGGCTGATTCCATTGCTCGCGGGAGTCGGGATTATTTTCGGCGCGAACCTGGGAACCACCACCGGGGCCTGGCTCGTGGCCGCTTTCGGACTGAAAGTGAAAATCTCCGCCTACGCCATGCCGATGATCGTCTTTGGCGTCATCCTCATCCTCCAGAAAGCAAAGTCTCTCCGCGGAGTTGGATACATCCTCTCGGGACTCGGGTTTCTATTTCTCGGGATCCATCACATGAAGGCAGGTTTCGAAACCTTTGCCAATCAGTTCGACCTCACAGCCTATTCGATGACGGGTTATCCGGGCGTATTTCTCTTCGTCGCACTCGGTATTCTCGCAACCGTCGTCATGCAGTCGAGCCACGCCACACTCGTGATTGTCATCACTGCACTGGGAGCAAATCAGGTGACCTACGAAAATGCTCTTGCCCTCGCCATCGGAGCGAACATCGGCACCACGGTTACAGCCATCATCGGCTCCTTCGGCGCAAACGTGATGGGACGCCAGCTCGCGGCCGCCCACCTCATTTTCAACGCCGTTACCGCTCTCGTGGCGATCGGATTCATCTATCAGCTCACCGGACTGGTCGATCAGATGAGCGCCTCGTTAGGGATAGCGAAGGGCGACTACACGATGAAGCTCGCCGTTTTCCACACCGTCTTCAACGCGCTTGGGATCATCTTAATGCTGCCCTTTATGAACCCCATGGTGCGCTTTCTCGAACGGGTCATCCATCCTCACAGGGGCGCGTTGGCGAAGCCCCGCTACCTGACAGACTCGGCAACGGAACTTTCAGACACGGTCATCGAAGCGATGCGAAAAGAAACGGTGAACCTCTTCAACTACGCTTTTGCCATCATTTGCGAAGGCCTCCACCTCACCCCTTCCAAAGTGGTCTCCGAAGGTTCGCTCAAAGCGGTCATCCGGAATTCCCCGGTAAAGAAATCGATCAACATCGACGAAAGATATGAGAACGAAGTCAAAAGTCTCTATTCCGAAATTGTCGTTTTCTCCAGCAAGGCGCAGTCACGGTTGACGCCCAATCAAACCGAGGTGCTCTACGACCTACGGAATGCGGGTCGCAGCGTCATCGGGGCGGTGAAGGCGACCAAGCATTTGCAGAAAAACCTCGATCTCTCGCTTCAATCTCAGGACGAGGTCATCCGCAAGGAATACTACAAAATCCAGCTGAGGCTGGCCAAAGTGCTCCGCGAAATAGACCGGATCCGGCGCGAACACGAGGAAAATGACGAAAACATCACCAGCGTGTCTCTCGACGCTCTTCTCGCAGAGGTGCAGCACACCTGTAAACGGCGGGATAAGCGTCTCGACAAGCTGATTCGCGAAAAAGCCGTCAGCGCGACAACCGCCACCTCTCTGATGAATGATTTTGCCTACGCCGCCACCCTGAGCCGGGAACTGCTCGAGGTGGCATCAACCCTGTTCTCTCCTCACGATATCAACGACAGACTTGCTGAACGCAGCGTATCGCTTGAGATGAATGAAATGAGCGAAGCCCTCAACAACCCGACACCGACACACCGGTAGCAAAACGGACTATTTCCCGGGAGTTGCAGCGTTTACAAAGTCCTGCTTCCCGAGCCAGGCGAGCAAGTCACCAAACCAGGGGTGATCGGTCCCGATGAGTCCGGTCCCATGATCGCCGTGTTGATAAAGGTGAAACTCAAGGGGAACGCCCTCTTTCCTCAAGGCGGCAGCGTAGAGAAACGCGTGATCGGCAGGCACCAGCTTATCCTCACTGGTATGCCAGAGAAAAACCGGAGGCAGGCCCGGCCGCACCTGAAGTTCACTGGAAGTTCTCCGGACCAACTCTTCGTCTGGAGATTCCCCGATCAGATTCTTCCGTGAGGCGAGATGAGGCTTCGTGATCATGCTGACGACGGGGTAGCAGACGATGGCAATGTCGGGCCGGGGACTGACCTCGTTTCCGCCTTCGCGGCCTTCCACCTCACCGTCCTCAGGGTGATTGAGCAAAGTCGTGAGGAGGTGACCGCCTGCGGAGAATCCCATCGCCCCGATGCGGTTCGGATCGATCTTCCATTTCCCGGCATTCCCCCGGATCTGACGCATTGCCTCAACGGCGTCCTGAAGCTGCGAGGGATAACGATAGCCTGATTTGCCGAGCCGGTAACGCAGGACAAAAACCGTGATGCCCTGCTCATTGAGCCACCGCGCGAAAGGCTCTCCCTGTCCTTCGTAAATCCCCTGATAGCTCCCTCCCGGAATAAGAAGCATCGCGGCACCGGTTGCGTTGGCAGGAGTATGAAGAGTCAGAGTAGGACGATCCTTCTCTGATTCGCCGAGGGCCCCGGGAGCGCCCCCGGGCCACAATTCCATAGGATCTTCGGTAGCCTCCAGCGGGAGGAACAGCGTCAGAATCAGGCTGGTGAAGAGTATCTTTCCGAATCTCATAATCGATGTCTTTCCTTTTAAATCAAAATCCCCAAATCCCGAAAATCCCGGGGCCTGTCCCTGCAGATTCACTTGTCCCTGCAGATTCACTTCGAGCGATGCACTTTCAGCGCCTCCCTGATGACACGGGCAACTTCATCGCCGAGAACAGCGGATCCTTCGGATGAAAAGTGAACATCCCGATCCTTCTGAATCGCGGCAAGTTCAGGCTTGGCAAATGACCAGAGGTCATCGACTGCGATACCGTTGTCCTCCATCACCCGGGCGGCGACTTTATTGTAGAGCGCGGCATCACCGGGCTTCCAAAGCCCCTTCGAAGACTCGGGAATCGGAGTCGTGCTCGCCCAAATCAGAGTCGCACCGGTCTCCTGCAACCGCGCTACGAGCTCACGCAGTTTTTCCTCATACTGCCCGGGGGAATTCCGCCGAAAAGCACCTTCTGTGGTATGAGACACGCGGTCCTCCTTCGCGACACCATTGAGGTAGTGCATCACATCATGCAGCCCCCAGTTGAAATGAATCACGTCCCACTCCCCGTCCCCGAGCCACTCGTCGAGAAATTTGAGACCGTTGTCGGTGGGACCGCAATTGGCCTTCGGACGGTGCACGTTGGCTTCCCCTTTCAGCGCGGCCCTCACCGGCTGGGTATACCCCATTGAAATCGAATCCCCCAGAATGAGAACACGGGGAAGTCCTTCAACGTCTTCGATTTCGGCAAAGGACGGGTGAGGCGCTTTCTTCTCCCCCGTTGCCACCGGCTTCTCTACAGGCGCGGCGGACTGGGCGCTGACGGAAACTCCGGACACCAACAGCAGGAGTGAAACGAAAAGGGTTTTCATGGCCCTCTATCTAGATCCCGTCCCGCAGCCGGACAAGAAAAATAGGAGGCGGCATCCGGTCATAGCGATCCATGAGGCAATCTCACTAGCGCGTTAGCGGCTTCGTATTCGATTGAAAATGCGGTAAACTGCTCGCGTAAATGCCCCGGGCTTTTACCTTCGAAACGAAAATTGCCTCTCCCCGGCAGCTTCAGCCCAAATCCCATATGATCACTCGCAGACGATCTCTTCAATCCATCGCCACCGGCATCGGCGCCGCTTTTGGATCCTCAATGTTCCCCGACCTCAGTCGCGCCGCTTCCCTCGCGGCCTCCGGCGGTCCCAAACGGGTCATCTTTTTCCTGCAGAATCAGGGCTTCGATCCCGCGACCTGTATCCCCGCCGGGATGACGTCGAACAGCTCGCTCGCGAAAGCGAAGCTGCCCGAACCCATTTCCGCGCTCGAACCCTTCAAGGAGCGTCTCCATATCATCAACGGTCTTCACGGCAAACACACGAGCCCTTCCCACAGTGCCTTCTTCGGTGCCCTCGGCGGCTACCGCGGCAGTGACGGCGTTGCCCCGAGCGCTTCGACGATTGACTACGAACTGAGCAAGGTTCTCCCTGAGACGCTCCTTCCCCATCTCTGTATCGGGATGGATTCGATTGAAAACATGAAGGCCAAACCCACCGTCGCGAATCTCTCGGCGCGCGGCGCGGGAAGTCCTATCTTCATGCACTCGAATCCGAATCATCTTTATCAGATGCTTTACGGTGGCATTTCCAGCGGCGAAATCCGCAGCCAGCACGAAGCCCGCTCCGGTATGCTCGACCGGATTGAGGCAATGGCGTCAGCCGAAGGAAAAAACCTCCCCGTTTCTGACGGGAAACGCTACGGCGAATTCGTTCAGGGCTTCAACGACATGAACGGACTCCGCGAACGTCTCGGTGGAGTCTCCGATCATCTTCGCCACTTTGCACCGAAAGTGGACGACGCCTACGCCAATCCCGAATTTGAAACGGACTGGCACGACCGACTCCTCGACCTCGGCGTTTCCGCTCTGAAATCGGGCATCACCAGCGTCCTCACGATCGGCTCCGGTCGCGGCGAAATCTTCGGTGCCTGGAAGGGTCTCGGCGTCGAAGAACAGGGTCACAATCTCGGCCACATGCCACAGCCGGACAATCCGATCTGGATCAAAATCCGCCAGTACAACAGCCGCCTCCTCGTGAGACTGATGGAGGAGCTCGAAAGCGTCCCCGAAGGCAGCGGGACAATGATGGACAACACCCTCATCGTCTACACGAGCAACAACGCCGACAAGCAGCACACCGACGGCGCAAACTGGCCGGTGATGCTCCTCGGAAACTGCAACGGTGCCTTCAAGAGCGGACGCTTCACTCAGCTCGACGGGAAACGCCCCATCAACGCGCTCTATACCTCAATTTTGAAAACGGCAGGCGTCAACGTCGACCGCTTCAACATGTCCGAGCAAATGGCAGCGAAGTTTGACTCCGGCAGCGGCCCTCTCAAGGAGATTCTGGCATGAGCCGACTGACATCTCTTTTCGTCGCGGCAGCATCGCTCGCAGCTCTCTGCTCGCACTCGCAGGGGGATGACAGCTACACGCCCGGCGAACCCGTTCACGGCGACTTCGAGAACTTCGCTCAGGGATTTCTCGACAGGCACTGCCTCGAATGTCACGACGACATCTCAACCGAGGGCGATCTCAATCTCCTCGATCTCGGGCCGGTCGACGAAACCAACGCCGCGATCTGGAAATCTCTCTGGGCGCAGGTCGCGCTTCAGGAAATGCCCCCGAAAAAGGAGACTCAGCCGGAGGTCATTGAACGGCTTCAGTTTTCCGACTGGATCGTCAGTGAACTGCAGCGGGTCATGGCGGACAAAGGAGGCTTCAAGGAACACCTCGATCCTAACAAAGCCAACTTCATCGATCACAATTTGCTTTTCGGTCCTCTTCCCGAAGGAATCAAACTGGTCCCCACTTCATCGCCGGCGCGAATCTGGCGGGTCACCCCGCAGGAGCACATCACCCGCCTCAATGAACTGATCAACATCGAGCCGGCCTTCGACCCTGCGAAAAAAGGTGCCCGCACCCGTGGCGATGTCGTCCCCACCAACCACGGCGGCGAACTGAAACTCTACTTCGGCACCGATCGCATCATCCAGTGGGCCGGCGGAACCGTCGCCTACGCCACTGCCGTGAAAAGCATCCCCGTGGTTCTCGCTTCGAACCGGAAGCACGGCTTCGAAAACTATCCGGACTTTTACACGGTCAACAGCGCCGAATCGACCCAGATCCTCGACATGGCGGAGAACATTCTCCGCTACATGGCCTACGGACCACTCAGCATTGTCGGAATGCCGGAACAGATCACCGACGACCCGAAAACCTACGACGCCGTGAAGCCACCCGGCGACCTCCGTGGACTTCCCACCGCAATCGTTTACAACACCAAAATCGCCCGCGAGCTCACCCCGGTCTACGACCTCATGAAAGAGGACGCTGCCTTCAGCGACGGGCAGATCCGCGCCGCCGTCGACTACCTTTTCGAAGCCCTCACCTTTCGCCCTCCCACCTCGACAGAATCCGACGACTACTTGAATCTGGTTAAAGACTCCATCGATAAAGTGGGCCGGGAGGACGGCGTTTTTATGGGACTCTCCGCGATCTTTCTCGACCGCGATGCCCTCTTCCGTCCTGAACTGGCCAAAGGGGGAAAACCTGATGACCACGGACGCGTCATGCTGCAGGACTGGGAACTCGGACTCGCCGTGAACCACGCGCTCAGCTACATCAAGCCCGACGCAACCCTCAGAGAAGCGATCACCGGCGGCCGCATGAAAACCCGGGACGATGTCGAGCGCGAAGTCACACGGATGCTTTCCGACGAGACGATTCGCAAACCGCGCATCCTGCGATTTTTCCGCGACTACTTCGACCACGACCTCGGCGGCTACATTTGTAAAGACACCGGCGCTCTCGCGAAAACCGGCGCCCCCGGCGGCACCGCTCACTACCGCGCCATGTTCGATGCCACCGCGAGCACCGACCGGCTCGTCGAATTGATTCTCGAAGAGGACAAAAACGTTCTCAAAGAATTGCTCACGACCCGCCGCATCGTCACGACTGACAATGACAAAATTTACTACGGACGGCGCTACACCAAAGAGGAGGCCGCCGTCGCCCTCGCCGCTAAGAAAAAGGAGGACGCCGAATTGGCAGCGCAATCCAAAATCCGGCTCGCCGAAGTGAAAGAGGAACTTGCTGCTCTGGAAACGGAGCGAAAAGGAAAAGACCTCGACGCCAACCGGAAAAAAAGCATAGATGCTAAAACCCGTCGCCTCGAAGGGGAGAAAAAGCAGATCGAGCGGGACCTGAAACGCGGTCAAAGCAAGATCAACACCTCCGTCGACGTCGCCGAACTCGAAGGCCCCCGGACCTACGCCCGGGTGAGCCGTCGCTCCTTCGGCCGCGGTTCAATGGAGCCGGAACGCACCCTCGCCACCGCCCCCGAAGGCGAGCGACTCGGCATTTTGACTCAACCGAGCTGGCTCGTCTCGCACTCCGATGCGATGGACAACCATGCGATCCATCGCGGCATCTGGATTCGCACGCGCCTCCTCGGTGGCGGCATTCCCGATGTCCCCATCACCGTCGACGCGCAGCTTCCCGACGAACCGAATACGACCCTGCGCCATCGCATGCGGGTCACGAAGGAGGAATACTGCTGGACCTGTCACGAGAAAATGGACCCGCTCGGCCTTCCCTTTGAAATGTACAACCACGCCGGACTTTTCCGCACCACCGAATTCGACGAGCCGGTCGATGCCACCGGCGAGATCATCGACTCCGGCGACCCCGCCCTCAACGGCCCCGTCACAGATGCCCTCGACATGATCCGGAAACTGGCCGAAAGCGAACGGGTTGAGCAGGTCTTCATCCGCCACGCCTTCCGCTTCTGGATGGGCCGGAATGAAAACCTCAATGACGCCCCCGTCCTCCAGGCCGCGCACAAAGCCTATCGTGACAGTGGCGGCAGCATGAACGCGCTCATCACCTCGCTCCTCACTTCCGATGCCTTTCTGTATCGGAAGATTGAAGAGTAACGACCACACCACCTCATTCCGTGATCGCGTTCGGATAGCGGGGCTGCGCCGTGCTAGCGTCCCGCACCTATGAGAAATTTACACTCTTCTGCATGGATCTCCGGTTTGGTTCTCTCAGTAATCCTCAGCGGCTTAGGAACCTCCCGCGCGCAGGAGGCGAAGGATCTGCCGCTGCTCCTGAATGAGAATTTCACCCGTGGCTTTTCCGCCTGGAAAACGACCGACGCGAGCGCCTGGGAAGTGAAGCAGGAGGAAGGCTCGAGCAATCGCGTCCTCAATCTCCACGGCAAATCAAACTACAAGCCGACCCACCGCAGCCCCTTCAATCAGGCGATCCTGAAATACCACACCGTCGGTGATTTTGTCCTCACCGCGAAACTGCAGGCGACGAAGGAAAGCTACGGCCACCGCGACCTCTGCCTCTTTTTCGGCTACCAGGATCCCGAGCACTTTTACTACGTCCATCTCGGCCAGAAGATGGACGATCACGCCAACCAGATCTTCATCGTCAACGATGCGCCCCGGATCAAAATCTCGGAAACGACCACAGCCGGCACTCCGTGGAAAGACGGCAGCTGGCACAACGTGAAGATCGTGCGCGAGGTCGAGAGCGGCCTCATCGAGGTCTACTTCGACGACATGACCAAACCGGTCATGACCGCTCACGACAAGACTTTTGACTGGGGAAAAATCGGCGTCGGTTCTTTCGATGACACCGGAATGTTCGACGATGTCATCCTCCACGGCATCGAAGTAAAACCCAAGGGCGACCACGCCGTCGCCGATCCGAAAACGCTCAAATACGAAAAGTGGACCACCGACTACGAGATCCACAATGCGATCGCGCTCAGCTTCGACGAAAAGGGCGCCGCCTACGTCACCGGAGCCCGTCGCCGCGTCGCCCAGGATCTTGCGATTCGCGAGGACTGGATGATCGAAGATCTCAAGCTCCGCTCCGTCGATGACAAAAAGGCCTTTTACCACCGCGTCCTCAATCCCGACAAGGGAACGAGTGAGGAAAACAAGGCCAACGTCGAAGATCACAACCAGGACGGCTCCCACGACTGGCGCGACCTCATGGTCCTAAGCGATACGATCTACCGGATCGAAGACACCACCGGCGACGGCAAAGCGGATCAGAAAACCGCCTACGCCACCGGAATTCAAACCGAAATCACCGGCTCCATGGCGGGAGTCCTCTACCACGACGGCGATGTCTACGCGACCGCCTCACCCGAGCTCATGAAATTTCGCGACACCGACGGCGACGGCGTTTCCGATGAGCAGAAATCGATCGCTCACGGCTTCGGCGTTCACGTCGCCTACGCCGGTCACTACATGCACGGCCTCAACGTCGGTCCTGACGGCCGCCTCTACTGGACGATCGGAGACAAAGGCATCAACGTCCTCTCCAAAGAAGGCAAACGTTTCGAATACCCGCACGAAGGCGTCATGATGCGCTGCGAACCGGACGGCTCCCACTTTGAGGTCTATGTCAGGGGCCTTCGCAATCTTCAGGAGCCGCGTTTCGATGCCTACGGAAACTGGTTCGGAGTCGACAACGACGGCGACAGCGCCGGGGAAATGGAACGCCTCGTCTATCTCGCTCAGCACATCGACACCGGCTGGAGAATCAACTGGCAGTATTTCAAAGGCGATTACAATTTCTGGACCACCGAGGGACTTTTCAAACCCTGGTTCAAAGGCCAGGCCGGACACATCGTCCCCACGATCGCGAGCTACGTGAACGGCCCTTCCGGCTTCGCATGGAATCCCGGAACCGCGCTCAGCCCCGAATACAAAAACTACTTTTTCATCACGCAGTTTTCCTCCGGCTTCCAGAATGCGTTCCAGGTGAAACCCAAAGGCGCCTCCTTTGAAATGATCAACGATCACGTCATCGGAAACGGCGTTCCCCTCGTCGGACTCAACTGGTCACCCGACGGCGGCCTCTACGGAACCGACTGGGGTGGCGGCTACACCTTGAATGACAAAGGGGGCGTCTGGAGAATCGACGTTCCCGAGTATGCCGATTCCAAAGAACGCAAAGAAACCGCAACCCTCCTCGGCGAAGGCATGACCGAAAGAGACGAAGCCGAACTCGTCACCCTGCTCGATCAGGAAGACCAGCGGGTCCGTCTCGCCGCTCAGTTCGAGCTCGTCAAACGCGGTGAACAGACCCGCCTCGAAACGAGCGCTCTGAAAAAGGACGGCCCGCAAATGGGACGAATCCACGCGCTCTGGGGCTGGGCTCAACTCGAGCGGGCCAAAGCGAAACGGAACCCCGGAAAAATCCTCACACTCGCCAAAGACGACGATCCTGAAATCCGCGCGCAGTTCGCAAGAACGATCGGCGACATCGGAGCGATCGAAGGCGACGCCACCGTCGACGCCCTCGTCGCGATGCTCACCGATTCCAACGAGCGCGCCCAAAGCCTCGCCGCCCTCTCCCTCGGAAATCTCGAAGCTACGCGCGCCTACCCCGCGCTCCTCACCTTCGCCTCCGCGATCCGCGCAGATCAACCTTACCTGCGGCACGGCGCCATCGTCGCCCTCACCCATTGCGCTCAGCCCGAGCAACTCGCCGGCCTGAGCCAACACGAAAGCGCCGGAGTGCGCCGCGCCGCCGTCATCGCCCTGCGCCGTCAGGGAGCTGCAGGAGTCGCCGAATTCCTCGACGACACCGACGAAGCGATCGCGACTGACGCCGCCCGTGCCATTCACGACGATGACTCCATCCTCCCCGCGCTGCCTCAGCTCGCCGCCGCCCTGACAAGCACCCAATACAAAAACGAAGCCTTCCTCCGACGCGCCGTGAATGCCAACTTTCGACTCGGTGACAGCGCCTCCGCTTCGCGCCTCGCCACCTTCGCTTCAAATAAGAACCGTCCACTCGACCTTCGACTCGACGCACTCGATGCGCTCACCGACTGGGCCGCACCCGTGGAGATCGACCGGATCGAAGGCAGCTACCGCAAACTCGATCCTCGTGACCTCAAGAAAACAGGCGAAGCCGTCGGCAGCGAAATGACCTCCCTTCTCGCCGATCCCGAAACCGTGATCCAGGAAGCCGCGATGAAGATGGCCTCCACCCTCGGGGTCACCATCAACCCCGACGCACTCGCCTCCGTCGTCACCGGAGCAAAGAATCCCGAAAACCTGCGCCGCGAAGCCCTCAGCTCGCTCGCCGCGCAAAAGGCTGAGCAACTTCCCCAAGCCGTCGAGACCGCCCTCGCCTCCGATTCAGCACCCCTGAGAACCCTCGCCCTGTCACTCCTCTCCGGCTACGCGCCCGGCCCGGCCACCACCAGAGCCGCAGCGATCCTCGAAAACATCAACGACATTCCCGAAGCACAGTCCGCCGTCGCCGTCCTCGCAAAGCTGGCAACTCCCGAAGCCGACGCGGTCCTCGCAAAGCAAACCGAACAACTCGTCGCCGGCGAGCTGAACCCCAACCTTCACCTCGACGTCATCACCGCCGCTCAGACCCGCTCCGAAGCCGTTCCCGCGATTGCAGCATCGCTCGCCGCCTATGAGAAATCACGGAAGCCCGGCGACCTCGTCGACAGTCACCGCGAATGCCTCGAGGGAGGTGACGTGAAAAAAGGAGAGGACATCTTCATGAACCACATCGCTGCCCAGTGCGTGCGTTGCCACAACTACACCTCCGGAAAGGGAAGCACGATCGGACCGAACCTGAAAGCCATCGGAGCCCAAAAGGACCGCGTCTACCTCCTCGAATCCATCGTCAACCCGCAGGCCGTCATCGCCCCCGGCTACGGCACGATCTCACTCACCCTGAAGAACGGTGACACCGTCGCCGGCCAGTTCCGCAAGGAAACCAAAACCGAAATCGAAATCCGCGACGCCGGGAACAAGCCGATCATCGTAGCAGTCGATCAGGTGAAGGAGCGCACCCCGGTCGTGTCCACAATGCCTCCGATGTTCGCGCTGTTGAAGAAGGGGGAGATTCGGGATGTGGTTGCTTATTTGGCGGGGTTGAGGGAGGAGTGAGTGGAGCACGTTCCCAACAAGGGGAGGAAGCTCGAATTGAAACACCTCCTCTATAATCAAGAATTTTTAACTGACCCATTTCCAGAGTCTTTAACCGACCCGATTTCACGTGACCCGATTTCATGCGACGACCGCATATCCGGAATTTTACCTTTACAGGTGAACAAAAAACCACCGGACGCGGTAACTACGCCCGGTGGCTGGTTGATGTAGCAAACTCTAGCGTTTGAACCAATCTAGGAGCCTACGAATCAGGCTTCGAAGGCAACGATTCTGTTCCAGTTCTTCGACCCGAATTGCTCGTGCGAAGTGACTGGGCTTTGTGATGCTGAGATGCCCTTGATCAGAGTGTCCTCTGAATTTCGTACAATTACACAGTTCAAGTGGCACCTCATCTTCATGGGTGACTCCAAGTCCTTGCCTCCCCAGATCCATTTGGATTCGGCGGTGAGGCATTGCAGCCGTGCCAAGAAGCCAGTTCTCAGCGTAACCCGCAGCCATTGCTCCAGCGCAAGTGGTGAGGTAACCCACACTTGGCAGTTGGGGAACATCGCCATTCCAGTATGCTTCACCAGGAACTCCAGCGGCTTCAGCTTCGGCAGCTTCTTTCTTCGCCTGCTGAATTTCAACTGGTGACATCAACTCAGTGCTGAGCACTCCGGGATCAATCTTGTCCAAGCAATATGGACAAGGGTCTTCAGGGGAGTGGCGAGTCAGTTCGATCAACTGATCGGTAATGACGCCTTCTGAACCTTCCGGTAGAACACCCACATCAATGCAGGGCACTAGGTAGCGCGTCGCAAGGTCGCCGAGATGAACACGCCCGTGATAGGAATCGGTGCATCCAACGATTAGATCACAGCGCAACAGCTCGCTCATCGCCAGATCGTCGAGTGAGTTGCCGGCGATCAGACTGATCTCGGCATCCGGATTGATCTCACGAATCATGCGGGCCATGAGCTGCACCTTGTAGGGTGGTGGATCCAATTCGATATCAACCAGCATACTGCCGTGAACTCGTTCGAGGTTGGAGACTGATAGCCTGTCTGGGTCTACCAGAACAAATCCTCCTACTTGGGCTCTCGCCAGAGTTTCAATGAGAGGAGATCCCGTCCCGCCGCATCCGATTACTCCGATCGTGGCGTTCTTCAGGGATGAAACCGACTCCATCGACGCGACCATAAGCCACCGGCTGAGTATCTCCTGGAAATGAGGACTTTCCTCTCGGTTCGGCCACGGAGAGAGTTGGCTTGGAATGCGCTCTATCCGCTCGCCAGCTGAAAGCATCGCACTCGCAGGCATCCAGTCTCCCTGATAGTAGACTCGACCGCTGAATACCAGCTTTCCTGAACTTGTTTTGTTCAGAATTATGCTAGCGTAGGGGCGTTCTGGAGCAAATGGATAGAACATTTCGGTTCCAAAATGTTCGTCCATGTCGTCGTCCAGCGAACTGGGCGACACGGCCCCACCTTTTGGATGAGAGTGAATCACCCCTATACCAAATGGAGCTTCCTCAAGTGCGTCGACAGCCCTTTCCGTGTAGTCAGTGTGGAACGCGACCATACCGCTTCTGCGGTCTAGGTCTCCACCTATGGGCGGGAGGGCATCGACATAGCTCAAGGCGAGCCCCCATTCTGTTTGGCGGTAGCCAAACTTGAAAAACGTTCCCCACTCGCGAGAGGGGTGACGTTGAAACACGAGTTTTTCCAGCTCGCGCCGCGCACTCTCCGTGATACGGATGAGTGCGCGACGACCCGTGACGAGCTTCAGTCGCCTAACGGGTTTCATCAGTTGAGCCAGCTAAGGATTTCTCCGTAATAAGTGTGAATCCCGTGGATGTTTTGATCCCAGGGATTGCCGCCGTTGGAAGCGTGCGGGTGCACGGATTTCTTCTGCCAACTTTGACCGTTGGCGGTCATCTGCTCCTGAGTAGCACCGGGCGCATTTCCGAGAATCGGGCAGTCCGACAGAAGATAGGCGTTGTCCAACATCCTCGCGGGATACCCAGAGGGGACTGCTACTAGCACATCCGTCACACCTTCGTTGCCCTTCACGAAATACGGCACATCGTGATAAATCACGACAGGCCTATCACCGTTGACGAGAGTGACTTTTCCCCCGCCAGTGCGGAGCGTCTCCAATTCGGCTTCTAGGCGATTTGCCTGAAAACCGGCGACAACACCCTTTCGAAAGACGCGGAACGAGTCGCAGTTTTCGATTGAGACCGTTTGGTTCAACGGGATTTCTGCCTTGTCGCCAGGAGTCGTTTCCTTCACTCGAGGATTGGGAGCATTCGGATAGACGAGTTTTGCGATTGCCGCACCAGTCATGGTCGCAGTGACTCCTTCAGCTTCGGTGAACATCTGATTGTTCACCCTGATCCGGAGACCGGTTCCGGCCCGAGTGATGAAGACGTTGCCATCGGTCAGATCGACCTTGTCCTGGGGAGCAATCCTTTCGTCCTTCGGAGATTGGTAGTCCCGGAAGAGATCATCGCTTTTGGGAACTCGGTGAAGTTCTCGAAGCGACTGCCCCGTTTGTTGGTCAGTCACCACAACTTCCGGGTTGTCATCGACAACCGTGAGAAGCTTAGGCTTTGACTTGCAAGCGGGAGGCGAGTCCTCTGCATCACACTTTGGAATCGAGTAGAACACTGATCCCTTTGCAAGATCCACCTTCTCACCCTTCTTAAGGATGGGATCATGCGGATCGTTGTAATCTCGAACGATCACGTGATCGGGAGGAACGTTCGCCTGATTGCGAAGGATCGACTCCGTTACATGTCGCCCAGGCATTGGAATGACCTGGTCGTTAACGAGCGCTGCCCATTTGGACGCAGAGCAGCGGTTTTGCGTATCGTTCTTAGTTCCATCGGAACCCTGTTTTTGAGTGTCATTATCAGACATCGTTATTTCGTTTTTTAAAAGCCCCAGCCAACGTCGTGGCTTGACTCCGAATCGATATCTGGCAAGATTGAGATTCCTAACGTCTCCTCACCTTCGATTCATTGCCTCCAACTTCGGGGTAATAATTGGATTTGGAGAAAGGTTGGATCTCCATATCAGGGGGTCCAACCTGTCTCCGAGATACAAGATGCACAACATGTTGTGTTTTCACAAGGGTAAAGTTCCCAAAATGGAAATATTTTTTCTTTTGGTATCCTTTGGGCGGAATTGCGTATTCTTTTAAATATTAATAAACTTTCACAAAATGGGAACTGTGTGTACAATCCGCCCGTTAGGAAATGATCATCGTTGGGCGAAATCTTTTGATTCCACATACTAAGGGAATCACCCGTTCTAGTGAGGCTATTAGAGCTTGGCTATCCGTCATTGAAATTGACGAGATTTGCCGGATCGAAGAAGTCGGTGAGTGGATTGAAGCCGCTGCCTTCAACGAAGATTATGCAATCTTTCGAATCGGAAGGGGTGTTAGTGAGATATGGATCTCAGCCCGCCATTGCCGAAACACGTTGATGATTTTAGAAGTGGGAACACACGCAGAACTGAAAACTATGGAGTCCAAATATGGCCTCCAAATTACTAGCCGTCGATCATGACCTTGAAACTCATTAAGAACAGCAACGACTATGCAGAAGCGCTTAAGCAAATTCAACGACTTCTAGAGAACGTCGAGGCGAAGGGTGTCGCCGACTTTGAGCGTATTGAATTACTCTCGTATTTGATTGAGAAGTACGAGAAGGAAACTCTTAAGGTTGCTTTGCCGACACCAGTTGAAGCCATTCGTTTCGCTATGGACCAAAGTGGTTTACGTCAACAAGATTTGGTTCCATTCATCGGGTCTAAAAGTAGAGTGTCTGAGGTGCTGTCAGGAAAGAGACCACTCACGCTTTCAATGATTCGTGGATTGCATGAGGGGCTTGGCATCCGTGCTGATGTTCTTCTTCAAGAGCCTGGCGAGACTCTGCCTTCTAGAATTAGTGTCGATGACTATCCCGTACGTGAAATGCACAAACGCAATTGGTTCTCAGGTTTTCCGAGTGACTGGAAAGACGCAAAGGATCATAAGGAAGAGATGCTTCAGTCGCTCTTTCAAGGGCGAGAGAATGATCCCATCGGGGCGCGAAACCGGCAGAGCCTTAAATCGAAATCGAAAGTCGATGAAAATGCTCTTCATGCCTGGCGTTGCTTCGTAATCGACAAAGCAATGTCGAAAAAACTTCCAACCTATGATCCTAATTCTTTAAACGATGAGTTCATTAGTTGGCTCAAGATGTCAAGTCGGCTCCCGGATGGCCCACTAAAAGCTATCGAGGAAATTGAAGAACGTGGGATTCCAGTAGTTATCGAGGAACGTTTGGATAAAACATTTCTCGATGGGGCTGCTATCCAATTACCCGATGGGCGCCCAATGATCGGTTTAACATTGCGTTATAATCGCTTAGATAATTTCTGGTTTACTCTCTTCCACGAATTAGCTCACGTTAAGCTTCATCTCGGGACGTCGAATAATGAAGGATATTGGGATACTGATATTGACAGTACATCCGAGAATGCTGAAGAAAGAGAAGCCGATGAATTCGCTTTAAACAGTTTCATATCCGACTCCGACTGGGAAGAAATTCGCGATTTGAAGACTGCAGAAGAGATTCGTGATAAAGCGAAACAATTGATGATTCATGAGTCGATTATCGCCGGTCGGCTTCGTCGAGAAGCGCAGGATTATCGGCGTCATCGAACTCTTGTTGGTCAGGGACAGGTTAAGAAACTCTTCAAATTAGAATAGCAGTGATGGGGTCAGGCGACATTTTCTGACAGAGTTCGTGGGGTCAGGCGACATTTCGTGACAGTAGAAACGAGTTACGCATCCTAAACGGCAAACATCTCCGGAGCCAAACGCCACCTCTCGAAACCTGTCCCTCCGCTAGAATGAAGGCGTGACTTCAGCAACCTAACAAAACTCCCTCCGAAGGTTACCGAAGACCATCAGTCAAGAACTGTCACCTGAACCCGCCCCTGTTAGGTAACGCCCATTACGGAAGACCACTGGAGCAGTTGATCGAGAATTGCTAAAACGATTGGACGCGAACCTCACTCGCCCGGGCGGTGTGGAATGCGACTTCCGTTTCGCACGCGTGGCTCGCTAAGTACTTGAATTTGAAGTCAGCGGCGAACTCAAGCCAACAGATTCGCCGTTTCGCTCACCTGGATGATAAGAAGTTACCCGCAAGAATCCGGAAATGGGAAAAGTCGGGAAATACTGGCTGATCCCGAATTACTCTTCGGTTTCAGCGGCATCAACAACGTCAAGTTCCGAGGCAGCGTCGAACCCGGTTGCGAACTCCTCATGATCGCCAAAGCCAAAAAGCTCAGCTCGAGAATCGCCGCCTTTGAAACACAGGGATTCGTCGACGGGACGCTCGTCTTCGAAGGCGACGTGACCGGGCTGGTGCTTTAGAGGCTTGGACGAGGGCGTGTCCGGCGTTAGGTATGAGAGCCTGACAGAGTCTCTAAATCAACACACCCTGCGGCGATACCGTCAGAGCGCTGCAAATGAGCCCCCTCTCTCTACCACTCGTAGCCTAACCGGGCTCCGACAAAGTGCGCCGAGGCATCGTCGCGCCCAAACTGGCCACTGTAATCCACGGAGACGTTCCATTGATTCTCAAGATCAAGCCTCATGGCTGTTCCAAGCTCAAACCAATCCTGACCTGCGTGAGGACCAGTCGCTGTCGTTCCCAGGCCGCCCACCGCCTGAGTGCCTCCGGGGCCGACGAGGGCAAACGGGGAATTCAGCAAACTGACTTGAGTCGCCCCGGATTCCGGTCGAAATTCATTGGCAAACTGGGCAATAAATTGCGTGGTGAGGCGTCCGGCTGGAATTTTATCAGTCAAGGTGATCTGCCAACCGATACGTCCTACCATCGACTCAAAGTTGCTGTCCCCGTAGACCAGATTAGCAGTTCCTCCGCCGGCTTCGGTGTAGCCGTCAATTTGACCCAGAGTGTAGTTGAAACCGGCAATCGGACCGGTCCGAATCTGATCGGTCAGCTCGTGAACATAACCCAGGTTGAGATCCACATTGTCAGAGTAACTGTCAGTCGAACCCGTCGCAGTTGACCCCAGAAGTGTGTTCCGCTTAACTTCGTTGTCGTAATTTCCATAGCTGTAGAGAAAATCGAAGTAAAAGTTCTCATGGAAGGCGGTGAAGTAAGCACTCAGTAGCGTTCCGTCCAAATCGGTTCCTCCGAGATTGGCCTCAAGCTCGGTGTCACTCTGAAGACGGGAAACCGCTCCTCCGACGTAGAGCCACGGTAGAAAAGCGTGTTCAACACCAACAGAGGCTGCGTAGCTGTTTGACCGAAACCCGCGGGCAACGGCGCTTAAGTTATCCTGATCGTAAAATCCGTAGTCCACTTCGGTGAAAACTTCCCATTCGCTATCCACGCTGTCATCGAAGGCAACCTTTCCTCCGAGAACGCTTTTATCCCCGTATGCGACCTGATCCCCGGCTTTCACTTCACGGCTCAAGCCGGTTTCAATGCCCTCTGCTTGAGACCTCGAAGTTGAGCGTTTATCGGAAGTTGTCGCTGGCTTTCGATCCTCATCCTCAAGACCGATTGCGAAACGATAGCTGATTTGGTTGCGTGCTGCGAAATCAAGGTAACGGGAAATGGGAGCATCGCTCGATGCTCCGGCGGCAGACTGTCCCTTGCCGGAACGCGCCCTGAAAAGTCGACTGTTCAGGTCAGCCGTAGCGCCTTGAGCAGCGCCTTGCACGGCCTGCTGTTGCACTGCGGGCATGAGGACTCCCGTGGTTTGGAGTGAGTTAATGGCTCCAGTGTCAGCAACAAGAATTGTCGGCTCAACCTTCTCTACGACCTCAGCTACTTCTTCCTCTTCGATAAAAAGACTGAAGTCTGAAACCTCCCCTCCCCAGACCGATGAAGCAACTAGAGTCCAGGTACCATCGGCGATCTCCCCGTTAAAATCGGCTAAAGTGCTTCCATCGAGATTTCCAGGGCCATATGCAGCCAAAATTGGACTGATATTTGAATCGGAAAGCGCAGGGGCATCATCATCAAAATAGTATGTTCCCGTATCCCCTACTCCGCCCATGATTGATCCTCCGCCGTTCACTGAGCTTCCATCCCAAAGCATGACTTGAGTGCCGGTCGGAGACTGGAGTAAAAATTCCACCTCTTCACCAAACGAACCTTCGTCATCAAAGTAAAAAGAAGTATCCAGGCCCGTAATAATTCCGGTTCCGACTGGTATATCGATTGTCTGAGTCGTTGAAAGAAATCCGTGATGAAAACTCCCAAATAACTTAGGTGAATCCGAAGTGACGAACGTCTGCCCCATCGCTGGAGCACACAGCCATAAAGCGGTCATCGCGAGTGCCCACACTTGGATCGACAAGAAAAAGCGGCTGTTACTAATCATTTTATTGGCTGATGGCGAAATTAAGCACGAGAAACAAAATATCACGCTTACATTTCTCCCGATTCGGAATAAACCAGATTCTCCATATGCGCAAACTCCAAATTCTCTGTGGTCTATTTCTCAGCATGAGCATCATCGGTGCCAAAACGGATGCCCAGGAGGTCAGCAGTCGACCGCTTCTCGCGGCAAAATCAAATCTCCCCGCAAAGGCCGGATTTACAACGGTTTCGGCTCAAGAATCAGGGTTGGATTTTCAGAACCTCCTCAAAAAGGAAAATATCAGGAATTATCTGGATAAGGGAGCCGGCGGCTGCGTCGGAGACTTCGACTCTGATGGCCTTCCTGATTTGTATCTCATCTCACAGGATGGACCGAATCGGCTCATGCGCCAGACAACGGCGTGGCAGTTTGAAGATATCACCAATGCAGCAGGCGACCTCTCCGGCGACGAAGCTATGGGAACCGGAGCCACCGCGATCGATATCGACAATGACGGCGATCTCGACATTTACCTCTGCAATCAGGGAAGTCCCAATATGCTGTTTCTCAATCAGGGTAATGGCAGCTTTATCGAATCGGCGAAAGAATGGGGACTGGACTACAGCGGTGGATCGGTCATGGCCTCCTTCTGCGACTACGATCGTGACGGTGATCTCGATTGTTACCTGCTAACCTATCGCATTTTCGAGCTAGCAGAAGATTTCCCGGATTTAAAAGTTCGCTATCTGGATGGAGACACCCCCTCCGTTCATCCGGATATGCTGGAGGAATATGAATTTATCGAGGGAAGGCTCCACGAGCTTGGAAGGCGCGATCTTTTGCTTCGAAATACAGGAGATGGCAGATTTGAAAATGTGACCGGGGGTTCCGGGATCTCGACAAAACCCAATCATGGCCTCTCTGCTGTGTGGTGGGATCACAACAACGACAATTGGCCGGATCTCTATGTAGCGAATGATTTCAAAGGTCCCGACCATCTCTGGCAAAACAACGGCGACGGCACCTTTACCGACGTCCTACCTGAAATGGTCACCTACACCTCCTGGTTTTCGATGGGGAGTGACTTTGCTGACATCAACCGCGATGGCTGGTTCGATTACGCCACTGCCGACATGTCAGCGATGAATCACTACCGCCAGAAAATGGAAATGGGCGAGATGGGCCGAAGCGCCTGGTTTCTAAATTGGGCCGAACCTCGACAGTTCATGCGAAACACGGTCTTTGTGAATACCGGCAGCGGGAGATTTCTTGAAGCCGGTTTTCAGTCGAACCTGGAAAGCACCGGCTGGACCTGGGCGACCCGGTTCGCCGACCTCGACTGCGACGGCTGGGAGGATGCAATCTTTACGAACGGTATCGCACGGGACGTCAACAATTCAGACTACATCGTGGAGCTCAACAAGATACGGGGAGAGGGGAAAGCGGATGAACTCATCGAAAAGATGAAAACCTATGACAAGGCGGGCGATGATCACAACAAAGTCTTTCGCAACCGCGGTGATCTGACCTTCGAAGATGTGAGTGAAGCATGGGGCTACAATGATCTCACAGCGAGCTTCGGATTGATCCTCGCTGATCTGGACCGGGATGGTGACCTCGATGCGGTGACAAACAACATGAACCAACCTGCTGGAATCTACCGAAACGACACGACATCAGGGAACCGGGTCCTGATCGAACTTCGCGGAATCCAAAGCAACTCGTTCGGGGTCGGCTCCCGCCTCCGATTGCATTCAGCATCCGGCAGCCAAACCCGCCTTCTAAGCCTCGCAAGAGGCTATCAGTCAGGGAGCGAGCCGATTCTCCATTTTGGACTCGGAGAGGATGAAGTGATCGATCAATTGGAAATCGACTGGCCAAGCGGGGCGAAGCAGGTGATTTCCGGACTGGCAGTTAACCAGCATCATGTCATCACAGAACCGGATCAGGCAACCCTCCCGGCACCCGCTCAAGGCAAAGCGATCCGCAGAAACACTTTATTTTCGAGTGACACCATTCCCGGATTCAAATTCGAGCACGAGGAGGACTCCTTCGACGATTACGAAGAACAACCGCTTCTTCCATGGGGCCTCTCCCGCCTTGGACCCGGAATCGCCTTCGGTGATGCCGATGCGGACGGGGACGAAGATCTTTGGATAGGAGGCGCAACCGGTCAGAACGGTAGAATTATCGAGCGTAATGAAACCGGTGGATGGACTTCGATCCCCTGGGGTCCATGGGAAGCGGATTCCGACTCCGAAGACATGGGAGCGCTATTCTTCGACCCGGACAAAGACGGCGATCTCGACCTTTACGTCGCCAGCGGCGGGAATCAGGAGACCTCCGATGACTCCCAACCGGTTCTCGAAGATCGCCTCTACCTGAACATTGAATCAACTGACGATGACAAGACCGCTCGCGGTTTCGCCAAAGCGGACCCGGATCCCAATCCCGAAAACCGGGCATGGGAAAGCTCAGGAGTTGTCGCTGCCGCGGATTACGACAAGGACGGCGACATCGATATCTTTGTCGGGAGCCGCACCGTCGCCGGGAAAATTCACGAAATGCCCCGTCACCGATTTCTTCGCAATGAGGGGGACCGAATTGCCGATGTCATTGATGAAGTTTCCCCCGCCCTGCGCGACTGTGGCATGGTGACCGGAGCTTTGTTTTCCGATGTCGACGGAGACGGACGCCTCGATCTCCTCGTGACCACTGCGTGGGGACCTGTCCGTCTTTTCAAACAGTCCGAAAGCGGCACTCTCGAAGAAGCCACCACCGCCGCCGGATTATCTGAAGCGCACGGCTGGTGGCAGGGAATCGACGGGGGAGATTTCGACGGCGATGGCGATTTCGACTTCATCGTGACGAACCTCGGCCTAAACACCAAATATCACGCCTCGGCAGAACATCCTATTCTGGTTTACCTGAACGACTTCGATGGCAACGGCACCTTCGACCTCGTCGAATCCGAATTCGAGGGCGACACCCTTTACCCGATGCGGGGGCGAAGCTGCAGTTCACAGGCAATGCCTTTCATTAGCAAAAAATTCAAAACGTTTCACGATTACGCCTCGGCAGAACTCACTTCTATCTACACCGAACTGCAACTGGATGAGGCGAGGGTCCTCAAGTTTACACACCTCGAATCCTCTGTTCTGCTCAACGATGGTAGCGGCACATTCGAAATCGTGCCCCTTCCACCACTGGCTCAAATTGCCCCCGGCTTCGGAGTTGCGGTTGAGGACTTTGACGGAGACGGCCTCCTCGATGCAGTGCTGGCCCAGAACTTCTACTCACCCCAGCCGGAAACAGGAAGAATGAGCGGAGGACTCAGCCTCTTCCTGAAAGGGAACGGTGATGGCTCCTTCGACGAAGTCTGGCCTAAAGACAGCGGTATCGCGATTCACGAAGATGCCAAAAGCCTCGCGATCGGAGACCTCAACGACGACGGCGCGCCCGATCTCGTCATAGGCATCAATAATGGCGGTGTCAGAACGTTGGTTAACCAAACGCGCGGCCCTGCAACACGCTGGTCCAGAATAGAACTCAGTGGAGTTCCCGGGAATCCAACCGGGATTGGTGCTACCCTGAGAATCTCAACGACAAAGGGACGTATGCTTAAACGTGAGATACGCGCCGGCAGCAGCTATCTATCTCAATCAACTCCACAACAGTTTATCGCTCTGGCGAGGGATGAATACGTGACTCAAGTTGACGTGACCTGGCCCAAGGGGACCAAAGAATCCTATCCATTCACCGCCTTTTCCACACAATTGGAGTTGAATGAGTCAGAGTAGGCGGAGCAGTATGCCTCTCGAGTCCAAGGCCTAAACCCCGTGTATTCCGCCCCCGGTAACAAGATCAGTCCCCCCCCCGATCCAACAGGGTCGGGTCGGTGACGATACCCTGTTGAGTTGCCTCCCCGCAACGTGCCATTCGTTCGGATATACGAATCACCCGAATGGTATTATTTTCACGGCTATGACTTCTGCCCTGCCCAAATTCATCATCGTTGCGATTGTCTCACATGCCTTTCAGGGCGAGCTTTTGAAAGCGGAGACGCTTGCGGCGAGCGAGTGGAACGTGCGCTGCTGGAATTTCGACGCGAAGCAGTGGGAGGATCTCGGGCTCGAGAAAATGACGGTTGAGAAAAAAGACGGCGCCACGAAAATCACGAACACGAGCGGCACCCACAAGCACGCGCACCTCGTGTTCCCGGCCGTGCCCGAGGGGGATTTTGTGTTCACGATAGAGGTGAAAGGCGGATACGAACTGGGATTTCTTGATCGCGCGGGACTCGACGAGATGCTGTATCTCGAGCTCGGCGAGCAGGAGAAATTTGAGACCTTCGAACTCAGCCGGGAAGGAACGCGTCTTTCGATCAAGCGAAACGGGCGCGCGGTGCCACTCGTTCACTTCCGATTTGATTACGGCAGGGATTTTGTGATCACGCTGGCAATCAAGGACGGCGAGAGCGCCGAGGTGCGCTCTTACTATCTCGAAGTGGAGAAATAGGTATCCACCCCCTGTTTTGAATCCCGCGAAGATGCCGATCCGTTAGTGGTAGTTTTTCGGGCTACGGGGTAAAAGATTCCTCGAACCTGTCATCAACACATCTACGCCGAACTCAGGAACTACCATGTCAACGCGACGCCGCACTGGTTTCAGAGCCGCTTTAAAAAAGCGGCGCTCCTGCTTTTCGCTTTTCTCAACACGGCTGCTTTCGCCGCCGATGCAGTGCCGGGCGGCGGTGACGACACCGCCGCGATTCAGCAATCACGGGGGCAGGCGACATTTCCTGACAGTAGAGACGAGCTACGCTTCCATAAATTGGTTTTAAGGCACAGACAAATAGATGAGCGGAGATCAGGTTCTGATTCTCGTCCCGGCCGGGCTCATCCTCTGACCCGAAAGAATCAACCCGACGTCGCGGAACTACTTCTGAAACTTCTACTACCACTACCAGTTCTCCTGAATCAGAGAAAAACACAAGCCTTCATTTGAGCCAGACGAGATGCCCTGACAGATAGAGCCACTTACATTTCTCATTGTCTGGCTAAGATACTCAGCGTGGTCCGGCAGTGATCTTCCCCCCCCTATTGAATCAATTCCTCCTGAATCTCCGAATCGGAAGCAAGCGCGTTGTAGGCGGTCTTAACTTTCCGGAGCTGGTTCTCGAATTGCCCGAACAACTCACGGTAGCGGGGCCCGTTGCTGGCCTGATCCATTTGCTTGAGTATACCGGAAAGATCCTCAAGGGCATCGGAAGCGCTCCTTGCCCTTGGATCGAGCTTGCTGCGGATGCGCCGAAGAGCAAACATCGAAGCATTCAGTCCTTCCGCCGAATTATCGAGCTTGCCCGTCTCGAGGACCTCGATAATGGGCCTGGTGACACGATCGATCTGATCAAACGATCCGCGCAAACTCAAGGTCTCCGGAACGTTCCCGCTTCCTTTCACAAGCAAAAGTCGTGCGGACTCGTGATTGGGGGCCGCTTTGATCACTTCCTGGAGTCGCCCTTTTACGTGGCTGTTTGTCAGGTAGGTCATGCCATTCGGGCGCTGCAGGACTTCCTGCACCTCTTTAAACGTCTCAATCGCGTTCTGAAGTTCGGATTCCCTGACTTCGGGCGCGGCAGCAAGAGCCGCAGCCTCTTCAAAAGAGCCGATGGAGAACACCTGAATATTCACCAGCGGTGCAAGCTCGCCGAGAATAATCCAGTCCTCGAGACTGGCTGCATTTTTTCTTGGAATGGCGATGTGGGTACAACTTCGGTTCGCAGCACCGCGAACTTTGCCTGCTATTCCCCCCACCGGCTGAACGGATCCATCGGCATTCATATCCCCGGTGACGGCGAACCCCGAATCGATTTCATCGCCTGTCATCAATGAATCCAGCATCAGAGAACAGGCTACCGCCGCAGACGGCCCGTCTTTGTTCGAGTATTGCTCCTCGAAAGCAAAATTGATTTTTTTCCCTTTCGGAAATCCCTTGTGTTTGACTCCAATAAACTTAATCACTTCCCCCAGCGCCGATTGCATTGAGTCTCCCACTTCCTGATTGAAAGAAAAGGTGGTTGCTGTCGCTGGATTGCTTCCGTCAGTAACCGTCGCATTCATTTGGGATGCCTGACCCGCCACTTTCGAAGCACCCAAATCTATGACCAGCAGCCCTTTGATAAGGCTCTGCTGCTTAGCAAACTGCTTCGCGTGATCGCTGCTTTCGCTCTCCGAAGTGAGTGTCAACTCTCCTGGCTTTCCAGACCCGGGGCCCGATTTCAGCAACTCCGTCCAATCAACTTGAGGCAGTTCGATTTTCTCGAATTGGATCAGCTCCTCGGTCCTGGCAAGGATACCCTCTGGAAGTGCCTCGTTGTTCTTCAACAAGTCACGACAATAGGCAGCAAACCGTTGCTCATCCTCCGATCCCCAAACGAGCAACTTTTCCACGGCCCGGGCAATCGTCAACGCTTCACCTTCCAGAAGAGTCGACGGCATCCCCTCCGCCGCCGGTCGGACGAATCGATACTTCCCCTGCAATCTAAAATAAAAGTCAGCCTTGATCACTTCATCTTTGGCTTCAGTGCTTCGCCCGGCCACCCAGGCAAGGACGAGGGCCTTCGCAGGATCGGCTGACTGAGGCACTGATTGATTGGCATACCCCACAAGAGCTAACGCCAGCGACACTCCATCTACAGCATCCACTGCGCGTAAACTGGCCTCGTGAAACTTGACCTCGCGAAAAATCTCTGCTCTGAAATCCGGGCTAACGTATGAGCTCTCAAGCGTGCGCACCTTCTGGCCTGGAGCAGATTGAGAAAAACCAAAGACCAACAACAAACTGAGGATGGTCGGTCGGAATCTCTCACAAAGCATGACGACTTTTTAGATAGATCCCTACCAAAGCGCAAACAAAAACGTCTGTAGGTGAAGAAGGGTTTACTTATATCACGGAGGCAGGCGCCATTTCCTGAGAGTAGAGACGAGTTACATATCCATAGGCGGCAAACATCTCCGGAGCCAAACGCCACCTCTCGAAACCTGTCCCTCCGCTAAAATGAAGACGTGACTTCAGCGACCTGAGAAAACTCCCTCCGAACTTACTGAAGACGATTAGTAAAGAAATGTCGTCTGACCCTCGCCTGCCCCCAAAATTCTTAACCAATTCCCGATTCGAGAAATGCTGGCGCCCTCATTTCCCGACATTTTCAACTTATCGATGTGCACGGACATGTGGTAAAGGATATCCCCGCATAACGATTCACATGATAAAAAAGCTCCTTCCCTTACTCCTTCTCGCCCCGCTGTCCTTCGCTGCCGAACCGCTCGTCTACGAAGGTGAAGGCGACGGCCCCGGCGCGGGCAGACATATCGTCTTCATTGCAAACGACCACGAGTATCGTTCCGAGGAAACCTGCCCGGCTTTGGCGCGAATCCTGGCAAAACACCACGGATTCCGCTGCACGGTCCTTTTCGGGATCGATGAAGACGGTTTCATTCAGGCGGGCGACGCTCCTATTCCGGGACTCGAAACACTGAAGGATGCGGACTTACTTGTCTTCTTTACCCGTTTCATGAACCTGCCGGATGAACAGGCGGACCAACTCGTCGATTACTTTGAGCGCGGCGGTCCGGTCGTCGGTCTGCGCACTTCGACTCACTGTTTCAACAAGCAGGAGGGCAAGTGGGCGAAGCTCAATTTTGACTACGAAGGCGAAGACTACCGCGGCGGTCTCGGCGAGCAGATTTTCGGCAACACCTGGCACAAAGAGCGTGGCCAGAGCCACTACGGTGACAACCACATCATGGGTAGTCGCATCTCTGCCGTCGAAGCCTCGAAGGATCACCCCATTCTGAGCGGTGTGAAACCGATCCATGCCTTCACAGGTGCCTACAAGTCACAGCCGCCCGCAGGATCGACTCTGCTCGTGGATGTGCGGGTGCTCAACACTTTCGAACCGAGTCTCGATTTTCATCCCGACAAAGAAGTCGTCAGCGCCGCTTGGACCCGGGATCACTACGTGGCGCCATCAGGCGAAAAGAAAGAGGCTCGCGTGGTTTACGCCTCCTTCGGTGGATCCGAGGATTTGCTGGATGAGAATTGCCGTCGTTTTCTCGTCAATGCCTGCTTCTGGGCCGGTGGCCGGGAGGCGCAAATCACGGAAGATCTCGAAGTGGATCTCGTCGGTGGTTTTCATCCGGGACCGAACATGACCGGCGTTTTTTATCGCGCCGGGGTCAAGCCTGCCGACCTTGCCGGCTGGGACAGTCAGGTGATGCCGGTTGGTGCTCTCATGGGTGGGCTCGATGAGAAACCGAACGCGTGGATGGGTGCCCGGATCGACCGGGTGTTGCAACCGCGTCCGGAACTGGTGAAATGGCTCGAGGAGAATCAGGACGGGTTTGATCGAAGCCTCTACCAGCCAACGGCAGCGAAGCCGGGAAAATAATCCATCAGTTTTCGAGACGCAGTACCTCCACAAAATAGGCGCCGCGTTCCTTTCCGGTTTGATCATCGGTGAGCCAGGTCTGCAGCAGCGCAGGACCAGCCGGTAAGTCGATTTCTATTTTCGCGGTGACGTCTCCGGGCTCAAGTGGAATGCTTTTCTCCGTTTCACCGATACGCAGGCGGGCTGTCTTCGCTCCGATCGCGGCCGGTTCATCTTCGGGGAAACGGCGAAGCGTGAATTGATAGCGACCGGAAACCCGCACTTCCACGGCCCAGAATCCATTGAGAAACCGGTCTTCTTCGGCGAGTTGGGGCTTTTTCCAGATCACCCGGCCGTCGACCGGATGCCAGTCGCGAACGGTGAAGCTCGTGGGATTTTCTTCGTCTGCGCCCAGCGTGAAGCGCGTATACGCTGCGCCGTGGGACAGGGCACTGTTCCACCAGGCTCGATATTCCGAATCGAGCCGGGACACGACCTCAGGGTGCTTCGCAGCGACGTTGTCTTCTTGTCCCGGATCGCGGATGATGTCATACAGCTCACCGTTGACGAGACGCCAGCGTTCCGTGAGGACGGCGCGTCGGGGATACTTCTGCTTCGCCTTGATTTCCGGCGTCCACATTTCCGGTTGATCGGCATGACGGGCCACGAAAACGGTTCGCGGTTCCGGCCACGAGGAAACATCGCCTTTCAGCAGCGGAAGGAGACTGCGCCCGTCAAAGGCGATCGGATCGGGGATGTCGAGATTGCAAAGATCGATCAGTGTCGGCAACCAGTCGTGATGGGTGCTTAGCGCATCAATAGTGAGTCCCGCTTCGAGGTGCCCCGGCCATCTCACGAAACAGGCGACGCGATGGCCACCTTCGTAGACATCCCCTTTGGCACCGCGCATCCCGGCGTTGAAGCCTTCGTGCCCCTCGATGAGACGCGCTCCGCCGGCCGATCCATTGTCTCCCATGAAAACGACGATCGTATTCCCGTCGATCTGTTTCTGCTCCAGTGAGGCAAAAAGCCTCCCGAGGTTCTCGTCGAAATTTTCGACCATCCCGTAAAATTCAGCACGGTCCTCCGGCATGCCCATGGCACGGAACCGGTCGGAATACGCGTCGTCGACGGTGAAGGGGCCATGCATGGCGTTGAGCGGTAAATAGGCGAAGAACGGACGTTCCCTGTCGTCGTCGCCGATGAATCGCAGGAGTTCATCGAAAAAGACATCGGTGCAGTAACCTTCGAATTTTTCCGCGACGCCGTTTCGAAAATAGGTGTCGTCGAAATAGTTGTTTCCCGCCGGATTTCCGATTTCATCCACGCCTCCGGCCCGATGACAAACAACGTCGTCGAACCCGCGAAAGCGCGGCGCAAAAGGAAAAGTATCGCCGAGATGCCACTTACCGAACATGCCCGTCCGGTAGCCGGAGGCACCGAACACTTCAGCCATGGTGGTTTCGTCAGGATTAAGAAGTTGTCGTCCCTCCGTCACCGTCCAGGCTCCGACACGCAGGGAGTGACGTCCGGTCATGAGCGCAGCGCGGGTCGGCGTGCAGACGGGATCGACGTGGTAGTCGTCAAGCCGCACACTTTCGCTGTGCATCCGGTCGAGATGCGGCGTTTCCAGCCAGGGATTTCCGTGGCAGGCCATGTCACCGTATCCCTGGTCGTCTGTCAGGATGACAATCACATTCGGGGACTGCGCCGGATCGGGCGCAGCATCAGCAAATCCGGGACCCCGGACAGCCGCGACCACAAACAGCAGCGACGGAATCAAGAGTATCGATGAAAAAGCGGGAGTCCGGTGGGAAATCATGGGTGGTGAACACCCTGCAAATGTCGTTTTCGCTGAGAGGTTAACGGAAAATACGAATGTTTCCGGAGGCGAGACTGGATCGGTTAATCGTATGTTCCGGCAACGGCCCGACATTTCCTGAGAGTAGAAACACATCCAGTGCTCAGGGTGGCAACTGAGATTCTCCGACAACTCAACAGGGTCAGGTCGATGACGATACCCTCTTGAGTCACTGCCCCGTGCGAGGTGACTCCATGACTGAAATTACCGAAATCCGCCATCCCGCGAAGATGGCTATCCGTTAGTTGCAGGTTTTTCGTCAACGGGTTAAAAACTCCCCTGAGCCTGTCATGAACACATCTACGCCGAGTTTGGGAACTATCATGTCAATGCGACGCCGTATCGGTTTCGGAGCTGCTCTGATGACGACGGCTTTGCTTTTCGCTTTTCTCAACACGGGTGCTTTCGCTGCCGAACTCAAACCGGGCGGCGGTGACGACACCGCCGCGATCCAGAAGGCCGCTGACGCGGGCGGGGCGCTGCATTTCAGCGGCACCTACCGGATCACAAAGCCGATCACGATCGATCTTGCGAAGGCCGGTTTCACTTCGTTTCTCGGAGACGGCACCGCGCGCATTATCATGGCCGGGAGCGGACCGGCGTTCCGCTTTGTCGGCACGCACGACGGGACAGCTTCACCAGACACGGTGGACGACGAGGTTCTTGCAAAAGAGCGCATGCCGATTGTCGACGGACTCGAGATCATCGGAGAGAACGCGGAAGCGGACGGGATCGAGGCGATGGGCACCCTGCAGCTCACGATCACGCGCTCGCGGTTCAGCAAACTCCGGCACGGGGTTCGACTCGTGAAGCGAAACCGCAACGTCATTATTTCTCACTGCCACATTTACGACAACAGCGGGATCGGGATCTTTTTTGACAAGGTAAATCTCCACCAGACAAACATCACGGGCTGCCACATCAGCTACTGCAACGGTGGAGGGATCGTGACGCGTGGCGGCCACGTCTGCAACGTCCATATCGCCGGCTGCGACCTCGAGTCTAACATGTCACCCGATTCCCCGCCGACGGCGAATGTGGAGATCGACAATCGCGGCGGGACGACCGCGGAAGTCGCCATCACCGGTTGCACAATTCAGCACACTCACCTCGCACCGGACTCGGCCAACATCCGCGTGATTGGTCCCGGCAAAGACTACAAAGCCGGCACCCCCGAAGCGAAGGCAACCGAATGGGGCCACATCACGATCTCGGCGAACATTCTCAGCGACGTCGACACGAACATCCACCTCCTCCACGCCCGCGGCGTCGTCATCACGGGGAACACCTTTTGGGAGGGGTTTGATCAGGATGTGCTCGTCGAATCGTGCCGCAACGTCGTCATGACCGGCAACCAGTTCGAGCGCAACCCCGGCTATGAGAACGGGCGAACCGAATTCCCGAACCAGGGCATCGTCTTTCGCGACAGTGTCGACTGCACGCTCAGTGCTCTACACATCACCGGCGTCCACCATCAGCCCGCCGCACTCATTCTCGAGCGGTGCCGCCGCTTCCACGTGAGCGATTGCACGATCCTCGACTGCGACAATGCCGGCCTACTCCTGCGCGATGTCACACAGAGCCGAATCCACGGAAACTTCATCCGCGACGACCGCGTCGGAAAACCTCCTTTCCAACCCGTCATCATCGAAGGCGGCGAGGACAACCGCATCGGGGAATAACCTGGGATCGCCCTGTTTTCGCCCGGCCTGCCACTTTCAACCAAACTCATTCAGGACCATGAATCGAACAACCCCGACACCGAAACTGAAATCCTCACACTTACCCGAAGATGCGTTTTCGAGCGCCTTGAAAGAAGTCACTCGCGTCCGTGATCGGCGCGCCTTCGTGCGAACCCTCGGAATCGGTGCAGTGTCCTTTGCCGCCCCCCGTGGTTTTGCCGCAGAAGATGATCCAACTCAACCGGCCAAATCGGAGACCGCGGAAATTGATTCGATTTGCGAGAGGATCTTCGACTATCTGTTGGAATGTCAGGATTTCACACCGGGCGAATATTACGGATCCTTCTGGAGCGAAAAAGGATATCACGGTCCGCTCCTCGACTACGATGCAGGAGGGAGCCATCACCATCGAACCGCCGGGAGCGGTGGACTCGCGCTGTGGCTCCTTGGCCTGAAGCGGGACGATGCGGAACTCAAGCACCGCGCCGAGCTCGCCTTCGATTGGCTCGCAGCACGACAGCGACCCAGTGGCGGTTTTCTCGAGATCCAGAACAATGAGGTGCCGAGTGACTGGGAGTACACGGGGCTGGAAGAAGCCTCGACGATTTCAACGGGCTTCGCCGCGCACGGGATGGGTCACGCGCTGCTCCTCGGCCTCCCGCCAAAGAAACTCTACAGCGAATGCATGCAAAAGGCAGGCCACTGGCAGCTGTCGATCGAATGGCCTCCGGGCTCGGGCGTTTTTCCTCATCATCAGCGTTCACCCCACGACACGCTCAACGCCAACCTCCATGCAGCGGAGACGTTGATGGCCGGCTACCGGGCTTCGAGAAACATCTTCAAACGACCGCTGAACATTTTTTACTCAGGCGCGAAGCGCAGCGTCCTTCACACTCTGACCTGTCAGATGCCGAACGGCTGCTTCCCTTATCGCACCAACGGTGGGGTCACGATCAACTACACTTCTCTCGTCGTCTGGTGCCTTCTGAACATTCTCGATCTACTCGACAAACCGATACGGCCCGGCCTTGGCAACAGCATCGACCTGAAAGCATCAGCGGCACAGTTCAACGCCTTTGCACCGACCGCCGATCTCGAAGCGGCGTTGACGAAGGCGACGTCTTTCCTCCGTTCGTGCATCGATCCCGACGGCAATCTGCTCTGGGAGGAAAACGAGACATCCACCGCGAAATACAACATGTGGACCTACGCGATTACCTACAACGTGCTGAGGCGCGTCGGGGGCGATGAGAATACGGAAGCGGCGTCGAGGTTGCTGAAAGTCATCCTCAGCAAACGAACGAAGTCCGGACTCCTTCCGATGCGCGACCGCGGCGAGGAAGTCACCGAGTGCGCTTTCATGCAGGCCGACATGCTCCTCTTTCTCCTCCCATTTTCAGATGTGGTTTGAGCCCACACCCGAGGCAACTGGAGTGATCTGTTCGTCTTTGATATTGAAGATTTGCCGCTTCGCTCAAGGTGATGAGAGAGCGTTGCCGGCAAGAGTTCGCAAACCTAATCACGGGATCAGGCGACATTTCCTGAGAGTAGACCCGAGCTACCTTACCGAAAACCGGAGGGACAAGCGCAGCAAAGCCGTTTAGATTGCGGGATGGAGTGCCTCACACTGTCCCCCTCTCCTCAAGCCCGTTTCACGGGAGCGCTGCCGCCTGACGATGCGGCCATCCCGGAAGTTTTGAAGGAGATTGCCTCGACCGCAGGGAATGGCGCCCGGGTGCTCGGGAAAGAGGACGACTGTCTTTGGGTAACCGGCGGTTCCTCCTTCAAGAAGATTGACCTCACGAAATGTCGAAAGGTTCGGTTGGTAAACAGGACTCCGGCAAGAGGGCCGGGATTCATCTCAATCATGGCGGCAAACAAAACAGGCAAAGGCCATTCAGTGATCCTGGACTATGATCGGCACACTGAGGAACTCTTTGATGAGGCGAAGAGACTTGCGGAGGAAATAGGATGCTTCCTCGGCTACCAAGTCGAAATTGCCTACGATGGTGCGGATTGTTGATGAGTAGGCGGCGTCCCTTCCCGTTGAAAAGGGGGCAGTCAAAAGTATTGATTCGTCCGCGTTCCAGAGCAAGCCCTACACTTGGAATCAAACGTTCCCGGCTTCTGGTTTTAAGGGACAGCCTGAAAAGCCGGGGAAACAGGCCGAAATCAGACGGCAGTTCTCAAAAGATTCCCCGCAGTTCTTACTGCACGTACATCTTAGCAAACCTCAAGGGCACGTGGAAGGTGTCGTCCTCAATTCCGAGCGGTGAGAAGGAGCTCGCTTCCTCTCCTTCGGTCCCGGCCCGTTTCCGGTAGAGATTGAAATACCACGGCAGACTCGTTCCTTTGCCCGAGGCGATGGCATCCGCCTTTGATTGAAACGGCCGGCTTCCCACGATCTGGTGGAGTGGATCCTCCTCGGAGGCGGTCACCGGCAGCTTGAGCTCTGCCGACCAGAAGTCCTCACCGACGTGGGTCGCGACCCCGGCCTGCGCTGACCAGTCATACCAGTTTGCTTTTGAGACGCCGCGATCCAGATCGACGAGGGCACCGGCAGGATTGATGGTGATTTGATAGTAGGAATGTTTATCGGTTTCGATGAGCAGATCGAGATGTTCCCCCTGCCAGATTGCGGGGTCGTTGTTCTCGCGGGAACCGATCACAGGCGCCTCGCCTTTCGGCAAATCACAGTGAATCCCGAAGTAGAGGTGATCGTCCATCCAGCGGACATGAAACCGGGTCGGCAGTTCCGGCTTTTTCGCAGAATGCAGTTCTTTCAAAGGACGGGGGACGTTGTAGGCGGTCCAGAAAGGATCGTCCAGTTTGCCGTCCAGCGTGAGGGTGTCACGAACCTCGCGCCACTTGTCTTTGCCCATGTCGATAATGCGGTATTCCGGGAGCCCTTCGGGGCGCTTCACATCCATCTGCGTGGATCGGGCGCGCAGGGGAATGAGGAACTCATCGACGAGGGCGATGCGCCGGCCATAGACACTTTCAGGGGAAGCGGCAGCCTTCGCTTTCTCAAACAGATCGAGTGCTGTCCGACAGACTTCGGCATCGGCGGCGAGGCGTGCGTATTCCCGTTCGCAATACTCGATGAAGACCTTCATCGGGGCGGCGGCAGGACCGTAGAAGTTTCCGTAGTATTCTGCGAGAAGGACATCCACATCCTGATCCGCATCCCACCAGAACCGGGAGATCGTGTAGGGGTTGAGATGCGCCATGCCGGGATGATGCAACCCGCCCTTACCGCTGGATAACCAGACATCCTCGCGCCAGACATCGTCGTGACTGTCCCGGATGCCCCGCGCGGCGACATGCGCCCAATACTGAGGACGGAAAGCACCGCGATTCGTGAGCGGGGTGTAATTCAGCGTCACGGAGAGAGGGTTGTTGGACTTGGCGAGCCACTGACTCCGCAACTCCGTCGTTTCCCGGTGAAACGCATCATCCATCTCACGGATGGGGCGTCCGTTTGTGATCTGCACCCAGACGTTGTCGGGAAATTTGTCTATTGTCAGGGGAGGGAGCCGGTAGGTGCTGTAGGCGCCGCAAAACACCTTCCGGTCCGGATGGGTCTTCGCCAGTTCATTGGCGACGCGGACCACAAAATCCCACACGTAGTCAGAAGACATCCCCGAGGGTCCCCGGTCGAGTGTCATCTGCGGCCGACAGCGATCGCATTGGCAATGAGTGAATCCATCATGCGGCATCACCGAAATGATGGGGGCGTCGTAGTGGTCGAAATTGAGCCGGGAAAAGGCGACCATCTCCTTGAAGAAGCCCTCCGAGGAGAGACAGGCGTTCGCTGTTTTACTAACGGTGTCACGCTCTCCGTTCGGCTTCTGCACATAGTATTCCGGATGAGCAGCCCGTTGTTCGGGGTGCTCGGTCAGGTGTCGCTGCCCGTGGTGTAAAATGCCATACTGATTGTTCGCACCGATGCGAAGATACCAGAGGGCATCCTCCACCTCCTGAGAACTGAGCAAAGGGCGACTGATCGAGCGCACTTCAAATTCTGGCTCCACGGTCCGGTCCACTTCTGGCAGGGCAATGCTCGTCGTTTCCGGAAGGATCTCTCCCAGCTCACCCGGCATGTACCAGCGCACACCGAGATCACGGAGAAAGGCATAGACCGCGTTCAGCGAACCCCGGTGATCGAATGTCCAGATGTCCAACTGCTTGTTGTAGTCCCGGAAAAGTGAAGATCCGATGGGGCTTTTCCACGGGTGACCCGCGAGCTCCTCCCAGGCCGACTCGCGGTTCCTCGTCCAGTCGTTGCGACTCCGTGCCCAGGGTTCACGGGGTTGAAAATCGAGGTCCTTACCCATCAGAGCGAGCCAGTTGGGACCGGAAACGATGCGGAAGGCGTCCCGCATCAATCCCTCCCCCGTCACTCCGGCAGCATCCGCTGCTTCGCTTTCGCCTACGAAAATGGCGTTCGAGATTTCCGCGGTCGGCTCGCTCACGATTTCAAGCCGGGCCCCGCTGATTTTTTCGAGGTAGCCCTGCAGTTCCGCTGCCCCCAACCGGGCGGATCGGGTCGGTTCTTTGGCGATGACGATTTCAGCCTTCGGCTCTCCGTTTTCGATCAACCAGGTATCCGCGAAGAGCGGAGTGACGAACAGCGCGAGCAGCAGAACGATTAACTTCATAGGTTAACATTATACTAATAGAACATCCCTTTTGATTCCGTCTTCGCGTCACACGACATGATTTAAGGGAAAGGCAATAGAAGAGCCTATCCCCGAAGACCCTCGTTTCCCGGACGATCGGGGGACGATCCCGACATCGCTACCTGTGCCGTTTGGCAAAAGGCACCTACCTTCACGATTCCCGGGCGTAAGGTGGATGGACTTCCAGCTTTGCGGGTCTGTCCCTCTGTTTGAGATGGTGCGGTTCAGCGCCGCAAAAGAAGTGTTTCCATCGCGGCGGCGAAACGCCTCCCCAGTTCCCGCTGCGCGGGGCTGTCGAAATGGGCCTCATCGAAGCCTTTGAGCCCTTCCGTGGTGATGCACGCGGTCGCGTCAATGTTCGCGGGCTGTTTGACAATCATTTTGTTAAAGCCCTCATAGTTCGGTCTCCATTGCCCGAGCTGTGAATACACGAAGGGCTGTCGGGGCGAGTTCAAATCCTCCCGAAAGTTGGAAATAAGTTCGCTCAACTTTTCGGGATAGCCCGCGAGTCCCTTACCCCCTGAGTCACCTTCGCCCTGATGCCAGAGAATTCCCTTGAGCTCCCCACCGGTCGCGAGCGCCGCCTTCGCGGCCTCAACGGCGTGGCGATAGAGATCGAACTCATCGGGCGTTTCGCGGCTCCACTGGCCGATCTTGGTTCCACCGCGCGCGGCGCATACGATGCCGAGCTCAACCTGAGGATGTTTTCCGAGGTAGGCCTTCGCAAAGCCCGGGCCGCAGTTGAGCCGCTGCATCTTAACACTCTTACGCGAGGGCGAATACAAGTTGTAGGGGGGAATCGCGGGGATCCATTGCTTCGCCTCGATCTGCCACAGGGAAACGCCTTCGATTGGCTCCCGGTCGACCTCTTCGATCGCAGCGCGGCCGGCCATGTTCGACTGCCCGATAAGGAGAAAAATGTGCCGCTCCTTTTTCTCCTGCCCCGTCGCTCCGGTTACCACGGTGAGGGCCAGCGCGAGAATTCCAAGCTTACTTCTGAAATTTTTCATACCAGTTGTCCTGCGTCATTCGCCTCAGCATGGCGAGGCAATGCGGATAGGTTCCGCGCCCTGCCAGAATTTTACGGCTTTCGTGGAAGCTGCCGAACTCAATCACTTCGATTTCAACATGCCTCGTTCCCCAGTTATTCATCCACTTTTTCGTGGTGAAATAAATGTCGATGGTCGGCTTTCCTACGAGAGCACTCCCGTAGTCGTCGACCACGAAAAGACGGTCATACCCTTTGATCTTAAATTTCGTTCCGAGGGGAAAATACGACCAGTCCGCTGCTGCGGAATGATATTCAGGGGTGTAACGCAGCACAGTCCCGAGGGCGGTTTTGTTTCCGTAAGTCACATGGTCAGACTCGGTGTGGGTATAGGCTGTTGTCCGGACCGTGAGTTCCACAAGCGGCTCATTTTCCGCGGCGATCACCTCCCCGGAATCCCCCATCGAATCCGTCGCAACAAGAGCGAGGACCAGAGCAGCAATTTCGATGAGCCGACGATTCATGAGCTGTAATCTGAAAGCCTCCGATCCGAAAATCAAATCCGAAAGGCACCCTCAACCCGCACCGGTAACGGCAATTAATCCGGTGAAGGTCTCCTGCGGATTTTTTGAAGACCCGGTGCAGATCACACCGTTTGAACCCGGTCACCGCCCACGGACTTTATCCTGCGTCGAAAAGGGTCCGGGGTGACGCGATTAATCAGATTCCCCACCCAACAACGCCCCCTCTCTCCCCACAGGAAACTCCTTCACATCTCGTGCTCCGGCTGCCAGCGTTTCAACAGGACAATGAGTTCCGGTTGTGAGTGAATACAAAATCGTTCGTAAATCATTGCGCAGTGATCGTTCACGGTGTGAATCGAAAGATTGAGAAAGGCCGCAATCTCTTTGCGGGAACGGCCCTGATTGAGGAGTGCCGCTACCTGCTTCTGGCGGGACGAGAGAGACTCGATGACTTTACGAAGAGAAGCGGGAAGAACGAGCTTGCGGTGAGCGAGAGTGATATGCGGAAGAAGGTCCGCCATCAGCTGTTCGTCACTCTCAGTAAAACGCTCACTCCCGTTGACAGTGATATTACAAGAGTGTGTTTCATCAAAAAAGAAGCTGGCAATGAGCTGATCTTTCATTGCCAGCGATTTGTATACTTCCTGATAAATCGCAGTCTCGTCCCACGCAGTCGCAACCGCGAGGTTCCGGTAAGTAAACACTCCGATCCCCGGCTCACCGCCATTCATCAAATCAAACTTCTCTGTAAACGGATGAGAAGCGAAGGTGGCATTAAGCGATTCCGTGTGAACCACCAGTTCCTCCCGATGTGTCTCAGTCGAAAAGAGCCGCGCGAGATTCATCTCCTCCTTGTGCTCATTCCAGCAGACAAAAGTCCCGCCGCCCATTAATCCGGGAAGATCTTCGGTCACCACCCTGACAAGCTCAGCCTCCGACTCAGCAGTGTGAATACGTAAAATCAACTCACTTAACACACTCCACTTTCGACTGGAAACTATATCCATAAACCAGTGACTACCATTCAATCAATCAATCAGCCTACTAACACAATATAACATATTCAACCACACAGTTCCGGAGGCACCATTCGCACTCCGCCCCCATCCCACTACCTGTGCCTACAATAGAAAGTAATCAACCCGGGAGCGCCCCGGTATTTTCACTCTTCCAACTTCTCCATTACTTCCGCCGGAGGAGTCCACCCGATCTTCCGCTTCACAGGTGGCAGGTAGCTGAGAGTGATCACGAAAAGGCCCTCCGATTTCGCAGCCGTCTCCCCGTCGAGACTGACCTGGACCTGAGTAAACCCGTTCCCCTGAAAGGCGCGATAGCCGTTCATGTCAGCCGACTCCAGAGGGTGACCGTTTAAGGCGATGCTGTCGATCGTGGCATTTTGATAGGGAATACGAAGCCGGAATCCAATCCCGTGTTCAGTTGCGTTCCGGTTCGCGGTGTCGAAGACTTCAGACTCCCTTCCCGCTTCCACCGCGAGCTTGATCTCAGGCCCCGATTCGATGAAATCACGGATCGCGCCGGCATCGACGGAGGGATGACCCGCGATGTTACTGAGAAAGGTTTCGTTACCGGAGTCGAGCTTTTCTCTCGCCGCCGCATTCGTCGCGACTGCGTAGAGACTCCGGCCATCGGTCTGCGGATAAATGAACGCCTGCGAAAAGGAACTCTGACATTGCCACAACTGAACGCGGCTTTTGCGACGTTCCGCCGGATTGGTTCCCGAGGACGTGACGAAGTGCCCGACAAACGCCTTCATCCGGTCAACGGGATAGCCGGCGACATTTTCCCCGTCGGGAATGGAGTTGCCGATATTAAGCCAGCCTTTGGTGCGCGCGAGACCGCTTTCCTCCCAGGCCACTTCGAGTGCAGCGATAAGGGTGTGGTATTTCGCATAGCCATACTGAGCGGAATAGAACTGAGGGCGCCCCCGCCAATGCTGGCCGACGATCGCCTCGAGGCCGGGGCCGAAGAGGAGCTGCTGCGCATCCGCTTCGAATCGATCAGAGGGAAAGCCCGCTTCATTTCCGGCGCGAATCATCGCATCGGTGACACGCCAGTCCCAGGGTCGAAGCGCATAATTGGAGTATGCCGATCCCGTGATTTCAGTCATAATTTGTCCCTGATAACGCTCGCGCTTACCGAGTTGGTCATCCCCGTATTCCTGCAATCCGGTACCGTGCAAATCGATGTGAGCGTCCGGCTGGAATTCGTCGACCACTTTGAGAAAGGCGGCCATCTCGGGGGCGCGATCGATGGGCTTGAAGGTCATGGTCTTCAGATCCCAGTTCGAGACCCCGCCGCCGGTGTAGGGATCGATCTTGAGCGAGTTGCCGAAGCGATCCGTTTCAAAGTAGGCGTAGGGATTGATGATAGGGATGATCCACAGCTCCTGTTTCCTCCGCGTGAGCTTCGCATCCTCGGCGTCACTGAGAAGCCATTCGATAACATGCATCGTCGCGGTCGTCCCCGAGCGCTCCGGCCCACCGTGAAGGGCGGTGATCAGCGAATGCTGCTTCTCCTCCGCCGGAACATCGGGGTCGGTGATCTTGAGGAGGAAAATCCCCATCCCCTCGCGCGATTCCCCGATGCGCTCGACATCGAGAATGGCATCGTATTTCTCCTCCCAGTAGGAAAGCGTCGCCTCGTATTCGTCAGAAGTGAGTCGGTGAACCGGCTCGGCGTCGCCGGACGAAAAAAGCAGAAGAAAAACGCCGATCAAACAGGGTTGAATCATCGACCTGACCCTGTTGAATCGGCCACAAAAGGCGCCGTAAATTGCACTCCGGCCGGTAATCTGCATCATCCATCGATAGTGACCACAGATCCCTGAGGGACAAGGAAAACCGGGTCCGCAAATGAGTCTAACGGAAGCCCTCCGGATCAGGAAATCCCTTAGAAACCTTGACGGGCACGGGATCGTCTTCGACATCATAGCCCTGTTCCCAGTGAAGCCATGGCCACCGAAGAGATTACTCCCGCAACTTCCGTCCTTCCCGAAATACCTGTGATTGCCAAACAGGTCGATGCTCAGACCTCGTTCCTCGCGGGGAAACTGATGAGATGGATCGAAAACCACGAATGGGTTCCAGACCGGTTGAATCACACCGTCGCCATCGTCATTCTCCTGATAGGCCTCTTTGCGGCGGCGAGCTTTCTCTACTTTATCTGCCGACCGCTCATCCTCAAAGTGGTCACCCGCATCATCGAGAAAACCGAATTCAGCTGGGACAATGAACTCCTCGGCCGCGGCGTCTTTCGATGGCTCACGCACATTCTCCCGGGAGTCCTCATCTTTCTCGCCTCACCGGGACTCTTTTCGTCGGTGCCATGGCTGGGAAACTTCCTCCGCATCACTTCTTCGATCTACATTCTGATCACCGGCTATTTTGTCCTCGACTCGATCCTCAACGCGCTGCAGAGCATTTTTTCACGCACCACCGCGGGGAAGAAACTCAATCTCGCGACCTTCACTCAGGTTGCCAAGCTCCTCGCCGCTCTCGTTTGTTTTATTCTCGGGATCGCGATTCTGATCGGACAATCTCCGCTCTCCCTCCTCGGTGGCCTCGGTGTTTTTGCGTCGATTCTCATGCTCGTGTTCAAGGATGTCATTCTCGGATTCGTTGCCGGAATTCAACTCGCGTCAAACCAGATGCTCTCCCAGGGGGACTGGCTGGAAATGCCCGGTTACAACGCGGACGGGGATGTCCTCGAAATCGGGCTGACCACGGTGAAAGTCCAGAACTGGGACAAAACCATCACCACGATTCCCACCTATGCGTTGATCAGCAGTTCTTTTAAAAACTGGCGGGGAATGTCAGAAAGTGGTGGCCGCCGCATCAAGCGCAAGCTGCTCATCGATACGAATTCAATACGTCTCTGCTCCGATGAGATGCTGAACCGCTTTCAGGAGATCGAACACATCTCCGAATATCTCGACGCCAAGAAGAAGGAAGTCGAAAAGGTAAATTCCCGCCTCGACGAAACCCGCCGCAACAACCGTGTCAACGGGCGCCGACTCACTAACATTGGCACTTTTCGCGCCTACATTGAGGCCTACCTCCGTCACCATTCTGATATCAATCAGGGAATGACCCTTCTCGTTCGCCAGCTCGCCCCGGAAGGACGGGGCATCCCCATCGAGATATACTGTTTCAGCGCCAACAAAAACTGGGCCGACTACGAGAGCATCCAGGCGGACATCTTCGATCACCTTCTCGCGGTGGCATCGGAATTTGATCTCCGCATTTTCCAGGAACCGACCGGGTTGGATTTCCAGGGTATCAAAGCGGAGTAGAAGGAGGGAAAAGAGCACCTTCCCCCCAGAGGCTGCGGACCCGATAGGCTGCGGAGCGGAATGATTCTCAATCCGCTACCCACGTGCGCGTCTCCCGGTGTTGAGGAAGGAGGATTCCTTTTCCGGATATTCAATCTCCTACCCCGAGAGGGAAACGCCACCGGAGCTGGAGACGAGGAGAACCTGCTGGAGGTCTTCGATCGCATCGGAGATCTCTTTGTGAAAGGCGGCAACATCCTCCTCTTCGGGCGGATCAAACCCGATAAAGACAACTGCGGCTCCGACAGAGGCCGCCTTCCAGGCTTCGTTATCATTTTCGGTCGGCAGCATCACGGGCACAGCGTCGACCCGGGCTTTCTCGATCATTTCCAAAAGAGGCACCTGCGCCTTGTCCGGATCCTGATCAGCATCGATCGGCACGAGAATTCGAATCTTCCGCCCCCGCCAGCCGGGGTTCTGTTTCAGCAAGTGAGCCAGCGTGAGCATGAGGTTTCCGTTTTTGCCGCCCCTCCACCAGATGTCGATACTGCCCTTGGGTGGCGCCCAGCGAAGCGGTCCTTCGTTCTGCGACTGAACAATGATGATGCTGCGCTCGAAGCGACGAATCATTCGCTGCATTTCGAAAAAGCCGCTCGCATACTCGGGATTCTCGCTCCAGCCTAGCATGACCGTATTGCTGCGAAGCCCACCGATTCCGTGACACTGCAACAAGTGGGCCAGCCCCATGAGAACCGAGTCCTCGACGACGACTGCGGGAAAGCCTTCAACTTCCTCTTCGGCAATGAATTTTCGGAGTTTCACTTCCGCGCTGTTGCGACGTTCAAGATTCTCCTCGACCTCCCCGACGATGATTTGACCAAAGGAGAGAATCCCACGACCAGCGGTGAGCCAGCTGCCGTATTCGGTGAGGTGGTTGCGACGGAAAGCGCCACCGCTCAATGCGAGAATCGCCGGCCTCCAGTTCTTGGAGTGATACTTCTCCATTTCCAAACGGAGCAAAGCCTTGCGCGCCCGCTCGTAGGCAACCCCCGAAGTCACATTCCCCCACCGGGCATAGACCTGCTTCCGCCCGATCCACCAGTGCAACGCTGCCATGGCACCGATCGCAACAATGGCCCAGAGCGGTTCCAGAAAAATCATCACAGCGACACACCCCACCGTGCCTAACAAGGCCGTAAACCGGTTGCTGAGTTTGAAGGCGGGCCGGTAGCTGGGATTTTTAGTCACCGATTCGTAGAAACAAGCCAGGTTAATCGTCCCGTAGGTCACCATGAAGAACATCGTGATAATGGGAGCGATCGCATTGAGGTCACCGACCATGAGCGCTGCCTGCGCGATGAGGAATGCCACGATCGTAGCGCGTCTCGGCTCGTCGCTGTTTCCCCCGCCGATTGCAAAACGATTCAGCCCTTTAAAAATCCGGTCACGTGCCACCGCCTGGAGAATCCTCGGCGCACCCATCATACTCCCGAGTGCGGAGGACAAGGTCGCCGCGAAAATGCCCGCGTGAATCGCGATGGGCCATTTGGCAATATCGGCGACGATGAAAGCATTTGTCTGAAGGGTGTCACGGGGAACCGCCGCCGCCAGTGTCCACGCCATTCCCAGATAGACGAGGGCGGTGAAAGCAATCGCCGCGATCGTTCCCCCCGGGATGGAACGTCCCGGGTTCTTAAGATCACCGGACATGTTCACCCCCGCCATAATTCCGGTCACGGCAGGGAAAAAGAGGGCAAACATCGTGAAAACGCTCTGTCCTTCAGTGTAACCGGAACCCATGTTTTCCGCCGCTCTTGCCGCAGTCGCTTCAGGGAGCGCCCCTGCAAAAAAGGAAACGAGGGAAAGAAGGAGAATCGCAAGAATCCCGTATTGCATCTTGATGGTCCAACCCGCCCCGATGAAGACGCAGACGAAAACGAAAAAGTTCACAACGCTTCCAATCTCCAGCGCGGTGTAGCCCGAGTCGGGAAAGAGATTCACGAGAGCCTCTGTGAAACCGATCACATACATCGCCACGGAAATGGCCTGTGCGAGAAAGAAAACAATACCGATGGCACCACCGAACTCGACCCCGAGACTGCGGCTGATCAGAAAGTAGGCTCCGCCGCCTTCGACCCGCGTGTTCGTCGCCACCGCCGAGATCGAGAAAGCAGTCAGGGTTGTGATCAGCTTCGCGCAGAGAATAATAAGGACCGCATGATAAATCCCCGATTCGCCAACGACCTGGCCGAATCGCAGGAACATGATGACCCCCAGAATCGTGAGAGTGCTCGGTGTGAAGACACCTCCAAAGGTTCCGAATTTCTTCGGAGGTGCAGGTGCTTTAACGATGGTTTCTGTCGACATTTAAGTGATTGCTGCCCGGCGCTGAGTTTATTGAAACTTCGCCCCGGAAGCAGTGAAAGTAAGCGGTCTGGGGAAACCGGAAAGTGAAATTATCAACGCCGGGGAACCGCCCCGAAATATTGTCTTCCGCGTGCTCTAGCGTTCAAACACAACCGCAGCGGTAAATCGCTTGCTGCCGAAGACCAGCATTTGAGCAAACTCCTCCTTTGCGATGGGAATGTGCTGACAATCGATCTCACTCAGAGTCACCTTCTCCGCATCCGGGTCATGGACGTAGAAGCACAGCTCGTCGCTGGCTGTCACGACAACCCAGTGCGGTGCTTTGTCCCCGTTGAGACGGTAGCTGCTGATCAGGGCAATCACCGAGCATCCCGATTCGAGCCACGCGTCGATGCGGCTCGTCGAAACAACGGACTGCTCAATCTCGAGCCCCGCCGCTTCGGCTTGCGCCAGAAACTGTTCGTGAACCACCGCGAGTATCTCCTTTTTATGCGCCGCCCGGACCCCGTCTGTAAAAAGCGGCGTCATTTGATTCATGCACACCCGAACCGAAAACCCTCTTCGCTGAGCCGCTAAAGCGAGCCCTACAGGATGGCACCCGCCGTGACCTGAGGTCATGAAAATGGTCGTCGCTTCCCGCCAGAGATCCAGCTCCAGCATTTGATTGAGCTCAATCCCGGGATCAATCGCCCCCATCGCCATCATGACCGAGGCCGGCCCGCAACTGAACGACGTCGTCTGCCGATACCAGGGCACAATCCGCTGTGCGTCTGCACGGTCCGGATAGCGAATACGCTTTTGCATCCGCAAGGCGTCTGTGCCGTCTTCGTAATAACTCTCCAGCTCGTCAAACTCGCGATACTGCAGACTTCGATACAGAGCGATCGCCGCGGTGTTGACCTTGGAAACTTCGAGCCGCATGAAGAGGCGACCGGATTCCAGTGCCGCCGCTTCGAGAGCGATGAGAAGCTGTCGTCCATAACCTCTCCCCCGGGTCGAAGGATTCAGCGCAAGCGAATAAACCCGCGCGAGACGGGTCCCGCGATGGAGGAGGACGAGGCCGTAGCCGACGAGAACATCCTCCACCGTAAGGACGAGCAGAATACTGCTATCCCCCTTAATCCAACGCTGGAAGGAACGGCGACTGAGCCGGTCGCTCTCAAAGCACAGCTTTTCCAACTCGACGAGAGCATTCAAATCATCCGGCTGCACTTTACGAATTTCCATGACACTAACCGTATTCAATTGAAGCACCTAAGTGCGCCCCCGCTTCTCGAGGCGGTTCACAAACTCCTGCATGATCATCATATACAATTCGTCGCCCAGATAACCATCTTCGACCTCGTGCTCGATGCTTGGATTGTCATTCACCTCTATCACATAGACCTGCTTTCCCACTTGCTTGAGATCGACTCCATACAAGCCGTTCCCAATAATTGAGCTCGCCTTCAAAGCCGCATCGAGAACGTTCTTCGGCACTTCAAAGGTCGGAATCGTTTTGTGGCCGCCGGCCTGTTCCACTTTCACTTTGGAGTCGTGGTTGTATATCTGCCAGTGATCCGAAGCCATGAAGTACTTGCAGGCATAGATGGCACGTCCATTGAGGACACCGATTCGCCAGTCGAAATCTGTGTATAAGTATTCCTGAACGAGTGCGAGCGCCGAAGTCGTCAACATCGTCTCCAACTTCAACTTCAGCTCGTCGCGATCCTTCACTTTATAAACCCCGATCGAGAAAGAGCTCTCCGGCATTTTTAACACCATAGGGTATTCAATTGCCCCTTCGATTCTCTCCAGAGTATCGGAATCCGAATTGGCGGCAACCAGGGTCGTCGGAGCCTGCACTTTATTGTAGCTGAAGGCATCGTGCAGAAAGATCTTGTTACAGCAGCGCATGATCGACGAGGGGTCATCCATCACCACGAGTCCCTCCATTTCCGCTTTTCGGGAGAGTCGATAAGTAGGATGATCAATGCGCGTTGTCTCGCGTATGAAGAGCGCGTCATACTGCGAAAGGTATTTCAACTCGGCCGACTTCACGAGCTCGGCCTGAATCCCGACCTTCGCAGCCGCCTTCACAAACCGCTTGATCGCCTCCGCGTCGCTCGGTGCGGTCGCCTCCTCCGGATCATAGAGGATCGCCATGTCCCAGCGAAACTTATTGCGACGATTCGGACTGCGCCAAACCTGCTCCGTGAAGATCTTCAACCGGTCATAGAAAGTCGTTTGCTCTCCCGTATCGAGATCAGCGAGATTCCCCTGAGTCACCTTCAAATCGATTCCATTCCGGCCGCGGGTCAAGGTCGCCTTCAGGAAGGGTGAGGCATAACGATCAAACAGGGAACGGGCGATTTTCTTCCATTCCTCCGCCTCGGTCCACCCGAAGTAAATATCGAGAACGACCGGTTCATTCAACTCACCGACCACCTTGGGAAACAGCGTTTGCAATGGCTCGAGAGTTCCCGCCGAATCCTCCGGATAACTCAGGTCGTTGATGGTGTTCACGCTCGGCAGAACCCGGTGCCTCCGCGACTCGGCAAGAAGCGAGCAGTAGTAGCCGCGACTCAGGTAATGCTCCGTGTCACAAAGATTGATCACACGTGTGCGCGGCTCCCCGCGCTTGGGATAGTCTTCGAGATATTGCTCGAAGGTAATGACCTCAAGATCCAGCGGAGGCGTCTCCAACCGGTCAGTCACAAGAATAGTTTTATACATTTGATAGGATTAAGATCATCCCGAGAGGCGCTTTTTTTTCCGGTCGGAATGAAAAGTCTGAAATGTCATGGCCAAACGAGCCACAAATACAAAAGGAAGGTGCCAAAGAGCAAACCGCCCTCGACTCGATTGAGACGGAAACCGGTCCTCATCAGCGGCAGGAGAATAATGGAAGTGAGGAGCATCGCCCCTAGATCAATCCAGCTGAGGCCGCCGCTGTTGATCGGACTGACCGCACCGGCCGCGCCGCCGATGCAAAGCAGGTTGAAAATGTTCGAGCCAACCACGTTGCCAATCGCGATGTCCGTCTGGCGCCGCAACGAAGCCACCACCGAGGTCGCGAGCTCAGGCATCGACGTTCCCGCCGCCACAATCGTCAGTCCGATGACCGCTTCACTCCAAGCGAGGCTGCGCGCAATCGAAACGGCGCTGTCGACAAACAACCTCGCCCCGAAGACCAGCATCGCGAATCCCGCCAGAGTCAGAACAAGGCTCAACATCATAGAAGTCGACTTCGGCTTTCCTAACTCCGCGACGGCTTCGAGGTTCTTTTCTTTTCCCGCAACCCGCACCGACGAGGCGACATAGACGACGATCAGTATAAACAGCACAATCCCCTCCCACCGCTCAAGTCGTTGCCCCGTCAGTAAAAAGGTAACGAAAAGACCGGAGGCACCGAGCATGATCGGCATATCCCGGCGAATCACATCGAGGTGCACCGCGAGCGGGCAGATCATCGCCGCGATCCCGAGAATCGCCGCGACATTGAAAATATTCGAACCGACAATGTTACCCAGCGCGATCCCTCCCTGACCGGCGAGAGCGGCCTTGAGCGATACCGCTAGCTCCGGCGCGCTCGTCCCGAACGCCACTACGGTGAGTCCGATCACCAGCGGACTCAGGCCAAGGCGGACGGCAATACTTGACGCCCCCCGAACCAGGAATTCCGCGCCGAGTGTGAGGACAACCAGTCCAACAAGAAGTATCAATACAGTCATAGATTCAGAACCCCGGAAAGACGCCGCCAAACAGGAGAATCGCAGTCAAAGGCACTAGCGTGAACAGACATCCCGGAATGCCGAATTCAGACGGCGAAGAGAAGGTTCTAAGGTTGGGGGCTGTGGCATTGAGGTAATTGCGGCCCGGTCCGGAACCCGCTATGAAGCTCCCCGGGGCAGAGGTGAAATTACTCTCTCTATCTGAAACCGGAAAGTGAAATTATCGGGTCTCAGGTCGAACAGAATCATCGCTGAAACCGGGATTGGCAGGAGGACCTTCTACGCCTCCAGCATGAGCAACTTCGCCTTTTTACTGAGCCTCTTTATTCGCAGTTCCTCTTTACTGGCTTCAGAGCGGGTGCCGATTTCTTTTTGAAAAACGAGCTCAAGCGGACCTTTGCCACGCGTGTATTTAGCGCCCCTGGGTGCCCCTTCCTCATGCTCAGCGAAACGGCGGGCAACATCAGTAGCGATGCCGCAGTAGAGCGAGCCATCAGCACAGCGGATCATGTAGACATACCAAACGGACTTGCTCATTTCGCTACTGATTGAATATCGCTCATTTTGAGAAGGAGACGGAAGATCCAGGATCCTCCGCTAGAGGAAACTTACGTATCTGAATCTGAAAAAACTTCTCCCGATAGGGTCACTCACCCAAATAGCCCATCGCCCCCAACCAGTCCGTGAGTCGCTCCGGCCACTCTCCGACTTTTTCAGGAATTTCTCTCATCCCGAATCCATGACCACCGTGCCCGTAGATATGCAGTTCACATTGACGGTTCCTGCGGAACATCTCGAGATAGAGAAGGGCCGCCCCTTCCACAAACCGCTTGTCGCCGTGAGCAATTGTGATGAAGGCCGGCGGGGTCTCCTCCGTGATCTTGATTTCGGGCGAGAGCGCGTTCGGGTTCGCGGGATCCTGCAAATACGCCGGGTAGATCGGAACGGCAAAATCCGGAACGCAGCTCGTCGCGTCGATGACGGGGTCAGTCTTGTAGCTGCGCGAACCATCGGAAGTCATTGCCATGACGGCGAGATGGCCGCCTGCAGAAAAGCCGAGGATACCGACCTGATCCGGCTTAATTGTCCATTCTTCGGCCCGGTTCCGAACCATTGAGATGGCCCGCTGGGCATCCTGAAGAGGAGCGTGATGTTTCTCCAAACCTTTTCGATGAGGAACGCGGTATTTCAAGAGAACCGCATTCACCCCGATCGAATTGAGGAAATTGCAGACGTCGGACCCTTCGTGCTCATAAGCGAGGTGTTTGTAGCCACCACCCGGGGCGACGACGATGGTCGTTCCCGTATTACTCCGGGCAGGAGCCGGGTAAAATGTCAGGGTCGGCACACTGACATTGGAAGTCCTCGGTTCAGTCGTCTCCGGTGGCAGCTTGAGCGACTCTTCCCCGGGAACTTTACCCGCCGGCCAGAGCTCAATCGGATCGTGAGGTGCGGCCCAGGCGGGCGTGGTCAGGAAAAAAGCGAGAATAAGGTAACGAATCATAGATTTAGCTTATTGAGAAGGTGCCTTGGGAAGCGCGTCAATTCAACCCTGTTGAGCCGGTGACCCAACCCTGTTGAGTTCAATCCGATTGAAGTCCGATTTTCTTCTTTCTCAGCCGCGTCTCATTGTTAGCATGGCAGCGTTATGAAATATGTATTTCTCATTCCCGCCCTCGCCCTTCTGGCAGTCAGCTCTCATGCCCGCACCTGGACGTCGAAGGACGGAAACACCATCGAAGCTGATTTTATCTCTGCGACACCGACGCATGTGACCATTCAGCGGGCAGCCGATAATCGAAAATTCACGATCGAACTTTCCACAATATCCGACGAGGACGTCAAATGGGTTAAAGCGAACAGCAAACCACCGAAGGCGGCAGCCCGCCCACTCGGAGCCGAACCCGTCGAAGTGCCGGAAGGTTTTCCCGATGATGTTGCCGAAATGCTCTCTACCCGAGGGATTCTTCTTTTCGAAGACGACTTCGAGCGCTCCGACTCAGCCAGCAGCGATGACCTCGGCCCGGACTGGGTGACCAACAGCGAAAGCCGTGCTCAGGGAGCGAAGCAAAACGACCTCGAGGCAGGCAAGCTGGTGATGACACTTTCGGAGAAAGCGGATCACGCCATTTCCACGCGGCACACACTCTCGGAGCCGTTCAAGGATGGCGTCGTCTCCGTCAAAGTTCTTTTGGACGAGGACGAGCAAATCAAGCTGGCCTACAACGACCGAGAAGAGCCATCCGTGTGGGCAGGCCACATCAACGGGGTTACGATCGCCTTGAACAAAGTAACGATCGACGATGAGCGGGAAGGTCGATTCAAGCTCACGCTTCGGGACAACAAGGAGACTGAGGAAGGCAAGCTTGCGATGGAAGAGGCATTGAAAAAAGCCTCAGCGGCAAAGACGATTTCACTGAAGCCCGGAAAATGGATCGATGTCATCACAGTCCACAACGGCGACACCCTGACCGTTTACCTGAACGGCTACAAGATTCACAAACTCACCTCGCCCGGGATCGGTCACGAAACGAAACGCGACTTTGTCTTTGCCGTTCCAAAACGTGCCACCGTCGACGAACTGAAAATCTGGAAGCTCACCCCGGCGCCGGCGGAGTGATACCTGGCAGGGCGGCCGGTTCAAAGATTCGCCGGATTTCGCACCGCCCTTCGTCAGCCGTTCGCCAGCCCAACCCAGCGCGGAGTCTCCCGTGCTCCCGGACGCTTTGCCTACTGCACAAAAATCGATCTCGGGCAATTTTCGTAGTTCTCCCACAGATTCTCCCACCAGACGTCAGTTGTGAAATAGGCGTGTTCGACAAGAGTCCACTTTCCGTTCTTCTTCCTCAAAAGCGCGACGGTCAATTCATCAGCTTCATTGGCGTCATCCTCGAAGCCGGTTCCAACATAACTGATCGGCCCGCCATTCTTTGTCTTGGGAGTGGCTATTACGAAAGCCCAATCGCCGTCCATTTTCATGTGATCGACCACAAAAATCACCTTTTGACCAATCGCTTTTTGCAGGGGTTCGCGAACCGGATCCAGAATAGCCGTCCGCTCCGCGGTCCCCGCTTTCGGAGTCGTTGCCTGAGCATAAAGGGAGGTTTCCGAGGCGAGCAAAAGACAGAAAACGGCGAGGAATTGAACTGATTTCATACCGCAGAATAGTTTTTCCCGCTCGCTTTTACAATTCAAACCAATTTCAAAATCCCATTATTTTGAGTCGGGGCATGGCACTGCTTTCCGCCTTTCCCGAGTGCCGTCCGGACGGACAGAGCCTCTCCCGGCTTCCCCTCAATTCGAGCATATGATATAAAACACCTCATCCCCTGTGAGGTTCGCGATTTAGACAAATCTGCGAGCGACCTTCAACCAATCCGAAGAAGTGTGGAAACAGAAACGAAACAATGAAACTGACTACCCTGCTGCTTTTTGCATTTTCAATCACCGTTACTCAAATCGATGCGCGAACCTGGACTCATGAAGAGACCGGGAGAACAATTGAAGCGGACTATGGCGGGACGACCGGGGAAGGTGCGAACTTGAAAGTGAACCTGAGGATTGCCGGCCGGGGGACGATTCCCTATTTGGTGTCGGACTTGAGCAAGACAGATCAGGAATGGGTGATGGAACAGATCTCGAAGGCCCGGGTTATGGAAGCATCCGGCGGGGACGGGGATGCCGCGCAGGTTTTGGGGAAGTGGAAAGGATTCATGGCCAATAGCGACGGCGAGCCGGACAACCCGATCGAACTGGAATTCACCGAAGAGATGATTACTGCAAAACGATTCAGCGGCGAAGTCATGGGAACCGGCACCTACCGGATCCGCGGAAGCGGGGATTCGATGCACATCGACGTGGAAGGAAAATCCGGTGAATACGACGGGAAAGACTACGAGGGAATAATCGGCGTGGAGGGGAAGACACTGAAATGGTGTTCGACAAATGACCAGCCTTCAGCAAAGCGCCCCCGCGATTTTCAGACTGACATTCATCAAAATCATTTCCTCATGATTCTCAAGCGGGAAGAGTGAAGCCGCGCAAGGACTGGCACGAAGGCGACTTTCGAGAGCTCGACTTCGTGGTTGGCCGATGATGAAATGCGCACCAAAGCATGAAAACTCTCACCCCACTTTTCGCGACCCTTTTTATACTGATGACTGCCTCATCGATTACAGCGGGAGACGATCCTGTCGTTTTCATATCCGCCTTCACCTCGGGAGAGGAAGGGGCGATTCATGCCTACACTTTTGATTCCGGGAACGGATCACTCCCCCCCTTGCATCGCACCACTGATGTTGAGAACCCGTTTTTCATGACACTGTCGAAGGACGGAAAGTTTCTCTACGCGATTCACGCTCTCAAGTTTGGCGGCAAAGAAAACGAGGAAGTCGCGGCCTACGAGATCGAAGGACGAAGCGGGAAATTGAATCTCCTCAATCGACAGTCTTCGAGAGGCACCGCCTCATGCTATCTCGATATCGATGCTACCGGCGAAGCGGTTGTTGTCGCCAACTACTCGAGTGGTGATGTCGCTTCCTATGCCATAAGCGATGACGGCAAACTGAGTGAGCCGGTTTCCTATTTCAAACACGAAGGCTCCAGCGTCGACCCGAAACGCCAGACAAGCCCGAACGCACACAGCATCGTGATCAGTCCGGACAACCGGTATGCTTTTGCCGCCGACCTCGGAATCGACAAGGTGATGATTTACCGACTCGACGCGAAGACGGCAACGCTGACGCCGAACGATCCTTCTTTTGTCAAACTTCCTCCCGGGTCCGGCCCGCGGCACATCACTTTTCATCCAAACGGGAAACATCTCTACCTAATCAATGAAATGGGAAACACGGTTTCTGTTTTCGGATACGATTCAGAAACCGGATCACTAACAGATCAACAAATCATCTCAACTCTCCCCGAAGGGTATGAAGAGCGAACCCACACCGCCGATCTCAAAATCACACCGGACGGAAAGTTTCTCTACGGTACGAACCGGGGTCACGACACCATCGCCGGCTACCGGATCGGGGATGACGGGAACCTGACCCTGATCGGGTTCCACCCCGCCCTCGGAAAGGGCCCGCAAAATCTCGCAATCATGCCCGACGGCAGGCACCTCCTCTGCGCCAACATGCCGGGCAACAGCGTCGTCGTTTTTGAAATCAATCCTGACACCGGCGCATTGAGCGCGATCGGCGACTCAATCGAAATCCCGATGCCGGCCTGCATCATGATCAAGCCCTGAGAAGGCTTGATTCGCCGGAAATCTCTTGAGACGGCAAAATCCAATTGGCGGAACTTTTTGCATGTTCCGCTGCGTGATCGCCTTGCAGAGATAGACGCAAAATCTTCGTGTCCCTCCGCAATCACTCTCACAAACAACAAATCGGCGGGGGCGCCTTATGATCTGGAAAAATACCTCAGGGTTCTGTAGAGTTTCGAACGCATGGCGAAACCACCTCCACTTCCGGGCAGAAAGGGCAAAGGGCCGCCACCACTGCCTTCGAATATTGATCCGGCTGACTGGCTTGCTCCGCTGATGGCAATGGGGCTTGAACAGGATACGGATGCCCCGGCTCTGTCCGGCCTGAATCTCAGGGGAACCGTGGATGAGCACCCTCTAAAGGTTCATGTCTCCCGACGCTCCCGAACACGGTATGCCGGCGATATCCGCTACCGCACCTACCATGGACACCGGATCGAAATCACGGTAACAACGCCCGTCATGACCCGCTGTGCGATTTCGCATCCGGCCAATGCCCTCGAGCGGTGGGCGGCGAGGACAAACCGATGGTTCGGCGCCTCGGAAGTGGAAAGAAAAGGCGATACCTGCGATTTCCTCACGATCTGGGCGACCGAGCAAAGGTGGGTGGAACCGTTTCTCAATCGATCCGATGTGGAGGAGAGGATACGGATCCTTTTCCCTGAGTCAGACCTGCCTCCCAATGTCGGGCTCAAGTGGTGGCCGGGATTCCTGACCTATTCCCAGCGGATCGATATCACGCGGGTCAATGCCGCAAAGATGACCAGCTGGGTTCGCAGTCTTGTGGAGCTCGCGGCCCTCGCGGAGGCGTCCCCTCCAACGGTCAAAGTGCCCTTGAACCGCTGGGAGCGCTGGTCACTGGATCAGCCGGTCGTCGCCGGCTGCGTCGTCGTGGGGAGCCTTTTCGCGATCATTATCGTAATCGGCCTCGTGTTTACCGCTGCCTTAATCGGACTTTCATTTGCGATGAGCCGGTGAATGAAGCGGCAGCCAATTGAAGGCGATTTCCGGTACAGGGACTTTTAAAAGCAGCCCTACAACTGTTTCAATTTTACATTCCGGAACCAGACAGGGTGCCCGTGATACTGAAACCCGATGTGACCGTTTCGCGGAAGGTCTTTTAATGGCGTCTTGAACTTATTCTTTGTCCCATCGGGATTCATGTTCGCGGTGGTCCATTGGTCGATATCAGCTTCGACGATGGTCTTCCCGTTGAGGACGACTTTGATCATGGGGCCGTTCGCAGTCAGGGTCATCGTGTTCCACTCACCGTCGGGTTTACCTGCCGACTCGGTGGGAGCTTGAGCCCCGTAGAGAGATCCGGCAACATGCTTGCCGTCATAGATTCCGGCGGAAGCGACCTGAATTTCGAAGCCGCCCTGAACGGGATTCTTCGGATCGGTTCGAAAGAAGAGTCCACTGTTACACTCTTCGGAAGTCTTGTATTCGATCGTGAGTTCGAAGTTCTCGTATTTCTCCTTCGACCAGATGTAGCCACCCGGTTTGTCGGAGGTGCTGAGGACGCCGTCTTTCAGCTCCCACGCGCCGGCCTTAGCCATCGTCCAGTGGTCGAGGTTTTCGCCGAGAAGATCAATCGTCGAGGATTCCTCAGCCTGATTCCTGACAGGTGAAAAAATGAGCGCCGTTGCAGCGATCGCGAGAACAAAAATTGAGTTGGTTTTCATGATGGTCCGTCGATTTAAATCGAAGTCGGTAGGTTTCGTCAACCAAAGCCGGTCATTCCGATGCTGCGCGTTCGTGGGGCTTGCGGGCCGATCACTGAGCTGATTCGGCCTGACGTTGCGCCGCTTCCGCCTCGGCTCTGGCTCGTTCGGCTGCTTCGCGTTGCGCTGCTTCCATTGCGGCACGCTGGGCTGCCTCCGCTTCGGCTCTGGCTCGTTCGGCTGCTTCGCGTTGCGCCGCTTCCATCGCGGCTCGTTGGGCTGCCTCCGCTTCGGCTCTGGCTCGTTCGGCTGCCTCGCGTTGGGCTGCTTCCATTGCTGCACGTTGGGCTGCCTCCGCTTCGGCTCTGGCTCGTTCGGCTGCCTCGCGTTGCGCTGCTTCCATTGCGGATCGTTGGGCTGCCTCCGCTTCGGCCTTGGCTCGTTCGGCTGCTTCGCGTTGCGCTGCTTCCATCGCAGACTGCTTTGCTGCTTCCGCTTCGGCTTTAGCCCGTTCCTCAGCCTCGCGCTGGGCCGCTTCCATTGCAGACTGCTTTGCTGCTTCCGCCTCGGCTTTAGCCCGTTCTTCAGCCTCGCGTTGTGCCGCTTCCATCGCAGACTGTTTCGCTGCTTCCGCTTCGGCTTTAGCCCGTTCTTCAGCCTCGCGCTGGGCCGCTTCCATCGCAGACTGTTTCGCTGCCTCCGCTTCGGCTTTGGCTCGTTCCTCAGCCTCACGTTGGGCCGCTTCCATCGCGGACCGTTTTGCTGCTTCCGCCTCGGCTTTAGCCTGGTCTTCAGCCTGACGTTGTGCCGCTTCCATCGCAGATTGTTTCGCCGCTTCCGCTTCGGCTTTAGCCTGTTCTTCAGCCTCGCGCTGTGCCGCTTCCATCGCAGATTGTTTCGCTGCCTCCGCTTCGGCTTTAGCCCGTTCTTCAGCCTCGC
>JAYWLB010000043.1:0-84963 GCA_035967665.1 Verrucomicrobiales bacterium BCK34
CACAAGCGGTCGCGTTGTAGAATGGCGGGGTTATGTCGCGAGTGCTTCTTCTGATCTCCTTGTTTTTCACGGTTGCCGCAACGGCTGCGGAGCGCCCTAATGTGCTCTTCATTCTCGCGGATGATCTTGGATACGGAGACCTCAGTTGCTACGGTGCGACCCGCGTCAGCACGCCGAATATCGACCAGCTCGCAAAGGAGGGGCGCAAGTTTACTCAGGCCTATTCACCGAGTTCGGTTTGCACTCCGACCCGCTACAATCTTCTTACGGGGCGCTATGCCTGGCGGACCTGGGTGGGGGGCTCGACGGTTTGGGCGAATGATCCGCTCCTGATCGATCCTGACCGATACACTCTTGCCGATCTTTTCAAGAAGCAGGGATATGCCACCGCCTGCATTGGCAAATGGCATCTCGGCTTCGGGCAGCCGGGAATGGACGGTTGGGATGACGTGCTCGGACCCGACTACAATCGTGACTTGAAACCGGGTCCGCTCGAGCTCGGCTTCGACTATTTCTGGGGCTTTCCTCACGTCAGTCAGTTTCCGCATTATATCGCTGAAAATTATCGGGTCCTGGGCCTCGACAGCAACGATCCTCTCCGGATTACTCCGGATAAACGCCCCGGCTTTGAACTCGACTATCTTCATCGTCCACGTTCGGGGCTCGCTGCTGCGCTGAAGCAGGAGGGGGGCGGGGAAACCCGTTACACTCATGAAGAACTTTCCGACCGGCTGACGAAGCGCGCCGTCGAATGGCTCGACGACTACGAAGCCGGGGAGCCATTCTTTCTTTATCTGGCCCATCGCAACGTGCATGGTCCTCTCGTTCCTGCTCCGCGTTTCGACGGGACAAGTGAGATCGGTGCCTACGGAGATTTCCTGAACGAGTTCGACTGGTCTGTCGGTGAGGTTCTGAAAGCGCTCGATCGCAATGGCCTGACGGAGGATACCCTCGTTATCTTCACGAGCGATAATGGCGGGGTCTTGCAATACAAACCGGTCGATTACCCCGAGGTGAAAGGGCATCGGATTAACGGTCCTCTCCGCGGGCAGAAAACGACTGTCTATGAGGGTGGCGTTCGCGTCCCTTTCCTCGTCCGCTGGCCCGGTCGAATTCCCGAAGCGACGATCGATACGTCGATGGTGGCCCTGACCGATACCTTCGCGACGTTTGCTGAATTTTTTGAAGAGGAACTTCCACCGAACGCTGCTGAAGACAGTTTCAGTTTTCTGGGGGCGCTGCTTGACCGGGAGCAAACGACTCCGAAGCGTGAATCGCTCATTATGGATTCCTATCGGGAGATGATGGCGATTCGTCGAGGCCCGTGGAAACTCATCATGGGACAGCACGGAGGCGGTGCCAATTACCGTAAGACGATTGATCCGGCGCGTCCCGTCGGACAGCTCTTCCATCTGGAAAAGGAGGCCCGTGAATGGACGAGTCACTATGCGAAGGAGCCGGAACTCGTCGCCGAACTCACCGCCGAATATGAAAAAATTCTGCGTGACGGCCACAGTCGGCCCGGCGCGACCGGTACTCCAACAGTGATCCGCGAAGATCGCCCGTGACAGCACCTTTCCAACCCTGTTTAATCTCACATTTAACCCTGTTAGCCCCTTCATGAAACCCTGTTTAATCGCCCTGACACTGCTCTTTTTCGGACTGAGCGCGCATGCCAAACCGGTCCCTGTGATCTTTGATACTGATATCACCGGCGACGTCGATGATGTCCTCGCTCTTGCGATGCTTCACACCCTTGCCGACAGAGGGCAGTGTGAGATTCTGGCGATCACGCTTTCGAAGGAGAATGAGTTGGCGGCGCCATTTGTCGATGCGGTGAATACTTTTTACGGGCGACCCGATATTCCTATCGGGATCGGAAAGGACGTGCCGCATCGGGATAGCAAGTTTCTCATCCTCGCGAAGGAGAAAGACGGTGACGCGCTCCGCTACCCTCACGACATCGGGATTTCAAAAGAGCCGGAGCTTGCGGTTCCTTTGATCCGGAAAGTTCTTGAGGCTGCCGAAGACAACTCGGTAGCGATCATTCAGGTCGGTCTTGCCTGTAACATCGCCCAGCTTCTTGAGAGCGAGGGCGGTAAGGCGCTCATCGAAAAGAAAGTCGACCACCTCTCGCTGATGGCGGGCGGGTTCGAAACTATCAACGGGAATAACCGCTTTCTTGAGGCGAATGTCAGGAACCACATTCCTTCAATGCAGGTCCTTGCGGATCAATGGCCCGATTCGGTCCCTGCGATCTGGAGCGGTTTCAAGATCGGTATCAGCGCTCCTTATCCGCGCGAGTCGATCGCTAAGGACTTTGCTTATGTTGAACATCATATTGTGAAGGAAGCTTATCTTCTGCACAGCGGGCCAAATCACGATCGACCCACCTGGGATCTTACCAGTGTTCTCTACTCGGTTTTTCCCGACCGTGGCTATTTTGACTTTTCGCCTCCGGGGCGGGTTACGGTGGAAGACGACAGCTACACCCGTTTCGTTCCGGTTCCCGGCACCCCGTGGGGAAGCGCTAAAAAGAGCGATCGCCCCGAGGCGCAAAAGCGCGACCGCTACCTGCGGATGAATGAGGTGCAGGCAGCACGGGTTCAAGAGGCGCTGGTCCATCTGGTCGTTCAGCCGCCCCGTCACCTGAAAGCCGATATGAGTCGTGCCCTCAATGTCATCTTTGATACAGATATGGGGAACGACACCGATGATGCCATGGCGCTTGCGATGCTTCACTCGCTTCAGAGTCGTGGTTTGGTGAATATTCTGGGGATTACCTCGACGAAGGACGATCCCCGTTCTGCAGCGTATCTCGATGCTTTCAACACCTTCTACGGGCGTCCTGATATTCCGATCGGCACGGTTCGCAACGGGGTTAATCCGGAGATGAAAGATTTCCTCAAGTTTGCCGAAGAATACCCGCACGATCTCAAGAGTGGTCAGGATGCGGAGCGGGCCATGCCTTTTCTCCGAAAATTGCTCGTTGCGCAACCCGATCAATCGGTCACCCTGATTCAGGTGGGCTTTTTCACAAATTTTGCCCGGCTTCTCGAAACGAAAGCCGACGACATTTCACCGCTCACGGGGATGGAACTGGTGAAGCAGAAAGTGGTCGGCCTCCATATGATGGCCGGAGCATTCCAGACCGTTCACGACAACAACCGGTATCGTGAATACAACGTTATCAAACATCTCGAGCCGGCAAGGCAGCTCACGGCGGACTGGCCCACTCCCATCTTCTGGAGCGGTTTTGAGATCGGGTATGCGGCAACTTATCCGTGGCAGAGCATTGCTGAGGACTTCGAATCTTTTGATCGTCACATCCTCAAGGATTCTTATATCGCCTACGCCCCTGAGATCCCCCATGACCGTCCCACCTGGGACTTAACTTCAGTGCTTCAGGCCGTTTATCCCGATCGCGGATATTTCGATCTCTCGTCGAAAGGAACCGTGAACATGCACGAGGACGGGATGACTTTTTTCCGCCCCGATCCCCGCAGGAAGCCGGTTGAAGAACACAAGGGACGCGACCGGTATCTTATCATGAACGAGGTTCAGACCGCCCGGGTTCGAGAGGCGCTCACTATGCTCGTTTCGGAGCCTCCGTTGGATTAGGGGTTAGTGGTGACGCGACGGAGCGTATTCAGGTTCCCCGAAGGGCCGGAGCGAGGTGAGCCGGGTCGGGATGGCCGTCATTGCCCCCCGATGGTTTTATTCTGTTTGAAATATTCACTTGAGAGAATATTCTCACAGGGGTATATTGTTGTGAGGCGGGAGCCTGATATGCTAACCAAACAATAATATGAGTCTCGATAAATCATCCATGGGCTTTTTTGAGCGTCATCTCACGATCTGGGTGACGCTTTGCATTCTTGCCGGCATCGGCCTCGGAAAGCTTGCTCCGGGGCTGGCGCAGGCGCTCGATGGCATGGCGATCTATGTAAACGATGCGCCTGTTGTTTCCATTCCCATCGCTATCTGTCTCTTTTTCATGATGTATCCCATCATGGTGAAAATTGATTTCGGCGAGGTGGTTCAGGCCTCGCGAAGTCCGCGCCCGGTTTTTCTGACGCTGTTCGTCAACTGGGCGGTCAAGCCGTTCACGATGCTCGGTCTCGCCACTTTGTTTTTAGGGGTGTTTTTTAAAGATTTTCTTCCCGGAACTGAGGTCGTGAAAGACGGCACTGAAGTGGAACTCTATCGTTCCTATATTTCGGGTGCCATTCTTCTCGGTATCGCGCCATGTACCGCCATGGTTCTCGTCTGGAGCCATCTCGCGAGAGGTAATCAGGGGCTGACGCTTGTGATGGTGGCGATCAACTCGTTAACGATGTTGGTGCTCTACGGCGTTCTCGGCGGGTGGCTTCTCGGAGTGAACCGTATGCCGGTTCCGTGGGAGGCGCTGCTGCTTTCCGTGGGTATCTACGTGGCGCTTCCTCTCGTGAGCGGATACTTTTCGCGCCGCTGGATTCTGCGGGCAAAAGGGGAGGAATGGTTCAACGCGAAATTTCTTCGTTTCCTCACACCGGTTTCGACGGGAGCGCTTCTCGTGACTCTGGTTTTGCTCTTCAGTTTTAAGGGGGAGACAATCCTCGCCAATCCGCTCACAATTCTCTGGATCGCGATCCCGCTGGCGCTGCAGACTCTGCTGATTTTCGGTATTACCTACTTCGCTGCGAGGCTTTTGAAATTTCGATATGAAGACGCGGCTCCCTCCGCCATGATTGGGGCGTCCAATCACTTCGAGGTGGCTATTGCCACTGCGGTGATGCTCTTTGGTTTGTCTTCCGGGGCAGCGCTTGCCACCGTTGTCGGGGTCTTGATCGAGGTGCCGCTGATGCTCTTTCTCGTCCGGATCTGCCAGCGCACCGCGGGGTGGTTCGGAGCAACTGATTCGAAAGCATAGGGGGGAGACGCCAGTGATCATGGAAGAGGAATTCATCTCCGTTTATAAATGCCTTTGCGATCTCACCCGGTTGCGGATTTTGAATTTGTTGAAACAGGCTCCGCTCTGCGTTTGTCATGTGCAGGATGTGCTTGGCGAACCGCAGCCGAAGGTTTCGAAGCAACTTTCCTATCTCAAGCGGCACGGAATGATTGAATCGGTGCGCAATGCAAACTGGACAATCTACCGGTTGCCAAATGATCCGGGGCCTTTGCTGGATGGAAATTTGAAGTGTCTGCAGGATTTCGTCTTTCAGGAATCTGTTTTTCAGGAAGATTTGAAGCGGCTCGACCGGATCGATACCTCTGCTGCGTGTGTTCCTGAAGACGCTTGAGACGGGAGTGACAGGAAGGGCTGCGGATTCAGGTTTCCCGTTGTCTTTTTCAGTTTTTATCCGGTTTCTTTGGTCGCATTGTGAGCAACCGGGAAGAGGTCACCCGGGCCGCTTTGTCGACGTGCCACGACTCCATGACATCGGGATGTGGATTTGGTCTATGGCGTGATTTCGGGGAGCATGGCAGCCTTTAAATGAAGAATCATAATCAGGAAGAACTCAATGAAGTCGAAACGAACCCGCATGAACCCAACATGCCTTGCTTTAACCTGTCTGCTTTCCGGATTGATCTTTCCCGCGTCCTGCTTTTCCCGGGAAACTTCGGAACCGGTCTCTTTGTTCGACGGCAAAACTTTGGATGGCTGGGTCTTCAATGAAGGTGTTTGGCGGGTCGAGGAGGGTGCGATCACTGCCGGTTCGCATCATCGGAAATTTCCAAAAAATGAATTCGTATGCACGGAGAAAAGTTATGCGAACTTTGAGCTGACTTTGAAGATTAAATGTTCAGGCGATCTCGCAACCGGTCAGGTCAACAGTGGAATCCAGATTCGCAGCGCCCGGCTGCCCGACGGTGGAGTGGCAGGCTACCAGATTGACTGCGGGAAAGGCTGGTTCGGAAAGATTTATGATGAACATCGACGTCGACTGATTTACGACACACCCATTGATGAAGCGGCTCTCCTGGCGGGCATTGATACATTCGGCTGGAACGAGTATCGCATACTCGCCGATGGCCCGCGGATTCAGGTGTGGATCAATGGTATCCCGGCAAGCGATTACACCGAGGAGAATCCGCAAATCCCGCTCGACGGGATCATTGCTCCGCAGATTCACAAAGGCGGGCATGTCATGGTTCAGTTCAAGGACGTCACGATCCGCGAGCTGCCTCCGACAGAGGATGCACCGACCTGGGAATCACTGGGCGGAACGGAGGCCGCTCTCGCGAAGGTTAAAATCAAGCGGACTCCCCGGAAGAAGAAAGCAAAGGGGAAGGGTAAGGCAGAGTAGAGGGTCTGGCATATAAATGTGAATTTGAGTTATTGCGATTCATCAGGGTGTTTCGTAGCAGTAACAAAATTCGATTTCTATGAGTGACGCGATCAATTCAAAATACCCTTCGATAGAGCATCTTCGTGAGCGGGCGAGGCAGCGGATGCCCCGTTTTGCATTCGAGTACCTCGAAGGGGGGTGTAATTCCGAGATCAATCTGATTCGCAATACCTCGGAGATTCGTGAGGTGCAGCTCAAGCCCTGGTATCTCCGCGATTATCCGGGCTCCGATCAGTCGACTGAAATTTTCGGAAAAACCTACGACGCTCCGTTCGGGGTTTCTCCTATCGGGCTTCAGGGGTTGATGTGGCCGGGTGCGACTGAGATTCTCGCGAAAGCGGCATTCGATCACAATGTGCCGTTTATTCTCAGTACCGTCGGAACAGCGAGCATCGAGACCGTTGCTGAACTCACTGAAGGAAACACATGGTTTCAGCTCTACCATCCCGCCGAGAACGAGCTGCGCGATAAACTGCTCGACCGCGCCGCTGCCGCTGAGGTGCCTGTTCTCGTGATCCTCGCCGACACGCCTACCTTTGCCTATCGTCCCAAAGAGATTAAAAACGGGCTTTCGATTCCTCCGCAGATGTCGCTTGGCAATGTCATTCAAATGATGACGCACCCCACCTGGTCGTTCAGTCAGTTGGCGGCAGGGGCGCCGGAGTTCAAAACGATGACTCCCTATCTGCCGAAGGGGCTCAGTATGAAGCATCTCGGGCTCTTCATGAATAAAACGTTTTCAGGTCGCCTCAATCCAGACAAGATCGCGGCGATTCGCGACCGGTGGAAAGGCAAGCTCGTCATAAAAGGGATCGTGAATCCCGAGGACGCGGAAAAAGCAATCAGCCTCGGTGTCGACGGCATGATCGTTTCCAATCACGGTGGACGTCAGCTGGACGCCGGGCAGTCGACAATCAAGCCGCTAACCGTGCTGGCTAAAGAGTTCGGCGATAAAACGACGATGATGATCGACAGCGGTCTTCGAGGTGGGCCCGATATCGCCAACGCGCTTGCGAGCGGAGCAAAGTTCACCTTCATGGGACGTTCCTTTATGTATGGCGTCGGGGCGCTTGGAAAGGACGGCGGCGATCACACCATCTCGATGCTGAAAAAGCAGCTCCAGCAGGTCATGGAGCAGATTGGCTGCGAAAAAGTGGCCGATTTTCCCCGGCATTTACTGCAGTGATTCGGCCGGAGCGACGCTCGTTGCGGGGGACCCTCCCCGTGGTTTGAGGTGTTTTCTCAGTGGCGCCGCCTTTTTGTAACCGTTTCAATCGTGAAACATTCCGCCTGCCTGAACGAGAGGAGAGATGGCGAGGGACGGGGAATTTTCTGGAGTTGGTTGGTTAAAATAGTCATGCTTAAGCGCAACCGGACGTTGGAGTGAAATTGGACAGTCCGGATTTAGAATCCTGACAGGGCTGTCATAGGGCGGCAACGGGTTCCACGGAAGTGAGAAGTCGATTCACCTGAGACTGGAACTTGAGCAGCTTTTGACTGGAAAACAGATTTGGAAATTTTGACACCCCCGCAGCACTGAATGGCGAAGGAAACAACGCAGGATGAAAGGGATCACGAGATTTTCGGAGAGCAAACCCGCTGGGAGGTTGTTCGGGCTGATACGGGAGACGACCGCGACTGGCTCGAGAACTCTCCGGTGTGCACTCTTTTGCAAACCCATCTTATTGCTCATGTGGGGCGGATGTGGGCGACGGCTCCGTTTGAAGTGATTCGCTCTGAAGCCTCGGGCACTTTTGCTCTGGTTGTGCTGGAAGGCGAAGGGGAAACTAAGATCGACGGGGAGTGGCGAACCGTGGTGAAAGACGAAATTTGCCTGCTACCGGCCTTTGCACCGACTGCGATTCGCGCGAAAGAGGGAACGATGTGGCATTTCGCCTGGGTGCGCTACGAAGAGGCCCGGGAAACATCTCCGATTTTGTCATCAGACAGTCCGGTCATTCATAGTGGCTCGGTCGATTTACTAAACTTTGCGATCGCCGGACTGGCTGCTGAATTGAAACGGGGGAAATCCGAGCCGGCCATGCTGCATCACTGGATTGAATTGATTCACGGATTTGTGGCGCGCGCTGCGAGGCCGTATCAGGGAGATGACCGGCTCTGGCGGGTGTGGAAGGAAGTGGAGCGGGATTTGGCGCGGGACTGGTCTCTCGCCGATTTGGAGAAAATTGCGCACCTCGGTCAGGAACACCTTCGCCGATTGACCAATCAGCAACTGGGCCGCAGCCCCATCCAGCAAATCACTCATCTCCGCATGCGGCGTGCTGTCGCCCGGCTTACGACTTCGGAGGATAAAGTGGAAACGATTGCAAGAGAGGTTGGCTACACCAATCCGTTTACGTTTTCGAATGCGTTCAAACGTTGGACAGGGAAGAGGCCTTCGGATTTCCGGGAGCTGGGCAATTGAGCCCGGACAGGAAGGGAACTGCCGAGCGAGAGGGTCTCAGGTAGGCGTGCAGAATGCCATAAATTCTCTGGCTTTATGCATGGACCCGGGGTCGCTCCTATGGGGGAGTCTCTCCCCGGGTCCCGTCTGACAGGCTTTTGAAGGAGTCTGAGGCAGGGCATGTCTTTTGCTCAGAATAGGTTCACCTTGAAAATGAATATATTTGAATCCCTCAGAGAAGATCACGAAATCCAGAGAACCCTCGCGGAATTGCTTACGAAAACAGAAGGCGACTCCGACAAACGTGATGAGCTTTTTCAGAAACTAAAGCACGAGTTGGAAATTCATGCAGATGCCGAAGAGCGTCATTTCTACATTCCTCTAATCGAAAGCGATCTCACTCAGGAAAAAGCGCGACACAGTATCGCTGAACATCACGAGATGGATGAGTTGATCGAAGAGCTGGAAGAGACTGATTACAGCAGTCCGGGCTGGCTGGTCACCGCAAAAAAGCTGCAGGAGAAGGTTGTGCATCATCTTGATGAGGAAGAGCACGAAGTCTTTCAGATGGCGGGAAAAGCTCTCACCGAAAGCCAAAAGGAGTCATTGGGAAATGACTACCGTGCTGCGATGGAGGAAAACCGATAGACAGCGCGGCGGAGGCTTTGCGACCGCCTATTCGCCGGGTGTCATTTCATACAGCGAGAAACTTTCGACGGCCCCTTCGGTTGCTGCCTGGTAGTCCTTGATGTGTTGGGCATCCATGTGCACCTGCCAGAGCTCGCGCGATTCCCAGTTTTCGTAAAACATAAAATGAGCCGGGTTCTCATTGTCCTGATGAAAGTCGTAGTTGATGCAGCCTTCTTCCGCGAGGGTGGGGGCGATCAGTTTAATCAACTCGGACTTAACGAGTTCGATTTTGTCCGGGTTCGCGTTGATGTGAGCGACGATAGTGAGTTTGGCCATGGTGTCTTATTGAGCTGGTAGATTTTTGTTAGGAGGAATATTACGCCCAGCCGGAAACGGTCAGTTTTCCGATGGAGGTTCCGGACTCAAGGCGGCGGTGTCCTTCGAGGATGTTCTCCGCGTTGATCGGGCTGAGATTATCATTGGCGGTCGTGAGGATTTTTCCTTCATCGACGAGCCCGGCGACGCGGGTGAGAATATGATGCTGTTCGATGATGTCGTCGGTCGTGAACATCGACCGGGTGAACATGAATTCCCAGCTGATCGAAACGGATTTCATTTTGAACTGTCCGCCGAGATCGAGATGGCTTTCGTGCCCGGTGATGAGGACGACGCCGCCCTGGGGCGCAATCATTTCCCCCATCGCTTCCCAGACTTGATCGACATTGTTGAAGTTCGCGATGTAGTTCACATTCATGATGCCCAGTTCGCGAAGTTGAGCCGGCATCTCACCGTGATGATTGATGATGTGATCCGCACCGAGTTTGCGACACCAGTCGGCGCTCTCCTCCCGCGAGGCAGTGGCGATTACGGTGAGCCCCGCGAGTTTCGCGAGCTGAATCGCAATGGATCCAACGCCCCCGGCTCCGCCGATAATGAGAAGGGTCTTTCCCGCATTCTTGTCAGGAGCGTCGAAATCAATTTTCAGTTGGTGAAAGAGGGATTCCCAGGCAGTGAGAGCAGTTAACGGAAGGGCAGCACTGGTAACGGCATTGAGAGAGGAGGGACGTTTCCCGACGATGCGTTCGTCGACGAGTTGGTATTCAGCATTGGAGCCCGGGCGGGTAACATCGCCGGCAAAGTAGACAAGATCGCCCTCCTTGAAAATGGAGGCTTTGTCGCCGCAACTGACAACGACTCCTGCTGCATCGAAACCGAGCGTCTTGGGATCGGCACCTTCTCCGGGGCGCACTTTGTAGTCGACGGGGTTGAGTCCGACGGCTTCGACCTTCACTAGAATGTCATGCCCTTCAGGAGTCGGGGTAGGTATTTCGGTTTCGATGGCTGAACCGTCTTCACTGCTGTTTTTGAGAAATTGGATGGCTTTCATAGGAAGGGATTTTCGGGTCGTGACCGTCAGTGATGTGCTCTCACTGGCGGAAATAGCGAGTCGCTCCAGAGTAGAATCTAGAGGGGAAAGCGGTAACCGAAAGTGCTTTCAGACGCTAATATCCCGAGTCAGAAGTTTTTTTCAATGAGTTGTCCTTTTGGCTCGTCCCCATTCGTTACTTTTTTAGAATCGAACAGAGTGTCGCGAGCAATTTAAGGAAAGGAGCGACCCCGGGGGCCCGATGGATCATGCCAATTGGAAACCCGGGAGAGCTCTCTTCCCATCTAATCAACAACCATACCCTGCTAATGAGTAACCCTATAATTGAACCCTATCTTTTCTTCGATGGTAACTGCGAAGAGGCCGTCAAATTTTACTGTGAGAATCTCGGTGCCAAAGTCGAAATGATGATGCGCTACAGTGAGTCTCCTGACCCGCTGCCACCTGAGCTGATGTCACCCGAATACGAGAACCGGATCATGCACGTAAGTTTCTCCATCGGTGAGAGCCGCGTGATGGCCTCCGACGGTGGTTGCGGTCCTGACGCCGAGGCTCCCCGGTTCGGAGGGTTTTCCCTGTCCCTCGGTCTTGATGATGAGAGAGAGGCAAAGCTCCTTTTCGACCTTCTCGCGGAGGACGGTAAGGTTGAAATGCCGCTCGGGAAAACGTTTTGGTCGCCCTGCTTTGGCATGGTAACAGACAAATTCGGCCTCGATTGGATGATTAGTGTCGCAGCAGAGGAACAGTAATAGATTCAACCGATAGAAACCTATGAACCAGTATATCGACGGATTCATTATTCCCGTTTCAAAAGACAAAATCGAAGCCTACAAAGCGACCGCCACGAAAGCAGCCGCGATCTGGACTGATCACGGCGCTCATGAATATCGAGAGTGCGTTGGAGAACATCTCGAGGTTGAAGACCAGATTCCTTTTTCCACACTCGCCGGTGCAAAGCCCGATGAAACGGTTGTCTTTGCCTATGTGGTCTTCGAATCCCGCGAGGCGAGAGATGAGGCGAACAAGAAGATTATGGAGGACCCGCGCATTGAGGAAATGTGTGAAGAAGCGGGCCGTATTTTCGATTGTAAGCGAATGGCCTACGGAGGCTTTGAATCGATAGTTCACCTGAAGAAATAGTGGTATGAACAATGACAATCCACAGCAACCTCTCGACGAGTATCTTTTGCTTATCCGGGGAACTCACTGGAGCCACGCCATGTCCCCGGCTGAACTGCAGAAATCGATGACCGATTTCTATGCCTGGGTGGAGGGACTTTCCGAAAAGGGAATTCTTCAGGGAGCTCAACCACTGATGGAGGAGGGAAAACTCGTCTCCGGCTCCAAAGGGGCCACGGTGAGAGACGGCATTTTTGTCGAATCCAAAGAAGCGATCGCGGGATATTTCAAACTGTCGGTCAACTCAATCGACGCGGCGCTCGCTCACGCCCGTGCCTGCCCGATTCTTGAATACGGCGCGGAGGTGGAGGTGCGTCCCGTCGCGGATCACTGCCGCCCCATGGCGGAAGTAAAATTGGAGGAAAGTAAATCATCATGAAAGAAATAGTTACCTGCCTCTGGTTCGATGGCGATGCAGAGGAAGCTGCGACGTTTTACACATCGATTCTTCCGGATTCGAAAATTAACCGCGTCATGCGGTCGCCCTCGGATACGCCGGGGCAGAAGGCCGGCGAAGTTCTCACGGTGGAGTTCACGCTGATGGGGAGACCCTACATGGGGCTTAATGGCGGACCGCAATATCCGTTTACCGAAGCAGTGTCGTTCCAGGTCATGTGCGATGATCAGGAAGAGGTCGATCGCATGTGGTCTTCGCTGAGCGAAGGTGGTTCCGAGGTCGCCTGCGGGTGGCTCAAAGATCGATGGGGACTTCCGTGGCAAATTGTTCCGGTTCGCATGATTGAGCTTCTCAATGATCCTGACCGTGAGCGGGCCGGGCGCGCGCAGGAGGCGATGCACGGAATGGTCAAACTCGATATCGCTCAGCTTGAGAAGGCTGCGGACGGTGAAGGCTGAGCTAAGATCACACACACCGGGAATCGATGACCGACTACCCAACTCTATCTCCCTGTATCATGGTCAATGATGCCGCGAGGGCGGCTGAATTCTACAAGGCAGCGTTCGGCACCGCGGAGCGCTGTCGACTCACGGAGCCGGAGTCCGGTCAAATGAGCCATGCAGAGTTGATCATTGGAAATGCCCTTTTGATGCTTTCGGTCATGTCTGGAATCTCGGGAAGCAGTTGGAGTAAGTTTCACCGGAAGAAATGCAAAGGCGCTGGTCGGCAATGATAGAAAAGTAATATTGATCCTCGAGACTTTAACATTGTGAAACAGCTCGACGTTTCGGAAGACTTTTTCCGCACAGAAAGTGCCCGCCTTGTCGGATTTCTAGCCGTCCGATTCGGAGCGCACCGTCTGCAATTCGCAGAGGATGTCGCACAGGAAGCGCTGGTGCGGGCTGTGCAAACCTGGCCCTACAGCGGGATGCCCGGGAATCCTCCGGCCTGGTTGACCCGGACAGCAAAGAATGTCGCAATCGACCTTCTCCGACGCGAGCAGCGCTGGCGCGAAAAGGAAACTGACGTCGCTGCAGAACACGCACGGTGGCTCTCAGTTCCGGTTGAAGAAGAGAGTGAGGAAACGTTCGCCGACGATACTCTCCGGATGATCTTTGTGTGTTTTCATCCGCAGTTGTCGAGCGAAGCGCAGACTGCATTGGCCTTGCGAACCATCTGCGGATTCAGCTCTGCCGAGATCGCGGCCGCGTTTTTCACTTCCGAAGCAGCCGTGAGCAAACGCCTCGTGCGTGCCCGGCAACGGATTCGTGAACTCGGATTGCCCTTTTCAGTACCGGGGCCGGATGAACTTTCCGATCGACTCGATGGAGTTCTCGGCGCGCTCTATTTTCTTTTTAATGAAGGCTACAAAGCCTCATCCGGAGAAGCCCTTGTTCGTGTAGAGCGATGTCAGGAAGCGATTCGACTTGTCAGCCTGCTTGCAGAACATCCAACGACGCGGTCTCCACGCGTTTTCGCCCTGCTTGCCCTCATGCTACTGAATGGCGCTCGCTTGCAATCGCGGACGGATGAGGCCGGGCGCCTCCTGCGTCTCGATGAGCAGGATCGCAAATGCTGGGATCGGGCAATGATAGAGAAAGGTATTCGCTGTCTTTCGCTTTCGGGGAAGGGGGAGGTTTTGTCTATCTATCACCTCGAAGCGGGCATCGCCGCGTGTCATTGCCTCGCCGACGATTCGAGTACGACGGACTGGCTGCGCATCCTGACATTTTACGATCAAATGCTTTCACTTGTGGATTCACCAATCATCCGGCTGAATCGAAGTGTCGCGGTCGCCCGTGTTCACGGTCCCGGGGCCGGTCTCGATGCGATAAGCGATTTACCGTTGGAATCCTACTACTTGTTGCACGCCGTTCGTGGTGCGTTCAATAAAGAGCGCGGTCGAAATCAAGTCGCGTTGGATTGCTTTCGGCGGGCCTTATCGCTCGCACCGCTGGAATCTGAGCGGAATTTTCTCGAAGCGAGAATCAGGGAACTGGAAGTTTAATCTGAATCATTCAGAAATTAAATATTGGACAAGCGCTTGTTATTTCTGTATTTTCGAAAATACAGAAATAATGACTCCTTCGACCCTGCTTTCTGAAGAAACACTGATCGATCCCGCTCGCATTTTGAGTGCGCTCTCAGATCCGGCCCGTCTTCGTATTGTGAATCTAATCAGGCACGGGGAGGACGTCTGTAACTGTCTCATCGAGCCGATCACGGGCTACCTGCCTTCGAAAATTTCACGTCACCTGAGCCTCTTGAAGCAGGCCGGGTTGCTCTCGGAACGGAGAGAGGGGACCTTCAGATATTACCGGCTGAAAGAGGCGGGCAGTCCTGTTCACGAGGCACTGCTGCATCTCCTCGCTGAGATTTGTGAGTCCGATCCACTTTTAAAACAGGATCGCGAGGCATTTGATCGTGACTGTCCTTGTTGAAAAATTTCGCAAACTCCTACCAAAACTAAAATTATGAAGACTATCAATCCCACTAACTCAGATCTTGTTGCGATACTCGAATCCGCGAATCCCGACTCGCTTCGAATGATTCTTCCGGATGGCAAGGTTGTTCCCGCTCATTTTCACGTCACCGAAGTCGGCCGTGTCCGGAAGGACTTCATCGACTGCGGCGGCACGGTGCGACAGGACGCCCACTGCCAGTTGCAACTGCTTGTTGCCACGGATTTTGAGCACCGCCTCGCCCCGGCGAAGTTGTTGAAAATTATAAAAATGAGCGAGCCGATTCTCGGCGATGAGCCCATCCCGCTCACCGTCGAATACGGACAGAAAGTGGCCGTTGTCTATCCCGTATCAGTCCTGGAGGTTGAGGCCGGAGTATTGAAGTTTTCTCTTGAGACACCTGTCACTGCCTGCCTCGCGGAGGATGCATGCGGTCTTTCTTTTGACGGAGCCGGAAGTCCCGGAGCTGCAGCTGAAGCCTGCTGCGCGCCCGGTTCAGGATGTTGTTAAGATCTACCCCTTATTTAAGATGCCCATTATTCCATTGATCAGCTCTGACACGGCGGGGCCGCTGGGGGTGAAGCATCTCCCCCGGCTCTGGCTGAAAACATTGCTAAGTGCCGTCGGCGAACTCCCCGCTGGATACAAGGATATCCGCCCGGGTTTTGATTTCATGGTTCTTGAAGGTCTTCAACTCGATCCCGATACAGTTCGCGAGTATATTCTTGAGACCCGCCCTACCTATCTTCAGTTCGAAGACTGGATCCGTTCCCGAGAGGAAGCCGACCTTTCCCCGGGGAATCTAGCCAGAGTAAATACCATCGTCGTGGAGCGCCAAAAAGCGGGGGAATCGAGAAAGCGAATGCTTGAAGAAAACGGTCTTTCCGAAGAATGCGATATCACCGATTCCATCATGATGAACAATCTCGACGACTGGAGGGAACTCCACGATTCGGTGGTTCGGTGAGTGCCCGGCGATCCGCGGTAGCGCGTGATTGCGTTTTCTTTTGTTTCATAAAACCCTTTTGCCGCTTGTCCTCGAATCGACGTGATGGAAGCTTACCCATATCATGGCAGGCGGAAGGCCTGTTCTTGACTTTTTGAACTATGAAAGAATCTCCTTTCACATTCCATTTTACTCAGTTCAGGCCCGTTAAAAGGGCTCTGGTGCGACTCGTTTTCGGGGGGATGATGCTTCCCGTCGTGGGGCTTCTCGTGGCGCAGGATGATGCCAAACCGGTGGAGGTGACGATGGCGAAGCGCGTTGAAGGCTTCTCCCGTAAGCTTACTTTTACGGGAACGGTCACCTCACCCAGAAGCGCTAATCTTTCATCGCGGATCGAGGGGCTTGTCAGTGATATCAAAGTGGATGCCGGGAGTGAAGTTAAGAAAGGGGATGTTCTTGTGGAACTGGATACGAGACTCGCGGAACTCGATCTGGATCTGATCAATGCTGAAATCGAACAGGCCCGGATCGAAGTGGCCGATGCGGAACGGCAGGTAAAGGAGGTGCGTGATTTGGCCCGGTCGGGAGGATTCTCCAGATCTCAGGCGATTACGAAGGAGGCGACGCTCAGCATTAGCGAAGCCAATTTGAAACGTCTCGAAGCCCGCAAAAGTCATCAGGTCGAACGAATTGCCCGTCACCAGCTTGTCGCTCCCTTTGACGGAGTGATCACCTCGAAGATCTCGGAGGCGGGGGAGTGGGTTGCCACAGGGGCTCCGGTTCTCGAACTCATAGAAATGAAAGGACTCCGTTTCGATCTTCAGGTTCCGCAGGAGTTTCTTGAGAGGGTCAAAGATATTGGCAGTGTCACGGTGAATCTGGATGCTTTCCCGGGGAGAGAATTTCAGGCTGAGCTTGAGGCGGTCGTTCCGGTCAAAGACCACATCTCGCGGACTTTCCTGACAAGATTTGCATTGAAGAATCCGGAGCATCTTGCGAGCCCGGGAATGTCGGGAACCGCTACGATCGAGACCCGGGGTACTTCCGGAAAGTCCATCCAGGTGCCTCGCGATGTTGTGGTGCGTTTTCCCGACGGTTCTGCGAGAGTCTGGGTGGTGAAAAAAGAGGGGGAGGAAAGTCAGGTGGTCTCGCGCACGGTCCGAACTGCCGGTGAGCTGGGGGATATGGCGGAAATTCTCGAAGGGCTGGCCGGAGACGAAACGGTCGTTTTGAAAGGCAACGAAGGGCTTCGTGAAAATCAGAAAGTAGACGTTATCGCTACCCCGCTTTCCGCACCGTGAGATGATCGATTACCTTCTCAAACACGGGACCCTCGTCGCGGTCACTGTCATTATGCTGATGGTGCTCGGTATTGTCGCGGCGACACGGGTGCCGGTTCAGATGATTCCCGATCTTGAAACCCGCATTATTTCAATTGAAACCCGCTGGCCCGGGGCCACTCCTCAGGATGTTGAGAAAGAGATTCTGATTGAGCAGGAGGAATATCTCCGTGGTTTGCCGAATCTTAAGCGGATGACTTCAGAGGCTTCGACCGGTGGCGCTGAGATCGAACTCGAGTTTCCATTCGGTACCGACGCGAATGAAGCGCTTCTGGAGGTGAACAATGCGCTCAGTCAGGTGCCCTCCTACCCGGAGAATGTGGACGAGCCGGTTTTGCGTTCCGACTCATTCTCCTACAACCCATTCATGTCGTTTCGACTTGTTCCCGTGGAGGGCAATCCGAAAGGGCACGATATCAATATGTTACTCGACTTTGTTGATGACAATGTCAGACCTGCGCTTGAGCGGATCGAAGGCGTTTCCCAGGTTCAGTTGAGCGGAGGCGCTGAACGACAGATTCGAATTCGAGTGAATCCTGAAAAACTGGCGGAGCGCAGAATTTCGCTCGCCGATGTTCGCGATGCTGTTCGCAGCCGTAATACGGATACTTCAGCCGGTGATATCGACAGTGGAAAACGACGATACCTGATCCGGACGGTGGGACGCTTTCATACGATTGATGAACTCCGTGACCTCATTCTGGTGCGCCGTGGCGATTCGGTTACGCGGCTCAGTGACATCGCCACGGTCGAACTGGCGCATGCTGAATTGAGGAACCTGTCATACAGCGACGGGGACGCCAATATTCGCGTCAGCCTTGTTCGCCAAACCGGTTCTAACGTTATCTCAATCAAGAAGAAGGTTCTACCTGAACTGGACCGGCTCAATCGCGAGATTCTCGAGCCGGAGGGGCTCGTTATGACGGTTGCCAACGACGATGTTCTTTACGTTCAGAGCTCAGTGAACAACGTCGTCAAAAATATTCTTATCGGAGCAATTCTGGCAACTCTCGTGCTTTTTCTTTTTCTTCGATCCGCCTCGGCGACGCTCATTGGAATGTCGGGGATGCCTGTCTGTATCGTGGCCGGTTTTATCGGGCTGCTCCTCATGGATCGGACCATCAATGTGATTTCGCTCGCCGGTATTGCTTTTGCGATCGGGATGACGATCGACAACACCATTGTTGTTCTCGAAAGCATTGAAGTGGAGCGTCGCAAAGGTAAGAGCCGGTTTGAAGCGGCCCGTGACGGGGTGAAGGCTGTCTGGACAGCTGTTTTGTCAGGGACGATGACGACGGTGCTCGTGTTCCTGCCTATTCTCTTCGTGAAAGAGGAAGCCGGTCAGCTCTTCTCTGATATCGGAATCGCTATTTCCGCCTCTATCATTGTTTCCATGTTAGTTGCGATCGCTGTGGTGCCGGTTGCTTTCGCAAGTCTCCCCGGATCGAAGAAGCAGTCAAGGAAGCCTCAGAAGCGCGAACCCCGTCTTCTCAAGCCCGTCAGTTGGCTCATCGCGAAAGGCTGGAGGCGTGCCGTCTGCATGGTTCTCACTCTTGTCGCGACGGTCTCTGCCTTCGTTTTTCTGACTCCGCCTGCCGAATACCTGCCTGAAGGGGAGGAGGCGAAGGCCTTTTCCACGATGATCGCACCGCCGGGATACAGCCTCCGCGAGATGGAGAAAATAGCTCTTGAGGTTCAGGATGAGTTTCTTCCCGCGATGAAAGATGAACCGGAGAATTTTGATTCGGGAAAATCAAAAATTCCCGCGTTGGCAAGAATGACCATTATCATTCAGCCCGAGTCGCTCCGTCTCATCGCGGTGACTAAAAATCCCAAACACATTGATCCCTATATCAAGATTGTGAATGAGCGGTTCCGGAAGATTCCCGGAATGCGGGCATTCTCCGCACGCGGTTCCATTATTTCCAGTAATGACGGTGGCACAAGAGCGGTCGCTCTCGATATCAGTGGCCGGGACCTTCCGGAAATCTACAACACCGCGCTTGAAGTTTATCGCCTCAGTGAAGAGTACATCCCCGATGCCCAGATCAATTCGGTACCCTCATCTCTCACTCTCGGGCAGCCCCTTCTTGAGATTAAGCCCAGGTGGGAACGTCTTGAAGAACTTGGTTTTAACGCCGGTGATTTCGGCTTTGCAGCGGCGGCTCTTAGCGACGGAGCCTTTATTGATGAATTCTATTTCAACGATGACAAGGTTGATATTTTTCTTTTCAGTCAGGCTGAACACAAACAGGAGCTGGATCAGATTTCGATGCTTCCGATCTATTCACCACGCGGAGGAGTGCTTCCTCTCGGCGCTCTCGCCGGGATTGAGGAAACTGTAGACACTGCAGAAATACGTCGCGTTGACGGCCGGCGTACCGTGACGCTTTATGTGATTCCACCCCGGTCCGTTCCACTGGAAACAGCGGTTGAGACGGTTCGGGAAAAGATCGTGCAGCCCCTGCGAACCGGTGGAACGCTTCCTCCCGGTATCAGCATTGATTTGACCGGTGCGAGTGACCAACTTGATTCAACGCGGGCATCGCTCGGGCAGAATATGTGGATTGCAGTAGTCCTTTGCTATCTGCAGCTTGTTGTGATTTACCGCCACTGGGGATTGCCCTTTCTCATTCTCGTGACAGTTCCACTGGGGATCAGTGGGGGGATTGTCGGTCTCTGGTTGCTTAACTACGTCGGTGGATTGCTGCCGAATTTCGGCCTCGCCCCGGTTCAGCAGTCGTTTGATATGATCACGATGCTCGGCTTTCTCATTCTGTTAGGCACGGCGGTGAACAACCCCATTCTCATTGTCGAGCGGACGATGCAGAATTTCCGGGATAATGGTCTTTCGCCTCTCGCTTCAGTTAAAGATGCCGTTGCGTCGCGCCTTCGACCTGTCTTGATGACCACTTGCACCACTCTTATGGGGCTTTCACCACTCGTCTTCATTCCCGGAGCCGGGACTGAGCTTTACCGTGGGCTCGGCGCAATCGTTCTTTTCGGGCTGGCTTTCACGGCATTGATTACGTTGACGTTCCTTCCGGCAATGCTGGTTTTCGTCCTCAACACCATTGTGCGAATTCGACCGGGTAAAGTGGCTTGATGAATCGGGCGCGTCGGAGCGAAACCGGATCCGATTGAGCGCTGCCGGTATGAAACCGGGAGAGCCGGGATTTTCTCTGAATGTCAAAAGCCTCTCGAAATCGCGCGAGTTCTATTCCCCTCCGGGTTTTGAGATCCTGATGGGAATCTGATCTACTTCAGTTCGCAGATGATGTCCGGAGCGGGCCCTCCCGTGAATACGGTTGGTCAAAATAAATTGCTCCTGTCGCGTTTCGTGAAACAGGTAGACTCTCTCCATATTCCAAATTCCTATGCGATTCATTATTCTGTTTTTCCTCCTTTGCCTGACATTCAGCGCAGCTCGTTCTGAAGAGAAGCCCCTGAATGTGCTCCTGATTTGCGTCGATGATTTGAAGCCCTTGCTGGGGTGCTACGGGGATCCTGTGGCGAAGACTCCTGCGATGGATGAACTCGCTTCGCGGGGATTGCTGTTTGAGTCAGCCTACTGCAATCAGGCGGTGTGCAGTCCTTCCCGCAATTCGTTGATGACAGGTTTGAGGCCGCAAACGATCGGCATTTATGATCTCCCCACCAATTTCCGGAAGACGGTTCCTGATGCGGTCACGGTGGCTCAGCATTTTCAATCACATGGTTATCGAACTGAAGCGCTGGGGAAAATCATGCATAAGGGGCATGGGAATGTCGAAGATGCGGTGTCGTGGACAATTCCTCACTTTCTCGCGAAGGCGCCAACCTACGTGAGCCCTGAGAGCACAGCCAACGGGAGAATGGACAGCCGCGGCAGGAAGCGGGGCGCGGCAACGGAAATGGCAGATGTTGCAGATGAGACCTATGCGGATGGGCTCATCGCAAAAGAGGCGGTGAACCGGCTTGCAAAGGCGGCGGCGAAGCCGGACGAGCCCTTTTTTATCGCGGTGGGCTTTATCAGGCCGCATCTTCCGTTTGTGGCTCCTTCCAAATACTGGGATCTCTACGATCCTGACAAGCTCCCGATGCCTGAGTTTACGGAAGCTCCTGAAGGGGCTCCTTCGTATGGCCCTCATTCAGGAGGCGAGCTTCGTCAGTATAGCGATATTCCTGCGAAAGATGAAATTGATGAGACTCTGACCCGGGAACTTATCCACGGTTACTACGCCGCGACGAGCTACGCTGATGCGCAGGTTGGGAGATTGATTGAAGCTCTGGATTCAAACGGGCTCAGCGGGAACACCATCATAGTGCTGTGGGGTGATCACGGTTGGCACCTTGGCGATCATTCGATTTGGTGTAAGCATACGAACTATGAGCAGGCCGCCCGTATCCCTCTCATTGTGGTCGCCCCGGGCGGAGCGAAGAATGCCAGATCGGGCGCCTTTATCGAAACGGTCGATCTTTATCCTACTCTTGCTGAGCTCGCGGGCCTGCCCGGACCCAAGAGGCTTGATGGAGTCAGTCAGGCTGCCGTCATCGCCGATCCGGAAACCGCGGTTCGCGATCACGTCATTCATGTCTACCCGCGTGGCGGTCGTCTCGGTCGTGCGATCCGGACGGAACGCTATCGGATGGTTGAGTGGAAGGTCCCGGGGAGTTCGGTCGATACCGCTGAATTCGAACTCTATGACTATGTGGCGGACCCTCTTGAGACGAAGAATTTGGCATCGAGTGAGGGGGAGCGATTGAACGAGCTTCGGGAAATTCTGGCGACGCATCCGGAAGCGAAGCCTCAGTATCGCGTCGTCACACCTGAGCAGCTCGCTAAGAAGAAGGCTGCAATTGAAAAGCGGGTCAGGGCGTTTAAGACTCGGGATGAGGATGGAGATGGTCGTCTTACTTTGGAAGAATTTTTGATAAAGCAACCGGATCCGGAGGAGGCACCGAAGCGTTTTCCTGTTTTTGACAGGAACGGGGACGGTTCGCTTTCGGAGGATGAATACGTCAACGCCGGGAAGTAGGTGTGGCGGGGGGAGTTCGGACTTCCCTTTTTTGCCTTTTCAGTAAAGGATGCGGGAATGGATCGATTGCTGATTGCCCTTTGTCTGTTCTCCGCCTTTACCCCGAACGTATTCGCTTCGGAGCGACCGAATATCCTCTTCATCTACACCGATGATCATTCCTATCGGGCCGTCTCCTGCTACGAAGGTTCCTATGATTGGGTCGAGACCCCGAACATGGACGCGTTGGCTGAGAGCGGGGTGCGATTTGCCCACGCCACGATAGGGACCTGGTGTATGCCGTCGAGGGCGACACTCCTGACAGGACACCATTCCTACGGGGTTGAGTCCATGCGGATGGAAGGGGCTTATCCGGGAAGCACGTATGATCCGGAGCAATGCCGGTTTTGGCCGTCGGTGTTTCGTGAGAACGGCTATCAAACCGCTCAGATTGGGAAATGGCACACCGGAACCGATACCGGATATGGCCGCGACTGGGACTATCAAATCGTCTGGAACCGCCCGCGCTATCCGAAGAATTCAGGTGCCTATTACTACGATCAGTTGATTGAAAAGAATGGCGGCGATCCCGTTATGACCGGCGGCTATTCGACCGACAATTACACGCAGTGGGCAGTGGATTACATCAACGGAAACGAGGGCCGTGAGGAGGGGAGGCCGTGGTATTTGTGGCTCTGCTATGGCGGTGTTCACGGTCCGTTCACACCGGCTGACCGTCATCTCAATGCATACGAAGGGGTTTCGGTGGAGGATCCCGCAGATATCTATCCACCCCGGTTGGGAAAGCCCACCTACTCGCGGACCGTCGAGCAGTGGATCGAGGGCCCCGACGGTGAGCCGGTCCTGTCCCGTGGAAAATCGAAAGGGGGAATCAAAACCGATGGAAAGAAAACCCTGAGCGATTGGGTGCGTCAGGTGAATCAGGCGGTGAAGTCTCTTGATGAGGGCATGGGAAGAGTAATGGACGCATTGAAGGAGTCGGGGCAGTTGGATAACACGCTGGTTGTTTTCACTTCTGATCAGGGGTTTGCCTGGGGGCAACACGGGTTTCAAGTGAAGAAGGCTCCCTACGATGCGAACATTCGCTCCCCCATGATCGTGAGTTTTCCGGAGCGTTTTCCTCAGGGGGAAGTGTGCCGTTATCCGGTGGGTGGTGTCGATATTGTGCCGACGCTCTTTGAAGTCGCGGGTATTGATCTGCCGTGGGAGATGCACGGGGACAGCCTCCTGCCACTGCTTGAAAACCCGACTGAGGCAAAGTGGGACAACCCGGTTCTGACGGCTTTCACGGGCGACAGCTACGGGAGTGCGGCAAATACAGTTCCGGTGGGAGACGATGCGGAGAGCGTCTCAAAACTCTACATGCGGGGCGCGGTGCCGTGGTGGGTTTCGTTGGTCGAAGGAGACCTTAAATACATCCGCACGCTCGTTCCCGGGGAACCGGAGGAACTTTACAACCTCTCCGCGGACCCTGACGAACTGGTTAACCTCGCGCAGGATCCAAAGCATTCGACGACGGTGCTTCGTCTCCGTGAAGCGACAATCGGCGAGCTGCGGCGAACCGGAGCGAAGATGGTGGATACACTGCCCGATGTGGCGGAGCTATCTCAATAGACCGCTCTGCCACCGGAGAGGTCGAAAGTGTTGCCGGTGCAGAATGAGGCTTCCGGTGAAACAATCCAGCAACTCAATGAGGCAACTTCGTCGAGGGTTCCGCATCGTTTCATGGGGATTTTGTCGGTCATGTATTTGACCTGGTCAGGGTGAATTGCGTCGACCATTGCAGTTCTGATCACGGCGGGGGCGATCGCGTTCACGGTGATCCCGGTTTCGGCGAACTCTTTGCCGGCTGATTTGACGAGCCCGATCACGCCTGCTTTGGTCGATGAGTAGGGGCTCATCCCGGCGTTGCCTTCTTTGCCTGCGATCGAGGCAAAATTGAGGACGCGCCCGTAGTTATGCTTCTCCATCGCGAGAAGGGCGTGTTTCGTCATGAGGAAGGTGCCCCGAAGATTGATTGCGGTTTCGAGATCGAAATCTTCAACTGTTACCTGTGTGATGGGGGTGTTAGTCGGGCCGACGATTGCGGCGCAGTTGACCATGATGTCGAGCCGCTGTTCTGCACTTCGCTCGATCACGGCCTGAATTCCTGCAGACACCGCCGCCTCATCGGAGATATCAACGATCTCAAGATCGACCTTGAGGCCCGACTCGGCAAACTCCCCGACAGCGGCCTCTCCGTTTGCGACGCTGGTATCAAAGAGGGTGACGTCAGCCCCTTCGGAGGCGAGGCGTTGGGCGATTGCCTTTCCAATCCCGTCAGCGCCTCCGGTAACAATTGCGCTCTGGCCTTCAAATCGATTTTCAGTCATGGGGCGAAGTTATCGAACCCATTCTAAATTGGCACGTAAAAACACTTCGTCATCTATAGCGAATATCGGTATGCTTGTGTCATGTCGGATTTTCAAGTTCATAAGTCGATTGTGATCGACGCGCCTGTATCACAGATATTCGAAACGATTAGAAACTTCAAAACGTGGCCCGACTGGTCACCGTGGTTGATCGCCGATCCCGATGCGGCCGTGATTTTTGACCTCGATGATAAGGGGTATTCCTGGAAGGGGCCGGTTGCGGGGAGCGGGGGAATGAGAATTGAAGGGGTGCAGGAAAATGAGAAGATCAGCTACGATCTCGCTTTCCTGAAACCATGGAAATCGACCGCCAAATTTCAGTTCGAATTTTCGGAGGTGAGCGGTGGCACCGAAGTGACCTGGAAGATGCAAAGTTCGTTGCCGTTCTTTATGTTCTTCATGAAGGACATGATGGTCGCCATGATCGGGATGGATTACACCCGCGGGCTCGCCATGCTGAAAGATCTTGTGGAGACGGGCAGCGTTCCCAGTGTTTTGAGCTTCAGTGAGGATGAATTCAGGGAACGGCTCTTTGTCGGATTGCAGCGCTCCTGCAGCACGAACGAGATCAGCGGAAGTATGAAGGACGATTTTGCGCAGTTGAACGAGTGGGTGGCTAATTCGAAGGTGGTTCCGATGGGGGCTCCTTTTGCGATTTATCACAAGTGGGACTTTGTGAAAGAGCGCACCGACTACACGATTGGTTATCCCGTCGCTGCGCCCGTAGAGACTCTACCGCAGGGCTTCTTCAACGGTGTCGCCCCGGGGATGAAAACCTACGCGGTAAAGCACACCGGACCGTATCGACACCTTGGCAATGCCTGGTCGGCAGGGATTATGCGAAGCCGGTCGGGTGTCTTTAAGCAGAATAAGAAAGCGGCACCGATCGAGATTTACGAAACGAATCCGGCGGAAGTTCCGGAAAACGAATCGATCACGACGGTGCACATTCCGATGCGCTAGATTAGCTGACGCGCTGGCCGGGCTTGGCTCCGCTGCCGGGTTCGATCAGGTGGATGTCTTCGCCGCCGGGGCCGGAGGCGATTACCATTCCTTCACTGACACCGAACTTCATCTTTCTCGGGGCGAGGTTTGCGACGAGAACGACGAGTTTTCCGACGAGGTCGGCCGGCTCGTAAGCGGCTTTGATTCCCGCAAAAACATTGCGTGTTTCGTCGCCGCCGAGACTCAGGGTGAGTTGAACCAGCTTCCTTGCTTCGGGCACTTCGTTCGCCTCGATAACGCGGGCGACACGAAGATCGACTTTCAGAAAATCATCAATCGTAATCTCGTCGGAAATCGGTGTCGCGGTGATGGCTTCCGCATCATCATCCCACTTGGAGGGAGACTCCGATGCTTTCGCCGCTGCAGCCGCTTCCTCTTTGGATTCTTCAATGATGGTCTCGATTGCCTTCGCTTCGACGCGCTGCATCATGTGTTTGAACTTCGCAATCGTGGTTCCCACTTTGGGAGATTTGGCCTGTTCCCAACTCGTGAGTTCTTCGCCAAACAGTTCACCTGCTTTTTCCGCTAGATCCGGCAGAACCGGTGCGAGGTAGATCGCGAGGGTTCTGAAGAGGTTGAGCGAAACGGTGCAGACATCCTGAAACTTTTGAGCGTTGTCAGGATCTTTGCGAAGCTCCCAGGGGGCATTGTTTTCGACAAAGGGGTTGGCCTGGTCGGCCAGCTCCATGATCATTCTCATTGCCTTGCTGTAGTCTCCGTTTTCGTAGGCTGCGGCAATGTCGTCACCGCGATCGGAGAAGGTTTGAAAGAGCCCGCCGTCCTCGGGGTAGCTTGCGGAAAGACCGGTGTCCTGAATGAATTTCGCGGTTCGGCTCGCGAGATTGACAACTTTGCCGACGAGATCGCTGTTCACCCGGGCGACGAATTCTTCGAGATTGAGATCGAGGTCCTCCACCTTCGACGAGAGCTTCGTTGCATAGTAGTAGCGGAGGTAGGCCGGATTGAGGTGCTCGAGGTACTTAGCGGCGCGCACAAAGGTGCCGCGTGATTTCGACATTTTCTCGCCGTCGACAGTGAGGAATCCGTGAATGTGCACTTTTGTCGGGAGCGAGTAGCCTGAGGTTTTCAGCATTGCCGGCCAGAAGAGGGTGTGGAAATACTGAATGTCTTTTCCAATGAAGTGATGGATCTCGACATCGTCGTTCTTCCACCAGTCTTCCAGCTTTTCGCCGTTTGCATCGCACCATTGGCTCGTGGAACCGATGTAGCCGATCGGAGCGTCGAACCAGACATACCAGTAATTGCCGGGGGAGTCGGGGATCTCAAAACCGAAGTAGGGGCCTGGTCGTGAGATATCCCAGTCGCGGAGCGGCTCGTTGAGAAAGAAGTTTTTGAGGTAGTTCGCGCTCTCGGGAGGGAGCGTGCCTGACTGGGTCCATTCGTTGAGAAAGCCGTGGAGCTTTTCGATCTGCACGAAAAGATGCTTCGCCGAGCGAATCTCAGGAGTGGTTCCCGAAAGGGTGCTCACAGGATTGATGAGCTCCGCCGGCGTGTAGGTAGATCCGCAGTTTCCGCAGTTGTCACCGGGCTGGTCTTTTGAGTCGCATTTAGGACAAGTGCCGCGGACAAATCGATCGGCAAGGAAGACGCCTTTTTCGGTGTCAAAAAGTTGATCAATATCCTGTTCGATGACCATGTCTGCGTCACGCAGCGACTGCCAGATCTCGTGACAAACCGCCCGACTCTCTTCCGAGTTGGTGCTGCCGTAGTTGTCGAACTCGATCCCGAAATCGGAAAAGTCCTTCTGGTGGGCGAGGTTCATCTCGTTGATGACCTCCTCCTCGGTGCGTCCCTCGGCCTGAGCTCGAATTGTGATCGCGGTTCCGTGGGTGTCATCGGCGCAGAAATAGAGGCACTGATTCCCCATCATCTTTTGAAATCGAACCCAGATATCGGTTTGCAAATATTCGACAAGGTGACCGATGTGGATCGGGCCGTTGGCGTAGGGTAGGGCGGATGTGACCAGTATTTTTCGCATGATTACAGTGATAGTGCGGTTGCAAGCGACAGGCGCGAGCGGGAGAAATACTTATACCCAAACGGGAAAAAAAGCGAACCGCCTCGTCCTTGAATTTAAGGGGGTGGCGGGAATGCTATTCTGAATTGCCGGAGGCGGAGGCTTTCTGCTCCCAGCGCAGCCCGCTACTGTCTTCGTTTTCGACTTCGATCCACTCTCCCGGAAAAGACTTTCTCTGCCAGTGGCGCCACTGTTCCTGCTGCACCTTGGTTATCGAAACGCCTTTCTCGGAGGCTTCGTGTTTGATCAAAATTTCCCTGTCGCGGTTTTCATCAGCCACGGTGTCGCTGACATAGTCACCATATTCGCCGGCGGGTTTGTTGCGGATGCTCAGTTTGCCGAGATGGTTTTCACCGATGAGGCGACTGTTCTTCAGCTCCTGAATTTCAGCCATCCGGTTGCGGCGTGAGTCCATCGCCGCGCGGTAATCCGCCTGTGCCGCCGCAGCTGTTTCGCTCGTCGCTGCGGCGTGCTGGTAGACATGCACATCCATGCTCAAATCCACCTTGATCGGTTCGTCCGTCGTTACATTGACGTTGAAGGGATCGATGCACGAGGTTAAGGCCAGAGCGAGTAGCATTGGCAGCAGGAGTGCTGGAATGGGTCGGTAGGAGCGCATGGAAAAGCGTTTTTTAGAAAAGCAGATGGTGCGATTTACTCAACTGCTCTGGCGCTGGCGCGGGGCTGATCGTCAACCCCTCCGTTGGTCTCTAAGGTAATGTTTCGTTCGTCATGGAGAAAGAGATTCAGCTCTCGCGTGCCATAGGGGCCGGCGAATCGAAGCTGAAGGTCTCCTTCCTGTTCGTGTAGGGAAAGGCTACCGGCACCTTGCTCATAATCAAATCGTTTCAGCGCATCAAGTCCCAGGGTGGTGAGACTGCGTTGGAGAGGAGTCCATTCAGTGGGGAGACCGGCCAGAATCTGGTCTAACTTCGTGATATGAAACCACCCCGGTGTTTCCAATGTGATTTCGCCGGTGGTTTCGCCGGGTACTTTTCCCCGACCTTCAGAAACGATTTTAACGGTGGCGAGTCCGTCCATTTTGAAATTTTCAGGAACGATCACATCGGTCAGCGGTCCTGTATCAAGCGCTGTTCCGGCCACCCAGGCGTCCCATTTCCCGGGATCATTGAGGTAGAAATTGAACTCACCTTCGGCATAGCCTGAATAAGCATCACCACCAAATTTTCCATAAACCCCGTTCGAATCGAAGGTGACAGTGAGATACAGATTTTCGGCTTCGTACTTTCGGAAAATGGCCCGGTCGAGAGAGAAGGTTTGCACGAGGTTGTTATTTTCATCCACTACCGGAACATTAAATTGCACTTTTCCCTCGAGGCCGTGCAGGTCCACTTTGTAGTCGGGAAAGTGGTAGATGTAATCCTCGTCGGGGATCGTCAATTTCAATTCGATCGCTCCGTCTGACATTTTTGTCGTCGCGTTGAAGGGGAAGGGCACGAGGGCGATGGGGACGCCGGTGGGGGCGATGACGATTTTTCCGGCAGTGGCGTTGATTTCTTTTATCTTCCAGTCAGGGGACTTTGTAACAGGACCCTCCGCCTCGAATCCAACACTGGCGCCTTCATTCTGCTCGCGGAAATTCCGCTGGTAGTCGATCCACCAAAAGAGACCCTGACCAACGTGCAGGGAGGGGCCTACCAGATCAATTTTTTCCACTTCCTGACTGGCGAGTCCGGCGAGAGAAAACTCCACGAAGATGGTGGGGAGTGTCGCGACGGTGATGAATGAATTGTAGGGATCTTTGATTTCGATTCCGCTCAATTCGACTTTCTGGAGGGTGTCTTCGGCGAGAAGGCCATCGAGAGAAAGAGGGACGTTTTCCAGCCTGGTTTCGAGAGAAAAACTCAGTCCTTCGATTTGCGGCACGAGTGCCTCGAACTGCACTTTGCTGCGGGTGACCTCTATCTCCCCAATGGTCCAGGTGGGCAGCTTGGCAGCGCTTGCTTCCTTGTTCTCCTCCGGCTTCGGGTTCTCTTCCGGATCAGGTTCAGGGGCTTCTTCCTCCTCCTTTTTTGAGCCGCCTCCGCCGAGTTCTTTCAACCCGTTCCCAACCTTGAGCACGCCGCCACTCAGCTTAATACGACCAATCCGGCGGGTTCTCTGAAGTTCCTCTGCGGTCGCATCCAGTTCGATCTGGCGCACTGTAAAAACTTCCTCCTCAGCCACTGGCAGGTAGGTTTCAGTTTGGGGCCGATCAGGAAACAAAGTCGCGGGGCGGGGTGGACCAACCATTTCATAATAGTGCGGGTGATTGCTCAATTTCACGTCGTTGAAAATGAGGTGATAGAGAAAATCCTCTTCGTCTTCCGGATTTGTGAAGATCTTGAACTTTCCGTAGAGCTTGGGGACGGCCCCTTTGGCAAATTGCGAGTCCGCAACGATCTGGCCGCCCGTGATGTCCAGATTCTTCACTTTATAGACCGGCCGGTTCACGGGGCCTGCCGTCTCAGTTCCGGCCCCGCCTTCGGCAGGGGTGAGCCAGTCACCGAGTGTTTTGTCAGTGAAATTGATCGACGGCCCCTTCACCGTGAGGCTCGTAATCAAGTTCGATTTCCTGAACTCCGCCCAGCTTCCTTCCAGTTCTGCGAGATTGAGTTGGAAAATTGGATCCTCCTCTGAGGTGGCGCCGGGTGCCCTGATACTGGTGTTTTCCAACGTGAGCATCTGCTGAGCTTCCGAGGAAAAGCCCCCGTCTCCGAAGCTGAGGTCGGACAATTCGGCGGTGACTCTGGATTCGATGCGGGGCAGCGGGCTTTCGCCGGAGTGGAAATTGCTCATTAAAAACGTTCCGTCGTCGATACGGGCGCTCTTTACCCGCCAGGGTTTTGATACCTTTTCCTCAGATTCGGCGCGTTCCGCAACCGGTTCGCCGGAAGCGGGAGAATCTTCTCCTTCCTGCTGAAAGCGCGACATGGATTCGTCGGAGAGCACGACCGAAACGCCATCAAGTTCGATTGCCTGAACTTCCTGATCGTGCATCAGCGTGCTGAGCGATGCGACTTTGACTTTGAGCTCGTCAACGGAGAGCAACTGATTGCCCGTTTCGCCGGCAGAAAGATCACGCAGGGAAATCTCGAAGGCTCCTTCGTTGCTGAATCGCCCGTGTGAATAGCGAAGTCCGCCGATTTGGAAATTGTTGATAAACGAAACGTCAGGGAAGGCCGGCGTTGCATTGGTTCCATCGAACCCACTGATTGCGAAACTTCCTTCGATCAGTTGGAAGTCGGTGATCTCCACTTCAATTGAGTCTCCCGCTTCCGCTTTCGCGGGACCGGCTTCCTCAGGCGCTTCCGCAGTTTTCTGATTATCATTTAAAATCCATTCGGGACGAATATTCAGAGAGGGGTGATCGATAATCAGTGAATCGATCACGAAGCGGTTCAAATCCCGGCTGATTTCCCCTTTCATCGAGACTGATTTGATATCGCTCGGGTGGCTTTTTGATCCAATCCGGATGTTGGAAAGTTCGAGACTGAGCGGCTCTTTTGTCATCCCTGATTCGTCGAATTTCAGGGCTTGGGTTTTGAAGCTCCAGTCTGCTTTCACCGGCGGGAGCGCTTCAAGATCGAGTGAGAGATGGCTTTTGTTAACCTCGATTGAGTCAGTGAACTGCGCGAGGCTCGAAAGATCAAAGCGGGCCGCTTCCGCCTCCGGTGTATCGATGGCCGGTGGAGAGGTCAGGGCATCGAGGTGCGACTGATCGAGGGTCAGCGCGACGCCATCCAGCTGGATGGTTTTGAGGCGCTGAGTTGCCCGGAGTTCCGCAATATCGTAGGTGATTTTGAGGTTCCCTATTTCAGCCATCCGGTTGGGGGAATCGGACTGTTTTGGGGTCAGTTTCAGATCTTCGATCGTGATTTCGCCCAGCTTTCTCAGGCTGATAGTTTCCAGCGAGACATCAAATGGTTCGATCAAGGTGGCGAGGGCACGATTGACGATTTGAACCCGGTTGTTGTAGGCTATGACGGCAATGAGGGCGGCAATGATGACACTCACCAGTGTCGCGACGGCGGTCCATCCGAGGAATCGGAATGTCCATCTGACAAAGCTGTTCAGGAGGCGGCGTGTTTTCTGCCCCTTGGGTCTGTTAGTGTGTTTCGGCACCGCTGCGAATATAGCCGGTGCCGCGGAGATTGCGAGTCACTCTATGTGCCTCAAACGGCCCTGATTCGGCCGCCGAAATCTAACCGTTTTGCTCGTATGCGGCTATCAATCGAAGGTTGTGGATCTCCGCTTCATTGAACTGGCTTTTGATCGTGTCGACTGAAGCGGTGACGGGGCGATAGAAGCCGGCAAAATCCTGAGCAAACCGGCGCCCTTTTTCGGTCGAAAAAATGTAACCATGACGGAGGTAGATTTCGTTGCGGGCTCTCCAGAGAATTTCGTTGGGGAGGCGGTGCACTTCTGAAACCGTGAGTTTTCGTGAGTGGGAATTGGAAAAAATCCATGGACCCTGTTGAGGCATCGGAGCCGTTGAAACCTGACGCATTTGTTGCTGTGGTTGCACGGGCGGGCGATTGGGTTGCACTGGAATGAAACTGCTTCTTTCACCGGGACTGATTCCTTCGACAAGAGCGATGGAACTGACGACCCGCTTTACGAGACGGGAGTCTCCCGTGGTTTTCGTTCCGAAGGCCGCCCGCTGGATTCCGTTGCGATCGAGAAGCGCGATGATCAGATCTGTTTTCACCGCGTAGTTAACCGCCTGGGGGACGTAGCCGCCGTGTTCCATCCGATCGATCGAATCGAGCCCGGCAGCGATCACTCCAACTACCTGACCGGATTCGCACACAAGCGGTCCGCCTGAGTTGCCCGGCTGGACCGGCGCTGAGATTTGAATGAGTCGGCGGTCGTCTCTCACACCTGAGAGGGCATTGACGTAGCCTTTTGTGACCTTCGGTTCGCGTCCGAGAACGGTGGGGTCGGGGAAACCGGCGACGGTGATTTCCGCTGCATACTGGAGCGATTCCGCTGACTTGAGTCCCAGATAACGGCCCTGCCATCCCTGAACGTGGAGGATCGCGAGATCATTTTCAGCATCAATGGCGATGACCTTGGCTGGGAGGGGCCCCGTCGGGGTATGGACGACGACATGGGGACTGTTTTTTACGACGTGATGGCACGTCACAAAGATTCCGTCCGAACTCACGGCGAAGCCGGTTCCGAACTGTCCAGCGTGCGATATTCCTGTGATTAGTGCACAGGTCGCAAGCATTGCGGCAAAATATTTCATTTGGCTGTTTCTCGGTTGTGTAGAAAATCTACAAAAGCAGATTTCCGGTCTGGGGTTGCAGCAGAGCTGCGGAAGGATGTTTCTCAGGCATCCAGGTGTTTGTGTTATGGAAATTATAACGCTGCCGCAAAGGTATTGCAACATGTAATTTATAATTACTATAACTAGTTGGAGGACCGGAATATCGCCTCTCTTCTCCGAAACCGCGCCTGTTGACTCGACGCTAAGTTGCCTTAGGTCAGTATGTCATGAAGAACATGACCGTGGACATCGGTGAGTCTCACATCCCTGCCCGCATAGCGGTAGGTGAAATTCTCGTGATCGATGCCCAGCTGGTGAAGTACCGTGGCCCAGAGGTCGAAAAAAGTCGTCGGTCGGTCGACGACTTTGTAGCCGTAGTCGTCCGTCGCGCCGTAGATCGAACCGCCTTTGACACCGCCGCCTGCGAGCCAGACTGAGAACCCGTGAGGATTGTGGTCGCGGCCGTCACTGCCCTGGGAAAAGGGCGTGCGTCCGAATTCGCCGGTGAAAACGATAAGCGTTTCCTCGAGGAGACCGCGTGATTTCAAATCTGTGATCAACGCAGCAATCGGTTGATCGACCTGATGAGCCATCGCGCGGTGTCCCTCTTTGACTTTGCTGTGCTGGTCCCACGGATTCGCGGCTCCGCCTGCGCCAAGCCCTTCAGTAAGGCATGACAGTTCGACAAAACGGACCCCGCGCTCGACGAGACGGCGCGCGAGTAGTGCCTGTTTCGCGTAGGCTGAAAGCTGTGGATCGGGATCGTCAACTCCGTAGAGTTTTCGGGTCGCGGGAGATTCGCCGGAAATGTCGCAAACCTCGGGGACGGCGGCCTGCATATTGAATGCGGTTTCGTAATTTTTGATCGCCGCTTCGACCTTGTCATTTCCCCCCAGGGATGCGGAAAACTGTTTGTCGATCTGACTGATAAAATCCAGTCGGGACCTTTGAATTGAGTTGGCCTGGCTGGGCTTGATGTTCGAAACCGGATTGGGGTCGTCCGCTTTCAGAATCGACGCCTGATGCTGGGCGGGGAGAAAGCCATTGCTGAAGAGTCCCACGCCACCGTGAGCGGGGACCGCGCCCCCGCTTTGGAGGACACAATAGGCGGGGAGATTTTCATTCTCCGATCCGAGACCGTAGCTGATCCATGCACCCGCGCTGGGATGACCGAGGAATGGAAATCCGGTGTGGGCCATGAAGTTGCCCTGGGCGTGTTCGTTGACCGTTGTCGTCATTGAGCGAATCACGGCAAGGCTGTCGGCATGGCCCGCGGTCTTCTCAAAGATCTCGCTGACGTCGATTCCGCTTTCCCCGTATTTTTTGAAACTGAAAGGGGAACCGAGGATCTGTCCATTGTTGTTGAACTGTGTCCGCTCAACTTTCATCGGCATGTCTTTGCCGTGCTCTTTGTTCAGGAGTGGTTTCGGGTCAAAGGAATCTACCTGGGAAACGCCCCCTGACATGTAACAAAGAATGACGTTTTTTGCCTTCGCTTTCCGGTTCGTTCCCGCCGCGAAGAGATCGCGATGAAGCATGCTCGACAGCGCCATCGCCCCGAATCCCGCCGAGGTGCGCTCGAGGAACTGACGTCGTGATGATTGGGGAAAAGGTTCAGTAGACATAGATAAACTCCTTCAGGTTAAAAATGGAATGCGCGAGATTCTGCCAACGGTCTTTTTCCGTCGGCGGAGGACCGAGTTCAGCGAGTTGCAGCCGGATCTCAGCGAGGGTTGATTCGATTTCGGTTAGGCGCGATCGCTGCACCTCTGTAAGTGACTCTAAAATCTGTGACGGACTGATGAAATTGGAAATGCCGTCACACATCGCTTTCACTTCCTCGTCGCTGAGGGCGCGATCAAAGAGGCGGGCTTCGAAAAGGCGGCCTTTCAGCATCCGGTTTCCACCTGCGGCAGTTCCGTGACGCAGTCCGAAGACAAGATGGGACTGCCCGCTTTTGAACGGCTGGAGCGAGCCGGCGTCGTAGGCTTTACCGTAGGGTACCCCGTTCCGGTAGCAGCGAACCGTTCCTTTCTCGTCGTAGGTAATCGTGATTGTGACTGCTGTTTTGGCCGCGGCCTTTTCCAGCGTTCCATTGAGGGGTTTCGTCCGCTTGTGATTGTTGCTCCCCGAAAGCCAGTGCCCGTTCTTTTTCTCTGCATAGACGATGGCGTCAAAGCTTCCCCCGTTGTTGTCCTGAATTGTCATGGCCCCGCCGGCCTTTTGATCGAGTGAATCGAGCGTCAATTTTACGTGCAGAGTTTTGGCCTCCACTGTCTCCGAAAGAGGCTTTGATTTGGCGAAGCCTTTTCCATCGAGAACGAGAGCATCGTTTTCGAGGCGGGCCGAACCTTTCAGCTCAAGATCGTTTTTCCCGACAAGGTCTTTGAGGCCCTGTGAAAAATCCCACGCTCCCGTCTCACCAAATGATTGAGATTCAGTTGCTTTCCCCCCGTTTTCAGCGGCCCGTTTCTCTTCGATCGCTTTTCTCGCCGGATCGAGGATTGAGCGTTGTTCGTTCTGGATGGATGTCAGCCGGGATTCGAGCTTTGCTCTGGTCTCAGACAAAAGTGCGCCCTGCTTCTCAAGCTGAGAAAGAAAACCGCGTGCTGCAGTGAGCTCCGGGGGAGTGATGTCCCGTGCGAGAGCGCTTCTCCACATCCGGCTGATGCGACTGTCGGTTTCCCCGGAGGAGGTTGCGCCGGCAAAAGCACCCGCGGTGCTCACGACAAAAGGGCTGTTCAGCATCGTGAGCGATTGCGCGGGGACATTGGTTTCGGAGCGCGTTCCGGTAGTGGAAAAAGGCACCGGTGCATCGTAGACACTGAGAAAAGGATCCATCCGGTTGCGGATCACATTGACATAAACAGAGCGCCGCGGCGTTGTTCCGCCGACCGGAACCCCGTAGTGCGAACTGTCGAGTGTTCCCGATACCTTGAGGAGGGCATCGCGCACCGCCTCGGCTTCGAGACGCTTCACGGTGAAATGGGAAAGTAGTTTATTGTCAGGGTCTTCGTCTTTCGCCTCCGGGGTGGGGGTGCTGGAGCGCTGGAACGCTTCGGTGTCGACGAGGAAGGCAATGAGCTTTTTGAGTGACCAGTCGAACTCGTCCGAGAATTTCACAGCGAGTGTGTCGAGCATGACGGGGTGGCTTGGTTTGTCTCCCATTCGGCCGAAGTTGTCGGTCGTCGGGACGAGGCCCTGTCCGAAAAGGTGGTGCCAGACGCGGTTGACGATGACGCGCCGGGTGAACGGGTTTTCGTTATCGAGAAGCTTTTCAGCGAGCTCGAGTCTCCCGCTTTCTTTCGATTGGAACGGGCCGGGATCGATTGCGTCGAGATAGCGCCGGGGAACTTCTTCGAGTGGTTTCTTGTGGTCGCCCCGGTCAAAGAGAGGCTGGTTCGAAGCAAGCCATTCATCGAGTCCGTGGACGCGTGTGGGGACCTTGATTGCCGATTCCAGTTCGCGGTATCGGAGGATGAGTGCTTTGGATTCCGGTAGAGCCTCGATCCGGTTGGGTAACAGTTTGTTCGTGAGCGCCCAGTCGAGAAAGAGGGCCTCGGAATCGGAGAGCGTATTCTCTTTCCAGTGATTCAGTGCCTTTGTGAGGGCATTGGTGAACCGTCCGCGGAAGGTTTCCCCCTCCGCTTCGAAGAGAGGATCCCAATGAGGAAGCGTCGCTTTGATGAACTCGTCGGCGGAGCCTTTCTTAACGAGAATAGCTTCGTCGACGCCAAACCAGGAGCGGTCTTCATCTTTGGTCAGGAGGGGCGCGTCTTTGGCTGTCGCCAGTTCGATGTGGATCTGATCGCCCTTCCAGTAGGTGAGATCAAATTTGTGCCATTTCCATGAAGTGTCGTTTTTCAGGCCCATCTCATCGACTTTGAAAACGGTGCCACTGCGAGGGTAATTCTGGACAACATAGCGAACCATCGCTTTGCCGTCGCCGCGGGTTCTCACGAGCAATTCATATTCATCGTCGAGGGTGAATTCTTTCGAAGTGAGTCTTGCTGCGTGTTTGTTCGAAAGGAGGTGGCTGTAGACACCCGAGGGCAGGATTTCAGAAACGGCGGCCTCTCCGGAGGGAGCGACCGTGAATGCTCCTGCACTTGAGGCTTTCGCAGGAAGGCCGTTTCCATATTTAAACCAGCCGCGGTATTCGTCATCGTTGCGGAGATTCCAGCGAGTCGCCACTTCTGATTCTTTCAATGAGCTGCGGCGCGCGAGATCAGCGGCGCGGCTGTCCTGAACCGTTTTGAATTTCTTTTCCCATTCGGGGAGTTTTGCCGGCACTTCCACTTTACTCCAGTCGTTGATGAGACTTTCCCGGATTCGGGGTTTCAGACTGGCGAGTTCCGCTTTGTTCTTCTCCAGCACTTCGTCCTGGTCGATCAGTTTTCTACCGGGGCGGGTTGAGCCGAAAATGCCGAAGAGAGCGTAGTAGTCGGCCTGGGAAATGGCGTCGAATTTGTGGTTGTGGCAGCGTGCGCAGGAAACCGTGAGCCCCTGAAAGGCTTTTGTGAAAACATTGATCTGATCGTCGGTGAATCGCACTTTCTCATCGAGCGCATCGGTGGGGGCAAAGCCGTGAAAGACCATTCTCCAGTGAGCCGTTGCGATGATCGACTCATTGATACCGAGTTCGTCATTGAGTCGGGGATTATCGAGGAGATCACCGGCAATGTGTTCTTTGAGAAGTTGATCGTAGGGGATGTCGGAATTGAGCGCGCGGATCAGGTAGTCGCGGTAGAGGTGGGCGTTGTCAATTTTCGGATCACCTTCGGACCCGTGCGACTCGGCGTAGCGAATCCAGTCCATCCAGTGACGGGCCCAGGTTTCGCCGAAGGCGGGGCTGGCGAGGAGCTCTGTGGTCAGTTCCCTGATGGCCGCACGGGAATCCTTCGATGCCGCAGCGCGGAATTCATCGAGTTGTTGAGGCGAAGGGGGAAGACCTGTGAGCGTGAAATAAAGGCGGCGTGCAACAATGTCAGGACTCGCGGCCGGTGATTTCGCAAGACCTGCGTCAGTCAGTTTTTTATCGATGAAGCTGTCGACGGAAGCGGCATCAGGAGCTGGCGCGACGGGTTGGAAGCTCCACCAGTTTTTCCGGGTTTCGAGAATCGCATCCCATCCTGTGTCGGAGGCGAGTTCTTCATCTGACGGGGGATTGTCTCTCGGATCCGGAGCTCCCATCGCGATCCATTTCTCAAAGTTGGCGACGATGGGGGGATCGAGCTTCACGCCGGCTTTCGGCATCTCGAGATCGTATTCGTGACGCAACGCCTCCATGAGAATCGATTCGTCCGGTTTCCCCGGAATAACGGTCGGGCCGAGATCGCCGCCTTCGAGGAGCCCGTCGCGAAAATCGAGAACGAGTCCTCCTTTTGCCTTGTCCCGCGAGTTGTGACATTCGTAGCATTCCTGCGCGAGAACGGGGCGGATCTTTGCTTCGAAAAATTCGATCCCCTCCGCGGTATGGTCGGCAGCCTGCAGTCCCGTGAAGCCTGACAGGGCAACACTCAACAGGGTCAGGTGTGTGACCCAACCCTGTTGGGAACCACCCTGTTGGGAACCCCACGGTTGGGAACCCCACGGTTGGGTCAATGATTTGGAAATTGAAAAGCTCATGAGAGAAGACGCTCGCGGATCGTGTTCGCAGTGGCGATGCACTGGAGGCCGAGGGCGTGAAATTGATCGGGGTGGAGGCGAAAGCCCGGAGCCATTACAGTGACGGCACCGACGGGATACTGATATTCGTTAAAAATCGGGGCGGCGACGCAGTGAATCCCTTCGAGCCCTTCAGCGAGGTCGATCGCATACCCGCATTCTATGATTTTCCGCATCTCTTCTTCGAGACCTTTTTTGGTCGAAATGGTTGTAGGCGTGAACTTCTTGAGTTTCACTCCGGCGAACCAGTCGCTGCGTTCATCTTCAGGGAGGGACGCGAGAAGGGCTTTTCCCGGTGCGCAGGAATAGAGCGGCACGCGAAGTCCTATTTCGCCCATGACTTTTACGGGGTGCCTTCCCACAACCTGTTCGAGAACCATGCCTTTGCGATCGCTTCGCACAAGGAGCTGCACCGTCTCGCCGGTTTCGGCGGAAAGGTCTTTCATCGGCTCATAGGCGCAGACGGCGAGGCTTTTTCCGTTCGCTTTCGGCCGAACCAAATCGAGGAACTTATTGCTGAGAAGGAAGCGTTTGTCGTCTTCCCGGCGGTGGAGATAGCCCCGGTCGTGCAGGGTGGTGGTGATGCGGAAAACCGAGTTTTGAGGAATTCCCAGCGCTCTGACCAATTCCGCGACCGAGAGCCCCTGAACGCTTTCTCCCAGTGTTTCGAGGATGGATAAGGTTCTATCGGTCCCCGGTGAAAGGCTGGGACTTGGCGATGGCTCGGTGTTCAGGCTTTTCATCTAAATTCAGACATGAGTCTATATTTAGATTCTTGAGGTGCGAGACCGTCATCGCGTTATTCTGAGGAGGGAAAATAATTTCGAGAGCGCGCAGCGGGCGCTTCAGGCCTCAGCTTCCAAGTCGTTCCGCAGGCTGGCTTCAGGCAGGAACGTAATCGAAAGCGCTTTCGCAAAGTGGTTGATGTAGTGCAGCAGTCCCGCGATGAGCAGTGTCACCGCCAGCATTTCGAGGCTCTCTTCGATTGTCGTGAAGATCGCATACCGAAGGCCCTCTTCGCCGGCGTGTTCGGCATGACTCGCACCGATCATTTCCATTCCGATTCCCCCGAAGATATACATCGCCGCAGAGGTCGCGAAAAATATTCTGGTAGCTACCGGTAGTTTGAAGAAGAAAGGAACGAAGTAGATGATGATCCCCAGGGCGAGGATCGCGTAGGGAATTACCCAGGGCCAGTAGATCAAGCCGGTTGTTTCCACCCGCGCCATGATTGCGAGGTCAATGTGATCGTGGATGCTCGCCATGTCATCGATGCCGAGATAGCTCAGAACTGCGGCAATGATAAACCAGGGGCGCGCTTTTCCTGATTTCTGCGATCGAACAAAGTAGGCAATAGCCAATGCAAGCAGCGCGGCGATGGCGAGTTGGACACCCGAAAACAGGGTGGGGAGGTTGTTCTCACGGTCGAAGAGAAAGAGAGGAACGATTCCGAAGGCATTGGGTTTTTCCAATGCGAACCGGCAGTAGAGCGCGAGGAACTGCCCTGCCAGAAGAAAGGCAAAGAGTAAGAGGAGAACCCGAGTTACTCGTTTTTGTATGATTACTGCTTTCATTATTATGGAATATATCGTAAATTTAATAATTATCATAATAAAAGGTTGTCTGAAGTGTTATTAAAATTCAGGGAATCGACTTGGTTGGCTTTTATAATAGTTTTGACATTTTTTATAAAAATCGTATTTTATTCTAATAATTAAGAGATATCGCAAATTTGAGCAGTTTTGGGGAGCTGACAATTATGGATCTACATTGTTTTCAAACAAACACCGCGTGGGAAGCGCCGGAAGCGAATTTTAGTGTGCTTTCGGGGATGGTTGACGCCAGGGCCGGCACTGAAGGCCTCGAAGGGGCGGTTCTTGTTTTCCCGGAACTCTGTTCGTGCGGATTCAGCATGAACACGGGGGAGGTGTGTGAAGAGGCGAATGGTCCTTCCTACACGTTTTTCTCCGATCTGGCGCGGAGACACCGGTGCTATGTCATTGCGGGGATCGCCCTGAAAGTTGAAGGCTCGAACCGGGGGGCAAACGAAGCTGTTTGTTTTCAACCGGACGGGAGTGAACTCTCCCGCTATCGCAAGGTGCATCCGTTTCCTCTCGCGGGGGAAGGAGAGCACTACCTCGCGGGCAAAGAGGCTGTTATTTTTGAGATCGACGGTTGGAAGATTGCACCGGTGATCTGCTACGACCTTCGATTCCCTGAACTGTTCCGTATTGCGGCAGCGAAGGGAGCAGAGGTTTTTCCGGTCATCGCCAACTGGCCCACGCCACGGGTTGAGCACTGGCTGACATTGTTGAAAGCGCGCGCGATTGAAAATCAGGCCTACGTCCTCGGGGTGAATCGGTGCGGGTCCGATCCTAATTTGGACTACCCCGGTAGCAGTCTCATTGTCGGACCCATGGGAGAGGAGATCGCGAAGGCCGGTGCGGAGGAAGCTTGCATCAGTGTTTCTCTGGAGCGGGCTCCTTTTGATGAGTGGCGGGCGGCGTTTCCGGCGCTCGGGGATATGAAGCTGATCACCGATGTAACGAAATGAGCAGCGAATCACTAAATCTCAGGATCACGGCGAGTTTTGTAGCCGAACCTCTCGGGGCTTCTCTGGAATTCCTACTCAAGGAGGCCGGTATACATGCAGATGTGGTGTTTTCCGAGTTCAACCAGGTCTTTCAGGAGGCACTCAACCCGGGGAGTGGGAGCGTTTCCAATTCCGGCGGGATCAATATTTTTCTTGTCCGACCCGGCGACCTTTCGGAAAGCAGGGCGGATGAAAAGCTCGCTTCCGAGCTGGCAGATGCCATTAAAGGGCTCGCGGCGAAATCCTCCGCGAGGACTCTGTTAGTGTTCTGTCCTCATCAAACTCGCGATGCGGAATCCGATCAGTGGGAGCGACAGGTGCGCGATTCGTTGAAAGGGGCCGCGACCGTTACCACGGTATTATCTGCTGAAGTTTTATCCGGCTATCCTGTCGAGGATGGTTTTGATTCGGAAGCGGAATCGGCAGCGAGGGTTCCCTACAGCGCGGAGATGTATGCGGCGCTGGGACTGGTCATCGCACGGAATGTTTCACGTGTTTCGCGGCGTCCTGCGAAAGTCATTGTTCTCGATGCTGACAACACCCTGTGGGGCGGAGTGGCAGGGGAGGACGGACCTTCCGGGCTCGACATGAGCGGACCGTGGCGTGAGATGGCTGACTTCATGGTCGCGAGGCATGATGAAGGATTCCTCCTCGCTCTCGCATCCAAGAACAATGAAAAGGATCTCGATCTCGTCTTTGCTGAAAGGGCGGAAGACTTGTCGCTGAGGCGTGACCACTTTGTCGGGTGGAAAGTGAACTGGAAGCCGAAATCGCTCAATCTCAAGGAACTGGCTGAAGAGCTTAACCTTGGAATCGACAGCTTCGTTTTCATCGATGACAACCCTGCGGAAGTTGCCGAGGTTACTGCCAACTGCCCCGGAGTGACCGCTCTTTGTCTGCCTTCTGATCCCGGGCAGATACCGCAGTTTATCGGCAATCTCTGGTGTCTTGATTCGAACGGAGCCACCACTGAGGACGGGCTCCGCACGCGCTTCTACCAGAGCGAAAGTGATCGCAGGGAGCTTCTCGAGTCGAGCGGCGACTTCGCTTCCTTTCTCAAGGATTTGAATCTTGAGGTGGATATCACCGAAGCGGCGGTGGAGGACCAAATACGGATCGCTCAACTCTCACAAAGAACCAATCAGTTCAATGCCAATACGCTTCGGCTCAGCGAGTCGGATGTGGCAGCGCGATGCACGGAGACGGGCAGGTGCTCGATAGTCAATGTTTCAGACAGGTTCGGTCAATACGGTCTCGTCGGCGCGATGCTCTATCGCGAAGCGGGTAAGTCGTTGCGAACCGAGTTGTTTATTCTGAGTTGCCGTGCCCTTGGAAAAGGGGTCGAACGGGTCATGATGATCGAGTTGGCCCGTCTCGCGAATGAGCGGGGACTCGATACGATTGAAATTGCGTACCGTGAGAGTGAGAAGAACGAGCCCTGTCGTGCTTTCCTTGCTGAAATCGGAGCGGAGTTTGATAAGGAGGAAGGTGTCTTCCGTATCGCGATGAAACAGGCGGCTGAGTTGTCTCCTTTCCCTGACAGCGCGACGAAAATCGCGACAAATGGAAAGCGATCAAATCCATCGCACGCAGTTTTGCAATCGGGCTGGAATGAATTTCTGATCAAGGCCGCCTCACTCTGGAGTGAGCCGAAAGCGCTCGTAGCGGATTTGGTTAATGTCAGGAAGGTTCGTCCTGAGATTTCCGATGATTACATCAAACCGGGAACTCCGGTGCAGAAGCGAATCGTTGAAATCTGGGAGGAAGTCCTCGAGATGGACGGAGTTGGAATCTCTGATGCCTTTTCAAAACTGGGGGGCGGCTCGTTGGATATGGTCCGCGTGCACTCGATGTTGCGGGGTGCGTTCGATGTCAAAATGGAACTGTCGGAGCTGTTTGCTCTCCCGACAGTAAAAGATATTGAGTCGGCGATCGCGAAAGAATCCGATCCTGAAAAAACAGATCCTCAAAAATACTCTGTAAAAGAGAACCGAAGCGCGGAAAAAGATGATCTCGCTGATCAGGTCGCCATTGTAGGGATGTCTCTGCGCGTTCCCGGTGCCAACGATACGGAGGAACTCTGGCAGAATCTCGCTTCGGGAACCGAGTCTATTTCACGCTTCGGGAAAGATGAACTGGCCTATCCCGACGAATTTGAGAGGCCTGATTTTGTGCCTGTTAAAGGGATCATTGAAGACATTGATAAGTTCGATGCCTCTTTCTTCGGTATTCTTCCAAAGGACGCGAAGATCATGGATCCTCAGCAGAGGATTTTCCTCGAGCTGGCGTGGGAGGCGATGGAGAGGGCCGGTTACCAGCCTGACAATCATCGCGAACGGATTGGCGTCTATGCAGGAGCCTACTTTGATACCTACCTCCTTGCCAATCTGTGCAGTGATCCCAAATTTCTGAATGATCTCATTCCGCAGATTCAGGTCGGATCGCTGCAGACGGAACTGGGCAACGATAAGGATTACCTTGCGACGCGGGTTGCTTTCAAACTGAACTTGCGAGGTCCTGCGATGACTTTGCAGACGGCTTGCTCCACTTCGATGGTCGCGATTGCTGAAGCCTGCCGCTCAATCCGCGAAGGCCTCTGTGACATGGCCCTCGCCGGCGGAGTCACCGTGACGCTTCCCTACAAGCGCGGGTATTTCTACACCGAGCAGGGGATGCTTTCCGGTGATGGGCATTGCCGCGCTTTTGATGAAAAGGCCTCGGGAACTGTCTTTGCGAACGGTGCCGGAGTCGTCATGCTGAAACGTCTCAGTGATGCGATCCGGGATCGCGATCATATCCACGCGGTGATTCGCGGAACGGGGATGAATAACGATGGCGGTGTAAAACACAGCTACACCGCGCCAAGTGTTGACGGTCAGGTTAGTGTCATCAGAATGGCGCACGAGGATGCCGGAGTGAGCCCTGACACGATCACAGCGATCGAGGCACACGGTACGGGAACGCCAATGGGGGACCCCATCGAAGTTACTGCGCTGACGAAAGCGTTCCGTGAAGCGGGAGTGAAAGGAAATCAGTATTGTGCGATTGGGTCCCTCAAGACAAACGTGGGGCACCTCGATGTTGCCTCAGGCGTTTGCGGAGTAATCAAGACGGCCGTTTCACTGGAGAAGAAGGCGCTGCCGCCTCTGCTGCACTTTCAGAAAGCGAACCCGAAAATCGACTTTGCGAACAGCCCGTTTTTTCCCAATGCGGAACTGAAAGCGTGGGAGCGAATTTCCGAAGAGATTCCACGTCGGGCGGGTGTCAGCTCATTCGGTGTCGGAGGAACCAATGTTCATACCGTGATGGAGGAAGCGCCTGAAGTGAAATCGGTGAAATCTGCACGCGACGCTCAACTTGTCGTTCTCTCGGCCAGATCGGAAGCCGCCCTGAATAAGGCGGTTAAAAATCTCGAGGCCTATAGCAAAGCGAATGCGGAAAAGGAGCAACTCGCTGATGTCGCCTGGACGCTCGCCATCGGGCGGAAGCCGTTTCGAGCCCGGCGGGTTTTTGTGGCGGGGAATTTTGCCGGGCTGCAGGAATCTCTCACCAGGCCGGGAGTGGCGCAGACCGCCGATCGCAGCAATCCCCCTGTGAATTTCATGTTCCCCGGTCAGGGAGCTCAGCACGTCAATATGGCGCTTGCTTTCTACCGGTCCGAGCCGCGTTTTCGTGCCCTCATTGACCGCTGTTCAGCTTTTCTCGAGCCGCACTTGAATGTGAGTTTGAGAGAGGTCCTGTTTCCTGAAAAGGGCGCGAATATTGAGATTGCCGCTGAAGTTCTCAAGAATACGACTCTGGCACAACCGGCAATTTTTGTGATTGAGTATGCGCTGGCCGATCTATGGATGCATTGGGGCGTCACTCCCCGGGCAATGATCGGTCACAGCGTCGGTGAGTTTGTCGCGGCCTGTCACGCTGGCGTCTTTTCACTGGAGGAAGGACTCGAACTGCTCGCTCATCGGGGACGTCTCATGGGAGATCTTCGAGGAGGGGGGATGCTATCGGTGCGACTCGATGAGGCTGCTTTGATAGAGAAATTGCCAGCTGAACTGGACCTCGCTGCAGTGAACAGTCCGGGCCTGTGTGTCGTCGCCGGTGAACATTGCGATCTTGAGAAGTTTGCCGGGGTTCTCGAGAAAGAGGGGATCGTGGCGAAGCCGCTGCACACTTCCCACGCTTTCCATTCCCGGATGATGGATTCCGTTGTTCCGAAATTTGAAGCGTGTTTCAGTGAACTGAAGTTGAAAGCGCCGGCTATTCCGATTTTTTCAACGGTGACAGGGGATTGGCTCGCACCGGAGGAGGCGACCGATCCCGCCTACTGGGCCAAACACCTTCGTGAAACCGTCCGGTTCAGTGAAGCGGTGTCGCGGCTTGCTTCTGAAGAGGAGCGTCAGATTTTTGTTGAAGTGGGACCGGGGCAGACGCTTTGCGGGCTCGCAAGGCAGTCTATTGATCGCGGTTCCAGCCATCGAATCGTTTCGACGTGTCAGCACATTCAGGAGTCCGGCTCCGATCACGCTCAGATGTTGACCTCATTGGGCCGCCTCTGGATGGATGGCATCGAAGTCGACTGGGAGGCTTTCTACGGAGATGAAATCCGGAAGCGAGTTCCGCTCCCCACTTATCCTTTTGAAAGAAAACGCCACTGGGTCGATCCCGTCGGCATTGAAACCGTTCCGGAATCCGGGGCAACTTCCGGTCCCGATCCGACTGCTCTAATTTCTCAATTTTTAAACGCACCTACCGCACAAACTGACACTAACATGAGCACGACCGCTGCTTCCCGAACTTCCGCTCTAACCTCTGCCGTTGGAGGGATTTTGACGAACCTTTCCGGAGTGCCCGAGGAGGAACTGACAGGATCCTCAACCTATCTCGAGCTTGGTTTTGATTCATTGCTTCTGACCCAGGTCAGCAAAGCTTTCAATGATGAGTTTGGAACGAATGTGAAAATGCGGGAACTGATGACCGACCTCTCGACGATCGATTCCATGGTTGCTCATCTTGATGAAATCCTGCCACAGGAAGAGTATCGTGAAGCGGCAGCTCCTCCTCCGGCAGCGGACCCCGTTCCGGCTATCGAGCGGGCGGCAAGCGTTGCAATTGTTCCTGAACAGGCTCCGGCGGTATCTATGGCTGCTCCGGTGGCTCATTCCAATTCGATCGCGGTGGTTCCCAATGACGGCTCCTTGCAAAGTATCATTGCGCAGCAGATGAACCTGATGCAACAGCAACTGGGATTGCTGCAGGGTGTTCCCAGTCCCGGTGCTGTTGCCCCTGTCGCCGGAGTTGAACTGCCTGCTCCGGCCGCCGCTCCCGCACAGAATCCTGAGCCGGTGGAAAGTAAGCCGGTTTCGAAAGAGAAAACGGCTGACAGGAATGTTTCGGCACCGACCACATCAATTGATCGCGAGGTCGATGAAACGCTCACGCCAACTCAGCAGAAACATCTCGATGAACTGATCGCCAAATACACGGCGAAGACAGCTTCCTCCAAGGAACTGACGGAGCAATATCGACAGTGGTATGCTGACCCGAGAACGGTTTCCGGGTTCAACAGACTCTGGAAGGAAATGATTTATCAGATCGTAGTGAAGAAGTCGAAAGGTTCGCGTTTGCTCGATATCGACGGGAACGAATACATCGATATGCTGAATGGCTTTGGTCCCGGTTTCCTCGGGCATTCACCTGATCGCATCACGGCGGTGCTTCACGATCAACTCGACCGCGGTGTTGAGGTGGGGCCTCAGTGTCAGGATGCGATGGAGGCGGCGAAGCTTTTCTGCGAACTCACAGGCAACGAGCGTTGTAGTTTTGTGAACACCGGATCGGAAGCCGTTCAGGCGGCGATGCGTATGACCCGAACGGTGACGGGGCGGGATAAGATCGTTGTTTTCACCAAGGACTATCACGGAAACTTTGATGAAGTGTTAGTAAGAGGTGTCGGGTCCGGGGATAAACTGAGATCGATGCCAGTCGCCCCCGGGATTCCGAACCGTGCCGTCGATGATGTGATTGTTCTCGATTACGGAACCGATGAGTCTCTCGAAATTATTCGGAAGCGCGGCAAAGAGATCGCGGCCGTGATTGTTGAGCCGATTCAGAGTCGTCGTCCCGAGTTCCAGCCGAAAGAGTTCATTCAGGAGCTGCGTGCAATCACTAAAGAGTGCGGTAGCGCTTTTGTTTTCGACGAGGTCATCACCGGGTTCCGGACGGGGCCTAAAGGTGCTCAGGAATATTTCGGCGTCGAAGCTGACGTCGCCACCTATGGGAAAGTGGTCGGTGCGGGAATGCCCGTCGGCGTTGTCGCCGGTAAGGCGGAATACATGGATACTTTCGATGGTGGGCACTGGCAGTATGGAGATGATTCATTTCCTGAACAGGGAGTGACTTTCTTCGCGGGGACGTTTGTAAGACATCCTCTTGCGATGGCTGCGGTGAAAGAGATGCTCATCTATCTCAAAGAGTGCGGCCCGGAGCTATGGGTTGACCTGAAGGCGAAGGCGAACCGGCTTGCCTCCACGGTGGACAGAATGTTCGTTGAGAACGGCGTGCCTTTCCGGATGCCGAACTTCGGCAGTCAGATGTTTGTTCGTCATATTGATGATAACAAATATGCCAACCTGCTCTTTTTCCATCTGCGCCAGAAAGGGGTTTTCCTGCTTGAGGGATTCCCGTCATACATGACGACAGCTCACACTGATGAAGACGTCGACTATGTCATCGCCGCTTTTCGCGAGTCGATTGCGGAGCTTCAGGATGCGGGATTCTTTGAGAAATCCGCGACAGGATCGGCCATTCAGCTCAACGGGAAAAGACTCTCCGGTCCAACGCGGCTTCTGCCCTGGAATGGGGAGAGCGGCGGCGAAATTGCCGAAACCCCCGGGACCGCAAAAAAGTCTCAGCGAGCAGTGCTCGCTACCCCCTAACCGATTCACTGGCCGAGATATGGCTGGCATCAAAACAGAGTGATGATGCTTCCCGTTGTTACAACGAGGTCGTCGAACTGAAGTTCCACGGAGAGCTTGATTCGGAGGCACTTGCTGGGGCATTGCAGGACGTGATCAACCGGCATGACGGGCTTCGCGCGACTTTCTCTGAAGAGGGGGACGGCTTCTCGATTAGCGGGGAGTTGACGATTGATATTCCTTCCGTTGACCTGTCGGACCTCGCCGCTGATGCCCGAGCTGCGCTTTTCGAGTCGCAGTTGGATATCGAACGTGAGTGGGTTTTTGATCTTGAGAATGGTCCGCTGATCCGCGCTCGAATAGTCAAAACCGGTATCGAAGCGCATTCGCTCATTTTAAACGCGCATCACCTCGTCTGTGACGGTTGGAGCTACAATGTGGTTACCGGTGATCTCGGGAGATTCTATTCTGCGAGGAAAAATGGCGAAACGCTCGTTTTGGATCCCGCGACAAGCTTGAGCCTGTTTTCGCTTGAGGCCTCTCAACATGAGAAAGCACGGGTCGGTGGCGAGGCGGAGCGCTTCTGGGTCTCGATGTTCGACGAGCCCGTTCGTCCACTTGATCTTCCGGTAAAGAAGTCATTTGATCCGAATGAGCCGGGCCTTAAAGGGGATCGCGTCGCAGGAATGGTCGAAGGTGATCTCATGAAAGGCCTCAAGGGAGTTGCCCGTAAATCCGGGGCGACGACTTTTTCACTGATGATGGGGGCGTTTCAGATTCTGTTAGGTAGACTTGGTCGACAGGACCGGGTCGCGACCTTCTTTCCTATCGCCGGTCAAAGTGTCAGGGAGGGGATGGAATCGATGGTCGGCCACTGTGTGAACACGTTGCCGGTCTGTTCTGACCTCGATCCTGAGAAATCGATTGCTGCCTTTTTCCGGGAGTTTCAGCTGACGATGCTCGATTGCATGGAGAATCACGACTGCACATACGGTAGTCTTCTCAAGGCGTTGCCTTTCTCGAAGCGGCCCGGTGTTGACGCTATTTTCAATCTGGAGAAAATGGAAGGACACACTCTATTTTCGGGACTCAACGAGCAGATCTCCGAAGTTCGTCGCCGCTATTCGCTGGCACCTCTTTTTCTGAATGCGCTTGAGAGAGAGGATGAGATTGAGCTTCAGTTTAACTTTCAGTGCGAGCGGTTTTCGCGGGAGTCCGTAGAAGCATGGAGCCGTTCCTACCTTGCGATTCTCGAGGAGGTAGTTCGCGCACCGGAGGCCACTATCGGGCAGGTTAGCAGAGCCCTTCACAGGGATGATCTGCAGATGCTATCTGACTGGAGTGAGGCGAAATCGGACTATCCCTCAGATTCGACAATCACTTCACTTTTCGAAGAGACGGTCGACTTGTATTCCGGGCGCGTTGCAATTCAATCGGATGGAGTCACTCTCAGCTACAGTGATTTGAGCGAACGCACTGACCGTATTGCGCATTCTCTCGACCTTGCAGGTGTCAAGAGTGGTGACCGGGTTGGCATCTTTCTCGATCAATCGCCGGACCGGATCGCTTCACTGTTGGCGATTCTGAAACTGGGTGCTTCCTACGTGCCGCTTGATTCCGCCTATCCTGCAGAGCGAATTTCTCTAATGGTAGTTGACTCCGGATTATCTGTCGTGATCTCGGAGGAAGCGCTTTCCGCGCGGATTGGAGACCTTGTTCCTACTCTTCTTGATGTCGCCGAAGCGGTTGAAAGGGGAGATGCTGAAAAGGTTCCTGTGCATCCCGCTGACTGCTGTGCTGATTCTCCTGCTCAGGTGATCTACACCTCGGGGTCGACCGGTGAACCGAAAGGAACCGTGATCCCTCACCGGGGAATTGTCCGTCTTGTCCGCAATACGAACTTTTGTGATTTCGGGCCTGATGAATCCATTCTTCAGGCGGCGAGTATCTCCTTTGATGCTTCCAGTTTCGAAATTTTCGGGGCCCTTCTGAATGGTGGAAAACTCGTCTTGCCCGCATCAGGAGACCTCACCTTGTCATCGATTGCTGACGCGATTCAGACGCATCACGTTACAACACTGTGGCTCACCAGCGGCTTGTTTCAGCTCATGGTGGAGGAACATGTCGAAGCTTTTACGGGAGTTCGCCAGGTCCTCGCCGGTGGTGACGTCGTTCCGGTTCGTCACGCTGAGTTGCTCATGAACGCCCATCCTGACATTAAGTTAGTCAACGGGTATGGTCCCACTGAAAATACAACGTTTACTCTGACTCATGAAGTCGTTCCTGACGACCTCAAACAAAACGCTTTGCCTGTCGGTCGGCCGATTGCGAATACCTCGGTATGGATTCTGGATCCGGAGGGCGATCCGCTCCCGCCCGGAGTGACCGGCGAGCTATGTTGTGGCGGTGACGGTTTGGCGCTGGAGTATTTAAATCGCCCCGCGCTTACAGACGAAAAATTTATCTTCGCCAATCCTGATGGGCGCGGGGAAAGGCGATTCTACCGGACCGGTGACCTTTGTCGTTATCGTCTCGACGGAGTCATCGAGTTTCTCGGTCGGATTGATCATCAGGTGAAGATTCGCGGCTTCCGCGTTGAGCCTGCGGAGATTGAAGCAAAACTGGCTAATGACCCGTTAATCGGTCAGTGCAAAGTCGTCGCTCTCGGAGAGGGGGCTGCCGGGAAGTCGCTCGTTGCCTACGTATCTCCCATGAACGGTTGCAAGCCTGTTGCCGATGATATGAGGGCCTATCTGGAGTCGCAATTGCCAAGTTACATGGTTCCTTCGGTCTTCGTTGTCATGGACGAGTTACCCTTGAACGTGAATGGGAAAATCGATTCCAAAGCGCTTCCCCGTCCCAAACAGTTGAGTAATGACGATGAAATCAGTGAGCAGGCTTCTGTGGAACCGGTAACTGAAATGGAACGCACTATCGCCGCGATCTGGGCTGATATCCTGAAAGTTCCCGAAGTGAAGCGTGACGATAATTTCTTTGCCCTCGGAGGACACTCGCTCCTCGGGATGAGATTCTTTTCCCGCGTCCAGAAGGACCTCGGTTTGCAGCTGCCGCTTTCGGCTTTGATTAAATCTCCGGTCCTCTGTGATTTCGCTGCTGAATTGGAGCGCCGCAGTGACGGTCGTATTGAGGAGGCTGCCGACGGATCCTATCAGAGCCTTATTGGTGGCGCGCTATCTGAAGGGAACGATGACGACGAAGCGATCGCTGACACAACTGTATTCCTTCAGACCGGAGGCGATAAACCGCCACTCTTCGGTGTCCACGGGGGCGATGGTGGCATTTTCTTCTATCAGGGGATAGCTGACCGACTCGACCCCGGAAGGCCTTTCTGCGCGTTTGAGGCGGCGATTCTCACCGATGGTGGAGAGATCAAGGTCGAGCCGGTTGAAGAGACCGCAGCCCGCTATGTCAGGGAGCTGAAAAAGGTTCAGAAAACGGGGCCGTATTACCTTTGCGGCTACTCCTTCGGAGGCGTTGTGGCTTATGAGATGGCCTGTCAGCTCGTTGATGCGGGGGATAAAATTGCTTTTCTCGGAGTGCTCGATACCTGGAATCCCCAGGTTGAACTGAGAGCATTGAGTCTCGCCGAACGGATCGCTTCCAATTGGAACGCACCGCAGGCGAAGAACTCGGGTGCGCTTGAAAAGGCAGGTAAACTCGGAATGCGAATCAGCACCGGACTTGCCTATCGGGTCAAATTTTCGACGGAGGGCGCGGTTGCAAGAGCGCTGCCGTCATCGAAGTCGACCGGCTGGCTGCGTCAGGTTCAGGTCAGGCAGGCTTATGAGGCGGCGATGGAGGCCTACCATCCGTCCGGATTGGCCGGTGATCTTGTGCTGTTCCGCGCTACCGAAGGCAATGATAAATTTGAAGTCGACGACATGCTGGGATGGGGAGACGTGGTCGATGGGAAAGTCAGCGTAGTCGATTTGCCCGGTAACCATATCTCAATGCTGCATCCCGCCAATATTGACAAAGTGGCTGAAGCGGTGCGTGAAGCGATATTGGATGTTAAATGAGACTTCCTGTCCTGGATGTTTCAGGTTAGTGGTAACTTCTTGAACGAAATTCCCAGCTTCAGTATTGCCCCTCCGCCGATGGATTCGGTGGCGCTCTGGTATGTCGGGACGGAGCTGTCGAAAGACCGGCTTGCGGCATGCGAATCGGTTCTCTCTGAGGAGGAACGATTGCGCGCTAACAGTTTTCATTTCGAGAAAGACCGGAGGCAGTATGTGGTTGCACGAGGTTCGCTCCGTCATCTTCTCGGTGCGCTTCTCGGCATCGAAGCGGGGGGAATTGAATTTGCCTATGGCCGGTTCGGGAAGCCTTTGCTGAAGCTCGAAGGGGGGGCAGGCGAGGCGTTTCACTTCAACCTCGCCCACAGTGGCACCCACATTCTTATCGGTGTGTCACCGAATTTGGAAATCGGAGTCGACCTCGAAGCGCTCTCTCCGGGTGAAGTGAGAATGGCTCCTTTGGTCCGGAATATTTGCACTTCGTCGGAAGCGGCATGGGTAGAGGGCCTCGGTGTGCTGGAGAAGGAGCTCGCTCTGAGCCGGCTCTGGACTGCGAAGGAGGCAATCCTCAAGGCGATAGGATCGGGCTTTCAAATCCCTCCCGATCAGGTCGAGATAGAAGAGCCCGTTCTTCATGGCCATTGCGGTCCTTACGGAACCAGAATTTTCGACAGGCAAAACGAAAAAGTCGTCGACGTTTTCCCGATGCCGGAGTTTGAGAGTGAACGCGGTTGCTCGGCTGCATTCGCCATTGCAGGTGCTGCGGTGGACGGGGAATCAGTTTGCGTCGATCGCAGAGGTGCTCTCTGGGATTAAGGGGGAAAGCGGAAGATCACCGATGCGGGGCTCGATTTGAGTTCCTTCATGCCACTCGTTAAACGAGGTGATCACGATGGTCTTCAGGTCCGGGTCTGTCTGGCGGCGCGCGAGATCGAGAAAGGCATTCAAGGTTGATCCGGGCGCTGATTCAGGGCTCAGAGAGCGGGGGATCACGTAGTAGTCTCCGGAGGCATCGCGGGCGTCAAATCCGGGGAGAACACCGGGAATGAACCCCACACTCACGGACCTGGCGACATCCCGGTAATTGGCGTAGACCGCTTCGGTTTCTTTCAGAAACAGGCTCCAGTCACTCAGATTCGCGAAGTGCGCGGGGCCGTGCATATTGTAGGCAGTGATGGCATCGAAGCATGAGATTCGGTGTCTGTCAGGAGAGCCCCAGAAGACTTCGTCACCGATGAGGAAGGGGTTGAATCCCTGTGCCTGCGCTGCGGTTCGGGCGAGATCGATCGCGTTTTCGTAGTCCCCTGTAAAGGTTCTCGAAAGGTAGAGGTAGAGAACAGGGCGATCGTTAATCTTGAGGTAGTTGGGGTGGTTGAAGTAGTGGCGGGCGAGGTAGTCAAAATCCTCGACCAGTTGCCTTGTATTCTGAGGGAGATCGAAATTGATTCCCTTGTCAGGATCGAAATTGAGTATCCCCGGGCTTTCGTAAAAGAGGCAGAGCTTCGGTGCTGTCGGGCCTGATCTTTCGAGAGCGGGGCCTGTGTGCTGTCTCAGGGTTTCGTCCTCCCAACTTTGCCGTCCCCACCACGAACAGATCCAGTGATCGATCCCGAGTTGTTTCGACCATTCGATGTGCTTCACAAGCGTGCTTCCGGAGCGAGAGGAATATTCGCTCAGCGCCGGCTCGAGGCCCTGCGAGACTCCGTTGTAGCCATCCTCCCAGTGGCGCCCGTCGCTGTGATACCACGGGTAGTAGTAGGCACCCATAGAGAGGTCTTCTCCTTTGGCTGTGAAGCATCCCGTCGCAATGAGGATGTATGCGACTGTGAGTCCTCTTTTGATCACGGAAGTGCGGTGGTGGCGGCTTGAGAAAGGGCCGCCGTTTCCTTTGGACTTGTCTCTTTTTCAGCGTCTGCGATGTCTTCGAGGAACTCGCTCATTTCCTTCAGAAAGCGGGCCGTTGAAAATCTCTCAGCATTGGCCCGGATCGTTTCCCGGTTCCATTCAACGGCATCAAATCTAGCCAGAGCTTCCATCACCGATTCGGGCGTTTGTTCATTGAAAAATACTCCGGTCCTGCCATCGACAACCGTCTCGAGCGCTCCGCCTCCATGGAATGCGATAATCGGCTTCCCGCAGGCCTGGGCTTCTACCGGTGTGATCCCGAAATCTTCGAGACCGGGGAAGATAAAGCCCTGACAGGTAGCCATTCTCTCCGTCACAACATCGTCGGGAGCGCGTCCGAGAAACTCAACCGTATCGCCGGCGAGTGCTTCCAGGCGCGGGCGGTCGGGGCCGTCACCGATGATGACGAGACGTCTGCCGGCCTTCGTAAACGCCTCGACCGCCAGATCGATTCGCTTGTAGGAAACGAGACGTGAGACGATGAGGTGAAAATCTTCGCTGCGACTGCCTACCGTAAAGCGGTCGACATCGACGGGAGGGCAGATCACGACGCTTTCCCTTCCGTAGCACTTCTTAATCCGCTGCTGCACATTGACAGAATTCGCGATGAAATAGTCAATTTTCTGCGCCTGTTTCCAATCCTGACGTCGGAAGAGCGGCATCAGTTTGCGAACGAATTTTCGCAGGAGGGGATTGCCGATTTCATTTCTCAGATACTCATCCGGATTCCAGAAGTATCGCGGAGGCGTGTGGCAGTAGCAGACGAATGTACTGCCTTTTGACTTCGGGAGACACTTCGCGAAGCTGCTCGAGCTGATCCAGACGAGGCTGTTCTCAGGGACCTTCAGTGATTTGAAAGCAAACGGGTAGAGGAAAAACAGCATTTTATGAAGCTTCTCGATACCGGGAAGTTTCTGCATCCAGCTGTTGTGAACTCGATTCGTTCGAAAAACCGGAAACAGACTCTCACCGGTGGTGACGCTCGTGTAGATCTGCGCTTCGGGGCAGGCTTTCGCCATGACTTCCACGACGCGCTCGGCCCCGCCCATTTGGATGAGGAAGTCGTGAGCGATCGCGAAATTTGATTTGAGAGAAGTGAGTGGGGACATTTTTAAGTGGGCTTCAGCGTGCTGATTTGGGGGGGAAGATGGTTTGAACCGCCGTATCAAAAATGATGCAGAGGTCGAGGAGAGGGGACCAGTGACGAAGATAGAAATGATCGAACCTGACGCGTTGTCTCACTTTTCGTTCGGTGTCGGTTTCACCGCGGCATCCTTTCACCTGTGCCAGCCCGGTGATGCCCGGCTTGGCAAACTGACGAACGGGGTAACTTTTGACGATCTCGGCAAACTTCTCATCGTGATCGATGAAATGGGGGCGGGGACCGACGATGCTCATCTCGCCTTTGAGAACGTTGAAGAACTGGGGCATTTCATCTAGGCTGCTTTTGCGAAGGAAATCGCCACCTTTGAAGATTCTCGGATCGTTCACCTTTGCCTGAACGCCGGGCATGTCGTTGACATTCATCGAACGGAACTTCAGCATCTCGAAAATTTCGCCATCTCTTCCCGTTCTCTGCTGGGTGTAGAAGAGGGGACCGGGTGAAAAGAGGCGGTGGAGAATCCATACCCCTGCACAAAGAAATGGAAGCACTAACACTGTGACAAGTCCTGACGCAAAGACATCGAAGGCGCGTTTGATGCCGCGGTTCAGGGGGTCTTCGAGGGCTTCCTGCCAGTTGGTTAGAAAGAGGTGGGAGCCCGACTGGTGAGAGTCAATATTACCACCGAATCGTTCCTTTTGATCCTCTACCCAAATCAGTCTCATTCCCTGTGAGTCGCAGATCTCCTGCAGGGATTTGACGAGGGAGGGATTGTTGTCAAGGCCAAGAGCGACAACAAGTTTGGCGTGGTATGATCGGCAGATCTGACGAATGTTGTCGAAGTCTCCGAGGAATGGGAAACTGGGAATGTCGATCGCGGCGGCACCTCCGTAGGGGACGTAGCCAAGTAGCTCCGCACCGGGAAGGTTGCCTGTCATCTGGAGCACATTTTCCCGCTCAATTTTCGCCGGCGGAGCGACAACGATGGTGTTGGCGTGCCGACTACGGGAGCTGAATAGTCGTCTTTGAAGAATCCGGTGTCCGACCTGATTCATCCAGGCGATCCACGCGGAATAGAGAAGCATGAAGGCCGCTAAAAACACTCTCGAGAGGGCGGGGTCTTTGCTCATAACGATGACTCCGAAGATGGCGACAAGAGCGAAAAGAATTTCCCGTTGGGTGATATTCCAGATTTGGGCGCGAGAGACACCGCAGAGAGAGCGTGACGATTTTTCACGAACCCCGATCTCCAGAAATGCGGCGAACGGAATAAGAAGCGAAATGTAGTGGTAGTTACCGGGATGCAATTCTTCTCCATAAACAAGGAGGTGCAGCGCCCAGACCAGACCCCAGAAGATCATGAGGCCACCCGCGAGTTTCAAAACAAAGTGAAGTCGAATCACCCCATGGTAGCGGCTGGTAATCATAAATTAATTCAGTGGTGTTAATTATCTATAAGGAGAATCAAAAGTGATAATAAGCTCAAATTTGTATTGAAATTAGAGAGAATGCAACTAATTTAACGACGAATATTAGAAATTTAATAATTTCTGTCCCTTCGTTCCCGCATGAATTCGACTTCTCTATCAACAACTCCTGTTATGTCTCCGGCCGCTCGAACAGAGCCCTGGGATATGGTTGAAGTGCCGCCGCTCCTCGATTTCAAGGATTTGGCCAGCATCATTAAGCGACGGTTCTGGTGGCTTGTTGCCATCCCGTTTGTTTGTGTTGTCCTCACAATTGTGTATCTCGTCACAATTGCGGTGCCTCTCTATTCGAGTTCCGCGCTGATCTACGTCGATCCCAAGTTTGAGAAAACGTTGCAGATCGAAAACATTCAGGCCTCGTCTTCGGATCTGGATTCTCTGAATTCCCTCGAGAAAGCGATCACTTCGGATTCAATGATCGTGCGGGTCGTGAATAAGCTGAATCTCCGGGACGAGCCTGACTTTATGCCCAAGTCGCTCCGTAAAAGGATTGCAGAGGGGAAAACTGTTTCGGATTCACGGCTTCTCTCCTCGATTCGGGACAAGCGCGTCAGTGCTTCATTGATCCGGCCGACCCGTCTCCTTAAGTTAACCGTTCTGGATCCCAGTCCGGAGCGTGCAAAACTGATCGCCGAAACTTTTGTGTCGGAGTTTGAGCTCTTTCTCGCCGAGCAAAAGCGCAGCGAGGCCGGAATTTCTGAAAAAGGGCTCAGGCTTCAAGCGGAAGAGGCATATGAGCGGGCCCTCGAGTCGGAGAAGCAGCTCGAAGATTTCAGAAGTGCCAATCCCGAGTTCACCGTAGAGCAGGATCACGAACTCTTTGCGGAACGCCTCAGTAAAGTGGGACAGGATCTCAATTCAGCGACGGCGAGAGTTCTCGATTTGAAAAGCCGTGTCGGAACTCTCGCGTCGATTGATCCCGCGCTCGAGCCCGTTCGGGTCATCGAGGCCGGTGGGTTCTCCGGGTTGAAGCAGGTTTCCGATGTAATGGCACAACGCACAACAGCGAACTCGAACTTCGCGATCGCAAAATCAAAATTTACCGAGTCGCATCCGAATTACACCCAGGCAAAGCTTCAAGTTGAGAATGCAGAGGAGGAGCTAAAGAATCTCGCAACGGAACTGAAAGCGGCTCTCGATTCCTCACTCGATGCTGCTGAGTATAACGAGAAATTGCTCAAGGCGGAGGTGAGTGAGTTGCAGGGAGTGCTTTCTAAAGTGAAATCAGCGAGTTCCAAATTCCGTGCGATTCAGCAGAAGGTGGAGACGGAGTGGCTCGTTCATCAGAATCTCCAGGCGAGGATAGGGGAAACATCGCTCTCCACCGAAAAGTCGTCTGCCATCACCACGGTGATGTCGGCTCCGATTGTCCCTCACAAACCAGCTAAACCCGGTAAAACCATCTCGGTTCTCATTGCGGGCGTTCTCGGGTCATTTCTCAGTGTCGGACTCGTTGGTATTGACCTGCTGAGAGGACGGCCGTATGTCGACGGGCGTCAGGCCGAAGAGTATCTCAATGTGAAGACAATCGCACGGATTCCCGCTCCCGGCGTGGGGTCGGAGAATGATCAGCAACTCATGAGCGAACTTTCCAAAGTATTCTACTCCCCCGAACACCGGCAGGCGAGATTTGTGCATGTCTCATCCGTGTCTGAATGTGAGGAAGGACTGAGAACCTCGGCATGCCTCGCGGCGGTCTCGGCACGGCACGGTTGCAGCACGCTCCTTATTTCAGTCCTCGCTGGAACCAACTCAAACGAGCTTGTTTCTTTTGTTCCCCGGGAATCGAGTACCGAAAATCTTTTCACCCTGACACTGACAGCAGATTTCCTTGTTGCGCCGAACAGTGCCTGGCAGCTCATCGGTCCACATTGTCAGAATTTTGAACGTATCGTCATTGAAAGCACTGCGGTGAAGCAGGATTCCCAGGTGCCTGCGGTTTTGACTTCGTTTGCTGATTCGAATCTGCTCATCGTCTCTACAGAGCGCGATACGAGGAAGGAAACCAACCACGTTGTGACAAGGCTTGCCGGCTGTGCCCGTGCCCCGCTTTCCTTGATCATGCAGGGCTGAAAATCGCCAGATCCGGTTCCATGAATTCCGTAAAATCAGAGGGCATGCCCGTCACGGTTGACGGGAAGTTCAAACTTCCTCCGCTTTTCCAGAGGCTCTTTCGTGTCTTTCTTCCCCCGGGGATTCGGCTTTCGGGGGCGGCGGTGCAGTTCCTGAGCACAGTGCTTATTGCGCGATTTCTCGGGGATGAGGGGAGTTCCACTTTCTTTTTCTGGTCTGCGGTTCTCACTTCCTTCGCGATCGTGGCAACCTTCGGTCTCGAGCATCTTGTCCTGAGAAATGTTCCACGGCTCAAGGCTGCAGGGGAGCCTGATAAACTGATTAGCTATCTCTCAACGATCCGGGGAATCTCACTTGTTCTTTCTCTGGTGATCGGTATCGGCCTGATTCTATACGCCTATGTGAAAGGAGGGGCGGATGGGATTCAATTTCATGTCTGGTATTTTCTCCTTCCTCTCACCCTCGGGGCGATGGCGATGTGTGTCGTCAACGGGGAGGCGCTCAAGGGACTTTCCAAGCCGGCGTCAGGAGTATTCTTCGGGCATTTTGTTCCGGTTAGTCTTTTTTGCTTCCTGATCGTTATCAATCTCACGCACCTCAGTTCACCTCTTCTCCTGACCATCTATGCGGGCGCTTACGTGACGGCTGTTGCTGTGGTGCGCTTTGGGCCGACGCACCTCGTCAGGGGGCGCATTTTTTCGGTGCCCGACTGGAACACTTCACGTCCCACTCTTGCGGAAGGCTTTCCGATCTTTTCATCAAATGCTCTCGGTGCTCTCTGCTATGTGATCCCTCTCGCCGTTCTGGAATTTTCACGTTCACCGGAAGAGATTTCCCATCTGACCACTTCTTTCCGCGTCAGTATTCTTCTCTCAGTTCTTGCTACGGCCATACACGGCGTTTTTGCCCCCCAACTCTCCTGTGCAGCGGATGCGAAAGGGGACCTTAAAGGGGTTTTTAAGGTTTATGCCAAATCGACCTATTTCACCTTCGGGATTCTCCTTGTTCCTGCAATGATTGGGATTCTCTTTCCGGAATGGGTGATGTCAGTCTTCGGGGATGATTTTCGTGAGGGCGCAGTAACGCTTCGATGGCTCCTTATCAGCAGTCTCGTTTCCATGTTTATCGGCCCGGTCCATCAGCTTCTGGTCATGACGGGAAATACACGCTTTCTGGCGGTGTCAGGGGTTTTTAAACTCCTCCTAACCGTTGCAATTTCGATGCTCTTAATTCCGATTTACGGAGGAATCGGTATGGCCATAGCGATCATGTCGAGCTACCTTCTGGAAGAGGTGGTTGGAATCGTATGGGTGTTTGTTAGTTTGTCCCGGGAAACCAAAACAATTGAGAAAAATTGAGTTCTCGACGGCATCAACGCAGCGGTGGCCCGGGCCTTCTGCTGAATCTCCCCTGGTGGTACCGGCCCTCCCTGTTCCTCCTTGGCGTTTCGCTTCCCGCTCTTTTGCTGTTCGCAAATGCAGACAGTACCCTGTCGCTCTCGTCTGCTCAGCTTTTTTACGGAAGTCGTGATACCGTGCTGGGGATTCTGGCGATACTTGTTCTCGCGGCGGGAGCGCTCTTAGGGGAGACCGGGGTATTTTCCCGCTTTGTTCCCGGCCACTGGATGAAATCAGGGAATCAGCTTGTCGCGGGGACACAGTTTCACGGTCGAATCAGCGAGGCTTTTCTAACCAAGAAATTTGATAACATCCTTCTGGCTGTCTTTCTCGTTTCCCATCTGATCTTCTTTCGAGGCTTCTTTCTCAATCCCGGAATGGCGATGAGCGTTCTCGGAGGTGATGTCGAGCTGAAGCATACCTTCAAGACTATCCCGGGGGTGACGACCTGGACTCAGGTTTCACTGGTTCTCGCGGCTTTGCGCGGGCTTCGCTGGGGTGGGGTTCTTCCGGGAAAGGTGAAGTTGATCTCCGTGTTTCACCTCGTTTTCTTCGGGACTCTCTTCATCCGCGCAATGCTCTGGTCGGAACGACTTGCGCTCATTGAGGGCGTGGTTCCTTTCTTCCTGTGCGCGTTGCCGAAGGTGATCCGACTGACCGGGCCGTGGATGCGGACTCTCATGAAGTTCTTCCCTCTCATTGTTCCTGTACTTCTGTTAGTTGTTTTTACTGTCTTCGAATATTTCCGGTCGTGGCAGTATTATGGCGCTCAGCACGGGAGTTTGTTTCAGTTCGGTTGGTTGAGGCTTTTTACCTATTACTTTGAGGCGATGAACACCGGTTCAGCCACTCTCGGCGTCTCGGGCTTTTACGACGGATTGACCTTTCCTATTTCAGAGGACGAATATGAGTACATTTACAAAGGGCTGTATCTGGCGAGCCTCGATGTCGAGTTCAACAATCCTTCCGGAATCTGGTATCTGGCGACCTACACGGGGAATGTTCTTTTCTTTCCCCTGCTGGCCGCATTGGGAGCGTTCTACGGGGTGGTCTGGAAGGCCTTTCGGGAAGGTCGTATTTTCGGGCTGTTTTTCCCGATCAACTTTCTCGGGCTCATGGAGATCATTCGTATTCACTACTGGTTCGGAACGAACAGGGTCGTGCCCTCGACAATCGTGATATGCCTCCTCGTCGTCTGGGCTGTCTTTCTGCCCCGTCGATTGAGATTCCGTTCCAGGCCCTCACTTGATCCAACTTCAGTGCACCCTGTCCAATGAGCCGTCCTGTTACTCTGAATGCCCGGTTTCGCCACCGTCCCGTCACCGGAGTGGAACGCTTCGCAATCGAAGTGGTGAAACGCCTACCTGCGAAAACGGGGGCGGAAGTCGTAGAGGTCGAACCATCGGCACCTTTGGCAGGGCTGCGAGGCCATGCCTGGGAGCAGTGGGTTCTTTCACGGAAAATTGAAACGGGATCAACCTTGTTCTCTCCCTGCAATACAGGGCCGCTCAGTGTCAAAAATCAGCTCGTTGTGATTCATGATGCCGCCGTATGGGACCATCCTGAGGCTTTCAGTCGTCAGTTTGGAACACTCTACCGACAGCTCCTGCCGGCGCTCGCGAAACGCGTTGCCGCGGTGGGAACGGTGTCGGAATTCTCGCGTGAACGTCTTTCCCGCTATCTGGGGATCTCGGGGGAGCGGATTCATGTCCTTGGGAATGCCGCCTCATCTGCATTTCAGCCTCCGGTCCAACCGAAGGTTGCCACTTTTCCGACTATTCTCTGCGTGGGGTCGCTCGACCCGAGAAAGAACTTCAACCGGCTCGTGGATGCCTGGATTCACTTGTCTGAATCCGGAAAACTGCCGGAGAATGCCCGACTCAATATTATCGGCTCTGCAAAGCCGACGAATTTTTCCGGTTTCGAAGCAAAAGACTTTCCGGGAATCTCCTGGTTGGGCCGGGTCAGTGATGATGAGTTGATCGAGCACTACCAAAGCGCGACGGCTTTCGTATTTCCGAGTTTTTACGAGGGGTTTGGTCTTCCACCTCTCGAAGCGATGGCCTGTGGATGCCCTCTTCTGCTCTCAAATGCTGCAAGCCTTCCCGAAGTGGGGGGAGTTGAGTTCAACGGGAAAACCGGGGATGATACAGAAGGTGCGGTGTTCTACTTTGATCCATTGAGTATCAATGAAATAGCGGGTTCTCTCGTTCGTATTCTTGAAATGGCTCCGTCTCACGTCCGTCAAATGAGTCAAAACGCGATAGCTCATGCATCCGGCTTCTCCTGGGATGGAGTCGCTGAGAGAACGGCTGCCGCTCTACCGGATTCCTGAGTGGAGATTCACGGTGAAATCGGGAAGGTTGCGTTGCTGTGGCTGAGCAAAGTCTGCACATTCGGTCACAGGATTGTTCCTCATTCTTCAGTTGAATCATAAAGCACTCCGATTCAGGCACCGGGGTGGGGTGCTATCAGCCTGAATGAATAGCAGGATCGATGTCCGCTGAATGATGCGCCCGTCTATTGAACCCTGAAATCCGCTACATCGAGTAAAGGGTCCGTGGTAATCCCTGCAGGTTATAGAGGATCGAAGGGTTGGGCATCCTTTATAACGGGGCGGCTACCGATCACTCAGAAGCTCGCCGGTATTCTCCAGGCCGGGGAAGTTATGCCGATTCTCGAAGCTGTCGTTTTGCGGGAGATTCAGTTTCTATAGGGTCCTGGCGGTGTATACCCCCCCTTGAGTAAGGGGGTGATAAACTGAACATGTTTCTATAGCTGAGGAAATTCGGTTTTGGCTTAGTTGTGAAGGGTGGATGGCTCAATCGGGGTGTATGTCTTTGTTCTTTTTGTGTCTGATTCGGATAAGTAATATCTAGTTAATTAGTTAATATAAGTTAAGTAATTGAAGGGTGCTTGCGGGATTTCCGGTTGACTCGGAATTTTGAGGTTTGAAAGAAATTTCCTGTGTTTGTGTTAGCTAGGCAGAATGCAATGTCTGTCGTCATTTCGTAACTGGTGTCTCTTGATACCGGTGCTCCTGTCCTTCTTCGTGCTTTTTGGTGGTTGTCAAGATGTGTAATGATCTGGTAATTAGCTGGTTATGAGATTTGTTTACGGTCGGATGGGATCATTTTTCCGGGAGCGAAAGTGATTCTGATTACCGGTTTTCACCCCTGGATACGGCGATTCTGAATCGGGGAAACAAAAATGTAACCTGAGTGCTTTTTTCGTTCAAATCCCTTTGTTGAGAGCTGTTTATAGAGACGGGTTCTACCGAATTTTACTAGGTATTTTTGATTTTAGTAAAAAACAGGATGACTTTTTTTATGAACGGGGCTCAATTACCTAATGAAATCAGTTGACGGGTTTTTCCGTCGGTTGGTGGATACATAACGAAACACACAGGATTCGATTTTTCGCTATTACGGCTCCGCCCATTTCTCCCCGGGAACGAGTAGTGAAAACAGATCGATATAGTCGGATACCTGTCATCTGAATTTTTTCTCGAAACACTCATGAAACGTACTACGTCCTCACGTCGTAAACGCTGGTTTTTTGCCCGCTCAATGGCTCGCGCCTATCAGGAATGGCTGGAACGCCGCACTCGATCCGGTAAGAAGCCTGCGAGGAAAGCCACGCAACGTCCGCTATTTGCCGAGGCACTTGAGCCGAGAGTTCTCTTTTCGGGCACACCTGTGCCGGTGGAGGAAATGGAGACAGGTCAGGAAGATCAGGCTGCGGCGATGGCGCAGACCGCTGAGCTGCTGGATTCGAGTATTGATGGTATTGAAGAGTTCTCATTCGATGAGAATGAGGATATCAACTTCACGGAAGCTGATTTGGAGCGTTTAGCGAGTGAGGCCGCTTCACGTTGGGAAGCCTCCGGTCTGACTGAGGAACAGATCGCAGCGCTTGAGGAAATTAATTATGTGGTGACAGATTTAGAGGGTTCTGCGCTTGCCTATGCAGAGGGAAGTTCGATCTACATCGACAACGACGCAGCTGGTTACGACTGGTTCGTAGACGAGACTGAGTGGCTTGATGAGGAGTTTGTGGCTTATGAAGGGTATTTGGAGGCTATCACGGAGGAGGCAATCGACGGAATTGATCTCCTCACGGCTATCATGCATGAGCAGGGCCATATTCTCGGTCTTGAGGACGAAATGGATGCCGACGAGATCGATGGTCTCCTTGCATTCAAGATAGGAGAAGGCGTTCGCAGGCTCCCTGAGTCGGGAGCTGCTGAAGGGGCCACACCGCTTTCTCTGGAGGGAAGACAGTTTCTCAGTGCTGCGCCGGATTTTTCAGGGGCGGTTGAACGTTATCATCAGGACTCTGAAAGTGGCTTTGAAGGCTTTAATACCGGGCCGACATCCTGGTCGGGCTCGATTGCAGTTGTTCCCTCAGGAACGGACGGGGTCCCTTCTTTAAACGGAGCTTCACACGCTGTCTTTACTCAGACGGACGAAGCGGGCGGCTTGACCGGGCCGTTTACGCGCTTTGACGGTTACCGTTCTGATCTGGGCGGCGGGATCGCAACTGAGGTCAGTATTTACCTCGATCCGAGCAGCCTCACAGCGGGTGAGGGATTTGAGTTTTCTGTGGCTTCCAACCGGGATTCCGGCGGGCACCTTCGCGATTTTGTATTTCACGTTACTAAAGATTCCAGCAGTGGTGAGCTGCTTGTCGGTGCGTCAAACAATGCAAATATAGTTCCATACTTTCATCCCCGCGAAGATCTTGAAGCGATCAATCATGCAGCGATAGGTTCGGCCGGATGGTATACTTTTGAACATATCTTTTACGAGAATTCAGGGGGAAGTCTCGATGTCGAGATGAACGTTTTCGATTCAGGCGATAATCTGATATTTACAGAAGTTCGTAATAATCAGAACGATACGGAGTTCGGGGGGAATCGCTATTTGTGGTTTACCGGTATTCAGGTGGATAAGGGTATCGCGATTGATCAAGTGTCATTGCGAACAATCGACTCCAGCCCGGTGCAGCTCTTTTCGGGCAATAGCACATCACACCACGATTCAATTCAATCAGCGATTGACGCGGCTTCAGAAGGCGATCGCATAGAAATCGCTGCCGGAACCTACAACGAGAGCATAAACCTGAATAAGGCCGTCTCTCTTGCGGGGGCCGGAGTAGGTCAAACGATTATCACGCCTCTTAATGGAAGTGGAATAGAGATAACGGGGGATCTTGGAACTGATGCCATTGTGAATATTGACGGAATCGAGTTCAAGGCGTCTCCCAATGGCTCGGGTATTGACTATGCAAACACGGCGATTCTCGGAACCCTTAACATTGTCAACAGCAAGTTCGAAGCAAACTTTCGCAATGGCGTGGAAATCGGAGGCGACGGGGCTCTGCTGGACCTCGATAACGTGATTATCACTGATACGGAGTTTGTCGGAAATGGCGAACCGCAGCCTGGCGGAACGAACGGGGATGGTGATATCCTCCTTTATCAATACAATGGGGATGCAACCATTTCCAATGTCACTATTACCGGTCAGGACCGGGGGAATGGAGCAGCAGAGAATGCGATTCAACTCCGCTCAACGGGCGTGATGGGAACAGTAAGCCTTACTAACGTTTCGATCTCCGGAGTGTATGAGAAAGTTGGCCTGGCAGTGTACAGTTTTGAAAACATTGATAACTTATCCGCCTCAGGGGTTACCGTTTCCGCGGAAACCGGGTGGAATACACCTGTGAATTTCGACGGCATAGGGAGCACTGTCGATGTGACAGGTCTGGGTATTGATGTGAGCGCTGCCACCGGAGAGATTTCGATCCAGGGCAATGGCGGAGCCAACACTTTGACTAGCGGAGACGAAGGGGCATTTCTTCGCGGGCGGGCAGGTGATGATGTTTTCACCGGGAACGGTGGGGATGACACCATCATCGGTGATGAGACTGATACACCGGACGCCGGAATCGATACAGCGGTGTTCAAAGGTAATTTTGCCGACTTTGAAATTTCTCCGGACGGGGACACCATCACGATATCCGATCTTAATGCGGCGGATGGCGATGAGGGTACAGATACCTTGTACGGGATTGAAAAGCTGCAGTTTGCAGATGTCACGATCTCTGTCGCTTCGATTGGCGATTTGAGCGACGGGGCGTCGGTGCAACAAGCTGTTGAAGAACAGGTTGCCGCCAATCCGGGGGAACCCGTCGCAATCAATGGAACCTCATCGCAAGATACAATTGTCATTGATTTGTCGTCAGGAAATTGGCTGCCTGAACGTTTGATTATCAATGGCGGTGGACAGGGCGCTGGTGAGATCGATACGCTGGTGATTATTGATTCAAGTGGGAGTGCGATAACCTACACACCTGACGCGAACACCTTCGGAAACGGGAATATTGTGATCGAGGGGAAAACCATCGAATTTTCTGACTTCGAGCCGGTTGATTTTGATATTATCGGTGGAGGCACCTTTACCCTGAATCTTCCGAATGGGGATGACGTCGTAGATATCACATCCGGTACACTCGCTGCCGGGGTGGTTGATGCCTTGATCCTTTCCGGATCCTCCGGTGGAATCAGTTTTGAGACCGCGCACGTGCGGGGAGCGACTGAAATCATTATCAATACCGAGGATACGGAGACAGGTTCCGATGCTATTACGATTACCAGTGCTGACGGAAATCACGGTAACGGTGCTCTTACCATCAACACGGGGAATGACGCAGGAGATTCGATTACTGTGAATGGTCCCGTCGATTTCGGCGCTGGAACGGTCACGCTTTCAACAGCTGTGTTGAATCTGAATTCACAGATAGCCGCCGGATCAATAACAGGTTCGACAGTTACGGTGAATGTTTCTTCGGCAGCAAGCATTCAGGACGGTATTGATCTGGCGGGGGCTGGTGGCACAGTGAATGTGGCAGCGGGCACATATAGCGAGAATCTACTTGTCGATAAGGGTGTATCAATCGCCGGTGCGGGCATTGGCAGCACAATAATTGATGCAACGGGTAACATTGTGACGCTAACATCAGGTAATGTGACGATTTCCAGCCTCACATTGCAAAACGGCAGTCAGGGTATCCGTTTGGATAATGCTGGAGCTACTTTGGGAAATGTTACGATTGACTCTGTAGCGTTTACAGATTTGAACTCAAGAGGTATTGAAATTCACAACGCGACGACGGTAACTGATTTTGAAGTGCTGAATAGCACGTTTTCGAACAATAAGGTGGCGATCAGGATGGCGAGCACCGCCATCGGTGATGGAATTCTAATTGATAATATTCGAGTTGAAGGGGGCACATATGGTTTCTATCAGGCAGCGGGAAGCGGAATCGGTACGGTCAGAAATGTAGAGATCACCAACTCTTCTTTTGTCGATCTCGCTTATTCCGGTGTCTACGCCGAAGAAATTACTGAGTCAACGATTGACGGAAACACGTTCTCCGAAAATCGCTATGGGGTAATCTTATACAATGCCGACGCTGGCGCCGGGGAGGATATTGAGAATCTTGTGATCTCCGGGAATACGTTCACCGACCAAACGGGTGGGTATTCGATTTACCTTGCCCACTATGGGAGCGCAATTGCGGGGCCGGTTGAGTTCTCGGGGAATATGATCAGCAGTGATGTGGGGGAATTGACGCAAGCTCGGCCGTCTATCGAGATTATCCTGGATGGTGGTTTTGTGCACGGACCATTATCAATTGAAGAGAATGTAGTTTCTTTCTCGGGATCATTTGGCGTCGCTGAATTTGCAGCTGCTATGCGACTTCGCGGTAGCCTTGATAACATCGACATTTCGCGCAATAGGCTTGACGGCGGCAATGTTGGTAACAATGGTGGAAATCCTCCAACTTCGGGGATTGTTTTGCTGAGTGACGATATTGCAGGCACTGCTGATATTGATATTACTTACAATTTTGTAAGGGGGTTTGAGAATGGACTAAGTGTTTACGATTCTGTTGGATCGACCTTTGGTGGACTCACTTTGGGCGCTGATTTGACTGTTTTTGATAACGATCTTTCCGGAAATACAGTCGCGATTGTATCCGGAGGGGGCGAAATTGTTAATGCCGTAGGAAACTGGTATGGCAGTGATGATCCTGAAGTCGTTTCTCCGTTGATTTCCGGTAATGTCGCCTTTTCTCCTTTTCTCGCTGACGGCACGGATACAGATCCTGACGCTGCGGGTTTTCAGGGCGATCAGACGAATTTGATTTTTGCACCGGGTGCGGATGGCGACCTCGTGGTCAGCTACAATTCAACCACTGGAGAAGTTGAAACGCGCGATGGCAGCGGGACTCTTCTCAGCAGCGTGGCGATAGATCCAGGTTCGACTCTGACTCTGGAAGGGGATTCCGGTGATAATACCTTTACGATCGATTTCACTGGCACCGACAACAGCTGGATTCCTGTCGGGGGGATCGTGGTCAATGGCAATGGCCAGGCAACAGCTGAAGGAGATATTCTCCGTATTATTGACGATGGGGGTGAAGAAATTGTTTACAGACCTGATACAACTACCTTCGGTGATGGTTTTCTTGTGCTCAGCAACGCTGTCGAGGGTGATAAAACCATCACTTTCACCGGGCTCGAACCCGTCGATGTGATCGGCGCTGCGAGTTTCACGCTCTCTCTTCCGAATGCGGCTGACAATGTGCTTCTTACTGAAGGTAAGCTCAGTGGCGGTGGGGGAGTCGATGATGCAATTGTCATTTCCGGAACGAGCGAAGGAGTTCCGTTCGAGGTGGCCCATGTTCGCAATACCGGAGAATTGATCATTGATACCACTGCTGTAGCGGGAACCGACACGATCAACGTTGCCCGTATCTTCAACAATCATGGGAACGGTGATCTGACGATCAATACCGGCAACGAAGCTGGTGACACCGTGACGATCGGTTACGACGATCCCGGCACAATTAACGACCGCGTCCAAATGGGCGGAAAATTGACTATCACCAGCGCAAATGTTGTCTTTGCGAATCAATTTGATTCCAGTGCTGCGGCAGGTGACGGAGCGATATCGATCACGGCGGATAGTCTCGATATTCAGGGGGCGATCAACGTCAATCAGAGCACTGTCACGATTCTTCAGATGACGAATGGCAGAACCATCGGCCTGGGTGATACAGGCGCCGGTGGTTTGAACCTTACTAGCGCTGAAATACAAAACATCAACAACGGGGCAGAGCTCGTCACGATAGGCGACGTGAACACCGGCGCGGTTGATATAGCTAACGCCATTGTCGATCAGAATTTCAGCATTACTGGCTCCGATATCAGTGTAGCGAATTTCGTTAACACCGTCACAACGCGCCAGATCACCTTGAACACGGTGGGCAGCGTAACCGGCGCTGCGGGAGCGGGTACCGATATTGAGGTTCGCGGTCTCGCCATCGTTTCTGGAAGTGGAGTGGGAACGGGCACCGAAGCTCTCGAAATCAATTCTCTCTTATTCGATGCGGAGGTAACAACCTCGGCGACTGGTGGAATCAACGTGATCAACACAGGGGCGGATTTACGCGTTGGTGATGTCAATGGACGTGGTCTCAGCACTCAGGGAGGCGATATCATTGTCAAATCTGCTGGACGAATCGTGACTTTCGAGGGTACCGGCGGAGTTCATGCTCGTGGCGGTGATATCCGTCTTGAGACGACCGCTTCTGCCGGAGGCTTGAATGGTATCGAGCTTCGGACGGATGTCACAACAACGGGGACGGGTAGAATCACCATCACCGGAATGAGCACGAGTGCCGTCGGTGTGGAGATTGAAGCGAACCACTCGGTAACGACTTCTGACGGGGCTATTACGATTACGGGAACCAGCACTAATGGTCGAGGTATTCATGCGCTCGGCGGAAACGCGGGTTCAGGGACCGGTGTTATAATGGCCGGGGGAGCCAACGATATAACTATCGATGGGACAGGTGGATTCCAGAATGGTATTTTTATAGACAGTTCAATTTCCACGATGGGAGGAAATATCCTGATTCGCGGGGAAAATACCGGCACGGGTGACGGTGTCATTGCCCGCCGCCACGACATCACTACGAACGGTGCGGGAATAATCACTTTTGAAGGAATCGGTGGAATTGACGGCGAAGGTCTGGATATCGATCTGGACGGGGCTATTTCCACCGGTAGCGGTGCGATCACTTTCACAGGCACAACTGTCGTTGGGGGCGGTTCCGGAATCAAAATTGATGACACAACGGTAACCACATCTGGAACGATTACAGTAAATGGGACCGGGGGGACTGCGGCTGTTTACGGAGTAGGCCTGTTTGGTGCGAACCTTAACAGTGCGGATGATTTAATATCCATCAAGGGTGTGTCAGCTGGCGGAAGTGGAGTCTATATCAACAACGGAACAGGATCTTCGGTTCTCGTTGGTGAGGGAGTCACAATCATGGGAACAGGAAACGGTGACGGAACCTCCGATGATCACGGGGTCGATATCCGTAACGCTTCCCTAGCTCCTGAAACCGCTACGAATCTCACGATTACGGGCATTTCAGCTAATGACAGTGGAGTCTTCTTCCGGAACACGACCGCTGCCACTGCCGGGATAGGAACTATTACGATTAATGGAACCGGCGGTGCCAATGATGACAACCATGGGGTTTTCTTCGATTCGGGCGCACCGGGCAACCAGTTCACCACGGTGGACGGCGACCTGACTGTGATCGGAAGCAGCGGTGATGCTCATGGAGTTAACATTTCCGGAAGCACTAATATCGCTCTCGAAGCGACCGGCTCCGGGAACGTGATTCTGGACGGGGACGGTGGATCAGATCCAGATGATTACGGCGTCTACGTGGCGGGCTCCAACTCGGCAACTCTCCGTTCAAATACCGGGGATGTGATCATCACCGCACAATCGGCCGAAGGAGTTTATTTGTTCCGCACGGCGGAAATTCACTCCACCACCGGCGATATTACCCTGACGGCGGACAAACTGGGCATCGACGGTCTCTCAGGACCGAGCGACGATATCGTTGAGGCCTTTGCAGGTTCGATCCGAATTCAGCCGTTTGATGTCAGTAAGGACATTGGTTTGGGCGATGGCTCCGCCGGTGATCTCGTCGTTGATCTTGCAATCATTGATCATCTTAACCCCGCAACGGCGCTGATCGTCGGTAGCATTGCCGGAACCGGAGCTGTTGACATCCAGGCGCTCGACCTGAGCTCAGCCACCTACGACTATGATGTGTCGGTGATCGGAGGTTCTATTGCTCTCAATCAGTTGAACGTTGGAACTTCGAACAACGTAATTCTGACGGCCAACACCGGGCAAATTAACGATGCCGCCGGCACCGACATCATTGCTCAATCAGTGACATTGAACGGCGATGCCGCGCCGGGGCTTGTGGATGCCGTTGGACTGTTAAACCTGTCCGGCAATGTTCTTATTGCCAACGACAGTGTCTTTACTGTCGATATCGACAGCACTACTCCCGGCGAAGGACCCGGTAAACATGACCAACTCGTTGCTACCGGCGCAATCACGATCGGCACGGGCGTTGATCTCGTCGTGGACAGCTTTTTCGCCGCAACTGAAGGAGACACTTTCACGATCGTGACGGGCAGCTCGGTCGCCGGAACTTTCGAAGGCAAACCGGATGGCACCATTTTCGATGTCGGCACTGACGTCTTCAGAATTAACTACACTGCCACCGATGTAATCCTCACGTTCGAAGGTAAGGCCGAAACCAGTGTTACGATCGATGGCAGTAACAATCTGGTCATCAGTGACATTCTCAATGACTCCCCGGATGATTTGACGATCGAGTTTGCGGGAGGTGAGTATATTATCACCGATACCGACCAGGCGATTACGACGATGATTGCAGGAGCAATCCGGGTGACCGCTCATCAGATTAAGGTTCCGGCAGGGGCATTTGCTGGAGGCCTTGTTGTGAACACGGCTTTTGCCGGCGGTGACGCGGAGACTGATAAGGTGACAATCACAAGCCTTCCTGCTTCTATTGCCGGAGATGTAACCATTCTCGCGAATGACATTTCGGTTGGCACAAGCATCACCGCAACGGGGACGATTACCCTTGGCGGTGCAGCAGTGCTAACCTCCAGCGTTGAGCTGGATGGGGCCAATGTGATTCTGACGGATACCTTAAACATGGGAGCAAACAATCTCACTGTTTCGACCACCGGGGCGACCGGAGCTGCCAATGGAGAGATCAGTGGAACGGGAACTCTCACCAAACAGGGTGTCGGTTCATTTGCTCTCAACGCGGTGAATACTTTCGATGGCGATGTGACGATCGAAGCAGGAGAACTGGATCTCGGAATCGACAACGCGATCGACAGTTCCGTAGGAATTGATATCGATGGAGGCGGAACCCTCGATTTGAATGGAAACCCGGTAGCAATCGCCGAGCTGACAGGGGCAGGTGCCGTTACGATAGGCGCTGCGACACTGACCGTGGGATCCGGCGATGTTTCCAGCACATTTGACGGAAGCATAAGCGGCCCCGGTGGTGCGAATCTTATCAAAACAGGCACCGGAACGCTTACTCTAAATGGTGCGACTACCTACCAGGGAACCACATCCGTGGACGAGGGTATTCTGGTTGTGAATAATACTCACACCGGTGGAGCGACCTATTCCGTGGCGGCGAATGCGACGCTCGGTGGAGACGGGGCGATTAGCGCTGCCGTTGTTTCGACAGGTGGTATCATCAGTCCGGATCTTGGTGCTATCGAAGATCTCGGAACGGGCGGATTGACTCTGGATAGTGCCTCAACCTTTACGGTTCAGCTTAATGGCACGTCAGCTGGAGTCCTTCACGATCAGCTCGATGTGACCGGGGCCGTCGATTTGGGCGATGCAATCCTCGATATGATTCTCGGCTACAAGCCGGATGTGAATGACGAGTTGGTTATCATCGACTCTAACACTGCGATTGGGACTATTTTCGACGGGTATCCAGAAGGAACCGTTTTTGAACTGAATTCGAGTTTTGACGCCCTTGACTATACTTTCCAGATTACCTACAGCGGCGGCGTTGACGGAAAAGATGTTGTCCTCACCTGCCTCGGGGTTCCCGAAACCAGCGTGGAACTGAGTGGTGGGAACCTAAATATTTCCGACATCCGCAACGGATCTGACGACACCCTTACCATCGTTCTCGATGGCGGTGATTACGTCATTACTGACCTCAATCGCATCCTGACTTCAACGAGTCCCGAGATGACGAGGATCGACGAGCACACGATCCGGGTGGCGAAAGCCGATGTTACCGGAAGTGTTGTCATCAATACCACGAATGGAAACGATCTCGTAACTCTTGATTATAGAGGCGGCGATCTCGAAGTAGACGTGACCTTCAACGGAGGAAACCCGATGGTTGCTCCCGGTGACGTCCTTCGGATTCTCGATAACAACACGCAGTCGGCTGTCTACACTCCTGACGCGGGCACGACTGGAAGTGGGGCTATCGTGATGAACAGTGGGACCATTTCGTTCACCGGTCTGGAGCCGGTTGATTTTGATGGCTTTGCCAGTGTAACAGTTACGACATCCGGAACGAATGATGTCCTTACGATCGGAGAAGGTTCCGATAGTGCGACAGGGTTGGTGGACGCCATGATCGTCAGCGGCACCAGTGATGGCGTTGTCATCGAGGCCGCCCACATCTCGAACACGACCAATGTGATCGTGACGACGGCCACAGGCACTAGTGCTGGTATCATTCTGGCCGAGACCAACAATGGTCATGGAAATACGAATCTTACCGTTATCACCGGAGAGACGGGGAATGATACCTTTACCCTGAGCGGCGAAGCGATCTTTGCGGGGGATGTTGATATTCAAACCAAAGCGATTGATCTCACCGGCGGCGTATTGAAATCGGCAAACGCAACATTCAGCGGCCAGGCGGCTGACGCGCTTGCGATTGGTGATCAAGGTGGAGTTTTCAGCATCACCGAAGCTGAGTTGACTACCAACCTTGGTGTGACTGGTAAAGTCACGATCGGCAGGGATGACAGCACAGGGACCGTCAATATCGGAAATGCAGATCTTTCAGGTGAGAGCTATGATTTGGAGATTGTCGGCGGAAATGAAATTTTCCATCAGGGCGCTCTCAGCACGGGGGGAACGATTACGATTTCTGCCAATCAGGATGGAATCGGAGCACATCGTTACTATTTCTTCGGAGGAGGTTCGCTTACCACAACGAACTCCAGTGCTACTGCGGTGACGATTGACGTAGCCGAATCCACAGGGCTGTCCCAGATCGGAAATATCACAGTTGGGAGTGGTGGATCTGTAAATGTCGGGTTTGCCGGAACGGGAGGATTGAAGCATCTCGCGGGCACGACAATCAATGCTCCCGGCTCAGGAAATGTAGTTTTCAATTCCACCGGTGCATTGACGATAGAGGGGACAATTGATGCGGGCAGTGGTGAGATCTTGATCAATGCGAATACCGATGGAATCGGTACACAATCTCTCAGTTTTAATGAGGCCGCGATTCTTACGACAACCAACACCGGTACTAATGCTATCAGGCTCAACGCTAACAACACAACTTCTGGAACCGGACAAATTCTGTTAGCCGGATCGTTTACCACTGGTGCCGGAGGATCGATCATTGTGGCCACCGATGCAGATAGCTCTGAAGCAGCCGCTAATGTCACCATAGGTGAGACGACCATTGACGTCGGCGCTACAGGAAACTTTACGGTCAATGCCGATGATGAACTGTTTATTTCGGGCGGAAAGACGCTCACGATTACCGATGGTCATGTCGCTTTGAATGCCAATACGGATTCGGATGATAGCGCTGGCACAAACCGTTTCTATATGTTCGGCGGTGCCTCTATCGCAGGGAACGCTGCGTCGTTGTCAATCAGTGTATCCAACTCGGATGATCTCTCACATCTTGAGTCGATTAGCGCCGGGCCCGGTGTTCCTATCAATATCACACATACTGGAAGCGGGAATGGTGGATTCAACCATACCGGCGGGACTATCGGTGGGATGGATTCCGGGGACATCACGATTAATGCAACAGGTCGCATTGTCTTGAATGGAACGATCGATGCGGGCTCCAGTCTGATTAATATCGATGCAAATAGCGATGGTGATGGAAATCAGGCACTCACTATGGGAACAAGTGCTGTGTTGACGACAACCAGCAGTGCCGCCAATGCCATTGATCTGCGGGCAAACGACGCAGATTCAGGCACAGGTTCGATCACTCTGGGTGGTTTGCTTGAAACCGGCGCGGGTGGCGGCATCTTGGTCAGTAACGATTCGGATGATGCAGGCGCGGGTGGAGACATTAACTTTCAAACCCTGACTGTTAATCCCGGAGCTGGTGGCAGCTTTATCGCCACGGCAGATGATGAATTGTTTGTTCAGACAGGTCATACCGTAACATTTGTTGACGGAGATGTGACTCTCAATGCGAATGCAGACGGGTCGGGGGCGCATCGGTTTTACATGTTCGATGGTGCCACTATCCAGGGAAATGCTTCCTCTTTTCAGGTGAATGTTGCTGAAACGACAGGGACTTCCCGGATCTGGAGTGTCAGTGCCGCTGCTGGAGTTGATCTGAACTTCGACCTCAATGGAACGGGAACGATCCAGCATGCAGGAGGAATTCTGGGTTCCGCTGATTCGGGCAAGATTTTCTTTGATTCTGAAGGAGGCATCACTCTTGCCGGAGAGATTAACGCGGGTTCAAGTGTGATTGATCTTCGTGCCAATACTAATGGATCGGGGAACGGAGCAATCAACGTACTGAACACTGCCGAACTATCCACGACGAACGCAACGAACGATGCGATATCGCTGCGCACCAATACTACCGCTGGAACGGGATCGATCAATGTGGCGGGTTCTTTCAAAACCGGCGCTGGCGGAAAAGTTGATATCAGCAATGACACTGATGATGACACCAACAACATGAACGTGCAGTTCGGAGACACAACGGTTGATGTCGGGATTGGTGGAACTTTCGAAGTGAACTCCGATGATGAGATCTTCTTCTCAGGCGGGTCCACATTCAGTGTCGTTGACGGTGATATCGTTTTTAACGCAAACCGGGACAACGCAAACGCCCAGAGGTTCTATATGTTTTCGGGAGCAAGTATCGCCAAGGCCCCGGGAGAGAACGGTGCTCAAAGTATTACTGTAAATGTCGGTAGTTCGACAGGTACCACCGAGGTACGTGACATCACAGTTGCTGACCTCGGGGAGTTGATTTTTAATTTCAGCGGTACTGGAAAGATTTTGACTCACGCCGGGACGGTGTTGACCGCAGCTGCGGGAACCGTAACTCTGCGCACGGATCATCTTGATCTTGGCGGATCGATCAATACAACGACCGGAGACACCAACCTCTTCAGAACCACCGGAGGAACTATAGGAGTAGGTTCCGGAACCGGTGGATTGCAGGTCAGTCAGGCTGAGATTGGGCGAATCACGTCTGGAACGTTAACGGTTGGAGATGACAGTTCCGGCACAGCTAATGCAACAGTGATCGATGTCGATACGGTCGATACGACTGCAACGATCACCGGGGTCACCAGGTTTAATGCTCAATCCGGAGCTGACGCGGATGTCATTTTTAATGGCGCGAATGCCTTTAACACTCTCGAAGTGACCTCTACTCAGAATATCGAAATTGAAGCGGCAGCAACGATTGCTACCGCGGGTGGCGGTAATGCGATCTTTACAGCTGATGTCGAGGTCAATGGCACCGGTGAATTTACCACCGGAGCGGGTTCGAGTATTACTACCGCGGCAGGGGCAGGCGGAACTATCACAGTCTCTGCAGCGACGGTTGAACTTGATGCTGCCGGAAATCTGAATTCCGGCGCTGGGGAGATTATCATTCAACCGGTGGACATTGCGTCCACGATCGGACTGGCGGGAGGAGCCGGAATTCTGAATCTGACGAATGACGAGTTGGCTACTTTGACTTCAACGAATAAAGTGACAATAGGCAATTCTCTCGTGACCGGGGCGCTTACCGCGCAGCCGGTGGATGTGAGTGCCGGTAGCTACGATCTGGACCTTTTCGGGGGATCGGTAATGATCGAATCGGTGAATGTTGGCCCTGATCAGGACCTGACTGTAACGGCGAATTTCGCGGCGATTACCGGTTCGAGTGCAACCCTTACTGCCGAAGATGTGGTTTTGACTGCGGCTTCCACAATCGGTACGAATCTCGAGCCAATCGCGCTTGTAGCGACTACGGTGACGACTGCCTCTACAGATAATCAGTTCCTCACGACTGCTACTTCGGTATCGGTGAATGGTTTTAACGCCGGTATCAAAATGGTACAACTTAATGGTGGTGAGTTTGACCTGGTGGCAAACGATGTCGTCGCTGATACCACTAAGATCGTCGTCGAAAACGGCGCGACGCTTGACGCCGATGCGATTGACACCCTTGCCGGCATCATCGTGAAGGACGGCGGAATCCTGAAAGGCGACGGCGCGCTGGGCGGAGCTGTCACTGTTGAAAGTGGCGGAACGATCACTCCCGGCGAAGGAATGGGAACTGAGGATCTTGCGACGGGGAACCTTACTCTTGATCCCGGGGCGAACTACACGGTGCGTCTCAACGGAACAGCCAACGCTGATTTTGATCAACTTGATGTGACCGGTACGGTCAATTTGACGGGTGCTCTTCTCGCTTCAAATCTCGACTTCATCCCCACACTCAATGATACCTTTGTCATTGTCGATAATCTCGGAGTAGACCCCATTGGGGGAACTTTCGCAGGGTATCCCGAAGGTCATGTCTTCAGTCTCGTTTCTACAGCCGACACGGAGGAATACGTTTTCACAATCACTTACCTCGGTGGAAACGGAAACGATGTCATGCTTACCAATCACGGCATCGCCGAGACTAGCGTGGAGATCGTTGGAAACGATCTTGTCATCACGGACATCGGTGGCGGAAACTCGGATGATGCTATCACGATCACTGATGATGGAGCAGGGAACTACCTCATTACAGATCCGAACAATACGTTGACGACATCGAACGGGGCATTCACAAGAGTGGATATCAATACCATTTCTGTTCCGAATGGTTCCTTCACCGGTTCAATCGTTATTGACAGCCTTGCGGGTGACGACGTCGTCACGCTCGACTACAGCAGTGGCAATTTCATCAACACCGACTTCGTATACAACGGCGGCGGCCAGACAACCGGAGACGCCCTTAAAATCATCGGTAGCTCTGCAGAAACCGCTGTTTACACACCGGATGCAACTGTGCCTGGAAACGGTGTTATCGAGCTGGTGAAGGCGGCTGATTCCAGCACGATCACCTTCACTGGACTTGAACCCATCGATTTCGATAGCCTCGCCAGTGTTACGGTGAGCCCCGGGGGCACGGATGATGTTCTCGCGATTGCTGAAGGATTTGACAGTCTCACCGGGCTTATTCCTGCACTTGTTATCAGCGGAACCACTGATGGCAATGCGATCGAAGCTGCTCACATCTGGAATACCGCAGATGTGATTATCGACACATCTGCTGCACCGGATGGTAGTGATAGTATCTCGATTAATGGCGGCACTGCGAATGCCCATGGAATCGCCAATCTCACGGTGATAACCGGTAACACGGGTAGTGATACCGTCACTCTTACCGGGGACACGACCTTGAGCGGCGACGTTTCAATTCAGTCCCGCTTTATCGAACTCGACGGCGGTGCGGGAACCGCTGTCCTCTCGGCTGCGAATGCGACCTTCAGTGGGCAGGATGGTGACGTCTTTGCCATTGGCAGTGAGAATAACAATCTCGGTTTCCAGCTTTCTGAAGCTGAACTCACGACCAATCTGAACGTTACCGACACAGTGACAATCGGCCGTTCCGACAATATTGGTGATACCCTGATGCGGATTGGAAACCTTGATCTCACCGGTGAAGGCTACGCGCTTAATCTCGTCCACGGCGGACGAATCAGCCAGGCCGGGGACCTTACAGTCGATGGCGCAGTGAGAGTCGAAGCCAACCAGAATGGTCAAAATGGCAGTAACGGTTACACTGGCAATGCCGCTACCACAATTACGATCAACAATCCCGGTGCCGGTTTCACGCTCGTGAGCAACAATCCGAACGGCACGGGCAGTGGTAGTTCCACTCTCTCCAATATCGTTACGGGTGCTGGAGGAAGTGTCACACTCTCAGGTTACAATGGCGGAGCGCTGAAGACGAACAACATTACTGCGGCGGGAGCGGGCAATGTATTCATCGATGGCAGCGGTTCAGTTGAAATTGACGGACTCATCGACGCGGGAAGCGGGCTCATTGACATTGATGCCAACACAGATGATACCGGGGCTCAAAGTCTCACCGTCGACACTGCAGGAGGATTGAAGACGACGAACACGACCGCGAACGCGATTACTTTGACGGTAAATGATGCCGCCAACGGTGATGGACGGGGTGATGTTAATGTCGCCGGTTTGATCGAGACCGGTGTGGGTGGAGGTTTGCAAGTTTCCAGTGAGTCACTCGCCGGAGGAAACACCGCTGATGTATTTTTCCGTGATGCCACCATTACGAATGCAAATGTCAACGTGCAGAGTTCTGACCTCGTTCAAATTAAAACGAATCAGACCGTGAACATGGTTGGTGGAACCTTTACTGCATTGGCCAGTAAAGACGGAACCGGAAACTCCGGGTTCAGCATGGAGGCCGGATCAAGTCTCATCAGCGACAACACAACTGCCGGCGCAATCGATATTGATGTGATTGGGGATACCGCCAGCGCTACATTTCAAAGTGTTACCGTGGGAACAGGCGGAACCCTCAATGTGAACGTCGACGGAGAAGGTGGTATCTCTCATGCCGGAGGTATCATTCAGGGTGCTGGAGGTACTGACGCAATCGTCATCTTTGATTCCGAATCTGCGGTTAGCCTTAATGGCACAATTAACACCGGCAGCGTCGCGATCGATCAGATTCGCGCCAATACCGATGGTGCAGGGAATTCTTCTCTCTCTCTTCTCAGTGGAGCCGATCTCATGACGACAGCAAACGGCGTGGATGCGATTCTGCTTCGGGTCAATGATGCGGCAGTCGGGGGGACCGGCAGCATCATTGTGGCTGGAAATCTTACCACCGGTGCAGGCGGCACTGTTCGTCTTTCGAACGATACGTCTGACGTTTCCAACAGCGCTAAGATCTTCTTTAATGATACGAGCGTTACCAATGCGAATCTCGTTGCAGAAAGTGTCGACCAGATCAGGGTGCAGACCAATCAGACTGTAACGTTGGACACGGGGACGTTCTTTGCGGATGCCGGACTCGACAATGTCGGCGGCAATGGCTTTGATATGCTTACCGGCTCAAAAGTGATCACCGGAAATACTTCTGCCACCGCTATTGTAATCAATTCTCTCGGCTCAGCCGGCGCAAATCTCTACGACCTCACTGTCGGTGACGGGGGCTCGGTTGTTGTCGATGTTGACGGAAGCGGTCTGATTCAGACACTTGCCGGCGGGGTGATCAATTCTTCAGGAAGTGCTGCAACAGTTTCGCTTGATACCGAAGGAGCCATCACTCTCCGCGGTGAAATTGATTCCGGTTCTTCGACGATCAAGGTTCTTGCGAATAGCGATGGCTCTGGAACGGAGAGCTTGACGATGTTCAATACCGCAACGCTCACGACAACGAACACGGAAGCGAACTCAATCTTCTTGAAAGCAAATGCTGCAACGGGCGGAACAGGCGATTTGACGATTGCAGGGACTTTGAATTCAGATGGGGGAATTCTGGCCACCACCGTCAGCGGCGATGCAGCTGGAGGCGCCAATCTCTTTGTAAATGACACGATTGTTAACTTAACCTCTTCGGGGACGTTGAGTCTCCAGTCAGAAGACCTTGTTCAGATCAAGGAAACCTTGACGATCAATGGCGGGCTTCTCGACATTGATGCGAACCTCGATGCCGACGGAGCAGGAAATCAGGGCTTCGATATGCTTGGCGGCGCTGCAATCGTCTCGAATAGCACCGATGTCGACGCGGTTAACATTCGGGTGAATACCGCCGTTGGTGGCAATGCTCTGACCGATGTGGGGAATATAACCGTCGGGACAGGTGGCGGCATTTTTGTTCACAACGAGCAGGGTTCAATTGTCACTCAAACGGGTACGGCTCTCACTGCTACCGATGGCGTCATAGAACTCCGGGCGATTGATTTGACCCTCGACGGAAGCATTGCCGCAGGCACAGGAACTGCAACAATCTCACGAAGCACCATGGGCTCAATTGGGGTGGGTGTCTCCGGTGATATGGAAATTGACGCAGCCGAGCTCGCTCGAATCGTCGCGGCAACCCTCAATGTCGGCGACGCGGTCCAAGCTGATAACAATAGCACATCAATTCTTGTCGACTCCGCGGATACCACGGTGGGAATCTCTGGAGTTACGAGGTTTAATGCTCTCTCAGGTGCAACTGCTAACGTCGAGTTTACAGGGGCGAGTCTCGCCAATGAAATCGAAGTTAATGCGACCGGAGACACTGCTACAGCGGCAGGGGCTTCAATCAGCACGGCCGCTGCAAATGGCAATATTACGATTACATCCGCAACTGTGACGATTGATGCGGCCACCTCAGCAATTGACTCAGGTGGCGGAGAAATCACGATCAAACCTTTTTCCGACACCTCCACTATCGGACTTGGAGGTGGTGCCGGAGCACTGAATCTCGAGGATGCCGAACTGGCCGTTTTGGCCTCAACGAACAAAGTAACGATTGGAAGCGCTACCGGATCGGGCGCAGTGGATATCGACGCGGTGGACCTGGGTGCCGGTGCTTACGACCTTGATGTCGTCGGTGGTTCTATCTCAGTCGAAGGACTTGATACCGACGACAAAAACACAACCCTGATTGCTACATCCGGTGATATTACCAGCGGCGGCGCTACCGACAACGTGACCGCTGCGGCAGTTACGCTTAGTGCCGTAAACGGATCGATCGGTGCCGGTGGTTCTCCAGTGACACTGAACGCGAACTCGATTTCGACTGATACGTCAACGTCTAACGGGAATCAGTTCATCAGCGAGTTTGACAGTGTTATTGTGACAGCTTTCAACGCCGGGGGCGGTGTTGTGCAGCTTGAGGGAGGCGAATTCGACCTGGCGACAGATGATGCGGTCGCTGATACCACTTCAATCGTGGTTGAGGCTGGAGCGATTCTGGATGCTGATGCAACTGATACCCTTGCCAATGTAACGGTGAAGAATGGCGGAACGCTGAAGGGGGATGGTTCACTCGTCTCCTCCGTTACGGTGGAGAGCGGAGGTTCTATCGCTCCCGGTGAAGGGGCGATCGGCTCTCTTGCAACGGGTTCTCTTGATATCGAGGGCCAATACCTGTTCGAACTCAGCGGTGCAGGAGACACTTCCGATGTGGTCAATATCACGGGGAATCTCGATATCTCCAACGCTATCCTCGCGATCTCAGAGCTGAGTCCTGCCGACGATGCCGAGTACCTCATTGCCACTTATACCGGTGCTCTCACAGGGGCGACCTTTGCCAGTGTAACGGGTGTTCCGACAGGATATGGAATCGAAATCGATGAGACAGCAAAAACGATCAAGCTCATTGTTCTCGAAATCGTTGTCACTGAAACCGGAGGATCCACTGACGCAACCGAGGGCGGTGCTACCGACACAATTGAGGTCAGTCTCAATGCATTCCCCGGCTCTAACGTAACCGTAACTGTCACCCCTGATCCGGAGGTGGATCTCGGCGCCGGCGCCGGAGTTGCCGTTACCTTGACCTTCACACCGACTGATGCAACGACTCCTCAGATTGTTTCAGTGACCGCTTTCGACGATATTCTTGTCGAGGGGCCGGATATCGTTTCAATCGACTTCACCAGCGCCGGATTGGTCACGAAGAGTGTTGACGCCAATATCACTGACAACGACATCGCGACCTGGTCAATTTCCGGTGGCGGAAACGTCAATGAAGGTGACTCAGGCAGCTATACGATCAGTCTTGATGGCATCCTCGATGTAAACGAAACCGCGACAATCGATCTGTCGCTCTCTAACGGAACTACCTCTGCTGCTGACTACGATACCAATGCCAACTTCCTCGGAGCTGTTGCGACGGTAGCGGCAGCACGAGCTGATCTGACACTGGTTGGAAACACCCTAACCTACACAGGTGACGGAGTGAATCCGATGGCCGATCTTGTGTTCAGTTTCGACACCGAGCAGGACGCCATCGTCGAAGCCGACGAGACTTTTGATATTGTGCTGAGCAATCCAGCGAGCACTACCGGTGCTGGTATCGTCGTGGGAACCTCCTCTACCACGACGACCATCATCGACGACGACACCGCTGCGGTGACGATCGAGGATGTCAGCGTTTCCGAGGACGGAACGATGACTTTTACAGCGACACTCGACACGGCGGTGCAGGATGGGTTCTCTATTGATGTGTTGTTTACCGACGGAACCGCAACCGGTGGAAATACCGATTACGACGGAATGACGCAAACTATAACCTTTACCGGCGGTGCCGGTGAAGAGCAGACCTTCACCGTTGCTTTGAATAACGATGCCATTGTCGAGTCTGATGAGACTTTCACTCTGACTTTGAGTAGTCTGGTTCCAGTCACTGCTCCTGCAGGATCGATCAACATCAGCGACGGTGCTACCGGCACGATTGAAAACAACGACAGTACGACGGTAACGATCGCCGACGCTGTTCTCGATGAGTCGGGCGGTTTGATGACTTTCACGGCAACGCTAGGCAATGCCGTTCAAGGCGGATTTAAAGTCGATGTGATTTTTGCTGATGGAACTGCGACTGGCGGCACCGTTATTGGCGGCGATGATTTTGCAAACGCACTGCAAACTTTGAATTTTGATGGTGATGCCAACGAAACGCAGACCTTCACCGTCGCGATTACGAATGATAGCGAAGTGGAAGGCGATGAAACCTTCAACCTGTCGATGACGAACGTTCTCGCAGGTGCAGGTATCGACACCAACGACATCGTTGTCACTGACACTGCGATCGGCACGATTACGAACAACGACATTGATTTGGTGATTGTTGCGGATCAGGGCAGCCTCGACGAAGGGCAGAGCGGGAACACGCAATTTACCTTCACAGTGACTCGCGCAGGTCGCACCGATGGCGTGACGACTGTCGATTATGCCGTCACCAGTGCTCAGGCAACTGCAGCCGACTTTGGTGGTGCCTTCCCGACCGGCACGGTGACCTTTGCCGCAAATGAATTGACGAAAACGATCACGATTGATGTTGCCGGAGACCGGGATGTTGAGACGGACGAGACCTTTACGGTCACTCTCTCTAATGCTTCGGACACGATCCTGACCAATCAAGTTGATATTGAAACCGCTACGGCGCTTTCAACGATCACGAATGACGATATCGATCTGGTGATCTCTCCTGCGATTGTGACTCACAGCGAAGGTGATGCGGGCAATACCACTTATACCTATACCGTAACGAGAACCGGCGCCCTCGATGGAACGACGACGGTTAACTGGGGCGTTTCCGGCAGTGGTGCCAATCCCGCGGTCGGCGCTGACTTCGGTGGCAGCTTCCCCGGTGGAACCCTGGTGTTTGCCGGAGGTCAAACCACGAAGACGATCACGATTCAAGTGAGCGGTGATAACACCGTTGAAATGCTCGAAGGGTTTACAGTGACACTCTCCAGTCAGGATGATTCAATCGCGGAGCATGCGGTTGATCTAGCAACGGCGACTGCCCTTGGTGAGATCGTCAACGACGACGCAGCGAAGGTTTCGATTGGCAATGCGGCGGTTGTCGAAGGCGGAAATCTCGAATTTACGGTGACGCTCGATAACCCGGTCGATGTTGATACGATTGTGACCTACAGCACCGCAGACGGAACCGCGACGACAGCGGATTCGGATTACACGGGGCAAGCCTCTCAGATGATCACGATTCTGGC
>JAYWLB010000050.1:0-59094 GCA_035967665.1 Verrucomicrobiales bacterium BCK34
TGCGTGATACGGGATCTGCGGAATGAAGTGATAGGGGCGGCGCGGGCGCCACGGGGAGGCTGAGTCAGACATTGGAATCTCAGAGCTGCCCCGGGCTGGCGTCGACGCGTTTTGTACTAAAGCGCCTTAAAGATCGGGCACTGAAAGCTCAGCGATAAGGAAATTCGTGACCAGTTTCTGCGTAAAACGTTTCCCAGTCGAACCGTGGCGGCGCTTTCTGCGCATTTCTGCGGTAAATCACGTATTCAAGAGGCTTCTGTCTCTGAGATATGCTGATTTTCCGGGGGCGAGAGAAATGAGAAGAGGAGATTGCCCGCCCAACCAATAATCATCCTGTCCCTTGATTGGGGCCTGTCCCTTATCCCTGTCCCTTATCCCTGAAATGAGGCCTGTCCCTGGCAAAGAAGAGGGTGTTTTGGGGCGCTTCGTGCTTCAGATCAGTCCGGTCATGTTGCTTTTGCCAGTGGCGAAGGTTTCCTCTTTGAGGCCCATCTGCTGCATCATGCTGACGAAAAGGTTTGCGAAAGGGTAGTTTTCTTCGCCTTCAAATTTGAGGTGTTGGCCGTGTTTCCAACTGCCACCGGCGAGGAGGATGGGAAGGTCTTTGGTAATGTGGCCGCTCGCGCTTCCGAGGTTGCTGCCCATCATGACCTGGGTGGCGTCGAGGAGGGTTCCTTCGCCGTCGGGAGTTGATTTGAGTGCCCGGATGAATTCGGCCCACTCGTAGATCATTTCGCGCTCAATGATTTCGAGTTGGCTGATCATGTCGGGGTTTTGGCCATGATGAGTGAGCGCGTGATATCCCATCGTAACGCCTGGAAGGGGCGGAACCTGGCTGTGCCCTGCTCCGGCCAGTGCGACGACACGGGTGGAGTCGGTTTGGAGAGCCAGTCGGATCACCTGGAAATGTTCGCGGAGCCAGTTTTTGACATCACTACGGGGAGCGCCTTTCGGGACGGGTTCATCGACAGCGGGTTTGGGGGTGTCGAGCCATTTTTGCGCTTTCGTGAGGCGGTTCTCGGTTTCGCGGACGGCGGTGAAATACTGATCGAGTTTTTCCCGGTCGAGGCGGCTTGCTCGCTTCGCAACGGATTCAGCCTCTGCTCTGACGACATCGAGAATGCTGTGTCCATTTTGAAGCTGTTGTTTTTGTTTGCTGATTTCAGTCTGACTTCCGGTGAGAAAGAGCTTCGCGAAAAGTTGATCGGGACGGGATTCACCGGGAACTTCGACGCCGGTGGCGGTCCAGGAGATACGCTCACGTCCGACGGTGAGGGAGGCGTGGCGCGTTTGGTCGCCGATCTTGCCGGCGATGTACTGATCGAGAGAGATTGTGTTCTTGAAACCCCGTGATGCGGGATGAGGGGCGGCCGTCAAAAAACTCGCCTCGGCTTCATGGCCGCCATCGACTTCGGGATGGCTGACCCCTGAAATCACGGTGAAGCGATCTCTGAGGTCTTCTACCGGTTTCAGATAGGGGCTGAGTTTGTAACCTGTCCCTGCATTGGTGGGGAAAAAGTTCGGGGGGTGGAATCCGAGAGGCATGTTGATGCAGACGATGCGTTTCGGCGATTCCGGTGCCTTTTCGGCATAGAGTTCAAGTGCCGGAAGGGCAAGGCTGATTCCCGCCCCTTTCAGAAAGTGTCTTCTCTTGATCATGGGGCTTTCTAGGGTGTTTTGAAGATGTCACTTCGGACGATGAGTTTGAGGAGGGTCTTTAATCCACCTCCCTGATTTTGTGCCGCTTCGACAAGTGTATCGACGGCTTTGCGATCGGAAAATCCCAGTTCGCGTCCGAGCCCGTAAGTGAGGAGGCGATCAGTGAGGCATCGCACGAAACGCGCTTCGTCTTTGAGAAGGAGGGCTTTGAACTCGCGGATTTCTTCAAAGGCTTCGCCTGTGCTGAGTTCGCCGGAGGCGTCCACTTTTTTGGCCTGGATGACTTTGCCCCAGCTTTTGCCCGGTGTGGGGATGAACTGCAGATAGTTTTCGCGGAAACCTCCGACGGGATCGAAGCTTTCGAGGGCGAATCCCGGAGGGTCGATATACTGATGGCAGGATCTGCAACTTTCATTGTTGCGGTGGAGATCAAGTTGTTCCCGCACGGTCGTCGCCTCGCGGATATCGGGCTCGATTCCGGCAATGTTAGGGGGAGGTGGCGGAACGTGATGACCAAGGATGTTTTCGAGGACCCAGACGCCCCGGAGTACCGGTGAGGTATTTGTGCCGTTCGCGGTAACTTTGAGAATGCCAGCCTGAGTGAGCAGTCCTCCGCGAACGCTGTCGGAAGGGAGGGGGACAGGTCTCATTGCGAGGCCGCTCACACCGGGAATTCCGTAGTGCTTTGCGAGGCGTTCGTTAGCGATAATGAAATCCGAATCGAGGAAATTACGGACCGGCAGGTTGTCGTGGAGGACTTTCCGGAAGAAGGACTCTCCCTCTTCAATCATTGCGGTCTGAAGGAGTTCGTCGAAGTCTTTGTATAAATTGGAGTCGGGAGTGGTTTCGGTGATTTTTCTGAGACCGAGCCACTGACCGGTGAAGTGTTTGATGAAACGTTCGCTCTTCGGGTCGCTGAGGAGCCGTTCGAGTTCATGCTCGATTTTGCCGGCTTTGCTCAGGGCTCCCGATTCCGCGAGGTCGAGTAGTTGTTTGTCAGGGCGACTGCTCCAGATGAAATAAGACAGTCGCGATGCCAGTTCGTAGTCGGAGATGAAACTGCCGTCGCCGGTTTCGCTGAGAGTGAGGAAGTGGGTGGAACAGAGGATTGCCTCCATCGCGGTGCGAAGGCTCTCACTCGCGGTAAGTCCTCTCTGCTTCTGTTGTTCGAAGAGGAGGATGTATCGGTTCAGTTCTGAATCTGTTACGGGGCGGCGAAAGGCACCTGTGGCTAACTTTTGCAGAATGGTTCGGGCTTGTTCATCGGAGAGGGCCTGGAGGTCGACCATTCCAACAAGGTTCCGGTGGCTGGGGGGCGGCCACTCTTCGGCGAGCGGCCCTGTGATCTCAACTTCGCTGAATCCGATTCCGGTAAAACCGTTTAAATCGGGATCTTTTCCCCAGGTAGGCAATCCAAGGGCGAAAAACTGAATTGATTCGTTCGGGGCTATTCGCGTTTCGATTTCAAAAGGCTCCGGTTGTGTTCCCACTTCGAAGTATCCGAGAATTTGATCCGCGGATTCAGGTCCGGATTTCATGACCGAGAAAACTTCTTTTTTCCCGGTGTTCCTCGCGACGGCTGAGAAGCGGAAGCGGTATCTCCCGGGTTCTCTCAGCCGCGTTCTGCGTGTTGAAATTTTACTGTAGCTTTGTCGGTCTGTCAGGTAGGAGAAGACGAAGCCGTCGTGGTAACCATATTGATTTCCGAAGTAAGGTTTCGGCTCTTCAGCCAGTGTGTTGATGATCGTTTGCGTTTCGGGGCGCGGTCCTTCGACGAGTGCGGCGTCGAGGGCGATGCGGGCGGTTCTCAGATAGCTTTCAATTAGTTCGGAAGAGATCGCAAGGGCGGAGCCATTGTTGTCAAATCCCCCGGCCTTCTGGTCGGGTGGAAGGTGTTGCTTAAGCTCAATATCGATCCCGAGGAGATCCTGCATGGTGTGCTCATACTCGATGCGATTGAGTCTTCTCTGCACCACCTCGCGAAGCTCGCGATCAGCTTTATCAAGACGCGGGGTCAGTGTCTCGAGAAAAAGGGCGACGTCTTCGGCTGAGAGGTCGTCCCGCTTCTTTTCGGGTGGCATTTCGCCGTTTTTGACGCGGTCGAAAATGTGAGTCCATTGACCTGTTTCCCTTAAACCGGAAATGGAGCCCGGATCGAGTTCGTAGAGGTTGAGCCCGCCTTTGCTGACATCTTCGTCATGACACTCCACGCAATGCGATTCGATAAAGCCCTCAAGATTCGATAATTCGTTGTCGCCGACGACTGCTCCGCCGCTCAGGGAAGCGGTCAGAAGAATCACTGGAATCAAACGTGGCATTCTTCCATTGTTTGGGAGAACGCGGTCTGCGTCAAACCCGCAATGCCATCGCGGTTTTTAACTCAAAAGAGTATGGGGGCTGGATCAGTTCGAACCGGTTGTTTTGAGGTGCCACAGGGTGAGATCGCCTGCTTCTATCTTTTTGATGGATTGTGCGGTGAGTTCCGGCTCCCAGTCGTAAGTGCGATGCGGGAGGTCGAGAAACCAGATTTCCCCTTCGAGTTGCTTGAATCGCTCCTGAAGTTTTCCGGGGTGGACGAAGTGGGCTTCGGTATCCTGTCCCTGAACGTTTTTTGCCTGAGTGATATCTACATCAGTGACATACCAGACGTTTTCCCCGAAGTAGAATTCCATGCTCGGTCGGAACCGGTCGCTGATGAGGAAGTCGGCTCCGTTTTCCTGAGCGATCGCAACGGCTTTCCTGATGCTGGAGCTTCGTCCCACTTTGTCTTCAAAAACGGGCATCAGGGTTCCGGCGATGAGCAGGGTGATGAAGGCGGTAAAGAAGAGGCCCGCGCATTTCTTTCGGAACGCTTCTGATTGATCAGAGATCATGTAACCGGTCCAGGCGGCAATGAGAGGGACACCTGGAAGGGTGTAGGTAACGAGTTTTGAGGAAACGCAGGAAAAGATCACGAGGAAGAGGGTTGCTGCGACAATCTCCCAGGGAAATATGAGCCGGCGTTCGTTCCAAGTGAGTTTCTGCCAGCTCTCTTTGAGTTGGCGGCACCGGAAAACCCAGAACGGCCACCAGGGGAGCCATACCACTGATGCGACCGCAAAGTGAAAGCCGAAAAAGCCGGTCCGGCCGTCCTCGTGGCCGGTGATTCGTCCTGCGACTTCACGAACGAAGAAGAAGTCGAAAAGTTCTTCGTGGCGGTTCATCATGATGATGTACCAGGGGCTGCCCAGAAGGAGGATGACGAGAAGGAGACGAATGGGGCGGAGTCGGGAAAGGAGATCTTTCTCTCCGCAGATCAGAAGTGCGCCTGTGATTGCTCCGAGGGGAACCAGTGCTGCGGTGGCCTTGGTCCACCAGGCCAGTGTCCAGAAGAGGGCTCCGAGAAACCAGAACCAGCCCTTTTTCTGCAGGACGAGGGCAGTGCCCATGGTGCAGCACCCGCAGAGAACCATGTCAGGAGAGAGAAAGCGGGACATGGCCCAGAATTGAATGGTGGTGGCGCAGGCTGCCACGGCCCAGAAGGCGGCCTTTTCGCCACCTCTGCGGAAGGCGATGAGTCCGACTCCGGTCAATGTGAGGATCGCGCCGAAGAGGGCGGGAATCCGCGCCGTAAAATCCGTTTCCCCGAAGGTGAGAAATGACAGGCCGGTGATCCAATAGATGAGAGGCGGCTTGTCAAAATGGCCCACATCACTGAGGACCGGGTCGAGCCAGTTGTGTTTGTCGAACTCAGTCCACTCCAATGCCATGTTGGCGTAGCGGCCTTCGTCCGGTTCGATGAGGCCATGATTTCCCAATGCGTAGAATGCCAGAATCGCGACGAGAAGGATAAGAAGACTCCAGCGGGTCGATGGCTTCGTGATATCGTTGGCAGTCATTTGAAAGAGATCTCTGATTTGGTGAATCGCTTGAGCACGGCTGAATTCAGTCAGGCGATGAAAACAGGGGGGGCTGAAACTAGACAGGGTTTAGTGAATGATTCAACAGGGTTGTGCCTCAGGCGTTGCTGCCGGATTTCGGGATCGGAGGAGGAAAGGCGCGGACCGGAGGCAGCGGCGGGGGAAGCAGGCGGTCCGGTTTGATGATGCCTGAAGTTACGAGTGGATCCATTCTGCTTAATCGCCGAACGTCCTCGCGCAGTTTGATGACGTCTTTTTCTCTTTCCGGGGTGGAGCCAAGATTCAGAATGCGCTGCTTTTTATAGGCGAGTTCGGTGGCCTGATGGAGGAGGCGCTTGCGTTGGAACACGGTTTTGAATCCCTGGTTGAAAACGCTGAGACTGCTTCGTGTCCAGAAGGCGGCTGCGTCGAGTGCCTGCCCGGCGTAAAGAACACCATTGGCGACTTCAGGGGAAAGTTGGATGCGAATCCAGCGGTTTTCGTGGACGAGGCACACCACCACGGTGACTGCGAACCAGATCGTTCCGAGGCTGATGCCGAGGACGGCGTAGGCGATGTTTTCCCCGCCAAGGGTTGCGAAATAGTTGTGCAGGGCGTGGGTGAAAATGGCGAGGGACAATCCGAGGATCGGCCAGAGAATTTTCATGGCGGGCCTTCCTGAGAATTTGCCGAGAGCAAAGCCGACTCCGGTCAGTCCGGTGAAGAGGGCGTGCAGCATGCCGAAGATAAAGGCTCTCATGAAGAAAAGGAGCATGAGGCTTGCGGCGTCGGGTTGGCCCGAGAAGTAGAGGATGTTTTCAACCGCCGAGAATCCAAATCCGACCATGCTGCCGTAGATTAAGCCATCGAGGATGGAGTCGACCTCCTTGCGAAAGAGGACAAGGATGAGCCAGACCCCGAGGCCCTTCAGGAGCTCCTCGGTGACGGGGGCGACAAGGCTGGCCTGATAGAGCTCGGCCATTATTGAAACCGGTTCGCCCTCTGCGAGGAGGGTGGGGAAATTCAAGACATTTTGAGCGATGATGGCGAAGATCACAGAGGGAATGGCTCCCCAGCAGAATGCTGCGAGCATGAGGGGAAATGGCTCTTTTTCCCACCGGTCGAGACGCCACACGATGAGGGCGTAAATTACCATGGGGACGATTCCGAGTAAGATGGAGGCGAGGAATAGAGTCATGGCGGCAGTGGTTGACTGTATAGGACTGCCGTTTTTAAGCAAGCCGGTGGCCTTTGAAAAGCGACTGCGTCAAGGCGCTGCGGTTGCCTAATTCCTCCGGGGGCGGAACAGGTGGAGAGCTAAACCGGGGAGGGTGCGCATCATCTTCGCATCGCGGGAATCCGGTGCTCCGATGCGGGATATGCGCCGGGAGGCGAAACTGTCGCAATCAGTTTGCGTTCTCCATCGCGATGAGCTGCGTCACGGTTACGAATTGAAACCCTTTTTGCTTCAGTTGATCAACCGCTGAAGGGATTGCATCGATCGTAGGTGCATGGATATCGTGAACGAGAAGAATGCCGCCGGGTTTGGCTCCTGAAACGAGTCTCGAAGCGACGACTGATGAGCCGGGGCGTTTCCAGTCCTCCGGGTCAACGGACCAGAGAATGGAGGGGTAGTTGAACTCGCGACGAATCCAGGTTTTCTGAGCCTGGGTAATCGATCCGTAAGGCGGGCGCATTGTCCTCGGTGCGACTCCGGTTGCTGAAAGGATTGCCTGATGGGATTCGGTAAGCTCCTTGCGGACCTGTGCCTCAGACATCTTCTTAAGGTCCCCGTGAGTGATGGTGTGATTCCCGATTTCGTGTCCTTCAGAGATGATCCGACGCAGAATCTCCGGATAGCGTTTTGCGTTGGTGCCAACCACGTAGAAGGTTGCTTTGACGTCACGGGCCTTCAGGATATCGAGAAGTCTGGGGGTGTTTGTCGGGTGAGGGCCGTCATCAAAGGTAAGCGCGAGGAAGGGCAGGTTGGTGCTGACGCTCGAATAGGAATCCCGCGTCCCGATGGAGGTCGGGAGTGGTGGGCGCTGCCCCGGGGTATCTCCGACCGCTCCCGAATTGGGAAGCGGTTCAGCGTCCTTCTTTTTCTTCCCAATGCCCTGGCAGCCGGTGAGAAGCGAAGCAAAGAGGAGGATGGACAACGAAGGAACGAGAATGAAACGGAGATTTTTCAAAATTGCAGAGCTGCTGTTCAAGGGGGAGTGATCCTCAAGTTTAAGAAAGTTTTATAAAACTGCAACGCAAAATTGAAAGAAAGGTTAATTTTTTATAAATCTTTTGAGAATGGGGCGCAGGTTTTCGGTGGTTTCCTGAGGCCAGAGTTCAGCTGGAGTGAAAAGAGCGGTGTCCAGAGAGCTGTGTTCGGGCCAGGTGGGGTGTTCCGGAATTTGGGGAATTACCTTCTCTAAAATGGCTTTTGCGCTCGCGGCATTGGCCTGGACGTGTTCGATCACGGCGTGGGCATTGACGGCTTCCTCCTCGACTTTCCAGCAGTCATAATCGGTGATCATCGCCAGTGTGGCGAGGGCGATTTCGGCTTCGCGGGCAAGCTTTGCTTCGGGAAGATTGGTCATCCCGATGACATCGAATCCCAGTTTGCGATTGGTTTCTGATTCCGCACGGGTTGAGAATGCCGGGCCGTCCATGCAGACATAGGTGCCGCCGTCGTGAACGTTTTTTCCGCAGTCGGTGGCGGCAGATTTCAAGAGGGTTCGCAGCGATTCTGAGATGGGGTCTGCGAAGGAAATGTGCGCTACAATGCCTTTACCGAAGAAGGTATTGTTGGCTCTCTGGCTTGTTCGATCGAAAAACTGGTCGGGGAGGACGATGTCCCGGGGAGGGTATTCCTCGCGAAGTGAACCCACTGCGGTGACGGCGATAATCCAGCGCACATTCAGTGAGCGCAGGGCCCAGATATTGGCCCGGTGGTTCAGTTCGGTGGGGAGGATGCGGTGTCCTTTACCATGTCTTGGGAGGAAGCAGACTTTCCGTCCATTGAGCGTTCCTGAGATGATCGCGTCGGAAGGCGGACCGAACGGCGTGTCGATCGTCAGTTCTTCGACGTCAGTGAGGCCCTCAAGTTCGTAGAGGCCGGAGCCGCCGATGACACCGATGGCGGCAGGGGATGATGAATCAGTTTGCGACATAGCTTCAAAGTAGAAACGAATTCGGTAATGCCAAGTATCAATGCACTGCTTCGGTCGAAATCGCGATACGAAGAATGAAGTATTGAGTTCTTGATTATTATAAAAACTTAACTAAACTTTTTAAATGTTTTTGCGGACGGGCATTTCGATTGTTTTAGTTTGCCTGGGGGCGGCGGCTCCCTGGTTGGTGCAGGATTGGCTGAACGTGAAATCTGATCAGGAACGCGCGGGGCGACTTTATTCCGCGGTGGATGGTTTCAAATCAAAGGTCGCCGGAAACTCTGCCGCGGCAGATGAAAAACCGAAGGTGAGTGCTCCGGCGGGCCGGGCTGATACCTCATCCGGGATACCGCGCTATCCCGTGGCGACGACGACGGTTCGACTTTTACAGGGATTGTTTCCGCCTTCGCCGGGTGGATCTTCAACGGGTGGGTTTGCGATGTTGAACGCGAGTAAGGTTCCCACGACCTCCCGTTCTTTATCGATCATGGAAAATACCCGTTCCAGGCTCGACGCCGGGTTGAAGAGGATTGATCTCAAGGTCGGGGATCCTGTCTTTCTGCGTCTTTTCAAAGAAGAGCGGGAGTTGGAAGTGTGGATGCGACCCGAAGGGGAGCGTTCCTACACGCTTTTCAAGGTGTATCGAATGAGCGACGTGGAGGGAAAGATCGGCCCCAAGATACGGGAGGGCGACGGCCAGGCGCCAGAGGGGTTTTATTATGTTTCCCCGTCCCGCTTCATTCCCGATACTCAGCACCATCTCGGGTTGGACCTGGGTTACCCGAATGACTATGATAAATACCACGGAAGGACAGGGGGGAATCTCATGATCCACGGGGGGAGTCGCGCGGCGGGTGCTTTTGCGATTCCGAAAAAAGGAATGGAAGAGGTTTACACGCTGGCGGCTGCGGCAGTGACTAACGGTCAGCGTTTTTTCAGGGTGAATGTTTTTCCTTTCCGGATGGATGACAAGCGGATGGATTCGGAGTTTAAACGAAACTCAAAGTGGCTGGATTTCTGGATCAATCTCAAGGAGGGATATGACTTTTTTGAGAATGCACATTTTCCGCCGGATGTTGCCTTGTCAGGTGGTGATTACGACTACCGTTTGAAATACTGATTTTCCCGGGAAGAGCGGTTTTTACTGCGTGAAACCGGGCTGCGGGCGCCTATCACGTGATTTTCAAAAAAATCCGGTAACGAATTTGAAGTTTCGTCATTTTTTTACTTCACGTTGTCAGTCAATTCCTCTAGCTTCACTGACCCGGCGCGTGCTTCGAAGAGCAGACGCCGGTGATTTACTAATTTGAGCATCTTTATGGGTGCTTTCTAAATACCATCGCAAACAACTCCCTCGCCTTGTACTCCAACGAATCTTACCTCCTTGACCTCCTGCGTGAAGCGAATGTTTTTGATGAGGCTGCCCTCGAAGACGTCAATCACAAGAAGAAGAATCAGGAATCCGTTTTAGAGGGGCTTCTCTCTCTCGGGCTCGTCACCGACGAGAAAATTGCTGAAATTTTAGCTGTTAACTCCGGCATGGAATATGTGGAGTTATCCAAGATGGAAATTGATCCATCGGTGGCCACGCAGGTTCCCGCTGATTCGGCCGTTCGCTTCAAGATTGTCCCAATTGCGTATGGTAATGGTAGTCTGGTTATTGCGGTGACCGATCCACTCGATTTTGATTCCCTCGATTCGGTCAGGCATGTGCTTTCGGTAGAGCCTGAATTTGTGGTCGCTTCCGATTCCGCGATCAGACAGCGGCAGCTTGATTTTTACCAGTCCGAGCTCGATTCGGATCAGCTCGCAAAGCTCGATTCCAATGCGATCGCAATGACCGAAGCTGAGGGGGAGGGCGGTGATGCCCCCATCATCAAGATGGTCTATCAGATTCTTCAGGAGGCTTATCAGAATCGTGCTTCCGATATTCATATTGAGCCTCTTGAGGAGGAACTGCGAGTCCGGTATCGAATTGACGGTGCTCTGCACAAAGTTCAGAGCCACCCCACCCGATTGCTTCCCTCTATTGTCAGCCGGATCAAGATCATGACCGGAACGATGTCTATTGCTGAGAAGCGTATTCCTCAGGATGGTCGAATTCAGGCCAAGTTCGGCAGTGGTGATCTTGATCTTCGTGTTTCGACCGTTCCTACGAGTTGTGGTGAAAGCGTCGTCATGCGTATTCTTGACAAGAGTTCACTGACTCTCGGGCTTCCCCAGTTGGGCTTTTTTACTGACGATCAGGCCAACATGGAGGAGCTGATCAGATTGCCTGATGGTATTATTCTGGTTACCGGTCCAACCGGTTCCGGTAAGACGACGACGCTTTACGCTTGTTTGAATACGATCAACAAGCCGGATCGCAAAATCATCACGGTGGAGGATCCGGTTGAGTATCTGCTTTCGGGTATCAATCAGGTTCAGGTGAAGGAGTCCATTGGAATGACTTTCGCTGCGGCGCTGCGGGCAATTTTGCGACAGGCGCCTAACATTATCATGATCGGGGAGATTCGAGATCTCGAAACGGCTTCGATTGCGATCAACGCCAGTCTTACCGGTCACCTTGTTTTCAGTACGCTGCACACAAACGATGCGCCCTCGGCAGTTGCCCGACTTGCAGATATCGGTGTGAAGAAATTCCTCATTGCGAGTGCGGTTCGTTCCGTTCTCGCTCAGCGTCTTGTCAGGAACATTTGCCCCGATTGTGGCGAAGATGCAGAGATTACGCCCAAGGAAGTGAACGCATTGCGTTTGTCTTCGGAGCAGCTCGCTAAAGCTCAGATTCGAGCAGGGGTCGGGTGCCGGACCTGTCGGATGACAGGATATAAGGGGCGAAAAGGTCTCTTCGAGGTTTTCAACATCGAAGAGGAGATCAGGCTTCTGATCAATGATGATGCTTCCTCTAATGTGTTGCGGAAGAGAGCACGTGAACTGGGAATGCGGACGCTCCGGGAGGATGGCGTGCGGAAAGTGCTGGCTGGTATTACCACTGCTGAAGAGGTGCTTCGCGTGACGATGGCTGACGAAGATTAATTCAGGGGAACAAACTTTTAATTTTTAACTACGTTATATGACGGTAGACAGTGTAATCGATCTCTTGATTTCAAGAGGACTGATAGACGAATCGCAGCGAGGTGACTACATCGTAGCCGCTCACGACAGCGGGAAGGATATCACTTTCGCGGTGGAGGAAATGGGAATCATTCAGAGGGATCAGCTCTTTCAGTTGGTCGCTCAGGATATTGGAGGCGAGTATTATGACCTCAGCGAATTTGAGCCTGAGGAAGTGGTTTTGCGTTCGATTCCGGCGGGAACGGCGAAGCTTTATCAGGCAATGCCGATTCAGTTTCTCGAAGGCGGACTTCAGGTCGCGATCGCGAATCCTCTTGATCCTCAGAATCTGGAGGAGCTCGGTTTCTCCTTGAATCAGCAGATTATTCCAGCAGTCGCTCCGCCTGAGCAAATTGCCGAACTGATCCAGCGTTGTTACTATGGCGGTGCTGATGCTGCCGCGCCCGGAGCTGGACCCGGAGCCGGTGAAAGTGATGCTCTGGCCTCAATTCGAGCTGAGGTTGCCGCTCTCTCGGAGGATGATCTCGAAGAGGAATCGAATTCGGCTCCTATCATCCGTTACGTGGATCTTGTTCTTTTCCAGGCGATTAAAGAGAAGGCTTCAGATATTCACTTTGAGCCATTTGAGGATGACTTTAAAATTCGCTACCGCGTGGATGGTGCTCTCTATGAAATGGCGCCTCCGCCGCAGCATTTGAAGCAGGCGATCACTTCCCGTATCAAGGTGATGTCGGGATTGAATATTGCCGAAACTCGTATTCCCCAGGATGGCCGGATCACTCAGGAGGTGAATGGTCAGCCGATCGATATGCGTGTTTCGTGTATGCCGACGGTTTTCGGTGAGAGTGTCGTTTTGCGTGTTCTTGATCGTTCCAATGTGAACCTCGACCTCGAGGCGCTGAATCTTCAGCCGCACATCTATGAATACATCATAGATGCGATTCATAAGCCCAATGGCATCTTTATCTGTACAGGGCCGACCGGTGCAGGGAAGACAACAACGCTCTATGCGTGTCTTCGCAAGATTAACACGGAGGACTCCAAGCTGCTCACGGCTGAAGATCCAGTGGAGTATGATATTGATGGTATCATGCAGGTTCCGGTTCAGGAGTCTATCGGGATGAGTTTCGCTAAGGTGCTGCGGGCCTTCCTGCGTCAGGATCCTGACAGAATTCTGGTGGGGGAGATGCGTGACCTTGAGACGGCGCAGATCGCGATTCAGGCGTCCCTGACCGGTCACCTTGTTCTTTCCACTCTGCACACGAATGATTCGCCCGGCGCGGTGACCCGTTTGATTGATATGGGTTGCGAGCCTTTCATGGTTTCAGCAACACTCGAGGGGATTTTAGGTCAGCGACTTTTGAGGCGGATTTGCCCTGATTGTAAGGTCGCCTACAAACCTACTGCGGCGGTGCTGGCCCAGTTGGGGCTCTCTCAGGCTGATATCGGTGCGAACGAGTTTTACACCGGTCAGGGCTGTGATGCCTGCAACGATACCGGTTACAGAGGGCGTCAGGGGCTTTTCGAGCTCCTGGACATGTCTAATGCGATTCGGGAGCTGATTGCTCAGCGGGCCGCGACGGTTGTCATTAAGAAAAAAGCGGAAGAGCTCGGGATGAAGACCCTCCGTGAGGATGGCATCAGGAATATTTTTGAAGGGATCACAACCATTGAAGAGGTGCTGAAGTACACTTGATTGGCGGTGATCACTTTTTTCCATCGACATCGATGTCGTGGAGCGACTAATCTTAGGAAATTTAAACGTTAAGACACTAACAGATACGCTATGGCGAATTTTGAATACATTGCTCTCGATGCGAAGGGCGAGGAGACGACTGGATCAATCAGTGCGAAGGACGAGGCGGATGCCATCGGTCAGCTGAGGAAAAGCGGTCTCTATCCGACTCAGGTGGCTGCTGCCGGAAAGGGCGGCGTCTCAGGCTCTGCGAAGCGAAAAGCGAAGAAGGGGCAGAAAGCGAACAGTAAAAAAGGCAGCGGTGCCGGTGGAAGGGTAAAGGGTAAAATCCTCATGATCTTCACGCGCCAGCTTGCGACACTGGTTGATGCGGGTCTTCCTCTCCTGCGTGGACTCTCCGTTCTCGGAAAACAGGAAAAAAACCGGGTCATGGCGGGAACGATCAATCACCTCGCCGATTCAGTTGCAGGTGGTTCCACCTTCTCAGAAAGTCTCGGCCAGCATCCGAAAATCTTTGATAAACTGTATGTGAACATGGTGAAGGCCGGTGAGCTCGGCGGTGTTCTTGAGTTGGTTCTGATTCGTCTCGCCGAGTATCAGGAGAAGGCTCAAAAGCTGAAGAACCGTATTGTTGCAGCGATGGTTTATCCCATCATCGTTATCGTGATCGCGGTTGCGATTTTGATCTTCCTGATGGCGGTTATCGTCCCCCGGTTCGAGAAGATTTTCGCAGAGATGCTTGGAGACAAGCCATTGCCCGGAATTACTCAGTTTGTGATCGGGATTTCCCGCTTCGTGCAGGGAAATATGATTATTATCGTGGTGGGTTCCGCCGTTTTCTACGCCGCCTGGATTGCCTTCAGCAAAACGAAAGGTGGTCGCAAGGTTATCGATCGCTGGAAGTTGTTTATTCCTGTGTTCGGTCCCGTTGCTCTTAAGGGGGGGATTTCCCGCTTCACCCGAACTCTCGGAACTCTCGTCACCAGTGGTGTTCCTATTCTTCAGGCGCTTAACATCACACGGGATACGGCAGGAAATGTCATTATCTCAGATGCGATTGACAAGGTTCACGAAGCGGTTCGTGAAGGTGAGTCCGTGGTTGCTCCGCTCGAGGCGAGTAAGATCTTCCCTCCCATGGTTATCAGTATGGTCGATGTTGGTGAAGAAACCGGTCAGCTGCCTGATATGCTTCTTAAAATTGCGGACGTTTACGATGATGAGGTCGATAACGCCGTTGATGCGATGACGGCGATGATCGAGCCCATTATGATTGTCTTTCTTGCAGGGATTGTCGGAACGATCGTGGTTGCCCTTTTCATGCCGATGATTTCCATCATCACAGAAATGAACAATGCGGCTGGCTAAGCTGAGCAAAAGAAAAGCAGGCGGAATGTTTTACAATGTATTGACATAGTGAATTCCGCTTTGCTACACTGATTAAATGAAATTGACTCGTTGTTCAAAAGGCCCGCAGGGCTTCAGCTTGATTGAGCTGATGGTCGTGGTTGCCATCATGGTGGTTCTTGCAGGACTCCTTATCGGCTCATTGCCCGGAATTCAAACCAAGATCAACCGGGGGAAAGTGGAGGCGTTTATCGCTGAACTGGAGTCCGGGCTTTCCCGGTATCAGATCGATAACGGTGCTTACCCTCAAAACCCGCCCACCGGCACCAGTGCCGATGCTCGCGATTCGAGTGGTATTGAAGGTGCGAAAGTTCTCTACAAGCATCTCTCCGGCGACTGGGGGGAGACGGGTTCTGCTGTCGATGATAAGAACAAAGACGAGAAGATTTACGTGAACAAGCTGGATTACGAAGGCAATAAGAGTGCGAAAGAGCCCCGGGCAATCAGCATCGGCGGTGCTTTCATGGTAGTCGATTCCTACGGCAACCCGATTCGTTATCTGGCTCAGCCTCCGAATATCAAGGCGGATGAAAGGAAGACTTACAATCCGACCTATGACATCTGGTCGATTGCAGATGCTGACCCCATTGCGGAGGATGAGCAGGCCCGCCACATCACTAATTGGCAAAACTAAGCTCCATCTAAGCTCCATCTAAGCTCCATCTCTTGAGGCGGGCGGGCTCGTTGCCTGCTTCGTATCGCCTTTTAAGAACGAGGCGTTCTAAGGTATCGCCATGACTTCCTCCACCAGCTCCAGAAATTTCTGGCGCTGAGGAGCCTCTTTTTCGTTCAAATGAGTCCCCGCCATTTGGAGGAGGGTATTCATTTTTGACTCCCAGTTGAAGGGCTCATCGTCGAGATTTCCGCTGTGATCGTTGACCCAGGTGAATCGTTTCCAGTCGAACATCCAGGCGGCTAACGATGGGAAAAATTTGGAGCTGAGGCGTTCGAGGATTGAATGCCAGCTGTTTCGCGTGAGGTAATGTTCGGGTGGGGTTTCCACGCGGATACGGATATCCCAGGCGGGCCATTTCTCGAAATCCTCCCCTATGACCCTTTGCCATTGATGCGTATTTTCCGGGGTGTCAAAGTGCAGTTGAATTTGCCAGGGGGATCGGAGTTCCAGTGGAAAGTCGGCGGTCTCGAATTGGGCAATGGCGCGATGAATCCGGTGAAGGATAGACAGAGTTTCTTCGGGTGCCAGTCCCGACCTGGCCATGATCAGAGAGGGGAGCGGGATTCCGAATTCCCTGTCTGAAATGAGGCTGGTGTATTCCGCTTCGCATGTTATCGATCGAATCCGGATTCCATTGTGGTGTGTCTTGAGAAACGGGGTCGTCATTTTGCGATTGATGGTTTCAATAACAGAATGAGAGAACCAGTGTTCGGGAGTGGTAAAGTAAATCACAGTGTCGGCGGCACCTTTCGCAGCGGGGGATCTCCCCGTGGCGACAAAGCCTGAAAAGGATTCCTGAATCTGACTGGTTGAGATTTTGCAGGAAGTGTCATCCGTGGCGGCCTGTGCATACTCCCGTTTGATCAGGCTCGTCACTGGCGTTCTAGGGAACTCAAATTCATTGAGGAGTTTCGGGATCTGTGTGGGGAGTTTTTCCTCAAGGTCTTTGAGTTCCTGGCGAAGAAGAGATTCAAGTTGTCCGAATTTTTGAGGGAGGTTCAGCTCGCTGTGCTGAGCGAATGATTTAAACAGCGCGCTCATTTTCCGCGTGAGAGCGGTGAGGGGATTCTTGCGGTCACGCCTTGATGCGCCGCTTGAAAAGAGAAGGGAATTGGAAATGAAGCGGGTCAGCTCATCTCTCCAGAATTCCCAGAGGTGAAAATCGCTCATGGGCGACTCCTCCCGCAATACGGCGTGGGCGATTCTGAGGCGGGCGCGCAGTCGAATTCCGTCTTCGGCATGGACCACGAAGTCCGGCAGCCGGATGTTGGAAAGTATTCTCGGGTAGTCGACAAAGACGTTCAGATTGCCGACGAGATCGAGGAGCAGCTTGATCGCGCTTCCGCTTTCAAGTTTGTTCTGCCGCGGGATGAACTCCATGATGGGTTCCCCGTCGATGTAGCTGCAAGCAAGCTCGGCCCTGGCATCTTCGAGACAGAAGCTGAACGAGAGTGCCGGTTTCCTCTTGCGTTTGTCTGCAGCATTGGCGAGTCGGACCCGCTGCTCTATCGATTCCAGATAGCGCTTTTCCAGAGTCGAAATATTTCCGATGTGGAATCGGAGCCCGGGTGTTTCCGAGTCTCTCTCTCTAATGAGCCGGGCTTTCCAGGGAAGGCTGAGCTTCCCTGAATTGCAGAGGTCATCGTTAAACTCATCATGAAGGACGATGAAATCAGAAGATGGCTCCGGCATCGTTTAGCAATGGCTCTGCGCAAAAATAATGTATTACTAATCTAGTCGCGGGGGGTGTAGTCAAATACGAACACTTTCTCGAGGCGGGGTTTAATCAGCTCGACGAATTTCTTGTGCTCGGGATGTGGCAGGTAAACTTCGAGACCTTCCTTGTTTTTGAAGGTAACGAGAAAGGAGTGAGTGAAACCGTCGTTGAGTGGTTCAATGTTCTCAGTGGTTCCCCATTCGATGTCGACAATTGTATCAATCTTGTTTTTGAGCTCCATGAATTCACCAATGATCTCCATGTACTGATGCTCCGTGGTGTCCTCTTTGAACTGAAAAGAGACAAAATGGCGAAAGGTTTCCTCTGCATTGGCGCTCCGGAGAGTGAGCGAAGTTGCGATGGCAAGTGAAACGATTATAACCAGTGATTGAATTTTTTTCATAGCGAAACCCTTTGCCAAAGGGGATGGTCTGTCGATCATAAAAGCACAAATCATGAGCACTTGGGACACATACAAAAATTCCGTTATTCGTTACCCTGAGCTGGGTTTCGCCCTCGATTACAGCCGTATGGATGCGCCGGCAGAATGGTCGAGCGAGATGCAGTCGAAAATTGACCGGGCTTTTGCTGATCTCGTCGCAACCGAGAGGGGGGACATCATGAATCCGGACGAGGGTCGTGCCGTCGGTCACTACTGGTTGAGAAATACGGCGATTGCCCCTGAAGAGGAAGGCAAGTGGATTGAGGCGGTGAACGCGAAAGTGAAGAGCTTTGCTTCCGCCGTTCTCTCCGGCGAGATAACGGCTCCCAACAATAAGACCTTCCGCCATATTCTTCTCGTTGGCATCGGTGGTTCTGCTCTGGGGCCTCAACTGATTTCAAAAGCGTTGCTTCCTCCGAATGCGCCTCTCGATATTCGCTTTCTCGATAACACTGATCCGGGTGGTATTGATGACGTCATTGCAGAACTCGGTGCGGGTCTCGCCGAGACGCTCGTCATTGTGATTTCAAAGTCCGGGGGAACGGCCGAAACCCGGAATGGAATGCTCGAAACCGAAGCCGCTTTCAATGCGCGCGGGCTTGATTTCCCGAAGCACGCAGTCGCCGTCACGGGAGAGGGAAGTAAGCTCGACAAGCACGCCGAGGCGGAAGGGTGGATCACACGGATTCCGATGTCGGACTGGATCGGTGGTCGTACTTCAATTATGAGCGCGGTGGGTCTTCTTCCCTCAGCTCTGCTCGGACTCGACATCGATGGCTTTCTCGAAGGCGCTGCGCAGATGGACGCGAAGACCCGTGTCGCTGATCCTGCCGCCAACGCCTCAATGATTCTCGCGTTGATGTGGTATCATGCCGGTGATGGCGTCGGGAAAAAGGACATGGTGATCCTGCCCTATTGTGATCGACTTGATCTCATGAGCAAGTACCTCCAGCAGCTCGTTATGGAATCTCTCGGGAAAGAGTTCGAGCTCGGAAACGAGAAGCGGGTCAACCAGGGGATCGCCGTATACGGGAACAAAGGTTCCACTGATCAGCACGCCTATGTGCAGCAGCTCCGCGATGGTTTGAATAACTTTTTTGCGACCTTCATCGAAGTTCGGCAGACCCGTTCCGGCGAGTCGATGCAAGTCGATGAGATGGGGGCAACGAGTGCTGATTACCTTCAGGGATTTCTGCGTGGCACCCGCGATGCCCTCTACGAAAGCGGGCGTCTCTCCCTGACACTCTCACTCGATAAGGTCGATTCCCGTTCGCTGGGCATGCTCATCGGTTTGTTTGAGCGGGCTGTCTCATTCTACGCCAGCCTTGTGAACATTAATGCCTATCACCAGCCCGGCGTTGAAGCCGGAAAGAAAGCCGCCGGCGATTTTCTCGATCTGCTTTCACGGGTGAAAGATCATCTCGCTGAGACCGGTTCGAGCGGCGTCACTGCTGCGGCGATGGCATCCAACCTCGGTGAAAGTGACATCGAGCAAGTTTACCATGCCCTGAATCACCTCGCCGCGAACGGCTTTTGCAATCGTGAAGAGGCCGCGACTCCCGACGAGGATAGCTTCAGGTGTTAGGCCCGGAGGCTATTTCCTTTTGAAAGCCATGCGGTCACAGTATGGCTTTCTTCCTGAATCATCGGTGAACTCGGTAAACATCTGCACTTTCAGATAGCCTCCATCCAGTTCGAGGGTGAAGAGGATTTTTGAAAAGTGGGTTTCGTGGACCGCTGTCCCGAAGCTTGGCGGCTGATTGTCGCCTACGCTTTTCCCGTAAAGTTTCAGATCGAAGGGGCCGTATTTAGAATCCTCCGGGTGAGTTTTCCCCCACCAGACAAATGAGCCTTTCCCATTGTTGTCGATTTGGATCTCGATTTTAGGCGCACTCTGCGTGTCGGGATTGGTGTTGACCCAGGTTCCCGCCAGTGGCGAGGGCTCGTCTGCTGAAAGGGCTCCAACGCTGAGGAGAAGACAGGTAAGAAGGCTGGCGAATGAGGACGTGTGCTTGGTCATGATGTATGATCGTAGCGCTACCTCAAAGCCGTGTGTGAACTCAGTGTAGAGACCTCGTAAAAGTTTCGTAAAACTTTTTTCCGCCCGCGCCCGCTTTGAATCGCTGACGGGCGGCTATTTCCCGGGGCGCACCGGAATGTCGAATTTCGCGAGGTAGTTCTTCACGTCGGAAACGGTGTATTCGCCGAAGTGGAAAATACTCGCGGCAAGAACGGCGTCCGCTTTTCCTTTGTCTAACACTTCCACCATGTGATCGAGGTTTCCCGCGCCGCCGCTTGCGATCACGGGGATGGATACGGCGTCACTGATTGCCGCTGTCAGTTCGATATCGTAGCCTGCCTTGGTTCCGTCCGCGTCCATGCTGGTGAGGAGGATCTCACCGGCGCCCCGCTCGTAGACTTCTTTGGCCCACTCAACGGCATCTTTGCCGGTCGGGGTTCTCCCTCCGTGCGTGAAAATTTCCCAGCCCGGACCATCGGCGCGCCGCTTGGCATCCATTGCCACGACAATGCACTGCGCTCCGAACGCTTTTGAACCGGCGGAAATCATATCGGGATTGCTGACCGCAGCTGTATTCATGCCTACTTTGTCGGCTCCTGCCATGAGCATTTTCCGCATGTCCTCGACCGTGCGAATCCCTCCGCCGACAGTGACGGGCATAAAGCAGCGCTCGGCGGTTTCCCGAACCACGTCGACCATCGTTTTGCGTTCATCTGAGGACGCCGTGATGTCGAGAAAGACAAGCTCATCCGCCCCCTGCCGGTTGTATTCGACTGCGCAATCGACGGGATCGCCGGCATCGCGAAGATTTACAAAATTGGTTCCTTTGACAACGCGACCGTCAGTGACGTCGAGACAGGGGATGATTCTCTTGGTGAGCATGGGTGTGGTTTTGACGATAGCAGTGAGCTGGGATTTCTCAAATGGCTCCGTTTATTAGAGTGGAAAAGGCGGAATCTTCACCGAAAAGCTAAAAAGACGTAAAAAATATGGAAATTCCTTCTAAAAGATCTGGTAATTCATAAATTAAATGATTAACTTTCCCTAACTATTTTAATTTTGCTATGGAAGCCGTCGCCAAATCCGCCATTTCACCTGAAGAAAACGCCTCATCTTACGACGATTCCTTCTCGGTTATTCCCCGAAATTGCGACACGGCGGTAGTGTATTGGGACCTCACCAGCGAGCGTCAGCCGATTCATTCCAAAACCCGTCTCTGCCTGCAAATCAACGGGATAGACTCGGATGCGGAGGAGATGATTATTTTGCATCGTGAGTCCGGCCACTTTATCGTGCCACTTCTGGCCGAAGACCGGAACTATCGCATTGCCCTCGGATGGTCGGATGCGAGCGGGTTTCGCTCCATTTTCGAGCAACGGGTTAAGTTGCCCAATTATCCGGCAAGCGACGAGGGTGCGCTCAGTTCCTCCCTCAGTTTCAGAGGTCACCATTTCTGGCCCAAGGGTTACGGAACCTCGGTGAACTAGGCCCCCGCCGCGTCGAGGATGCCGGAGGCTCCGAATAAGGCAGGGGATTCCCCTGAGTGGGAGGATTCCCGGGTGGATGCCTTTATGGAATATCTCTCTGTGGAGAAAAACTGTTCTCCCAGAACTCTATCAAATTACCACCACGCGCTCTCCCGCTACGTGGAATCCACCTCACCGTTTCGCGGATGGGAGGCGGCGGATGCGGATGATTTCCGCGATTATCTGTATGACTGCATGAAAAGTGGCTGGGCGCGTTCGACGGTCCGGCTTCACTTTGCGGCCTTGAGAAGTTTCTACAAATTTTTGAACCGGCGGTGTGGTTTCAAGGTTAACCCGATTGCCGAAGTTCAGCTTCCCAAGATAGAAAAGAAATTGCCGGTGGTTCTCAATATCAAGCAGGTCAATGAATTGCTTGAGAAGCCCTTTCAGGTTGATCAGCCGAAGCAGGCTCCGGTTTGGACGGCGGCACGGGATGCGGCGATTCTGGAGCTTTTCTACAGCTCAGGAGTGCGACTCGCCGAGCTCGCGGCGATGAACGTTGAAGACTTTGATTTGCACAATGAGTGCGTCCGCGTCGTGGGAAAGGGCAGCAAAGAACGTGTCTGTCCGGTTGGCAATCTCGCGGCGGAAGCCATTCACCGATACCGGAATGAGGCGCGGGTCATGGGAGGTCCACTCTTCATCTCAAAACTTCGAAAACGGCTCACTCCGAGAGCGATCTCGAATGTGTTTAAAAAATATCACGCACTCAGTGATATTCCCGTGAACGTGAGTCCCCACAAACTGCGGCACAGCTTCGCGACCCACCTGCTCGACAACGGTGCCGATTTGAGAAGTGTTCAGACTTTGTTAGGCCACGCGAGCCTCTCAACGACTCAAATCTACACCCACGTCTCGATTGAGCGGATGAAGCGTGTATACGAGGAAGCGCATCCCCGCGCCTGATTCAACCCTGTTTGGTCATTGACCTAACCCTGTTGAGTCTACGCCGGCGCGGGAAGTGTATATTCTACGAAGGGCTCAGGGCGCTGCGAGGGCTTCCAGGTCGGCGCGTTTCCGGGACGGTTGTCCGGCATACTTGGTGATCCAGCCCTGGACTTGCTCTTCGGTGACGGGCTCAGCCTTGTTATCAAAATTCTGCCTGAGGTAGTTCATCACCTCGGTAAGCTGGGCGGAATTGAGGGCTGCGGCGAGCGGGGCCATCATCCCGAGATACTTTTGATCTTCCTTCACAATCCCTGTGAGAATGACGGAAGCGAGAAGCTCCCCGTCTCCGGCATTTACGAGAGCTGACTTGTGCAATGACGGGGCCATGAGAAGGGCTCCCGCAGGGATTCCTTTACCATCAGGGCCGTGACAGGCCATGCAAAGCGCGTAGGAGGCAGGAGTAGGGGCGTCAGCGATAGCGGCATTGTTAGCAATGGCGCTGAGGGCAATCAGTAGCGTGGAGAGAGAAACTTTTAGACTCATGCTAACCCTGTAGCATAAAGGATCAGGATTGTCGCCGCGGCAATTTGCCGCAGATGATGGAAAAAGTGGATTTTGGCCCCATGGTTTTAGAGATGAGAAATGATCCAGCCTACCAGCCACCTGAGGGGCGGCCTCTCCGGCGATGGCAAGCCTGCCTCGGTGTTGATGAGGTCTGGGTTCAGGGGCAGTTGTCCTCCCGCTTGTTTCTCTCGTTGCGCTGGATTGCGCTCGTGGGGCAGAGTCTGACTCTCCTGATCGCAGAGCGTTTTGACATTCTGATTCCCTGGTCGGTCTGCCTGTCGGTTTTAGGGTTCACCCTGTTTTCGAATGCTTTTCTCGAGTGGTGGAACCGGGTGGTAAAAGGCGAGTTGGGGAGCTTCATTTTTCACGTCGCATTGTGGGACCTCATTAGTTTGACGATTCTTCTGTATGGTCTCGGAGGGCTAGACAACCCCTTTGCGATTTTCTATCTCGTGCAGCTCACGGTGGTCACGGTTGCGCTGCGATATGAGGGAATCGCCGGTTTAACCATTGCCGCGGTGATCGCCTGCGGGGTTCTCTGGTTCTATCACGAACCTCTCGTTTTGAAAAACGGCGCTGATCCCCCCAGAGAGGTGGTCGCTCTGGGGCGGTTCGTTGCTTTGATCCTCGCGGGGGCCACGATTTTGATTCTGATTGTGGCGGTGCGCTCGCAATCGCTCGCGCTTCGGCAGGAAAGGGAGAGGCTCCATCAGAAATTGGAGGCTCAGGACCGGTTTCTCTCGGTTGCGACACTTGCGACCGGGTTTGCTCATGAGCTGGCGACTCCGCTCGGGACGATCTCAATTGCGGCCTCTGAACTGGCGAAGGAGGCTGAAGAGAACAGTCTCGCGGCGACGATCCAGCGGGAGTCGGCGCGCTGTGAACGGGTGTTGAACCGGTTGCGGGATGTGGGGCAGGAGGCGGTTGAAGGGGCCGCGCCGGACGCCGAGGTGGGAAGTCTTGTTGAGGAGGCACTGGCATTGCTACCGGGCGGGCAGCGTTCTCGGATTGTTCTTTCGATGGAGGAGGGGATTGCCGGTTTGATCCGGTCGGCCGGGATTTGTGAGGCGCTTCTCGTCGTCTTGCGAAACGCGCTTCAGTCCTCCCCGCCGGGCGGTCGGGTGGAATTTACGGTCACGCGGGAAGGTGGCTTTGCAGCCTTTGAAGTGTTGGATGAGGGATCGGGTTTTAGCAGCGAAACTCTGTTGCACTGGGCTGAGCCATTCTTTACGACTCGCGATGAAGGGCTCGGTCTGGGGCTCTTCTTTGTTCGTCGACTCGTAACCTCTCAGGCCGGGGAGGTGACAATTGAAAACCGGAGCACTGGTGGTGCCGCCGTTTGTTTGCGATTGCCGTTATCTGTATCAACTTCCGGAAAGTCGGAGTAACTCGCGGACGATCATGAAGACAGTGTTGCTAATCGAAGATGATGAAAGCTATCGAACCACGGTTGCCCTTGCTCTCAAGGCGCGCGGGTTTCGTGTCTTTGAGGCTGTGGCAGGATCTGTCGCAATTGAACTGATCGAATCCCACGGCGCACCTGACGGGATTCTCCTCGATATGCGTTTGGGGCGCCAGCATGGCATGGAGTTGATTCCTGAGCTGAGAGAGCGTTGTCAGAATTCGCGTCTCGTCGTTCTCACCGGCTACGGAAGTATTCCGGAGTCAATGGAAGCCCTCCGCCTCGGGGCTGACGATTATTTACTGAAGCCTGCCGGTGTGGATTCTATCATCGGGGCTTTGAGTGGAGAGTCGGTCTATGGCGCGCGGGAGACGGCAGGTGAACCCCCGAGTCTGGCCCGGGTCGAATGGGAACATATCCAGAGGATTCTGCACGATTCTGAGGGCAATATTTCGCAGGCGGCAAAAAGACTCGGGATTGATCGGCGGACCCTTCAGAGGAAGCTCGCGAAGCAGCCGCCTGAATCTTAGGGCGGGAATGCGGCAATTTGCCGCATTGGCAATTCGCGGGGCGGTAGCAGATTTGGAGAATGGTGGATTTGTGAGTTTGCCTGGACCGGGTTGAAAGCTGCAATGGGGTGAGTTGTCTCAGTTCAAATAAAGGGAAATGGAAAGACGAAAATTATTCCCCGTGCTACCGCTGATTTTGCTTTTCGCGATCCTGTTTTCCGGATGCGGGCGGAACGATGGGACGGCCGACTCTGCGGGAGAGGAGACAGTGTATCCGGTTCGGGGCGTTGTTCAGAAACGGATGGATGACCCTTCGATGATACTGATCGATCACGAGGAAATTCCCGGTTTTATGCCGCGAATGGTGATGCCTTTCCGGGTTTTGGACCCGTCACTGTTTGAGGGGCTGGAACCGGGGATGGAAGTGACCCTTGATTTTCACGTCACGGAGATGGACTCCTGGGCGACGAATGTGGTAGTGACAGGAAAGAGCGGGCCGATCACCCTGGATGAAAGAGCGGATTCGTCTAAGCTTCTCGGCGTCGGCGATGAGTTGCCGGACTACGAGTTTGTCGATGAGACAGGCGAGACAGTTCGCCTCTCTGACTTCCGGGGGATGCCGGTGGCGGTTACCTTCGTCTTTTCCCGTTGTCCGGTCCCCGAATACTGCCCGAGAATGATGAATCATTTTGCCACTGTCAGGGAGAAACTCGATGCTGATCCTGAAGCACCGAAGTCGTATCGGCTCCTCACGATCTCTTTTGACAGTCAGCACGATTCGTCTGAGATCATGAAAGCCTGGGGAGCGGGATACGGGCACAAAGCGGGGCAATCCTGGAGTTTGCTTTCGACGCCTGAATCTGAGGTGATTGACTCGATTGCCTCGCGGGTAGGTTTGCGGTTTGGTGAATCGAATGGAACGCTGCAGCACAACCTCCGCACTCTCGTGCTCGATGGCAACGGCGTCATTCGCGCACTCTATACCGACGAGTCGTGGTCGGTTGATGAGCTGATCACGGAGATCAAAAAGTCGGACTTATGAACTTTGTAACCTGTTGTAGGCAAATGGCGGTGGCTGTTGCAGCGCTGTCTCTGATTTCCTGTGAAAAGGAGGCTTCCACCAGTGGTGTTATCGTCGGCGAGTTTCGTGAGGTGGCTGACTTTGCATTCACGAATCAATCGGGTGAGTCGCTGAATCTGGAGGACTTAAGAGGCAAAATCTGGATCGCCAATTTCATCTTCACTTCCTGCGCCGCCGAGTGTCTCGTTCTCTCCTCGCGGCTTTCCGAACTTCAGATGCAGTTGAAGGATTTCGACGATGTCGCCTTCGTTTCATTTTCGGTCGATCCTCAGACGGACACGCCGGAACGTCTTAACCAATACTCGGAACGCTGGCACGCGGATTCGGAACGGTGGAATTTTCTTACCGGTGATTCTGCCGAGATCGACAGTCTGGTTTTAAACAGTTTCCTGCTTCCGGTGACCCGCAATCCGGTCGAGGCGGGAAAGCTTCTTTCCGAATCGTTGATCCACACAGATCGAATGGCGATCGTGGATAAAAATGGTAAAGTGCGGGCATATGTGAATGGGCTTTCACCGGGGGTGGCTGCCGATGTCGCCCGGATTGTCATGCAGATTCGCCGTGAACCTTATCCTTCTCCCCCGGAGTCTTCTGCTCCATCTGATTCAAACTAACACTAAATAAAATGAAATTGATCTATTCACTCTCTGCCGTTCTTTCGTTTCTTCTGCTTTTCCAAACCGTTCAGGCGGACCCGTCTTCGCAGGCCGTTCAGTGTGAGGTTCCCGCGATGAAATGTGCGGGGTGTTCCTGGTCTATCACCGAGGCTCTGAAAAAGGTGGAAGGTGTCTCTGCCGTGCATGTCGACTGGAAGTCGAAGACGGCTCTTCTTGAAGTGAGTTCGGCGAAGACTCCCGGAAAAGAGGCGATTTTTGCCGCGGTGAAAACCACTGGCTACGACGCAGCGAAGTACAAGTCTCTCGAGGTGTCTTTTTCCGAAGCGAAAAAGAAGTTCGAGAAGTCGGAGTAATCAATGTTTCGCGGCGGCTCTCAGTCTGTCGCTTGTTCTTCTGCAGGAACAAAGCGGAGGGCTGCCGAATTGATGCAGTAGCGAAGCCCCGTGGGCTCGGGGCCGTCGGGAAAGACATGCCCGAGATGGGCGTCGCCCGTTTTTGAGCGGACTTCAACGCGCCGCATTCCGTGGCTGGTGTCCTCAACTTCGATGACTTCTTCCGTGTCGATCACATCGAAGAAACTGGGCCATCCCGTGCCGCTGTCGAATTTAGCCTTTGAGGAAAAGAGAGGCTTTCCGCTGATGACGTCGACATAGACGCCTTCCTCTTTGTGGTCCCAGTATTCGTTGTCGAATGGTGGCTCTGTCCCGCCGTTGCAGGTCACGTGATATTGGGAATCCGTAAGTTTGTCGCGGAGATGGGATTTGTCTTCAGGCATGGAGTCTTTGGGTGTTTCTCCGACTATAGCACGGATTCTTCGTCGTTCTCAGTCGGAACGGTGCTCCGAAATCCCTTCATTTTTGGCTTTACCTTCCATGAATATTGTATTTGAGTCTTATTATTATGAATTTTCTCAAATACGCTACAGTGATGGGAGCGATCTCAATGATTGGATTCTCAAGTCTCGCTGACGAGGAGGTTTTTGATTTTGATCGACTCAAGACAACGCATGGTCGCACCTATGAAAAGATTTTCGTTCTCAGTGCCGACGCTCACGGGTTGATGTTCCGACATGAGGCCGGAATCGCGAAGCTGAGCTTTTCAGAGTTGCCGATGAATCTGCGAATGCTTTATGAGCCGGCGGATACAGGCGCGGAGTTGAGCACTGAAGCTCCAGCGGAGGTCGTTGAGGAGAAGGTGGCTCCGGTCTCCCCGCCAATTTATTTAACCTATCTGATCCGGCCGGTTTATCAGATATATCAGACGATGCCGAATTACTGCCCGGCTCCTGCGCAATATTGGCCTGGCCATTGGCCGCGTTACCATCCTGCGCATGCTTTGGCTCATCCCCCTCATCGGGAATTAGTGGTCCGGGATTTTCTCTACACGACGGGTTTGGCGTGCAAACCTCCGGGTGTTGTGACGAGACGGCTTCCCTATCGGCGCCCCTATTTAATGCACTAAAATTCCTCTTGAAGGGAGTTTTGACCGGTGTCGAATTCGAAAGAGATGGATTGGCTGAATCGATTCCGTGTAGTAAACTGCGGACATAATGATGGGTCCAGATGAGATTGGAGAGAGGAGGCAGGTGAATCATACGCCAATGATCGCCCTGGGAGCAGCAGCCGTTTTGCTGCTGATTGTGTGTGCGATGAGTTATCGCGACTACGTGAGAACCAGTCTTGAAAAGGAATTCGCGGAGAAGGAGCAGCGACTCATGCAGCGAAACGGGTATTATCCCGCCCCGCAAGGTCAGCAGAATTTTCAGCAGCAGCAACCCGTCCTGCAGAACAATTCCCAGAATTACGCGCAGCAGACAAATCAGCAGCCTGTTCAGCAACAGGTGCGTCAACCTCAGCCACAACAGCCGTATCTGGCTCCGGCCCCTGAAGGTGAGGCGGCAAACAGTGCGCAATCTTCATTGCCCCGGCCCCGTGATCCTGAGATGGATCAACTTCGGAATTCTATGGCTCAAGTGAAGGAGCAGGCAGCGAGAACGGATGCGCGTTACAACGAGATTACCGGTGACGTTGATCGACTTGCGAGAGAAGCTGAGCCTAAGGCGTCGGAAATTACGGCTGAGCTTCCTGATTTTCTCCGCGATGCAGTGGAGAATCCTCCCGGGGGAAATCCTGATGTGGAGGAGAGATTGAGCCGGATGAGGGACCAGGTTCGTATGGCTCCTGCGCTCGCACGGGTCACTGGTTATGACAAAGACTGGGGACTTGTAACCTTCAATGCCGGCATTGGGCAGGGGGTAAAAAAGGATCAGCGCTTTGCAGTGAGACGCGGTGAAGATATTCTCGGTTGGATCAAAGTCGATCAGGTGGAGGAAAATCAATCTATCGCTGTGCTGGTAACAAAGAACCGGGAAATCGACACGGCGGCTAAGCCTGAAGTGGGGGATGATTTGATCGACTTCGAGCTGTTCTGAAGTGCTTCACGCTTGAGCCTCGCTTCACGAGGCAAGTAGAGCCGAAAGTGTCGTTTCGAGGTTACTCGAGGCGTAGGGCTTCTGGAGAAAGGCGACGTGGGAATCATCTCCCATATTGTGATCTTCGGGGTTCTCGCAGTAACCGCTCGTGAGGAGAATTCCAACCTCGGGCCGTTTCTTTCGTAATTCCCGGGCGAGGTCCCAGCCGGAAACGCCTTCAGGCATGACAACGTCGGAAACGACGAGTGCAATTTCATCCTGGATATCCGGCCAGAGGTCGAGAGCCTGACGACCGGATTCTGCTTCGATGACGGAGCAGCCGAGCATTTCGAGAAGTTTACGAACCAGCATGCGCACTGCTGATTCATCCTCAACGAGGAGAATCTTAGTGCCTTCTAAAATTTTCTTCTTCGCTCCCGTAAGGAGTTCCTCAGCAGGGGGATTTGCCTTGGCGGGGGCCAGTGATGCTGACGAAACCGGGAGAAGAATCGTAAAGGTCGAACCTTTCCCTTCAGTGCTTGTTACATCAATGGTGCCACCGTGTTCTTCGACAATGTTGGCGACATTCGCGAGGCCCAATCCTGTGCCTCTGCCTTTAGTGGAAAAGTATGGGGTGAAGATTTTTGAGAGTGTATCTCTCGGAATGCCAACTCCGTTGTCAGTAATCGACAGTTCAATATAGCTTCCCAGTGAGAGCGGTCCGTCTTCCTCGTCGATCTTTGTTGATTGCGTTTTAATCGTGATTTTGCCGCCCGAATTGGAAACCGCATCCCGGGCGTTCAGCATCAAATTCATGAGGACTTGGCCTAACATAATCGGGTCGGCTTTAACCATTCCAATATGAGGTTCGATATCCATATTGAGTTCGATCGTTTCCTCGATGACGCGCCTGATCATCGTCATGAAGTTTTCGATGATCTGGTTCAAATCACAGGTCTCAAGAACTGTTTGCTTTTGATTGCCAACTCTTAGCAATTGCTTCGCAAGGCCCGCGGCTTGATCGGTTGCCTCTTTGAGCAGTTCGAGGGACTCTGCCTCATGGTGCTTTGATGATCTGAGCGACTGCTCCAGCAGCATGGTGTGGCCCTGGATCACAGTGAGGGCGTTGTTGAAGTCATGAGCGATTCCCCCTGCCAGTTTGCCCATGCTTGCGAGGGTTTGATATTCGTCGATCTGGTCGACGAAACCCTGATTCAATTCGCCTTCAAGCTTGTCCAGTGAAGTGGCGTAAGGGGCGTCTGCGGAAACGAGCTCGATCAGACAGCAATGACTGTCGGGTGAAGAATCCGCTTCCGGGTCAGCCGTCTGCCGCACCTTGATCCATTCATTGCCTGAGCATTGACGGATCCGGTAGGTGATACTTGAAGGCGATTCACCCGTATCAATGAGGTGGTCGAGAAATTGGGAGAAATCTGCCTGGTCACGGGGATGAATACGAATGATCCAGTCTTCCAGAGTCGTGCCGGTGAAGAAGCCGGGGGCGGTCAACAGGTTGGACGATTGATCCCACTGCCAAAATGAGAAAGCTTCTCTTTTGAAAAGGTCGAGAACCTCAAAGGCTAATTGACCTCTCTCAGCGGATCGCTCCGATACGCCGGGGAATGTTGGGATAATTTTCAAAAATCACTAAATTTATGGTAATTATATCATTGGCGGTAAAATAGTCAAAACCTATCTTTTAAGCAGATATTTCTGCTTTCCCAACGGTCGGTTGGGCTGGACACGACGGTGCCGCGCCGCAAGAGGGCATTGCCAGCTGGAAAACAGCCGCTACTCCGGAGATAAACAGAAAGCGGTAAATAGCAGGAGCGAAGTCCTACTTTCCGAGCGGAATGGGCTCGGGTTGGCCCTCGACTTTGAGTTCGCGCGTGTCGTAGACCCATGCAGAGGCACCTGCAGGCTTCTCACCTCTGACATGAATACTTCCTTTGCCATTGGGGCCGGAGACCGGGATTTGAAAATCCACTTCGCCCTCGCCGTTATTGATACTGATACTGCCTGAGGGGAACAGGCCGGGTTTGATGGGCTCTCCGAGAGCAGCAACGGCTGCGGGATTGGATTCGACTGCGGCAATCGCATCGTTGTAGGGGGCGTTGGACTTGAGCATTTTCGTGACGCCGAAAAAGATCCCCGTGCCGCCGAGAATGGCGATGACGAGAAGAGCGAGGCAACCACATCCAATGATTTTTCCAACAGGCGTTTTCTTTTGTTCTTCGACGTTGCTCATGACAGAAGAATGAAACAAAAGAAAAATCGAATCAACACTATTCGAGCCTTCTCTGCCGAATACAAAAAGGGCGCACCGGAAAACCGACGCGCCCTTTTCTCCATTTCCACAAAGGAACTGTTATGAAATCACTGACATGCTTCGCACTCTTCGCCGTTCATGAGGGCTTCGAGAGAGCAGGCTTTCTGCTCCGCTTCGGTATACTCCTTTTTGGAGGCATCCTGCCCGATCCGCACTTCCTTATTTGAATTGGCAGTTGCCTTTTCAATGTTGGAAGCCGCCTGGGTGCGGAGGTAGTAAGTCGTCTTGAGGCCTTTGTGCCAGGCCGCGCGATACATGTGGGAAAGCGTCTTGAGGTCGGGTGTTGCGAGGAACAGATTCACCGACTGAGACTGATCGATCCATTTCTGACGGCGGGCCGCAGCTTCGATAAACCAGGTGTATTCGATGGAAAACGCCGTTGCATACTTCTCTTTGAGATGCGGGGGAATGTTATCGATGTCAGCGAGCTCACCGTCGAAATACTTGAGTCTCTCGACCATTTCCTCGCCCCAGAGGCCAAGTGCTTTCAAGTCGCGAACGAGGTGCGTGTTCAGGACGATGAAGTCACCGGAAAGGTTTCCTTTTACGAACAGGTTCTTGAAGGTCGGTTCGATACAAGGGGTGCTTCCCATGATGTTCGAAATGGTTGCCGTCGGGGCGATTGCGAGAACGTTGCTGTTCCGCATGCCCTGTTTCTGGATTTTAGCGCGGAGGCTGTCCCAGTCCATTTTGCCGCCACGGGGAACTTCAATCGCCTGACCGCGCTGCTCTTCGAGGAGGTCAACGGTGTCAGCCGGAAGCAGGCCGCGGCTCCACTTCGACCCCTCGTAAGAGGAGTAGCTGCCCCGTTCGGCCGCAAGGTCACTTGAAGCTTCGTAGGCAAAGTAGGCGATGGCCTCCATGAATTCGTCATTGAACTCAACTGCCGCCTCACTCGCAAACGGAGTGTCGCGAAGGAAGAGAGCGTTTTGGACTCCCATGACACCAAGTCCGACGGGGCGGTGGCGACTGTTGGCGTTCTTGGCCGACGGAGTCGGGTAGAAGTTGATGTCGATAACGTTGTCGAGGGCGCGAACCGCGATGCGAATCGTTTCGCGGAGCTTCTCCAGATCGAGTGATCCGTCATCTTTAATGTGCGAATCGAGGACCACCGAACCGAGGTTACAAACCGCGGTCTCGTCTTCCGAAGTGTTGAGGGTGATCTCGGTGCAGAGGTTCGAGCTGTGAATCACGCCTGCATGATCCTGTGGGCTGCGAACGTTGCAGGGGTCTTTGAAGGTGATCCATGGATGACCGGTTTCAAAGATCATCTTCAGCATAGATTTCCACAAATCGATTGCGGGAACTTCGCGACCGCTGATACGTCCGGCTGCGACTTCAGCTTCGTAGTGGATGTAGCGCTCTTCAAAGGCTTTGCCGTAGAGATCGTGAAGATCCGGCACTTCGTTTGAGCGGAAGAGGGTCCAGTTTTCACGGGCTTCCATACGCTTCATGAAGAGATCCGGAATCCAGTTCGCGGTGTTCATGTCATGCGCGCGGCGACGCTCGTCTCCGGTGTTTTTCCGAAGCTCAAGGAAGTCGGTGATGTCGTTGTGCCAGCTCTCAAGATAGGCGCAACCTGAACCGCGACGTTTACCGCCCTGGTTCACTGCAACGAGCTGATCATTGTGAAGTTTCAGGAAGGGGATAACGCCCTGGCTCTCGCCGTTGGTTCCCTTGATGTAACTGCCGGTTCCGCGAACGGAAGTCCACGAACCGCCAAGACCGCCGGCCCATTTGGAGAGGTAGGCATTGTCAGCGATTCCGCGCTGCATGATGGACTCAATGCTGTCATCGACCTTGTACAGGTAGCAGGATGAAAGCTGGCTGTGGAGAGTTCCCGCGTTGAACAGTGTCGGAGTCGAGGAACAGAAGCGACGGCTCGAGTAGAGACGGTAGAGGTCGATGATTTTCGCTTCGACATCGCCGTCTTCGTCGATCATCAGGCCCATGGCAACACGCATCCAGAAGAGCTGCGGTGTTTCAAGTCTGCTGTGATCTCCGCCTGTCTTGTTGATGATGAGGTAACGATCGTAGAGAGTTTGAATACCGAGGTAATCAAAGTCGAGATCGTAGGTGGGGTTGATGGCGTCGGCGAGGCGATCCAGATTGTATTCGAGAAGGCGTGGCGCAATGCGCTCGATTTCAACGCCTCTCACGAGGTTTTCTTTGAAAGCGCGACGGTGAAAAGCGGTGAGCGATTCGACTCCATCCCGGGTGATATCCCAGTTCAATACTTCGCCGTAGATGTAGGTAAGAAGAATGCGCCCGGCGAACTTGGCAAAATCGCCGTCTTTCTCGATCAGTGTTTTCGCATTGAGGATGACCGTGTTTTTGAGGTCGGCCTCAGTCATCTCATTAAAAAAGGCACGTCTCAGTTCCTGCTCAATCTGCTCGGGAGTGAGGCAGAGATCGAGCCCCGTCATTGCGAACTCGATTCGCTTGCGGAGATCCGCTCCATCCCAGAGATCGCTGGAGCCGTCCTTGCGTTTCAGGACGATCATCGATTCCTGAGTGGACTCTGCAGCTTCCACTTCAGCTGTTTCCTCAACGGCGCGAAGACCGGAGCGGTGAGCGCGATAGAGAATGTATGACTCGGCGACTTTGAAGTGTCCCTGACGCATCAGTTCTTCCTGAACGCGGTCCTGAAGTTCTTCGATGCGGATAAATTCCTGACCGCTGCGCGCGATACGCGCTGTGATCGCATTGGAAATTTCACGGGCCGGTGTCGAATCCATTCCCTGTGAGAGGAAGGAGCTGCGGACCGCGATTTCAATCTTGTTGGGGTTCCAGGCAACCACTTCGCCGTTGCGACGGATCACGCGACAGAGTGGCTTTTCTCCGGAGGGGACTGTGTTGCGATTGGCGTTCGCTGATTTGCGTCGGTGCAGGAGACTCTTCGCGACATCGTGCGCATTCTGTTTTACGAGTGCGACTTCAATGATGCTGGAGAGTTCTTCCGCAGAAAGGAGTATGGCACCGTCGCTGTCTTCATCCTGCTCTTTGTTGGCGAGCATTTCAGTGACGGATTTAACGATGTTTGCAACGAGCTGGCGGTTGCGATCGTTGTAAATATCGTCCTGCTTGCGCGAAAGTGCGAGATCGGTGACCGCTTTGCCGACAGTTTCCGCGATTCTTTCAACGCTGAGATTTGTTTTTTCGTTGCCTACCTGAACGATGATTCGGGATTCAGGGAAATCTGAATGAATGCTTCCGTCACTCCAGTTGAAGCGGGGTTTCATTTCCTCAGGAGTTGCAGCACAACGCTGCAACTCAAGGTCATGCTCAATAAAATTTCTATCAATCATTATACAATATTGTGGGGATGTGGGATACGGGTTCGGACGGGAACAATTTACAGGCGGGGAAAAAGCAAATTGCGGGATCCAACAAAGTTGAGCGATTGATCATTGTCAGTCACTCAACCTCGTTGAAAATTGGTTGAGAGGCTTAGAGATCGTCGTCGTCGACGGATGCGAGTGAGGATGACTTTTGGTAGTCGGTAACGCGTTGCTCGAAGAAGTTTGCCTCCTTCTTGATATCCATTGTTTCGGCGAGCCAGGGGAAAGGATTCTTCACACCCGGATTGAGTGGCTTGAGGCCAACGCCTTCCAATCTGCGATCTGCGATGAAATCGATGTACTGGCAGAACTCGGCAGAACTGAGACCAACGGCACTCACAGGAAGGCAATCGTTGATGAAATCTTTCTCGAGGGCAACGGCTTCACGCATCGTTTCGGTGAGTTCCTCTTTGAACTCAGCGGTCCAGATTTCCATGTTCTCGCTAATGAGATCCATGAAGAGATTTCTGAACACTTCGATGTGGTTGGACTCATCTCTGAGTGTGTAGCGGAACATCTGTCCGATGCCGGGGAATTTGTTCTGACGATAAAGGCTCAGAATCATTCCGAAGAGACCGTAAAACTGGGTTCCCTCCATGCACTGACCGAACACAAAAATGTTGCGGGCAAGGGCCTTTTTATTTGCCGGGTCGGTGAGATCGATATCGCGACGAAGGGCGTGCGAAGTGCGGGTTACGAATTCATTCTTAGCCTTGATCGTCGGGATCTGCTCAAACATTGATTCGCACTCATGCGGGTTGATCCCGAGGCTGCTGATCATGTAAAGAAGGCTGTCCGCGTGGATATTTTCCTCGTGGGCGTGACGACCGAGAATGAGTTTCAATTCAGGGGCGGTCACGAGCTCGCGAACCACATGAATGATGTTGTCACCGACGATGCCTTCCGCTGCGGAGAAGTAACCGATTCCCATACGGATGATCCAACGTTCACCTTCGCTGAGCTCACTGCCCTGCCACTGCTCGATATCCTTTTGCATCTGGATATCTTCGGGCTCCCAATGGTTTGCCTTCATCGTGCGATAAAGGTCATAGGCCCACTGATATTTCAAAGGGAGGAGATTGAAGGCAAAAGTCTTGCGACCGTTGATAATCTTTTTGGCAGCGTAAGCTTCTTCAGCTTTGTCCTGGTCGAGGACAAATTTACGATCTCCAATGGTGAATGTTTTATCCATATAAGGGTGAATTAAGGTGGGATGTTGCGGTATTCGGGACGGATTGACCAAGAAATAATCGAGATTGCTTCTCGGGTTGAAATCAGACAAGTTTCTAGAATTTTGAGTATTGCTATCGACTGGCGAATACCCAAAATAACAGGAATTTGGACGATTTAATCCAACTCAGACGGTGTTGTAAAAACACCATATCTGGGTGTTGGGTGAACAACATGCACAATATGTTGTGGTTGTTCAAGATTAAACTGAGCGGTAAATGCAATTTTCCTCCAAACCCTTATCCTTTAAGCTTTTTGTTGTTCATGAGCTGAATTCTTTGATCTGCTTTGCCTGAAATTCAGTTAAATCTAAGCAATTTGGAGACCATTCGGCGTCATTCGTACACAAAAAAAGCGGGCTGCGTTAACAGCCCGCTCAAATCGCTGATTCAGCGAGTTGGAAAGGTTACCCTTTGGCAGCTTCGAACTTGTCGTTCACGGCATTCCAGTTAACGACGTTCCAGAAAGCGTCAGCATAATCCGGGCGGCGATTCTGGTAATTGAGGTAGTAGGCGTGTTCCCAGACATCGAGTCCGATGATTGGGGTGCATCCGCAGCAGCCGGCGGCCTCACCCATGAGTGGGTTGTCCTGGTTGGGGGTGCTTGTCACCGCGAGCGTGCCGTCCTCTTTAACGCAAACCCAGGCCCAACCTGAACCGAATCGAGTCAGGGCTGCCTTCTTGAATGCTTCTTTGAGTCCGTCGAGTGATCCGAAAGCGGCGTCGATTGCGGCCGCGAGATCTGCAGAGGGAGCTCCACCGTCAGGGCTGAGAATTTCCCAGAAAAGGGTGTGATTTGCGTGTCCTCCGCCGTTATTGCGAACCGCACCGCGGATATCTTCAGGCACGGAGTCGAGATCTGAGATCAGCTCCAAAATGCTTTTCGATTCGAGGTCTGCGTTGCCGCTGATCGCTCCGTTGAGGTTCGCGATATAGGTAGCGTGGTGCTTTCCGTGATGGATTTCCATCGTTGTCGCGTCGATGTGCGGCTCGAGAGCGTCTTTAGCGAATGAGAGTTCAGGTAATTCGTGTGCCATAATGAGATTTTTGTAGATCGTTGCCTTTGGTGGTGTCGCAAATTGACGACACAGGTAATGAGATGCCTTCCGGCCTTGTTGTCAAAAGACGTTACGCGGGGATTGGCGAAATCGAGGCGATTTCTTCGCGTAAAAGCGTGAGTAACCTGATTGGTGCCGACTTTGCCGGTAAACTAAAAAAGGTAAACCGGCATCGGCACATTGATCGCATTGTTGGCGAGATCGATGCCCTCTGACTCCTCGATGGAGCTGACTGTGTTGTTCGTCAGGGCAATGGTGACGCGACCGGACTCAACTTCCACGTATTGAGTGACGGGGACAGGATGCCCAAACGAGTCGTATCCGATCCCGGTTTGGGGAACCCGCTCATAGGAAATATACTCGAGCGAGTCGGTGCGGCCCTCTGCGTCGACTTTTGAGCTTCTTTTGTCAGGGGGGCCAATCGAGGCAATGACTTCTTCCACTGTCATTCCCAGTGCCACCTGGTGATTTTCGATCAGTTCCTCGACGACTTGATAGCGCTCGTAGTAGTGCTTTAAATTGGCTTCAAACGACTCCGGAAGGCCTGTAACGGCGGCTTTACTGACCCAGCCGGCGACCTGACCCTGTTTTGCTTTCCCTCTGACGCGATAGGCTTTCTCGCTTACTGCGAGGAGCTCTGCATTCTGATTTTCCAGCAGGTTACCCATCCAGCGATCCGCGGAAAGGGTTGAATAAATGGGGGCTGTCTTTGAAATTCTCACGACGACTTTGTCAGCAACCATGCCATCGAGATAGATAGCTCCTTTTTCGGGGATCAGTTTGCTTTTGCTCCGGTCTTCCCGCTCGACAGTTACGAAGCCGGGGCGTCTCAGTTGGGCCTCTACGGGCAGGTTGGCCGCGAATAGAAACAGGAGGCAGGAAAGAGGGATGATAGCCTTGAATTTCATGGTAAGCCGGTTGGGACCAGGGGCGCTTCTGTGAGCATCTCTTGCGACGCTTCGCGTCTGTTTACAAGACGTTTGCACCCCGTTGGTTAGGTGGATTATCTCCGATTTAAGGCTTTTCGACAAGATATTCCCCAAAGCGTTCACTCGTTTCCCCGAAGTGTCAGAGCGCCCGAATCAATCTTAATCAGTAATATTCTCTTCGGTGGGAGTCAAAGATACGAATTTTATTGAAAATTTAGGTTATTGCCATAATTTTCAGACTGAGAGGGGATTTAATAGCGATGTGTCACTGCGTGCATGGGCATTGATGGGGTCTCTGAAACAGTCAGCGATACGAAAATGAAGCCAATACGGACAGATCACACTTTTATGATGGGAAGCATACTCCTCCGTGCAGCCGCGATTTTTCTTCTGGCGGTTTCGGTGACCAATCTCGTCGCGGACGAGAAGACCCGTTTCGGACTTCTCACCGGCGATGGTGCTACTGACAAATTTGCCCGCTGGGAAAAGTGGACCGGTGCCCGGGTCACAGCGGTTGGTGAAAATTTATCCGCCCGAATCTGGGATGATTTTTCAGCGGAAGGCCCCGATTCAGCCATCGCAGCGACCCTCGCGGCGTGGGAAATTGCATTGCGTGATCGCGAAGACGGGATGAGGCAGAGCGATATAGCCATGGAATTTTCGATTCCGCTCTTTCCTGAAATGACTCCGGGGGAAGAGGTTCCATATCGGGAAATCGAGGACCGCTGGATCGCCGGGGCGGAAGGAAAATTTAACGAACACTTTCGCGATCTCGCAGAGACTCTGGTCCGGAGTGGGTGGGGCGGTGCCTATCTTCGTCCCGCTCCCGGTTTTGGCGTCGAATCGGAGCGCTCTCTGTGGGGGATTCGCGACACCCCGGAGTACTGGCCGTCGTTTAAGGCATTTTGGAAACAGATTCATGAGACGATGATGAGCGTTGCGGGGGCTGATTTTAAATGGGTCTGGTCCAGCACTCTGGAGGGGCGCGAGGGGGAATACGATCCGATTGAGGCGGCGTGGCCCGGGGATGAATTTGTCGATGTTATCAGTGTTGTTGCTCTTGATCAGTCGGAGCGATACTACCGGCAGCAATATGAGAGCGAAGAGCCGGCGCATGATTGGATTTCTTTGCAGCGCTGGAACTGGGAAGAGAAGGCCTATGGAGTGGTGCGGGATCCCTCCAGCGGTGAAGTGCTCTCCGAAACAGTTTCGAATCTCTCGGCTTTTTATGATTTCGCGAAGGCGAAGGAAAAGCGTTTCGCGATCAGTGAGTGGGGCGTCGTTCGGGGGGATTGCTTTCCGAAGGATGCAATTTGGGGTGGAAATGACAACCCCCTGTTCGTCGAAGCGATGTCGCGCTGGATTTCCGGACGGGAAGTGGACTACGCGCTATACTCCGAAAAGTTCTCGAACTCAGTGCAGCTGGGAAACCGTGATCATTCGATCCTTCCGGATTACTGGAACCGGAAGGGAGCGAATTTGAATGCGATTCATCCGGAGCCGGTCGGCAATCCTTTGAGCTCCATTCAGTATTTGGAATGCATTCATCAACGGTTGCCGGAGGGGTACCGGCCGGGTGGAGATGATGCTCCCGTTCTCGCATCTGAAACCTTTGGCAAAGGTGTTTCAAGCCACTGGGAGCTCGAGGGGGCCTGGGAGGTGAAGCGTGATGCTCTCCATGTCGTGAACGATAGTGAGGATGAGCAGGCAATTGCGAAAATGAAGACTCCTTCGATCAACCGTCAGACGATGGAGTTTCAGTTGCTTGTCGCGAGCGAGGGTGAGGGGGTTTATCTGCAGGTTGGTCACTGGAGGCTCCGGGTCAGTCTTTTGAGTGATGGTCGGCTCGGGCTTGTCAGTTTGTTCGATACAGAGGCGGCCGAGGCTGTAACAACCAGCCTCGTTGGGAGTCCCTACGTGATCGGAGAAACTTATGTGCCGGTCAAAATGGAGATCCACCCGTCAGGCATAACAGTTCGGGTGGGGGATGAGCTTCTCGTGCATCATGAGATCAAGGCTGAGTTGGAAATGTCGATGGATATCAAAGTCATTGCCGGTGTCGGCGCTTCGGTTTTCTTAAAATCCCTCGAAGTTCGCGGAGGCGACAAACCGAATTCCACTCCACCGTTGGAGGGGCTGTGAGGCAGCACAAAAAAAGCCGGCAACGCTTTCGCATTGCCGGCTATTCACTTGAATAATTTTCAGGGAAAGAACCCCGCTACTCGCGAATCTCTTTCTGTGTTTTTGCATCCGCGATGACAACCTGCTCACGGTAGTAGGAGGCGTCGCTCCGGAAGGTGAGACGTGCATTGTGGCGACGCTCAAGCTCCGCGAAAAGCTCCCCGTCGTGGGTGCGAAGCCGCTCCATCACATCCGGGTGGACAATAACGAGAAGCTCGCGGCCCTGATTTTCACTCTTGGCGAGAGTTCCGTTGATGCGGCGCTGAAGCTCCACGCTCATGGACTCGGCACTCTTGACCAGGCCACGGCCCTGACAGAAGTGGCAGGGTTCGTTAACGGTGATGTTGAGGCTTTCGTGAAGACGCTGACGTGTCATCTCCATCAGTCCCAGCTGGGAAATCTGCAGAACGTGCGTCTTCGCCTTGTCATTCTTGAGACCTTCACGCATGACCTTGTAGACCGCCATCTGATCGCGGCGGGATTTCATGTCGATCAAGTCGACAACGATCAGTCCCCCGATGTTCCGGAGTCTCAGCTGACGTGCCACTTCTTCGGCAGCCTCGATATTGGTTTGAAGGATCATTTTGTCCTTCGTCTTGGCGCGGCCCGTGTTCACATCGATGGCGATGAGTGCCTCTGTTTCATCGATGACGAGGTAACCGCCGCTGGGCAGCCATACCTGACGGAAGAAGGCATTGTCGATCTGGCGCTGGATTCCCAGTTTTTCAAAAATCGGGGTGTTCGTCTGAAAATGCTGAATGCGTCCGCGTGAACGGCGGGAGATCACGCCAATGAGATCTCTCATGCGCTCGGCTGCTTCGGCGTTGTCGCAGAGGACCTCGTCGATTTCGTCGGTGAGAAAGTCACGAACAGTCCGCTCGATGAGATCCGGCTCCTGGAAAACACAGGCTGGTGCTTTGCAGGTTGCCGCTTTCTCTTCCACTTCTCTCCATTCCTCAACGAGAATGGCGAGGTCTCTTACAAAGTATCGGACTTTCTGTCCGGAGGACACCGTGCGGAGAATTACGCCCATTTTTTCCGGAATGGTGAGCTTCTCGCTCATGATTTTGCGGAGCCTTGCGCGCTCTTTCGGATCCTCGATCTTGCGGGAAATACCGAGTTGATCATTGCGCGGCATCAGCACCATGTACCGGCCCGGAAGCGAGATGTTCGTGGTGATACGGGGGCCTTTCGTTCCGATCGGACCTTTCGTGACCTGAACGAGAACCTCGGATCCCACAGGATAAAGACCGGGGATGTCTTTCGACTGAATACGGCCTTTGCGCTGCTTGCCTTTGCCGCCCCGCCCCTGGTTTCCTCCGCCGCCTTTGCCGCGTTGGATTTCTTCAAGGCCGGAATCGAGCGCTTCGGGGATGGCATCCCAGAAGTGGAGGAATGCGTTTTTTTCGAGGCCGATGTCAACGAACATGGCACTGAGGCCCGGCTCGATATTGCGGATAATACCTTTGAAAACCGAGCCGACGATGTTGTCGTCGTTGGCTCGTTCAACGGTATATTCTTCCAAAGACCCGTTCTCGAGTAGGGCTACCCGGGTCTCTAATTTTTCGCAATTGACTACAATTTTGTTTCCTTCTGCTAATTTTTTGGGACCGAAAAACTTACGGATTTTGCTAAACATGATGAGATTAAAGATCGAAGTTGAAAAAAGGATACGGAACTGCCGTGGCTGCGCTCCGGACGGAATAGGAAGTGATAGACGGAATAGGTTCTCATCTACGTTTCCTGGTTAGCCATTTAAACGGCTGGAATTTGGGTTTTGGTTGAGAATTCATGCTGCCGACTCTGCCACGGCTGTCGGAAGATCGTTTGATCGACGGTTGAGCAACACTGCCGCTCAAAGGTCGATAAGTTCTTGTTTGCAAGGAGTCCGGCACAAAGGCGGCCACGTCCACTGCTGATTCAGACTCCTCCTCGTCCTGCCCGAAGGCTGCGAGGTCGGTGTCGTTAAAGGCGACGCTCATGACCCGGTCATTGCGGCCGATCGCTTCAGGAATGGAGACTATTTCCATTTCCCGTCCCTGGTCGAGGGTAAAGGCGTTGTCGATGATGTTTTTTGCGATCGGTGATGCAGCGCCACCGCCGGAGTTGCCGTTCTCCACGAAGACGCACACGGCGATGGTGGGATTTTCGTAAGGGGCAAAGGAGATGAACCAGGCGTTGGTCGGTTGCTTTGGATTGGCGGTCTGTGCCGTGCCGGTTTTACCGGAAAGTACTGTCATTTCGGACCGGGCGCGACCGGCGGTTCCCCCGGCTTCGTTGACGACGCGCCACATGCCGCGTTTCACGGTTTCGACCTGCTCAGCGGTGAGGCCCTCCTTGGTAAGGTCATGTTTCAGCAGCGGTGGTTCTTCCCAAACCACTCTGCCATTTTTCTCTGCGACCTTTTTGATAATCCTCGGCTGGTAGACTTTCCCCCCGCTCGCGAGCGACGCTGTCACCGATGCCATTTGGAGGGGTGTTGCTTCGGTCGCACCCTGACCGATTGACGTCAGGGCGGTGAAGGCATCGCTCCAGAGGAGGCCCTGCATGCGAAGCCATTCGGGGTTGGGAATGTTCCCGGCGTTCTCTCCTGTGATTCGAATCCCGGTTTTCCTGCCCATACCGAGAAGGGTCGTCATCGTCTGGATGTTTCGAATCCCGGTGTGGTTGGCGTAGCGGTAAAAGAATCCGTTGCAGCTCACTTTGATAGCGGTGCTGACGTCGACGCTTCCGTGTCCCGAGTGCCAGCATTTCATGAATTTGTTACCGTACTGTGCGCCGCCGCCACAGGGGAATCGATACTTCCATGAGTCAGATAAACACCCTGCGAGGGCGATAGGGATTTTGCAGGTCGAACCGGGTGCGTAGGGATTGATCGCGCGACTGAACATCGGGCTGGTGGGGTCATCGTTGTAACGACGCCAGTCTGCCACGCTGACTTCCGGAATGAAGACGTTGGGATTGAAAGAGGGGACTGAAGCGATTCCGAGAATGTCACCGTTCCGGGGATCGATCGCGACGGCGGCCCCACGCCCCACTTTGCGCAGGCTTTGCTCCATCACCATTTGAACGCGTCCGTCAATTGTCAGGTAAACGTCGGAGCCGGGCTGGGCGTCCGTGCGGCTCACTTCACCGACAAATTTACCTTTTTCGTCCTTCTCGATGATCAGTTTACCGGCTTTTCCCTGCAGGTAGTGATCCATCGTTTTTTCGACCCCCATGACGCCGTAGTCATCACCCACGTAGTAGTTGAACTCGCCTTTCTTCTCATCGGAAACCTGGTCGATATCGGCGAGGTTCATGTATCCCAGAATGTGGCAGGCCAGTGAGTCATACAGGTAGCGACGCTGTCCGGTCCGGGCGACGCTGACACCGGGAATGCCGAGATTGTTTTCCGCAAAGCGGGCGAACTCCTTGAAGCTGAGATCACGGCGGAAGGTAAAGGGGACAATTCCGCGTGTGGATCGATAGTGAACGCGCATCGCGCTGGTGCTGTAATCAGCGAGAAGACCGAGTTCCTGCAAGCCGGGGAAAACCATTTCCTCAACGATCTTGATGATATCGGTCTCCGTCTTTGTTTCCTGTAGGCCGTAGCGGTCAATGCGGTTCCACGGCGTTTTCGGGAGTGAGCCGTGTGCCTTGAGGTAGGCCGCTGTGATTTCGCGCAAATCGAGACGAAGTTCGTAGTTCGGGGTGCTGTCGACGAGAGTGCGGCCGTCGCGGTCTCTGATTTCCCCCCGAATCCCCGGGATGCGAACGGACTCGAATTTGCTACCCGGAACACGGGCTGCGTAGTAGTCATGTTTGACTACCTGAATGTCATAGAGGCGATAAATGAGCACACCGAAGCCCGCCAACACGAGGAGGGCGACAAGGTACAATCGGAATCTATAGTGCGTCACCATCGTAAGTGTAGCGCCGCTTAAGGCCTTTCATTCGAATGCGGTAGCGAAAGCGATCCGCAAGTCGACTCAACAGTAGCAGCAAAAAGGGGGAAATGAGAGAAGAAAACAGGGCGGTCATGAGCAATTTCCACCAAAGCTCTGCGGGGATTTCCAATCCTCCGCGGTGAAAGCTGATCACGAGGTATTCGAGAAGCAGTCCCAGAGTGGTGCAGAGGCCAATCATGAAGACGGGAAGCTCCCAGCGGCCACGCCGGAAAAGAGGGCGAACCCCCTGGATGATTGACCCCATGAGGCCGAAAATCAGGATCGTAAACCCGAATGGCAGCTCCGCCTGGGTAAAGATTCCCTGCATCGCTTCCGGCGGATAGACGGGAAGGTGGTAGCGGGCGTCCCAGATGAATCCGGTAACCATGGCAAGCCCCAGCATTGCGGGGAAGGGGACCGCTACGGCGATGGTGTAGAAAACGGCGTGGACGATGAGAAGCCGCGAGCCGTATGCCCAGTCAAATACGGGCACAAACTCCTGCAAAATGAAGGAGGCTATGATCAATGAAATGACGACCCCGAAAAACTTCATGGTTTCGCTTTCGCGGGAGCGTCGAATGCCTCCGCGGCTTCTTCGGGTTCATCTGATTCCGTGGCGGTTGTTTCCGGCTCAGCCTCACCGGCCAGATCAGGGAGAATGATAAAGACGTCGACGAGTGAATCGAAATCGACTCCGGGTCTGACTTTCGCTTCCGAATCGATCACTCCGGACTCAATGCTGATAACTTCGCCGAGATAGAGGTTGGCGGGGAAAAGCTCACCGGTTCCCGAGCTCATTACCTTGGTGCCTGCCTCTGCGTTGGCTTCTTTGGAAAGATAACGAAGCCGGAGGTTGGGGAGGGTCTGGAGTGCGCCCCGTTGACCGTTGAGGATGCCCTGCTCCTGGGATTTTACCAGTTTTGCCGAAACCTGACACATCTCATCGGTGAGGAGGAGAACGACTGCGGAATGATCTCCGATGACTTCGGTGATTTTGCCCACAAGACCGGCTTCCTCGCCCACCGGAACGATCACCGGGCTGTCTACTTCGACCCCGTCGACGCTTCCTTTGTCGATGACGAGAGTGTTGTACCAGTTTGAGGGATTGCGATTGATGACGCGTGCGGCAATCAGTTCGAGCGGTGATTTCTCCTTGTAGAGAAGTGCCCGCCGGAGCTGGTTGTTTTCGTTGATGAGTTCGTCGAGCTGTATGACCTCGAGCTGCAACCGGTCGCGATCACTTTCTATTTCCGAGAGCTTCTTCCGCATCTGTGCGGGGCTGAGGGCTTCAGATCCCAGTGATCCGAGTGCGCCCTCCACTTCCGAAGAGGCGCGTATGAACGGGCGAAACGCGACCATGGCTCCTCGCTGGATCGTCGAGACGGCCTCAGGTTGGAACAGGGTGATCCAAATGAGGAGCCCCACAAAGACAATCAGAAAGATGATATTAAGACGACTCATTGAGGAACGTTAGAAGCATTGATGCCTAACGACGACCCGGCTGCGAGACTTTTTTGAGGAAATCGAGCTCATCGAGTAGCTTTCCGGTTCCCTCGGCGACAGCGCTGAGCGGGTCATCGGCGACGTGGACGGGTAGCCCCGTCTCTTCGGAGATGAGTTTGTCGAGGCCTTTGAGAAGCGCACCGCCTCCGGCAAGTATGATGCCGCGGTCCACAAGGTCGGCGGAAAGTTCAGGAGGACAACGTTCCAGAGTCACGCGGATCGACTCGATAATAATATTCAGCGGATCGGTGAGCGCTTCCCGAATTTCAGTGGAAGTCACCTTGATCGTTTTGGGAAGTCCTGCCACGAGGTCCCGGCCTTTCACCTCCACCGAAGTCTCTTTTGGCTGGGGGAAAGCGGATCCCATACGGATTTTGATCTCTTCGGCGGTGCGCTCCCCGATCATGAGATTGTAAGCGCGCTTCATGTATTGAATGATCGCTTCATCCAGTTCGTCGCCTGCGACACGGACGCTGCGGCTGTAGACGAGACCGTAGAGGGAAATAATAGCGACCTCGGTTGTTCCACCTCCAATGTCGACGATCATGTTGGCGGCAGCTTCCTGAACGGGGAGGCCAACTCCGATGGCGGCGGCCATGGGTTCTTCGATGAGATGAACTTCCCGGGCACCAGCCGCAGCTGCGGATTCGTTCACGGCGCGCTTTTCCACCTCTGTGATGCCCGAAGGCACCGCGATGACAATGCGGGGGCGGATCCAGTTACGGCGGTTGTGAACTTTGCGAATGAAGTGCCTCAGCATCGCCTCCGTCACTTCGTAGTCGGCGATGACGCCATCCCGGAGCGGGCGGATTGCCACGATATTCCCCGGTGTTCTCCCCAGCATTCTCTTTGCATCATCGCCTACAGCGAGGACGAGATTGGTTCCTGCTTTCACCGCGACCACTGAGGGCTCGCGCAAAACGATGCCGTGATCTCTCACGTAAACGAGCGTGTTGGCTGTTCCCAGGTCAATGCCGATGTCGCTGGAAAAAGCGCCGATTATTTTGCCGATCATGTGAAAGAAGAAGGAATCGAAAAGTAGTGGGGAACGGCCCCGTGTTGATCTTACAGAAAACTCTCTGCTATAGGCTCTATTTTATAAAGGCTGCAAATCTAACACGCAGGAGGATTTTTTCCAATAGCGCGTATGATTCGTGACAAAAAAGGTAAGGACTGTCAAAATTCCGGCGATTGAAGGATGATTTTCCTGACATTACGGATAAAATCGCGATGCTGTTTTTATGAGTCTCTACGACATGGAGGAAGGGGTGCGCTACGAATGTCAGCGTTGCGGGAATTGTTGTCGCTGGCCGGGGGAAGTGCCTGTCTCCGACCGCGAGATTGAAGCTATCTCATCCTATCTCGGGATGACGGTCTACGATTTCGTCGCTGAACACACCGATATCCGGCTCAACCGGGTCGGGCTTACATTGAAAGAGCGTCCCAACGGTGAATGTGTATTTCTCGATGGAATTGACTGCCGCATTCAGTCTGTGAAACCTGTGCAATGTGCAGGTTTCCCCAATCAGTGGAATTTTAAAGGATGGCGGGAATCGTGCGAGGCGATCCCTGTGCCCCTTGATCTCGACGGCCCCGGGAAATCCTGAGCGGAGGCTGCGGCCCGCTGGCGGGGTTTCGTGAGGGCACAAAAAAAGCGCAGCGGGTAAACAGCTGCGCCTTCTCTGATTTAATCGGCTGAAAATCAGCCGTTCAGCTTATTTAAGCGAGCCTTTGAGGGCTGAAGATGGCTTGAAGCCAACTGTCTTGGAAGCGGCGATCTTGATCGACTCTCCTGTCTTGGGGTTGCGACCGGTACGTGCTGCGCGGTTGCGGACTTCAAATGTTCCGAATCCGAGGAGCTGAACGCTTCCGTCTTTCTTTACGCCTGAGGCGATGTTTTCCAGCACTGCTTTTACGGCCTCTTCGGCTGCTTTTTTAGAGGTGTCTCCACCAAGAGTGTTCTGGACTGCTTCAATTAGTTCTCCCTTGTTCATTACGAATTGGTAGTTTGAGTGAGTGGTTATGTAAAGCCGTTTTTTGCGGTGGAATCATGGTGAAACCACCGTAGCTCAACGGATTAAGCAATTAATGCTGCTCCTTTGTAAGTAGATAAAAAAGGTTTAGCAAGCTTAAATTTCAAGGAAAATGGGCTATGTTGTGTTTATAAAAGAAGAAAAAAATCCCCTATGGCAACAGCAAAAATCTGCTCTCACATTGATACAAAACCTAACATTGATCAAACTTCATTCATTGCGCCGGGAGCGGTCGTGATCGGGGATGTCGAGTTGGGAGCGTATTCCAGTGTCTGGTATCAATCGGTTCTGCGGGCTGATATTCAGAGGATTGTGGTGGGTGAGGGGAGCAACATTCAGGACGGGGTGGTGATTCATCTCGCGAGCGACCGGGGCACCAAAGTCGGAAACTATGTGACTGTGGGGCACAAAGCTCTGCTTCATGCCTGCGAGATTGAAGACGAAGTTTTAGTGGGTATGGGAGCCATCATAATGGACGGCGCGGTGGTGGGGAAGAGAAGTATTGTCGGCGCTGGAACCCTTATACCACGGGGGAAGATCATTCCTCCGGGGTCTCTTGTGATGGGGAGCCCGGGGCGTGTTGTTCGTGCTTTGTCAGGGGGGGAGCAGGAGGAAATCCGCGGATGGGCGGAAAAGTATATTACGGTGGCGCGCGAGCATCGCGAATTTCAGGCTGAGGTGGATTCGAATTAATTTGAAGGAGAGGCACTCACCGGTTGCCATCTTCAGGATCAATTACGATAGTTGTTCGAACGAATTGAATGGAAAAGTCTGTTGTAGAAGTTGAAGTCAAAAACGTGTTGGCGACGAGCGCCGGATCGGCCGTGTTCATCGGAAACGACGAGAAGGTCTTTGTGATCTACGTCGATCATGCCGTGGGTTCCGCGATCAATATGTTTTTGCACGGAACTCCCAAGCCAAGACCGCAGACGCACGATCTCTTCGGCGATGTTTTAACAGCCCTCGGTGCCCGGGTTGAGCGCACGGTGATTAATGATTTTACCGATACGGTTTATTTCGCCCGCCTCATAATTGTTGCGGAAAATGAACTCGAAGAGCGAAAAATTATCGAAATTGACGCCCGTCCGAGCGACAGCATTGCTCTCGCAGTTCAGGGTGAAGCTCCAATTTTCGTCGCAACTCACGTCTGGGAAGCGGTCGAAGACATGTCCATCGTTCTCAAAAAGATGGAGGAAAATGGCGAAGGAACCGACTTTCCGGACGTGTGAAAGAGGGCGTCCGGGGTGTTTTTCACCTTCTGATTTTCATATTTTACATTTCGATTTAATAAAATCGGGTCTCCCTGCGTGGATTTCCGGCGTAAGCCCTCTTGATTGAAGGGTGGATACGTCCTCTTTGAGGCGAGTTGACATCCGTGGCGTTTCGTTCAGTTTTTGTATCGTCGTGAGGTTTCTCAAATCCATTCTCGCTGTTTATGTCAGTCTCTATCTGATTCTGCCGGGATGCCTGTGTCAGATTTTGACCGTTTTCGGGTGCGGGAGTGCGATTCACGGGGGCGCGCCAATCGGTCATTTGTTGGAGTTCGCCCCTCTTGATGAGTCCTTCGCGATGAGCTGTCACTGTGACGAGCATGTCGACAAGTCGACGGAACTCCCCTTCTCGGAAAATTTTGATACTTCCTCACTGGAGCTGGAGGGGCATATCGTAAATGCTCCTGTTTTTAAGCTCGCTGAATTCAATGTTGGCTATTCCGCGGGTTCCCGTGCCCCGCCCGGTGGATCTTTCTGGACCTTGACGTCGCATTCCGGCGTATTTTTGATCTGATATCCCGGCTCTCTGCACGGTGCCTTCGCACGTAGCAGAGCCCGGGATTTATTGTGTCTGGACCTAAGCGCCGGGCACGTTCTCTTCGGTGCCCGCTTCAGCTCCCATCCCTGTCCGGTCGGTGGGGAGGCGAGTTTCCTCCAACTTTTTGACGGGATTGTTGGAATGATTTTTCACCGTCGATTCTTCTGAACTTTTTTGAATTCAATCATGAAACACATTTTCTATTTTTATATCATTTTGGCGGCTGCGTTGCTGCAGCATCTTTTCCCCGGCGAATGTCGTGGGACTGATTCCATTACACTTCCCGAGGCTGTTTCCCGGGCGCTCAAGAAAAATCCTGCTTTGGCGGTTTACAGTGCGGAGACGCGCATTGCTGATGCCCGTATTATTTCGGCGCTGGCACGTCCGAATCCTGAACTGGAAACCGAAGTCGAGGATGTGCTCGGAAGCGGTGAATACGACGGGTTTCGCAGCGCGGTCTACAACGTCGGCGTGAGCCAGCTGATCGAGACCGGGAAAAAACGGAGGCTGCGGGGAGCCGTGGCAGAAGCGGAGCAGAACGCTCAGGCTCTGGAGTATGATATCGCCCGACGGGAAATCATTGCCGAGACTGGAAAGCGTTATGTCGCAGTCCTCGCGTCGCAGAATGCCGAAGCAAACGCAGAGGCTGACTATAAAACCGCGTCAGAGGCGTATGCGGCGATCAAGGAGCAGATCAAAGGTGGGCGAGGCACTGCGATCGACTCGGGCCAGGCACTTCTCGGCAAGAATGAAGCCAAAATTGCCCGTGAATCGGCCCGGCTCGAAAGTAATCTGGCCCGCCAGCAACTCAGCGCAATGTGGGCTGAGGCGAAGCCATCTTTCGATTCTGTAGTTGGTAATTTGCCGGGTCCCGGAAGTGAAGTTCCTGAGATGGGGAATCTCTGTGAAACGATCGATTCGCACCCCCTTGTAGCCCGGGCTGAGGCCGGTGTTTCCGCAGCGGGTTCTCAACTTACGCTTGAGGAGAAAAAGAAAATTCCCGACGTGAGTGTCGGAGTCGGTTACCGGAGGGACAGTGCCGTTGATGACAATGCCCTCGTCATGGGATTTTCGCTTCCCTTGCCTCTATTCAACAAAAACGAAGGGGGGATCGCCGAGGCGAAAGCAACCATTGAGCGAAACGAGGCGCTTGTCGCGCAGGCTCGAATTCAGGTCGAAATGCTAATCGCAACTGCCCGGGCCCGTCTTGTCTCCGCGCGGATGGAATATGAATTGATCTCAGGTGAAATGCTCTCTGGAGCTGCCGATCAGTATCAAACCGTTTCGGAGGGGGTTTCTCTGGGGCGCATCCAATACCTGGAATTGCTCGAGGCGCGACGAGCGCTCAATGCGGTCAGGAAGCAGCGATTAGAGGCTCTGGCCAAATATCATTCTGCCCGGGTCGATCTCGAGGCAATCACCGGATCAAAACTTTAACCCACCGGAGAGTGATCAAAGTCGTTTCTCTCCAACCCATCTAAATTATGAAAAATTATTCCATTTTCCTCTACAGTGTTCTCGTTGTGATAGTGGCGTCCCTGAGCCGCGAAATCACAGCGCAGGAAATTCGGCTCGATTCTGCGGCGGTTGCCAATTTAAAGCTCAAATACACTCCGGTGGGATCCGGTGGCGTCTCCGAATCGCTTCGTGCAGCCGGCACGGTCCGACTCAACGAAAAACGGGTGTTTGAAGTGACTCCCCGCATCAATGGAATCATCGTGGGCGATCCGCTCAGTCTCGGTGATGTCGTTAAAAGGGGGGACACGCTGTGCAAGCTCCAGAGCGGGGAACTCGCGGAGCTTATTTCCGTCTATGTGGCCGCCGAAGAGGCGATGACCTTTGCTTCGCTTGCTGCGACGCAGGAGAAGAAGCTCGCGGAGAAAAATCTCAGCTCAACCGAGCAGGTCAGAGAAAAGGAGCTATTGCTGACGCAGGCGGTTTCGGCTCATGCGAAGGCCCTGCAGCCGCTCAAGTTGCTGGATTTTAACGAAGGAACGATTCATCAGTTTCTTACTAATGTTCATGGCTCCGACTACACTTCGCTGGAAATCACGGCTCCGGAGGGCGGTGAGATTATTGAAAAAGACCTCAGAAGAGGTGCGGCGGTTTCTCATGAGCATTCACTCTTCACGATTGCTGATCTCTCGGATCTATGGGTCGATTTTTATGCAGCCTTGAGGGATGTCGGCAGGCTGTCGATTGGCGATGAAGTGCTCGTGGAGTCCAGTGTCACCGACAAAAAGCGAAACGCGAAAATCTTCTACGTGGCGCCGATTGCTGATGAGCAGAGCCGGACCGTGATGGTGCGGGCTCTCTTGGGGAATTCTGATCGAGCCTGGCGGCCCGGGAATCCCGTGAACATCAGCATCACGGGCGGAAAAGAGGGAGGCGGGAGTGTGTCTGCTCCCGTCGGAGCAGTAGTCGATTTTGAAGGGGGCAAAGCCGCTTTTGTTAAGTCGGGTGACAGCACATTTCTGCCTGTTTCCGTGGAGGTGGGCGCTTCTGACGGAAAAAGAGTCGAGATATTGAGAGGGCTTTCCGCCGGTCAGACTGTGGTGAGTGAAAACGCAGCACAGCTCAAAGGTCATCTCGAAATGACAGCGGGGGAATAGAAAGGGTATATTGTTATGTTAGATAAATTAATTCAATTTGCGCTGAATCAGCGCTTTCTTTTCATCGTCCTGACCCTGGTTCTGCTGGGCGCCGGTGTGAGAGCGTTCAGCGAACTTTCCATCGATGCGTTTCCGGATATTTCGAATACGCAGGTGCAGGTCATTGTCACGGCTCCGGGAATGACTCCGGAAGAGGTTGAGCAGCGGGTTACCTACCCTCTGGAGACAGAGGTTCGCGGGATATCCGGACAGACTGTTCTACGGTCGGTGACCAAATACGCACTCAGCGTTGTCACGATCGACTTCACCGATGAAACCGATATTTACTGGGCGAGGCAGCAGGTTAATGAGAGGATTTCTCAAGTGCTGGCCGGTTTGCCGGACGGCGTCGAGGGAGGCCTTGCGCCGATTACGGTGCCGCTTTCCGATGTCTACATGTTTCTTGTGGAGGGCGAAGGCTATTCCAACATGGAGCTGCGGGGCGTTCTCGACTGGATCATTCGGCCTAGGCTGCTTTCCGTTGACGGTGTAGCGGATGTGAACGCTCTGGGGGGAGAGGTGAAGAGCTTTCATGTCATCCCCGATCCGGAAAAGTTGCGGGCCTTCGATTTGACGATTTCCGATGTCGGGGAGGCATTGGAACTCAACAACCGGAACGCGGGTGGAGATCGTTTTGTTAGGAACGACGAGATTCTGCTCGTGGGAACTCTCGGGCAGTTGAAATCGATGGAGGACATCGAATCGGTGCCGGTTGCGACCCGCGGGGAAAATGTCATTCTCGTGAAAGATATTGCCGTGGTGGAGTTGGGTGCTTTGACCCGATACGGCGGCGTCACCGCGAATGGAAAAGGGGAAGTTGTTGAAGGGCTGGTCCTGAACCGGCGAGGCGCGAATGGGCGGAAGACGGTCGATGCTGTCAAAACCGCTCTTGAGGAAGTGAAGCCGGCCCTGCCCAAAGGCGTCAAAATTGTTCCGTTTTATGATCGCTCCGAGTTGATCAATACCGCAGTGAGCACGGTGCGCAATTCGCTGCTTCAAGCGGTGATTCTCGTGCTCGTCGTTCTACTCCTCTTTCTCGGGAATTTGCGCAGTGCCATCACGGTGGGAGCGATCCTTCCGTTGACTGTGCTGGGGGCATTTCTCGTGATGCAGAAAATCGGTCTCAGCGCCAACCTTATGTCGCTGGGTGGTATTGCGATTGCCGTCGGAATTCTGGTCGATTCGGCTGTGGTCATGGTCGAGAACATCCAGTCCAGTCTGCAGGGGGCGGATCGGGAACATCGGCCCGGGGCTCTCCTCGGAGCTGCCAAAGAAGTGGCTCTTCCTATCCTTTCGGGCGTCGTCATTATTGTGGTGTCATTGTCACCGATCCTCAGTCTCACCGGGATTGAAGGTAAACTTTTCCGCCCGCTTGCGATGACGATTGCGATTTCAATGCTGGTGAGTCTCGTGCTTTCGCTGACGGTTATTCCGGTCTTGAGCAGTCTCCTGATGAAGAGTGGGGGCGGTCGCGACAATTTCGTGATTCGGGGGATTAAGCGTCTCTATGCGCCTGCGCTTCGGCTCGTTCTCGGGAATTTTAAGGTGGCGATCAGCATTGCTGTCGCCTTGCTCGTTGTCAGTGCCATTCTGGGTCTCCGGATCGGGAAAGAATTCCTTCCCTTTCTCGATGAGGGAACGCTTGTGGTGCAGTTTGAAAAACTCCCCACCATCTCGCTGGCAAAGTCGCTGGAGATTGACTCGAGAATCGAAGCGGAAATGCTCAAGCTTCCGGAGATCAAAGCGGTCGTTTCCCGCGTTGGATCGGATGAGCTCCGTCTCGATCCCATGAGCCTGAACGAAAGTGATGTGTTCTTCGTGACCGCCCCACGCTCCGAATGGCCGGAGCCTGCGATGGAAGCCCTCCATGCCAAGCTGCGGGGGATCCTCGATCAGTTTCCCGGTGTTGCATACGGGTTCACTCAACCGATTGATATGAGGGTTTCTGAAATGATCTCCGGTGTCAGCTCGGCGGTTGCAATCAAGTTGTCCGGTGATGACTTTGAAGTGCTCGATCAAAAGGCGCGTGAAATTGAGTCGATCGTTTCCGGTGTCGAGGGCGCGGTCGATGTACAGCGCACCCCGCTGGGTGGTCAGCTCTACTTAAACATTCGTCTGAAGCACCGGGAGATGGGGCGCTTGGGATTGAGCGTCGAGCAGGTTAATGCGCTCATTTCGAAAGCGGTTGCGGGCGAGGCGGTAACTGAAATTATCGAGGGGAATCGTCGCATACCTGTTCTCCTGCGCTATCCCGGGCATCTCAGGAACTCGGCGGCGGCTTTAAAAAATCTCCAGGTGACGACCGCGACCGGTCAGCGAATCTTTCTTTCCGATATTGCGGAACTGGAAGAGGTCGACGGACCCACCGCGATTGATCGTGAAGATGGAAAACGTGTCGTCGTTCTCGAGTCGAATGTTGAGGGCCGCGACGTCGTCGGGTTTGTCACGGATGTGAGAACGGCGCTCGGCGAAAAGCTGGAGTTGCCACCCGGATACTTCATCGATCTGGCCGGTCAGTTTGAGAATCAGGCGCGAGCCAGTCAGAGACTCGCAGTGGTGGTTCCCTTCGCACTGTTGGCGATCTTTATGGTTTTGTTAAGCACGCTCGGAACTGCGCGGCAGGCAATTCTGATTTTGGCCAATATCCCGTTCGCGTTGATCGGGGGGATCGTCGTTCTGTTCTTCTCCGGGTTCTATCTCAGCGTGCCGGCATCAGTGGGCTTCATTGCTCTGCTGGGACTGGCAATCATGAACGGAGTGGTCATGGTGATGTTCTTCAACCAGCTCCGGGAGGAGGGGAAGAGTATCCACGAATCGGTCGTGGAAGGTGCTCAAAGACGGGTAAGGCCGGTTATGATGACCGCGATTCTGACGGTTCTTGGACTGGTCCCGCTTCTTCTCGCGAGTGGTCCGGGATCGGAAATTCAGAAGCCGCTCGCAGCGGTTGTCGTCGGTGGAACGATCTCATCGACCATCCTTACCTTGTTGCTCCTGCCGGCGATGTACCGGGCAATTGAAGAAAGAGTCGAACGGGCGAACCCGGGTTAACAGGGTCGCGTGGTGGACCCAACAGGGTTGGATGGATGATCCAACCCTGTTGGATTGCCTGAAATCAGTCGTTCAGTGTGTAAACGAATAGACCTGAGCGGAGCTTGGGCTCGAACCAGGTGGACTTCGGCGGCATGATCTCATTGGCATCGGCGATGTCGATGAGCTGTTGCACTGTCGTCGGATACATTGAGAAGGCGACGGCCCACTCGCCACTGTCGACGCGTTTTTCGAGCTCGGCGGTTCCGCGGATTCCACCGATGAAGTCAATTCGCTCGTCGGTGCGGGGATCTCCGATTCCCAGGATGGGAGAAAGGATGCGATCCTGAAGTACTGATACGTCGAGGCGATCGATAGGACTGTCGGAATCGACTTCGTCCCAGAGGAGGGTGTGCCATTTGCCGTCGAGGTAAACGCAAAGTGACTCGGAGTATTCAGGATTCTGCTTTCCGTTGGAATCGAGTCGGAAGTTCTCGGAAATACGCTGGAGAAATCCGTCGGCGGAAAGTCCGTTGAGATCTTTTACAACGCGGTTGTAGGGGAGCACCTTGAGCTGGCTCGCGGGGAAGAGAACCGCGAGGAACCAGTTGTAGTTTTCCGCTCCGGTGTGATTGGGGTTCGCTTCGCGGCGTTCTTTGCCAACGCGTGCGGCACTGGCACTGCGGTGATGTCCGTCGGCGACATAGGAAACGGGCACTTCACCGATTGCTTCGAGAAGTTCGCCGCCTTCAGTTTCGGCGACACGCCAGACGGTGTGCTGCACCTTGACGTCGTCGGTGAAGTCGATCGTTGGTTCGTGGCTGGAAATCCAGTTTTCCACGAAGGTATTCACTTTGTCGACGTCGTTGTAGGTGAGGAAGACAGGACCGGTGTTGGCGCTGAGGGTGTCGGTCAACCTGGTGCGGTCGTTCTCTTTAACCGGACGGGTCTTCTCGTGCTTCTTGATGATGTCGTTTTCGTAATCCTCAATGTGGCAGGCGAGGGTGATCCCGATCTGGGAATGCCCGTTCATGATCTGACGGTAAAGGTAAACGCAGGGCTCGGGCTCGCGCACGAGAATGCCGTCGGACTGGAGCTTGTCGAGGTTCTCTTTCGACTTCGCGTAGATTTCGTCTCCGTAAGGATCGGTGCCGTCAGGGAATTCGATCTCAGCGCGGACGACGCGAAGGAAGCTGTGCAGATTGTCACCGGCAAGCGCGCGGGCTTCTTCGGTGTTCACCACGTCGTAGGGGACAGAGGCGACGGTTTCCGCTTTGCCGGCGGCGGGGACAAGTGAAGGAAATGCTTTAATTCTCATGTGATAAAACGTGCAATGGCACCTTCGAAACTCCTACACCGAAGTAATTCGATCACAACTTTCAATTCCGCCCCATTTTTTCCACAGGAGGCTTTGCTGTTGCCGGTTGGCCCCTGTATCCTCCCTTTATAATATGACAACGCTTCAAAAATTGGTGAATTCAGCAGAGGGATGGTTGGCGACGGATACGATTCCGGATTACCCCCAGGCTCTGAACGGGCTGCAGTTGGAAAACTCGGGAAAGGTTACCAAAATTGTCGCGGCGGTGGATGCCTGTCTCGCGACAATCGAGGCGGCCTGCGACAGGGAGGCTGATTTGCTGGTGGTGCACCACGGGCTTTTCTGGCAGGGCGCTCAAAAGATAGAGGGTAGCCTTTATAAAAAGCTGAAGAGGGCGATGGACTGTGATCTCGCGATCTACAGCTCGCATATCCCCCTCGATGTTCACCTCGAGTTCGGGAACAATGCGCAGTTTCTCGCAGCGATCGGGTTCAAGGGGCTTTCGATGCCGTTCTTCCCGTGGAAGGGGATCGACCTCGGTCTCCGCGCCAATGTCGAGATCACGCGGGACGATCTGATTACCCGTGTCGAAGCGGCAACAGGACAGCGGCCGCACTTCTGTCCGGGAGGTCCGAAGGAGGTTCGAAAAGTCGGTGTCATCACCGGCGGGGCCGGGTCGGAGATTTTTGACATTGCGGCAACGGGAATCGATACCTTCATCACCGGAGAGGGGCCGCACTGGAGTTACACTGCCGCTGAGGAACTCGGGATCAACGTGATCTATGCCGGGCACTACGCCACCGAGACCTTCGGAGTGAAAGCGCTTGCCGCTCGATGGTGCAATGAAAATCCCGGGTTGTCCTGGGAGTTCTTTGATCACCCGACAGGATTGTAAACAGAGCGTCGGATTACTCTGTCCAGGGGGTTACCTCCCCGAGCGTGCGGGAGAGCACCGGGTCAAGTTCGTAAACGTCGCGGGCGGGGGCGAGGACAATCTTTCCACCGTCGATGGGGCGGGGAAAGGTCGTCAGGTAGATGATATAAACGTTAATCTCCGTTTTGATGGCGTGACTTTTCCGCTCGTCTGCATACATCGCTGTTTTGACCTGTTCCCCGGTCCAGCCTTCGCTTGAGAGAACCCACTCACCGAACTCCTCCGGTTTGGAGACCCTGACACAACCATGACTGTGGTCCCGTTCGCTTCGTGCAAAGTAGCTTTTGGACGGCGTATCGTGCATGTAGATATTGAAGGAATTGGGGAAGAGGAATTTGATACGTCCGAGTGAATTCGTGGGCCCCGGCTTTTGCCGCAGAAACAAACGTCCCTGCGAGACCAGTTCGAGATTGGCGGGAGAGAGGCGATGGCTCGATTTGTCGTAGGGGTTGAAAGAGCTCACGATTTCGTAACGATTGCGGCTCAGGAAACCCCAGTCTTCCTGTGCTTTCGGAAGGATTTCTTTTACGGCGATACTCTTGGGTACGTTCCAATAGGGACCGAAAACCACTTCCTTCATCGTATCTCTAAAAATGCGGGTACGGTGGGATTCCTTTGAGGCCCGTCCGTGAACGACGCGCATCGTCTTCATGTGAAAGTCATTTTCATCAAAGGCGTAGAGCTCCGCCGAGGGGAGGTTGGCAATGACGTAGCGTTTTCCCATCTTGTTGGGGATCAGTCTGGCACGATGGAGGTTCAGAATAATCGAACGGTAACGATCGGCGGCGTTGGTATTGAGATACTGCCAGCTGCCGGAACCGAAGATACCGTCGGTGTCGAGACCGTAGTCGCCCTGGAAGGCGACCAGTGCCGCGGTCAACTCCGGAGTCATTGATGACAGCGTTGCCATTAGTTCTGCAGGCATCGTCAGGTAGCCTCGATCAACAAGATGCGCCGCCAGCGCAGGGGCGTAGGGGTAGGCTTCGCCGGGGCGGGCGACTCCCGAGCTCGCCGGATCCGGAATATTCGGGAGACCTGAGTATTCGAGAATTGACGCCTTTGCTTCAGGATAGGCTTTGAGCAGTTCACGATAGATCCAGTTTTTCGGAGCCATGATCTCGATCGACTGCGCCGTATTCGCCGGTTGCAACGAGGTCGCGGTGACGAGATCCCCTACGATTGACTCAACGCTGAAGTCGGCTGAGCCCGGGGTGTCTTCTTTGTTCCAGTCCTCCCAGATGCTTTCTGTGGGGACGGCTCCCATCCGAATTAGCAGAGCGGTATCGCAAAATGCGATCGTCAGCGCAAGGTCGCCTTTATCCACTGTTTCATCAGTGATCGCACTGAGGATGATTTCGGGATCTGAAACCATCAGTTCAGGGAAGGCGTGTTCGGCGAGTTTACCGGACAGTTCCCCTTTAAAGAGGAAGCCATCTATCTTTGGATCCCAAAGGGGGCGAAACCCGCGTTGCTGATAGATCGTCGCGATCACATCGGCGGCGACGGTTTTAAAGTGCCGGGTCGAAGGGAAGGCGGAAAGCACCTGGTTGCGAACCGCCAGGAATTCAGGGCTTACCTGAGTGGCGACCGGTTCCACCGGGGGGAGGGGGGCAGTAGCGGCGGGAGCCATCGATGTCGTAACGCCAACTGTCGGATCAATCTCATCTTCCGGCTCGGAGGCGGGTGTCGAGATTTTGAGGCCCGCAGGCATGGGGGCTCTCCCATCGGAGGGAGGTGCCGGGGTGTCGACCACAGGAACGGCGATGATCAGTGGCTTGTTTGAGCTCCCCGTGGCGGAATCTTGCGACTGCGCCCAATACATAAAGGTGCAGGAGACGCCGAGCAAAGGAATGGCGCACTTGGAGAATGGTAAGTTCATAAGGAAGAGTCCGGTGCAAAGACCGGAGGGAATCATAATCCATCGCGCCGGAAAAAGCCAGAACCGCCATTTCCCGGGGATGGAAAAGCACACGCTAATGGTTCTTCACGCCGGATCCCTGCGAGTCTTTGAAAAGCCATAAAATGAATACTTGTTAGAGCGTTTTTCGGGTGTTTTTGAAAGAAGTGAAAAAACATTCACAAAAGCCCTTGCGCT
>JAYWLB010000051.1:0-522 GCA_035967665.1 Verrucomicrobiales bacterium BCK34
CAATCAAGTGTGGGCAGGTGACATCACTTGCGTTGCTGCGGCGAAAGGATGGCTCTACCTGGCCGTTGTAATTGATCTCTATTCGAGGCGAATCGTAGGGTGGAGCCTGGCACGGAACATGCGCGCAGGGCTCGTGGTGGAAGCGCTCCGGCAGGCAACTGAAACCAGAAGGACAGAACCTGGTGCCATCTTTCACAGTGACCGTGGCAGTCAATATGGCAGTGGAGCCTTCCGTGCAGAACTAGCTGGCGCAGGCCTCAGGCAAAGCATGTCAGCGAAAGCAAATCCCTACGACAATGCAAAAACCGAATCGTTTATGGGAACACTAAAGCGAGAAATGCTAAGGGGCGGCGAATTTGAAACATTGGACGACGCTAAAACGGAGATCTTCGATTACATCGAGTGCTACTACAACACTCGAAGAAAACACTCATCGCTTGGGTATCTGAGCCCAATGCGATTTGAAAAACAAAAAACAAACCTAAATTAAGATAACGTGGTCTCAAATCTTTGAGCATCTCA
>JAYWLB010000052.1:0-328 GCA_035967665.1 Verrucomicrobiales bacterium BCK34
CGAGGGTACCAGAGGATCGCCCGGGCGGACCCCGTGCGGGGGCTCGCCCTGGGCCTGGCCTTGGCCACCCAGATGGCCGGGCGGAGCCTCCCCGGGGCCTATGCCGAGTTCGCCGCCATGGCGGTGGCGGGGGCCCTTCTCGGCAACGCGCCGGGGGCTGCGGGCGGCATGGCGGTCCTGGACCGGACCGCCTACTACTACACCTGGTACGGGGGCACGAAGCCCCCCGAGGTGCGGCGGGCCCTCCAGTACCTGGGGACGGAGGTGGGTAGGGGGAACGTGGACCCCGGGATATGGATCTTCGCCGCCCTGCAGGAGGTGCGGCGCA
>JAYWLB010000037.1:0-5549 GCA_035967665.1 Verrucomicrobiales bacterium BCK34
AATTCCGTTAGGGTTGATCACGAAGACACTGCCGTTCGCCTTGAGCGCCCCGTGGATTGCTGAAGGGTTTCCTCCCGTGACCCGGTTCAGGACCGCGGCATTGACTCCCGGTTGATTGAACTGCGCAAGTTCACCGGCATCGATCGAAAAGTCCGCCCAGTTGATGATCGCCTGTTGCGAGGATTGATTGATCTGCAGGTTCCCCGCCCCGCCACTGAAACTGACATCGCCATGAACAACGACACCTCCGGAAGGGTTTGCCTGCAACGGCACTGTCCAGAGGCCGAGTCCAGGCATGAGAAACATGGCAACCAGCGTTTGAAAGAAAGGGGTCTTCCGAAGGCTGGATTGCAGCGATTTGGATTGAGTTCCAGAATGCATAACAAAAATTGGCAACTTTCGTTTTCAGCGAAAACAAAAGTCTATAGACAGTGGGGAGCTAACTATAAAAGTCCAGAAAGATTCCTCACATCTGATACCGTGATTGATTCAGTTTCTTATTGTTAAGAAAAAGCAATCTGTGACTAACCAATACGAAATTGCGGCTATTTTTCCCGTCTGTCCGGATAGAAAGCAGCATAGATCAATCTCTTGATCCGGGTATAACCCTTAATTTCAACGACTTACCCTCACGAAGAACCTCGATTGAGGTTTCAATTCCAACCTTGAGATCAGCGAGCGCTTCGGTGTAATCGTATATATTGAGAATTTTCCGCTCACCGAGTCCCACGATTACGTCCCCCCCCTGGACTCCCGCTTTCGCAGCAGGACCACTTTCTGATACACCACTGAGCATCACACCCTTGATGTCTCCCTGGCTGTAGTCAGGGATCGTGCCCAGATAGACACGGAAACCACGGCTGCCGCGGTTTTTAGGAGGATCGACCTTTTCATACTTCGGCGCATTCGAATCGATCGCGAGACCGCGGGCAATCAATCCCATCAACTTCGCGATGTCCGCAGCCCCTTCGTAATTCACCTTATCCGCGGTATCACGGGGCGTATGATAGTCCGAATGCGCCCCCGTGAATGCGCTCAAAATCGGGATCTTACGCAAATAGAAATTCGTCGCATCAGTCGGGAGATAAGTATCCTTTTGAATCGTGATAGGTAGACCAATCGGAGCATTTCGCTGCTCGATCGCCCCCTCCCAGTAATTGCTTGAGCCAACGCCCTGCAAAACAACCTTCTTATCGAGGCGTCCTATCATATCCATGTTCAGATAAGAGGAAAGCAACAGCCCCAGGGGCGCATTCTCATTGCCCAGAGTCTCCCTCGCCAGCTTCCTGACAAAGAACGACGAGCCGAGCAAGCCGAGCTCCTCGCCCGACCAGGCCGCGAATACAATATCACGCTTCAGGTCCAGCTTTCCCTTCGCCCGCAGATCCGAAAGATACTCCGCAATTTCCATGAGCCCCGCCACACCCGAAGCATTGTCGTCCGCCCCGTTATGAATTTTGTCCTTTTCGTCATCTTTCGCAAGAGAACCGGGCCCCGCCTCATTGCCGAGGTGATCAATGTGGGCACCGATCACCACCGCCGGATTCGGATGCGGTCCCTCCTGTTCCGCCGAGAGAATCCCGATGACGTTGCGCCCCTCGCGTTTCTCCTGATCGACATCCACCTCCGCCGAAAGCCGCGCCTCCGGGATAGGAAAACCCTCGACCATGTCCCCCTTGTCGAGCGCTTTCTGGATCTCCGCGAGATCCTTACCCGCTGCACCGACCAGCTTCGCAGCCATCTCCGCCGTCATCGAAATTGCCGGGATCCCCGAGTCCGCGAGCGAAGCATCAAACTGCATCGGAATGAGCTCATCTTTTACCTCCGTGTTCGGCCCCGTCACAAAAATAATTCCCGCAGCGAACTTCCGGCGTGCCAGGGTCGCCTTGTGACGCAGACGCGAGTAGCGCTGCATCTCCTCCCGCAGCTCTTTCTCGACGTTCTCCGGCTGATAACGGAACACCATGACCCATTTGTTCTTCACATCGAGGTGGAAATAGCTCGTGTAGGATTCCCCGCCCTTGCCATCGGGAATCTCCAAACCGTAGCCCGCGAAAACGATCCCCGATTCGTTGATCTTACCCGTCTTTGAAAACGAAACCGGACGCCAGTCTTTATCGACCTCGGCAGCGACCTTCTCATCGCCCAAAGTGAGGTTGAGATGATTATCCTCCCCCACGGCCACCCCGGCGGTGAAATCAAACGGTTCGAAAAATGTGTCATCGTCGCCACCGGGGAGGAGCCCCCATTTTTTGAAATGATTCGCGACGTGCTCCGTCGCGAGGATCTCCCCCTTCGTTCCCGTGAGCCGTCCCTCCAGCTCGTCCGAAGCGAGATACTCGATGTGCTGACGCATGTCGTCCGGTGTAATCGCCGCCGAAGTCTCAAGCGTCTTCACAGGAAGATTTATTTTCGCCTTTTCCGCCACCGGCGCTGCCGCGGAACCCGCTCCCGCCTTCAACAACGCCATCGCCTTCTCATGATCCCACTTCGCGAGGAAAATCTGGGATTGCTTCTCCGGAGTCCGGTTCGAGGTCCACGAAAGCTGCTTTCCGTCGGGGGAAAACGCCGGCAACCCGTCAAAGCCAGCCGTGCCGGTCACCCTGACAGGTTCCTTCTCCCCCGCGGCATCGACCATATAGAGCTCGAAATTATCGAAACCGTGCTTGTTCGTCGCAAAAATCAAATACTCACCACTGGGATGAAAATACGGTGCCCATGACATCGCCCCGAGGCGCGTCAACTGCTTCTCATCCGATCCATCGAGATTCATCGTGAAGATCTCAGCGGTGAGCCCTTTCCGGTCAAAACGACGCCAGCAAATCTTCTTCCCGTCGGCACTGAAAAACGGCCCGCCGTCATAACCGTCCGTATTCGTGAGCCGCTTCACATTCGAGCCATCCGCATCCGAGAGGTAAATCTCCATGGGAAACTTCTTATCCAGCTTGAACGCCTTCTGATCCTCCTCCGACATCGAGCCGTCATAAGCCTGGCGGTTCGAACCGAAAACGATGTGCTTCCCGTCCGGTGAATACGCCCCCTCCGCGTCGTAACCTTCTGTCTTCGTCAGGTTCTTATATTCCTTCGTCTCGAGGTTATACTCGTAAATCTCGAACTCCGCATCGTAGTCCCACGAATACTTCCGCGCCGTCCCCGACTCACGCTCCTCATATTCCGCCTTCTGCTGCGCCTCCGAATCCTCATTCGAATGTGTCGAGGCAAACATCACCCGCGTCCCGTCCGGATGAATCCACGCGCAGGTCGTCTTTCCCATTCCCGGGGAAACACGCTCCGTGTCGCCCGTCTCCAAATCCATCAGATAGATCTGGTAAAACGGATTCCCCTCCTCGCGCTCGCTCTGGAAAATCATCTTCGTCCCGTCCGCCGAAAAGTATCCCTCACCGGCACGAATCCCCTCAAAAGTGAGCTGACGCGTCCCGCTCAGCAAAAGGCCCTCATTTTCCGCACCCTCTTCCGCCTGGACACCTCCCAGGATCAACATCAAACAGGGTAGGGTCACCGAGCCAACCCTGTTGGGCACCACCCCCTTGAATCGTTTAAGATAACGCCCGGGGTTGAAACGAGATAAATTGATTCGCATATTAGGGAGAAGATTCATTGAAAGGACAGCGGAGGTCAAACACGATACGATACGCAACCGTAGTAGATTAACAGATACGCCATTCGTTCAAAAAATCCCCTACCCATGCCGAATCGCGCCATCCAGACACGCTTTGCCCCCAGTCCCACCGGGCACCTTCACAAAGGGCACGCCTACTCCGCGCTTCTCGCCTATCGGATCGCGACCGAAAACAATGGCCGCTTTCACCTGCGGATCGAAGACATCGACCACACCCGCTGCACCCCCGAAAACACGCAGCAAATCTACGATGATCTCCACTGGCTCGGGCTCGAATGGGAGGAACCCGTCCGTTTCCAGAGCGAACACCTCGCCGACTTCGCCGCCGCCGCCAAACAACTTGAAGAAGCCGGCTGGCTGTATCCCTGTTTCTGCACCCGCAAAGAGATTCTCCGCGAAATCGAAACCGCCGGCCACGCCCCCCACGGAGCCGAAGGCCCCCTTTACCCGGGCATCTGCCGGAAGCTCTCCGGCGACGAACGGCAAACCCGCATCGCCGCCGGGGAATCCCACGCGATGCGGCTCGATCTCGAACGCGCCCTCAACCACCTCAACGGAGCCCCGGGCTGGAACGACACCCTCAAGGGCCCGCAGGAGGGAAAACCCGAAACCCTCGGAGACGCCGTTATCGTAAGAAAGGACATCGGCACCAGCTACCACCTTGCCGTGGTCCACGACGACGCCCTTCAGGGCATCACCGACATCGTCCGCGGTGTCGACCTCTTCGAATCCACCCACATCCACCGCGTCCTCCAGGAACTCCTCGGCTACCCCGAACCCACCTACCACCACCACGAGCTCCTCACCGACGACAACGGCGAGCGCCTCGCGAAACGCAACCAGTCCATCACCCTCAAATCCCTCCGCGAAAGCGGCCTCACCGCCGCAGAATTGCAGAAACGTCTAAATCTCTCAGCACAGTAACCATCCCGCTCCGGGAGACAGTCCCACCTTCCCACGCGCCGGGCCTCCGGCTTCCTACCTTCTCACCCGCGCGTCAGCGCCCCAAAGCCCATCCGACCTTTTACCTTTAACTTTTTACCTTTCACGCCGCGAAGCGGTCCCATGAACTACCAGCCCATCGCCCCATCATCCGAACTCGAAGAAGGAAAAGGCCGTCCCTACGAACTCGACGGTCACCGCATCGCCCTCGTGCGTCACAAAGGAGTCATCTACGCCCTCGATGACCTCTGTCCTCACGCCGACGCCTCGATCGCCTTCGGCCCTGTCGAAAACGGCTGCATCGCCTGCCCCTGGCACTACGCCGAGTTCAGTCTCGAAACCGGCGAAGTCCTCTGCGGTCCCTCTCCCAGGGGGATTCGAACCTACAAAGTCCGCGAAGTCGACGGCACCGTCGAAATCTGCCTCGAAAAACCCGAAAAGAGCGACTAATCAAATTTCGCACCAAGACGAGAATAATTGTTTGACGAATTCCCCCACCGCTGGCACCTTCGGCGCTCCGGATTTCACCAAGGTATCCGGAGAAACCGATACAGATTCTGTATCAAAAAAAGGTTCGGTGGCTGAGTGGTCGAAAGCGCTTCTTTGCTAAAGAAGTGAACCCGTGAGGGTTCCGTGGGTTCGAATCCCACCCGGACCGTTTTTTAAAAAGGGCATAGCCTCCAACGTAGTGGAGGCTATGCCCTTTTTACATAAACAAGCCCTGCGGGTAGGGTTCGAAGCGGGAGGCCGCCCCCCTTGGTCGACTCGAAGCGGATGGCCGCCCCGCGCAACGAAGAGATCTGCCAAAGGAAGGAGCGCAGCGCATAACGACGCAGATAATCCCACCCGAACGCCAAAGTAGCCGCGTTTCCCAAAAACGTGGCCCGAAGCCCATCCGTCCCCCGTCCCCCGTCCCCCGTCCCCCGTCCCCGCCTTTCCCCCAATCCGCCAGTCGACAAGACCCGCT
>JAYWLB010000060.1:0-78760 GCA_035967665.1 Verrucomicrobiales bacterium BCK34
GTAATGATTTGCTTGTTGGTTTTGGGTGTTTAGTTTTCTTTAAAAAACTGTTTATTAAAATTAGTAGAAGTGGAGTGGGGGTTCCGGCTTCAATACGCAGGATGCCGGACGAAAGTTCAATTGGTGGGGTGTCTTAGCCGAAGCTAATGAGACCCCTGCCAGTTAGTTCCCCGTATACTGAAGCATTCCGTTGGAGATGGAGAGGTACTTGGCAGCACCTGCTGTCTCGCTGACGGCATCGGTTGGGTTCAAGCCGGGAACACCGAAGAATGTGTTCTGGAATGGTCCGGGATCTGTAACCGTGTTACCGGTGATGACTTTCCTAATGACTGCCTTCTCGTTTGTGGAAGTTCCAACGAAATCGAGGCCGGCTGCCTGTGCTGATGCGCAAACAGAAGCAAGGTTCTGAGCATTTCGGCGGTAGGTAGCGTCCTTGGCGGAGTCGTTAATACGACCGATGTTGGGAACGGCGATGGCGGCAATGATGCCGATCACAGCGATGACGACGAGCATCTCGACAAGGCTGAAGCCGCGTTTGGACGAGAGATGGTTATTTACTTTCATGGTATGGTTGTCTTTTTGTTGGGTTTGGTATGAAGAGTTCGGGATGTTGTTGACCGAAATACTTCGAGATCAATATAGTTCGTATTTACTGTAAATACAATATTTTTTATAAAATTAACAATTGTGATTGCGCAGTCTTGGGACCGGGGTTTGGCTTATTTTTTGAGAAGAGCGTCCCCGAGGCTGAAGACAGGTGCGTAGATGGCGTATACGAGAAAGCCGACCATAGAACCGAGGAGGACGATCGTGACGGGCTCGATCAGCTTATCGATTTGATTGGCAGCGGTATCGAGTTCGTCTTCGTAATCTTCAGCGATTTCGTTGAGGAGTTCCGTGTCGGCGCCTGTTTCCGCCGCCGTTTCCATGAATCCGCAAATAAGGCGCCCGTCATTTCCGAGCCAGTGGGATTCGATGAGGAAGGCATCCGGCATTGTCATCCCTGCCATGATGTGTTCTCTCACCTTGGTGAAAAATGTCTTGTAGTGATAGTGCCACGAGGTCGCCGCAGTGATATCAAGAGCCGTGGTCAGTCGAACATTGGCTTCAATAAGAAGTGCCAATGTGCGAAAGCCGACCGCTGCAGCTGATTTTCGAACAAGGTTGGAAACCGACGGAATCTTGATGAACAGATCCTGCATGAACTTCAGCCGGTTGATTTTTCCCCAGTTCTTGAAAAAGGCGATGAGGCCGATAATGGGCAGGGCCACGACCCAGGGTTGCTTCAGTAGGATATCGGAGAAAGCCATCATGCCCTTGGTGGCGGCAGGGAGGTCATGATCCAGTGACTGGTAGAGTTTTGACATGGCCGGGACCAGCGTAAAGCTCATCGTAATAACAACACCAATCCCGAGAACCATGACGACCGCGGGATAGATCATTCCGGACTTCAACTTTTTGATAATCCGTGAAGTCTTTTTCTGGCTGTTTCCGATTCTCCGGAAAATTTCGGGCAGTCGTCCCGCTTCCTCTCCGGCACGAATCAGCGCAATCAGGTCTGGAGTGAAAACATCATCCTTTTTCGCCATCGCGTCACTGATCTTTTCGCCTTTTGCGAGATCATCGGCGACGTCGGCAATGAGTCCACGAAACCGGGGAGTCTTCACCCGGTTTGCCTGGAGGTGAAAACTTTTGATGATGGGAATGTTCCGATCAAAACATTTCGCAAGTCCGTTGAAGAGGACGACGCGGTCATCGAGGTTTTTCTTGGATGCTGAAAGCCGCTGGATCGTTTCGTCGAGTCCTTTGATGTCGGCAATTTCGGCTGTTTCCACCTGCGTTTTTCCCGAACCAATGAGAGCCTTGGCATCGGTATCGGTATCGATCACCAAAGCGGATTTCCTTCCGGTGTGGACGTTTGTTAGAGAAACTTTCTTTAGCATGGCTTCAGAGATTTATGATGAGAATGAAGGTGGGGAAGACTATGGGGCAAGGGTGCTGACACGGGAGAATTCCGATACCTGAACCGATTCAGAGCGAAGCACATCGACATGCTCACTTCGTGTCGCCGCTTTGTCTCCACCGGTCCACTGTTCCACGTCCTTGTCGTAAGCGGCAGTGGCTCCGGAAGGGAAATAGGTCATGGTGATTCTCATGATGGGAAGACTCGCTGTTCCGGTCGGCCCCATGCCGTTCGCAGATACCTGGCGGGACACGAATGTGATCGAGTCGACGATGGGTTCATTGGGAAGCAGTGCTGGAATCTCAGAAGGTTCCATCCCGAGGCGGTAAAGGCGGGCTGCGTTGTCGAGGTAGTTGAAGGCCCTCACTGACCTTTCGTTGATCTCCTCCTGCGTCACGAGCGAGAGAGACATCGAGCATGCCGCGCTCACGCCGATGAGGAGCACCCCCGAGGCTACAAGGGCTTCAATTAAAGTGTAGCCTTTTTGCCGATAAGAACGTTTCGAGAAAAACTTCATGGTGGTTTCTATTTCCGGTAGGCCTCAATCCAGGCGTGGCGGGTAGAGTTGGTGTCCAGATTCGAGTAGTCCGTTTCCTGTTCCAATGTCAGGGTTCCTCCAGTGATGTTGAGCTCTGAGTTGGTTCGAATCCCCCCCCGGATTGTCGCACCGCTCACAGGCGAGAGGTTGAATGAAGCGGGAATTCCTCTGGTTTCGAGAAGCATGCTCCATTTAGGAAAGGGAACTGAACCGGCGAAACGAAACGTCGCCGGTGTTGTCTGAGGAGCGGAGCCCTCCATCGTCAGGCCGAGAATGATCCGGCGTCGGTTCGCGTGTCTGAATGAGGCCGTCGAAAAATCCGCATCGCCGTCGTGTCGTGCGATGATGATAGATCTGGGGGGGAGTGACGCTGCCGATCCCTCGTCAGTTGCGTTGCTTTGACCGACGAGTTGAACAGTGTTAGATGCTTGAATGTAGAGGTCTGGAAGTCCAGCCTGATTGAGATACACCCAGATGTTGCCGTTTCCATCCGAAGTGTAGAGCGTATTGTTTTTCACGTTGAGGGTTTCCATATCCGACTCCATGAGCGTGCCGTGAGTTGCCATCAAGGTCGACAATGCGTCGTTTGGAATCGGAAGGTGTTGCTCGAAGACCTGCCTGAACTGGGCGCCGGTGAAGGCGGGATTGTTCTTTTGCACAACCGCTGTTAGAACCCGGCTCGAAAGGGGATAGTAGGGAACGAGGGAGTTCACCAGGGTTGAAGGATCCTCGGTTTGGATCTGTGTCTCCAGTGCGGCATCGTAGCCGGTGTCTGCTCTGGTTGCGGGGCCCGGACCTGCTGTGGATACTACCGATCCATCGAGAACCACTTTGCTGCCCATTTTGTCGTAATAGGAATTGTGGGTGTTCGTGCTGGATTCAAAATAGTCCATTGTTCCGTCATACCATCCACCGCCTGTCGACAGTCCGGTCGTGGTGTGGGGAATCGGGTAGTTGAGCGGAAGCGTATTGGTGCCTGCTACGGTCGGGAGGGTTGTTGTTCCGCCGATGCGATTGGGAAGGACATACTCGTTGGCGCGCAAACCGGCTCCGAAGTCCTTTTTGACGGCATCCCAGAAAACCGCTCTGCCTTTAACATGCAGGCTTCCGGAGACGAGTGGGTTGCCAGAAGCCGGCACTGCCGGGGGATAGAAGGTTAGGAGCTCCCCGCCGAGGTTGGGGTGATAGCTTCGCAACTGAAATTCCCAGGACTCATACTCTGATCCTTTCATGGCAGCCACGTCTTTGAAGAGGCGGACTTCAACATCTGTTGAGAAAGCGCGCGAAGGGGACGCACCGTTTTTTGCCTGACGTGAATTGGAGGTCTCGGTGAGCGGTGCCGTGGTGTAGGGCATCACGATGCACTGCCCCAGATCATCGACGGTGTCGTCGATCGTGTATTCTGAATAGCTGCCGGATGCCGTTTTGTCGTGCAGGTGATTGTTGTAGATCGCGTAGTAGGCGAGCGCTTTGCTGTTCTCTCTCACGGTGCGGCGCTCGAGTGCCGCCATATTTGCCTCAACGAGGTGCCCTCTCGCATCCATCAATGAAATCCACGCGGTAACCCCGAGCGTTCCGATCGTTGCCATAACCATGCAGATAACGAGGATGCTTCCTTCCTGTTGTTTCGCACGATTCGTATGGTGAGATGGATGATTCATTCGATCTGTTGATGCTAGAGGTTAGGGAACATGGGGACAGCGACCGTGAAAGACGTCCGTCCTGTCATGCCTTCGTACGCCTGCCGCGGGGAAGTTGCGGGATCGGTTCCTGTGAATGGAGGGTGCTTGAGAAAATTGTTGGCAGGGTCAGGCAGCCAGATCATGTAAAATGGATTGCCATGTGCCACTTTGAAGCGGTCAATGGCAGTCCCTTCGCTGACGGCCTGGCGCGAAGCGCGTTCAAAAGTTGCAAAGAGAGGAAAGAAGGGATCCCCCGATCCCTCTGAAAAGTAGGTGTCGTAGAAATCGGTCAGGGTATTGTTCTTGTATCGCCGCACCGAGGCATAGGTTCCCGCCAGATTCGTCGGTGTGATGAAATCAATCTCCCAGATTGCGTGGACCCTGATGTAGCCGGGGTTGGTTTCCGGTGAAAGCATGTAGATCGTGGTGCTGGGATGTGTCGTCGGAGGGATTGTTCGAATCGAAGCGTCGTAGATGCCTGTTGAAGTAGGCTCCACCGAGGCGAGGAAGGTCCGGAATGATTCGGGGCTGTCCAGAACAGGGCGCGGAACGGTGCTTCCCGGGTCTCCCGCCGCGTATCTGAAGAATTCGGGACGAAGGGTGTTGAGCTTGTTCCTCGGAAGGCAGAAAATGGCATTGCTTGAGTCACAATCCTCCAGAAGCATGTCCCGGAATTCCTGAACGAGGGCGGCTTTTCCGTAGTTCGGCGCTGAATAGGTCCGGATCACGTCGCCACTGACACCGTAGAAGTTCAAGTTGTACTTCTCCCCGATGTTGACGTCGAGGATAGTCGTGAGGCGCTTTGAATTGATAGTAATGCTTTGATAGACGAGCGTCGCGGCTCCGAGGAAGATTGCGGAAAGAGCAATAGCAACGAGCATTTCCACGAATGTCCAGGCCCCGGTCGACAGGTTGCCGGGGGCGGGGCGACGGGTTCTCGATCGCATCGCCGGTTGGTCGTTCTTGATCTTCATGAAAGAGGGGGGAGAGCCTGGCTGTTATTCCGGTTCCGTAACGCTGGCCTGGCCGGAAACTTCGCTGGCCGTCTGCATGGTGCCGTTCCGTAAAATCATCGTTCCGAAAAGTTGCTCCGGTTGTTCCTCGTTGGAATCGCCGGTTCTCGGGCCCTGACCATGCAGCGCATAAGTAATGCGCGGTGTCAGGTCATAGGTGACCTGCATTGTTTTTCCGGTCAGTTCGCGACTTTCGACATCGAGCCAACCGAGGATGATGGAATTGTCTGAGATATCGATCACCTTGAGGCTCTCCACCTGCTGCTGTAGGAGTGGGGGGAGTTCCTTTCCTTTCTCGAGGATGATGTCACCGAGAAGAATTCGTGGTCCGTTAGGGCCGATACTGCGTCCCTTAACCGACAGCGTCGAGAGTTTCTGGCGAATTTGGATTTCCTCCTGATTCTCCTCACCGTTTGCTCTCGCTTCGTCTGCAGCCGAGCGACGCGCGTAGGGGTTCCTTTCATTCGCTTTTGTGATGAGCGGGGATTTGTCTGCCGGGCGCATTTCGATCATGCGGGACGGGGTGTAGTTCGCTACCGAAGGGGCGGCGACAGGCATTCCGTTCTCGTCGAGTTCCACTTCCTGCGCGGGCAGAAATGTTGATCCGAGAAGAGCGAGAATTAAACTGATCTGGTAAATTTTCATTTTGGCTTTCAGTGTGTTCGGATGATTGCCTCGATTAACTTTCAGCGTCGGCGAGGAGGATTGGGATCTGGACCTGGACATCCATGTGAATGTCGTTGCCGCGGTCGCCGCGAATAATGACGCATTTGCTGATCCGGCAGTGGGGGATTGACTTTTCAATCTCGCCGAGCCAGTTCAGGGCTTTCGCATAGTCGTCTTCGACAACAAGGTCTGCGACGAGGGCGCTCTTGATTTGATCTTCCCGCTCCATTTCCTGTTGGGAGAATTTCTGGGATATCGTGAAAACATCGCCGTCACGAATAACTTCAACAATCTTCTGCTCCGCCTCCTGCGGGGTGCGGCAGGATTCGAAGTAGGGAGTCCACTCTGTATAGACGGTCCTGAGTTCTGATGTTTTCGAGTCCAGTGACTTCAGTTGGAAATCGCTGAGCTGTGCTCGTTGCTCGGCTCCTTCGGCTTCGAGCCGGACTCCTTCAGCAACCTCGCGGGCGGCGTTCGAAGCGTTGCGAAGCGAGTTTACTCCGTACAACATTCCTGCAATGAGGAGGATGATGAGGAAACAGGCTGATTTATGTTCGTTCATGATTTGGAAGGATGAAGTGAAGTTGGAGGGAGGTTCTACTTGGTGTTGTAGATAAGGGTGGCCTGGAAATCGGTGCGGTTGTGCCCTTTGACCTGCTGCGCGGAGTAGGTGAGATAGTTGAGTCCGTAGACCGCGTTCAAGGTGGTTTCGATCTGCTGGCTTCCACCGCCGTCGACTTTCAGCTGCATCAGGGTATGCGCGGGAATCTCAGGGTTTCGAACGAGAGAGAGTTCGGCAATGGTTGAGTCTTTCCTCATGCTGCGTCCGACGTTCACGGCGACAGGTTGGAGCGGAAGGCAGGCCTCGAGCCACTTGGCAATTCCGTCGGCACGCTTTGCTTCTTCAACAATAGCCTGCTGTTTGCTCAACGTTGTAGCCTCTTGAGTTGTAGCCTCTGCAAGGCGATCATTCATTTCCGCCTCCGTCGCCTCATACGATTTGACGCTGAGGTAGAAATACAGGCTGAGCAGAACTGATAAAGTTGCGAGCAGGTAGAATGCGATGGGGACAAGTTTGAAAGCCTGGGGTAAACCTGCGGAAACGTTCTGCCGCTCGGTTTTCAGGTCGTGGATAATGTTTTCCATGATGTTAGGATTACCGGTGTTGAAATTAGTTTTTTGACAGGATTTTCCAGAGGTTGTGCTCCTCGGTCACATCGGTGACGTTGAGGTTCCCGAAAAGAGGGAGGTAGGAATTGGTGAATCCTCCGCCGGTCTTGTCCTCCATCAGAAAAACTTTTGTCGATGCTTCGGCTCCTTCGATAAACGGGGTCAGCATTTGTCGTACGGCGTGGTCGTCATTCGAAGGAAGTCCTGAACGACAGCGAAGGTCCTGCCATTGACCGTTTTTCTGTCTCAGGACACAGAGGGAGTTATCGAGCCAGGTCACGACAATGATATCCTGACTTTTCAGCGAGTTGTCAGTGGCGACGCGATTGAGGAAGTTGGTCGTCATCGCGAACAAACCGGAACAAATCCTCGCGGGGCGAAGGTTATTCGCCTTCATTGCCTCTTCGATTGATTTGATGAGCGAGTCATCGCAGGCCATCATCAGGCTTGCGCTGGTTTCCGGGTTGTGGTGGAGCGCGAACCGCTTGCTGCGATCATACTTCGCTCCGAGGATTGATTTAGGACTTTGGCGGAGCTCCTCCTGCCAGCCTTTTTTCCGGGAGAGGTTATGCTCAAGGCTGATGATAAAGCGATTGTTCAGAGAGATTCCAACCCAACCGTCTTCAGTGTTTGAGCGCCAAATGTCACCCATACTTGCGGCTACATCAGCAAATTCACCGTCTGCTTCGCCGACATCATCGATGTTTCCGTTTTTGCCAACCATTGCCCAGCTGCAGTGGCCGCGACTCACGTTCACGATGACAGACTTCTTCTTCGGAAAGCGGCTTGGCCAGGCGAATCGGGGATTGTCGGCTTCCGGGCGGAAGGCCGCGAAAGTGAGTACTTCTTTAATGTCCTTAAGTTCCATGACTGATTAGGTGGTGGGAGAGTTGCTTTCGATGATGGTTTCTTTGTGAAGAAACTCCGCGACCTCGTGTTCGGTAAATCCAGTTGCCGGTGGTTTGTTAGAGTTCCAGCCTTCGAGCTCGCGTGTCTTGAGGGATTGTTCGAAGTTGATCATTCCTTTGGATTGACCTGTCTCGAGCTCGTGGTCGAGACGTTTGAAGTCACCGCGACGAACCAATCCTGTAACTGAATCGTAGGGGAAGAGAATTTCGTGAATGGGGAAACGTCTGCCCTGCGTTTCATCAAAGAGAAGTTGCTGGCAGAGAATCATCCGCATCGAATCCGCAAACGAGAGCATGGAGTTCTCGAGTCGGGCGGTCGGGATCATTTTGAGAAATCGCTGCACGGTCTGCGCTGCGGATGAGGTGTGCATCGTCGCAATGACAACGTGGCCTGTCTCCGCTGCCTGAAGCGCAATTTCAGCGGTTTCACCATCCCGAATCTCACCCACCATGATCACATCGGGTGCCTGTCGAAGTGATGCCCGGAGGGATGCTGCAAAATCAAATTCGTCCGATCCCATTTCCCTCTGGGTAATGAGAGAGGTCAGGTTCGTTGGAAGAATGTATTCGATTGGATCCTCAAACGTGATGATGTGCTCGCGACGGCGTTCCGCCCGGGCTTTGATCATCGATGCGATCGTGGTCGATTTACCGGAACCGGTCGCGCCACACACGAGGAAAAGGCCGTTTTCGGCCTCGAGGTAGGCTTTCATCGCCTGGGGCGGGAGCGAAATTTGCTCCGGAGCCGGAATCTGGCTGGGGAGAAGACGCATCACCCAGCGAAGCCGGCCGCGTGTCACCAGTTTGTTAACACGGAACCGGAGTGGCCCGATCTGCATCGCGTAATCCTCTGTTCCCGGTTTGATCTCAATCGCGTTCTCAGGTTGGTAGACAAACGAGTCGATCACCATTTCACCATTGTGGCGATAGATCAGCTGCTCCCAGGGGGTGATAAAGAAATCACTTATATTGTACTGCTGGGCGAGATGCAGGATCCGGTTACCTAGCGGACTTCTTTCGTCGATGCCTTCCATGGGATGTTTGCGGGTTTAAAAGAGGGGGGGGGAATCTGGTTAAAATATAATATTATTATTAAATCTACCATAGTAATCATAAAATAAAAGGAAATGTTTTTAAAAAATGTGAAATTTATGGTTGATATTAAGGTGTTATTAATTATAATAACTATGACATTTATTATAAAGTCATGAAAAACACACTTCTTGTTATATTAATCACAGCCCTCCTTGGTGGAGGTATCGCGGAGGCGCAGCTGGGACGACAAATGTCGCTCAGCAATTCGCCTGCCTACGAAGGGGCCGCAGCTTCTCTAAGAGGAGCTCCCTCCCGGCCCTATAACTTCTCAAAAGCCGTCCTCAGTGACGTCATGAGATTAATGGCTGAAGATGCCGGTATCGGCTTCTTTGGACTTCCCGACGGGGTGGGAGGTACCGACAAGCTCGTTACCTTTACAATCACCGCGAGTCCATTTGTGGCTCTCGAGACATTGGCAAAGGCCAATGGAATTGCCCTGATCTATGAGAGCGGCATTTGGTACTTGCGTCCTGCAAACGACCAGGAGCTCATCGGGCGAATCTACGAGATCAATTACAATGCTCAGGAACTCGTTACCAAGAGCAGCTCGGGCGGGGGGACTTCCGGTTCGTCCACTTCAAGTGGTGCTGGCAGCGGCTCTTCAGGAGGTTTGAGTCTTCAGGGATCTCCTGATTTCTTCGTTACAGAGCCTTCCAGAATTCTTGAAGACATCCAAAATCTGCTCAGTATTCCCACGACGGGAAGCGGCGCTACCTTTGCTCCGACTACTTCCGTGGACAGTATCAGCTCGTTGCCGATTCCCATTGGTAACTTTCAGCAAGGTTCCGGCGGGTCTATCCAGAGCGGCGATTCAACTGACTCCGGTGCCGGATCCGCCAAAGTTATCTGGAACAGTGATTCGAACACGCTCTACGTGATCGCAACACGCCAGCAGCATCAGTGGATCGAAGCTTATCTCGCATCGGCAGACCGCCCGCAGGCTATGATTGCGGTTGAAGTCAAATTCCTCGAAACAAGCCGGGACCCAAGTTCCGATTTCGGAATCGACTGGGATGGTGCGCTTGGATCGAGCGGGCTTGAGGCGAACCTCTCGGGCGCCAGCGGTCCTGCTAATTTGGCCAGCCTCGGTGGATACTCGCTTCCAACAGCTGTCTTGAGCTACTCTGATTTGAATCTCAAACTCCGCTCGATTTACAATGACAGCCGGACCCGGTCCGTTTCTTATCCGCGCATGGTCACTCTCGATAACCGCGAAGTTTCCTTCCGCAGTGTTGTCAATCAGCCAGTCCTTGGTTCAAGCGCGAGCACCAGCCTCGGAGCCGGTGCCACGGAGACCTCTTCTATTGAGTATCTCCCCATTGGAACGGTCATCAACGTGCTTCCCAAGCGCATGGCTGGTGACAAGATTCTTCTCAACGTTTCAGTGACGGTTTCCGATATCATCGGAACAGAGGTCATCAATGGAAACCCGTTTCCAATCGCGACCTCACGTGTTTACACTGCACCGCTAACGGTGAAAAGCGGTTACACCGTTGCCATCAGCGGGCTGGATGCGGCGCGGACTTCGGAAGCCGAGCGCGGAGTGCCGGTTCTCGGAAAGCTCCCTATTCTCGGAAACGCGTTTCGTCGTAAGCAGAAGGATCGCTCACGCCAGCACCTCATGATGTTGATCACACCGGTCTCGATGGACGGTGGAACCAACGGCCTCACCAAGAAGCCGATCATCAAAGAGCCGTGGGCGACCGGTCCTGCTGACTACTCAAAGTCTCCTCTCTACGACGGCCCGGCCCGTACCAACAAAGATCTCCCTGCGCATCGAGATGAAAAGGCATACGAGGTGAGTGACGTTCCTGATTTCACGGCCGTCCCCGTGAGCCGGAAAACAAGCCAGACATTCGGCATGAAGAGTGAAGCCAGCACCGAGCCGATGGTGGCGAATGCTGATGATCGTCAGGTGGGTTCCAACTCCAGCATGATCAAAACAGCACCTCTTCCGACCGCGGACCCTGCCAACACACCCATGATTGTTGATGCTCCGATGGCTCAGGCAATGCCGGTTGATGAAGCTCCGGAGAAGGAAATGCCCAAGGCCGCTCCAGCGCCAGCTCCGGCTCCGGCAGCTGATCAGACCCCTGCACCAGCACCGGCAGTAGCTAAAGCTGACGCAACTCCTGAGCCTGAGAAGGCAGTGACACTTGAAGATGCACCGGAAGTGGACTCCGGAAAAGTTTCCGAGCTCAAGTCCTCGGTTGGAAAACTCGTAGAGCAGATTGATGCGATTCCCGGTGGTGAGGGAAAACTTTCACCTGATGATGCTCAAATCGTCTCGAATGCCTACGACGAATCTCAGAAGCTTCTCTCCGAAGTGGACAAAGTTCGCGGAGACAAAAGCCGTCCTCTTCAGGGAGACCTCGGTGATGTCTGGTGGGATTTGATCAATCTGAAAACGAAAGTGGTGAAACTCGGTCGCCGCTCTCCTGAGAGTCTTGCCTTGAAAGAAGGCGAGTAAACGCTCTCGAAAACAATTTTCCTTGGGGAAAAACAAGAAGTGGACTGCTGTCCTGTGGCGAAAGCCGCAGGGCAGCTTTTTTGTTGTCGGGACATCGCCTCAGGTTACAAATTTGAACGCGTTTTGTATCCGCAGGTCATAGGAAATTGCGTATCATTCCATCATGTCGATTCCTCCAGACCTGCCCCGGCGCTCAGTTTCCCGCCAGCCGCCCGCATTGCCGACTGATCATCGTCGTGAGCAGTGGGGCCTCGCCATGAAAGACAATCTCGCTCTTCTCGTAGGAGCGGTCGTGATTGCCTGGGGATTGCAAATCGCCGACCTCGTCACCTTCAGTTTCCTCGACAATTTCGGGATCAAGCCTCGCACCCTTTCCGGATTGTTCGGCATTCTCGCCGCTCCGTTTTTGCACGGGGGATTTGGTCACCTTCTTTCGAACACGCTCCCGTTTCTCATGTTGGGAGGCATCGTCCTCATCGGGGGGCGGAAGCTCTTTGTCGCGATTTCACTTTTCATTATTGCGATCGGCGGGGGGGCGTTGTGGACGGTCGGGCCCGGCGGAACCAATCACATCGGGGCGAGCCTGCTCATCTTCGGCTACCTCGGTTTCCTCCTCGCACGCGGTGTCGTCGAGAAATCCACTTTCTGGATCGTCGTTTCCGTTATTGTGCTTGTCCTCTATGGCGGAATGCTCGCCGGAGTCCTCCCCGGTCAGGAGGGGATCTCGTGGCAGGGACACCTCTTCGGATTCATCGCAGGTGTGATCGGGGCGCGTGTTCTCCTCACCGGCGAAAGCCGTAAGAAGCTCACGGGGACGTCTCTTCTTTGAACTCGCGGATCGCTTCCAGAAAAGGTGCGAGATAGCGTTTCGCTTTCACTTCGCCAATACCGTTGATTTTCTTCGCGTGCTCTTCAGTGACGGGCCGGATCCGGGTCAGAAATTCGAGCACCTGATTGCTGAAAATCACGTAGGGCGGAATCTTTCCCGCCTCGTTGGCGAGCCGGGTTCGCACTTCCTTGAGCTTGTCGAAAAGATCTTCGTCGAATGCGAGCTCCTCAAGCCCCGTCATGTCCTGATCCGTTGTCGTTCTCTTCACGAGTCGACGCTGGTCGGGCCACGACATTGTGAAATCCCGATTTCCCGTCATCGCCTCGGTGCCGCGTTTTGTCAGTGACATAAGCGGGTAGGGAGTCTTTCGGATCATGACGAGTCCCGCCTTTTCCAATTCGGTAAGGAGAGCAAAAACATAGGAAGAACCGTGCTCTTTTAAAATCCCGTGCGTCGAGAGCTTATCGAGACGTGCCGCCGCGAGATCCTGCGATTTGCTGCCCGTTAGCATTTGCACAATCTTTCCTTTGCCGAAACGACCTTCCCAGTCTCCCGAGCGCGTTCTCCCGCAGGTTCGTGCCACGCCACTGAGCGCTTTCTGCACGATTGTAAATTCCTCGTCGGTCGGCTCCCTCCGGTCGGAGTCCGCAGTGTCGTCGCAGATATCGCAGCTGCCGCAAGGGGAGGCGTCCGGCTCGCCGAAGTAATCGAGAATCCACTCCTGACGACAGGTTGAATGGTCGTAGCAAAACTTGATAACCGATTCGAGCTTGAGGTTGTCGCGTCGCTGCTTCTCTTTCAGTGCGTCGAAGTCCAGCTCAATGTCCTTTTCGGTCAGTTCCGGACGGCTCAGGCGCGTCCCCCGTTTGCGTTCGCCGGGAACATCAAATCGCTCGAGGTAATTTTGCCTGACCAATGCAGAAATGGCACTGCCGATCTGCATCGTGTTTTTCACGTTCAGCATGTCGGCGAGATCCTTGATCGAGATCGTAACGCCTTTGTTCTCCCTGCCGCTGAGTCGATGAATCGCCGCGTAGAGATCCAGAATAATGTCCGGAGTGGGATTGTTCCCGTCGATGAAAAACTGCTGTGTCCGCGTGTCCGCAAAGTTGAAGAGCAGGTTGCATTCCGCCGGTTCCCCGTCACGACCGGCACGACCCGCTTCCTGATAGTAGGCCTCGACGCTGCCGGGAATATCAAAATGCGCCACGAAGCGAACATCCGCCCGGTCGATCCCCATTCCGAAGGCATTCGTCGCCACCGCGACATCGTACGTCCGGTTCAAAAACATATTCTGAGCCCACTCCCGATCGCTGTCAGCCATTCCACCGTGATAGGCGACGAGCTTCACCCCCTCGGCTGAAAGCGAGGCGCTCACTTCCTCGACCCGCTTCCGGGTGGAGCAGTAGATGATTCCCGTTCTCTGGTTTTTGACCAACTCATGAAGCCGGTCATATTTCTGTCGATGCCCCTCACAATGAGTCACCTTCAGGCTCAGGTTGGGGCGTTTGAAACCGCTGATCGAAACCATCGGATCCCGCAGCTTCAGCACCTTGAGAATGTCCGCCCGCACGTCCGGTGTCGCTGTTGCGGTGAAAGCCGCTGTCTGAGGGTGACCCAGTTGTTCGACCGCCTCCGAGAGGCGCAGGTAGTCGGGCCGGAAATCATGTCCCCACTGGCTGAGGCAGTGCGCTTCGTCCACGGCAAAAAGTGCGATGGGGAGGCCGCGTAAAGCATCGATAAACGCCCCGCTGCGAAAGCGTTCCGGTGCCACGTAAACCAGCTTGTATTTGCCCGCCGAAATGTCGCGGAGCCGCTCTCCCTGTTCTCCCGGCGAAAGGGTGCTGTTGATCATCGTCGCGGGAATCCCTTTGCGAATCAGGCTGTCGACCTGGTCCTTCATCAGCGCGATGAGCGGGCTCACGACAAGGGTGACCCCCTCCATCACCATCGCCGGCAGCTGATAACAGAGCGATTTACCGCCGCCCGTAGGCATCACCGCGAGGGTGTCCTGACCCGCGAGAAGTGACGAAACCACTTCCGCCTGACCCGATTTGAACTCACCAAACCCGAAGTGCTTTTCAAGCGCTTCGAGAGGATCGCGAATCAAGTCTTTATCGGCGGCAAACAAAGTCATTTCGTGGTGTTACTATGAACAATATTTGATGAAAAGCACTTCGAAAAGGAATCTATTTTTTCCTTTCCCCGAAGTGGCTGTCGGGTTACCCCATTGACTATGGAAGATCTACGCATTGGCATTCTCGGTCATCGTTTTATGGGGCGGGCGCATTCAAATGGATGGAGCCAGACAACGAAGTTTTTCGATCCTCCCTACCGGCCGGTTTTGCAAGTCGCTTGTGGACGTGAAAAGGAAGATCTTCAGAAGTTCGCTGATCGCTGGGGCTGGGCGGAAATCGAGACCGACTGGAAACGGGTCATGGAGCGCGACGACATCGACGTGATCGATATTTCCCTGCCGACTTTCATGCACGCCGAGACCGCGATTGCCGCGGCCGAAGCGGGAAAACACGTTTTTTGTGAAAAGCCGATCTGCAACAATTCAGAAGAGGCCAGAGCGATGCAGGCCGCCGCTGAAAAGGCCGGTGTGGTCCACTATGTGAACCACAATTACCGCCGCTGTCCCGCCGTCGCTCTCGCGAAAAAGATGATCGATGATGGCGAGCTCGGGGAGATCTACCACTGGCGCGGGGCCTATCAGCAAAGCTGGCTCGTGAACCCCGGGCATCCCCTCGACTGGAAACTGAAAAAGGACACCGCGGGAGCAGGGCCGCTCTGGGATCTGGGTTCGCATGCGGTGGATCTCGCGCACTACCTCGTGGGGGATTTTGCCAACGTCACCTGTCAGGGGAAACAGTTCACTGAAGTGCGCCCTCTTGCTTCGGATCCATCGAAAACCGGAAAAGTGGAAGTCGAATGCGCTGCGCTCATGATGGGGGAGTTCAAGAACGGCGCCCTCGCCACGATTGAGACAACCCGCTACGCGACGGGACGTCGCAACCGGCACACTTTCGAAGTTTATGGGAGCAAAGGGGCCCTCACCTGGGACATGGAGAACATGAACCGTCTCAAGTTTTTCGACAACGGATCACCGGATCATCTCGTCGGATTCCGCGACATTCTCGTGACCGAGCGCTCTCACGAATACGCCAACGCCTGGTGGCCTCCCGGTCACATCATCGGCTACGAACACGCCTTTGTGCACGCCTGCAATGACTTCATGCACGCGGTCAAAGAAGGCCGAAGTCTCGATCCCGATTTCACTGAAGGCATCAAGATCATCGAAGTGTTTGAGGCCGCCCTCAAGTCGATGGAGACAGGCGCGCGGGTGGTGTTGTAGGCAAGGTGCGCGGTGCCCCTGAAGTAGAATAGGTTTTCAACCCGTTTTCGAAGCCTACCAGAGCGGAGGTATCGGCGGATGGGCTCCGGGCACGGGTTGGAAACCCATGCTACAAAAACCGCCGCGTTGGCAGCATTAACGCTCGACCTAAGAGGGTTGGATCGAGCGTCCGACCCTGTTGCGTGGTGCCCCTGAAGTAGAATGGGTTTTTAACCCGTTTTCGAAGCCTACCAGAGCAGAGGTATCGGCGGATGGGCTTCGCGCACGGGTTGGAAACCCATGCTACAAAAACCGTCGCTTTGGCAGCATTTACGCTCGACCTAAGAGGGTTGGATCGAGCGTCCAACCCTGTTTGGTTTTGGCTACTCCGCCTCAACGGCTACACACTCGATTTCGATGAGTGCGCCGAGGGGAAGGCCTGCCACCTGAACGGTGGATCGGGCCGGCTTATGATCACCGAAGGCTTCGGCGTAGAGTCCGTTTACGACGGGGAAGTCCGCCATGTCAGCGAGGAAAATGGTCGTCTTCATGATGTGGCCCAGCGAGGAGCCGGTTCCCGCGAGGACCGCTTTCATGTTTTCAAAAACCTGTCGGGTCTGGGCTTCGATGCCACCGTCGACGAGTTTCATGGTCTCGGGATCGAGCGGGATCTGGCCCGAACAAAAGATGACTCCGTTCACTGTTGCTGCGTGAGAATAAGGGCCAATCGCATCTGGCGCTCCGGGGGTATTAATTATCTTCATCGGGGGAATATGTCCTCGCGAGGCAATTTTCCTAACAGAAATTTGGGACTGGTCTCATCCCGCGTTTGAACAATCCACGTCAGGGCGATCTCTCTGATCCCCCGTGCAAAGTGCAGTGAGAGGGTGATCATTTTGCACTTTATGGGGTATTGTAAATGTTCCCTTTGAGTTCTCTTGCGGTTTGTAAATAACTCATAATGAGTGGTTTACGTGTTCTGTTGTAGCGGCTGGAACGCTATCTGCACTCTAAAGGTGGCGAAAGTAAAAGCCATGAACACCACGACTAATAACCCTCCATTTTCAGAAACGGACGCGAAAGCGATCGATCACTGCAACTCCCTTCTCCGCGGAGAGATCTCGGCGGTCGAGACCTACGGCCAGGCGATAGACAAATTTTCCAATGAGCCTGAGGTAGTCATTCTCAAGGCGATTCGCGACGATCATCGCAGAGCGGTTACCTATCTGACCGATCGTATTCACAGCCTTCATGGTCTCGCAGAGACTTCACCGGGGGCCTGGGGTGCGACCACAAAGGCGATTCAGGCAACGGCCAACTTTTTCGGCGAGGACTCCGCGATTCGCTCTCTAGAGCAGGGCGAAGAACTCGGTCAGCAGGCCTACGAGTCGGCGATCAATGATGCCGACCTTGAGGAAGAGACGCGACTCATCGTTCGGGACCGCCTTCTCCCCATGGTCAATCAACACATCATCAGGCTTCAGACACTCTCAGAATCACTTTCTCAGTAATCAGAATTCCAACCAGTAAAAACCAGTAACCTATGAAAAATATTATCCTGACAACCCTACTATCGACCGGTCTCGCTCTCTCAGCGACTGCCGGGGACAGCCTCGTTTCGGTAATCAATCCAACCGGCGGAAATATCACTAAAGGCGTGGTGACCTTTGAACAGGTCGGCACAGCCGTGAGCGTAAAAGCAGTCATTACAGGCCTCAAGCCGGGCCAGAAGCATGCGATCCACGTTCACGAGTTCGGAGATGTCACATCTCTCGATGCCAAGAGTGCCGGCGGGCATTACAATCCGATCGGACATCCTCACGGTTTGACTGACACCACGGTGCGACACGCCGGTGATCTCGGTAATATTCTCGCCGATGATGATGGCGTCGGAGTGCTTTCTCTGACGATTTTACCTGAAGTTCTGCCTGAGGGCGGAGTCAGTAATTTCGCGGGTCGTGCCGTCATTATTCACGCTGGTGAAGACGATGGCGGTCAACCAACAGGCAACGCCGGACCCCGTATGGCCGCTGGAGTGATCGGCTACGGGAACCCTGATGCCGATGCATTCTCCGTTCTTGAGGAGTTTCCCAACCGCAATCGGTACATCGTGATGGTTTCTGAAGACTCGAATGACGGTGCCGCTGAAAAAGCGGGAGAGAACCTCGACAAAGTCGGTGAAAAAGTAGCTGAAGGTGTCGAAGAGGCTGCCCGGGAAACCGGAAAGGCCCTCAAGAAAATCGGCAAAGCGATTGAAAAGGAACTCAACGAATAATTCTTAACCTCCCCTCAACAACAGCAATACAACAACAACCGGAAAAGCATCGCCGAAAGGCGGTGCTTTTTTGTGTCATGACAGGATCTCGTCGACCACGTTTCCGTAGACATCGGTGAGTCTGAAATCACGTCCGCCGTGGAAGTAGGTGAGGGCTTCGTGATCGATTCCCATGAGGTGGAGGAGGGTTGCGTGAAAGTCGTGAATGTCGACTTTGTCCTTCACTGCGTAGTATCCGAAGTCATCAGTCGCTCCGTGATGGTAACCGGGTTTGACTCCGGCGCCGGCGAACCAGTTCGTGAAACCGTAGGGATTGTGATCGCGTCCGTTTTGATGTTTTCCGGTGATGCCGTCGAAAAACTCAAAGGTCGGGGTGCGGCCGAATTCGCTTCCGCAAATCACGAGGGTGTCGTCTAACATGCCACGAACTTTGAGGTCGTGAAGGAGCCCCGCGATCGGTTTGTCGACTGCATTGGCGTTGCCGCGATGGCCTTTCTCCAATTCTGAATGCTGGTCCCAGAGGTTGCCGTAGCGCGGCGTCGCGTGATTCACGGTGATGTAACGCACCCCGGCTTCGGAGAAACGCCGCGCGAGGAGAAGGGCCCGGCCGAACTCGTCGGTGTGGTCTTCGTCGATCCCGTAAAGGTCCCGTGTCGCTTTGGATTCGTTGTCGATATCGAGGAGTCCCGGCGCTTCAGTTTGCATGCGGAAGGCGAGCTCCATCTCTTCGAGTTCGCGGTCGGGCTCGTGGAGTCGGTTCAGCTCCTGGATGAAATCGACGTGGGCTTCCTGTTCGGGGAATTGCGGTTTTAAATTTTCCCAATTGAGATCCGGCAATTTGCGGTCCGGCTTGTCGATCGCCGTGCCCCCGAAGCTGGCGGGAAGAAATCCGGTGGGACGGTTCGGATCAGTCGGAGTGATGTCGATGTAAGCGGGCAGGTTTTGATTCATCGATCCCAACCCGTAGACAAGCCAGCTTCCCAGTGTCGGGCGCACCTCGATGGGAACTCCGGTGTGGAGAACGCGCTTCGCGGTGATGTGGTCATTGCTCGTGTGATTGAGCGAATGGATGAAGCAGAGGTCGTCGATGTGGCGGCTGTTGACTTCGGGAAAGAGATCGCTCGCGTAGGTGCCGCTTTCGCCCCAATGCTGCCAGCCGAACGGTGAGGGAATCACCGTTCCCTGCTTCGCGAAGGTGAACTCGGGCTGATTGATCGATTCGGGAAGAGGTTTTCCGGCATACTTGTCGAGGGCCGGTTTGTGATCGTAGGAATCGATTTGGGAGAGGCCGCCTTCGAGGAAGATGTAGATGATGCGCTTCGCTGCGGGGCGGTGTTGGGTGATTCCCTGTGAGCTGCCTCCGGCGAAGAGAGTCTTGTTTTGCGAGAGCAGATCCGCCGCCGCAATCGAACCGAGACCGAGGAAGCTTTTGCTCAGCCAGTCGCGTCGTGATAGGGGAATGTCAGGGCGGTTATTCAAGGTGACTGAAGGCGCTGGATGAAAAGAGGGCGAGGCAGACGCGGGAAAGTGATTCGGTCTCGCTGAGGCCGTTATCGATCCCTGATGAAAAGTAGGAAAGCAGCGCTTCCTTTTCGCGTTCGCGAAGAGGGCGTCCCAGCGTGAGTTCGTTGGCAGCTTCGAGACGGGCTGCGTTGTCAGGATGCTCGTCGACGAGTTTTTCGGCGAGCTGGTCGGCGTAGTATTTGGGGACGGGATTGTTGAGCCAGAAAAGCGCCTGTTTAGCGGTGATGCTTTCGTCTCTGTCGTGCATGGGGCGACCGGATTCGTCGTAGCCGAAGAGCTTGAGCATTTTCCGGATCTCCAGCCCGAGCCCTTTCGGTGATCGGGATGAGGTGAGAATGTAGAGGGCGCGATCTTTCGAGAGATTCGTATCGAGAGGTTCCCCCGAAGGCTGGCGCGTGACTTTTCCAATGCTGGTGAGCATCCCGTCGTAGATCGCCTCCGCTTCGAGGCGATGACGGGGGTAGCGGGAAAGGTAAATGCCGTCGGGATCTTTCGCGCGGTTGAGCGAGGTTTCCTCAGAGGACGCACGGTAGGTTTTCGACCTCATGATGAGGCGGTGGATGTGTTTGATCGACCAGTCGTTTTGCATCAGTTCGGCTGCGAGCCAGTCGAGCAGTTCCGGATGCGTCGGCGGGCTTCCCTGGATGCCGAAGTCATCGGTGGTGCGGACAATCCCGGTTCCGAAATGCCAGTGCCAGAGCCGGTTCGCGAGGACTCGAGCCGTGAGCGGGTGGTTCGGATCGGTGAGCCATTGCGCGAGCTGGAGCCGTCCGCTTTCGTCGTCGGCGACGGGGTAGGATGTCCTGATGAGATGATCCGCGAGAGTCGGGGCAGTGCGGGGAACCGGGTCTCCTTTCTGCTGGTAGGTTTCTCCATTGACGTGGATGGGGATACTGACAGGTGCTTCTTCAGAAACGGCGAGACTGACGGGGAAAGCGTTTGTCTGAATTCTCAAATCCTCCAGTTGCCTGTCGATTGCTTCGAGGATTTGCTTTTCGCTTTCGTTCATGCCGGTTTCCGCTTCCGCGAGTGAGGGTGGCCAAAATGCCGCAAGAATTTCCCGGTTGGAAAAGGTGTCTTCGCGTTGGAAAACGATTCCCCGATCGAGAGTCGGGAAGGGCTGATTTTGGGCGACTTTGAAGCGAATGTAATTACTGCCGGCTTTCAGTTCGGGAAGTGCGATTTCAGCCCATCGAAATCCATTGTCGCCTTCGCCACTGGTCCTGCCGACCAGAACCGGTTGCTCAAGGGTTTTTCCGTTGATCTCGAGATCGACCGGCGAGGGGACTTCGGCACGAAATCGCACCAGAAGTTGATAGTTGCCCGGCTTCTCCACGGGGATGCGGTATTTGGCCCATTGATCTTTCTGTCGTCGCGAAGCAAGCGCCTCCTGTTCGCCTCCGAAACGGATTACCTTGAGATTCTTGTGTCCGTCAAAGTCTTCGGCTTCAAATGAGAAGATGTGATCTCCAAAAATTCGGGAAGGCGGGATTTCAGGCCGTCCTTCCGATTGAAGTCGTTGTTGCACGTTTGAAAGCAATTCGGCTCTTTCCGCGGTGAGCTTCCGCAGCTGCGCTGCTTTGCCCCGATACTCCTCTTCCTCCTGATGGGTCACGAGCCGCTGAATCGCTCTCGGCCGCCCGTCTTTCCACTCATCGGAAAAATCGCTCGTGATTCGGGTGCTGCGGAACATCCCGGCCATGGCGTAATAATCGGCGGTCGGAATGGGATCGAATTTGTGATCGTGACAGCGGGAACAGGCAAAATCCATCGCGAGGAAAGCCCGCGTCGTCGTGGAAATTTGCTCGTCGATAATATCGAGCCGGAGCTTGTTGGGATCGGTGCATTCCTCAAACCACTGACCAATCGAGAGAAACGCCGGAGCGGTGATTGCGTCGAGGTAGGCAGCGTCCGTTTCGGTTTGCTCAGCGATAAGATCACCCGCGAGCTGTTCGGTCAGAAACCGGTCGAAGGGCTTGTCCTCGTTGAAACTCTTCACGACATAATCCCGGTAGGGGATCGCGAGGTCGATTTCGTCTATTCCGGGGACTTTGATCGCACCCTGCACATAACGTGCAATATCGAGCCAGTGCCGGCCCCAGCGCTCACCGTAGTGGGGCGAATCGAGGAGCCGGTCGACGAGCTTTTCGTAGGCTTCGGGACTTTCGTCAGTGATAAAGGCGGCGATTTCTTCGCGGGTCGGAGGCAGTCCTGTCAGGTCGATCGTGGCGCGGCGCAGGAGGGTGTAGCGGTCCGTTTCCGCATTTTGCTCGACTCCGAGTCCGGACAGCTTCCTACCGATAAAGTAGTCAACCGGGTTCCGGTCGCCCTGAACCTTTTCAGCGGAGACGGGCTGAAGTGACCAGTGAGAGGCCCATTTTTCTGCATTTTGAGCCGATAGAGGCGCTATTGTTGTTCCGAATAGAACAGCAATAATTACCGAAATCGGAATATGGCATAAAGGAGTCACTTGAAAAAAGGGCAGGGGATTCGAACTTAGCTTAGTTTCTGAAGCGTCTATCTTTGGACGCGTTTCGCGCTTGCCGGTTCATTTTTCTACGGAATAAAGGCCTTCAAGCGTTAATAAACCGACATTTTCCAACGAATACAACATGGCATCCTCTAATCAACTTCCGCGGGTCAATCCTTGCTTTGTCACCCATAACCTTGCTCTAGGCGGCGCTCAAACGGCGGTTCTGCGTTACATCAGCGCTCTTCCCGAGTGGGTTCGTGAGCGGACGACGCTGTATTCGCAGTCCGATGACATGCCTTTGATGGAAGCGGCTGAGAAAAGCGGCTTTTCCTGCGGAAATGTGACACGTGAGGCGCCTTCCGATCCTTCTTCCTGGTTTTTGAGCTACGGCGATCTTTCCGGTCTTCCCAAGCGCCCGACTTCGCTGGTGCTTCATTCCTGGGATGATGCCGGCTGGCGTTTTATCAATCGTGCCTACGACAATCTCGAAGGCATGAAGGTGGCAGGTGTTTCACAGAAAGTGCTCGATCGCTATGCCGGTTGGGCGAAGGAGAAAAATCACGATATCGTTGGCGTGATGACTCCACCTGTTTCCGAATTCACTTCGGCAAAAGGGAATTACGATCCGAAAGGTCGTCTCGTCGTTGCCTGGATGGGGCGTCCGCTCGAGTCCAAGGGGATCATGGCGTTGCCGTATTTGCTGAAAGAAGAGCCCCGTATGGTGATTCGTGCCTGGACCGGCGCTGACACCGCCGGGCTTGAGTACACACAACGCACTCAGGCCGAAGCGCTCGCGAAAGTGATCGATCTTGCCAATAAGCTCGGCGTGGCTGATCGACTCGACATTCGTCCGCTCGATTTCAATCCTTTCAATTACAAGCATCGCCTTGAAGGCTGCCACGCCCTTCTCGGAAACAGCGAGAAAGAAGGCTATCTTCTCACCGCTGCGGAAGCTCTCAGTTGCGGTATCCCTGTTGTCGTCACGAAATCCTGCGGGATTGCCGACATCATCAAAAACGGTAAAAACGGTTACCTGATCGACTGGAACTCGAACGCGAAGAAGCTCGCTAAAACGGCGCACAAAGCTCTTCTCAAAGCGGCTACGCTTTCGAGCGTCGACTGTCTTGCTTCGGCGGCAGATCTCTCTCTCGGTGCCAACTACGCGACGGCAACGAGCCGGATTCTCGGTGAAATGACGGGAACTTCCCTCAATCATCCTGATGCCGACGTCACGGTGGGACTTCGTATCCACAAGGGCACCGACGTTTCCAAGCTCGACGACGCCGTCAGCAGCCTTGCGAATCAGACCTATAAGAAATTCAAAGTGAAGTTGCTCGTCGACGGCCCCTGGTCTTTTGCTGAGCCGCTCGCGAAGCGCTATGGTCTGCCTCTCATCTGTACTGGCCTTGAGCCGGACATTGAGCACTGCAGCTGGTTGCACCGTCAGGCGGTTGAGGTGTGTGACACCGAGTTTTACAAGCCGCTTGATTATGATGATCAGATCATGCCGACCTACCTCGAGCGTGCCGTTCATGTAATGGAGCAGAAGAAAGTGGATGTTTACGGATGTCTTCTTCTCACGCTTGAAAACGGAACGATCGAGCCTCGTCTCCACTGGCCGAACAAAGGCCTCGACACGATGTTCACCGGCAACTCCGACAACAACATGCTGCCTCACTCCTCTGTGTTGATGCGTGCTGCGGTTGCCCGTAGAGCGGGGAACTACCAGGAGCGTGCTGTTGGTCTCGGCGCTGACGATTACCATCTCTGGTATCGTATTCACCAGACCGGAGGCACCTTCTTCCGCGATGATGAAGTCCGTAATGTCGTTTACCGGATTCACGAGCAGAACTCGCTCAAGATCCGCCGGGCTCGTTTCGGCGACACCGAGCAGAAGAAAAAGCAGAATTTGCTTCAGAAAGCAGCCGCTGCCGCCGGTATCACGGTGTTGGCCGGTTCAGCCTTCGGTTCCACCGGATGTGCTGAAGACGGGGCAACGAAGGATCCCGAGCCAAAAGGTCCCGAGACATCATCTGAAAAAGCGCAGAATGCAGCGCCTCAGGCCGTGTCAGCAAGTCCTGCTGAAGTCCGGACCGACCCTCCTCACTCATAGTGGCGAATGCCATTGATCGAGCTTTCGACCGGGATTGAGGCACCGATAGAACGTGTCTTTGATCTCGCTCGAAGTATCGACGCGCACATGAGTAGTGCTGCGCAGACCGGTGAACGGGCTGTGGCAGGGCGCACCTCAGGATTGATTGAGGTGGGAGAAACCGTGACCTGGGAGGCTCGGCATTTCGGTGTGAAGCAGCGACTCACCGTAAAGATTACGGAGATGGACAGGCCCCGTTCATTCGAGGATGTCATGGTCAAAGGCGCCTTCGCATCGATGCAGCACAGGCATGAATTCGAGGAAGTGGACGGAGTCACGAGGATGCGTGACCGGTTTGAATTTTCAGCTCCCCTCGGAATTCTCGGGCGAATGGCTGAAAAGCTTTTTCTAACGGCCTACATGACGCGGTTTCTCGAGATTCGGAACGCGCATTTGAAGGCGGCCGCTGAGGATGTGTGAGCATCGGCTCTGCTCTTCTTCCGGAGCGAATAGCTGCTTTCTGTTAATTTGCTGCTAATTGGTGCCAAATTAGCAGTAAATGGCAGTAACCTTTGAGTTTTGTGTCAAAACACAAAGGCTACTCTCGTTTGTTTTCGAATGCCTCAAGCTTTTGCTTTCAAATCCCACCGCGGATTTTCTCGCCGATGAAGCGGAGCACATCATTGCGACCGTCGTTGTTCGCGGCGGAGGTGATAAAGGTCGGGGGCTCCCCTTCGGAAAATTCTTTCATCGCTTCGAGAAATGCCTGCCGGTTCTTTTCGATCTTCCCTTTTTTCAGTTTGTCTGACTTCGTGAAAACGAGAGAGAAGGGGACTCCCACTTCAACCAGCCACGATACAAAATCGAGGTCGTTTTTCATGGGGGAATGTCTCGAATCGATGAGGACAAACACGTGCGAGAGTTCTTCGCGGCTTTCGAGATAGTCGGCAACGAAGTCGTTAAACCGGTAGCGTTCAGCCTTGGCTGCTTTGGCGTAGCCGTAACCGGGGAGATCGACGAGAGCCCACTCTTTGTTAACGACGAAGAAATTGATCAGTCGCGTATGGCCCGGCTTCTGGGATACTTTCGCAAGACCCTTATGGTTGCAGAGCATGTTCAGGAGCGATGACTTTCCCACATTGGAACGGCCGATGAAAGCGAACTCAGGGAGTTCCGAAGGTGGGCAGGCCTCAAGTCCTGCTGCGCTGGTGTGGAAAGTGGCGGACGTGATTTTCATGTGTTAAAGGCGGGGGTTTTCCTCCCATTCGATCTCGATTCGGTCGGCGAGATTCCGGGCTTTGATTTTGTGGTCCCGCTTCGAGCGTCGTTCGAGCGTCATTTTCCGCTTTTTGAGGCGGCGCTTCAGCTCGGCGATCTCTTCTTCGAGTTTGAGGAATCCTTCGTAGCGATCGGTGGAAAGTCTACCTGATTCCACCGCTTCCCGAATCGCGCAGCCGGCATCGGTGCCGTGTTTGCAGTCATGAAATTTGCAACACGCCGCGATTTCCTCGATGTCGGAAAACTTCTCGCGGAGGGTGTATTCGTCAGTCCACATCTGGACTTCCCGAATTCCCGGGTTGTCAATGAGGATGCCTCCTTTCTCAAGAACGATGAGCTCGCGGGCGGTGGTGGTGTGGCGGCCTTTTCCAGTGACGTTGTTCACTTCCCCCTCCTCCTGCCAGACGTCGCCTAACATTGCATTGATGAGCGATGATTTGCCGACGCCGCTTGAGCCCACAAATGTGATCGAGCGGCCCGGCTCGAGGTAGTCTTCGATCACCTTCACGTTCTCGCCGTTCACGGCACTGGTGATGATAACGTCCGCTTCGGCGTTCAGTTCACGGATCGCCGCGGCAGCCGCTTCGTTTTGTTCTTTGGGGAAAAGATCGGATTTGTTTACGAGCACGATGGCCCGCGCCTCGCTTCGGCTCACGAGAGCAAAGAAGCGCTCCATGCGCCGCAGGTTCAGGTCGGAACCCGCGTCTGTGACGATGCAAACCATGGAAACGTTTGCGGCCATGACCTGTTCCTCGCTGCTCTTGCCGGGTTCCTTGCGGGAGAAGCAGGTTTGCCTCGAAAGGCGGGCACGGATGACGTGGTCCAACTCGCCGGTCCCGGTTTCGAGGGCAACCCAGTCACCGACGGCGGGAAGGGCGGCATCACTCTCGGCATCGTGGTAGACCTTGCCGCTCATGACGACTTCGTACTCAATTCCGCCTTCGGTGAGGGCTCCGTAAGTGATCTTGTTGTCGCGAATGAGGCGCGCGGGTATCCAGCCCTTTTTTGCAAAAGGGGTGAATTCCTTTTCAAAGGCTTCATTCCATCCAAGCTCGGCGAGCGTCATGGTCTGAGTGTAGCGGGAGCGGAGCGCTCTTTCATCCGAAAAAAGCAGGGAAATCGACCGAAACCCGCCAACGGGGCGTAACCTCCCGTAATGAAGCTCTGGCTGAAGATACTGGTATGCGTGGTGGTGATCAATGTTCTCGGCGGGGCGGGCGCCTTTGTCACCATGGGTGAAATCAAAGGGTGGTATGCCGAATTGAACAAGCCTCCGGGCGTCCCTCCATCGTGGGTTTTCGGGCCGGTCTGGACGGTTCTCTATGCCATGATCGGGCTGTCGCTCGCGCTCTTCTGGCACCGGGTGGAAGCGGGCAAGAATAAGCGAACCGCCCTGATCTGGTTTGTGATACAAATGGTTTTGAATCTTGCGTGGACACCTTTGTTTTTCGGGGCGCACTGGCCGGGAATCGCACTGCTTGTGATTCTGGCGCTTTGGGGTTGTATTTTCGTCACGCTGATCCTTTTTCGGCGACGTGACCGGTTCGCGGGGCGGCTTTTAATACCTTACCTGATCTGGGTTTCCTACGCGAGCTATCTCAACGCGGGCTACTGGTGGCTCAATTAGGCGTTCTGCCGTCAACAGGCTGCCCAAATGCTGCCCAATGCTGCCCAATGCTGCCCAATGCTGCTGCATCGGGGCGGGGCGTTAGCTCAGATTGAGAGGCCCGTCACTGCAGAACAGATCGGTGCCGAAGGTGTCGATGCGATGGCCCATTGCGTGGGCGATCGAGAGCCAGAGGCGATTGTGCGGAGTTTTGTCGGGCAGGTTGAGGCGGCGCCCCATTTTGAATCCGGTCGCTTTTTCCCCGCCGAAGAGAACGAAGGGAATGTTGTCCAGCGTGTGGGTGTTTCCTTTGCCCAGTTCGTTCAGCCAAACCACGAGGGTGTTGTCGAGCATGCTGCCGTCCGCGCCGGGTTCGGGCGTGTCGGAGAGCTTTTTGAGCAGGTAGGCCAGTTCTCCGGCGAACCATTCGTTGATTTTCGTGAGCTTCTCGGTGGCTTCGGCGTTGTTATCCGGTTCGTGAGAGAGCCCGTGGTGACCTTCTTCAATCCCGAGCCACTGCATGCGGGCCTGACCCACTGAGCGCATGAACTGAAGGGTGGCGACGCGGGTCATGTCGTTGGCCATGGCATTGACGAGCAAGTCCATCTGCATGCGGCTGATCCGCGGGGTGTTGTCATTGACCAGTTCGATTTTGGGATCGATGTCAGGCATCGGGTGGGCGAGGCTGTCGCTTTCCCCCTGATGGGAAATTTCCTGCTCCAGTTCGCGGATCAAATTGAGGTGTTCCGTCAAGAGCTGTTGATCCTCGCTTCCGAGTTTCGCCGACATTTTCTTCAAATCGGCACTGACGCTGTCGACGATTCCGGTGAGGGAAGCCTTGTCCCGCTGTTTCCCGTAAAGCTTCTCGATCATCTGCCCCGGATCATCGATCGGCGCGACGGGTTGATTGGCGCCGGCGTAGCTCATGCGTGTCCACGGGTCAGCCCGGTGGGGAACCGCGACACCGAATTCGAGTGAGCCGAAGCGGGTTCGCGTTGCTTCGTTCTTTTGGAAAAACTGTTTCAGCTCCTGGTCGATGGAGATGCCGCTTGCCCAGCCTGCAGGGGTGTCGGAGCCGCCCTGAATGTTCCCCGGAAGCAGTTCGGTTCCGGTGAGGAGACAGCTCATCCCGCGCATGTGCCGGTCTCCGTCGCCTCCGATTTTGTTGGAGAGGCCGTTGATGACCGTCATGCGATCCCGGAACGCTTCGAGCGGTTTGAGAATTCGCTTGAGCTTGAAATCTTTTCCTTCACCTTCCGGCCAGAATTCCCCGGGAACCGTTCCGTTGGGGGAAAACATGATGATGACGCGCTGCTTTTTACCGCCTTGCTCAGCAGCGTGAAGCGAGTTGAAACCGGGCAGGCCGGTAAGGAATGGCGCAGCTCCGGCTGAGATACCGAGGCTCTTGAGAAACTGGCGACGATCGTGGGGAGTATTCATGATGAGGGCGTTTCCTGACGGGTGGCAAGAGTGGCTATTTTAACAAGAAGGTAGCGGATATTGAATCCGGTATTCTTAAAATGTTGTTGAAGATGATCCATCGTCTCAGGACCATAGGCAAGCGCGGGTTGCTTGACACTGTGATGGAACATTTGACGGACAAAAGCACGGTGGGAGCTTTCGGAGTTCGCGGCAAATTCAGCGACTTCGCGCGGTCCTTTGATTTCGATTCTCTCACCCGAATCGGTTTCGAGAACGCCGTCATCATTGATCGGCTTGTTCTCTTCTTTGGCACGCCAGCGACCGATCGCATCATAGTGTTCGAGGCTGAATCCAAGAGGGTTGATCATCGAGTGGCAAGCCATGCACGCTTTCGCTCTCGTGAGCTCGGTGACTTTTTCGCGCATCGAGAGATGCGGTGGAAAGTCGTTGTCTTTGAACTCGATTGCTTCGGGCGGCGGTTTGAGGGTCATGCCGGCGATGTTCCGGGTCAAAAAGACGCCGCGGTGAATCGGCGATGTGTTGTTGTGATAGGCAAAGGCAGTCATCAGGTAGGGGTGGGTGATGACGCCGGTGCGTGCCTGGCCGGGAAGGCTCGCCTTTTGGAAACCGCCTTTGATTTCCGGTTTGCCGTAAATTTTGCCGAGGCGCTCGTTGAGGAACATTTGATCGGAGAGGAGCAACTGGCGGTAGTCGGATTTTTCACTCCAGGTGATTTCGTCGAGAAAAAGGTCGAGTGACGTGCGCAGGTCGGCCATCACCTCCGGATTGAAATCGGGGAACAATTCACTGTCTTTGGAGACGTCGTAAGCCTTGTCCAGCTCCAGCCAATGGTGGAAAAATTCACGCGTTTTATTGCGGGCCCGTCCGTCGTGAAGCATTTGCCAGGCTTTTTCTTCGACTTGTTTAGGATTGTTCAGCTTTCCCTGTTCGGCGGCTTTGCGCAGATCCCGGTTCGGAATCGAATCCCAGAGCGCGAGCGCCATGGTGGAGGCGCGTGCCCATGGTCCGGTCGGAGAATCAAAGGCGGTATCGGGATAGAGAAAGCGGGGGGATGTCAGGGACAGCAGCACGATCTGGCGTATCGCCTCTTCGGTAGGACCGTGTTCTTTGAAAACGTTGTCTACAAAGAGCGACTTTTCCTCCGGCTTCAACGGGCGTCGGAACGCTACCGAGGGAAATTCGGCTCCGAACTCACGCAGCTTCTTCGCCCGTTCCGGATCGTCCTTTTTGAGTTTTGCGAAGTCCTTCAGGTTATCGACGACGTATTCAGCGGCTTCATAGGCGCCGTCGGTGACTGCGTCGAGCCACTGACGGGAGACGCTCGCGCCGCGTTCGTAGCCGTAGCTGCGATCATCAGGGGGAAACTGAGCGGTGGAGGTGTAAACGGCGTGGCTCCAGTCCGGGGTGAGCACTTTTTCAGGAATGACCTCAAGAATTCCGCCGGGCTTTCTCCAGAGAAGCTCAATGTGGCCTTTGTCCGCCTTGTATTTGAAATACCGCATCGTGAGGGGGTAGCGTCTCCCGCCGAGCAGAAAAATTTTCGCGGACTCGTCCCGGACCTCATTGTTCGGGGCCACCCATCCATCGATCACCTTGGGATTATCGTTGTTCGTGTCGTAGGTATTGATGTTGAGAAAGGCTCCGTTTCGTGTGCGAATCACGAACTCATACACGCCGGTTTCCTCGATCATGACGGAACCGTCCCACTGCATCGCAAACTCTTCGGGGATGAATTGCTTGTCCTCCGGAACTTGCGGAATTCCGCTTTTGAAATCGAAGCGGACCTGTTTGTCGATCCGTTTGAAGGTGTCTTTTCCCTCCAGTTCCTTGTCGACACGGAACCGGCCGCTCGCGTAGTAAGTGGCATTGAGGCCAAACTTTTCGATGGTGGGAGGGTTATGGGAATTCCTGAAATACCCCATGATGTCGGCGAGGGAATTGAGGTATTGCGGACGGGTCAGTCGCGTGATGTCGGTTTTGACCTCTTTTAATCTCGCCTGAGCGGCAGGGGAGTAAAAGGCGTGAAAGATGTATTCCGCGACCGCTTCAGCATCGGCTCCGACGCAATCATCCTCATTGTCCTCGGGCATGGTGCGCTCGATACGGCCGGCGAGAGATTCGAGAGTCCGGTCTCCCACAAGCGGATCGGCGTCGACGTCTTCGGCACCCTCGCCGGTCTCGCCGTGGCATTCGAGGCATTGCTTTTGGTAAATCGCCTTTCCGGGATGATTCTCCAGATCCAGCGCCGCAACGAACCCCGTGCTGACGCAAAAGAGAGCCGGAAGCAGGATGAGGAAAAAGGAGCGTGGATAAGGGGATCGCATTACCGTGAAGATCGATTTTTCCCCGCTAAAGTCAGGGTACGTAAACTGGGCGAAATTCATAAACAGAAGGGCTATGACCTCTCTTTGACTTGGATCGAATCGTGGGCGAATCTCGGCGTATGCCAGGAATCGTTGTAAAGCCGCGTTCGAGAATATTTCATGGTCACGACTGGGTATACGCCAGCGAGATCCAAAAATTGTTCGGAGAGCCCAAGCCCGGAGATGTCATCTCCATTAAGGACTTCAAAGACCGTCCACTCGGAACCGCGATTTACAATCCGGATTCGCAGATCGTGGCGAGACGTATCTCCCGACGTAAACAGGAGCTCGATGCATCGTTTTTCGAGCGTCGCATTGAGCGGGCCGCGCAGTTGCGGGAAAGTATGGATTTTGCGGAGCCGCTCTACCGACTCGTCTGGAGCGAGGCCGACGGGCTTCCCGGTGTCATTATCGACCGCTACGGTGATTGTTTTGTGCTTCAAACCCTCACCCTCGCGATGGACATGAGAAAAAATCTCATCGTCGATGCTTTAAAGAATCAGTTCGCGGTCCGCGCTGTGATCGAAAGGAATGATGCCGCGATCCGAAAAGCCGAAGGACTTGAACCTGTCGTCGGCGTTCTCGACGGCGAGTGGAGCGGTCCCATTGAAATCGACGCGGGCGGGATCAGGCAGTCGGTGGATCTACTCGAAGGACAGAAGACAGGGATTTTCCTGGATCAGCTCGACAATTACGCCAATGTCGGCCGTCTCGCGGAGGGCAAACGTGTCCTCGATTGTTTCTGTAATCAGGGGGGCTTTGCGCTTCATGCCGCAAAAGGGGGCGCGTCCGAAGTCGTCGCCGTGGATATCAGTGCCGGAGCTGTCGCGGCAACACAGTCGAATGCGGCCCTTAACGGTCTGACAATTGATGCCCGTGAAGCCAACGTTTTTGATTTTCTCAAAGATGCAGAAACGGCGGAAGAGAAATACGACATGGTCATTCTCGATCCGCCTTCTTTCACGAAGAGTCGCAAGGCAATGACCGGGGCGATGCGCGGGTATAAGGAGATTCACCTGAGAGCGCTGAAACTGCTCAAACGGAACGGTATTCTCTCGACCTATTGCTGCAGTCACCACGTCAATGACCGTGAGTTTTTCGACGTCATCTGTGACGCCTCAGTCGATGCCAAGCGGACCTTGCGCGTCATCGGGCAGCACAGTCAACGCCGCGATCATCAGCACATCGCGACTCTCCCCGAGACCAAGTATCTGAAGGGTTACACCTTCCAGGTCATGGGAGGATTTTAGGCTTTGCCGGGGCCTGATCCATTCATTCAGCCTGTTACGGCGTCCCCCGGGGGCGCCGTAACGGAGTGGCGTTCGCAGATGGATGCCTTGAGGACCCGTTGGGGTGGATTCGCAGGAGAATCGGCCCGGGGGACCTCGGATTTCTCTGCGAGCGCCGTTTTCAGAAATTTGACGGCTTCGCCTGCCATTTCGGCGACGGGCTGGGAGATCGTCGTCAGTGGGGGATTCATGAAGGGAGACCAGGGCTGCTCATCAAAGGCGATCACGGAGAGTTCCCCGGGGATCGACAAACCAAGTGCGGTGGCCCGCTCGAGAACGGCGAGAATGCCCTGTCCGCTCAGGGTGACGATGGCAGTGGGCCGGTGTTCGCGGTCGAGCAACTCCCTCGCTCCGTCGAGGCTTGCGGTGCGACTGGAGCCTTTTCCGGCGACGAAGAGGTCGTCCGCTTTCAATCCTGCGTCCGTCATCGCCTCCTCGACTCCCTTGAGTCGTTCCTGATCGGACTGGCTCTCGTAGCTGCCCCGGAGACACCCTATTTTCCGGTGGCCGGCCTTGATGAGATGCTCAGCGGCGAGCCTTCCTGCGTGGGCGTTGTCGAGCGAAACGGAGGGGATCTGAAGCCCGGGAATGACCCGGTCGATTACGACGATGGGCATTTGGGCTTTCTCGATGAGTGCGGAAAGGCCCAGGGTATCGTTTCCGACCGGAGCGATGATGAGACCGTCGAGTCGTCGGGCGAGCAGTTTTTGAAAAAGCCGGGCTTCGGTTTCGACTTCCTCACTGGAATCGCAGAGTTGCACCGCGATATTGGCGTTCCGAAGCTCAAGTTCGATGGAGCGGGCGAGATGGGAAAAGAAAGGGTTGGTGATGTCGGGGACGAGCAGCCCTATCATTCCGAGACTTCCTTTTCGGAGACTCGCACCGAGCGGGTCGGGGATGACGTTGTGCTCTTCTGCGGCGGCGAGAATGCGCCGGGCGGTCGTCTCGCTGATCCGGTATTTTTTCGCATTCCCGCTCAGGACCCGCGAAACGGTGCTGATCGCGAGATCAAGATGTTGAGCCAGTTCGGAGAGATTCATGAAAGGGTGCTTTTCAGACTAGAGCAGAACAATCGTTTGCGCCAGTGGAATGGGGCTTTGTTCCCGTGCTTGAATTGGATTGACTGGTTTTCTTTGGTGATAGATGATTTTTATACTATTTAAGAATTATGAAAAAGTTTAATCATTGTCTGTTGGTTTGTCTTCTGGCGCTGTTTGCGGGATGTGAAAAGCATTCCTCAGATGAGGTGGCTGCTCTTGAAGGTTCCGCAGCTGTTGTTGAGCTGATTTCGCCGGAAGAGACTTCGGAGCTGCTGAAGGCGAACGAGGGGGTGCGAATCCTCGACATCCGGACCCCGGAGGAGTTTAGCGAAGGTCACATCGAAGGTGCCGTAAACATTGATTACAAGGCGGATAACTTTGATGAGGAGATTGGTCTCCTCGACAAGTCGGTGCCCTACGTGGTCCACTGCGCGAGTGGAGGCAGGAGTGGCCAGTCGCTCCCCAAATTTGAAAATTCAGGCTTCGAGAAAATCTATCACCTCAAAGCGGGATTTTCAGGATGGGCGGACGAGGGCCTTCCTGTCAGTCAGTGACTTCACCCCCAGTTTCCGGATCCACCGGCTGGGCGAGGACAAAGGGGGAAACGACCAGTGCCCTGAAGTGCTGGTTGCTCTCCTCCCAGTAGTCGGCGTGGGGTTGGGAAGGGGTCAGGATGTCTCCGGCCTTTTTCCAGGCTTCGACTTTCTCGACCCGGTCTTCGGTCAGGGCGGTTCCCACTTCCGTGAGTTCGAGCGAAGCATCGACGAAGAGGAGGGCTCCACTTTCAAAATGGGCTTTCAAATACGACCAGGCGATCTCGCCGGTGTATTTTTCGAGCTTCTCCGGAGTCGTTGCGGTGTCCTCGCCGAGCACGCCGTAGTTCATTGTCTCTTCGTCTTCCATGGGTTCCTGAAGAAAGGGGATTGAGCGCAAAGTGCAATCCCGATTTCGTTGAATTCAATGTCGCAGGCGCGGAAAACGCTCGACATGGCCCGTTCGTGGTTTGCATACTTTTGCGATGACAGTCTGCCGTTGCTCCCCCTTCTTCAGCTGCTCCCTTTTGGTCTTCTTTCTTGTCGCGCCCCTTTCTATCCGCGCTGAAGTCGCCCGGGAGTGGGTGAGCAATGATGGAAAGAAACTTCAGGCGTCTTTCGTGAGATCGAGTGAAAAAGGAGTTGTCCTGAGGCTTGAAAACAATCGCGAGGTGAATGTCCCGCTGGAGCGGCTGAGCGAGAAAGACCGGAAGTTTATCAGGGACTACAAGGCGGGCCTCGTCGCCCGTGTCGGTGAGATCGCGCCCCTGCCTGACGAGACCTTTCCCCCGGAGGATTTCGAGGTGACAGGCGGGCCGAAGACTTTCTATACGCCGCATTTTGAATTCACCTCAGACCGTGAGGTTTCGAAAAACTTCATCGCTGAAGCGGCGAAAATTTACGAGGGAACCTATGAAGCAGTGAAGTCGATTCCCCACGGGCTTCCCTTGTCCCCTCCGGCGGGGAGTAAGCACTTTCGCGGGGAGTTTATGGATGACGCAGATTTTCAGGAGGTCGTGAAGCGCTCGGATGTGTCGGCCCCCGCGGTTCCCATACCCGGCTCCCGGACAAGAGTAGCCGGACTGTATCGGCCGAAGGAGCAATCGCTCCTCGTTCCCTACGTATCGCTCGGGGCGAAGCAAAATGGCAGCCGGGTAACGCTCCGTAAAAGCAGTGACACTTCCACTCTCGTTCACGAGATTACCCATCAGGTCATGCACGACTGGTTGCCGATGGTCCCGATCTGGTTTGCGGAGGGGATGGCCGAATACATCTCGGCGGTTCCCTCTCAGACAGGCCGGTTCGAATTTAAAAATGCGGAGCGCGGACTGCGGGAACGGCTCAAGGAAAAATACGGCCTGAAGAACTACGAGATCCGCGTTGCCAACCGTCCTTCGAAAAGGCTTCGGATTGCTGAAAAGGTCCCGGATTCAGAGGCGGGGCAAAGTGGGCTGAACGTTTTCACTCCGGGAGGAGGCAGTCGAGCGGCCGAACCTGGAGGCGGGTGGACCGGTTCCATGGACGATTATCGCGATGCCATGCTTCTGGTTTACTTTCTGATGCATCTCGATGAGCAATCGAGTCCCGGAACCCGCGTTGGAACTTATCTTCAGGCGGTTGAAAGGGGACGGGCCAGTTCCGGAAGAGTGCAGGCGGATATCGTGCTCTTTGAAGAGAATCGGAAAAAATATAACGAGGAAGTGGACCGCTACAACAACTCCCTGCTCGCTTTCAAAGCAGAGGTGGTCGCTTACAACGCACGGGTCAACGAGCACAACCGACAGTTGTCTGCCGGCGTTCCCGAGAATGAACGAGTGGCCGTTGGTGAGATTCCGAAGGAGCCCACGCCTCCCGCTGAACTCATCATGCCGGACAGTATCAAAGCCGCTTCGGGTGGAGCGGGAGGGCTCATCAATTTGACCGAGTTGGTTTGGCAGCAGTCAGTCGGCGAACTCACGGGCGGTCGAAGCGGAGCGGAAATTGACGCGGCGATGGTGGCGGCTTTTGCGGAGATCGGGATAACGATTTCCTACCCGAATTAGTGAAGCCCCGTTTTCCCTTACGGTCGAAATTCTTGCAGGATCGCGTCCTGACGGAAATTTCAGGATTGGGGTAGTCTTCATGGGTATTGCAATGATTTACAGACGAATAGCTTCCGGGATCGGGGTCTCATTGATTTCACTTTTCTGCGCAGCAGGTGAAGAAAAAGTGGATTTCAATCGCGACGTCCGGCCTATCCTCTCGGGAAAGTGTTTTGCCTGCCATGGGCCGGATGAAGCGGAGCGTGGTGGTGATGTCAGGCTCGATACTGAGGCTGGCTCACGGCATGATATGGGGGGCTATTCGGCAGTGGTGCCGGGAGATCCGGAAGCCAGTGAATTGATCTACCGTGTTACCACGGATGACGATGTCGATATCATGCCTCCGGAGGATAAGGGCAAACCGCTCAGTGCCGCTGAGGTCGCGATTCTTACGAAGTGGATTGAGCAGGGTGGTGAATACGCCGAGCATTGGGCTTATGAAAAGCCGGAGCGCCCCGCGATTCCTGATACGGTTCGCAGCAACTGGATTCATCACAACGAGATCGATTTTTTTATCCAGCAGCGATTGGAGAGCGAGGGGCTTGAGCCATCAGCTCAGGCGGATAGGCTCACCCTCGCGAGACGCGCCGCCCTTGATCTGACCGGACTGCCTCCGACATGGAAGGAGGCGAAGGCCTTTGCCGACGATCCCGATCCCGATCCCGGAGCTTTTGAAAAGTATATCGATGCTCAACTCGCGAAGCCCGCCTACGGCGAACGATGGGCTGCGATGTGGCTCGATCTCGCCCGCTATGCGGATTCGGCGGGCTACGCGGATGACCCTCCCCGGTCGATCTGGAAATATCGCGACTGGGTTATCGAGGCCTTTAACAAAAACGTTCCCTATGATCAGTTCACGATCGATCAGATTGCAGGAGATCTTCTGGAGAATCCCAAACCCGACCAGCTCGTCGCGACAGCCTTTCACCGGAATACCCTGACAAACAGCGAAGGTGGCACCAATGACGAGGAGTTTCGAAACGCCGCCGTGGTTGATCGCGTCAACACAACGATGGAGGTTTGGATGGGAACGACGATGGCTTGTGCGCAGTGTCACACCCACAAGTATGATCCGCTCACGCACGCTGAATATTTTCAGCTCTTTGATTTTTTTAATCAGACTGCGGATACAGACAAGAAAGACGAGAACCCGCTCTATTCGGTTTGGAACGACGAGCTGCTGACGCAAAAGAAGGGTTTCGAAGAGCAGATCAAAGCGCTCAAGGCGACGCTTTCCTCTTACACACCGGAGTTGGAAAAAGCGAAACAGTCATGGTTGGAAAATCTGCAAACGCCGCCGGTATGGAAACCGCTTTCTGTGATCCGCGCTGAGGCGCCGGAAGTGAATCTGGCTCAGGCGAATGACTGGTTGGTTGCGAAGAAAGAAGACGCTGCGAATGCGACATACGCGATTGAATTGAAATCTCCCGGGGAAAAGGTGACTGCGCTCGGGCTTGAGATTTCGCCCGAACAGAAAAGCAATTTCGTCCTGTCTCAGGTTCGCGCCACCTGGACGCCGGACAAGGCTGTTCCGGTGAAAGGGCGCTATCTTCGGATTGAAAACCCCGGGGAAAAGAAGTTCGTTCACCTCGCTGAAGTGGAGGTTTTCAGTGAGGGAAGGAATCTCGCCGCGGGTGCGAAGGCATCGCAAAGTTCGACCTATTCCGGGAAATCTGCAGACCTCGTAGTCGATGGAAATACGAACGGCGATTATGCGAAGGGATCGGTCAGTCATACTAATGCCGAAGCGAATCCGTGGCTCGAAATTGATCTCGGTAAAGAGGTTGCGGTTGAGGAAGTGCGTCTCTGGAATCGGACAGATGGGAAGGGGATCATCGAACGTCTCAACGGTTATGAGATCCGTTTGCTCGACAGCGACCGGAAGGTGGCGTGGTCAGAGCGCCCCGGGAAAGCGCCTTCGCCTTCTGCCGTTTTTGCGGTCAGTGGAATTCGTCAACTCGAGTTCGCGGCTGCCATCGCCGATCATGAACAATCCGGTTTTACCGCGGGCAGTATTCTCGCAAAGAAAATCGATCCGAAGCGAGGGTGGGGGATCGCTCCTGAGGTTGGTAAGCCGCATCAGCTCACTTTGATTTTAAAGGAGTCTCTCGAAGCGGGGGGAGGAGTTCTCTCTGTTTTTCTGGATCAGAAGTCCGGGCACAGGAACCACCTCCTGACGCACTTTCGATTGCTTTCGACTGCGGATGGGAATGTGAGCGCATGGGCGAAGATGCCGGAGGCGGTTCGCAAGGCGATTCAGCTGGATGCCCCGGGAAAAGTGGTCAGTGATTATTTCCTGACAATTGCACCATCATTGAAGCCGGTTCGCAGTCAGATCGCTGCGGCGGAAAAATCTCTCGCCGCTATCAAACCGGTCACGGTTCCGGTGATGAAAGATCTGCCATCGGATGAAGAGAGAGAGTCGTTTATTCAAATTCGAGGGAACTACAAGAGCCTCGGCGAAAAGGTGACGCGCGGCGTTCCAGCGGTTTTTCATTCGTTGCGGGAGGATCTGCCCCGGAATCGTCTCGCGCTGGCGCATTGGCTTGTCGATGATGAGAACCCACTCACGGCGCGGGTCCATGCGAACCGGCTTTGGCAGCAGATTTTCGGATCGGGGATTGTTGCCACAAGCGAAGAGTTCGGTTCTCAGGGGGAGTTGCCATCTCATCCGGAGCTGCTCGACTGGCTCGCTCTGGAATTGCAGGAAAGCGGGTGGGATCAGAAAGCGTTTCTGAAAAAGCTCGTCCTGTCGGCGACCTATCAGCAGCGCTCGGAAACGACGCCGGAGTTGTTGGCGAAAGATCCTTTTAACCGCTACTACGCGAGGGCTCCGCGATTTCGAATTTCAGCTGAAATGGTTCGGGATCAGGCGCTCTTTGTGAGTGGCTTGCTCAGCGACAAAATGTATGGGGCGCCAGTCAATCCACCGCAGCCGAATCTCGGGCTGAAGGCGGCTTTCGGATCGGCGACAGACTGGAAGACCAGCGCGGGTGAGGACAAATTCCGCCGCGGCATCTACACGACCTGGCGACGCTCCAGTCCCTATCCGAGCATGGCTACTTTTGACGCACCGAACCGTGAGATCTGTTCCTCGCGCCGGGTGCGAACGAACACGCCGCTGCAGGCGCTGGTGACTTTAAACGATCCTGTATACGTGGAAGCCGCTCAGGCACTCGCCCGGAAAATGGTTTTGTCAGGCGGTGAGTCGGCTGAATCGAAAATTCGATATGGATGGCGGGAGACCCTGCTCCGTGATCCCGGCGAGGATGAAATGAAACGGATCACGGCACTTTTTGAAATGCTCGAAGCTGATTTCGAATCGGACCCGGAGAAGGCGCAGGAAATGGCGACCGTTCCGATTGGACCGGCACCGGAAGGAGTCGCTGTCTCAGATCTCGCGGCCTGGAGTGTGGTGGGAAATGTCCTTCTCAACCTCGATGAACTTTTCCTGAAACGCTGACATGAATCCCTTCCTTGAAAAACTTCAACTCGGCACGAGGCGTCATTTTCTCCAGCAGTCTGCTGCCGGAATCGGTGGCATTGCCCTCAACTCGCTCCTCACCGGTGATGGGATCGCCGGGGCGGAACCACTGACCGCGAAAGCTCCCCATTTTCCCGGGAAAGCGAAGCGGGTCATCTACCTGCACATGACCGGTTCGCCTCCGAATCTGGACATGTTTGATTACAAGCCGGAACTCATCAAACACGATGATGAGGATTGTCCGGATGAGTTTGTTAAGGGAAAGGAGTTCGCCTTCACGACCGGTGTTCCCAAGCTGATGGGGTCTCCGCGCAAGTGGAAGCAGGTTGGTCAAAATGGGATGTGGATGTCCGATGCTGTTCCTCATTTTCATGGAATCGCTGATGACATCTGCATGGTGCATTCGATGCACTCGGACCAGTTCAATCATGCTCCGGCGGAACTGCTCACCTACACGGGGTCGCCGCGCTCGGGACGTCCTTCGATGGGATCGTGGGTGACTTATGGTCTGGGATCAGAGAACGAAAACCTTCCCGGCTTCGTTGTTCTCATTTCCAGCGGCGTGCAGCCTAACGGAGGCAAAAACTCTTTCGGATCTGGTTTCCTTCCGAGTGTTTATCAGGGCGTTCAATGCCGCTCTAAAGGCGATCCTGTTTTGTATTCTTCTGATCCCGCGGGGATGACGCGGGACGTTCGCCGGAAAAGTCTCGATGCGCTCCGCGATCTCAATGAGCTGCAGGGCGCGCAGATGGGCGATCCTGAAACACTGACACGGATTTCTCAATACGAGCTCGCCTTCCGGATGCAAACGGCTGTTCCCGAAGTCATGGATATCACAAAGGAAAGCGCGAAGACGCTGGAGGCCTACGGGGCGACGCCCGGGGAATCGAGCCTCGCGAATAATTGTTTGCTTGCCCGTCGCCTCGCAGAGTCCGGGGTGCGTTTTATCCAGTTGTTCGACTGGGGGTGGGATTTTCACGGGACCCGTGCCGATACGGGGATCACCGACGGACTCACGAAAAAGTGTGCTTCGATGGATAAGCCGGTCGCGGCTTTGATTAAAGATTTGAAGGAGCGGGGATTGTTCGAGGACACCCTCGTGGTCTGGGGCGGTGAGTTCGGGCGCACTCCTTTTCGTGAAGGACGTACCGCGAAGAGCGACGTGCTCGGGCGGGATCATTATCCCGATTGTTTCACGATGTGGATGGCCGGAGGTGGCATGAAGGGCGGTTTCGAATACGGGGAATCCGACGAACTCGGTTTCAACGTCGCGAGTAACGGGGTTCACGTTCACGATCTTCAGGCAACGATTCTGAATCAGCTCGGATTTGATCACGAGAAGCTTATCTATCGCTTTCAGGGACGCGATTATCGGCTCACCGATGTCCACGGCCACGTCGTGAAGGATTTATTGGTGTAAATGGTGGGCACCCCGCATAGTGAGGCCTCTCGCTCCGGGAGATGTTCGGAACCTATCCGCATAAGCGAGATCAAAGAAATCCTCACGGATTCCTCTACTTTATGACCTGTAGAGGAACTGCGTGAGCATTCCTCCCGCAAGCCCTGAGTCGGGGCAAAATAGCCTGCGTGAGAAAGAAATCCTCACGGATTCCTCTACCTCGAGCAGTTCCCCGGGAAACCCGCTTTTCAACGACCTTGATAAAAATTCACGAAATTTGTTAACCTTTTCTCAAAAGCGGGCATTTGCCTGCAGCAGAAGAAATGGTTTCCGAAACTACAGATCCCGATGGGGAGTTCGTTGCACTACTGACTGAACACCAGTCAGCGCTGAAGCTTTATGTCGCCTCGCTCTTGCCGGGGGATCCCTCGGTGGCGGATGTCACTCAGCAGGCGAATACGACGATTTGGAAGAAGCGCGAGGACTTCGAGCTCGGCACCAATTTCAAAGCCTGGATCTTCGCTATCGCCCGTTTTGAAGTGCTCACTTTTCGAAAGGCCCGGGCGCGTGAGTCCCGTTTTGTTTTCAGCGACGAGCTCGAACAGCTTATCGCGGACGAGTTGCTCGAAATGAGCGACGATCTCGATGCGCGCCAGGTCGCGCTTCGCTCCTGTTTGGAAAAGTTACGCCCCATGGATAGGGATCTGATTTCGCACCGGTATTTCAGTGGGGATACCCTCCAGGGATACTCGGAGGAAGTGGGGCGCAGCGTCGGATCACTCAAGGTTACCCTGCATCGTATTCGGACCCGGCTTGCAAAATGTGTCGAGTTGAATGTCGCCGCGGCAGAGAAAGGGGGGCGGGCATGAGTGATTCTGCTTATGATAGTCTTTTTGATGACCTGCTTGAAGGTATCATCAGTGAAGCTGATTTTCTGAAGCTGGAAGCGGAAATGATCGTCGATGAGGAGGTGCGGAAGGCCTACTACAGTCGTCTTAAACTCCACACCGCTCTCGAAACGGAGATGGCGTCAGCGGATTCTCCTGCGGGAGGTGTCTCCGCTCCGGTTTCATCGCGTCGCCGTCTTGATGGATTGCTTATCAGTTGTCTCGCCGCGCTCTGTATTCTTATCGGTCTGCTCGTCTGGAAGATGGCAGGAGAAAGGGCGGATTACCTTGCTGCGAAGGAGGAGCCGGTCGCAAAAGGGTTCGGGGTTCTCGCCGATGAATCAGGTGATGCGGCCTGGAACAGTCTCAGTTTGTTAGAGGGCGATCTTCTTCCGGAGGGCGTTGTTGAGCTGGTTTCCGGAATGGTGAAGCTCGAATTGTTCAATGGCGTCGATATCGTTGCGTATGGTCCCGCCCGGTTTGAAGTGATTTCTGATTTTCACCTGCATCTCGTTTCGGGGCGGATTGTGTGTCGCGTTCCGGAGTCACTCGAAGGATTTCGTGTTGAGATCCCGTCCGGTGAAATATTCGATTACGGAACCGAGTTCGAGGTCGAGATTGGAGAATCTTTTGAGTCGATCGATGTTCTCAGCGGTCTTGTCGAGTGGCGGGGGCGCACTGGAGAGAAGGAACGAATCGAAGCCGGTCACGGAGTGAAGCTAAGCGAATCGAATGGCGTGGAAAAGCGCGCTCGTGAGATCGCGTCGATGGATGACCTTGAGCGGGGCTTTGATGAGGTGGCGGCAAAACGTCATCGGGAGTGGGATGAGCAGCTTAAGTTGCTGAAGGATGATCCCCGGGTGCTGGCTCTGTATTCGATGGGAAATGTTTCCCGCGACGGTTCTCATCTTGCTGACTTGTCAGGTGCTCAACCTGACGGTCGAATCATTCGGACGGAGCGTGCCATGAACCGTTGGGGCGATCCCTATGGTGGAATTGATTTCACCTCGACGGGAAGCCGCATCCATGTCGATATCGAGGACGAACTTGAATCGCTCACCTTGATGAGCTGGGTGAAAATTGACAGTCTCGACCGGCTTTACAATTCACTCTTTCTCACTGACGGGCACGAACAGTTTGAGCCTCACTGGCAGATCATGAATGACGGACGGATGTTCTTTTCGGTGAAGGCTCTCGATGAGAAGGGGAAAAGCGATAAACACATTGCCTATTCTCCGCCGATCTGGACGCCGGAGAAAAGTGGCCAGTGGATGCACCTCGCAACGGTTTATGACGGGAAGGCCTACACCGTGACGCATTATGTGAATGGCAAGGCCGTGAGCATCGATCAGATCAAAGAGGGGCTGCGGGCGGAGGTCGTGAAAATCGGTGCCGCCTCGATCGGGAACTGGAGTCAGCCCCGTTACAAAAATACTCCCGAGTTCGCGGTCCGGAATTTAAACGGAACGATGGACGAATTGATTCTCTTCTCTGCCCCTCTCAGTGCGGGCGAAATCAGTGAACTTTACGAGTCTGGAAAACCCTAGGATAAGATGAAAAATTGGATTGTGATTTTAACTCTGGCGATCGGTGCCAATGCAGTGGCGGAAGAATTTTCGGAAGGCGATCAGCTCTTTACTTTGAAAGTGAAGCCGCTGCTTTCGGAGAAATGTAACGGTTGCCATGGCGATGATCCGGAAAAAATTAAGGGCGATTACAACATGCTCACCCGTGAAGGGATTCTTGCCGGCGGCGAAGAATTTGGGAAGGAAGTTCTCATTCCCGGAGACTCAGCGAAGAGTTTCATTATCGAAACGGTGAAGTGGTCGGACCCTGACTGGGAGATGCCACCCAAGGAAAACGACCGGCTTACGCCTGAGCAAATTGCGGAACTCGAAAAGTGGATCGATCTCGGTGCGCCATGGCCGACTGAGGAGAAGCAGGCTGCGATTCGACTGGCCGCTTCCAAGCAGAAGGTGACGGAGGATGGAATTATCATGGAAACGAGTGGTGGACTCGGTGACGAGTGGACTTTCCGCCGCTACAAGCCCGAAGATGTCTGGGCGTTCATGCCGGTGAAGAAAGCGGAGGTGCCCGGTCGCGACCAGACAGGGTTGGGTGAGGGAGCTAACCCTGTTGACTCGTTCATCAATGCGAAGCTTAAGAAGGCAGGATTTGAGCCGGCTCCTTCGGCCGATGCCGCGACCTTGATTCGACGCGCTACCTACGACCTGATCGGCCTGCCACCGAACCCGAAGGAGATTGAAGCCTTCGTAGCGGACTATGAAGCCGATTCTGAAAAGGCCTGGAGTGCATTGATCGACAGACTTCTAGCGAGTCCTCATTACGGGGAGCGTTGGGCGCAGCATTGGATGGATGTCGCCCGCTACGCGGATACCGGTGGGATGTCGAATGATTACGAGCGATCCAACGCGTGGCGCTACCGCGACTATGTGATTCGCGCATTCAACGAAGATAAGCCGTATAACGAGTTTGTCCTGGAACAGCTTGCCGGTGATGAGCTCGCGGATGCTTCTGCGAGAAAGCGTCTCCAGGTGGATGGCGAAAAACTGCATGAAGTGCGGGTCAACGGGAACTACAACGAGAGGGAGTCCGAGATGATCGTCGCTGCGGGATTTCTTCGCATGGGTCCATGGGACAATGCCATGGTGATGGCAGACGAGGCGCGGCAGCTTTACCTCGATGATGTTGTCAATGCGGTGGGCCAGACCTTTCTCGCGACGACGATGCGATGCTTCAAGTGTCACGACCACAAGTTCGATCCGCTTCCGACAAAGGATTACTACCGGATGTATTCTGCCTTTTCGACAACGCAAATGGCGGAGCGTCCCGTCCCTTTTCTCGCTGAGGAAAATCTACACGGATTCGATGACGGGAAAGTCTTTGTCGACCGGATGCATGACTACGCAGTCAATGACATGAAGCATTTGCAGAATAAACGCGAGGCCGCGGCACGGAAATGGTTCGATGAGCGCGGGCTGAAGTATCTCACCCTGGAGGAGCGCAAAGATCTTCCCGACGAAGAGAAGCCCGAGCGCCACGTGGGCCTGAGCATTACGGAGCAGGGCGTTCTCAAGGTGCGTGAGCAGGATGACTGGGTATGGGATCGTCGTAAGGATCGCTACGAGGCAAAAGCGCAGAGTGTTTACAGCAGCCCGAAAGGGAAGGGCAATGCCCGCGCCCTCAAGGTCATTGAAAAATTGCCGGCGGCGAAGCCTGCTCAGGATCACATCCTGACGGGCGGCGCGTTGGAAGCGAAAGGCGATCCGGTTACACCCGGTGTTATCAGTGCAATTGGTGTTCCTGTGAGGACGCATGAGGGCGCTGATCCCTACGCACTTCCGGAAGGTGTTGAAGGACGTCGCACCGCGCTCGCCCACTGGGTGGCTGATCCTGAGAATTCACTCGCAACACGTTCGATTGTGAACCGGATCTGGCAGGGGCATTTTGGCCACGGGATTGCGAGAAATCCGAACAATTTCGGCGTTAAAGGCTCGAAGCCAAGTCATCCCGAGTTGCTCGACTGGCTCGCCAGTGACTTCGTGGAGAACGGTTGGACTTTCAAACGCCTTCACCGGACCATCATGATGTCCGAAACCTATCGACGCTCCGCTCATTACGAGAAGCTCGAATACATCGAGGCGGAAGACCCCAATAACGAACTTCTCGCCTACTATCCACCCCGACGCCTCACCGCTGAGGAATTGAGAGATTCGCTTCTAACCATTACCGGTGAATTGAATCCGGCGATGGGTGGGTTGCCGGCGCTTCCTGAAATCAACATGGAAGTGGCTCTTCAGCCGCGCATGATCCAGTTTTCACTCGCCCCGGCTTACCAGCCGCATCCGGATCCGAAAGAGAGAAATCGCAGAACCATCTATGCCTATCGGGTTCGGGGAATGGCTGATCCGTTTCTCGAGCTGTTCAACCAGCCGAATCCGAATGATTCCTGTGAGTTTCGCGACAGCGCTGCAGTGACGCCCCAGGCCTTTTCAATGCTTAACAGCGACATGATGACCGACCGGGCGATCGCTCTGGCAGTTCGTTTGAAAGAAAGCGCCAGTGATGCGGAAACGCAGATTCAAAGGGCTTTCCGTCTTGCTCTCGGAAGAGACGCGGACGGGGTCGAAGTTGCCCGGCTCAGTAATTACCTCGGTGAAATGGCGGAGTATCACCAAGGTGTCACAGCGAAAGCACCCGAGTATCCTGCCACGATCACACGATCTCTCGTCGAGGAGTTTTCCGGCGAGCCTTTCGAGTATGAGGAGATTCTTCCCTATTTTGAAAATTACCAGCCTGACACCAAGGCTTCCGATGTCGATGCCGAAACGAGAGCGCTCGCCGACCTGTGCCTGCTGCTCTTTAACTCCAACGAATTTGTCTATCTGTATTGAGGATGGGCTAACCCTTAACCCCTGAATAATCTATGAATTACTCATCTATTCCCAACACACGACGTGATTTCCTTTATGGCCTTGGAGCCTCCCTCGGCAGCGTTGCGATGTCTGATCTTCTCGCTTCTGAATCGCCTTTGTCCCCGAAGAAGCCGATGCATAACGGAAAAGCCAAGGCGGTGATTATGCTGTTCATGGAAGGCGGCCCCGGTCACATGGATACTTTTGATCCGAAGCAGAAACTGACAGAACTACACAAAACGACTTCGGTGAGAACTGCCGGTTTGGAGACCGGTGAGAAGTTCTACGTGGGGAGTCCGTTCGGATTCCGAAAAGTGGGGAAATCCGGGATCGAGATGAGCGATCAGTGGCAGCATCTCGCCGATCCGGAAGTGGCGGATGAGCTTTGTAACTACCGCGGGTGCACCGCTGAGTCGCTCAATCACCCTGAAGCGCTTTTTCACATGAATACCGGAAGTCGCCTCGGTGCGGATCCGGCACTCGGCTCCTGGGCCACCTACGGACTCGGATCGGTGAATCAGAACCTGCCTGGATTTGTGGTCATGACAGAGGCCGCCTACCCCCAGGGAGGGGCGACAAACTGGAGCAATGGATTTCTTCCTGCCCACTACCAGGGAACACGTCTCCGCCCCGAGGGGTCGCCGATTCTGGATCTGGAGTCTCAGCACTACAAATCACGGGAGCATCAGCGTAAGGCTCTCGATGAGTTGGCTTTTCTCAATCAGAAACACGCAGACCTGAATCCACAGCATGACGCGCTGGCAGCGCGCATGGAGAACTATGAGTTGGCCTACCGGATGCAGACGGAAGTTCCCGGTGTCGTTGATATCGAGAGCGAGTCGGAAGCGACGAAGGAAATGTATGGGCTCAACAACAAGGAAACCGAGAAGTTCGGAAAGCAGTGTCTCATGGCGCGCCGCCTTGTTGAGAAAGGGGTGCGATTTGTTCAGATTTTCTCAGGTGGATGGGACAGTCACGACTACCTCGAGAAGGGGCATTCGTCACGAATTCGAAGTGTTGATAAGCCGATGGCCGCATTGATCAAAGATCTCAAGCGTCGCGGCATGCTCGATGAAACGCTTGTCGTGTGGACAGGGGAGTTCGGAAGGACTCCGGACAACAATCGTCGTGGTGGTGTCTACTCGATCGGACGCGGTCACAACGCGGATGCGATGTCGATGCTTTTCGCCGGTGGCGGTACCAAAAAAGGGGCCATCGTTGGTGCCACTGATGAAGTCGGTGGTGAGGCGGTCGAATGCGTTCATCCGATTCGCGATGTCCACGTCACGATGATGCACTTGCTGGGACTCGATGATAACAAGCTGACTTATTTCCACGCGGGACGCTACAAACAGCTCTCCCAGTTCGGCGGACAGATCATACCGGAGTTACTGGCCTAGCGGGGGAGATCGGTTCCGCGAATCAGTCGGTGAGTCCGCGCTCAACGAATTCGCGGTAGATCTCCTGAACTCGTTCAGAAAGAATTTCGTCGGACGCGTAGAGCGCTCCGCTGGTGTTCATGAAAGTGCAGCCTTCGGGGTTGAGCTGAAGAGTGTTTCCCCGGATATCGGAGACTGGTCGGCCCCATTCGTTGAAGAGGCAGGCGGTTGCTGCGAAATCCCAGATCGATCCACCGCCTTTCTCCGGTTTCGGGAATTTGAAATAGACGGAAGACTCCCGGCCCATGACTTTGCAGGCGTTGAGAACGGAGCCGAATTGATCGTGGATTTTTAAGCCGGCGAGTCCCAGATCCGCTGCCACTTTTTCCATCGCTTTGTGAAGTTCCGGGTAGCAGGGGATGCTGTTCATGCTCCGGTCCATTGCCCAGGTGAGGTGGCCCGACGATCCTGAGGAATTCTTCGGAACAGGTTTTCCGCTGATGGAGGCACCGCCTCCTTTGAGGGCATGATAGAGTTTTCCGGATACGGGGTCTTGAACGGCCCCGATCACAGGAGTTCCGTTTTTCGCGACAAGGGCGATCGAGACGGAGTAGCCGGGGACTCCTTCGGTGAATGGCAGGGTTCCGTCGATGGGGTCGATGCACCAGAAATAATCCGACTCGAGACGGCTCGAATCGTCCTCGGTTTCCTCGGTGAGTATTCCAAGCTCGTATTGCGTGATCGAATTCTTCAGCGCCAGTAGAATCAGTTCTTCGCTTTCGTGGTCGACTTCCGTAACGACCTGAGAGGCGAGGGTGTGGCCTCCTGCTTTCGTGAGGGTCTCTCCGTGGTTGCCAACTCGACTCTGAATATGTTTACCGGTTGACGATGCCGTCTCGATTGCGAGGGTGTGCAGTTTTTCAAGGTCGGTGGGGGACAGTTCCATATCAGAGTGTTTTGATGACTTCCCTCGCGAGGCGTTCGCTGTAGGAATTGATTTTCCAGTGGCCGGGGCACCAGCCTTTTAAGAACCGGTGAAAGTCGGTCCAGGCAAGAGGGAAGAGGTCCCGCCATTCAGTGATTACTGCCTCCTGGTCGATGGAGGGCTTATGACGGAGCAGGGCCGCTTCGAAGAAAGTAAAATAGCTATCGAGAAGCCGCGCTTCGTTTTCTTCACATTCTGATTCGCTGAGGCAGCTCCCGATGAAGTAGGCAACGTCTTTCATCCCGCAGCCACCGCCTGCGTACTGGAAATCGAGAGCGGCGACAGCATCTCCGCTCGCGGAGAAGCAGAAATTAGCGAGCTTGGCGTCGCCGTGAACGAGGGTTTGAAACCGGGCTTCGTTGAGGCGGCGGTCGATTGCCGCGGCTGCGTTTTTGAGCGGCTCATCATCGAGCGCGTCGAGCTCTTCGGGGCGCGTCGAAAGGTGCCAGTAGGTCCCCGTTTCCCACAATCCGTCTGTGGACTCGCCGAGGAAGGTTGCGTGAAATTCAGCGAGCCATTTCAGGCAGAGTTCGGCCTGATCGAGCGTCACAGAAGAAAGCCTTTTGGGAAAGCCGGAGCTGTCGAGGTCTTCGAGGATGAGAAGGACACTTTCGCCATCCCGTCCGAAGCCGAGGTATTGAGGGGTGCGGCAATAGTCGTCGCACCGGTAGCTCTTCGATTGATACCATTCTGTCTCGACCTGATAGGAAAAGACTTTTCGCCGGTGTGACAGGTTGGAGTTCCATCCCCGGGGATGCTGATTGCCGGATGGCATCATGACATGCTTCACTACGACGGTATCCCGGTCGCTGCCGGTCAATTTGAGGCGGATAATCTGTCCGTAGCCGCTCCAGAGTTCCTGAATGACTTCGAGAGGATCAAACGAAGACGCGCCCGTGGTTTCGAGAATGAGAGATTCAAAGGTGTCTCCAAAGGGGCGATTCATAAAACGTTCGCAAGATGGGGCAGATTTTGAGTTTTGCACGGGCGGTTCTGGATTCCGGAGAAAGATTCGCTATGATGTCGCAATGAGTATCGACTGGACGAATAAGAATGTGATTGTCACCGGAGGTGGCGGCGGGATGGGGCAGGCTGCGGCAAAGCTTTTCGCCGATGCCGGAGCACGGACGTTTGTTCTCGGGCGCACCCTTGAATCTCTCCGCGAGGCTGCTGATTACTCGGCAAATATCTTCCCGATTTCGTGCGATGTCGCAAACACCGCAAGTATTGAAGTGGCGATGTCAGAGATCTTGAAACACGGGGCGCCGGATGTGCTGATTCATACCGCCGGAATCAATACCGCAGACAGATTTATGGGACACGAGGACCCGGCGCGACTCGCGGGCGAGGAAACATGGCAGAAGGTGATGGATATCAATGTCCTCGGAGTCGTCAATATGATCCGCGCGGTGACCAACCCCATGTCGGAGAATGGCGGTGGAAAAATTATTGTGGTGTCATCGACGGCGGGACACGGTTTTGATTCCTATGCCGGGGTGCCTTACACTGCGAGTAAATGGGCGGTTCACGGGCTGCTCTTTACGGCGCGGGCACAGCTCAGCGCTCAGGGAATTGTGCTATCGGAGTATGCTCCCGGTGAGGCGAATACGCCCATCGTCGACAAGCGTCCTGTCCTTCCCACGGAGGTGCATCGCGCCGCCATGATTCAGACCGAAGACTGCGGGGAAACGCTTTTTTTCATGGCTTCGCAAGCCCATAGCATGAGCGTGATTCAGCTCCCGACGTATCAGCCGTTTGGCGGAATGCCTCCGCAGATTCCCGCTCCCTGGCTCGATGGACTCGATATTTCGCCAAAGGGTTAGAGTTTTATACGCTACGCATTCAGGAGGAAATTTTGACTGATGTCATCCGGATGAGTGTGATATCTGATTAGGATGAGAATACTTAAACGACTCGTTCTTGCCGGAGCGCTGGCAGCTTCGACTTCCATCAGTTTTGCAGAGGACTCTGCAGCTCTGCCGGAGAAGGAAAAATTCCATCTCTACCTCCTCGTCGGTCAGTCAAACATGGCGGGGCGCGGCAAGGTGACACCTGAGGACAAAAAGCCGCACGACAGGGTCATGATGCTGACAAAGGATTTGAAATGGGTTCCGGCCACTGATCCTATGCACTTTGACAAGAGCATCGCCGGTGTCGGGCTCGGACGGACTTTTGGAATGGAAATGGCGGAGGCGGATCCTTCGGTGACAATTGGATTGATTCCGTGCGCGGTCGGTGGGTCGCCGATTCTTGCCTGGGAGCCGGGCGGGTATCACGAATCGACAAAGACGCATCCCTGGGATGATATGCTCCCGCGGGCGAAGGCTGCTCTCGGGAAGGGCACTCTCAAAGGGATTCTCTGGCATCAGGGTGAATCCGATTCCGGGGCAGAGTTGGCACCACTCTACGAGAAGCGTCTCCACGCTCTTGTGGCGCGACTCCGCGCAGAGCTGGATGCTCCTGACGTTCCTTTCATTGCCGGTGCGATGGGTAACTGGCCCGAGAAACCCTGGAATGAGTGGAAGCGAATGGTGGATCAGGCGCACCGCGACCTCTCCAGGTCCGTTCCGAATTCGGCGTATGTCAGTGCTGAGGGATTAGCGCACCGTGACGAGGTGCATTTTAACCGGGAGTCCTACATCGAGTTTGGCAAGCGATACGCTGAGGCTCTCAGGGCTTTGCAATCTGCTTCAAACCCCTAGGAGAGTTTAAGCCAGTGTCAGGTTGGTATTCTCGCCGTGGAGTTCGTGATCCTTTTTGATGCAGTTGAGTGTCAGTGAAAGGTTTTCTGCACTGACTGACGCTTTGATCCAGCCGTTGGGGCGGGATTCGTTGAAGAGGTAGGCGACGGGCGGTTGATTGATGAGATGAAAGCCGCTTCGGGATTTGCTGAAGGCGTAGCTGTGGGTGTGGCCGTAGAAGTAGGCTTTCACCCGGGGATTTGAGGATAGCACATCCATGAACTCGACCGTGTCGGCGAGCCCTGTGACAGTCGCAGTGGAACCTTCTTTGGGATACTGGATGTTGTGGTGTCCCATTATCAAAATGGGTTTTTCGCCGAGCTGATCGAGTGTCTTTGAGAGCCACTCAAGTTGTCCACTGCCGAGTCGCCCCGTGACTTTGTTGACGATATCCAGAGTATCGAGGAACAACCAGTTCGCGTGTTCTGTCTCGACCACTGCGAGGTGCTTGCCCTTCAGTGGCTTCGAGCCTGCGACGGCGTCGGGAAACAAGGTGTAAAATGGTCCCCGGTCATCGTGGTTGCCCATCGTGAGGTGAATCGGAATGCCCGCATCGAGGAGCGGCTGAATGATATTTCGGAGAGTCGTGTAGTCTTCTTTGAGTCCCGTGTTGTAGGCACAGTCTCCATTCACGACCACAAAATCGGGTGCTGTTTTCTCCGCAAGGATCTCTGCGACGACCTGCTTTAAATTAGCAGCCATATTGGTGCCTCTCGCGTCCTTTTCCGGGTTGGCATCAATGTGAGTGTCTGCCAACAGCGCATACCAATTGTCGTTGGATTCGGCTGAAACAGTGAGCGCTCCGAGGCTGGCAAGGGCACCGGTTTGAAGGAAGTGGCGACGGCTCTTTGGAATGAGTGAAACTGGCATCGGGCCAGTAAACCGGAATCACCGGCCCAAGGTCAATGACGTGATTCCGAGAGGACGGGGGATTCCTGCGCAGTTTACTTTCTGAACTGCTTCAGTGGGATGCGACTGTTGGAAAGATCAGAGAGCAACTGCCTGAAATCTTCGCGTTCGGAAATTTCATCGGCGGTGTCGACGAGAAACTGCCGCTGCTTCGCGTTGACGGAAAACGGAGTTGCCTTCTTCGTGTCGTTCTCCCAATCGAAGCGATAGACCCTCAATCGGTCATCCAGATTCTCGATGTGTTGAGCGGCGAGCCATTGCATGAGAATCGATTCGCTGCGGGCTTGATTCCTGAACAGAAAATCGGAGAGCTGGTCAAAGCCGTTGTATCCGAGCACCTCGACAAACTCGCGCGCTTCATATTCGTTTCCGCACCCCAGTGAAATCAAAGCGACTTGAGAGTCGGGATCATTCTTCAGAAATTCGAGTGCCTGGATTGCCGATAGTTCAATTGTTGTATTCTGAGTTCCCTGGCCGCCGTCCACAAAAATGGCACCTTTCCGGAGGTAGCCGGTTCCGTCGGCATTGAGGTGGCGCAAGACGACCCCGGGGGCGACGAGCTTCCCGAAATAGACCGCTGCGGAAAGAGCCGAGGCGCTGATGGCATCGATGAGTTGAATGTCTTTGGTGTTAACCGGTGCATCGAGTCGATCCTGATTTCGCAGAAACACAGTTCGCTTCCCGACGAGGTCGTAGGCTGCAAGGGAGAGAATGGGAACCCGGTTCATTTCACCCAGTCTTACGTTGGGTTCGTAATCGGCATAGGAATCCAGAGTCTCAACTAACGCTTCCTGGAAGGCCTCTCTGCTCAGGACGTGTTGGAAAACCGGGGCCAGCGGCAGTCGGCCTTTCCCCTGAAAGAGGTCGTAGCCTTTGGTGTAATAAAAATCGGCGATGGCCTCTCCGGGGACCCCTGCGGCAACGCCTCCGGTGATAATCGCGCCGGTGCTGGTGCCACTGCACATCGAAAGCACATCGCAGAGTCTTTTATCATTCTTTCCGGGGCGTTCCCGAAGGGCCGCTTCGAGTTTCGCCACGAGCCTCGAAGGAGTGATCCCCATGATCCCACCGCCGTCGATTTGGAGAATGACATAGGTGGTTTTCCCGGGGGTGAGCGGTTTGGCGGCATGGAGGGTGAAGCCGGAATCCTTTTGTTTTCCCCATTGCCTCCGATCGTCGGTATTGCGGACGGCCGCGTAGCCAAACTCGGAAATATCGTGATCTTTCTGGACGACGGGAGCGATCAGTTCGTAGGGCGAGCTGAGGCTTTGGCAGCCGGTCAGACTGAGGGCAATGAAGAGCCCCAATGTGAGTCGAAGAAAAAGGTGCATCGTGATCTGAAGCGGGTGGTTCAGAGCACGATGGCACTTGAGTGCAGTATCGCCAAAAGCTATCTTTTCCCTTTTCCTTTACCTTTGCCCCTGCGCGTATCGATCTCGCCGTCGCCGTCGTGGTCTTCCCCGAAGGGCATCACCGTTTCAAAAAAGATGTTTTCCCTTCGTCCTTCAGCGACATGATCGGAATAGACTTTCCGTTTTTCAGAGGCGGCGAACGACTCGTTGGCGGAAAGGAGAGTCGCTTTGATCGCAGCCTTTCCCGCCGTGATGGGAAGTTGCGCCACGACTTCGCCCTTCTGGCCGAAGGTGTCAGCCTGAATCACGATGATTCCCGATTTGCTCTTCAAGTTTGTGAGCGATGAGGCCCACTCGCTGTCTTCTTCCGGGTCGCCGAAATCGAGGTGAAAGCGTCCAATCACTTCGTCATCAGCAAAGACCGGGCGGAGGTTGCTTCGTGCCGAAGACTGCTCTCTCTCGCCGGCTGCGATAAAGACGAGGAGGCGCTGGTCGCCTGAAGCCACATTCAGTGCCTGACGAAAGCTGTGGAAATCCTGAAGAAGCATTTCATCGTCATTTCCCCGGGGGCGATAGCTCGAGGCGATGCCTTTCATTTCAGCGATGACCTCTTCGTTGGTTCCTTTTGTCGCTCCGGGACCGCGACCCTCTGCGCCGAGCACTGATGCGGGGGATCGGCTCGCACGGGTCAATTGCTCTTCCCCTTTGGGATCGAGAATACAGAACGCGGTGTTCTCCATTCTTCCATTGAGGAACTTACGGATTAAATCCTGATGCTCTTTGCTTTCGTAGGTTTCTAGTCTAACACAAACAAAATCACGGGAGGCGGCGACAAATTTCTGAGTCGAGAACAAACTGTTCTGCGTTTGGGTATAACCGGGTCAGAACACTCCGGGAATATTCGAGCAGGTAGCTGCCGCAGCCATGAAGAAGATAGGCCTGTTAGAGCGGATCGCCTCTGCTCTGGCTGTGTCCCAGGTCGTGTACCACATAACGCCCGGATCGCCGACCGGTTGTGTCGAAGCGCCTATATCGGTGGGCTTCGCTCCCTGAGAGGAGCCGGTAGCGGGAAAGAGGGCGAGGAGAGTAAGGAGGGAAATCGCAAATTTCATAATCCATTTAACCTCCCCTGTTGAAAAAGGTTTTAAAAACGGGGAATATTTTCCGACGATGACCTCGAAGCCTGCCGCTTCGTCCGGCTTTCACCGCGTTGGATCAGCTGGTGGAAAAAAGATTCATCGTGATCCGAAGCGAATGCTCCGGACCACGATGGCACTTTAGGAGGAGGAAGTCCTAAAACAATCTTTTACGACTTAGTGCGTCGGTTCGTTGATTGGAATCAACTCTACCTTTGTGCTCTCCGCCTAAACGGGGGTTCTGCTTCGAGCACAAATTTTTTCCACGCCCTCTTGCGAGGTGTTCAGCATGGACATCGCGCCGTGCCGATTCAGGGGCGGGCGATTGCTTAAAGGAATTTGAATCGGAAAGGATCGCTAAAGCGTCCTTTTTCGTAGACGGCACAGCTGAGGCGCAGATTGGAGGCAGCGGGAGCCTCAGTTCGCAACGCACGGCTGTTTTGCCGCTATCGACATTCAGAGAACCGGGAGCAAGTGTGGTGAAACCAGACTCTAGGATCGAGAACGAACTGTTCTGCTTACTCTCTTCACGAGTTCAGAATTGGACTAATATCTCAGGTCCGGGCAGGGCGGAGGCGACCGGGATGAGCGGCTCAGCGGAATATACCGAAGAGAAACAGAATGAAATGAGTAGCAGTAAAAGACTTTTCATAAGATTGACTCTTTTAAGTCCGGCTCTCCTGAGAGAACCTTTAGAGTCGGTAGCCTATTTTAAGATCATCAAACTGATGTCCGAGATGTTACCATTGAATTTTCCGGATGGGGCACTTTCATCGACAGGGTTCTTGTCATCGTGGCCGACACAAAAATTTTCCTGAGGATGTTTATGTAATAGTCCGGAGGATTCCACACTGCTCACCTGTCTGTTATTGACTGACAACACCGTGCTTCCGTTTTTTAACAGAGATGCGGAAATTTGTGAAGTACCATTTTCAAATTTTGTTTCCACACGTGTCATCTGCCTGCCGTTGTTTCTCACCGTGAAGATTACTTTCCCGCCGGCTGCGTAGAGTGAATAGCCGACGGCGCTACCGCCGTGAGCGAGTATGACACCTTCGGGCGGATCTTCCCCGGTTGTGACAGTGCACTGAATCCTGAATGCTTTGCCGGCAATGTCCGGAACTGAAGCCGGGTCCAGGACGGAGCCATTTTTTAACTTTTTCCAGTTAACGGGCTTTGAGGGGCCCTTTTTCTTTTTCGCCCTGGGTAAAGATGGATAGAGGGGGACGGGATTCTCAACCAAACCTGCGGGGCGTTTTGCCGTTTCCATTTCCAGTGTCATGGCGTCAGCGAGTTTCTGAAGTCGGGCAACGACATCAGGATGTACCGCTGCGAGATCTGTGACTTCCTCAATCTCCTCATCGAGGTTGTAGAGGCGGCCACCGCGCTGCAGGTCTTCGGGTTTTTCCTGTAGGCCCATTCCAATGCTCTGTTTCGTGAGTGCGAGCTTCCACGGGCCGGATCGCACTGCTTTGAGAGTGTAGCCTCCGAAGTAATACCATGCTTCGCGCTCTGTCTTATCAGTCGCCCCGAGGAGGACAGAGGAGAGATCAAAGCCATCGATGGTGACATTTTCGCGGAGCGATCCGCCTGCCAGAGAGACAAAGGTGGGTAGTAGATCGGGAGTGCCGGAGATCGCGTCTGACTCTGATCCTGCTGCAACTTTTCCCGGCCATCGCACGATAGTGGGTTCACGAACACCTCCTTCGAGAGTGCTGCCCTTTGCTCCCCTGAGTGGACCGGAGACGCCGCCGTCAGTTCCTTTCGATGCCCAGGGGCCATTGTCTGAGGTGAAGACGACGACGGTGTTCTCGGCAAGCCCATTGTCGTCGAGAGATTTGAGAACCTCGCCGACGCTCCAGTCAACCTCGGCTACCCAGTCACCAAATCTGCCGTTCCCTGACGTTCCGGCAAAATCAGGGTGGGGAAATATCGGAGTGTGCACCGCCGAGTGCGGCATGTAGAGGAAGAACGGCTTCCCGGATGCTGCGCTGGTTCCGATCAATTTCACCGCCTCCTCGGTGTATTGCCGCGTGATAAGCCTTTGCTCTTCGTCTTCGATCAGCATGGCAACTTCTTCGTCACGCAGGACGGGGACGACGCGCTTGTTTGTTTCCGTTGAAACAAGAGGCATGTCGTTGGAGTAGGGGATTCCAAAGTAACTGTCGAATCCGTGTCGCGTTGGCAGGAAGTCTTTTTGATCGCCAAGGTGCCACTTCCCGACGCAGGCAGTGGTATAGCCGAGTTCTTTCAAGTAGTCCGCAATGGTGTGTTCGTCAGGATTTAGTCCGTTCTTCGCAACCGGCGGGTAGACTGAGGGGACCGAGACACGCGGGGCGTAGCTTCCCGTGAGGAGTTGAGCGCGTGAGGCGGAACAAACCGGTGCGGCGTAGAAGCTGGTGAGTTTCATCCCCTCTGCGGCGAGGCGGTTCAGATTCGGTGTTTTGTTCACGGTCGAACCAAAGGGTTCGATATCGCCGTAGCCCATGTCGTCGATAAAGATAATCACGAAATTGGGCTTCTCTTCAGCGAGGGCCGGAAGGAGGAGGGCGGTGAGGGCAAGCACGCTGGCTGTGAATTTGGTCATGTTTGGAAAAAAGGTAAGCTGTGCAGAGGTCTGAATGAGCAATCGGCCGGGGGAACGATTCAGTTCCGCTACATCGGGCATCGTGGGAGATCAATCAAAGTCTAAATCAACGGGGGTAGCAGGAGGGTGCGCTTGAGCCCGATAGGGGATACGCCGTAAATACCCGGCCGGAGCACTATGAACCGCTACAAAGGATCTCCCCGATTGTAGCGGAGGGATTCAGGCGTGACGCCTAAGATTCGGCATGACCTGGTTCACTGTACTTGCTGTTTTGCTTTCGATCGGATTTGTAATCCTGGGTCGGTATTCCGGCATTGAGTTGTCGGGATCAGATCACGTTGACGACGATTATTTTGACCTGACGGACCTATCCGATTTCTTTGATTAGCGGTTGATTGGGTCGCGTTCCGGAATCGGCACGAAATCGCTGCTGAAAATCAAGGGCGTCATGCGTACGGATCCTGCTATTCAAATTAGCAATGACCACTACTGAAACTCCCACGACGGTTGAAAAAGCCCTTCAGGTAAATCTCGACGCACGCCGATACGGAACTTTTGCAGAGATTGGTGCGGGCCAGGAGGTCGTAAGGTGGTTCTTCCTCGCCGGAGGTGCTGCCGGGACCATTTCCAAAAGCATTTCCGCGTATGACATGAAAGTCAGCGACGCGATCTACGGCCAGTGCAGCCGGTACGTATGTCGTGAGCGGCTCGAAAGTATGCTCGAGTATGAGCAGGATTTGAACATGGAGCGCCTTCATCCAAGCAGGGGGGATACAACTGCGTTTTTCAGTTTTGCGGACACCGTATCAGCCCGCAATTACCATGGCACGAACGAATGTCACGGGTGGTTGGGAATTCGGTTTCAAGCCCATCCGAGAGATGAAAGCAGTCAGATCGTCATCCACGTGAGGATGCTCGACAAGACCAATGCCCGGCAACAGGATGCCCTCGGGATCGTCGGCGTGAATCTCATTTATGGTGCCTGCATGCTGCATCACAGTCCTGAGTTGCTCATCGAATCGCTCCTCGATAATCTGACCACTTCAAGGATCGAGATCGATATGATTGAGTTCAGCGGGATCGAGTTTCGACATGTCGACAACCGGTTTATGAGTTTGAAACTCGTGCAGTTGGGGCTTACCAACGCGGCGATGTTCGGAGCGGAGGGCAAAGTTCTGCAACCGTCCGAAGCGCTTCGGAAAAAAGGCAATTCTCGTCGAGCGGGGCAGTTTCCGACCGGTCTGCAACGCCAATATCGATATCATGCGCAGCGCCGCCGAGCGATTTCAGGACGAGCCCGATGTCGATCCCGCGTCGACTCTGCAGATCATGGAGATCACGATGAAGAACCTCATGACCGATGGGAAAATTGATTATCGTGACTTCCTCGCGAGGGCTGACATGCTCGTCGCGAGCGGGATGACGGTTCTGATTTCCAACTACTTCGAATACTATCGTCTCGCTGCGTATCTGCGACGCTACACCCCTTCGAAGGTGGGAATCACCATGGGAATCGGGAGCTTGAAGGAGCTGTTTGATGAAAAATATTACACCGAGCTGGACGGCGGTATTCTCGAGTCATTCGGACGGCTCTTTAAGCACAATATCAAACTCTACATATACCCTCTCAAAGATCCGGTGACGGGCGAGCTGACCACGCTTGAAAATCTTAAGATCGCGGATGGGTTGCAGCATCTATACCACTATCTGATCGATCGCGGATGTATCGAGCAGTTGCACAATTACGACGAGTCCTGTCAGAATGTTTTCTCGCGGGATGTCCTCGCAAAGATCGCGGATAACGATCCCGCCTGGGAAACAATGGTGCCGGAAGCGGTGGCGCGGGTGATTCGAACCCGCGGCTATTTTGGCTGCCAGGCCGGCTGATTACGTGATCGCTTTCAGGCTCTGTGAGGCCCGCCACGATTTACCGGGGGCGAGTGTTTCGTAATCCTCCATTTTCGCACCCTCGATGCAGACGAATGATTTCCATCCGTCCGCGGGGAGGTCGCCAATGCCGTGATCGGGACCGGGATTCCAGACAATGATATCGGGAAAGTTTTCGGCGCTGGCTTCGATGGCGTATTCGGGATCAGTGAGCGCGGCCGTGGTGGCTCCGGCCCCGAAATAGGCCCGATCAATCTCGGTGGAAAAAGTGACCGCCGGTTCCCTGTCGGTTTCCATTGATTTGGTGACTTCGTTTTGGAAGGGGAGTCCCTCGAGGCCGTTAACCGAAGCCGTGGTGGCATCGTTCGTTTTCAGGTAGGTGTGGAGTGCTGCGTGAAACTGAAATTCGCTCCCGCCCGTGTTCGTGACCTCGAGCCTGAGATGCAATTCGGTAGCCGAAAGGACAACTTCGAGTTCCAGCTCGAACTCGTGCGGCCATTCCGCGAGCGTTTCCGGAGTCGACTCGAGCCGGAGTTTGTTCGTTTCGCCGATTCGGCTCCATTTGGATTTCCTCGCAAAACCGTGACGTCCGAAGGGACCATGATCGCTGAACTGGGGGAAGATGACGGGAACACCGCCGCGAATCGCTTTTCCCTCACCGAACTCGGCAAGCTCGCTGAGGAAGAGCCGCTCGATTCCATCGGGCGTTTTCCAGGAAATGACATGCCCGCCATGCAGCGAAATCGTGGCCTCAGTACCGCTCGAATGGTGAATGAGAAAGGTTTCCGCTTCGTTGTTCCTGGATGGAGTCGCCATGATCAACGCATACAGGCATCGGGGGGATTTTTCAAAAAATCATCCCCGCTATTTTAGGAAATCAGGGGTCTCCCCGTAGTCATACCAAACCCGGTCGAGCCAGAGCCCGCTGGCGGGTGCAGTTGGTCCGACGCGGGATTTATCCTGCGTTGTCAGGATCGTGGCGATTTCCTCAGGCGGGCGCATTTCCTCGCCAATCTGCTTCAGGGTGCCCGCGATGATGCGGATCATGTGTTTGAGAAATCCTGATCCCACAAGGCGAACGCAAATGAGCGACTGGCCGTTCAGGTTCGACAGGCCGGGCCGGGGAAGGGGGGCTTCGGTAGCGCTCGCTTCGAAAATTTCGCGGACCGTCGATTTGACCTTTGCGCCCGCTCCGCAAAAGGGGAGGAAATCATGCTTTCCCACGAGGTGCTGCGCCGCCTCGTGCATGAGCTTGACATCGAGGCTTCTCCGGTTCCACATCGTGGTGTTGCGAAGTTGGGGGAGGTTCGCCGGGCCCTGCTGAAAGTAGTAGCTGTATTGCTTCTTCACCGCCCGCTGCGCTTTGAACGAATCGGCGACGCGGCCGGCGCGAAGAATCCGAATGCTCCCGGGAAGTCGTGCGTTGAGAGCGTCGGCGAAATGATCATCCGTTTGCCGGGGCGTTGAAAGTGAGAAATGGGCGACCTGACCATTTGAGTGAACCCCGGCGTCGGTTCTGCCGCTCGCCACCACCGTGACGATTTCGCCGCAGACACCGGCGATGGCGTCGACGACCGTCTCTTCGATGCTGGGTTTCGGATTGGCATGTTTGCCGACTCCGTTCTGTTTTTGCCAGCCGCAGTAGTCCGTTCCGTCGAACGCGAATTGGATGGCATATCTGGAAGGCATGGGAACGGGATGAGAAATTCGGGCCCAATCTAACTGCGGAATCGGTGCTGGAAAGTTGAAAAGGAAATCGCGAATTCCCTTTGATACTGATTCGTCCTTCGTCAAAGGTCTCCTTATGAGTGATGATCGCCATGACCCGAGAGAAGTTGATAATGATTGGGTTCCCAAGGAGAGGGAGATTTCCAACTGCCCCTGCAAAAGTTGGCTTCCCTACGGGCAGTGCTGCATGCTGTATCATCACGGGAAAAAGAAGCCCGAAACTGCAGAGCAACTGATGCGCTCCCGCTACAGCGCCTACTTTTTCCGCCTCATTGATTACCTCATCGAGACAACCCACCCCGATACGAGAACGCCCAAACTTGAGCGCGAGCTTGAAGACACCGTTTACGAGGCGAACTGGAGCAATCTCACAATTGTCAGCACTGCGAAAGGCGGGCCGGATGACAAGATGGGAAAAGTCGAGTTTATCGCGGAGTATTACTACGAGAACGAGCGATACGAGCTTCATGAACTCTCGCGGTTCCGGCGTTTCAAAGGCGCCTGGAAATATCTCGACGGGAAGTCCTGACCTGATTTGATCCGGGAATAAAGAAACCCCGCCTTCGGCAGCAGGAGAATGCTGTTGTTCCAATGACGGGGCTTCAGCACATGGAATGTACCCCGTAGGGCCATTCTCTGCGGTTTGGCACTCGCTTGATCGTCGCAAAGAGATCGATTGTCAATGGGTGGTGGAGGATAAGGATTCACCCTGTTAATAACTGGATTCCGGATAGGGAGTATCTTTTTATGGATTGAGTGCCGGGTGAATTTCAGAGACCCTCATATTCGTATTATCTCGAACAGTGGCGAAATTACAGGACAGTTGGTTCGCCCGGGTAAATTCGATTCTATGTCGAATTCGAGATTCGCTTTGGATCCAGTTCCGAACCTTTTTGACCAAAATCTTGATTTTTCTGAACGCCAATCCTTCGCGGGGGCTATCGGAGCCAGTTTCGGCTATTCGTTATGAGATGGAAACTGCTATAGGGCTAACACTTCCGTTTTGGCTCCCAGTGATCGCAATAGCGAGTCTTACTGTGATCCCGTGGCTGCTTAACATGCCGAGAAGCTAAAGCTTGAACACGCTCCGGTTCGATTGACTACTCTGATTCGAATCGCTAATCTCCGATCGAGGTATCGCTCCCGGATCGCGCTACGATTCCACGAACGTTCGGTCGGGAAATCAATTCCGTATTATGCTACGAAAGATTCTTCTGGAAAGCTATTGCCAGTCCGGTTGAGCTTACCTTTTCATCGCGGCTTGTAGATTTCGGTTCGGCCGGACACCCTTTATATGAACACTATCATTGATCTTTCCCATGTTCTTAATAACGAAACTCCAGTGTATCCCGGGACGAATGCGCCGAGTATTCAGCAATCGAACACTATCCAAAAAGACGGGTTCAGAGAGAAGTTGATTTTGATTCCTTCTCATTTCGGCACCCACATGGACGCGCCCTCACACATCTTCAAAGATGGGAAATCCCTCGATCAATTTCCTGTTGATCAATTCAGCGGTAGAGCGGTTATGCTGGATGTCCGGGGGCTTTCAAGCATCAGCGAAGATTCGATAGCGAGTTTGCTGCGCGCCCATCCGTCGGCCGAGTTTGTAATTCTCCGAACGGGATGGGAGGACTTTTGGCATGACGAGAAGTATTTTGAAGGGTTTCCGGTATTGTCCGAAGCGGCTGCTGAGTGTCTCGCATCCCATCAGATCAAAGGCATTGGCCTTGATGCCATCTCAGTCGATCCGGTTGGATCTGAGACTTTGCCTGTGCACCGCGCGCTGCTCAAGAACGATCTGGTCATTGTTGAGAATCTATGCAACCTGGGGGCGCTGCCTTCCCCGGAGTTCATCTTCCAGAGTTTTCCTTTGAAGATTGGCGATGCTGATGGCTCTCCGGTCCGTGCCGTTGCCGTTTTCCCTGAGCTGTAGAAATAACCGGGATCGCAGGACACGGAACTCCGGAACCCGGAGGTTTCGCTCTCTCGCACGATGGTGACACGACTGAAATCAGGGACTCTTGACTTCGACGATTGGAATTATTACCCTCCGCTTGAGATCGCGCTCGCTGATTCAGGCAGGCAAATCTAAAACGCAGTAACGAAGAAGATGAAGCAGGGAAAGTGCACCGCGATTTCGCCGATCGTTTACGCTGGCAATCTGGAGCGATCGATCGATTTCTACGTGCGGGTTCTCGGTTTCAAGGTTGGCGCGAGTATGGAGGGATACGCCTATATGATTCGTGACGGAGCGGCGATTCGGCTGCTTGGAGCCGGTGAGGGGTCGAGCGGAGGTGAGCAGTCGTGCTACATCTGCGTTGAGAACATCGACGATCTCTACGCAGAGTTGAAGACGCAATTGGATCTCCTCGCAGACGGCAGAGTGGTTCCGCCCTTCAATCAGCCCTACGGACAGCGTGAGTTCCATGTCATCGACGAAGACGGTCTTCTCATCTTCTTCGGGGAAGCCGTCTGACCTTCAAACGAGCCGCTCATCCCCGACTCCACCGTATGGCACGGGGCGGAATACTCGCGCAGGGACGGGGTGTCTATTTGAAGGTCGAGTTGTTTAAAGCACAGCTTTCAGATCCGGGCGGTAAAGCGTGAATTCCCCTCCTGCTATTTATCGGTTCCCCGAGAATCCTGACAATGACTCTGTCGTTGAAACGTGAGTCTCCCTCAATCACCGTGGCGCTACCCGAGCCTTGCGATCGCCGGGATCAAAACCATGAGAATGGAGGCGGTCAGCTTGAGCCAGTCGGCCTGCGTTTTCGTTTGTGCGATCTCTTCAAGCCAGTAGGGAATGCGAAGGGGCAGATAGAAGATGAGGAAGAGGAGCGAGCTCACGAAGAGGTTTACGACAAGCATGACCGGATTCTCTTTTTCCAGGGACAGGTTGATCGTGATCGCTCCCCAGGTCGCTGAATAGGCGATGCAGGCATAGCTGAGGAGAATGAGGTCGAGGAGCCACTCGCGCCTGTTCGGTCGCTCGTAGCGGGCGTCAGCTTCCGGTTCCGGTTCCGATTTGGTCGACTCTCCGGTGTCGCTTTTGTCCCACATCAGAAATCCCAGGAAGACGAGCTCTTTAATGACAATGACAGGGAACAGCAGTGCGAGCCATGTGGGCATTTCCGATCCGGAGCTTTCTGAAATCTTAACGCCGAAGGCACCGGCAGCCAGAAAAAGCAGGATGATGGAGATCACCGCGTGAAACATCCAGAGAATGAACCCGGCTCCGGTCGAATCCCCGTATTCCCGGGCCGCTGTCCGCACAAAACGAAGTTTGGCAGGGAAGGCGTAAACTTCAGCCAGTGAAATTCCGATGATGAGAAAACCTAACCAATGCACTCTCGAGTCCGGGACTCTCATTGCCTTGTCGGCGGCTTCGACCACGAGCGGACCGAGGGTGAGGAAATAGATCGCGCAAAGCGCGTTGAAGAGGCCGCCTTCCCAGCGATAGATCTGAATACCGGCACGGCTCATTCCATTGATTCGCTCCTGCTGAACGGGTTCAGGCAGGAGCTCTTGATGCGATTCTATTTCAGCATAGCATCAGTCTCCGCGATTTTAAAGCGGGTGCTCACGACAGAATGCTTCCGCTCGCTGTCGTCGTATTTAATGTAAGTGGTTGCGACGATGGTTCCGTCTTTGAGAAGTTCCACACCGGGGTAACCGCAGTCCTGAAGGCGCTCGGCATGACTCTCAAGGAGTTTGATTCGATACTGCCCCGGGGTGCCGTTTTTGATGTCATCGTAAGTGCCTACCCAGGCCACAAAATGTCCCCAGGTCGGGCTCTTGATCGCCATGTCGCGAAAGGCAAAGATCCAGCGGCCATCTTCGAGTTGAACTCCGATGTGTCGATCGCCGGTGAGACCCCACGGCGTATCGATCGGGGTGCTCCACGTCTCTCCCTCGTCGCTGGAGAACATCATGAGGCTTCGCCCCTTGTGGGTGTTCTCACGCAAAAGGGCGCAGAGTTCGTTGCCGTCGGGTGAACGAAATACGAAGGGTTCGCAGGGATTCTTTTCTTCAACCGCGGCAACGACGCGGGGTTCGCTCCAGGTGAAGCCACCGTCCGCGGTGATCGTTTGAAATACGCCCAGAGGTGACTTGTCTTTTCCTTCGGGGCCTTTGTGATATAGCCCCAGATAGCGGCCGTCCTTCAGTTGCACGATGCTGCTGAAAGTCATCACGCAGGGGAAGTTCAGCGGCGGCATTTCTTTCCAGGTCTCACCTTCGTCCTCGCTCATGATGCTCGGCATTCCCGGACCTGAACGGGTTCCTTTCGCGGCGGACCACACCCAGATGCGCGACTTCCCTTCTGGGTCTGTGAGTCGGTAGATGCTGGGGCAATTCTGGTGGGTCTTGTAACCTTCGGGAAGTTTCTCATCGAGTCGCTCCCAGGTTTTTCCCCCGTCGCTGCTTTTCGCCATCGGTCCTGCCGAACCACCGTGATTGATGCACCAGACGGTGTAGATCGTCTCTCCGTCGGGCATGAGCAGGGTCGTGGGATGGCCCTGATAGACCTCTTTTGTTCCGGCTGCGATGACGGTATGTCTCTCTTTCTCGCCGGAGATATCAACGAAGGGAATATCCGGCTTTTCTTCGCCCCGGGTGAGTCCGGTGATGGTAAGGGAGAGGGTCGCGAGGAGGATGCTCCGGGTGATGTGTTTTGGTTTCATGTGGGGTTTCTTTAAGTTAAAACGGTGGGTTTGTTTCGATTGATCTATTTCGATGGGTTGGATCGTGTTTGATCGAAAAACTGGAGGATCGCGAGGCGTCCGTGCTTAAGCTGTTCTCGGACAATGGCGGCCGCAGCCTCGCTTTTCCGCGCTTCCAGTGACTGGTAGAGGGAGCGATGGGAGTCGATCGTCCGGCGAACCAGCTCGGGAGATAAAAGTTTTGGCGATCCTCGATGAGCGGCAAAGCATTGTGACAGGACCTGCATCCCCGAAGTAAAGCGGGAGAGAATCCGGTTCCGCGAGGCGGTAATGACGATTTCGTGAAAGCGCTCGTTTAAGGTGAGCCAGTGATCGAGGTCCGCTTCGTTCGCGCCGCGCTTCTTTTTCCCAATTCGCGCTCCGAGACTTTCCCAGTCCGTGAGAATGGATTTGAGCTCGCTCAGTTCGTGGCTGGTGATGAGGCGGGCGGCCTCTCCGGCGGCAAAGGGCTCGAAGAGTTCGCGAACATCGTATATTTCGGAAATCTCCTGACGGTCAAATTGCTTCACGAAAGCGCCTGCTCCGGCAACCTGCTCGACGATTCCCTCGCTCGCGAGCCGGCTGATTGCTTCGCGGACAGGAATGAAACTGGTTCCCACTTCTGCCGCGAGGGTCCGGTTTACCAGTTGCGATCCGGGGGCGAATTCCCCACTGAAAACCCGCTCCCTGATGTGGAGATAGGCTTTTTCGCTGAGTGAATGAGTCGCCATGAAAGAAGAATAAGTTTGCTTGTGCGATTATGTTATAACAAACTCTAACGACGGGTATTTGATTGTCACGAACTTTGTTTTACGCAAATCTAACAGGGTTGGGTTGCCGACCTGACCCTGTTGGGTCTGGCGTTTCAGGACCTGATGTAACGAGAAATGAAAACGAAACTTTCCCTTTTCAGTGTCTTACTTGGATTGTCCACTTCAGTCGGCGGAGGCGAGTTTTCCCGTTGGAACGCGCTCCCGGAACTTCCTGCCGCGCTTGGGGTCGCAGGGCCTTTCGCAGGTGTTCACAATGATGTTCTTCTCGTTGCCGGCGGAGCCAATTTTCCCGAGCCTGTATGGGAGAATGATAAAGTTTGGCATCGCCGTATCTACGCTTTGCCGTTGGCGGGTGACCGGAAATGGCGCGTCGTCGGTGCCTTGGCCCGGCCGGTTGGTTATGGTGCGTCTGTAAGTGTTGCCGAAGGTGTTGTCTGCATGGGCGGTAATGATGCGGAAAGGGTTTTCGACGATGTCTTTCTTTTGAAATCGGATGGCTCAATCAAGGCTCTGCCTTCGCTTCCTGCACCTGCGTGCAATGGCGCTGCCGCGACGATTGGAAGAGAGGTGTATTTCTTTCCGGGGATGCGCACCGGCGAGCTGGCGTCCGCTTCTCAGGATTTCCTGCGTCTGAATCTGGATAATCCCGATGCGGGATGGGAGTCACTGGCTTCCCTGCCTGCTCCGGGGCGGGCCCTGAGCGTTCTTATTGCTCAGAATAACGGGAAAGGGGATCGGCTTTATCTCATCGGCGGGCGTCTCGAAGAGGACTCCGGTGCGATCACTTTTCTCGCAGATGTATTTGAGTTCGACCCTTCGCAGGGGAACGCTTCGTGGACAAAGATGGCTTCGATGCCGGGACCGCTCGCGGCGGGGACAGGAGTGGCGGTTGGAGAACATCACATCTTCATGATTGCGGGGGCGGACGGCAGCCTCATGGCGAAAGCGGATGATCTGAAGCTGGATCATCCTGGATTTCCGAAGTCGATCTATTCCTATGATACCACTAAGAACAAGTGGATCGATGCAGGAGAGAGCCCGGTGAATCAGGTTACGACGACGGCAGTGACCTGGAACGATCTCACTTTCCTCGTGACCGGTGAGGTCAAGCCGCGAGTCCGGACAAAACAGGGCTGGGAAATTAGCCTGAACCCGGCAGGGGCGTTAAAGGGCGAATGACCTGGTGCGATGAATGGGGGCGGACCAGTGTGGCCGCGCCAATCGGGAGTTGATTGTCCTTCGGGGCTGAGTGACTCTCTTTCCATGCGCGAGTGTTATACCATTGCTGTCAGGTTAGGGGCGGTCCGGAGGTGGCCTCGTGATTCCGCGTGATGGCATTGGAGGAAATTACACTCGATTTGGATACAGCTGAGCCTCCGCAGGAAGTGCTTCACCTCATCTCCGAGGCAACGAAACGAACAGACGTGTTCTACAACGCGGGACTGGGGCTTCGCTATCCAAAATACATTCCGAGCGATCCGCGGATCGTGTGCTCCGCGATTGGTTACTTGCAGGAAAATTCATTTCTTCCGGGGAATGTGTTTTGTGAGTGGGGGTGCGGTTTTGCGATCGCTTCCGGGATCGCCACGATTCTGGGAATGGAGTCATTTGGGATCGAGGTGGAGGACGATCTCGTGGCACGGGCCACGGCTTTAATGAGTGATCTCGATCTCGCTGTTGAGATTTTGCAGATAGATTATCTGCCGGAGGGATTTGATGAAAGTGAAGGGGTCGGAGGGAAGGATCTCATCGTTCCCGAATCCCGCACCACGAGAGGGGGGCAGGTCGCGCCGCCGGAGTATGACGGACTGGATCCCGGAGAGGTCGATTTGTTTTTCGTCTACCCGTGGCCCGATCAGGAGGAGATGATGATGGATCTTTTTGAAGCGGTCGCATCTCCGGGGGCGGTCCTTCTCATGTATCTGGGGGACGGCGAGATTGCTGCATTCACGCACGAGGGAAGTGACGATTTTATTTAGGAGTTTCGAAGTGTTTAGATTCCCCTTTTTCTCGACATTTTCGCCGCTCTCGTTGAATCTTTTGTGTTCATGCAGCCTCGACTCCTTCTTTTCGTTTTAGTGACATTGGCCTGCTTTTCCTCAGATTCTATTGCAGGTAAAAAGCCGAACATTGTCTTCATTTTTTCCGACGATCACGCCACGCAGGCGATCAGTGCCTACGGCGGACCGCTCGCTGAGATCGCGCCGACCCCGAACCTGGACCGCATTGCCAAAGAGGGAATGCTTTTCACTCGTTGCATGGTGACCAATTCAATTTGCGGGCCGAGCCGGGCTACGATTCTGACGGGGAAATACAGCCATAAGAATGGATTCTTTACTAATGAGGCAACGGTGTTCGAAGGCTCTCAGCAAACCTTTCCCAAGTTGCTTCGGCGCATCGGATACGAGACCGCTTTGATCGGGAAGTGGCACCTCGGCGGAAAGCCGACAGGCTTTGATCACTGGGAGATTCTTCCGGGACAGGGGAGCTATTACAATCCCGATTTTATCAATGAGAGGGAAAAGTATCGCGTCACCGGATACGTCAGTGAGATCTTAACTGAGAAGGCGAAAAAGTGGCTGAGCCAACAGCGCGATGAGGATAAGCCCTTTATGCTCATGTTGCAGCACAAGGCTCCACACCGCGCCTGGGATCCGGCTCCGAAGTATTTGAATGCCTTCGACGATGTCACGATTCCGGAGCCGGATACTTTGTTCGACGACTATTCCGGTCGGGGAACCGCGGCTCGTGATCAGGACATGACGATTGAGAAAACGATGACGATGGGGCGCGACCTCAAAGTGAAGGAGCTGGATGACACCGGTGACTTTGTCAGTCGGGGATACGGTCGACTCAATACCGAACAGAAGGCATTGTGGGATGCTGCCTACCAGCCGAAAAATGACGCGCTCATCGCGGCGAAGCTCAGCGGTAAGGAACTGGTGAGCTGGAAGTATCAGCGTTACTTAAAGGATTACCTTCGCTGTGTGAAATCGGTCGATGACAGTGTCGGGGAGATGATGGCGTTCCTCGAAGAGAAAGGATTGGCGGAGAATACGATTTTTATCTATTCGAGTGATCAGGGATTCTATCTCGGCGAACACGGGTGGTTTGATAAGCGTTTCATGTTTGATGAATCCTACCGGACCCCGCTGATGGTGAAATGGCCGGGGAAGGTCGCTCCGGGAAGCACCTCGGATGAGCTCGTTTCAAACCTGGATTTTGCGGAGACCTTTCTTGAGATGGCGGGCGCGCCGGTGCCGAAGGATATGCAGGGAAAAAGTCTCGTTCCTATCCTCACGGGGAAAACTCCGGAAGACTGGCGGACGAGTCATTACTACCACTACTACGAATACCCGGGCTGGCATATGGTACATCGTCACGAAGGTGTCTACGACGGTCGTTACAAGCTCATGAATTTCTACGAGCTGAAAGAGAAAGAGCTCTACGATCTCGAAACGGACCCACAGGAAATGGTGAACCAGTTTGCGAATCCCGAATACGCCGATGTCGTGACGCGACTCGAGACGGAGCTCAAAAAATTGCGTGAGCAGTATGATGTTCCGGAGAACAAAATTCAGGATCTCACCAATGTGGACCGTCGCTACCACTCGGACTCCATCCGCGAGCGGGGGCTCGCGAAGATGAAGAAAGAGGCGGAAGCCAAAGCCAAAAAGTCCCCCGCGAAACCGAAGGCGAAGTGAGTGATCACTCGGCGGCAGCGCCGAGAAAGATTTCCGAGACGGCGCCGTTTTCGAAGTAGAAGATCATTCCTCCGTAAATCGATCCAACGAGGTGGGCATCGGCATCACCGAAGAATCCATCGAGGCCTTCGTCGCTGGTTGAGTATTCGCGGTAGGCTTCGAGAACTTTTTCTTTGGGATCACCGATGCCGATTCCAAGGCCGGTTTTCAAATTCGACGGTGCCTTCACCGTGATTGAGAATACCGATTTGGGTCCGCCTACTTCATCGGAGAGCATATCGAAGCTGGCTCCGGCGTCGGGGAACATCCATGTCTGAACGGCCTGGCCGAAGGCTTCCCAGACTACGTCTTTGCCTTTGAAGGTTTCACCCCAGTGCATCGCCTCAGCGGCGTTGAGCAGGTCAGCTTGAGGAGTGTTGAGTTTGATCCCTCCGAGGCTGCCATCGTCCATGATCTGCCGTCCCGTCACTTCGATTGATCCAATACGCGCGCCCGGGGTGGCGGTCGCAGTGAGGTTGTTTCCCGGAGTATAGTTCCCGGCGTTATCGCCTTCGCCATAGACCTGTAACTGAATTCCCGAGGGCTGGTTCGCAAACCGTGCATACTCGCGGGATTCGATCTCGCTCATCACGATCTCCTGCAAACCGCCCCATGAGTCGGGGATGTTCGATAGCCTCATGCCCGTGCCTACCCCTTCATTGGTAACAAAGCGGGAATGATAAACGTCGATGAACTCAATCTTCCGTGCAGGATCGATAGGGGCATCGGGATCCCATTCTCCTGCGAACAGGGAGAGAAGGTCCTCACCCGATTCCTGCACGAGGACCAGAGCAATCCCTTCGCCATCAGAGGTTCTCGAAAAAGTGGCCGAAGGCATTGCCTCCATCGCTTCCTGAATCGTCATTCCCAGTTTGAATGGACCGACGCTGTTGGGGGTGATTGTCGCGCCGGCGCCGCCGGTGTGAATGGCGGGGGCGGCGGGACCATTTGTCGCCAGTTGAACCGTCTGCGGCGATGGGACCGTTACTTTGAGAGAGGTTTCAAATGATTCGTCGTCGAGGCTTTTTGGGATTTCCGCGAAGACATTGAGGAGGAGGGACTGATCGTCGACCCAGTGCTCCGGTGTGATCGTGATGGCGTAGCTTTCGGCCGTGTCAGGATAGCGCTTCGCGATCTCGCTTTTGATGAGTCGTCTCGCCGCCTTGATACAGGGAATGACATCGGAACACGGATCCCATTCATCGCCGGGATCTACGACATAGACCACCGAGGCGCTGTCCGTCTCCCATTTACCATTCTCAGAAACCATGAGCGCCCTGCTGTCTCCCCGCCAGGTCGCGTTGAGATAAGAGTGATTCTTGGAGAATTCGTCGTGACTGAAGTAGCTAGTGTCGAGAACTGCCACCTGATTTCCATTCCTCAGGTCGACAAGGTAATTCACGATGGTATCCTGATTGAGACTTTGGCTCAGGGTTTCCGGGCTGGTGAGATCCAGCATCCCCTCAGAACTGCCCCATGCGACCGCGTATTTCCCATCCGGTGATGTGGTGTCCGCAATGATGATGAAGGGCTTCTGATTCTGCGCGATTGCCGGAGAGGAGAGGGCGAAAAGGAGGATGGAAGTTAATTTGAGGATACTGATGAGCGGTCGCATAGGTGATTCGATTGGATGTCGGTTCCGGTGATAGACGTTGGTGAATCTATCATAGGCTCACTTTTTAAAAAGGCCTTCCAAAAGCGGAGCTATTCTCCGTTTCATCACCATTTCTCACAGCGACTGCGGTCTCCGATGCGTGGCGGCGAGTGCCAGCGAGGGGCCGACGGAGCTCCGGGGTTCGAAAGGCATGAGAGCGGAGGCTGCCTTTCACGGCGGATAGGCAGGCCAATCCACTCGCGTGGCGCTCGCCGCCACAGCGAGGAGGCTCGAAGATTAATCCTTACTCGACGATGTCACCGATGATCAAAAGCGAACTGACATACCAGTCGTTAACTGAATATTTGTCAGGATTTTTATCGAAGTCTTCGCGGTTCTTTTCGAAAAGAATTTCTCTCTTGTCGAGGGCTTCCCCTGTCAGTGTTGCTGAGATCTCATGTCTTGTGTTTTCAGCCTCTGTCAGGATGCCCGCTTTTGACATGCGGTGATAGGTGCAATAGCCGTCGATTCGCTTTACGAAGACGGGGTCTTTGTCGTCGACTTTGACTTCGATCTGCCCGCCTGTGGGACCGACGAGGTCGAACACAGAAGCGGTCGTGCCGTTCAGAGTGAATTTCAGAGTCGCTCCCGGACTTTTTGCGCGAAACATTCCGGGCATGTTTTTGCTGAAGCGTTTTGCGATCGAGTCATCGGGGCCAAGTTCCTCCCAATCGCCTTCGAGCATGTCTTTGGTGATCGCGATCTGTTTGGCTGCCTCCCAGTTGTCGTCACGATAGGGTGCTTTGGGAAAGCGCTTTTCTGCCGGCTTGGCTTCCCAGATACTTTGCCAGTTGCGTGCGATTGTCTCACTGTAGATCTTATGCCCGGTTTCGGTGAGGGGATGGACTCCGTCAGTTGAGAAGACGAGTGGCTTCGCAGTCAGGTCTTCCGGCTTGGGTGCCTTGAAGACGAGGTCGCCTGATTGAACGAGGCTGGCGACTTTGACTCCGAAATGGATCGAAGGAATCTGATAGTGATCGGCGAGAGCTTCCATCGCGCTCGCGGCCCGGGGCATTTTTCCTTCGTTGAGGTCCTTCAGCATATGCTCACTGAGGGTGTATACGAAGCAGATGTCGGTCTCCGGATTTGCCTTCCAGGTCTGGCGCACGATTCCCTCCATCGCTTTGTGGATCCGTTCGGGGGCTGCCCCACCATCATTGACTGCGAATTCGACAAAGAGGAGGTCGGGCTTGTGTTGGAGGGCATCGTTGTAAACCCGAAAGACGCCGAGGTCGGATCCGGTGCCTCCAATTGCGGCGTGAATTTCTTCAAAGGTCGCGTCAGGATACGTTTCAGCGAGCCATTCGCGGCTCTGAACCCGCCAACCGGCCGCGGCGGTGATACTGCCTCCGAGGTAACCGATTGTGACGGAGTCACCGGCATCCACTTTCTTCCGGAAGTTTGGAAGTCCGCCACGGGGTGTGCATTCGACGGCATCCCTCAGTGGGTAGGAATCGTCCGCGGAGTGCCCGGAGGTAGTGAGAATGGCAAGTACTAGAAGTGGAATGGCGAGATATTTCATTTTCTGGATCGAGTGGGAGGGCCTTTAGCGCCTTCCCTTGCGATCTGAATCTCGATATCCGGACGGCTCTTTGCAAGGACGGTTTCAAGTTCTGTGGTATCAAAGGGGACTCTCCTCGAATCAATGAGGAGAACCTCCAGTGTCTTGATTCCGGCGATCGCCCTGACATGCTCACCGGTAAAGAACGAAACGTTTTCGATGGAAAGCAATTTGAGGGGCAGTTTGCCGAGTTCTGCCAGTCCGGCGGGAGTGATTGAGATCTCAAATCCTCTCGGGGCAGTGCAGTCGATTTTCACTTCCTCCAGTTTCGGGAACTCGGAGGCGAGGTGGGCAAGGTGCTCATCATGAGGGAGCAGCGGGGTGTGATAGAGATTGACCGATTTCAGATTCGGTAGATCGGTCAGGGTGAGAACCGCATTGAGATGAGCCTCGGGATTCTCTTTGTTCAAATCACGAAGCCCCATGCTTCCCCCGACGGTGAGACTTTCGATTTTCAGCCCGCTGAAGGGTTTGAGTGATTGAATCGTTTTGCAGTGCCAGATCGTGAGTTTCCTGAGGTGGGGGAGGTTTCGGAGGAACTCCCAGTCATTATCGCCGCCCACGGGATCATTGAGGGCGAGCTCCTCGAGATGGGTTAGGGCCTCGAGATTTTGCAGTTCAGCGAGGGAGTGCGGAGGCCTGCCGCCCGACATCAGCTTGATCGCGTGACCCCCGGGATTCTTCGTGATGCGCGCTCCCGCCTTTTCGAAGTGAGCGATGACGGTGCTCTCGTCGTCGGCGATGGCACCTGACACAGAGAAAACGAGGCTCAACGCGCTGAGGACTCCTGAAACTTTCATCGTGTTGATTTAAAGGGATTTCAGATAGGTGATGCTCTCGGCGATGCTTGCGAGCGGAGCGGGGGATTGGTCCTGCTCGACATGGCAGTGATCGACCCCGGCTTCGGCGGCTGCTTCGATAATGGGCTCAATCGGAATCATGCCGTTTCCGAGTTCCTTGAAGGCGTCTGCGGGGAGACTGCCAAACTCGGGGAGTTTCGTGCCTTTCTCCAAGTCCTTGAGGTGCAATTGTGAGACGCGCCCGCTGAGCTTCTTAATCAACTCGGCCGGATCAACCCCTCCGACTTTGACCCAGAAGACATCGACTTCGAATTTCATCTCGGGAGCGAACTCTTCCATGAAAATATCGTAACCGGTCGTGCCATTCTCTTTCGGTTCGAATTCGAAAGCATGGTTGTGATAGGCGAGCTTAATCCCGGCTGTCCGGGCTTCCACCGCGGCTTTGTTCATTTTTTCCGCGAGGGATTTGTAGCCGTCGAGAGTCTCGCGGTTATGCCCGTGAATGTAGGGGATCACGAGGTGTGTGAGCCCGGCGTCTTTGGCTTGCTGGAGAATTTCAGAAAAGGCGGGGACGCCTTCTTTGTCAGGCTGTGTCACGGATTCCCAGGCAAAGTGGGAGGAGTTCACTTGCAGGCCGTTGTCCTTTGCCGCCTTGATCATATCTCCTGCACCGGGGAAGCCATAGGGTTCGACCTGTTTGTATCCGGCATCGGCGACGGCTTTGATCGTTCCGGCGGTATCCTTCTGGAGCTCGTTTCGCAGCGTGTAGAGCTGAATGCCGATGTTGTTCCGGTAGGGATTGTCCGCCTCTAGAGCGAATCCGGGGATCGCGATGGAGGATGCGAGAGTGGACTGGAGAAAGAAGCGTCGATTCATGGCGATGATTAACGCTCATTTCCCACTCCAATAGCAATTCGAAAACGAGGCAATCTAGGCTGAAAATGCCGCGATTGCTTCGTCGAGCGCCGTTTTGAACTCCGGGTTGGTCACTCCTTCCTCTGCTGAGAAATTCTCGTAGAAGGCCGGCAGGCTGAAGGTCGCTTTTAGATCGGCTCCCATTCGGGGAAAGGTGGCCTTCGCGGCTTCGAGAACGGTTGCACCACCGCGTCCGCCGGGGGATGTCGCCATCAGTAGCATCGGCTTGTCCGACCAGACTTTGGTGTCGATCCGGGAAGTCCAGTCGTAGAGATTCTTGAACGCAGCGGAGTAGGATCCGTTGTGCTCTGCCAATGAGACAACGATGGCGTCATGACTGTCGATGAGTTGTTTGAACTCCTGCGCAGCCCCGGGAACGCCGTTCGCATCCTCCTCGTCGGAACTGTAGATCGGGAGATCAAACTGTCGAAGATCGAGCGGGGTGATTTCGGCGGATGGTACGAGACCGGCCGCGTGATTCGCGAGTTGGCGGTTGATGGATGAGGAACTGGTCGATCCTCCGAATGATAGGATTTTCATGAAATCGTCCGGGTGTTAGGTTGTCCGGGTGTTAGTTAATGAGTTTAGCGAATGAAGCCCTTGCTGACCAGAGAAGGAAAGCGGAAAGCGCGCAAACGAGTATGACGGGAGGCTGGGTGTATCCACCGGGAGCGATGAAGACATTGAAGGCGAGGATGTTGATGACGATAGGGCCGATAAGGAGAAGGCCGATGTTTCGAGTCTTCGGGATCGCGACGAGAATGCCGCCGGTGATCTCGAGAATTTTGACGAGTGTGAGGTATCCCGTCGAATACATCGCGCCCATGAAGGCTGCTGCGGCGGAATCCTCCGGAGGTGACGGCATCGGAATGAAGTTCAGGAAGAAGTTGAGTCCGAAGACGATGAAGACCAGTCCGAGAAGTCCGGCGGCGGCGAGTGTGATTTTGTTTTTCATATTTTTGGTTGGTTAGTGTGGGTGAGAGGGTTGATTAGTCAGCAAGGCGGAAGAGAAAGAAATCCGAGTCCGCTTCCGCAGTGATCGTGAATCCACCGGGGGCGTCTTCGACGGCGAGTCCGTCGGCCGTTTCCAGTGATTCGCCGAGAGAGGTGACCTTTCCCGAAATGATCTGAATCCAGGCGTTCGGAGTGGAGGGCGATGCGGGGACGGTCACGGTTTCACCGGCGTTGACATTCCCGAAATAGATTTCGGCTTCCTGTCGGATTGCAGTGGAACCGTCACGTCCATCGCTCGAATAGAGCAATGTCAGGTCGTTGGGCTTTGCGAGATCGGCGAGTTCCTTTTCCGCATAGCGGGGTTCTCCGCCCGGCTCATTGGGATGCAGCCAGATCTGATAGAGGTGTGTTTTCTCTTCGGATGAAGGGTTGAACTCACTGTGCGTCACGCCGCCGGCAGCGCTCATATACTGCAGGTTGCCGGGTCGAATGACGGCTCCGTTGCCCATGCTGTCGCGATGCTCCAGTTGACCTTCGATTACGTAGGTGAAGATCTCCATGTCGGAGTGCGGGTGGGTTGGAAATCCTCCGCCCGGTTGGATCGTGTCATTGTTCATGACCCGCAGGGATTTGAACCCCATGTGATCGGGGTCGAAATACTGAGAAAAGGAAAAAGTGAACCGGGCCTGGAGCCAGCCGTGGTCGGCACGGCCTCTTTCCTGAGCGGGGCGTTTCCGTGTTTTGGGAGTCGATTTCGTTGTCATGCATTCATGATTCCGTATCCCGGGAAGAATGACCAATACCTTGTTTTTGGTCAGGTATGCGTTTTAGTTATACCAATGGAGCTGCGGCATTTGAGATATTTTGTGATGACGGCTGAGGAGGCGAACATCAGCCGGGCGGCAGCGCGGCTCAACGTTTCCCAACCGGCTGTGTCCCGCCAGATTAAGGATCTCGAAGAGGAGTTCGGGATTGATCTGTTTGTCCGCAATCACAACGGGCTCAGCCTCACTGAGGCGGGGAGCACTGCCCTCGTTCATGCCAAAGAAGTCCTGCGGCAGGCCGCTACGATGGCGGAAGCGATGCAGACTTTCGACGCGGGGCGGAAGCGAATTTCTTTGAAGGTCGGTTACGTCTCCACGGCGCTTCCCGGCTTCCTTGGTGAGGGGATGCGCCGGTTCAATCGCACCTACGACAATGTCTGCGTGCAGATTTTTGAAATGTCCCCGAGCGAGCAGCGTGAGGCTCTCCTCAACGGATCGATCGATTTGGGATTGATCGGGGAACCGTCTCCGGAGGTGAAAAGGGATTTCGAGGTGGCGACGATTAAAAAGACCGAGATGGCAATCGTGCTTCCTGATGACCATCGTCTTGCGGGAAGAAAAGTAATCGATCTGGCAGAGTTGAAAGATGACCACTTTCTAAGTCTCCATGAGAAGCACTTCCCGGAGCGCCCCGCCCTGATGGTGGACATGTTCGGCAAGGCGGGGATCAGCCCGCGGATCACGATCAAGGCGAATGGCTTGAGCGAACTGTTAGGGCTCGTTGGCAGTGGCGCAGGCGTTGCGATGGCTCCGGCTGACCTGGAACAACTTCCTCATTCAGGTGTCGTCTTCGTGAAAATGCGAAAGCCGAAACTGACGCTGCTTTTTTCCGCCGCGTGGCGAAAGTCGGAGAAAAGCGCAGCGGTGGAGGCGCTGATCGAAATGATGAAGAAGGTTGGGACGGCCGTCTAAGAAGGAGGCGGCGCGATTTAAGGTGGGGCGAATCGTCCCGGTGAGCCGCGTGGTCCGTTGAGATGTGAGTCCACCGGATTTGCTGCGTTGCGGAATGATGTGGTGGTTCGATCATTCCATCGGACAACGCGGCTCGGCGGGGACGCCTCGCCCCACCCTCGGGGATTTTTCTGATGATTTTTGTGGGTGAGGCCACTGACATAACCCTGTTGAGTCCCTGAGCTAACAGGGTTAACTACTTGTCGAAAACATGAGTTTGCCACGAATCGCTATTACGATGGGGGATCCCGCCGGAGTCGGGCCGGAGATATGCCTCGATTTGCTCGCGGATAAAGAGGTCGCCACCTACTGTGTTCCCATCGTCTTCGGCGACCGGGCGGTGCTCGAGGCCTGCGCGGAGAAAACGGGCAAGGTGAGGCCGATTTCGTTTTGCGATGAATCGGGAATCGAGTCTGCTGTGTCGCCGTGTGTTTTTCACATCGAGAGCATAGGTCTCAACGATTTCGAACCGGGGACGATCAATGCGGCAACGGGGAGAGCGGCCTATGCTTACATTACAAAATCGATCGATCTATCTCTCGCCGGTTCGATTGACGGGGTGGCGACCGCACCGATTAACAAAGAGGCGTTGAGCAGTGCGGGGATCACTCAGCCGGGACACACCGAGATTTTTGCGGAACGCAGCGGAACGGAGCGCTACTGCATGATGCTGACTTCGGAGATCATCACCTGCAGCCTCGTCACGATTCACGTTGGCTATCACGAGGTGCCTGAATTGCTCACCGAAGCGCGCATTCTCGAAGTGATCGAACTCACCCGTGAGGCAATGTCGCGGATTCGAGGGCGGGAGCCGAAGATCGTCGTCTGCGGTTTGAACCCTCATGCAGGGGAGAACGGGCTTTTTGGAAATCGCGAGGAAGAGCGGATTATTCTTCCGGCGATTGAATCGGCGAGGCGGGCCGGGGCGAATGTTGAGGGACCACTGCCGCCTGACACGGCTTTTCTAAAATGGCGACGTGCTGAGACCGATGCCTACGTGTGTATGTATCATGATCAGGGCCTGATTCCCCTGAAGGCGCTTGCCTTTGATGAGGCGATCAACACGACGCTAGGATTGCCGATCGTGCGCACCTCAGTGGATCACGGGACCGCGCTTGATATCGCCTGGCAGGGAAAGGCGAACCAACAAAGTTTGATTGAGGCGGTTCGGCTCGCGGCGAGAATGAGCGGGGGGTGAGGGGGGGCGTGAAAGAAATCCTCACGGATTCCTCTACGTTTGCGGTTTGTAGAGAAACTGCGTGAGCATTTCCCAGCAGAGCCTATCGGTTCCAGTTTGGTTTCGC
>JAYWLB010000061.1:0-4303 GCA_035967665.1 Verrucomicrobiales bacterium BCK34
TAAGGCTCCCGATCTATCTTCCTACTTCGCAGCGAAGCGACAAGGTTTGGAGACATTTAATCGGACGCCGCAGCTCATCGGGACGATTCGCCCTACCCACCTGCACTCTCAACTTCCCGCCACGCTTTAAAACACGTGATGAAACCGGTCGCGAAATCCTGAGGCCGTTTCTCAATCCACTCTTCGATAATGTTTATTTTACTATTTGTCTGTCCCTTAGAACACAGAGCACCGGGGCCAGTAAATTGAAATATTTGGGACTTCAGTGCTTTATTGTTACGGGCTGCTCGACTGGAGCGGGGAGTGGCGGTGCCCCCATACTAAGAGTTGAGTGAGTGAGAACTTCACCAATCCCGTTCAACGGAGCTTGACCAGAAGTCTCCGGAATTTCCTCCCTGAAAGTATTCGCGACACGTTTCGAATTCATAAAATAAACGATCCAGAGGATGGATACCATTGAGACAGCCCCGGTCCTGACAGGGCGATCTTCAAAAGGAACAGCTTCGCTAAAATTTTCAATGGCGATGAGCGCTACATTATCCAGAGCAACAAAAAGTAAAAACACACAAATCAGCAAGGGTGCCGTGTAATGCCGCTGAAAAAATCTCGCGACGATGACGACCAGAAAAGGAAACAAAACCACCGGTGAAAAGCGAACGAAATCGAGTGGATCCTGCGTTCCCTCAAGCGCTGTTAGAAAGGCAAGTATGGAGAGGAGCCCATTGCTAAATACAGATACTACAAGGTTCATTGCTTGAAGGATTAACCAACCTGAAAGACCGTTCAGTTTTTCATCCCGCGCGTAGAGTGTTGCCGGTTTTGGGCGAATCAAGGCTGCAAGAGTTGCAAGCGCGACTCCAAAAAGAAAGCAACAAATCCAGACTGTCACCGACACCGGACCTGAGACCGCACGAGACTCTGCTATCGCGGTTTGTAGAGTTGCTATACTTTGCTCTTCAGATGGTTGATTTGTAAGGACCGGAACGCTCTGAGAAGACAATGATGAGGGCTCACCTCGTGGCTGTGCGGTCGAGTCACGATTAACGAAGAAATTATAAACACAGAGATCCCGGGCCTTTCGAGCTTCCTCGGCATATTCCTCAAGCCGCTCGACGGGAATTGTTCCCGCTTTACTCTGGTAATAGCAGGTAAACTTAAATCCACTCTCGTTAGGTTCGACTGAGTGACTGAAGCTGAAAAACTCGTTCTCAATCGCTTCAAACTCTTTCTGAAACTGAATCGCTTCTGGAAAATTTACCTTAACCGAGCTCCACATCTTGGCGGGATGTTCGACCCCAAGAGGAAGAGTTCTCCCCGTGGCAAGTTCGGGGCTCAGATATTCCGCCACCGAATCCGCTACTGCAATCCCATAGAAATGTTGGTCGTTCTCTTCATCAGGAAATCCGAAGTGCTTTATTTTATATCGCTCGGTGCTCTCTATGGAGTGCTCCCTTGCTTCTTTCCACTGAAAAGGTGCGTCTACCTCAAGCTCGGGATAGGAAAGTTTTGCACGCTCGACATGAATCTCACTGACAGCGTCCAACGACTGACTCTCAAAAATGGCTCGGAAGATATCAGCATACTTCCCCGTATTGTTTGTTTTAATATCCAGTGTCGCCTCGCCCGAAAAATTCTCCAGCGTCACCTCCTTTGTGACATAACGACCGTTTCGAGAATTGTTAAAAGTGTGGATATCTTCGAGCCCACTAGCCTCTTCAACCAACGGCAGCGCAGCCCCGTAGTTTGGAAAATACAGATACTCGAGCTCTCCTCTCTGAAATGTCATCGTTGGATCTACCCAAAAATCTCTCTGATCAATCGTGATCTTTACGACGACATGATCAAATGCTGCAACACTGGGAATAACACTGGTGACAGCCCCACAAATCTGCGTATTGACCAGAGCCGGACAGGCCCTGATTCCGAGATTTCTGAGCATCGATGTCAGGAGGATTGCCTTGTCTTTGCAGTCTCCGTAGCGTCGGCTGTTTATTTCCTCAAGCGAGTATGGTTGGTGGGTGTGAACTCCCTCAAACGTTCCGAGGTAACGGATCTCATCCTGTACAAATCGAAGCGCTGCTGCCGCGACACCCTTTTCCCCGTCGATAAAGTGAAAGGAATCACAGACTTCCTGAATCTCGTCCGGGAGCGTTTCCGGAATAGGAAAAAGGTCGAATGCCCACTGCTGAATTTCTTTCCAGTCATCGGCATTGGATGCAACGACGGTCGCGCCATAATCGAAACTGTCGGGCGTGTTTGCCTCCATTGCAATCACCTCAGGATCCCGAATATCCCAACAGTGGACCACGTCGTCACCATCCGGAAAGTCCATCGAGTTAACCCGGTTCCCTGTTGAACGGGGGTTAACAATATCATTCATAGGATGTCTGAAAGACCCTATAATTCGACCCACTTTAACGGGGTACGACGTCTGCATTTCCCAGTGGAAAAGGTCACCATAAACAGGGTTATTCCCCTGTATTGAATAGGCATAATCAATAATATCTCCGACCCGGGTTCCTTCCACAATTGCCAGGGCGGTAAGCCGATTATCGTAGATTTGGCGATCATGGGATTTCTCGCGCTGAATGACCTTGAACTCCTGATGATCCGTAACATCGATCACCTTCCCCCCTCGATGAATTCGAATATGATGGAAAACCGGCGCCTGATAGGAGGGATCAAATTCCAACGAAATTTGAGATCCTTCCTGAACACCTGTGCTGGAGTTCAACCTGACCGCAAATCTCCAGTATTTATGCCGCTTCTCGTAGTGACAATGATTCTCGACTAGTACAATATATCGACTCCCCGTTCCCTTTGCTTCAAGCGCCGCTGCCTCTACATCGATCTTGGGAGATCTAACCCAAAGCGGACCAACACCCGTCTGAATCACCGGGTGTTCGACAGCAAGCCCGTATGAAAAAGGCAGGACAGAAGCTCCAACCAAAAGCAGAAGGAAAGCAAGCTTACAAAGCGATCGGCCTGGAAAAGAAAACATTATTTAAAATTACTCAAAATTATAATTTCAATAATTAATATATCCAGTGATTTAATATTCAATCGACATCGAGTCAAGTTTCAGGGAGGAAAGCCTCTTTTCGGACCATGTCCGGACCCTCTTCAGGATGGACAGACTCACGCGCACTTCCAAGGGGCTCCACTTCCGAAACACAGAGTGGCCTCGCGTGTGGGCGCGCACTAGTGGCTGAAACCTCGACAGAATTTGGAACAATATGTCAGAACAATTTGTCTGTCCTTTAGAACACTACGAGATGCGAACTCATCGAGTGCGCCAGTTCCAAAAGGAGCCATTTATAAAGTGTCTCGACGCTGCTTGGAAATTGGTGGAGGAGGCCTGGGAAATCGAGAATCGCGATCCGAATGAACTCCGACTTCAAGAACGGTTGCAACTGTTGTGCGAAGATGAAGTCAAAGATCAAATTTCTAACGTTCTGACGGCTTTGACCGAACAACAAAAATGCCGACGCCTTAAAGACGCCGACAAGTTATTTCGCTATTTCGAATCAGCTGTGCTTTTGACTAGTTATGATAGGCAAACACCTGATAAAGATTCGGGATCGTCTGAGACGAATCGGCGTAATTCACCGTCTTGGTGTGGAGATCCAGCTGGAGCGTTACCTCGCCGTCGGCAAGAAAGATCGACCACTCATCTCTGTTGGTTTCGGTAAAAGTCCGAACACTGCCGTCCGCAAGAAGACCGATTTCCATCCACTTCCCACCATGTTGGAAATAGAGAGCCTTCGGCTGCCCCTGCGCAGATGCAGTGACAGCCCGAACTTGTGAGATATCCGCTTGCACGGCCGTGGAGAAACCGAAGAGGACAGTTGTCGCTGCGAGAACGAAGATAGTGATTGGGTTCTGTTTTTTAGTGATCTGTTTTTTCATAATATGGATTTTGTTTTTTTGTTAACCTCTCGGTTCAGTCCTAAAGGCGTAATTGCTGTAAAAAACTGGCCAACTTTTATGAAATTCTTTTTTTCGCCGGTATGAGACCTGAGAAAAACAAGCACAAGATCACCGGAGCCGAGCTCGTAACCGTTTGAAGAACAATTTGTCTGTCCCTTAGAGCAATGGTTTCCACGATACGGAGCGGAAAATCATCGCGCAACATCTCGAGGAATTTGGGATTCGTTAGCTTACCCGAGTAGAGAGTAGAGAGTAGAGAGTAGAGAGTAGAGAGTAGAGAGTAGAGAGTAGAGAGTAGAAAGTAGCATGGGATTGCATCCCGTGTTCTCTGCCTATCAGCAAATCCGCCACCCATCGGCACGGGATCGTCGCT
>JAYWLB010000063.1:0-30046 GCA_035967665.1 Verrucomicrobiales bacterium BCK34
ACCGCCCGGTGCGGACCCGCATGCCGGGTGGTGTGGGGGGAGCGGGTTCAATCCCCGTTCCTACCCGATTGTGCCCGATTGGATTTACGGAAATGGCTCAATGTCAGGGTGATGCTTCGAAAGCTTTTCAACAAGTGCTCTTGCTGGTTCACGAGGACGCTCTCCCCATGGGACATAGGAAACCCAGTCAACTGTGTCGATCACAGAAAGCAACTTTGCAGGTTCACGGTTTTCAGCGATGCCAAGCACGGAGCGATCCTCGGTCCAGTAGAATTGAAAGGTTGGCGGCGGTCCATCGCTCGGAACGTAGAACGAGACCGAAGATTCCTTCGCCAAAATCCGTTTGGGATCGCGAACTACGAAATCGATTCCGGACGAAACGTCCCAAAATCTCTCGCCAATAAACTCAATCTCGAGGGAGTCACCAAGATCATAAGTTTGGATGCTCACTTCGTTCGAGCATCCGGCGACGAAAAGGATCATGAAAATTCCGAATCCGATGCTTCCGCATTTCATGGCACAACAGTATTTATTAGTATCACCTCAAGCAGTGATATCACTGGAGGCATTCGGAACCGAGAATGTCCTGCAGCCCCTGATATAGCAAGATTTTATTTGAGATGCATGCGTATATCCGGATGAATTAACCAGGTTATGAGGAACTGAGTTGATGAGCCTGATATCACTGCGATGTGAGTCTATATCATTCAATTTTCGGAAGCAGATACCGCGTTTTTCCGGTCAGTCCCACTCGCGACCTCCACCCCAAAGTGCTGTTCCCTGAGACGCAACAAAGGACGCCCCTCCCCTCACCGAAATACCATCAGGGCAATCGCAACGAGGGCAAAACCGGCCGCGACGTAATCTCTCGTTCCTATCCGGCCACTGGCACTGCCACCGAAGCGGATGAATTTCAGCATCGCGCCGGTGGGACATCCATAACGGCAGTAAGCACGATTGATGAAAAGAGAGGCGATCAGTCCGGCGACGGCGATCGCGAGAGTTGCCCAACCGGCGACCCGGAAGACGAAGGCGTCAAAGGGTTCCAGTCCGACAAGACTGAAGGGCAGGTGCTGCATCGTGATGATGAGCCCCCAAAGCAAGAGGGCGACAGGCAGTGCGTTGAGTATCTTCTCAGCAACACCTTTCACAGCGATGCGCCACGGCACCTTTTTGCCCAACCAGTCCTGTGCGGCGCCGAAGGGGCAGAGATGGGTGCAGTAGACCTGCTTTCCGGTGAAGACCGGGGCGATCAGTGCGGCAAGTGTCAGGAAAACGAGGCCGGGGGCAACGCTCCAGGCGACACCGCTTTTGGCCCACCCGACGAGGAGGGCCTGCGAAACCATGTCGGCGTTGATGAATCCGAGATAGACAATGAGGACACCCTGAAAGCCGATCCGGAGCCAGCGTTTTCCTTTGAGCCGGGTGAAGGCGATGAGAAGTCCGAGGAGAACGACGAGGATGGTTCCGATATCGCGGACGCGGAGATCAATCAGCGGTTTCGGTGGAACCGGTTCGCGGGTGCGGGCGATCTCAAGTGCGCTGTGAATAAGCCCTTCGGTCACGGTGACGCTCGTTTTCGTTGCCCCGGAGACAATGTCGATGCCTGACTCAACAATATCAATTTCGCTGATCTGCATGAGCTCGAAGCCTTTGAAAGTGTTGAAGAAATACTCATCTTCGCTGAGCAGTTTCACATAGGGCTCGTTGTCGTAAGTGTTCCGCACCGCGAGACCGATGACGAGTTCGTCGGGATCGAGGACGATGAGCAAATCGGTCGGCCCCTGATAGCCGATCATATCATCCGCGTGCGGGGAGGTTCGCGAGACATACCCGAGCGGCGTGCCTTCGCCGTCGAGGACCTGCTGGAGAAAGGGACGCTTTTCGACAGGGGCAAACGCGGCGGCATCCTCCAGAAACGGCTTCACTTCGCTGATTTCAATCTCCCGGGGAAATCGCGAGATCCGGTTGCCTCCCCCGAGTCGCCGCGCGATTCCGTCAGCGATGGCATCACTGGTGAGAGTGGCTCCGGAAACGGCGTAGATGTCGTCCTGAGCAAGAAATTCATCGCGGTCGAGTCCGTTCCACTGTTGAAGGAAAGCCTCGTTATGCTCAACCTCGGCGAGGTGCTCTTTGGTGTCATCGCTTCGGAGGATCTTGATACCCAGAATCCGCTTCCTCTCGTCAAAGGCGATCAGGGTATTGGTAGGACCGGAAAAACCGTAGATATCATCGGCATCGGGCGATGTCTGGATGATGTGACCGAGTTTTTTGCCTTCGGCATCAAAGACATTCTGGCCGCCGTGTCCGCTATCCCAATCGCTGAGAGAAGTCGCGTTCGGGTAAAAGGGAATGACATCCTCCACCGGCGTGAGTTCCCTCGCTTCGCCCGCCCGCTGGGCGATGTACCACGAATGCTGCTGGCGTATTGCGACCAGCAGAAAGACGAATATAGCGACGCGATAGACATGTAATGTCCATGGCCGGTAAAAGTTCCCAAAATATTTTTTCACGATTTGCGTAGTGGCACGGGCGGAAGCATTGCATGTAGGATGCGAGTCTGAAAGTCCCGATTGACTCTATGAAACGTTTCTATTCATTTTTCGTCACCGCCGCGCTGGCGTCGTCCTTCTCTGTGTATGCGGAGGAGACCATTCTCGAAACCGCCCGCGAAATTCCCGTCTCCTACGACGTGGATGTCGTCGTCGTCGGAGGTACCAGCGGAGCGATTACGGCGGCAGTCGAAGCGGCTGAGAACGGCGCCTCTGTTTTCCTCGCAGCCCCCCGCCCCTATCTCGGCGAGGACATCGCGGGAACGCTTCGACTCTGGTTGGAGGACGGAAAGGAACCGGTCAGCGATCTGGAGAAAGCCCTCTTCGAGCGAAAGGCCCCCGTCACCGGCTTCCCTGATCGACTCGAGTTTACCTACGAGGCGGATCAAATCGCGAGCAAAGCTCACCCTGACAAAAACAACACGCTTCTGGGCGACGGCAAATGGCAGCTCGCAGCCCACGAATCGGTCCAGTTCGAAGAGAACGTGACCTTGATCGCCGATCTCGGAAAGATGGCCAAAGTGAAAGAGCTGCATCTCATGAGTTTTGACCGTGGTGCAGAATTTCAGGTCAACGGGGTCGAAGTCTGGACTTCCCCGAACGGGAAACTCTGGAGAAGCCTCGGTGAAATCGAAGAGCGGAAATCCTATGGCACCGGCGATGCCGTCGTGCAGTGGTCGCTCCCGGTGAAACAACCCTGCCGCTTTGTTAAACTGTTAGTAAAAAAACCGGAGGACGTTACCCGCATGTTGCTGGGTGAATTGCTCGTCATCGAAGACACGGGAATCAAGATCGACCCGACCGAGCAGGCGAACGTGCCCGCGACGCCGATGCAGGCCAAGATCGCGCTCGACGAGGCGCTCCTCGAAGCGGGAATCCAGTATCTCTACGGTTCGATGGTAACCGATCTCCTCGTCGATGAAGAGGGCCAGCCCGCGGGAATCGTGATGACGAACCGGGCGGGACGCCAGGCGGTTCGCGCCAAAGTGGTGATCGACGCGACAACCCGGGCGACAGCGGCACGGGCAGCGGGTGTTGAATTCGCGGCATACCCTGCCGGACCGCAAACTTTCCGCCGCATTGTCTCGGGGGGCAGTGCTCAGGAGGGCGAAGGAATCAAGGTGAAGAAGGCGGATGTGCATTTTTACTCCGAAGAGGGACCACACGAGGTCTTTCTCTATGATCTGACGATCCCTATGAAGGACAACAGTCCTGCTTCATTTGCGCGTGCGGAGGTAATCGCGCGGGAAATGACATTCGACGTCGCCCTCGTCGATGAGTCCGATGTCCTTTACCAGATTCCACCTGATCCGCTCCTCTCCCGCAGCAGCCCGGAGGCCGGGGCGTTCGATGTCGCCACCTTGAATCTGGAAACGCTTCAGCCGAAAACACTCGAACGCTTTTTCGTACTCGGGGGCTGTGCCGCTGTCTCCCGCGAGGCAGCGGCCGAACTGATGGAGCCTCTCAATCTGATGCGGCTCGGCAAACGCGTCGGCAAAGAAGCGGCAACACTCGCCAAGTCGGCGACGGTTTCCGGAACGGTGCAGGTAAAAGGAACGCCCGTCGGCGACGCGAAAGCCCACGGCGAGGTTCGTGAATTTCTCAATGGAGCGCGCCCGACCGACTCGGGCCTTCCAACGGTCAGCTCTCCCGATCGCTCCATTCCCGTTCTCGGCAGCTACGACGTCGTCATTGCCGGCGGCGGAACCGGCGGGGCTCCGGCCGGAATCGGTGCGGGTCGCCAGGGGGCTTCCGCTCTCGTGATCGAGTATCAGGACCACCTCGGCGGGGTCGGAACGATGGGATTGATCTCCAGTTACTATCACGGCTACCGCAAAGGCTTCACTGCGGAGGTAGATGAAAAGATCAAAGAAATGGGCGGACCAAAACGCAAAGGCGGCTGGAACCCCGTCGCGAAACGCGAGCTGTGGCGAAACGAAAATGCGACCGTGGGAGCGGACATCTGGTTTTCCACCCTCGCCTCCGGTGCGCTTGTCGAGAATGGCAAAGTGATCGGGGTCATCGTAACGACCCCACAAGGACGAGGCGCAGTTCTCGCAAAAGCGGTGATCGATGCGACCGGCAACTCCGATATTGCGGTGGCTGCGGGAGCAGACTTTGTCACGACCTCTTCCGAGCACATTGCGATGCAGGGAACGGGACTTTCCCCGAGAAAGCTGGGCACCGGCTACATGAACACCGACTACTCCTTCGCCGATGAATCCGACCCGGTCGACCAGTGGCGCATGATTGTTGCGGCGCGGAAAAAATACCGGAGCAACTACGACCTTTCCACCTTCATCGACAGCCGCGAGCGTCGCCGCATCGTCGGTGATGCCTACGTCGGTCCCGGCGACATCATCAATGAGCGCACCTGGTCTGATACAATTTCACTCCATCAGAGTAACTTCGACACGCACGGCTACACGGTACACCCGCTTTTCATGATCAATTTTCCTGACAAAAAGGAAATGATCGCAAGCGTCCCCTACCGCGCCCTCCTCCCGCAGAAGCTCGACGGGATCATCGTGACCGGTCTCGGGATGAGCGCTCACCGCGATGCCATGCCGATTTTGCGGATGCAGCCCTGTATCCAGAATCAGGGCTACGCCGCCGGAGTCGCTGCCGCCACGATCGCTGCGGAGGGTATTCCCACCCGGTCACTCGATGTCAAAGCGCTGCAGAAGCACCTCGTTGAAATGGGCTCTCTTCCCCCTGAGATCATCGAGGCAACAGAAGCCGAAGAAGTCGCCGATGAAACGATTGCGACCGCCGTCACCAGTGTCGTGAACAACTACCGCGGCCTCGCGACCTTGCTCGGCGAGGAGGAACGCGCCCGCCCCATGCTCGTTGAGGCATTCAAGGAAGCCGATTCACCGGAGCATCAGCTCATCTACGCGAACATTCTCGGGATGATCGGTGATGCGACCGGTTCCCGTGTTCTCGCGGACACGATTTCAAATCAGGAGTGGGATGAAGGCTGGAACTTTCGCGGCATGGGCCAGTTCGGCGGCAGCATCTCACGCCTCGATTCCCACATTATCGCGCTCGGCAAATCCGGTGACGTGAAAACAGCGATGCCGGTTCTGCTCGCCAAAACCGCGCAACTCGATGAGGAGAAAGAGTTCTCTCATCATCGCTCGGTCTCACTGGCTTTTGAGACCCTTCGCGATCCGGCAGCGGCGGAAGCACTCGCAGCGGTGCTGAAAAAGGAAAACATGAGCGGTCACTGGATCACAGACATTTCTGAAAGCGACCGACAGGATGAACGCACCGAACCGCTTCGCGAGATCATTCTCGCGCGGGCCCTTTACCGCTGCGGCGATCACGAAGGGATCGGTGAGAAGATCCTGAAAGAGTATGCCAAAGACCTGCGGGCCCTCTTCGCCCAGCACGCCACAGCAATTCTGGAGGAGTGAAGGCCAAGCCGGCGGCGATTCGGTGCGTGAGGTTTCTGAGACGGTTCGTGTCGAATCAAGGCCTGAGCCCGGGGGAGATCTTGCGCCCGGAAGGGGCGCCAGAACCGACGCCCCCCCACCCCCCGCGCCCTCACATCTACCTGAATCGGATCGATTTTTGGCTTTACCACCGGAGCGGTTCTATTCACATTTTCGAAAACCCTTCCCCGCCGCCATGAAAACGCCCGCTCTCGTATTTACCACCACTCTTCTGGTCATACTCCATTCGGGGGCTTTTGCCGATTTTTGGCCGGAGTTTCGCGGGCCCGGAGCAGAAGGCCACGCCCCCGACGCCAAAGTCCCGCTAAAGTGGTCGGAGACGAAGAACATTCGCTGGAAGACACCGGTCGATGGGAAAGCGTGGTCCTCCCCTGTCATTGCCGAAAAAGCGGTCTTTGTCAGCACCGGTGTGGTGGCCCGCAACAAGCTCTCGCTCGAGGCGCGGGCCTACGCTCTTGATAGCGGGAAAGAGCTCTGGAAAACGGTTATTTTCGAAGGTGATGAGGACAAGATGCACCAGAAAAACAGTCATGCGTCCCCCACTCCGGTCTTCCGCGACGGAAAGCTCTACGTCCATTTCGGCCACAACGGAACCGCCTGTCTGAATGCAGCCGACGGCAAAGTAATCTGGACTCAGGAATCAATCACCTACGCACCTGTTCACGGCACCGGTGGCTCACCGGTTCTGGTTGGCGACAAACTGATTTTCTCCTGCGACGGAAATGAGGATCCCTTCGTCATCGCCCTCGATGCCAATGACGGTTCGGAAGCCTGGAGAACTCCGCGCGGTGTTGAGGTGTCCCGCACTTTCTCATTCTCCACGCCTCTATTGATCGAGGTAAAAGGCAAACAACAGGTCGTCTTACCGGGCTCAGGAGCCGTCATTTCCTACGATCCGGAAACCGGCAAAGAGATCTGGCGATGCGGCTACGACGAAGGCTACTCAGTGGTTCCCCGCCCGATTTACAATAACGGAATCATCTACGTCTGCTCCGGTTTCAATACTGCAAATCTGATTGCAGTTCGGGCCGACGGATCGGGCGATGTCACCGACACCCACATTGTCTGGACAGCTGAGAAACGCATCCCGAGAGAAAGTTCCCCCATCATTGTCGACGGGCTCCTTTTCATCAACGATGACAAAGGGATCCTCTCCTGCTTCGACGCCACAACCGGAGAGGAATACTATCAGGAACGTCTCAACGGCGAAGGTGGTTTTTCCTCATCCCCCGTGTACGCGAGCGGTCATCTCTTTTTCCACAATGGAGAGGGAGTGACGACGGTGGTTAAACCCGGGAAGAAGTTCGATAAAGTGGGAGAGAATGAATTAAATGAGTTCGGTCTCTCCTCCTTCGCGGTCGTCTCCGACGGGTTCATCGTCCGAACCGAAGAAAATCTGATTCGCATCGGCGAGCGTTAAAAGCCCCGCCAACCTATTGATCCAGATACGCCTGAAGCGACTCCTTTAACTGACCACGAGCGCGGAAGAGGAGACTTTTCAGGGCCGGAATTGAAATGGAGAGCACTTTGGCAATGTCCTCGTAGGGCATTTCCTCGTAGCGCCGGAGAATAATCGCCATGCGCTGTTTCTCGGGAAGCTCGGCGATGGCGCGATCAATCGCCTCCTCCAGCTCGCGGTTCAGCGCATCCTGATCCGGAGACGCGGTATCCTGGTCCTCCGTGGTCCACTGGCTGTCCTCTTCCCGTTCGTCGGCGGAAACGGTTGGCTTTCGCTGCCGCCGTCTCGTTTCGTTGAAGACGAGATTTCGGGTAATCGTGAAAAGCCAGGTCGTGAATTTCGCGGTCGGCTCATAGCGGGCGGCTGATTTCCAAACACGAATAAAGACCTGCTGAGCAATATCCTCGGCATCGGATGCCCCGCCCAGCATCTTGGCGACGGTCCCGATAACGGGCCCCTGATGGATCTCGACCAGCTTTTCGAAGGCGGGAATATCGCCTTCTTTCACCAGCAACATCAGCCCCACGTCCCGTTCGTTCGACTCCCGCTTTTCCCGATCAACGGCACTTTCCTCTTCCGGAGTGGGAGGAGTATTGGCAGGTGAAGACATAAAAAGTTTTATTTGAGATTCGTGGGTGAATCCGCGTAATAACAGCTAACGTTAACACCGGCAAGAACCTAATGTTTCTCTTTCTAAAGAACTTCCTGCCAGAGTAAAAAGCCAGAAGAAATGCCAGCAAAGAAGAAAAGGAGAATCCGGAAGGGAAATCTGATGGCACGCCGCGTCGCCCTCTTCCTCATGAGCGCGGGCGTTTCCCGCGAGTGGGTCGCCATTATCGGCATGATTCTCGGGATTCTCGCGGGACTTTCATTTTTCGTCACCAGCGAAATGCCGGAGCCACAATGGTTCTGGCTCCTCGGAATGATCTTCTGTCTCCTCCGCATCGGCACAATCCAAATTGTGAGCTTTCTTTCCCCCAATTCGAGCCGGACTCTCAGCGAAGATGAATTCTTCAACGAACTTCCTGAGCGGGTCTCAGACGCCGTCACCATGATCGGCTTTGGATTTGCTGCCTATTCCTCTCCCTGGCTGGGCCTCGGAGCGGCCCTCGGCGCGATCTTCTCCGCATACGTCCGATCGATGGGCCAGACCATGGGAGCGGGCATCAAGGACTATGCGCGTGGACCGATGACGCGCACCCATCGCCTCACCCTCGTCTCGATCACCTCCATTCTCATGATTTGCGGTATTTCATATGAACGGTTCCAGACGCCGATTCCGCAAATAGCCCTCTGGACAATTATTATCGGCTGCTTTGCGACGATAGCACTGCGACTCATCAGTCTCTCAAGACTGCGTCGAAAAAAAATAGTTAAGTAATCTTAAGCACTTCGACTCGACTTTTCGAAAACCTGTGGCTAATCTAAAACGGATGGATCGCCTTCTCCTCACTTTCTGCGCTCTGGCGGGACTCATTTCGATGATTCCGGCTGATTCCTCGGCGCTGGAGGATTTCAACAAGGTCGTGATCGATCCCGGCCATGGCGGCAAGGACCCTGGCTCCTCCGCCTTTGGCAATGTAGAGAAAGAACTGACGCTTGATCTCGCAAAGCGAATTGCCAAACTTCTCACCGCCAAAGGAATCAGTTCCCAACTCACGCGCACGACCGATACCTACGTCGAATTGATCGAACGCGCGGAAATGGCGAACAAGTCGCCGAAGACTCTTTTTCTGAGCGTTCATTTCAATGCCCATTCCGACCGCAGCATCAGCGGGACCGAGACACTTTACTGGCCCGGCAGCGCCACCGGGCGTGAGCTCGCAAGCTACATTCAGAGTGAACTCGGACGCCGCCTCGTGACCCGGAACCGGGGATTCAAGCCGGAACGTCTCAAAGTTCTTGAAGCCACCAAGGCAACCGCCGTTTTGATCGAATGCGGATTTATTTCGAATCGCTGGGAAAGCCAACGCTGCAGCGCCGAATGGTTTAGACAAATACTCGCTGAAGAAATAGTGCAGGGAATCCTTAGATATCGCGGTTAGAATTGAATAATTCCTGTAAATTCAGCAAACGTGATAATTTTCTGAACTCGCAGTAATTTCCGTGTTTACCTACAGTAACCCTTGTGTTAAATTCCCAGTTAGCTTCAATTTCCGATTTTCTTTTTCATTCTTAACCTGATCATGAGTGACCCGATTGCAAACTGCACCCTTGAACTGGCCTGTACCGTAGGATCTCTGGACGACGCGATTGAAGCGATCGAAGACGGAGCCGACGTTAATTTCCGTGGCGGAGCGCCCCTCTTCCTCGCCATTTTCAACCGGAATCGAGCGGTGATTAATTACCTCATTGATCAAGGCGCCGATGCCGAATCCTTTGTCGCAAAGAAGAATTTGAAGTTCGTGAAGACCCGCGAGGATTTGATCGAAGAGCTGATCGCCTGCGCCCCTCACAATCCCAGAGACGTAAAGATCGATGAGATTAAGGAGATCGACTGCGGCATCCGTGAAGGCGGCGTCGAGTACCTTCTCGCAGAGATCAACTGGGACAATGCGACCCGTTTTCGCGATTCACTGAATGCAATCGGAGCCGGATCGACACACCGTTGCGTTGCCGAATTCCTCCAGTGGGCACGAAGCGAGCGCTCCGAAGCTGAATCTGACGTGGAGAACTTCCTCTCCTGCAACACGGACGCCGTCACCGAATACCGTGAGCGCTATCTCGCCACAGGAGAAGATCTCATCGGGCTGGCGAGCAACTTCCTCGACGAAGCAACCAACGCAAGCTAACCGGGCATTCGCTCCGGTCCATGCCCGCCCCGATAGAGGCGGAATCTAGCTGAAAGAGATCCGGCATTCCCGCGTATCGTGGGAATGCGTATTTTCCGGATCTATCATCGACGACTGACTTACCTCAGCCTCGCGGGGACCTTTCTCCTGCTTCTCACCGTCTTCGTCTGCGACCGCCTTGTCACGAGAGCAAGTGAAGGACGGCACACAGACGACCTCTCCGCTGTCAAAAAGATGACGGTCGCAATTGTTCCCGGCTGCTCAGAGTATCTCCGCGATGGAAGGAGGAACCTCTACTTCATCTATCGAATCGATGCAGCAGTGGAACTCTACGAGGCCTCCAAATGCCAATGGATCATCGTGAGCGGTGACAACGGCAACAAGAGCTACAACGAACCGGAGCGAATGAAAGCCGCCCTCATCGCCCGCGGGATCCCCGAAGAGAAAATCGTCTGCGACTTTGCCGGCTTCCGGACTCTCGACACCATCGCAAGGGCACGAGCTGTTTTTCAACTCGAGGAAGCCGTCATCATCTCACAGGAATTCCACAATCAGCGCGCCCTTTTCCTCGCCAGCCATTTCGGATTGAATGCCGTCGGATACGATGCTCGCGAAGTGGGCTATGCCGGTGGCCTGAAAACACGGCTCAGAGAGAAGTTAGCGAGGGTCAAAACAGTCCTCGACGTCCACGTTCTCGGCACCGGGCCGCGATTCTATGGCGATCCCCTGCCGATCTGCCAAACGCACTGACGTAGCGACAGCAGCCTGAATGCAGGCACAAAAAAAGCGCCCCGAGAGAGGCGCTTTGATTTTGAAAAAGGTTCAGGATCGCTCCCTGCCTCCTTACTTCTTCTTGCGAAGGAAAGTTGGAACATCGAGGTCTTCCCCGTCGACGATCGTAGGATCAGTCTTAGCGAAGCGCCCCTTCTTGGCACCACCAACAGGCTCAAGCTGAAGCATTTCCTGCTGTGCACGCGCCTCTTCACTCAATTCAGCAGGCTCAAGCTGCTCCTGTGGAAGTGAGGGTGGACGGCTCGGTGGAAGAGCTGGCCCGGATTCAGCAGCCTCATGGGAATCACGAGTCTTGATGCGCCCTGTTTTACCGGAGGAAACCATCCGGCTCAAGGTGATCTTCTGAGACGATTCGGTCACCGCTTCTACGCGGTCGACATCAGAACCTTCATCAGCCTGACCGACGGCACGGGCAATCGGATTCCGGAAATCCTCTTCCTCGTCGTCTTCAACGAAGCCCTCATCTGCTGCTGCAGACTGATGCGAAGGGATTGGTGATGGCGGCGAGTATGAAGGCACTTCCTCCTCCTGCAAGGGCTCGAATACGGCAGACTCATCGGCCTCCTCTTCATACTCTTCCTCTTCAAAAGCAGGAGGTTCCTCCTCGACAAGATCCTCTTCAGGAGCTTCGAGGCGAATCTCCGGTTCAGGCTCAGGTTCATCATAGGAAACTTCCTCTTCCACTTCTTCAGGGGCAGGTTCCTGCGCAACCGGCTGGGCTGGCTGGGCAGGTTGAACTGGCTGGATCGGCTGAGTTTCACCAACAGAAATAGAAACGCTTGCAGCCGGTGCAGCCGACATACCCAGGCTCACAGGAGCGGATTCCCTTAATGCAGGGGCGTCAGCTTCGGTTTTGTTTTTCGATGCGCCGGCATCAGGACCGGAAACTGAACTCAAGATCGTCACAGAAAGACTGTTTCCGAGTCGCTTGTCTGTGCCGGTTCCAAAAAGGATCTGCGATTGTGGGCCAACGTGTTTTGCCACCTCGGACATCACCATCTGCACTTCAAAAAGTGTCATCGTATCGCCGCCCGATACCTGAACGAGTACTGCATCAGAATCTTCAAGGAGCTTACCGCGATCCAGGAGAGGACACTTCAGCGCCTGCTCAAGAGCTTCGTGAGCGCGATTCTCGCCTTTGGAGACACCGTAACCGAAGAGGCAGCGTGAATCCTCTGAGTCGATCGCCGAAAGGAGATCATCCATCCCGATCCGGATAATTCCGGGACGGAAAACGACGTTCATTGTCGCGCGGATGCTCTGACTGATAATTTTGTCAGCAGCGGAAAAAGCCTGGGTCACGCCGTCCTTGGGAACGATGAGTTCTCCCATGCGATCATTGTCAAAAGTGATCACCGCATTGGCATAACGACCGATCGTCTCGAGAGACTCTTTCGCCTGATCCATTCGGCGCTGTCCCTCGAAGGAAAACGGCATCGTTGCGAAGACCACGAGAAAAACACCTTCCTCTTTAGCGATACGGCAAACTTCAGGAGCGGAGCCCGAACCGGTTCCCCCGCCAAGACCGACACAGACAAAAACCATCTCGTTCCCGCGGACTGCTTCACGGATGCCGTCAACAGCCTCCAGTGCAGCCTGCTTACCGAGCGAAGGATCGCCACCGGTTCCCATCCCCTTGAGAAGAGTTGTTCCCAGCTGAATTTTATCGCTTGAGACAGATGTTGAAAGCGCCCGGACGTCGGTATTCAGTGTCAGCAGTGCAGCATCGTCGCTCCCCTCCAGAGCCATTCGATCCAACACATTTGCACCTGCCCCACCAACACCTATTACTTTCACGCCAGCTCCCGGTTGTCCCGGTTCTGCCTGATCGTCCTGATTATACTCAATCATAAATTCTTACGTTCCTTAATAGATAGTGATTGTCAAAAGAAAAGAAAAGCTTTAGTTGTCAGCTTTTTGAGCTGAAAATCTGCTCAATCTTCTTTCCGAGCTTTCCAAGAGGTCCTTTTCGGGGTCTCTGTTCGTCTAAAAGTTGTGCGTATCGTATCAATCCCACAGGCGTCGCATACTGTGGATTTTCGAAAAGTGCCGCCGGCCCTGACATGGACGCGGCCCCCGCTTTCTGCACAGGAACACCGAAGATTTCCTCTGTAACATCATCTATCCCGGTCATCAAGCTCGATCCTCCGGTTAAGAAGATACCACTTCCCAGCTTTTCAAGGCAACCCTGTTTTCTCAATGGTTCAGCAACCACCGTCAAAAGCTCGGTAAGACGGGCGTTCATGATTTGATTCAAGAGCTCCTGCTCAACCTTTTTTCCCGATTCGCCCTCGATCACAATCTCTTCATTTCGAATATTCTTCAGCGAAGCGCTGCCGTGCTTCACCTTCAACTTCTCCGCTCTCGCGAGGGGAATTTTCAAAACGAGAGCAATATCGTTGGTGATATGGTCACCGCCGATCGGAGCACAGCCACTGGCAACGACAGCTCCACCGACGAAACAAATATAGTCGGTAGTTCCACCACCTATATCGAGAAGAAGTGCCCCTTCGTTCTTGGCCTCGCGGTTGAGCACGACCTGGGCGGCAGCCACAGGGGAAAAAACGATATCCTCCACTTCGAGAGGAACCTCGCGCACACAGCGGATCGCATTCTGAATCCGGGTCTTCACCCCGTGAATGATGTGGTAGTCCGCCTCCAGCTTCTGACCCAGCATATTAACGGGATTCAAAACCTTCTCCTGCCCGTCGACAAAGTAGTGCTGGATGATTGAATGTATATAACCATTCTCTTTCGGGAGCGGCACATCCCGTGCAATTTTCTTAACCTCGTCGAGATCTTCAGCGGTAATTTCCATCTCTTCATCCGAGACACGAATCGTCCCGCGATTATTGAGACTCTGAATATGCGAACCGGTTACGGCGAGAAAAACGGTATTAATCTCAACGTCACTGCGCTCTTCCGCCCGCATCAACGCATCGTGAAGACAGGTCTGAACGGTGTCGGGATCAACGATCTCCCCTTTTCGGACCCCTGCGGATGGATGCTGCCCCACCCCAAGTATCTTAATGGCACCGTCATCGCGCACTTCGCCGACAACCATACACACTTTTGAAGTGCCGATCTCCAGACCGACATAGATATTTGATGATGCCATAGGGGGTATTGTGAAATTGATATTAGCCTCCCGAGAGAATCGAGTGCAAATGTTTTTCCTGACCGGACAATTCAGGTTTCGCCGGGGGCTTGGGAACCTCGATCGCAGCAGGTGATGCATTGTCACCGCCTTGAGACACAGGAATTGCGCTCTCTGCAAAGGTTACCGGAATATTCTTTTTGGCAACTACGTTCACCGTTAAGAGGGTTTGCCCCGCTTTCTCGGTCTCCAGCAAAATCAGTGCGAGATCATCAAGACCACGGGGAACATCGTAGACATCGTAGGTAACTTTGAGCCCGTTGCGATAGGCGCATTCCATTGCCCACTCGTTGGTGAGCCGAATTTTCTCAACCAGCATATCCTCTGAAGGAAAGAGTCGTTCGCTCTCGATGATCAATTTCAGAGCGTTCCTGGCCGGCACTAAATCAAGGCTCATGCCTTCAGTCGGAGTATCAAGCTTGAAGGTTTCCACGACAGGAAGACTCTTCATCTCGTCCGTGAGATCGAGGCAGCGAAACAAATAGCCGTGATCATCCATGAGAAAGCCCCGCTCCATGTCCCACGGTCGGATCCCCTGCGGCGGGCAGGACAACCAGGCAACACCAATACGTTCCCTCACCTGAATGACGAGACGATCCGGCATTTCACGGTTCACCGACACCTTGGCGACCTGCGGCAGCAATTCAATTTGTTCCTGAATCAACCCGAGATCCAACTCCAGCAAATTCATCCCCGGCGAGACGTTCGCAATTTCGGAGAGCTTCGTCTTACTTAAGAGCCCATCGCTCGAAATATCGAGACGCTGGAGAACGAACTCCTCGTTCTTATAGAAAATATTGGCGTAGGCCCACTTCGCCCCGAGCGGAATACTGACGCAAAGACAGAGAATAGCGAGTGCGCGGATCGCGAGGCCTTTTTTCGAAGTGCCTTTACGCGCCGGAGCCCTGACCGACACTGTTGTGTCAGCATCGAGCTGAACCCAATCAGAATCTTCTCCAGCAGATTTTGACTTTTTGAACTTCAGCGGGTTCTTGAACTTTCGACCGTTTTTGATCCCCGATTTCTTTCGCATTAACTGAAATTACGCGAAAGCTTAATAATTTTCAAACAAAGATTTGCATAGTCAATTCCCGCAGCCTTCGCCGCCTTGGGTAAAAGACTGCTTTCGGTCATCCCCGGAATCGTATTTACTTCAAGGACATAGGGCGTTCCGTCCTCACTCAAAAGTACGTCGACACGGGAGTATACCTCGATTCCGAGTGCCTGGTGGGCCTTGAGCGCTTCCTCCTGGACCCGCGCCGTGACATCCTCAGGAAGATCAGCGGGACAGAAATAGTCAGTGCCGCCCTGCCCTGTCATCCAGGGGTATTTATTCGAAATATCGTAGAATCCTGATCGCGGTTGGATGTGAATGACGGGAAATACCTGATCGCCAAGTACTCCCACAGTGAGCTCTTTCCCCGTGATGAGTTGTTCAACGAGCACATCGGGACTGTACTTGCTGGCGTCCTCAATCGCCGCATCCCACTCCCCGGCACTGTGCACGAGATGAACCCCGACGCTGGAGCCTTCACGAGGCGGCTTCACGACGCATGGAATTCCGATTTCTCCGGTAAAAACGTCAGCGGCACCAATCATCACGACTTCAGAAAGCGGAGTGCTGACACCAGCCTCGATGAAAGCATTTTTACTCAGAATCTTATCAAAAGCGAGCGCCGAGCTGACCCGGCGGGCCCCGGTGTAGGGAACACCCCTCTCCTCGAGCTCGGCCTGGAGCGTTCCATCTTCACCGTAGGTGCCGTGAATGACATTGAACGCGATGTCCGTTCCTTCAGGCAAATCAAAGCCCGGTCCTTTCACATCCACCAGAGTGACTTTCGCGACGTGACCTTCGAGAGCCTCGGCAACGCCGCGGGCAGACGCGAGAGAAACATCGCGCTCCGAACCGGGGCCGCCTGCGAGAACTGCGACATGGAGTTGATCAATTGAAGGATTCATAAATTACGTAGGTGAAAGTAGAAAGAACAACGGAGGATGAACCGGTTTGTCGATTTCGTCAAAACGAAGAAGTCTACGTCTCTTAACAATGAGATCTTTAAGAAACAAAGTCTTTTTTTCCAGCCGGGAAGCTCCGGAAGCGAATCAATTGGGTAAATGGAGCGGATTCCGTCAATGAATTCAAAATCAAACAGGGTCAATTCTAAGACTTAACAGGGTCAGGTCGACGGCTTAACAGGGTCAGGTCGACGGCTTAAGGGGGGTGAATGGCCGGCTTGACCCTATTCGCTAAAAGCCCCCCGGTCGCTCATCCGGTCAGCGACGAGGCGTGCCATTTTGACCATGTCATCGTTGCTGATTCCCGAGTTCCACTGCCCGCACCAGGAATCCCAGTCAACGATCGGCCATCGCGCACGCTCATCAAAACCGGGATTGGGAGCGTTGTACCGACATTCCCCCTCCACAGAGGCTACACGGGATTCCCCTTCAAAATGAAAAAACTGACAGGTTCGGCAGGAGGTCTCCTCCATTTCCAGCGGCGGAAGTTCCCCCTCCAAAGCAGAGGCGGGGCGCCGCCCTCCACTGTGAGAGTGCACCGGCTGAGCCACTTTGCCTTCGTTTTCCGGGGTAGCGGTAGAACCTTCAGAAACGACAACCGGCTCCGATTCAGCAGGCTTTGGAGCCGGCTTCCCCGCTCCTGATGAAAATGGATTGTCTTGATTCATGGCCCTCCTTTGCGGTTCAACTAGATCGGATCGTCCTGCCCGATGATCTGCACCTCCGTCTCAAGATCGATTCCCCGTTCCTTTTTCGCAACCGCCTTAATTTGAGCGATCAGATCGAGAACGTCTTTCGCGGTCGCTTTGCCCTGATTGACAATAAAGTTCCCGTGAACCTCGCTGACTTCAGCATTTCCGACGCCGGTATTTTTCAATCCCAGCTCATCGACGAGCTGCCCCGCTCCAATGGCTTCGGGGTTCTTAAAGATACACCCGGCACTGGCAGCGACCGGCTGTGAACTGCGGCGCTTTTCTTTCGAAGCGGTCATTGCATCGGCAATTTCACGGTCCGGTTTCGGAGTGCCTTTAAAAACAGCAGAAACAGCGACGTTGTGCGCCAGCTCGGGGACATTGCGGTAATGATGCCGGATTTCCTCCAACGGCTTCTCAAAGATAACACCTTCCGCATCGATCATGCGAACGCTGACGACCTGATCAAAAGTCTCCGTCCCCATCGCTCCCGCGTTCATGCGCAGACTGCCGCCCACGTTTCCGGGAATACCCTCCATCCATTCAAAGTCACCGAGCCCTGCAGACTGCGCTGCTGCCGCGAGCGCCTTGAACTTCACCCCGGCCCCCGCCGTGATCGTATTGCCCTCGGCGTGGACGGCTGAAAAGGCCCCTTTCACCGGATTGACGACAACCCCGGGAATTCCGCCGTCTCTCACGAGAAGATTGGACCCTCTCCCGACGACCCGGAGCGGCAGACCGGAATCGGCGCAGTGTTTCACGATTCTCGCGAGCCCTGCTTCAGTGGTCGGCTCAATCCAGAACTGGGCAGGACCGCCCACTTTCATGGTCGTGTGACGGCGCATCGGCTCGTAAAGACGAACGCTGCCTTCAGCTTCGTCGAGGATATCAGTGAGGAGATCGACGGTCGCAAGATCCTTCGCGAGACGGTTTCCCACCTCGTGAATATTCCCTGCACCCAGTGTCATGACCCAGTCCCCCGCTTTCAGCTTGTGTCCCGCGGCAAGGTGCAATGAGGTCAGGTCTGGATGGGAATGAACCGACTCCACTTCCCCGAATTCTTTGACCGCCTCGACGATGGTGTCACCGGTGATGCCCGGAATCGGCTTTTCGCTCGCAGGATAAATATCCGTCACCCAAAGCTCATCAACACCTGTAAAGCAGGCCCCGAACTCGTCGCGCAAAAGCTGTGTCCGCGTAAAGCGGTGTGGTTGAAAAAGGCAGATGAGACGCCCCGCGTGCTGGGAGCGGGCGGTCTGAATCGTCGCCGCGATCTCAGTGGGGTGATGCCCGTAGTCGTCGACGATGGTGATTCTGTCGCTGTTTCGCTTCAGCTCAAATCGGCGTTTTGCGCCGCGGAATGAGGCGAGGGCTTCATCGATCCGGTCAAAAGAAACCTCCAACTCGGTGCAAAGAGCAATCACTGCGAGCGCGTTGAGAACGTTGTGACGACCGGGAATCCCGAGGCGAACCCGCCCGAGTTCCTCGCCATCGCGTTTCACGGTAAATTCGGTGCCGGCACCTTTCGGTGAGAGATTCGAGGCGGTGAAATTCAATCCCTCGGCCCAACCGTAACTCACTGAATTCTCGCGGGCACCGCAGACGCGCTCCGCATTGGGATCGTCACCACAGTAAAAAATCTTTCCGTTGGTCTGATCGCAGAAGGTCCCGAAGACATCACAAATCGCGTCGAGACCGTCGTAGAAATCGAGGTGCTCGGCTTCGACGTTGAGAAGGATGGCGTGCTCGGGGTGGAAATTCACGAGCGTACCGTCGGACTCGTCGCCTTCTGCGACAAAGTAATCACCTTTCTCATCCCAGTTCGCGTTGCGACCGAGGATCGGGATTTCAGCGCCGACATAGTGGGATGGATTCTTCGCTCCGACTTTGAGGACGTGAGCAGCAAGGGCCGAAGTTGTTGTTTTCCCATGAGTCCCCGCAACGACGACACCCTTTTTACCAAGCATGATGGCCGAAAGCGCCTCGGCGCGGCGAAGCTTTGGAATCCCCGCAGCGAGGGTCGCGTCAAAGGCGGCGTTCCCTTCCTTGATCGCACTGGAGTAGATCACCACATCGACTCCTTCGACGGCCTCAGCCGAGTGGGGACTGGAAAAGATCAGCCCCGACTTCTCAAGCCGCTCTGTTTCCCCTGAAGTCACCCGGTCCGATCCGGAAACCTTGTGCCCGAGCCCGATCAGTAGCGAGGCGAGACCGCTCATGCCTGATCCGGCGACCCCGATGAGATGAACCCGCACCGGCGAGTCTTGATTTGAAAATTTAGCGGCCCATTCCTGGCAAATATCGCTCATATAATTGTGGCAGATTACGGTAGAAAAATCAGTTTAGGTGGTTTCAGGAAAGCCTCGCAGTTATGACATCACAAACGCGCTCCGAAGCGTCGGGAATTGCGAGAGATTTCATTGTTGCCCCCATTGCGGCGAGGCGTTCGTCGTTCTTAATCAGGGCGGTCAGCTTCTCTGCGAAGTTCTCTTCGTTGAGTTCCTCCTGAACCCAAAGCTCGGCAGCACCCGGCTTCGAGAAAATCTCGGCGTTGGTGACCTGGTGATCATCCGCTGAAAACGGATAAGGAATCAAAACCGATGGCAACTCGTAGTAGGCCAACTCGGTGAGACTCGAGGCCCCCGAACGGCAAATCGCCAAGTCCGAGGCAGCATAGGCGAACTGAACATCGCTGCAGAAATCAATGAGGACCCCGCCCTCAGGATTCGCATCGTAGACCGGCTTCACCGATTCGTAATCAGACGGACCGCTGATATGGAGAACCTGAATACCGTTTTCGATAAAATGAGGAAGGCTCGAAGCGACGAGCTCGTTGATTCGATGCGCCCCCTGGCTTCCCCCCATGACCATGACCGTCTTGCGATCCGGGTTGAGGCCGTATTTGGCGATCGCCTCTCCCCGTGTCGGCTTTTCCGCCACCGAAGGACGCAAGGGAGTGCCAACCACTTCCACATTCTTGCTCTCACCGAAAAAGGGCGCGCAAACATCGAAACCGACCAGCACCGAACTCGCAAAACGCGCATTGAGATGATTCGCCCGGCCCGGAATCGAATTGGATTCGTGGATAAAAGTCGGAAGCCCCTTCCATTTTCCGGTCATCAGGGGCGCTGCGGAAGTGAATCCGCCCATCCCGAGGACCGCATCGGCCTTAAAGGTTTTGATCAGCTTCCGACAACCGAAAAGCGCCTTCGTGAACTGCACGATGAAACCCGGCATCTTCAGAGAAATCAATCGGGGCATCGCAATCGCCGGCATCCGCTCGAACCGGAGATGATCGTATCCCTCCGAGGCAAGAGCATCGATTTGCTTTTCTGAAATCAGGAGAAGGACCTCGCCGCCGCGCTTCGACCAGGCCTCCGCTACAGCGATCCCGGGAAAAAGATGTCCGCCTGTTCCACCGCAGGCAATGATCAAGTGTTGGCCGGAGTTCTTAGACATTTGGTGATTATTAAAAATCGGGGAGCTTACTTATTTTCCGATAAAATGAAATGTATTTCCCCATCATATTCTGAGAATACGGAGAGATTGAACTGCATCTATCACCTCTGAGAGAGAGATTTCCACCGTCGCGGCCCATTTTCCCGACGTTTTTTCCCGATAGAACCGCCGAACGTGGCGATTCTACAACCAGTCCTTTTTGTCAGCGTGCGCCGGATCAGCGACAACGACACGCAATCCTTCAGGCAATACCCGAATACTCTGCGGGGTTTTCGCGACAACATCGCCATCCACCTGAATATCGAGAACGGGATCTGTCTTGATCTCTACCGAACTGACCTGCCAATGGGTCACGGCCTGAGAAGCATCGAGGACCGCCTCGGTATCCTCTTTGCGAAGCCGGTCGAGCCCCGTCATCTTGCTCGCGATCTGAACGATCCCTTCAATGTTGGCTTTCTTGAGAAAGAAAACGTCGAGCTTCCCGTCATGAACATCCACGGAGGGAGCCAAGGTGAGTCGTCCCACGCCGACGGTTCCGGTATTCGCGACGACACATGCCACACCGGTCGCTTCGATTTTTTCCTTTCCGTCGAGAATGATCTCGTATTTTGCCTCCGGCGTTTCCTGAAGCGTTTTGATCCCGGCAAACACGTAAGCCCATTTTCCAAACTGATCTTTGAGCTCCCGTGTCGCCTCCTGCACGACACCGACTTCAATTCCGCATCCGATGCGCAAAAGAAACGGCATCTCCCCCATCATGCCGACATCGATCCGACGCGTGCTGTAGTTTTCACCGCAAACGAGAGCGCAGGCTTTCTCAATGTTAGTAGAGAGTCGGAGTTCTGAAGCGACGAGGTTTCCGGTTCCCCCTCCGAGAATCAGCATCGGCGTATCTGTCTTGAGAAGACCGGCCGCCACTTCCATAACGGTGCCGTCACCACCGTAGACAGCGACAACTTCGGCTCCGTCCTTAACGGCCTTCTTAGCGAGTCGCTTCCCGTCACCGGGGCCATGAGTGATCGACAAATCCCAGGAAATTCCGGCATCCCGAAAAGCCTGATTCAACATCGCCAGCAGTGGGATACGCCTCGATGGAGCGGGATTCACAACGACATGAACCGATTTTGGTCTCGGTTGGGTAGTAATGTTAATCATAGCTGAAGCCATCTTGATGAATGATAGAATCAAAAAAAGGTTCGCGCGAATAATTTGAAGAGGCCTAAATAAGGGGTGCAAAGGCCCGCTCCGTCTGCAGGCGGGTTCAGCCGTCGCCAATCGTTACAATTTTGTCACTCCCTTATCCTTTTCAGTTTACAATTTAGACTGAGTCTTGAAGCCGCTACCTAGATACTACCCACAATGCCAACAATACTGATCGTCGACGATGAAGAAGATATTCGGGACCTGATCTCGATGAACCTTCTCCGCGAAAAAGACTACACCGTCATTGAGGCAGCGGATGGTCTTGAGGCTCTTGCTTCGGCTAAAGCGCAATCACCTGATCTCATCGTTCTCGACCTCATGCTGCCGGGAATGGATGGCCTGACAGTGTGTAAAAACCTTAAGGAAAACGCTCAAACTAAAGGCATTCCGATAATCATGCTCACGGCAAAGGGACGGCTCGAGGAACGGATCGGCGGCCTCGAAATCGGAGCCGATGACTACCTTTCGAAACCCTTCAGTCCCAAAGAACTGATGCTGCGGATACGCAATCTGATTCGTCGCTCCAACCCGAATCAGGGCAGCGACGTCATCGGAATGGGGCCCTTCTCGCTGGACAAGAATGCGCTCAAACTCGTCCTTGAGGGAGAGGAAATTGATCTCACCTCGACCGAATTCAAATTGCTGCTGTGCCTCATCGAATCTCCCGGAGTCACGCAGGAGCGCGCCGTTCTCCTCAAACGGGTCTGGGGATACAGCGACATGATCCAGACACGCACGCTCGATACTCACATCAAGCGCCTTCGCGAGAAACTGGGCGACTACGGACCGATGATTGAAACCTCGCGGGGAATCGGCTACCGCTTCTGCGAGTCCTAACTGCCCGACCACCTGATACCGCCGCCTCTTTTGGAGAAATTCTTCATTATCATCCTACTGGCTCTCTGCCTTTACCTTGGCGTTCGACTCTTCATCGAACGGCGGAGTTTTCGTCTCCTCAAGGAGCACTTCCTGAAGGATCCTTTTAATAAAAAGGGCATCCCGAGAGAGCTGAGCAAGGACGCGGAAACGCTTGCCCATACCCTGAGCAACGGCCTTCACGACTTCAAAGTGATCGCAGATCTCAACTCCTATCAGCGAAGATTCCTCGAAGCCCTTCTGGATGAGATCAAAGATGGTATTGTCATTCTCGATCACAACTACGAGATCCGGTTTCTCAATGAAGCGGCCAAACTTCTTTTCCCGAGCGATCAACCCTATGCCACCCGCCCCTTTATCGATGTCTGCCGCGATCACCGCATCGTAGACACGATCGAGATGGCCTGTGATCTCAAATCCAAAACATCCGATCAGATTGATTTCAGGATGAATGATTCGGATGATCACCACGTTCGCGAACGCACCTTGCAAATCGAAGCGGAACCTCTCGGGTTCGAAGAGGATTCAGCAATGGTTGGAGCCTGGCTGCTGCTCCGCGATGTAACAAAGGAGCTTGAGACTGAGCAGATCCGGCAGGACTTCGTTGCAAACGCCTCTCACGAACTGCGGACCCCGCTCTCCATCATCAACGGTTATCTCGAAACGATGAACGAAGATGACGTTGATCTGAACGCGCCTCCGATCAGAAGAGCGATCGGAACAATGGTGAAACACGGGGATCGCATCGCCCGGCTTGTCGAAGACATGCTCACGATTTCCAGACTGGAAAGTGCCGGCAGTCTGCTCAACTGCGAACCGTTTGATCTCGTGAGTTCGGCAAAAGAAATGATCAGTCATTTGACGCCGCTGATTGATGATAATGAGGCCCGCGTGAAGCTGAATCTGCACGGGAACGATGCCTACTTCATTGACGGGGATCGCTACTATTGGGATCAGATATTTTTCAATCTGATCGAAAACGCGCTGAAACAGAACGCGCATCGGAAGCTGAAAATCACAGTGGATTTCCGGGAGGAACACGGCCGCATCATTATCGGCATCAGCGACAATGGTATCGGGATTCCTGCAGGAGATCTGCCGCGAATCTTTAAACGTTTCTACCGGGTCCAGAAGCACCACAGTCAAACCGAGGTCAAAGGGACAGGCCTCGGACTTTCCATCGTCAAACGTGGTATCGAAGCCCACCACGGCACTATCAGTATTGACAGTATTCCCGGAATAGTGACGACGTTCACGATTTCGGTCCCCTCTTCAGGTGCGGTACCGGTCGACAAGCCGCACTGATCGGCCCGGGAGACAGACTGTCAGCCAAGGCCGGGTGAAATCCACCCAACCTCCGTTCACTGCCCTTATGGTTCCCGCTTTCGCCAACGCATTGCCGGAAATCATCTACTTTGCCTTTTAAGACGATTTCCCTTTAGGCAATTCAGGCGGACCGGTCTCAGATCCACTCGGCGCGGGCGAGGCCTTCACTTTCTTCGGAGCGGACTTGAAATGCCCTCGCTTCGCGGAATTCTTCCAACCGTCACGCAACCAGCGCACGAGTGAATACGCCAGCCAGAGTGCCCAAAGCAACATCGCAAGGCGGAACCACCAGATCGAGATCGACCAGTAACCCGGCTGCGGTAAAACCGAACCTGTCCGGGCCGAAAACCAATTCAGATAAGTTGCACTGGAGCCGTTCCCCGCGACGTACATTTCCGGATTTCCGAGAAGTCCCACTGACGCGATCCTGACAAAGAAGCCAATTACGAGGAGAGTGAGTCCGATCAACCCGATCTGAACAATGTTGTGCTGCCAGGGGGAAAGCTTTTTCCAAACCTTCTCATCCGGCCACAGAGCCAGAAAAAGCCAGGCAATGATCATGAGCGAACAGACTACCGGGATCTGTGTGAGCCCCAGCATCAAGAGGCCCCAGGTGAGAACACCCAGAGGAGAACGCGGCACGCGTGAGAGCACCACCGCGGCAATGAGAGAGAAAACGAGGACTGCCCAGAAACGCACTGCCGGCCCTCGAAGCGGCCCCTCGGTGAGGATCAGCCAGCGATCGCGGGACGGACGTACAATCGTGGTGACGTTGGCTGACTCCACCGGCAGAACGACGGCATCCGCCCGGGTCCAACCGGTAAGATCACCGGCAGCACGCCATTCCACTTTAATCGCCTGAGACCCCGGACGGAGCGGAACAACAACCGCATCGCCCTCTTTCCGAATCGGGATGGCCTTCCCGTCATGGAGCAGTGAACTCACCTCACTACCCGCGGGGAGCTGAATCGGAAAATCTTCACCAAGACTCGTTCTTACCGACAATTCCAAAGTCGAGCTGCGCTGACGCCGTCCCGGAGTCAAGGTGTGCTTCGCCGAGTCAATCGTGACAGCGGCGCCTTCCACCGCCTTCGGCCGCGAAACGGTAACACTCGCTTTTTCACCGGGCCAGGGTTGCCAGAGAGGCACCAACTGTTCATCAAAATCCTCGAAAACCGGTGTGAGTCCGCCAAAGGAAACATTCCAGACCGACGAAGCAATTAGCCGCCAGCGCTCCGTCCACGTAGCCTCCTCAGGTGTCGTCAGAGTAAACTCTTCCGTCGGAGAGAGTTCCCCCTCCCAGCTGATCGAATCGACCGATGGTGCCAGTCGAACCTCAATCGCCCCGTTCTTAACGGAGCGCCCCGCACTGACCACTTTCTCACCGCTCAAAAGCGGGACCTGAAGCGCAACAGCTCTGCCTTTCGGAGACAGACGCGATACGGTCGTGGTAACCCTCCAAACCAGTCCCAGCTCAATCTGACGTTCCACGAGAATGGCGTGATTCGTCCTCGGATGATCATAATTTGCCGCCGAAGAATTAGCTCCCGCCTCGCGGGCTCGGGCAAAAAGAACCTGGTCCTCAGCACTTCGGTCCGGGCGGATCCCGCTCACAGTCCATCCGGGCGCCTCCACTTCGATATGGTGCGGCTTGAGCTCGAATCCCCACTCCCAGTCATCTCTCGCACGAAGAACACCTTTCACGGTGAGCCGGTGAATCCCCGAATCAGGAAGGAGCACCCAGAGTCGCCCATCCTCTCGCAAAAGAGTGGCCGCATCTCCGGACTCAAACACCGCGGATGCCGGCTCCATCGCCGCCAGTGGCAGCGGAACAGGAGCCGCAGCCCGTGCCGCGGCATGAAACTCAATCGCCAGTGAAACGCTGGCCCCGTCGAGAGTCATCTTCACATTCGCGATCTCAACCGCGCCGGGAAACTCAGGCGGCGTTTCAGTGAGTCGCGTCCGCAACTGCTCAAGCAACTCAGCCTCAGGGAACTGCGCACTGGCGTCATGGGTACCCGCAAACAGAATTCCCCCCGCCACTAACATTGCCGCAGCAGCCCCTTTTGACGGCATCGAATCGGCGACCGAATTTTCGGGTTCCCCCGTCTTCTTTCTTCGTCGGCAGAAAAGCAGCACCGCGAGGAGGACCAGTGCGAGAACTCTCACGATTCCGATGCCTCTCGAAGCCAGCGGCGGAATCAAAATAGGCCGGACCTGTTGCGACTCGGAAACGGGTCCGTCGAATCCAAACTCAATTGTCCGCCACGACCACATTGGAACGCCCGGTCCGGTCTGGATCACCGCCTTCGGATCGGCTTTCAGATTTGCCTTCTTGAGCGAATAAATTTCCTGCTTCTTCCCGCTCGATGCATTTGATCGATCCGTCCGCGACATCATGGAGCTGGAAGCGCGAACCTCATTCATCACAGAGCCGGCATAGTCAAGCCCGCCTGAAGCAACAGAATACGCCGCCTTTCTTTCCAACTGGGGAAAAATCGCGCCCTGAATCTGATACATCAGAAACGGTGCCAGTGAGATCAGCAATATCGCGGCGGCTCCCCACTTCATAAACACGACCCACTTCCGCCAGCGGTTCGCCGGAACCACTTCGATCAGCGCCACCGGAATCAAAAGCAGGAGCCACGGAAAACGAGGTGCTCCCGGCTCGTGATAGGCGAGCCCAAAAGCAAGCAGAGCCAGCAGGGCGCCACGAAATCCACGCAAGCGGAAGACAGCAAGAGTGAATAACAAGAGCAGAAAAAGATCAAGTAAGGTCCACGAGGTCAACCAGTCCCCCTTGGTGTAGTCGGCGCCGAAGAGCGCAAAAAGACGGTAACCTGGAGAAAGCTGCAGAGTCGCCTTCAGGTTGCCGGCATCGGATTTCCATCCCGTCGCGGATAGCGACTTCTGCATTTCGATCCGGCCTGTCGCGACCGCATCAAGATGAGGTACACGCACTTCAAAACCGGGAGCGCCGCCTTCGGGATTGTGGGTGATCAACTGAGGTTCGCCCCCTACCGAAACCGAACCGAGCTGATGGGCATCGGCCGCATCGAGACGTCGTATACGCCGCAGTTCTCCTGAGAGACGATCCTGATACGTCAGCTTTTTCCCGTCATCATCGAGCCAAAGGGAACGTTGTATCGTTAGTGGCGCCGCGCCCCGCTCGCCCGGCCCCCGAATCCTTTCGACAACCTGAAAAGGCGAACTTGTTTCCCAACGATAAACGGGGAGGGATCGCCACGCTTCAGGAACCTGCGTCTGCGCCACATCGATTTGAGGCAGCCCCATCACTTCAGCCTGACGGAACTCCGGTTGAGCCCGATACGCCAATGCCTGATCCTCCACCGCCGGGCTCGCATCCGCAGCGAAACTCACCTCCTTCGCCTCCGAAGTTTGAAAGGCGCGCAGAAGTATACTCCAGCGCCCGGCCCGCAGTTGAGCTTTTAGAAAGCCCTTCTCGTCAATCGCGACAGGAATGGGTGATTCGATCGTTGCAAGTTGCCATCCCTGAGGCAGAACCGAACCAAGCGCCTCTTCCCGGCTTTTTCCGGCTACGATCAGTTCGATCCGGGTCTCGAACCAGAGAGGAATCCCGTCCTCAAGAAGCGAGTGCACTTTGATTGACATAAAATCCTCGTCAACCTCCTCAGTCGACGCCTCGCGCTGCAACCAGAGGGTGCCGTCGGCGTCCCAGGAAGGCACCGGTCTCTCCTCGCCCTCGACCTTCAAGCTCAGCAGACCGACCGAAGGAGGCAGCTTGATCTGCTGCGGCAACTCGCTCCACACAAAACTGCCCGACACTTCTGATTTTCCCTTCGCCAGTCGAATCGCGGGACTTCCCTCCCGCGCCACGACCGGAACCGGCTCCTCTCCGATCATCACTTCGTCAGGCCACTGACGCCCCCCGCCGGGAAGAATAAGCCAGTCTTCCCTAAAGGCCTCCACTGTCATTGAAAAATCCGCCCCCGCGCTCGTCGCTTCAAACTCCAATCGCGAACTCCACAAGGGAAGTCTCCCCTCTCCGTCACTGTAAACTCGGGGAGTGTCGGCTGCAGGAGTGCCCTCCAGACTCCAGTCGATCCAAGGTCGCAGCGCCGCCGGAACCTCGCGATCCTCACTTTCACCACCGGGACCGAAAAAGGTAGGTGTCTCCTGAGCAAACCCTGAAACGACGAGAAAGAAGGAAACGGAAAGCAGGGTTCGGAAATAGATCATAGGAGTAATTCTGCTCATTCTACGATCTTATGTCATAGACCTTTCAGATGACGATGAGAAATGTGCAGAATATCTCGTGGTAGCACTGCCAGCGGCAGCCCCGAAGCTCAATTGGCAAGAGCGACGCCGTCGTCGAGCGCATTTGTCACCGCAATCGCCAGCGCTTCGCGAGAGAACGGCTTACTCAGACAAATCCCGCACCCCAGCTTCAAGGCTGACTCGACGCGTGCCGTTTCAGAGTAACCCGTTGCCACGATGCATTTGAGGTCAGGATTCAACTCCAGCGCCTTTTGAATCGTATCGAGGCCGTCAAAATCCTCTTCCATAATCATGTCGACGACCATGACATCAAAATTCGAGTCTTCCTTCAGCAGGGCGATCGCGTTGCGTCCGCTACTGGAAACCTCAGCCCGGTGGCCCATGTTTTTGAGCAGTTTTTCGGTCAACATTCGCTGCGGAGCGTAGTCATCAACGACGAGAACCCGGACATCGAGAGATGAGCTGTCGCCTTCAACAGGCAGCTCTTTCTCAAGAGGAAGAATCTCCTCATCGTGCTTCTTCAAATAGATTTTAAAAGCGGCTCCGTCTCCCGGTTCGGAGATTACATCGAGGTATCCGCCGTGATCATGAACCACTCCGTAGACCACAGACAGGCCCAGCCCACTTCCGCTCGTGCCGAGCTTTTTGTTTGTATAAAACGGCTCGAAAATTCTCTTAACCCCCTCCGGAGTCAGGCCTGGCCCCTCATCTTTCACCTCGAGAACAACATACTCTCCGGGAGGTATTATCTCATACGCATCCAACGGAAGATCGAGAACAACATTGGAGGTTTTGATAGTGAGATCACCTTCCGCGCGGCTGTGAGCCATAGCCTCTATCGCATTAATCGTGATATTCAGCACCGCCTGAATCAAATGCGGTTCCGAACCGCTGATTGCCGGGTTGGACTCATCAAGATCGAGAACACATCTGACTCCCGGCGCTTCATCGAGACGCTGGGTGACCGCCGGACTGACCGCGCACTCTCGTATCATCCCATTCAAATCAACCGCCTGTAGCGAATAGACACGCCTCCTCGCGAGGGAAAGCAAATCGCGGATCACGACGGAGGCGCTCTTTGCCGCCTTCCCCATCATTTCAATGTCCTCACGGACGAGGCTGTCCTCGGGAAGCCCGGCGAGAACCACATCGGGCATCGTTACGAGCGGTCCGAGTATATTATTCAAATCATGAGCAACCCCGCCGGCAAGTAAACCGAGAGACTCAAGCCTCTCCGATCTCGCAAGCTTCTCATGCTGCTCGTTCAACTCTTCGTTCTGCCTCTCAATCGTGGCTAACATCACATTAAAATCCTGAGCAAGATGGCCGATTTCGTCGTCAGCGTGTTTGATTGCCCGGAGCGAGTAATCGCCGTCCTTGGTAATCTTTGCGACAGTTCCGGCAAGGCAGGACACCGGATCAATAATTTTGTTCACCGCCTTGAGAATGAATATCACGGTCAATCCGATGACACCAATTCCGACGAGAAGATTGATCAGGACAGTCCTCATCATCTCTTGCTTCATCTCACGCAGGCTGACCCGGAGTGACACATTTCCGACGAGATCAGTACCCGCGAGCACAGGCGCCCTGACCCAGAGATTCTCGTCGTCGACGAAGGTCCGCTTCCCGGTTGTCAATTCAGCCGGTAGCTTGATATCGCGAAAACTCGCAAAGGTGGCCCCGGCGGCATCCGTGATCAATGCCGCGCGGACTCTCGGATCGTTCGTAAAATGAGCGGCGAGCGCCCGAGCCTCCCGCGGCTCATCGAATTCGAGGGACGGAGCGACCTTTACCGCGAAATTCTGCGCTCTGACCTCCGTTTCATCGACAAGACGGTCCCTCGTTTCACTCATTCGATGCACCAACAATATGGCCATGGTTGTGCCCATCGCCCCGATCAGCAGCACGGTAAACAGAAGGACGAGTCGATCGCGGAGTAGCGATGGATTTCCGGAGAGTGATAAATAGAGTTCTTAGCTTTTAGTCATATGGAAACTTTAT
>JAYWLB010000072.1:0-42634 GCA_035967665.1 Verrucomicrobiales bacterium BCK34
AAACTCATTCCGACAGCGTGGCCTACCCGTCTGATTCTCTACTTCTTCACTCCTCTACTCCTCTACTTCTCTCCCCCCTTCTCCAAACGGCCTTGATTCGAGGCCGTTTGGCCCTATTTTCCCCGCCTTCCGCATAGAGCGGATCTCATCATTCATAATTCTGTCATGTACCGAACCCATCATTGTAACGAACTCCGAAAATCCGATGCCGGCGAGACGGCGACTCTCGTGGGTTGGGTAAATACCAAGCGTGACCAGGGCGGCGTTATTTTCATCGACATTCGCGACCGCGAAGGCGTCACCCAGTGTGTTTTCCGTTCCGAGGAAAGCGCCGAGGCCACCGAACTCAGCCACAAGCTGCGCGGAGAAGATGTCGTTCAGATCACCGGAAAAGTGGAAGTCCGCCCCGAACTCGACGGCGAATCCACTTTCAACGAGGCCATCCAAACCGGCGAAATTGAAATCGTGGCGACCAGTCTCAAAGTTCTCAACAAAGCGGAGGTGCTCCCTTTCCAGCTCGATAAAGAGCTCAGCAACGAAGATCTTCGCATGAAGTATCGCTACCTCGATCTTCGTCGTCCCCGCATGGCGAAGAACCTGAAGATGCGTCACACGATCACCAAGGCCATCCGTGATGACCTCGACGATCAGGGTTTCCTCGAAATCGAAACCCCTATCCTTTCCAAGTCGACTCCGGAAGGCGCCCGTGACTTTCTCGTTCCAAGCCGCCTCAGCCCCGGAAAATTCTACGCTCTTCCCCAGGCACCGCAGCAGTACAAGCAGTTGCTCATGGTCGCCGGCGTGGAGCGTTACTTCCAGATCGCCCGTTGTTTCCGCGATGAAGATCTCCGTGCCGACCGTCAGCCCGAATTCACTCAGGTCGATGTCGAGGCGAGCTTCGTGACTCAGGAGGACATTTACTCAATGATGGAATCGCTCCTCGCGCGTTCCTTCAAAGCGTCACGCGACGCCGATGTTTCAACGCCTTTCCCGCGCATCACCTATCAGGAAGCGATGGACAAGTACGGCAGCGACAAGCCCGAGCGCCGTTTCGGCTGTGAGATTGTCGACGTGTCCGAGCACTTCAAGGACTCCGGTTTCGGTGTCTTCAAACGCGCCATCGAAGGCGGCGGCGTTGTCCGTGCCATCAATGCGAAAGGGTTCGCGGGCGTTTCCACAGGTCAGATCAAGCGACTTGAAGAAATCGCCAAGGAAGCCGGAGCAGGCGGGCTTGCCTACATTCAGGTTCGCGGCGCTGCCCATGACACCTGGCGCTCACCCATCGTGAAATTCTTCAGCGAGGAAGAGCTCGCGGCGATCGAGAAAGATCTCAACATTGAAGAGGGCGACCTCATCCTTTTCGGCTGCGACAAGTGGGCGACCGTCTGCGACGTGCTGGGACGCCTCCGCCTCGAGTGCTGCGAGATGAACAACTGGCTCGAAGGCAAAGACGACGAGCTCGATTTCTTCTGGGTGATCGATTTCCCTCTCCTCGATTTCGATGAAGAGGAAGGCAAATGGAACGCGGTTCACCACCCCTTCACCCGCCCTCACCCCGATGATGTGGCACTTCTCGACGATGAATCCCGCTGGGGTGAAATTCGCGGAGCGGCTTACGATGTCGTTCTCAACGGAAACGAACTCGGCGGCGGAAGCCTCCGAATTCACGAAGCCGATCTTCAGGCAAAAATGTTCCGCGTCCTCGGAATCGACGACGAAGAGCAGGCCGAAAACTTCGGCCACATTCTCGGAGCCTTCCAATACGGCGCCCCTCCACACGGCGGTATCGCCCTCGGCCTCGACCGTCTCGTCATGCTCGCTTGCGGGGAGGACAGCATCCGTGAAGTGATCGCCTTTCCGAAGAACAACAAAGGCTCCGACCTCATGTCCGCGAGCCCTGCCGAAGTCGATTTCAAACAGCTTCGTGAGCTCTATGTGAAGTCGACCGTTCAGGAGAAAAAAGACTGATTTACACTATGAAAGGCAAATCCCGAATCATCCGCATCGTTCTCATCGCCGCTATCCTCGGCTACGGCTACTGGAAGCGCGGACAGATTCAGGGAGATGCCTCTGAGACAGCCCGGTCCAGCGAACCCACCGCGGTTCTCAAGGATATCGATTTCACAAAGGAGGAATCGAAAGGCGGCAAGCCCACCGCGATCCTCAAAAAAGTCGATTTTTCCAAGCAGCAAACCAAAGCGGAGAAAGTGCGCGGTTACGACAAATTCACCAATACCGTCCTCATCAAACGCGACGGCAATGACGGGGACAGTTTCTTCGTGAAAGCGGGCGGTCGTGAGTTTGAATTCCGACTCTACTTCGTCGATGCGCCTGAGAAATACCTCAGCGATCGCTACGAGAATCAGCGACGTCGTGTTGCTGAGCAGGCGAGCGAGATGGGCGGTATCACACCGGAACAAGCCGTCGAAGTGGGACTGGAGGCAAAGGCCTACACCGAATCACAACTCGAGGGGAAGACCTTCACGATCTACACCCAGTGGGAGGAAGTCTACGACGGCGAACGCTACTACGGATTCGTCGAACTCCCCGACGGCAGCTACCTCGGGAATCACCTCGTCGAGCAAGGCCTCGCGCGGATTCACACGAAAGGCCCCGGATCGAAAGAGAACCCGATTCCAACGCCACGCGGCGATTCTTTCCACGAACACCGCGACTACCTGGGCATGCTTGAGCGCAAAGCCCAAAAGGCAAAGCGAGGCGCCTGGGGAAAGTAAGACAACGGTGATTACCCGGCAGGTGAATACAGCGACATCGCAGTGAGCCCCCCCGGACCCGTTAAACTTCCGAACCGAAGCGCCCCGGCTACAGGAATACAGGAAGCATCGCCTCCTGTGCGTCCTTTTTCCGATTTTCGCTCGTCGCAGGAGGCGATCCTGTTCTATCTTCAGCCACTTCATGAATAGGCTTCACCTCGTTCTGCTTTTCCTCACGATTCCTCTCGGATCATCAGCGGAAGACATCGACTGGCGAGCCGTCGCCACGGAAACCGACGAGCCCTCCTACGCGCTCGAAATCATCGAGGTGACGCCCGGATCACAGGCAGCAAGACTGAGACTCAAATCGGGCGACTACTTCATGCAGGTGGGACACCAGCTCGTGAGGGAGTTCGGGCTCCGGCGCTCGGGCGGGGAAGATCGATTCTTTTTCGTTCGCAAGGGCGGAAGAGAAGAGGAAGCGGTCGTCAAAGGGGGTGTTATTGGATTGCGTTTTCGCGAAGCGCACCGCCCGTGGCTGGGCTACCTCAGAGGCGAAATCGGCACCTCCGATCCCGGGTGGGACGACGCGGTCGTAAAGGCACTGGAACTCATGCGCGAGAACCCGGAAGAAGCGACCGCAGAATGGAAAAAGGCTGTCGCAGCGGGCTACCCTGAGGATGAACTCTCCGCCTTCTTCGACGCCTATACGAAATGGCGGCTCGGTCGTGTCGCACCGGTCCAGAAAGCCTACGACGCGATCCTCAGGGAATTCGAAGTCATTCCGTTCATCTATTACGTCGGACTGGAGGACATGGCGATCGCCTTCCACGAACTGGACATTCTCCGGGCGCTCCACGAACTCGACCCCGATTCCTCGACCCTCAAAGAAGCCGACATCGAGAAATGGGAGCAGATCAGCGATGAGGCCAGTCCCGCCTCACCCGTAGTCCTCGCAACAATCGGGAAACGCCATGACAAACGAATCACGCCGGAACTGACCCTCGGTGACAAAGAAGGGACCAAAGGCATCGTTTCCCCCGATTTCCTGATCAAAAACAAGCCCCTCGGAGCCTCACCGGGACACTACAGACTCTCCCACCTCACCCATCCGGACGGGATCACGCAACTTCACCTCCGCATGAAATTCAGAATCGCGAGCTTTGGAAATCATTCCCGAAATCTGTCCGCAGCGAGGCTTCGCCTTTATTCAAAAAACGAAGATAACGAGGCAGTGCGAATTTCAGAAACGATGGTCGAAGCTCCCGAGAGCGGAGACAGCTACCTCTCATTCTTCCCCACCGGATCAACCTTACGTCGCCGCTTTCGATTGCCCGGAATCTCCATCCCGAGACTGAAAAGCGAGAAGGAAAACTTCGGCAGCGCGAGAGAAGACATTCCCGAAGATCCTCAAAACCTTTCCGACCTCATCACCCTGGATCTGGTATGCGATGAAAAATCCGTCGCCGTCTATTGCAACCGTGTCGCGGTTTCCGACCTGCCACACCCTCGCAATTTAAAAGACCTCGCAATGAGCTTTCATGTCAGCGGCGTTGCCGTGGTACCCGAGAGCTTCGACGTCTGGACATTGAAATAGGAAGAAATGAACGACTCCGACACTGAATCATTTCACGAAGAGAAATCGAAAGCAGCCGTCTATTTCGTCTGTGCTTTCCCCTTCCTGCTCGGCATCGCGATGCTCATCGCCTTTTTTGATTCGCTCTCCAATCTCGACGGGGACGCCCTCTTTCTGCTCGTTCTCGGTTCTGCATTTATTGCCTTCGCGGTCCTTTTTTACCGATTCTCCTTCCGGCCCCGCTATGAACTGACAAAACGGGAACTCCGGATCCGGAATTTTTTCGGGGTGAAAACAATCCGCTACGACGAAATCACTGCCCTCGGCCGATACAGCAAAACGTTCCGCCCGAAGAAATCCGGCGGCGGATCATTGCCCATGATTCTCACGACCCATCACCTCGAAATCAAAACGCGGGACGGGAAAACAAAGACGTTCACCCTGCCATCCTTTCTCGGCAACCGCCGCCTTCTCGAGTCGATTGAACAACGAGCCGCCAAAACGATTGAGAAACTCCCCGACCACTATGAGAAAGGCCTTGAGCCCCCTGCATAAGAGGTGATAAGGCCAATCACTTCTTCGACCAGATCCGGGTGTTGAGATCGAGCTCCTCGATCGTTTCGAGGAAGTATTTCAGCTCGAACAACATGCCTCCAATCTGACTGGTATCCGTAGCCGGGCGCGCCGTATTGGGCTCGAGATAGGATTCGTTGTGGGGAACCGCGAGGGTGAGACAGGAATCCTTGAACCCGAGGCGGACTTCTTTTCCGAAGCGATCACGAAGATCGAGGATGCGGCGGAGCATTGCGGTGCTGAGAATGTAACGCGCCTCGACCTCATCGGTCGAATACACCGCAAAGGCCTCCTCGAACCCGGGGTCTTCGAGCCGAATCAGACTGGTCTCACGCCGACCTCCCATTTTCTGAAAAAAGCGCCCCACATTTCCGAACGTTTTTTCCGCTTTGTCAGGAAAGACAAAAGTCCGGCCATGGAAATCCTTGTGAAAATCAGCAATGAGCATGAGCCCCTTAAAAATCGTCACATAGTAGGTCTTGGTCTTACCGTCACTATCGGTTCGGGTGCGCCTTTCCTCGGCGTTGATCTCTGCCAGCTGAAGAAACGTTTTCCCATAAGTCCCGTGAATCAGGTCCTCGGTTTTGTAGCGGTCCGGACTCGTTGTGAACAACTCAGTATCCTGAAAAGCTCCCGGGGAGATGCCGGCACCCGGGTCATAGTTCAGCGACTTATCGATCGACTGCAACAATCCGGGTATCACAGCCTTTTTGTAGTCAGTCACATAAGTTTTCCCCAACGATGCCGCACGCACCTGATAAAGAATGATCCCGACAACAAACCAGATTCCGGTAGCGATAAATCCCGCGATTCTTGCCTCGATCAGAAACGATCCCGCAAACAAAGCGATCAGCGGGATAAAGAGAATCAGCAGATACGTCTTCTGACGCCTCCGGTAGAGAAGCCTGCCTTCTTCAAGCCCCTCAAGAGTCGGAATCAGACTGGAAGTTATCTCGGAAATATCCCTCATCAATCCATCCTCACATTAACCGAAGAACGCTCGTCCGCACCCGCTTCAAAAAAGTCGTGACGCTTGAACCCGAAAGAGCTGGCTACCAAATTGGACGGAAAACTTTCCACCGCATTATTGATTTCAAAAACCGCTGCGTTGTAGGCCCGGCGTGCCGCCGAGATCTGTTCCTCCACTTCGGTGAGAGTTCGCTGCAGGTTCATAAAGTGACCGCTCGACCGGAGATCGGGATAGTCCTCCGCCACCGCCATGAGCCGGTGCATCGCGGGCCCGATCCTCTCTTCGACCCGAAGCCGGTCAGACTCCGAAAGACCGCCCGAATCAATCTGCCGCCTCGCCTCAATCAACCGCGTAAAGGTTTCCTTTTCATGCGTTGCATACCCCTTCACCGTCTCGACGAGGTTCGGAATGAGGTCGTGTCGCTTCCTCAAATTCACATCAATACTGGAAAAGGCGCTGCGCACCATGTTCCGCTTCGAAACAAGACTGTTGTAGATAAAGATCAGGACAAGACTGAGAAAGGCCCCGCCTCCGATCAAGAGCATGAGGGTGGATCGCATGATAGACCAAGAGTAGACGAACGGGCAGCGACTTCGCCACTACAAATCCGGCGCAAAGTTGGAACCGGGGCCGCGGCTCGCTTGCCGATTGTGATAGAATCGCATTCACGATGAAACGAATTCTTCTCCTCCTTGTGTGCTTTGCCGGTATCGGACTGGCTGTTTTTCTCGCGCCAACGGGCAGAGGAAAACCGATCGTGTTCGAGCAAAAGTCGGACAGGGCGATTTTTCATCTGAAAGACCCCGCGCAAATCGAGACCTTTCTCACACACGGCTTGAAAGTCGTCTCATCGCAGCCCCACCCGCAGACCATCGTAAAAATTGCGGGACATCACGGTCCGGTTTCGAATCTGAAAATCGAGTCGCCCGGAGAAGTATTCATTATCAATCCCGATGGCATCAGGATCGAAGAAACCGCAACACTCGAATGGAATGCTCCCCGCATTGAATCAAAAACAACGCAGCCGGGGAATGCCTACGCTCTCGCCATCGAAGAAGACGGCGGCAAAATCCGTGCGGTCGATTTGGAGCCAACCGCCGAAAAACCAACCGCCTTTGAATACCCCTTCGACGAAGGAACCCTGCGCCTTTTAGACAAATAAAGTGCCGGCATTTCTGCCGACACCTATTCAAGACGCCAGCGGTCAGTTCCCCGCGAGGCGGCGGCTTGCTTCGCTCTTGAGGCGTAGCGCATTGAGATGGATGAAACCAGTCGCGTCGTCCTGATTGTAGGCGTGCTCGGCTCCGCCTTCCATTGTCGCAACATCCTCGTTGTAGAGGCTCAGCGCGGAACGACGTCCTGCCGTGATTGTGTTGCCCTTGTAGAGCTTCAATCTCACTTCGCCTGAAACCGACTTCTGCGACTCGGTCACGAGCGTCTGCAGCGCCTCACGCTCAGGGGCGAACCAGAAACCGTTATAGACGAGCTGAGCATACTTGGGAATCAAGCCATCGCGGATGTGCATGACCTCGCGGTCAACGGTGAGGCTTTCCATCTGACGGTGTGCATCCATGAGGATCGTGCCGCCGGGTGTTTCGTAGATGCCGCGGCTTTTCATCCCGACAAAACGGTTTTCCACCATGTCGATCCGACCGATGCCGTGCTTGCCACCGAGGAAGTTGAGAACGCGCATCACGCCGTAGGGATTCAAGAGGGTATACTCACCCTCTTCACCCTGTTTGCTCACATCGCCGAGCTTCGCGAGAACCTCGTCCATCGCGTCGAGCTTGAGTCCGATACAGTTGCCTTTTTCGAAGAGAAACTGAACGTATTCCGGCGTGTCTGGCGCTTCTTCAGGAGAAACACTGAGGACATACATGTCGCGGTCGTCATCGCCGGTGGCGTCATACCATGGATCCTCGAGAACACCGCTCTCAAAGCTGATGTGAAGAAGGTTCCGGTCCATGCTGTAGGACTTTTTCGCGGAAGCCTGAATCGGAATGTTGTGGTCCGCAGCGTATTGAATCATCTCGGCACGACCGGGAAACTGGTCGCGGAAACGCTGCTGACGCCAGGGGGCGATCATCTCGATATCGGGAGCAAGCGAAGCGACGGAAAGCTCAAAACGCACCTGGTCGTTTCCTTTTCCGGTCGCACCGTGGGCGATGGCATCGGCACCGTATTCGCGGGCAACACGCACCATTCCCTCAGAGATGCAGGGGCGTGCGATGGAAGTGCCTAGGAGATACTGGCCTTCGTAAATCGCCTCAGCCTGGATCATCGGATAGATGAAATCTTTGGCGAAGGTCTCTTTGAGATCGTCAATAATGCAGGCGGAGGCACCGGTCGCGAGCGCCTTTTCCTCAAGACCATCGAGCTCTTCCTGCTGACCGACGTCGGCACAATAGGCGATGATTTCCGCCTGATAGGTGTCCCGCAACCAGGTCACGAGAACAGAAGTATCAAGGCCGCCAGAGTAGGCCACTACGATTTTGTTGATGGAGTCGCTCATAGAAAAAATGCGTTCAGTCTTAAGGCGTGAATTCTACCCGTTGCCGCGAGGGTTGCAAATAGGATTGCGAAGTGAAGAGAGAAAGCCCGGAAGTAGCGGAATCAAACTGATTCCGATTAAGCGATCTCCTCCCGACGGCCTTCGGAACGAGTTTCGTTCCGCTACCTGTTTCCAGCCCGGAACCTCCCCCGATGAATGTGGATGCTCGACATTACAGGTGGTTGATGGCACCTTATCCGCATGAGTGTTTCACCCCGATACGTCACTAACGAGGATGGCGAGAGGACCGAAGTGATCCTTTCTATCGATTCTTATGAAGCGTTGTTGGAGGATCTCAAAGATCTCGCAGCAATCGCTGATCGCCGAAACGAAGAGACGATTACTCATTCCGATTTTGTAGCTGAACTCAAGGCGGATGGCATCCTACAGGATTGAGTGGCGCAGATCCACGAAGCGGGATTTAAAAGGGATTCCAGCTAAACAGGTGCTTAAAATTGTTCGAAGTGTAGAAAATCTGGCAGCCAATCCACGTCCCGAGGGCTGCACAAAGTTAACAGGCAGTAAATTTGCCTATCGAATCCGGGTTGGAGACTACCGCGTCATTTACGAAATATTTGATGATCAGATAATTATCGAAGTCGTTAGAGTTGGACACCGCAAGGACGTATATCGCTAATCCGGAAAGCGCATGCTCCGACTGAAGGCCTTCGGAACGAGTTTCGTTCCGCTACCTGTTTTGCCAGTTCCTTCAGCGCAGCCACAAAAAAAGCGGAGCCTTTCGACTCCGCTTTCAAAGTTTGGTTAGCGAGCGAATCAGCCGAGGCTCTTAACGACGCTGACGAGATTCGCAGCGGTCATGCCGAGCTGCTCCATGACGGTGTCGCCGGGAGCACTGATGCCGAAGCGGTCGATACCGACAACTTCGCCGGCGCAACCGACGTACTTCCACCAGAGATCACTGACTCCGGCTTCGATCGCGACACGCTTCGTGCAGGAGCACGGAAGAACCGACTTCTTATACTCGTCGGACTGACGCTCGAAACGCTCGAAGCAGGGCATCGATACGACGCGGACGCCGTCGCCAAGCTCTTTCGCTGCCTCCATGGCGTGCTGAAGCTCACTTCCGGTCGCGAGGAGGATCGTAGTGAGTTCACCGGTCTCTTTCTTCGCAATGTATCCGCCCTGAAGGACACCTTCGCGGCGGGTCTTCACGGGAATCTCATTGAGCGTCGCAACGCTCTGACGAGTCAGGAAAAGCGCAGTAGGCCCGTCTTTTCTCTCAATCATTGCAGCAAAAGCACCTGCTGTTTCCTCGGGATCGCCGGGGCGAATCACGTCGAGGTTCGGAATGACGCGGAGGCCGCTCACGGTTTCCACGGGCTGGTGGGTAGGTCCATCTTCACCGACTCCGACAGAATCGTGAGTGAGGATATATCCGACAGGCAAACCGGCGAGTCCGGCGATACGAATCGATGGACGAAGGTAATCGGCGAAGACTGCGAAGGTCGCTCCACTGACGCGGAAAACACCGTCGTAGGCGACTCCGTTGCAGATCGCACCCATCGCGTGCTCACGAATGCCATACCAGACGTTACGACCCGAATTATCCGCTTTGGAAAAGTCGCCGCTCGATTTGATGTAGTTCTTCGTGGAGCCGTAGAGGTCGGCACTTCCGCTGATGAATGACGGAACCGCTTCTGCGACCGCCTGAATCACCTCACCGCCGGCGGCGCGTGTTGCGTTCTTGTAGTCAGCGGGGAACTCGGGAATGAGGTCGAGAAGGTTCTCAGGGAGATTGCCGTCGACGCCGTCTTCGAGCTGGCTCGCAAGCTGCGGGTTGCTCGCTTTCCAGGAATCGTAAGTGTCCTGCCACTGAGCGTATTCAGCAGCCTGCTTTTCTTTACGGTCAGCAAAGAAAGCGCGTGTCTCGTCGGAGACGAAAAAGGCTTCATCGGGAAGCCCGAGCCCTTTGCGGGCACCCTCAGCGAACTTGGCACCACCTTCACCGTGTCCGGCAGCGGTTCCGGCAACTTCAGGAATGCCTTTTCCGATGATGGTCTTGGCCTCAATCAAAGTCGGCTTGCCGTTGCGATTCGTTTTCGCTTCGTTGATCGCAGCGGAAACGGCGTCGAGATCATGTCCGTCAACCTGCACGGCGTCCCATCCGAATGACTTGAAACGATCGCAGGCGTTGTAGCTCTGTGTCACGTCGGCCATGGCGTCGAGCGTGACGTCATTTGAATCATAAATCAGAACGAGGTTATCGAGTCCGAAGTGACCGGCAAACGCGATCGCTTCAGCGGCAACCCCTTCCTGAAGACATCCGTCACCAGCGAGGGCGAAGATCGTCTGGTCGAAGATGGTGTGGTCAGCGGTGTTGTATTTCGCTGCCGCCATTTTGGCAGACATCGCGTAACCCACTGCGTTACCGACACCTTGACCGAGGGGACCGGTCGTCGCTTCGACGCCGTCAGTCTCGCCAAACTCGGGGTGTCCCGGGGTGATACTGTGAAGCTGACGGAAATTTTTGACCTCTTCGAGGGAAAGGTTGTATCCCGCGAGGTGAAGCCATCCGTAGATGAACATACTTCCATGTCCTGCCGAAAGGATGAAACGGTCACGGTTGAGCCACTTCGGTTCGTCAGGATTGAAGCGCATCGCATCTCCGAAAAGAACCGATCCAATATCGGCGGCGCCGAGTGGCAGACCGAGGTGGCCGGAGCTGCAGGCGTGGATGGCATCAATGGCGAGGCCGCGTGCTTCAGTCGCAGCGCGGGACAGGGCTTCTTTATTCAGATCACTCATAAAATTCTCGGTTCCTTTAAAAAATAGAGTCACGTATTGACTCGTCGCGCGGCATCATTGGCGAATTTAGAGCCCGAATCAAGTGGTCATTGGGAACGGTGTTTTCACATTTTTCATGACCTGACACCGGTTTCATTCATAGGAGACTGTTGAAAAACACGGGTGACAGATCGACTTTTCGCGGCAATGTAGATTCAAACATGGCTGAAGAAACAGACAACATTCTTAAGGTGGGTTTGCCGAAAGGGAGCCTTTTTGAGCCCACAATGGATCTCTTTGAAAAGGCGGGATACAACATCCACGGAGCATCTCGCTCCTATCGCCCTTCCATCGATGATAAAGAACTCCAGGTGCGCATCATTCGTGCTCAGGAAATTGGTCGCTACGTCGATCATGGTTTCCTCGACTGCGGAATCACCGGCATGGACTGGATTGCAGAGAACGGTGCCGATGTGCATGTCGTCTGTGACCTTCCCTACAGCCGCGCCACTTCCAAGCCGACCCGCTGGGTGCTTGTAGTGCCGAACGACTCTCCGATTAAAACTGTAAAAGACCTTGAGGGTAAACGCATTGCAGCGGAAGCGGTCGGCATCGTCGAGCGCTACCTCGAGAAAAACAACGTGAAAGCCGAAGTCGAATTCAGCTGGGGTGCCACCGAGGTGAAAGTCCCTGAGCTCGTTGATGCAATTGTTGATATCACCGAAACCGGTTCCTCACTTCGCGCCAACAATCTCCGCATCGTCGACGAACTGATGCAGAGCTACCCGCAGTTTGTCGCGAAAAAAGAGTCCTGGGAAGATCCCTGGAAGCGCGCCAAAATCGAACGCATCGCGGTGCTTCTCAAAGGTGCGTTGACCGCCCGCGACATGGTCGGGCTCAAGATGAATCTCCCCGAAGACTGTCTCGAGAAAGTGCTCGAAACACTGCCATCACTTCGCAAACCAACCGTCGCGAAACTCACTCAGGACGGCTGGGTAGCGGTCGAAACGGTGCTCACGGAACGTCAGGTCCGCGACATGGTCCCTGAACTTTTGGAGCAGGGCGCCGAAGGAATCATCGAATACCCCTTGAATAAAGTCATTGGCTGAACGATACTCGCGGCCCTCCCCTCTTCGGCACTTCGAATTGGAGAGTTTTTGAATTAACTGTTTTTCATCATGGGATCTCTCAAAAAGAAAAGAAAGACCAAGATCAACAAGCACAAGCGCAGTAAGCGCAGTAGGGCAAACCGCCATAAGAAGCGTTTGCGCTATAAGAGCTAATCGTTGATCTTGGCAACATGAAAACAATGCAGCAAGGTGGGCCTCAAATGATGGATCACCGCTGCATTGTTGCGTACGGACAGGGATTTTTGAACTTTTTCAGCGATTCCCTGCGGTTTTCCGCCCTCGCTGCTTCCTCCGTCCCGGCTGTATTTGGGCTTGGGTTGGGCGCGAGCTTGTATTTCTGTGGCTCCGCAAAAGCGGATATCACCGCAGATGACTACGCGCAGGTCTACGTAAACCAGTATTTCGAGCCGGACAAATCGCTGACCCTTTCGCAGGAAGGGAAAAACAAGAGCGAAGCGCTCGCCCGATACTCTCAGGGGCGCTCCCTCGAACAGAAAGGGCGGCCCATGGAAGCGGTTAAAGCTTACCGTGCCGTCCTCAAAAATCAGCCCGACCAGTTTTTCCTCGCACGGAAAACCGCCTACATCCTCGCACGCTCCGGCCAAACCGGCGAAGCGCAGGAGCTCCTCGAGGAAAGCCTCGCCCAGAATCCGGATCAACCCTACGCCTACATTTCGCTCTCGGAATTCCTCGCGACCTATCAGAATGACTCCGAACGCAAGGAACGCGCTTTTGATATCGTAAAGGAAGCGGTTGAGAAGTTCCCCGACGAACCGGCCGTTTACGAACACCTCGTAAAGCTTTTCGTCGCTTCAGGACGCCGCACCGAAGCCCGTGAAATCATCGCAAAGGCGGCTGCACGGGAAAATACCGATCCGATTTACTGGATCCGGCTCGGCAAAATCGCCGGTCAGGTCTGGAACGCACAACGCGGCGCGCCGATGACCGATGCGAGTTTGCTCAACGGCATCTACGCAAAAGCGCTCGAGCACGCCGGAACGAACTGGGCTGTGATTGAGCGTGTCGGTGATTTTTACCACGCCACCGCGCAATTCGATCGCGCGATCCACGCCTACACCGAGGTCCTTGGAGCAACGCCGGAGAATCTCCCGCTTCGGGAAAAACTCGCTGCGGTTTACGGTGGGAAAGGCGATCAGGAAAAAGTCATTTCCACCTACATTGAAATCGTCGAGATAGATCCGGACAACGCCGAATACCGCAAGCGGCTCGCCGGCGTCTACATGCGCCTCCAGCGATTCAAAGAGGCGATCCCCCACCTCGTAAAAGCCTTCGAGATTTCCAAAGGAACGCTCGAGGAATACCGCGCTCTCGGCGAAATGATGCTGGAGAACGGGGAGCTCGAATCAACGATCGAGTTTGTTGAACAGGCCATCTACCAGTTCCCCGAGGCACCCGAGTTCCCCCTGCAAAAGGCCCGGGCGCTCGCCGGTCTTCAGGAATGGGACAAAGCGATCATAGAATACAAAGCGGCGGAAAAGAAAGCCTCGACGGAGCGTCCCGACCTGATGAATGAAGGCTTTTACTTCCAGTATGCCGCCGCTGAGGAAAGGTCCGGGGATCTCGAAACGGCGGAAAAGCTCTTCAAGAAGACGATGGCGCTCATCACCGCAAATGAACGCTCGAGGCAACCCGACGACCTGCGCTACCGCTCATTCACCGCGACGACCTACAACTACCTCGGCTACATGTGGCTCGAAAACGGTCTCAACATCGACGAAGCCGGAGAGCTCATCAAGACCGCCGCCGATCTCGATCCTGAAAGCGGTGCCATTGCCGACAGCCTCGGCTGGTTCCACTTCGTTAAAGGCAACTACGAAGAGGCCGAAACAGAGATGGAGCGTGCCATCAGGCAGACAGGAGAGGACAATCTCGACGGCGTTATTTTCGAACACATGGCTCAGGTGCAATACGCGCTCGGCAAGAAGGAAGAGGCGATCAAGTTTCTGAAAAAGGCCGTTGAGTTGAGTCCTGAGAAAGAGGAATTCAAGACCCGTCTCGCCGAATATGAGCGGGGTGAGCCGTTCAAGCCATTCGTGATTAAGTCGACGGGAACGAAGGCCAAGCCTGACAAAGAGGAGAAAGCGGACGAAACGCCAACTCCCGAAAAAGCGGCACCAACGCCTCCCGCAGAGTGAGTTCCAGCCACTTTCGATCAGCACCGCGAATGAACGCGGAGGATGTGAACACCGATCAGCTGCTCGCTGATCTCGACTGGATTTTGACCTGCCCGTCCCTCTGCCTCGACGAACGTATCGCCGCGCTTTCCGACATCACCGACGCCGGGGCATCGACTGATCTGAGCCCGGTGCGGGAATTTCTCGACTCGAATGCCTGGCACCGTGTCGGCTACTACTTCGAGTCCTTCATCGAAGCGCTCCTGCGCGAAAGCAGCAGGATCGAAAACCTCCGGCACAGCATTCAGGTATTCGAAGGAAAACGAACCCTCGGCGAACTCGATTTCATCTTCGAGGATCCGGAACGGGGCACCACCCACCTCGAAGTGGCTTTGAAGTACTACCTCTACTTTGAGCCGAACCACACTTCAGGGAGTCACTTCATGGGGCCGAACGCGACGGATAACTTTGAGAAGAAATGGGAAAAGCTCTCGAACAAACAACTCCCTTTCGGCGGGGCGCATTTTCCGGAGATCGGGCAAAGTGTTGCGATCATCAAAGGGCAGATTTTCTATCATCCAGACGGGGAAGCCCCACCGTCGCTTCCCCACCCCATGAATCCGGCTCACCGCAAAGGCGTCTGGATTCGGGAATCAGAACTCGATTGGTTCTCCCAGTTCGGAAGCGAAGCGACCGGAGCAATCCTGCAAAAGCCCTTCTGGCTCGGAGCGCCGCGCGAAGGCATAGCCATTCCAGCCCTGGTCGATGAAATCGCATCGCACTTCGCAGATCGGAAACATCCCCTCCTTGTCAGTCTGATCAATGCAGACGGCAAATCAGTCAGGGAACTCGAGCGACTCTTCGTCGTCTCCGATCAATGGCCCGATGACCGGTAGCGCCCGTTGAGACACACAAGGTAGATGCCTTTTGCCAAAAGGCATTCACGACATCCTTCCGTTGCAACTCCCCCGGTACCGAACTCCGTCGGCGACATGAACGATCTGCGCCTCAGCGAGGCGCATCTACCTCAACCGTCCCCAATCAATCGGACGCCGCATCCCGTCCTCGACAAGGCCATGCATTTCGGATAGCAAAAGGCATGAACGAACCGACCCGCCGCACCCTCATCGCCTCCGCGCTTGTTGGCGTGGCTGGATTTTTTGGATTTCAGTTAGGGCAGGAGCACCCCGGCTCAGTTTCCGGCAGTACCGGCGATGCACCTCTCATCGGGATCGCGAGCCTCTCGAGCGCTGCCTACGTAAGAGCGGTGCGCGACTCCGGCGGCATCCCCATCGTGCTTCCGAACACCGACGGTTCGACCGAAAAGGTAGCAGCCTATCTCGAGCTCCTCGACGGATTGCTCATGCCGGGAGGTGCAGACATCCCCCCTTCTGAATACGGAGAGGAAACCCACGAAACGGTCAAACTCCTCGACGATGACCGCTTCCTTTTCGAAAAAGCGATCAGCAAGGCGTGGATCGAAGAGACCGACAAACCACTCCTCGGGATCTGCCTCGGGAGCCAGTGGGTCAACGTCGCAAGCGGCGGCTCACTGGTCCAGGACATCCCCTCCGCTCTTGGCGGGAACCATCGCGACGTGAATCACGAAGTCATCCTCGAGCCCGATTCAAGGCTCAGTCAGATTTTCGGAGAAAGCACTTTCGAAGTGAACTCCTTTCATCATCAGGCCGTCAAAGACATCGGCAACGGACTCCGCATCGTCGCCCGCTCACCCGACGGCGTCATCGAAGCCACCGAATCGACCGACCCCAATCGCTTTCTCATCGGCGTGCAATGGCACCCCGAAAAGCTGATGCCGGAAGATCAACGTCAGGCGAAGCTGCTAAAAGCCTTCATCGAAGCCGCGAAAGATGCGCGGGTGAAGTGACGTAGAGACTACTGAATACCAGTAGATCCTGCCAACACCTTGAAACGTCACACCAAATACATAGCATCAATTGGATGTTTGATTCCGGTGACATTACTTCTGATCATTTTTATTAAGGAAGCAATTCACACTGATTTTTTCACCAGAAACTGGCACACCGAAAATGCTGTTGCTGAGATTATAGACTCTGGACGGCTCGCGCCGCTTCCCGAATCAGCCTCAGAAATATTGAGTTACGCGTGGGTAGGACTATTTACTGGGAAGTCCTTTTTGACCTTCAAAGCATCCCCAGGTCAAATTAATTACTGGCTCCAGAATTGCTCTAGCCTTAAGTCCGTAGAGCCTCAATTACACAATAGTGCGGATCCCTTGATTCGTCCGCAGGCTAGCGATGCTCCCAGTTGGTTCACTCCGTCCCTCGAAATCAAAGGACGCTATTTTGAAATTCCAGCAGTCGAACAACACAACTGGGGCGAGATCATCATCAACGACCACACCAATCAAGTTTTTGTCTCAATCACTTGGAGCTAAAATCGTTGATCAACTCCCTCCTTGTAGTGCCCTCTATGGAACGGTCGTAGTGCTCGCGTCGCCGACCACATTCAGGATGAGTGCCAAAGGTATTCTGTATTCCAGCCTAGGGTTCTTGCAACCCTAGGACTATTTGTGTAATGAAAGACAACCCCAAAGCGGGTTGAGTCCGTCGGACGATGTTAGATTTACCATCAGCGATCTAACCCTCTTCACTCCCCCACCCAACAGGGTTGAATCGTCGATTGTCATGACTTGCGGGACGGCTGAGAGGCTTTACACTCCACGCCACCCAAATAAGCGACTTTTAATCATGGCACAGCGACGGAAACAGTTTCCTTTCGACGAGTTCGAACCCAAATGGCAGAGCCGTTGGGAAGAGCAGAAGACTTTCTCAGTACCGAATCCGGGGGAACCTGGATTTGATGCTTCGAAGCCGAAGTATTACGTGCTCGATATGTTTCCCTACCCCAGCGGGGCGGGACTTCACGTAGGTCACCCCGAAGGCTACACTGCGACCGATATCATCACACGATACAAGCGCATGAACGGGGTCAATGTTCTCCACCCCATGGGCTGGGATGCCTTCGGTTTGCCGGCGGAACAGCATGCCATCAAAACGGGCGAACACCCGCGCATCAACACGGAGAACAACACGAACAATTTTCGCCGTCAGCTCAAGAGCCTCGGCTTTGCCTACGACTGGGAACGCGAGATCAACACGACGGATCCCAACTACGTGAAGTGGACTCAGTGGATTTTTCTCCAACTCTACAATTCCTACTATTGTGAGGAAGACCAAAAGGCCAAGCCGGTTTCCGAATTGGAAGCAAAAGGACTCAGTCGTGAGGAAATCGACGATCTCCGTCTTGCCTATGTCGCGGAGACGCCGGTGAACTGGTCTCCGGATCTCGGCACGGTGCTCGCGAATGAGGAAGTCGAGGAATGGCGCTCAAAAGGCCACACCGTGGAGCGTCGCCCCCTGCGTCAGTGGATGTTGCGGATCACCGCCTATGCTCAGCGTTTGATCGATGAACTCGAAGGCCTCGACTGGCCAACGGGGATCAAGTTGCTCCAGACGAACTGGATCGGCCGCAGCGAAGGCGCGGAGGTCGATTTCACGATCAATGGTGAAAAGGTCACTGTTTTCACGACCCGTCCCGACACTCTTTTCGGCGCGACCTACATGGTGCTCGCCCCGGAGCATCCGCTCGTCGACAAGATCGCGACCGACGATCAGAAAGAGGCGATCGCGGCTTACAAAGTGGCCTGCGCTTCCAAATCCGACCTCGAAAGAACCGAACTCGCGAAAGACAAATCCGGTGTTTTCACTGGCGGTTTCGCGATCAATCCGGTCAACGACGAGAAAATTCCCGTCTGGATCGCCGACTACGTCATGATGAGCTACGGAACCGGAGCGATCATGGCGGTGCCGGCGCACGATGCGAGGGACAACGAGTTCGCGGAGAAATTTGAGATTCCTATCATTGAGGTGGTTCAAGCTCCTGAAGGAAACGAAGAGAAATGCTTCACCGGTAACGGCACGGCAATCAACTCCGGCTTCCTCGACGGGCTTTCCACTCCGGAAGCCAAAGAGAAAATCTCCGCCTGGCTCGAGGAAAAAGGTCTCGGCAAAAAGACGATTAATTTCAAACTCCGCGACTGGCTCTTTTCCCGTCAACGCTACTGGGGTGAGCCTTTTCCCATCGTCTGGCGCGACGGGAAGCACGAGGCTATTTCAGAGGAGGAATTGCCTTTGCTCGCTCCTGAATTGGAAGATTACAAGCCAACCGGAACCCCTGAGCCGCTCCTTTCCAAAGCGACGGACTGGGTCAACCTCGGCGACGGGGTCACCCGCGAAACGAATACGATGCCTCAGTGGGGCGGATCGTGCTGGTATTACCTGCGCTACTGCGATGCGCAGAATGACAGCGCTCCGATCAGCAAAGAAGCCGAAGAATACTGGTTGGGCAAAAACGGCAACCCCGGCGGTGTGGATCTCTACATCGGGGGCACCGAGCACGCCGTGCTGCACCTTCTCTACGCGCGTTTCTGGCACAAGGTCCTCTTTGATCTCGGTCACGTTTCAACTCCCGAGCCCTTCCAGAAGCTTGTGAATCAGGGGCTCATCATGGGTGAGGACGGGCAGAAAATGTCCAAGTCACGCGGCAACGTCGTGAACCCGGATGAAGTCGTCGAGCTCTACGGAGCGGATTCACTTCGCCTCTACGAAATGTTCATGGGACCTCTCGAGCAGGTGAAACCGTGGTCGATGAAAGGTGTCGAGGGCGTCTTCCGTTTCCTCGCCCGCGTCTGGCGTCTCGTCATGGACAGCGATCAGGAAGGCAACTGGACGCTCAGTGACAAGCTCGCGGAAATCGATCCTGACAAAGGAACCAACAAGGTGATTCACGCGACAATCAAGAAAGTCGGAGACGACATCGAATCACTGAGTTTCAATACCGCGATTTCCCAGATGATGGTTCTCACGAACGAGCTCACGAAGCTCGATCAGATTCCTGTTTCGTCTGTGGTGACGCTTTTGAAAGTGTTGAATCCTTTTGCGCCGCATCTCACCGAAGAGCTCAACGCGATTCTCGCAGCGAGGTTTGATTCCGTCAGCAGCGACGATCTTTCCGGTCAGGACTGGCCGGCTTTTGACGAGGCCTGCCTCATCGAAGACGAAATCGAGATTGTGATTCAGGTGAACGGGAAAGTCCGCGACAAGGTGTTCGTTCCCAACGAGGCATCAAAAGAGGAAGTCGAAAAGCTCGCCCTCGAAAGCGGGAAGGTTCAGTCCTTCATCGACGGACTCACGATCCGGAAAGTGATCGTTGTTCCCGGCCGATTGGTGAACATCGTCGCGAATTAACCCCTCGCTCCCGCCATTGCAGGAAATCTCGAAAGGGCGCATAGTGAAGGCCGGTAGTCATGCCTGCTAAATCACATCGCCCGGAGATTTCCGTTGGTTTGTTCGTCCTTGTGGGATTTTTCCTCCTTGGGTGGCTTCTCCTGCAGTTTGCGAAGTCGGGGAGCGATCGACGCGGCGGCTACCCCATCACGGTGGAAGTTCGTGATGCCTCGGGGATACGGGACGGTGTTCCGGTGCGGCTTGGCGGGATTGATATCGGCACGGTTTCCGCGCTGCCACAGCTGAACAGCGAGTCGACCGTGATCGAGGTTCCCCTGACAATTTATCCGGACATCAAAATCCCTGCGGGTTCTGCCGTCCAGATCGCGACGAGCGGGCTCATGGGAGACAGTTTTATCCGCATTTTGCCTCCGGCAGGCAACTCCGGGAAATTTATTGAGGAGGGCGCACGGATCAAAGCGGCAGAAACGAAGACGATCAACGATCTGACAACGAACGCCGGCACCGCTATTGAAGAAGTCGAAACGACAATGACGGCGATCCGGGATTCAGTTCAGCACCTCAATGAAATTTTCACGCGGATTGAAAAAGGAGTTCTCAACGAGACGAATATTAAAAATCTCAGTGAGCTCCTCGTTGAGATGCGCACGCTCTCGGATCAGCTCAAAACAGCCACTGAAGATGTTGGACCTCTTCTCAATGACACCTCAAGAGCGATCAACTCCGTGAACGATGCGGCAGCGACCGCCAACTCGACTTTCGCAAAAATCGACGGCACAATGCAGGAATTCAGCAAAACGCTGGGAACGATCAACCCGGCAGTAACGGAATTTGATGAATCGCTCGATGACCTGCGGGGGATGATTGTCACGGTGAATGCGCTTGTGAAAGAAATTGATCAGGGGGACGGCCTCGCAGCCGCTTTAATCAATGACAAGAAACTCAAAGCTGATCTTGAAGAGTTTGTGACCAAGTTGAATAAGAACGGGGTGCTTTTTTATCCCAAAGAGAATAGTATTCTCGAGCGAAACCGACCAACACGGCCGTAGTCTTCTGTATGTCCTTTTTGTTTCTGTTAAAGCGTTTTGAGATCTGGCTGCTGCTTGCTGTAGTTGTCGGACTCTTCTTCGTCGCTTTTTCACCGGAAAAGGTGGAAACGGAAGTCGCGGGGCAGAAAGAGATTCCGGTCCTACTTGAGAAAAAACTGGAAGTGAAATTGCCGGAAAAAACGGATCCTGAAACTGAAGAGCCAAAGGAAGAGCCTGCTTTTGCGATCAAAGAGATCAAGGTGCATCCCGATGGCGGCGGGAAGGTAGTCGAGGTGACATTGTCAGGACGTGCCCACGACGGGCAGGAAACGCCCGTGGACGACGACACCCTCAAGGCGATGACCGCCACCGGTGAGCCGGTGGACCGTTTTTTTGAACCCTTCCGTGAAACGCTGACTTTTTATCCCGACGAGGCATCCCTCATAACAACCCGATGGTGGCTCGAAAAACCAACCGATTCGATTTGGCTGGAGTTTCAGGGGCAACGTGTCGAAGCTGTGCTTCCCTGATTTTTCCATCCCGCCTATGACCCAGGAGCGATCCCGTTTTTTACTCATCAACAACAACAACACGCGGACCAAGTTCGCGCTGGCGTCTGATGAGGGGCTTGTTGCCCACAAGTCAATCGCGACAGCGGATGTAACCCCTGAGAGCGTCGCGTCGCTCCTCAAAAACTGGGAATATGAAGATGTGATTCTCGCTTCGGTAGTGCCCGCCAGCGTATCAGATCTCAAGGAGGCGCATTCAGGAAAAAGATTCGTGGAAGTGTCTCACCAGATTCCTCTGGGCGTTGAAATCGATTTTCCCGATCCATCGGGGATCGGGGCCGACCGTCTTGGCAATGCCGCCGCAGTTGCCGGTCAATTTCCCGGCGAATCCGTCATTGTCGTGGATTTTGGAACGGCGGTTACCTTTGACATCGTGGACTCAAGGCCGGCCTACATCGGCGGTGTGATCGCCCCGGGATTGGATGCGATGCGGCACTACCTTCATCAACGCACCGCCCTCCTTCCCGAGATTGAAATCTCCCGTCCTTCCTCGGCGATCGGGAAATCGACCACTCACGCTATGCAATCGGGCGGCTTTCACGGCTATCGCGGACTGGTGCGCGAAATCCTCCTTCAGATCGAAAAGGAAACACAATTCCCCTCGAAAGTGATTGCGACGGGCGGATATGCGAGTTTGATGGCAGAGGATTTCCCGGAGATCGAAATAGTATCGCCCTACCTGACGATGGAAGGGCTCCTTCGAATCGCACAGATCAATTTTTTATGAGCAAAACAACGCAGGCTATAGGGGTGGATTTCGGAGGGACCTCCGTGAAACTCGCCGTCGTCGAAGGCGCTGAACTGGTTTCCGACCAACACCGCATTCCGACGCAGGACTTCAAAGATTCCGAATCGCTGATCGATCGCATCGTTGCCGAGATCGACGTCCTGAGGTCTGCCTTTCCCGGAGTCAATGCGATCGGATTCGGGGTCCCCGGGACGGTCGATTTTGCGGCGGGAGTGACCTACAACCTTACCAACGTGCAGGGCTGGGCCGAGGTTTCGCTGCGCGATATCATGAAGGAAAAGACCGGTCTTCCGGTCGTTGTGGAAAATGACGCCAACTGCATGTGTTTCGCGGAATGGCGATACGGCGCAGCTGAGGGATATAACAACGTGATCTGCGTGACACTCGGAACCGGAGTCGGTGGCGGATTGATTTTGAACGGGGACCTCTACCGGGGCAGCCAGTATGCCGCCGGTGAGATCGGACAAATGAGTATCGACTACCAGGGTGTGCCCGGCCCCTACAACAACACAGGCGCTCTCGAACGCTACATCGGCAACCGTCAGATTACCGAGTGGGCGGCCCGCCTCTATGATGAAGCGGGAGAGGCAAAACCGGAAGATACCTCTCCGGAAAGCATGGCGAAACTCGCTCAAAGCGGCGATCCGATTGCTGATCAGCTCTGGAAAAATGTCGCGAGCTGCCTCGGCTCCTGTCTCATGAGCACCGTTTATCTACTCAACCCCGATGCCATCGTCATCGGTGGTGGCGTAAGCCACGCGGGCGACGTTCTCTTCAAGCCGCTGCAGGATTATCTGGAGAACTCACTCACCAGCGAGTGTTGCAAACACCTCGCGATCAAGCACGCCCGATTTGGCAATACCGCCGGAATCATCGGTAGTTCCGCCCTTGCTGTTTCCATTTCAGAATCGTAGGATTCCGCCCTCATGGCTTCAGAAAAATCACTCTCACTGCTCCGCGCAAGTCTGATTTTCTTTCTCACGTCGTTGATGCTTGGTTCAGCAGCGATGTATGTGCAGTTCGTAGTCGTGTCTGTGTTAGTGATTTGGTGTTACCGGTGGAACGGGCTGAAAGAGACGATTCCTGCAATCATCAAATACTCCCGCCCCGCCTGGGTGATGTTGCTTCTTTTTGCGGGCATTTTTATTACTACACTACTAACGAGCGAATTTGTTTCACTGTCGGAGCTGGGAGAATTGAAATGGCTTATTTTCCTTCCCGTTTTTGCGTTGGCTTTTAATAGTATTTCACTGAAATCCGAGTTGCGGTCGATTGAGAAAATTGCAAGCGTGTTTTTGTTTGTCATATCACTCTATTCATTGATCGATTCACTTTATCAGATGATTACGGGTGAGAATATCGGTCGCCTCCTTCTTTTTGGTGAAGCCACTATTGCACCGAATCGAGGTGCAGGTCTGCTGAAGAATCCAATTCCATTCGCACATGTCGTAGGGTCACTGTTTTACATAGGGATGGCAGGCGCTTTTATTTCCTTTTCAATGGGGAGACGAAAAATTGCAGCGATTTTTTCGGGACTATCCTTATTGTTTTTTCTCTGTGTTTTAACCAGTTTTGCCCGGGGAGCGTGGCTGGGAATCGCTATCACTGCTCTGGTTTCATTAACCATCACACCCAAAGTCTTTAGAACAGCAAACCTTATAGGATTAGGGATAGCAACTCTACTCGGAGTAGGAATGCTGATTTTCAATGGCACTCTATTTCAGCGACTTGTTTCAGCATTTGATCCGGATGAACTTTCTAACTCCGTTCGCCTCCATCTTTGGAGGAGTAATTTTGATATGCTGGTCGACCACCCCTTCGGAATTGGGTTCAACGCAAATGACATCCTTCTTCCTCAAAAAATGGAAGAATTAAATTATCCGGCGATTACGCTCCATTCGCACCCTCACAATGAGTTTATCGACTATGCAATAGCTACAGGTTTCCCAGGCATTCTGCTCTATCTCGGTGCTACTATTTGGTTGCTGGTTTTCACCGCAAAATTACTTCGCCGTGCCAATTTTTACGGTGCAACCTGGGAAACATTCCTTCTAACTTCCTCTGCTCTAGTGCAAACGTTTTTAAATACCTGCGCTCTAACAGATCAATTCACCACTCCGGGACGATTCCTCATTTGTCTCGCATGGGCGGTTCCGATAGCGATCGCAGCGAGAAACAGAAATCCCCGGAAGCTCCCGACCTGAATCTCCCTCGCTCAGGCAAACAGCCCCACCAATGGCTTACCTTTATCTGCGAGAGTGAACGGACGCATGCTCGGTGAATAGAGCACCTGATCCAGAGGAAGCCCGAGGGCGTATCCAATCGTCGCATTGAGATCGGGAACTTTTACCGCGTTCTCAATGACCTTGGATCCGCGTTCGTCGGTTTTCCCGTAAACCTGCCCGCCTTTGATGCCGCCGCCGGCGAGGAGGCAGCTGAAGGCCTGCGGGTGGTGATCCCGTCCTTCGTTGGCATTGATCTCAGGGGTTCGACCAAATTCCGTCGCGAGAACGACGAGGGTGTCGTGCAACATCCCGCGCCGCTGTAGATCAATCAGCAAGGTGGAAAGCGCCGCGTCGAGTTGCCCCGCCATGTCCGGCACGTTCACAAAATTCGAGTTGTGAGTGTCCCAGCTCCCGAAGGAAACTTCGACGTGATTCACGCCGTTCTCGGCAAGGCGGCGGGCGAGGAGACAGCCCTGACCGAAAGCATTTTTACCATAGCGCTCTTTGAGGCCATCGGGTTCACCAGCAAGATCAAATGCGGCGAGATCTTTGCTCCGCATCAGCTTGATCGCATCGTCATACATGTCGGTGTAGGCACGCACGTTTTTCTGATCGTATTTCTCAACAAACGGAGCGTCGAGCTGCTCGGCAAGATTGCGATGAAAGTTGAACCGGTCTTCGTTCATACCGGACATCATTTTGCTGTTCTGCAGCCCGCCTTCAGGATCCCTCACTGCAAGAGGAGAGAGGCTGCTTTCAAAAAAGCCCGATCCCGGGTGCTTCGAGTCATTCCCGATGAGCACGTTCCCGGGGAGCGCCGGATTGTTCCGACCGTTGAACTTCAATGCCCACGCGCCCATCGCAGGGTGCACAACCGAGCTGCGCATTTCGTAGCTCGTGTGCATGTAGTAGTTGCCCTGCTGATGCGCCCCCTGTGTTGAGGTCATCGAATTGATCACCGCAAGATGCTCCGCCTGACGGGCGAGCAAAGGAAGATTGTCCGACAGCTTTATCTCATCGACCGGCGTGTTGATTTGCCCGGTCGCGCCCATCACTTCGTTTTTCCCTTTGGGGTCAAGCGTGTCGAGGTGGGACATTCCTCCGGTCATGTAGAGATAGATGACACGCTTGGCCGTGGGAATCTGTTTCAGCGGGGAAGCTCCGACACCGGCGGCACGACCGAAATCCGGAAGGCCGGCGAGAGCGCTGACACCGAGAAATGACTTCGCGGCACGGGAAACAAAACGACGTCGGGAAAGTTCGGAGTTCATTGGAAAAAGGGGAATGGGGAGAGGCTGATTCAACAGGGTTGGGTCGTCGACTCAAGAGGGTTTGATTTACTGCACGAACAAAAACTGGCGTGTGTTCAGGAGCGTCCAGATGATTCCTTTGACAGAGCCTGATTCGGGATCGGCTTCCCAGGCTTCACGGAAAATGCCACGCTCATGTGGAGTGGGTAAGCGGCTCAACATAGAGAGGTAAATGGTGTCAAGGCGCTCGGGAAAAGACTTCGAGCTGCCGATGTCGCGGGACAGGACCGAGTATTTGTTGGTAATGCCGCCGATAACCGGGCCGTTCAAAAGAGCGAGCGCCTGGGTCACTGAAGCCTGATCACTGCTGTTCTCGATCAGCTCGCGATCACTCTGCCCGAACTCGCGGAGAAAATGCCCCGGAGTGGTGGGAGAACTCAAATCCGAGGCCCGCTGCATGCGGCGCAGTATCGTTTTCGAGAACAATTTAAAGGCACGCTTGTCTTCTTTGGTCTTCACGTTCCAGTCAATTTCCTCACGGGCCTCTATCTTTTTCCTCTGCTCATTGAGCGCCTTCTGTTCATCCTCGAACATGGCCGCGACGAGTTGATCAATAACCCCCGCTCCACTCTCCTGACCGATAATGGCGTCCATTCCTTCAGCCGCGGTGGCGTGATCCTTGAGAACAGCAGCAGCGAGGTCATTGAGGAACGCCTCACTCTGTTCTCCCGAGGCCGCGACTTCAATTTTCGGTTTCAAATCGGCAAGTCTCTCTTCGAGGCCTTCACGGAAAACTTTCTCCTCGATCAAATATCGAAGTCGTTGCCGAATTTCGCGGGCGGCGGTGGATGCTTCACGAATTTTATCGGGATCCCCTTCGAGACGCGCCTCCGTCACTTTGGCGAGAGCCGCCTCGATTTCAGTGGAAAGCTCTTTCTGCACTTTTGAAATCTCGAGAATATTCCGCATGAACTGATTAGAATTTTGAGTCTCGATCGATTCCGCAACGAGCTGCACCTCAGCGATGCTTCGCTTCGCAAAAAGCTCACGTCCCAGATTTCTCTCATCGGGATTCTCAACCGTCAACGCCACCAGCGAATCCCAGATTTGCTCAGCACTGAGACGTCGCAGGATCGGTCCCGCAAAATAATACGGAGCACCGGGAACGGGTTCCTCAAGAGCCGATTCCCGCTGGTAGGCCTTTGTGCGGTATATCACTTTCTGGAAAGCCTGAATATCGTAATCGAGGTCGATGAAAAGCTTTGTGAGATAGTCCATCAACTCCGGATTCGACGACTGGGTGTGATCCTTCAAATCGTCAACCGGCTCAAAAACTCCAACGCCGAAAGCACGCTTCCAAATCCGGTTTGCCATCACTTTGGTAAAGGCGGGATTCTCCGGTGAGGTAAGCCACTCCCCGAACGCCTCAATCGTGGAGGTACTGCCACTGATGACCGCCTCGTTCCCCATCAGAGTAGCGGGTTTTACGACCGCTTTCGGCTTCGCGTCGTCGTATTGATAATCGTGAGGTAACCTGAGGCTGCGGTCGGTTTCGTAAACACTGCTGAAACGAACCGGGATCAAAATCTCGCTGGCCGCCTTCCTCAGATCACTTGTTCGCTCCTTACTGAGCTTCTTCTTTTCCTGATACTTTTGCAGCGCTTGCCGGGCAACCGGGTGATTGTTCGAAGTTACCATCCCATAGGTGAATGCGGAAAGGTGATAGTAATCCATCTGAGTCCACGCATCGAAGGGGTGATTGTGGCATTGAGCGCAAACGATCTGCGTTCCGAGGAAGAGCTGGGATGTCATTGCAAGGTTGTCGAGAGGCATCCCGTAATCCCTGAGGTAATATCCAATCGCCGGATTCTCCCATGAGTTCCCGCTCGCAGTAACAAGCTCGTATACGAGTTCGTTGTAGGGCTTGTTCGATCGAATCGATTCTTTGAGCCACTGCTCATAAGCCATTCCCGAAGGTCTGCTCTGGCCGCTGTCGGAAATCGCGGTGCGGGCACGAAGCAGATCCGCCCAGTAATTGAACTGGTGGGAAACGTAACCTTCGGATCCGATCAGCTTTCCAACGATATCCGCGCGCTTTTCCGGGTCTTCAGATTCAATAAAATCAGTCGTTTCGACCCTTGTCGGAATTCTACCGACGAGATCGAGATAAACACGTCTCACAAAAACCGAATCGTCGGCAATTTTATTAGGCTTGAGGCCCTCCGCTTTCAGTTTCTGATTGATCAGTTGATCGATTTTTGCCGACGGCGACATCTCAGCGCCTTCGGCAAACGAGGTTGCCACAAGTGCAGTCGCAAAAAGAATGGAAAGTAAGCTTCTCATAGGGAAAAATCGAAAAAGTCCGTACTCTTAAACGTTTTACACAGACCGGAGTTTCGACGGAATTGCGCCATCGATTCAAATTTTTAGAAGAGCGCAGCGCATCGACCGGGCCCTTTAGGCCAGTTCGGCGAAAATCAGACGTCCTGCGCTGGTCTGAACCGCACCGGCAACAACAACTGCTTTCCGCTCCCCGATGTGAGGTTTGCCGTGATTCACGACAATCATGGTGCCATCGGGCAGGTAACCAACCGCCTGATGCTCGTCTTTCCCCTCTTTGACGAGTTCGAGATCGAGTTCATCGCCGGGAGCGACAACAGGCTTCAGCGCCATAGCGAGTTCATTCAAATTAAGCACCCCGATCCCTTTGAGACGGGCCACTTTCCCCAGATTGGAATCATTCGTGATGATACGGGCACCGAGAATGTCGGCGAGTTGGATCATTTTATCATCAACGGAGAGCCCTTCGCGGAAGGGTTCATCGTGAATCGTGACATCGAATCCCTCCGTCGACTTCATCAAACTGAGCGAATCGAGCCCCCGCTTGCCGCGGCTGCGTTTGATTTCGTCATTGGCATCCGCCATTTTCTGAAGCTCCTCGAGAACAAATTTAGGGACAACGAGGGTTCCCCCGAGGAAACCGGCCGCACAAATTCCGGAAAGGCGGCCATCGATAATGATATTGGTATCGACCATCGTCGGGAGATCCTGCAACGCATCCTGACGAAAACGGACGTAGGGAATCAGCAGGGAAAATTCTTCACGCTTGCTGCGAAGCGCGAGCATGACCCCGATGAACCCGAAGGCGAGGAAGATCGCGAGATTGAAAATGTTTCCCGCCAGCTCAAAGCGATCGAGGCTCGCTTCAAAAAAGCCGATCCGGGTCACCAGCCAGGCGCATAGCAGGCCAATAAGAAGGCCAAAGGTTCCGTGGGAAAACGAACGAATACTGAGCGGACGCAGGATAATGTCCAACACGATAATCACCGAGGCGAAACCAATTCCCAGCATCGCGCCAAACCACCAGATGTGGCTCGCAACCCCGGTGGCGACTGTAGCGCCAACAAATCCTGACAGAAGCAGGAAAAACATGCGCACGACATTGAGTAAGGCACCGGAATTCATCAGAGTTTAGTTATCTCGGGCCATTATACCCAAGATAGCGGATTTTGCGATCAGTCGTTTAGGCTACCCTCCGCTCTACCGCACGCTGCGGGCGGCAACCCATTTCCCCCTGCGCAGGAAGTCCTTGAGGATAATGCCTGAAGCCGCCGCCGTGCCAGTGACCGCTTTCACCTGGGAAGTGAGACATCCCGAGACAATCACCTCGCCGGCATCGGCAAGCCGGGCTGGAAAGGAGGGAAAAAGCTGAACGAGAAGGTCGCTGAAGAGATTGGCGGCAATCAAATCGAACCGGCCCAGTGCCTCGTCGTGAATCAACTCCAGGACATCGGCCTCGATAAACTCAATCCGATCCGAACAATCATGAGCCACCGCATTGATGCGCGCGTAGTCGAGTGCCATGTCGTCATTTTCGACCGCAACGATCTCCGTCGCTCCCAGCTTAGCGGCTGCGACCGCGAGAATCGCGCTGCCGCAACCTAGGTCGAGGACCCGCCAGGGCCTGTCCCCCTGTTTTCCCGCGAAATCGGCTAAAAACCGGAGACACCCTGCCGTGGTGGGATGCGCCCCGGTCCCGAAAGCGAGCTGGGGTGGAAAACTGAGAATCGTTCTTTCGGGATTTTCAGCCCGCAGTTCAGCGAGAATCGCTTCGTCTTTTGACTCCGTCACGATAATCTGGTCACGGATCCTGAGAAGCACCCCGGCATCGGGCTCTCCTGAGGGCTGCCAATGATCCGGCTTCAACTCGCTGATACCGCCGCCAAACCTCCCCTGAAGCTCCACAGCGGCCTCACGTGTCGTCGCATAACTGTTGAGCTGCCAGCGTTTCCGGTTGACCAGCTTTTCCGCTGTGTAGGCGACTTCCGCCATGACCAGCTTCGTTTCCCAATCATCGAGTTGTTCGTCGGTGACATATTTGGACCAACGAAAAAGAGTTTCCATAACGGCAATTCGGGAAGAGAAAGGACTTAAAATAAAAAAGACCGACCCGGGAGAACCCTGGACGGCCTTAAACCTTCTAAATGCGGCTCCATTAAAAAATGGAGCGGGTGAGGCGATTCGAACGCCCGACATCAACCTTGGCAAGGTTGCGCTCTACCCCTGAGCTACACCCGCATTCGCCACCCATTGGGTAGCGCGGACGGTAATGTGGCGAGATCGGGAATCTTTTCAAGAGAATTTTTTCAACAAATTCGGGTAGCAACCAAAAAGAGGAGAGGCTAAGCATCTGTGCGTATCCCTATGAAGAAATTCGGAAACAAACTCGACGAGATCCTCAAAGACAAGCAGACGGAGGTGGAAAAGCTTTTGCCCCTGCAGGACAAACTGCAGTTCTCCGCCCAGGCGAGAGAGGATTTCCGTTCCTTTGCAACTGCGCTGGGCGGCGCGATCCGACATCTCGAGGACGATGAAGGCTACGGAAAGAATGAACTCACTGTCATTGCCGAGGTCAAAAAAGGCTCCCCCTCAGCGGGAACGATCGTCACCGATTTCGATCCCGTTGCGATCGCAAAGGACTACGCCGAAGCCGGAGCCAACGCTCTCTCCATCCTCACCGACGAGAAGTATTTTCAGGGACACCTCTCCTATCTCCATCAAATTCGCGAGGAAGTCGATCTTCCCCTGCTGCGCAAGGACTTCATCATTCACGAAGTGCAGATCTATGAGTCAGTCGTCGCCGGAGCCGATGCGATCCTGCTGATCGTTGGCGCACTGGAACAGGAGGAACTCATTCAACTCCACGATATTGCGACCAATTACCAACTCGACGTGCTCGTCGAAGTTCACAATCTCGAGGAAATGGAACGCGCTCTCGAAACCGATGCGCAGATCATCGGGATCAACAACCGCAACCTGAAGACCTTCGAGGTCGATCTCCACACCACCGAATCGCTCAGCGAAGAAGTCGGGCCCGAGCACATTCTCGTCAGCGAAAGCGGCATCTACACCGGCGAGGACACGCAGCGAATTCAATCCTGGGGCGCCGACGCCATTCTCGTCGGGGAAGCCCTGATGCGCTCTCAGGATAAAATTGCCAAAATGGCCGAACTGAAGGGCTTCGATCCGAATTACTCATGATTCGCCTCGCTTCGGTTGTCTTTCTATTTTCGATTACGTCCGCGTTCAACGCGGCTGCTCAACTGATCGCCCAACCGGTTGAACTGACGCCACCCGAAGTCACTGCGAAAAGCGTTTACTCAGTCGATCTCAGCAACGGCAGAGTCATCTGGGAAAAAAACATCCACGAAAAACGACAGGTCGCGAGCACCCAGAAACTCATGACCGCTCTCATCATTGCCGAGGGGGGAAATCTCGAAGGCATGGTTCCGGTCAAGAGCACCGATGGCAAGGTCGAGCCGAGGAACATCTGGATCACTCAGGGCAGCTCCTACAAGCGCGGCGTTCTGCTTCAGATCATGTTGATGCGGAGCTACAACGACGCCACGAAATGCCTCGCCCGCGACCGCGCCGGCAGTCAGGGTGAATTCGCGAAATTAATGAATGCCAAAGCCGCGGAACTGGGCATGGAAAACTCACACTTTGTCAACGCCCACGGCCTCACCGAGGAGGGGCAGTATTCGACGGCACGCGACATGATGATCCTCGCCGCCGCGGCTTATTCGAATCCCGAGATCCGCCGCATCGTTCAGATCAAAGATTACTCGTTCAAGTATGACGGCGGAAAGTCTGTTCCCGTCAAAAACAGCAACGAATTGCTACACACCTATTCCGAGTGTGTCGGTCTCAAAACCGGCTACACCAAAGCGGCCGGCCGCTGCCTCATCGCCGCAGCGATTCGCGGCGAAAAAACGGTTTTAGCGGTGGTGTTAGGGAGCAATTTCGACGACATCTGGACCGATTCCGAGACCGTCTTGCGATGGTCTCTCGATAACTAGAACGGACACTCCGGTTTGCCTCGATTCATAAAAAAGGATCCCGCCCCGCTGGCGGGATCATTTGCGGCCGGAGCATCCCCTGCCGGCTCTATCAAAGCCCGTCGATGATGTCCTTCACCTCTTCCTTGGTTTTTCCAAGACGGCGCTGCAGTCGGCCATAGAATTCCTCCTCCCTGCCTTCGGCATAGTCAAGGTCATCGTCGGTAAGCTCGGCATACTGCTGTTTCAGCTTTCCTTTCAAAATGTGCCAGTTTCCTTCGAGTTGATCAGTATTCATATTGGTGTGTTGTTAGTTTTGTTTCACAATTTCCCGAATCATTCAGGCGATTGTCAGTCCCTATCTATTTGCACAAATCAGGCCAGACGCTTTCCCCCCGTTTTTCGGGAGTTCCGTGACCCGAAGGACTTCCCGCTATTGCAAATTTCATGAACGGGAATGCAGTTCGCACTCTTTGAAAGTGATCCCATGCGATGACAGCGGGGTCTCCCGACTGGCACAGATGCTGCAATTCTAACAGGGATGAAAAAAGAACACCTTAGAGAGAACTGGGACTACATACGTTCTGAATTGAAGAGAAAGTATTCACACCTTTCAGAAGAAGATTTAGATCTCTCAGATTCCGACTGTGCTGACGAAGCGCTCGCCTGTCTCGCTCAAAAACTGGGGAAAGACAAAGAGGACCTCCGTCAGGAAATCGCGTTGACCTTCGCCGGAGACGAACAGTCCCCGGTCGAATCATAACGCGACGCTCCGAAAGCACACGCGCTTAGGCACCCACCGTTGTTCCTTTCGCAATCCACCCGCTCAACATCCTCGCTGAAACAAACTCGTCGGAAACACAAAACGCACTTCCCGCTTCGAGAACAACCTGATGCCCGTTGGCCCGGGTCACCTCAATGTGGAGCGGTCGATCGCCGGGAAATTGATTCGCCGTGTCCTTAATCATTTCGATGGCGGACAAGGTATCGCGGACCGCATCGAGTTGCAGGACTACCGGCGTTGCGAAAGGGGCACCGTTTCCATTCGCCCCCGATGCAGCGCGTGCCGCAAAGGCGGGTGAATTCCCCATCGCTGAATGATGGCCTGCCTGATTCCCCCCGCGTATCGAAGTGGGATCAACAGACATGGGAATCGCATTGGGATCAGGTTTGATCTCCGTGATGTCGTCAGCAGTGAGCCGGTTTGTCTCGGTTCTGGAATCCTGTTCAATTTTCGCTTTCAGCTCAATCACAGTTCCTTTGACGAGGATAGGATTGCACTTCTGATAGACTTCGTTCCAGCACATCACTTCGGTGGAACCGGTGAAATCCTCAATCAGCAGGATCGCGAACGGCTTGCCTTCCCGCTTCGTGTATTTGACGGTCGCCTCGGAAATGAGACCGGCGTATCGCTGATTCTTCTTCCCGGGCTTCATCGCTCCGAGATCGGAAATATTGTTGTAATTTCCCTTCTCGATTACGCTCTTGTATTCATCGAGCGGGTGACCGGTGACATAGAAACCGAGAAGATTTTTCTCGTGGGACAAATACTCGCGTTGATTCCATTCGACGCGATCCTCTTCGATAATGTCCGGAGCAGGTGCGGCGGACATGAGTTCATTCATGTCGAAAAGAGCACCCTGCCCGGTGATGCGATCCTTTTGCGCTGCGCTGGAACCGGCGATGATCTGACCGACTTTCGAAAACATATCATCGCGGCGTTCCATCGTGAAGTCGAAGGCACCGGCTTTAATCAAGTTCTCGAGAATCTTCCGGTTCACCGACTTGGAATCAAGGCGGCTCGCAAAGTCTTCAATCGATTTGAAGAGCCCGTTTGCCTCGCGCTCTTTAATCGCCACTTCCATCGCAGCGCCACCGACGTTCTTGATCGCGGCGAGTCCAAAACGGATTGCTTTGCCTCCGTCAGGTGTCGTTTCAGGGGCAAACTTAAGCTTACTCCGGTTCACATCCGGAGCGAGAATCTCATGCCCCATGCGCTGACATTCAGCAACGAATACGGAAATCTTCTCCGTGTTATTGATCTCATTACTGAGAACCGCGGCCATGAACTCGACGGGGTAATTCGCCTTGAGGTATGCCGTGTGATAACTGATCAACCCGTAAGCCGCCGAGTGGGATTTGTTGAAACCGTATCCCGCGAATTTCTCCAGCAAGTCAAAGATTTCATTGGCCTGCTTTTCGGGAATGTTGTTCACCCGGTCGCACCCCTCGACGAACATTTTCCGCTGCTTCACCATCTCGGAGAGCTTCTTTTTACCCATGGCTCGACGAAGCAAATCCGCCTCACCGAGTGAGTAACCGGCGAGAAGGTTGGCGGCCCGCTGCACCTGCTCCTGGTAGATCAAAATCCCGTAGGTTTCCTCACTCGCCTCCTGCAGAAGCGGGTGAAGATAGGTGACCTTCTTTTTCCCGGTTTTACGATCGATGAAATCGGGGATGAGGTCCATCGGACCCGGACGATACAAAGCGATCAACGCAATGATATCCTGAATCCGGTCGACCTGGAACTGACGACACAGCGCCATCATTCCGCCGGATTCCAACTGGAACACAGCAGTCGTCTCCCCCCGGTTCAAAAGATCAAAGGTTGGCTTGTCGTCGAAACCTTCGTTGTCGATTTCAAAATCGGGCGTGTGCTCATGGACGAGATCAACCGCATCCTGAATCACAGTCAGGGTTTTCAAACCCAGAAAGTCCATTTTCAACATCCCGAGATCCGTGAGCGGGCTCATTGCGAACTGGGTCACAACCTCACCCTCTTTACCGCGAATGAGAGCAACGTGCTCCATCAGTTCGCGATCACCGATCACGACCCCCGCCGCGTGAATACCGGTACCCCGTGTAAGGCCTTCAAGGAACGTCGAGTAGCGCCAAAGCTCGGCGATAGTCGGGTTGTTCTCAATCTCTTCGCGGAGTTCGGGATTCTTCTTCTTCGCGTCAGCAAGTGTGATTCCGAGTTCACCGGGAATCATTTTCGAAACACGGTCCCCCTCGGTGAAGCTCAGGCCCATGACACGGCCGACATCCCGCACCACACTCTTCGCCCCGAGGGTCTGGAAGGTGACAATGTGAGAGACGGCACGCTCGCCATACTTGCGACGCACGTATTCAATCACCTCGGGTCGGCGGGTCTGACAGAAATCGATATCAATATCCGGTGGGGAAACACGCTCCGGGTTGAGGAATCGCTCGAAAATGAGCCCGAAGCGAATCGGACAGAGATCAGTAATCCCAAGCACGTATGCCACAATCGATCCCGCAGCCGATCCACGACCCGGTCCAACCGGAACACCGTTGTCTTTCGCCCATTTCACGAAATCCCAGGTAATGAGGAAATAGGAGACGAATCCCATTTTCTCCATGATCCCGATTTCATAATCAAGCCGGGTCCGGAGCTCCGGGTCGGTAGCAGCGCGATCCCCATAGCGCCATTCGAGACCTTCAAAACAGACTTTGCGAAAATAGGCTTCCCGCGGGCTGCCATCGGGCGATTCGAACTGAGGGTATTTTTCCGAACTGGTCGAATCGAGATGGATTTCGACGTTGCACATCTCCATGTACTCCAGCGTGTTCTTACAGGCTTCGGGAATCTCCTTAAAGAGCTTCCGCATTTCGTTCGTCGTCTTGAAGTAAACTTCAGGAGAGTACTTCATCCGGTTCTCATCCATGATGAGTGAACCGGTGCCGATGCAGATCATGGCGTCGTGGGCGTCATGATCAGCCCGGTTGAGAAAGTGCACGTCATTCGCAGCAATGACTTTGAGATCAAACTCTTTGCTGAATTTCAGCATCTGCTTGGTACAAAGCGCCTGCTCACTGAAGCCGTGATCGTGGATTTCGAGGTAGAAGCGGTCTTTCCCGAAAATATCGACGAACTCGCCGATACTTTTACGGGCATTGTCGAGATCTCCATTCTGGATGAACTGATTGATTTCCCCGTTGATGCACCCGCTCATGCAGGCGATGCCCTCAGAGTATTTCGCGAGCGTCTCCTTATCGATCCGCGGCTTGTAATACATGCCCTCGAGGTGACTGATACTCGTGAGCTTCATCAGATTCGCGTAGCCCTCGTTCGTCGCGGCGTGAATCGTGAGATGGGAATTGCGCTTCTTTTTTGTCCCGCCAACAGCAATCGGATCCGCCTTCTTGTCGGTTAAAGCAACCCCGGGAGGGGTCAAATAGGCTTCCATCCCGATAATGGGTTTCACCGAAAACTCCTCGTCGTTACTCTGGGTCCGCTTGCAGGCCTGAAAAAAGTCAATCGCCCCGAAAATATTGCCGTGATCCGTCATCGCGACCGCCGGCATCTTGCTCCGCTGGGCCTTTTTAACGAGATCTTTGATCCTCACTGCACCATCCAAAGTCGAGTATTCAGTATGGAGGTGCAGATGGATAAAGGGATCGGTCGCCATGGCAGAAAAACGGAGTCGGAAAAAGGGGTCCCCATCATAAAGAATGCCCGAATCGGAGCAAGGGCGATGTCGGGAAAAATTCGGGTTTCCTCCGGATTATTGCATGACCGCCTCCCCGGGAAGCACTTACGAAAAGCTCACTTGATTATTTAATATATATTAACTATATTTACTCAGTTTTCCTGTTTATGGATTTTTTGGTATTTTAGTTAATCTATGGCCCGGTATGAGATAGGCGAGCGAATAGGAAGAGGCGGGATATGCGCCGTCTTCCGCGCTTTCGACAACCACTTGCAGCGGGACGTTGCCGTTAAGCGACTTCTGCCAGTCGAAAAAACCCTTCTTGAGGAACCCGATGAAGGAATTCTCAGTCGCGAAGTGCTCGCGCTTGCCCGCCTTCAGCATCCCAATGTAGTCACCGTATACGAGTTTGACGAAGACGAGAATGGACCCTTCGCCGTGCTCGAGCTCATCGAGGGAGAATCACTCAAAAAGGTAATCGATGACGGGGCACTCAGTTACTCTGACTTTATTGAAATCGCCAGCCAGATCATCGATCCGCTCATCTCGGCGATGGATTTGCATTTGTTGCACCGTGATATCAAACCGGAAAACATCATGCTCTCGCAGCTTCGTTCCGGTAGGATTCAGGTGAAAATCCTCGATTTCGGTCTCGCCAAAATCACAAGCAAGCCCAGGGTCCAAACGGTCGATCTATCCGGATCGTTTCTCGGATCCGTCAGCTTTGCCGCGCCCGAACAATTTGAACACGGGCTCCTCGACCAGCGCACTGATCTCTACTCTCTCGGCTGTGTCTTCTACTTGGCGCTCACGCAAATTTCCCCATTCAAAGGCGGGAATTGTGCCGATACGATGAACAATCATCTCACTCATCGCGTTGAGCCATTGAAGAAATTCAGACCCGACCTTCCTCAGTCCATTTGTGATTTCGTTATGATGCTGATAGAACGCAATCCGGAAAACAGACCCGATGATGCACTTGAAGCCTACGGCCTCCTTCACCGGGCCATTGCTCTCAGCAAAACTCCAAACGGGAAACTGAAACGGATTCCGTCTCCCAAAAGCAACGGGAGCAAACAGGCGCACCACACTCTCGTTTCGGCCCGGAAACAGACTCCCGCACCGGAGCCCCACCACGAGGAAGCTGCTGCCATGGCCGCCGCCGCGGAATACTGAGCAATCCGGAAAGAGCGGCAGGAAACTCTCGTCAGCCGGGAGGCTCACTCCTTTAATTTCGTGATCAGGAAATCTTCGAGAGAGCCGTAGGGATCATTCTCAGGGATCACATCGGGAGCGGTGACGAGGCATTCCAGTCCCAACTCAGTCATTTTCTCCTGAAGTTTGAGCCCGAGCTTCACGTGGTGGACCCAGACACTCGAACTCGTCTCCAGAGTTACCTCGGTATTGGGACGACTGTAGAACATGTAAACAGGCACATCATCTTTCGTCAGATGATTAACCGGTGAAGCATCAATCATGAGCTCTTTCACCCGATCGCTTTCCCAATCAGCCTCATCCTCGACATCGTAAAAAATGGGTAGCGCGGGACCGGAAACCAATTCAGGAAGACCGAACCATTCGCGAAAATCGTTCAAGTCATAGGTGGATTGACCGTTCATCGTCCCGGCTGCGACGATGCGGGTGGATTGACGGGAAATCGGGTCTTCACTCTCAGGGTCGGCGAGATCTTCATGAAACCCGAGCCACAGAGAAATCCCCGCCCCGGCTGACCCACCATAGCAGGCCACCTTCTCCGGATTGAGGTTCCACTCAGCGGCACGGCTGCGGATCGTCTGGATGCCACGAGCGGCGTCTTCCATCATGATGGGATACGGACCGACATCGGAAAGCCGGTAGTTCATCGCCACAAACGAAATCCCAGCCTCGAGATATTTCTCAACCACACTCGGTGGCAAAGCGGACTTATCACCCGAGCGAAAGCCACCACCGTGAATAAAAACAACGAACGGGGTTGGCTCTGCAGCATCAGGAACGAGCCAGAGGTCGAAAGCCTGCTTCTCATGATCCCCGTAGGATACATCGGCATGAGTCGGCTTAGCGCCCCCTCTCCGTTGTCCTTTTGCCCCTTTTGCTTTTGCCATATCACCGCCCCCCTCCCGGCGCGCACGGAAGAAAGCAACCGCTTCCTCTCTCGTCAAAATTCCATCCTTGTTCGTGTCACTCTGCGGAAAACGCTTCAACGCTTCGGCGAGGCGATCTTTGGGGGCGGGTTCCTCTGTGATTCCGAAATGACAAACAAAGAGCACGGAAAAGAATAAAAAGGTCGATTTCATAGAATTGGATTGGCCTGGATTCCCGTAAAACCCTTGCAACGGCAAAAAGTCTCACAAATTCTCTACGGGAAAGACTGTCGACAGCATTAAAATGCCTCTGTCACGAGAGATAAACCAACCTCGATTAGTTAGTCTTTTTCGGTAAACGAATAACGATAAACTCCGGTATAAGCCGGAACCGTGATCGACCCGTCCTCCTCTTCAATGAGACGATTCGCTGCGGTTTTGAGCTTCTCCTTTTTAAGTGTTTTGCCGGTTCCGCGATCAATCACACAGAGAAAGTCATCCTCAGCTGTGAACCCGTAGTGAGTTAATATGTGATTCCTGCGGACAATGAAATTTCCATGAGCGACGCCGGAGTCACTCTTCCAGATCTGCTTTTTCTCCTCAATCGAGAACGCATAGAGTCTCGCGCTGCTCTTTTCCCCGATATTTCCTTCAACCACGGTGTAATAAAGGATTCCATCACTGATCACGCAGTATGAGATATCCCCTGTTCCATAAGCCGTGAATTCGAACGGGTTGTGCCGGTTTTGATCAACAACGGAGACAACGCGGGTTTGGTAATGATCACTGCCGTAATACCCGAATAAATACCTACCTGAACTGGTGACATCGGTGATCGGAAATTCATCTTCACCACCGATGACGACGGTCTTTTCGAAAAATGGCGGCAACTCACCCGACCAAACCGATCCGGGTTTGTAAGAGGAAAACAGGACGCCCCCCTTTTCTTTTTCCTCCGCAACGGATCCCGCCGAATCGAAACTCAATTGTCTGATCGTAAACCCTTTGCTCATCGCTGCCGGTTTCGAATTCGAAGACTCCTGCGTGATCGCAATTTGAACGGGTCCACTGCTTTCCTGAGCGGATATCACCAGAGGGACAACGGCAAGAAGCGAAAGAGAATAAAGTAATTTGAGCATGGCTGTTTATTTGGAATGGTGACCGCATCAGTGAACGAAACCCATACGACAGACGAATCCGGAAAAAGGCGGGTCAGTTTCCTTTCTTGACGATTGCAGTGATCGTTTCAATCACATTTTTGACCAGCTGCGCCACTCACTGCCCCAAAGAAACGCTCGCTACTCCCGCCGAGGGAAAATTCGAACGCTTTTCAGTGACACTGCCCGGAAAGACCGGGAGAGAGGCCATTTGGAGAACCCGCTCCCCGGGCAGGCCGGTTGTGCTGCTTCATGCCATCAACGGGATCAGCCCCGCTCTGCTTGAGTTTGCCCTCGAAATGGAAACCTGGGGCTACCGGGTTTACCTCCCGAGCCTTTACGGCGATTCCATTGCAGGAAAATCTGCTTTTGGATATGACATGGCACTTGAGGCATTCGCATTCCTGAAAAAGGACGAGCGGTGGAATCTCCACGACCGGGGCGACAGCGGCCCCATTCTCGCCGAAACACTCGCCTGGACCCGCTGGGTGAAGGATAAAGAGGCGGGAAAACCGCTCACCGTTATCGGAAATTGCCTCACAGGGAACTTCCCCCTCGCTGTTCTCGCGGAACCGGGCGTCGAACTCGCGGTCCTCGCGCAGCCGGCCCTTCCAGTGAAGAACTATCCGGAAATCCTCCTTCGACTGCCTCAATCCAGGCAGAAGCAAAAGGCCCTCGGGATTCCCGCGGAAAAGATGAATCAGCTCGCGGCTGCCATGCACCGGGACCCGAAGAAACGAATCGTGGGCTTTCACTACGTTCACGATCCCCTCGCATCGATCGCAAAATTCGACGCCCTTCACGATTTTCTCGACCATTTCCAACTCACTGACCGGTTCGAGGCAGTGATCCTGAAGCCCCCCCGAAGCCGTTACCCGAATTCACGAAAGAGCTGGGTCACCGCCTCGGATACGCAGGAGCCGCTGAAGATGCTGACACCCCACTCGACGATCGTGAATCCCGAATCCCCCGCCGACCGCAGGTGGTTTCGCTCGGAATTGCGTCGCCATCTCTCCCTCGTCGACGGTGGATAAGTTTCGTTTTTCCGATCAGGAACCCTCGCGGGACCGCTGAAAGCACCCGCTTTCTGTAAATCTGTTTGACCAAACGCCCGATAGCGCCTATCTGTCCCACCCGAATTTTCGGGAATTTTTAATTTCTACAAAAGCCACGACCATGCGCAAACGGAGAACTACCCAGAAGACCCCTTTGACTCGCCCACGTAAGAGCGGAGCACCTAAAAATCGCCGCCGCCTTGAGCAGCGCAGACGTCTCGTTGCACTTGGAATGGATGAGAGCGCTGTTGAGAAACTCACTTCCCGTGAGATCCTCACGCTTCTCAAGCACCCTGTTAAGGTCGCTAAAGCACACGGAGTTCAGTCCTAACGGGCTGATTTCGATGTAACAACGGGATCTGCCGATATGGCGGATCCTTTTCCAATTGCCCGGTTGATTCGTTCTCCGGGCTTTTTTGCGTCTTCGCGGGCATCAAATGCGATTATCCAAAAGATTGCGTGTTTCGCTTGTGAGTCTATGATCAATCAAGATGCGATCGATAGCTTTCACGGCTCCCTGCATGGTTTTGGCGATCACAATGTGGTACGTCGGCGCGCAAAGCAAACCTGACCCGAACCCGGTGGTGGGAAACCCCGCGTCTTCCCCGGTGTCAGTCATCCTTATCAGCATTGATGGACTGCGACCCGATGCGGTCACCAAACTCGGGGCAAATACCCTGCCCAATTTTTTCCGCCTTCGCCGCGAGGGAGCGTTCACCGACAACGCCCGCTCCGCAAAGGACTACACGATCACATTGCCGAATCACACCGGAATGATCACGGGGCGCCTCGTTACCGGCCCTGAAGGTCACAACTGGACGATCAACCGTGACACTGAGTTCCCGCCCGATATCACTCTCCACAAACAAAAGGGGAGCTACCTCGACAGTGTCTTCGCCGGAGCACACGACTATGGATTTCGCACTGCCCTGTTTGCGAGCAAATCAAAGTTCTCCCTTTTCGATGTGAGCTACAACGAATCGAATGGTGCCCCGGATCTGATCGGAGCCGACAACGGAAAAGACAAAATCGATGTCTTCCAATTCAAAAACAGATCCGAGAACGTCGTCGATCAACTTGAGCGGGCCATGAAAAGGGACGTCTATGATTTTCTGATGCTTCACATTCGAAATCCGGATACAGCGGGACACGTTTTCAAGTGGAACACAGACATTCCTTCTCCCTACATGGCCTCTGTTCGAAAAGTGGACGAACTGCTCGGCGATGTTTTTGAGCAAATCGAATCCAATTCAACCTGGAGAGGAAGGACCTACCTCGTCGTGACCGCCGACCACGGAGGTGCCACCGGTGAAAAACAGCACAAAACGATTCAGAACCCGGAAAACTACACAATTCCTTTTTACGTGTGGGGCCCCGGCATTCCTGCGGGGGCAGATCTCTACGCACTCAACCCGGAAACGAGAAAAGACCCCGGGAGTCTTAATCCGGAACTCCATGAGGGAGTTCCTCCAATTCGCAATGCCGGGGCAGGCAACCTCTGCCTCGATCTACTCGGGGTGCCGGCGATCTCAGGATCAACCGTGAATTCAAGGCAGGATCTGAATGTCTGGCCGCCGGTTCAATAGGAATCTAAAATGAAAATGTCGCACCTACCTCACTTTCTGACCGCTGCATGGGTAGGCGCTTTCGCTCTCATTGCCACCGGTGAAGAAACCGGGAAACTCAGCGCTACCTCGTCGGTTATTGGAATCAATGAACCGCTCGCGACGGGCCTCGACATGCAGAGTTTCAATGCTCCGGAGGGAGAGAAGAATATTCGCGAAGCCGGTGAATTGCTTTCTTTGTACGAAGATTTTTTAGCAGCTCAGGGAATTAGCGGAGACTGGAACGCTTCGGATCTGGAGATTTTTTATACGATTGTCAGGACTGACCTCGGATACGCAAGATCCCGTGAGGATGCACTCGATGATCGGTATGATGAATTGAAGGATCAGTTCGAGGAACTGGAGGATCACCTCACCGGTGACGGGGATGAGGAGGACGAAGAAAAGGAAAAAAAAGCCGACAAGGACAAGGACAAGGA
>JAYWLB010000073.1:0-749 GCA_035967665.1 Verrucomicrobiales bacterium BCK34
TGATGGGAACCGCCCGGTGCGGACCCGCATGCCGGGTGGTGTGGGGGGAGCGGGTTCAATCCCCGTTCCTACCCGATTCTCCCTCTGTTCGTGTATTGGGGCGGAACGGGAAAACGACTGTCTCTATGATCTGACATTCTGTATCAACAAAGTGAAAATACCAGTCTTCCTCACGTCGATTCATATCCATCTCCGCCGTAACACAGTATGGCAAATCTCTGTGTGCGGCAGCAACCTTCGATCTTGCCTTGGCTATAGCCCAGTTGAGTTCGGAACGCTCGTGATCAGAAAGCAATCCAATCCCCTCATCCTCTAGCTCGTTCAACGCATGAACGACCGTGCCCCCGCTAGTCACGCATCCAATATGCTGTTGGTGCTTCGCTTTGTTGGCCTCAAACGGGTGAAGATTGGTGAGTGCGATACTCGGTTCGTCTAATCCCCAGCTTTCATAGTCGGCTCGCTCCTCCATTACTTCCTCGACAAATCCAATACACACACCTTCATTCCACCAGATAAGATCACCGACGCGAACGTCATCTGGTTCTTTGCCTAGAACGTATGGCTTCGGGTATTTCATTTTAGGAGAACGTTCAAGGCATCGTAGCCCAATCCGGGGGCGCGGCCTCGATCAGAGGTTAAGGATTCGAATCAGAGAAGTCAATCAACTCGAAGCGGGATTGGGCTTACGATCGCCGTCTTGTGTACGCCCAGCATGGGCTGAAACCAAAAGGGGTTCAAGTCCCCTGTTT
>JAYWLB010000075.1:0-2058 GCA_035967665.1 Verrucomicrobiales bacterium BCK34
AGCAATCGGTATCATTACGGCCCTAAGGGTCGGAAGGAGAATCCATGACTGATGGGAACCGCCCGGTGCGGACCCGCATGCCGGGTGGTGTGGGGGGAGCGGGTTCAATCCCCGTTCCTACCCGATTGTGCCGTTGGCGGGAGACTCGCGGAAACTCTGTGAAGTCCGGCTTCCCTGAACTCCGAATGATGATGGTGAGTTCCGAAGTCAATTTTGATCCACTCGCGGTAAACTCCGAAAATATCCGTCTCGCCTGTCCAGAACTCTCGGCCCTCGGAATTGGCTTGCTCTCGAGCTTCGTCGCGGGAACCAAAGATCGGAACGCCCAACGTCGCTTGATCACATCTCGAAAATCCCTCATCGGGCACGATATAGAAAAACATCAAATCGAGCCTCTGATCCTCGTTAAAATGCAACTGAACCCCTTCCTTCTTCGACGCGACCCAATACTCGTCCGGCTGATTCTCGAATAAACGATCGAAGGCGTAGACGACGTCCAAGTCGCCGCACTCGAGGACGTCGATTACATCGTTGCTCTTCAACTGCTGCCCAAGGAGATCGATGTATTTCATTTCTTGGCACAACAGTATCTATTAGTATCACCTCAAGCAATGATATCACTGGAGGCATTCGGAACCGAGAATGTCCTGCAGCCCCTGATATAGCAAGGTTTTATTTGAGATGCATGCGTATATCCGGATGAATTAACCAGGTCGTGAAGAACTGAGTTGATGAGCCTGATATCACCGCGATGTGAGTCGATATTATTCAATATCGCAAAGCAGATACCGCGTTTCTTTGCACAGCGCCAATGTCTGGTTCGAACCAAAATGCTGTGCCCTGAAGCGCAACAAAGGTCGCCCCTTCCCGCAGCGATACACCAACCGGGGCAATCGCTACCCCAAATAGATAAGCTGTCCCCCGGGGCGGGGTGTATTCGTGGCTCGCTGGCAACCTTTCAGGCCTCTATCAATCTTTACAGCATTCCCGGGCGTGAACGCCCGGGCTTTGTGCGGTAGGACTTTCAGCCCATCCGAATTGCGAACACGTTGCCTGGGGCCGTTGCATTCTTGACTGCCCCCTTATTGATTGGTTTTGTATTGCCGGCGTTCCCCGGCCGGAAGGTCAATCAGGTTCTTGAGATCGATTCGCTGATGATCGGAAAGTGATTTTGCCGACGGAGCAGGAGTCAACATGTCGGCGGTAGTCTTAGCGGTGATCGAATACTCCTGCTTGAGTTCGAGATCGGTGTCGAAACCGGGAATCAGCTTCGCTACATCTTCACCCTTGCCGACGAGATGGCGAATCGTGATCTCGCCTGATCCCCAAAATGTTGTCGGTCACAAAGGGTGGATTCCGGGCGCCCCCGTTCCATACCCACCTGACTCGTTGGATGGACTCTCCGTTCGATTCATAAAAGTAGTAATGAGTACTCGTAGCATCCTCTCCCGCTTCGGCTTGGCAAGTCCAGTCGGCGTCTGCTAACGCGCCTGCTACGATGTAGAACGTGATGGTGATAATCTTCAGGAGAATCTTCATATTCCCGGCACAACGTCAAGTATGAGCCGCGGCAGACCGGGAGCGCCGCGTCGCAACAAGGTTTCGTGTTAGAGTAAACAGGCTCATGTCAACTCACTGCGGGGTAACGGGGTATCGAGCCGCGCCTCGTTCGGCGCTCAAAGTTCGACGGTATTTCGTCGTCCCGAACACGCCGGTCTGAACCTCCACTTCTGCGAAATCGAAGCTTAACAGGCTAAACGTATCGAGCTTTTTCCCTTGCTCAAAAAAAGCAAGTATACCAGCCCCGTCGATGCTCCACTCATAGACGGTTCCGGCCATTGCGCCGTTTCGTTCCCCGATAGTAGTGATGACAAAATTTCCAGTCATTGGAAAACTCATACTAAGCACGCCTGACTCAGTCATCGATTCGAAATCCGCTCCTCTAACCATTTCGTCCGTCCAGTGCAATGATCGAGTTTGCACCTGATACAGCAAGGCGAGCGAGCAAATAACCGCAACCATCAAAAAGGCTATCCGACGGTTCCCCGCTTTCATTTC
>JAYWLB010000081.1:0-105914 GCA_035967665.1 Verrucomicrobiales bacterium BCK34
CCACTTTCCCACTTTCCCACTTTCCCACTGAAGCCCACCCGACCTTTTACCTTTAACCTTTTACGGCGCGCCAGCGCCCCACCCCCGAAATCCAATGATCAGACTGCCAGGAGAAATCGCCAAAGACCTCTGTGATTCACATCTCAAACCGGGACGCCGTGACTTTCTGCGTGTCGGTGGAGCGGGAATGCTGGGGATGACCTTGAACAACATTCTCACCGCTCAGGACGCGAGCACCGCTTCAAAACTGGTCGGCCGCCCCGGTTGGGGGAAAGCCAAATCAGTGATCATGGTTTACCTTCAGGGCGGCCCGAGCCACATCGACCTATGGGATCCGAAACCGGATGCTCCCGACAACGTGCGATCCAGATTCAAACCGATCAACACCAGGGTCGACGGTCTCCAATACACCGAGATCATTCCGAAGCTTGCTCAGGTGAATGACAAGTTCACGACGATCAATTCGATGAGCTACACCCCGAACGGGCTCTTCAATCACACCGCCGCGATCTACCAGATCATGACCGGCTACACGACCGATAAAGTGAGCCCCTCCGGTCAGCTCGAACCACCGAGTCCGAAGGATTTCCCGAACTTCGGGTCTAACATTGTTCGAATGAAACCGTCCGAAGAGCCGATGCTCCCCTTCGTGATGATGCCACGCCCGCTTCAGGAATCGAACGTAATCAACAAAGGCGGCACGGCCGGGTTCCTTGGCAAGGCCTATGATCCCTATTATCTTTTCCCCGACGGCGACGACATGGACATGTCGAAAATGAGTAAGATCAAAGTCGACGACCTTCAGCTCCGACCCGACGTCTTTTCGCTCCGGCTCCAGCGCCGCGCCAAGCTTCGCAACGCTCTCACCGACCAGATGCCGATCATCGAGAAAGCGGTCGAGAACTACAACCTCGATGAGTACTACGACAAAGCGCTTAATCTCATCGTTTCCGGTCGAGCGAGAAATGCTTTCAACCTCGACGCCGAATCAGATGCGCTTCGCGACAAGTATGGTCGCAATACCTTCGGGCAGAGCTGCCTTCTCGCCCGCCGCCTTGTCGAAGCCGGAACCAAGGTCGTCGAAGTGGTTTGGCCAAAAGTCGCCAACTCAGACAATCACAGTTGGGATCACCATTCCGGCCTGCCGAAGCGGATGCAGGATCAGTCAGGCCCCATGCTCGACGCAGGACTGTCCGCACTTTTCGCAGACCTCGATTCAAGCGGCCTTCTCGATGAAACTCTCGTCGTCGCGATAGGCGAGTTCGGGCGCAGCCCGGAAATGGGCGTCTCCACGAGCGGCAACAACAACAGCGCCGACGGGCGTGATCACTGGCCCTACTGCTACACCAGCATCATCGGCGGTGCCGGTATCAAGCGCGGCTACGTTCACGGCAAGTCGGACAAAACCGGTTCCGCCCCGTTGGACTCGCCGGTTCATCCCACTGAGATTCTCGCGACGATCTACCACGCCATGGGGATCGATCCGCAATCCATCGTTTTCAATCACCTCAATCAGCCCCGCGAGCTTGTGAAAGCGGATATTGTTGAGACATTATTTGCCTGAACGGGAGGAATTTAGTTTTTACAACTCCCTTACACGGGGACGTCAAAGTGGCGGGATAGTGGTTTCATGAAAATGAAATACATCCCCTTGCTCTTCTCTCTTTACCTAACCGGCTCCCCTCTTTTTACAGCGATCGGCGCGGAAAGCCCCGCAGAATCAACCGCTAGCATTTCGAATTCCCAGATCGATTACGAAGGCTTTCTAAAACTGTCACAGGAAGTCGCGCCCTATCGCGAAACTCGACGCATCTCCGTCGAAGCGTTCGTGAAGTTTTCCGGTGAACCGGGAACAATCATTCTCGATACCCGGAGCAGACGGAATTTCGAAAGAAAGCACATCAAAGGGGCTGTGCATCTCAATTTCTCTGATCTAACAAAGGAAGAATTGGAGCGCGTCGTGCCTTCAAAGGATACCCGCATTCTAATTTACTGTAACAACAACTTCAGAAACAATACTCCTGCCTTTGCTCTCAAGAGTGCGCCCGCGGCACTGAACATTCCCACATTCATCACCTTGTATGAATACGGATACAGAAACCTTTATGAGCTCGGGCCAATCATCGAAGAATCAGACCCGGAAATTGAATTGTATGTCGCTCCGCAATAAGCCGGAAAATAAGGAGGCACGCTGCCCTTGCGGGCGAACGCACCTCCCACTTACCACTACGTAAGAAAATCTCTTAGACCTTGCGGGTGATGAAATGAACGAGCACGAGAACGACGCCTACCGCAAGAAGCACGTAACCGACATTCATGAGAAGGCCGCCGAGCCCGCCGAGGCCCAAAGCTGCTGCGATAATTCCGATAATGAGGAGGATGACTGCTAATCTGATCATGGTATTTTTTGTTTAAGTTCGCGATGTATTCGCTGTCACATCTAGATCGCAGGAAACGAACCAAACCGAAGGGAACAGCCGCAACACACTTATTTACAGACAGTTGCAAAAACCCGTGAAATTTCACCCCCAAGCATGAGAGGCTCTCTCTTCACACATTTGCATGAGGTATCATGCAATGTGCAGTAGAAAAACAGTTCGAGCCAACTCAGGCAGCCCCACTTTCGGCGGACTCGACTAAACCGGGAAACCGGGCCATCAGTTTCTCCATTTTTCCGAGCTGGAAGGATTCAGCAGACTGGCCTAACTCATTACCAAAGTCGAACAAACCGGTGCACTGAAACTTCTCTCCCAGCCGAACTATATTTCTTGAGAACTCGCTTACGGAGTTAATCGAAAGAGTGGCCGAAACTTTCGGCCAGGAAGTCTCCATCAACTCCTTCAATTCAGCAACGAGGCTTTCGCGGTCGCCTCCGACAACTGAGCAATCATACACTTCTTCCACCTCCTCTGCGGCAGCCTCTTCCGTCTGCTCTGAGATCGAAGTGGGAAGATGATGAGCAAGTGCTCTGAACAATTGAGCTTTGGTAAAAGGTTTTCGAAGATACCCATCGAACTCTTCACGAAGTTTCTTCTCTTTATTGAGCAGGCTGGAAGCCGTTACTGCCAGCACCGGAATCGTTCTGACTTCCGGAATCTTCCTGAGGATTCCCAGAGCCTCCCGCCCGTCGATTCCCGGCATCCTGATATCCATGAGCACCAGATCAGGCTGCTCCTTCCTGATAAGCTCTATCGCCGCGGCACCGTCCTCTGCGACGAGCAGTCGGTGGTGCGTGCTGCCGAACAGCTCAATCATGAAATCACGGTTTACCGCGTTATCATCCGCGACAAGAATCAGGCTTGGCTTGATCAAATCCAGATTTCTCTCCCCCCAATGGGCGTCGTAGACAGGTTCGCCTTCGGAGGTGGCGATCTTCAGAGAGGGAATCGTGACAGTGAAAGTGCTCCCCTCTCCCAGCTTGCTGGCCACCTTGATCTTCCCGCCCATCAGCTTCGTCAACCGCTCTGTGATACTGAGCCCCAACCCCGTCCCCGCGGCTACATGGCTATCCGATTCCTGAACCTGGTGAAACGGCTTGAAAATCTTCTTCAGTTCACCCTTTGGTATTCCCGTGCCCGAATCAGAGACTTCAATCTCGACGGTGACACAACCATCATCTTCCCCACTAGGAGTGCTCCTGCATTCGATGGCCACATCACCTTCGTCGGTAAACTTCACCGCATTTGAGAGAAGGTTTAAAACAATCTGACGCAAGCGAAGTCCGTCGATTTCAAGATACCTGGGAACCGATGGATCAATCGAATAGGATAGCTCAAGCCCCTTCTCCCGCGCCGGTAGAGACATCATCGCAACAACAGAACCAATCGTTTTGGAGAAATCGGCCGGCTCGTTAAAAACCTCAATGCGCCCGGCTTCGATTTTTGATAGATCAAGAAGGTCATTAATCAGGTCGAGGAGCGATTCTCCACTCCCGCGGATAATTGAGAGATACTCCTTTGCTTTGGGAGTCACGACGACGCCCTCCATCAACTCACTGAACCCGAGGATTGCGTTCATCGGGGTCCGAATCTCGTGGCTCATGTTCGCGAGAAACCGGGTCTTTTGGCGATTGGCAAGTTCCGCGCGCTCTCGTGCCTCTATCAAGCGGTTATTGGCCTGCAGTCTCTCCGTGACGTCGAAGAAAGTGACTACGGCACCGCTCACGACACCATCCTCATCAACCGGGTAGGACCAATATTCGACCGGGAACGAGGTACCGTCTTTCCTCCAGAAAACCTCGCTGTCGCAATGAGACTTCTCTCCCTTCTGAGCGGCCTTGAATATTTTACAGGATTCAATTCCCTCCGGCTCACCATCTTCGTTCGAGTGATGAATCAACGAATGCATTTCCTTCCCGATAAATTCTTCGGGCGAATCATACCCTAACAAACTGACACAGGAGCGATTCGCGAAGGTGCACCTTCCATCGCTGTCGATTCCGTAGATGCCCTCTGCCGTGGAATTCAGAAGCAACGCCAAACGACGCTCGCTCCTTGCTGCGGCAGCGTGAAGTTCACTTTGCTCCTGCCGCTTTCTTTCAAGCTCCCGCGTGAGATGGGCCACTCCCGCATATTTGATGGCCTTCGGTATTTGAGCGAGCAGGAAGCCGACCGTCAACCAGGAGGCAATTGCGGTGATTAGCTTCATCACACCGGAGAGTCGGTACCAGGGATGCCAGAAAATTGTCGCCTCGATGAAGTGGGTAGCCCCGCAGCTCAGAATGAAGGCGGCAAACAGTAGAAGAATATTCGAATAGGCAATCTCCTTTCGTTTCAGCACATAGAACGCTGAGATCGAGAGAGGAATGGTGACATAAGCACCAAAAATGAGCAGATCGGAAATGACATGCAGCCAACCATGGAACTCCGTCCAGTTGCCGCAATTCCAACGAGGTTGAAAATCCGATGTGTCAAAAAGCAGCCGAAAAAACTCCATACCTCCAGATCTGACCCGATCAGAGAAAGTAAATCAAATCATTTCCGAGCAACCGCAAAGACCTGGATACTTTTCACTCTTGCAGATTGCATGACAGATACTTACGAGCGACTGAGAAGCGTCCGGCAAAGCGAAAATCAGCACTTCATATTAAGGCTCCTGCCCAGCTGCTTTCACCGGGACCGAAAGCCGATTTTTCCTGGCGAGTGAAGTCCAGATTTTGTATGTCCTATCACCATTTCCGAAGAGAACATCTTTCGACCCGGATGGAAATTCATGCACAATGCATGATAAAAGTACGGCAAATTGCACTGGAATAGGAAGGTATTTTCCTCTCAGCACCTACTGAATCGGGGCAAAAAGACGCGCTGTTCGCACCCCGACGCGATACCAGAATGGCTTATCCTGATATGCCTCCGCTTCAATCGGTTCGCTGTTGTCGATATCCCGTTGCAGCATCTCAGCGACCTCATTGTTGAAATCTTCATCGTGGACAATTCCAGTGATCTCAAAATTCAGATGAAAGGATCTGTTGTCAAAATTGGCCGACCCGATCGCCGAGATAGTGTTGTCTACCAAAGCCACTTTCTGGTGCATGAATCCCTCCTGATACCGGTACATCTTAACGCCGGTTTTGCCCAGTTCATCGAGATAGGAGTATGACGTCAATTCGACGAGACGACTGTCGGAGAGCCCCGGCATAATGACCCTGACGTCAACACCACGGATCGCAGCCAACTGCAATGCGCTGACCAGCTTTTCATTGGGAACGAAATAGGGGGTCGCAATCCAGATCCGGTCTTCAGCGTTGTTGATCATTGTTAAGAAAAACAAGGCGCAAGTGTCCATGGGATCCGCCGGCCCGCTTGCGAGAAACAGGGCTTCCATCGACCCCACAAAATCTTCCTCACTGATCTCCCAATCAAGTCCGTCGGGAATTTTTCTCGTGGCCCAGTACCAGTCCTCGACGAAAGGAACCTGAAGCGTCTTCACGACCGGCCCGGTCAACTTCATGTGACTGTCACGCCAGGGCGTCAGAGAGGGATGTTTCCCCACGTATTCATCCCCCACGTTGTGACCTCCCACAAACCCCGTTTTCCCATCTACGACAACGATTTTCCTGTGATTCCGGAAGTTGATCTGAAAGCGGTTTGCCTCCCCGGAGAGGTCCATGAATTGCTCGACTTCAATGCCCGCATCCATCATTTCTCTGAGGTAGCTGTCAGGGAGACCAAAGCTGCCGTAATTATCGACTAACAACCTGATTTTAACGCCTGCTTTGGCCCGTTCAACAAGCAGGTCCTTCAACTCGGTTCCAGTCTCATCGGCCCGCAGAATGTAATACTGTATGAGAATGTAATCCTCCGCTTCGCTGATTGATTTGTTGATAGACTCAAATGTATTCTTTCCGTCGACGAGAAGCTCCGCCTTATTTCCGCGCATCACGGGGAGCGATGCGAGTTTTTCGAGAATTTCGAGGTTCTCCGGAATTTCATCGTCGGCTGCTTCTGTGAGATTCTTATTCCTGTTCTCAATGAGAGCCTCAGCAATGGGCCGGATTTCTTCGAGGCCGGCCTGCCTGACAGTGGAATAATTATCGAGGTGACTGTCACCGAATGCCAGCCAGGCAGGGACTGCGAGAATTGGAATAAAGTTCAACGAAAGAATCCAGGCAACAGACCCCTGCCCGGTGCGGGATTGCATTAAGGCCTCGATCGAAAAAGTGAAGCCAACAATATGAAGGCAGACATGGAACAGAGCTCGAATCGGCTTTTTGCGACGATTCAAGACGCCGAGAAAGTTGGCTGTCTTTGGATAGCGACGCGAAAAGCGCCCAAATATTTTTCGAAGCGCATTCTGAAGGCGCCTGATCCCAAGCCTTTCTCTGATTTTAAAACGGGTTCCCATACCTTCCTTTTCGCGGAAAAGGTACCAAGGCCGCAATAATCTGTAAATGGGCACTTGCTCACTGCTAAGCCGAAACCTATTTTCCGGTCGAATATGGCAGTTTCATTTCAAGACTACTACGAAGTTCTCGGTGTCGACCGCGACGCTTCAGATGGCGAGATCAAAAAAGCTTTCCGAAAGCTGGCGAGGACGCTGCACCCCGATGTGGCAAAGGATGGAGACGTCTCCGAGGAAAGATTCAAGAAGGTAAACGAAGCCTACGAAGTACTCGGAGACCCGGAGAAACGAAAGAAATACGATAAACTCGGAGCCAACTGGGAGCACGGATCTGATTTCTCCGGAGGCTACGGTCACCAGGGCGGCGCTCAGTATGAGTATAATTTCGGGGGAAGCACCGGTTTCAGCGACTTCTTTGAAAGCATGTTCGGCAACCGCACCAGCGGAGATCCCTTCGGATACGGGGGCGGCGCACCGAACCGCCCCACCCGCGGCCGGGACATTGAGAGCGATCTCCTCGTCACTCTCGACGAGGTCATCCATGGCGGGGAACGCATGCTCCAGTTGCAGAGCCCGAGCGGAAAGCCACGTAAGTTCAAAGTTAAAATTCCCAAAGGGATCAAAGCCGGCCACTCAATCCGCTGCGCCGGCCTCGGCAGCCCGGGAGTGAATGGAGGCAAGACCGGAGATCTATTCCTGAAAGTGCGTTACGAGCGTCACCCGTTCTATCGGGTCGAAGGCTCTGACATTCTCTCTGATCTCGAAGTCGCGCCATGGGAATGCGTTCTCGGTGCGACGAAGGAAGTCACCACTCCTCAGGGAAAAGTCCGGCTCAAAATCCCGCCAAACTCGGAAAATGGAACCCAGATGCGGGTTCCCAAGCGGGGACTGCCGAGAACCAATGGCGAGCCCGGCGACTTTTTTGCCGTCGTCGAAATCGTGATCCCTGAATCGATTTCAGAGGAGGAGCGAGTTCACTGGCAGGCCCTTGCAGATCTCGACGCGAACTGATCGAGAGAGCGTCTTTTTGCACGTTTTCCAGTGCTGTTTGCAATTCGATCGAGTAGAATCCCGCCCGGGAAACGTGTAATTCCCGTTCCAGCGGGGCGAATCCGGTCTGGCATCCTTTTTGCAAAAAGGGATGCCCATGAGCCATTCTGATTGGAACAGCCTGGGACCACGCCTCACGGAGAGCGGAACTGACTTTTGTGTATGGGCACCCCACGCAAAAGCAGTTCACCTTGCCGGAGATTTCAACAACTGGAGTGAATCCGCCTCCCCTCTCGAGCGCGGTGACGATGACTGCTGGCGTCTATCAGTCGCAGAGGCGAGCGCTGGATCTGAGTATAAGTTCGTGATCACCACAGACACGGGCAAACTCTGGAAAAACGATCCGAGGGCGAGAGCGATGACCAATTCGTCCGGGAACAGTGTCGTCGTCGATGACAGTCACTTTGACTGGGGAAACGACGATCAGTTTCAAACGCGAGGCTGGAATGAACTCGTCATCTACGAGCTGCATCTCGGAACCTTCTTTCGTGGCGACGACGAAAATACGGTTGGGAACTTTGACGATGCGATTCAGCGCCTCGATCATCTCGCGGGTCTCGGGATCAATGCCATCGAACTGATGCCGGTCGCAGAATTCCCCGGCGGCCAATCCTGGGGTTACAACCCGGCTTTCCCCTTCGCGATAGAATCGGACTACGGCGGAGTCGACGGGTTGAAGCGCTTTGTCAAAGCCGCCCATGAACTCAGCATCGCGGTGCTTATTGATGTCGTCTACAATCATCTCGGCCCCGGCGATCTCGACATGTGGCAGTTTGACGGCTGGTCGGAGAACGGGATGGGAGGCATTTATTTCTACAATGACTGGCGCGCCTCCACCCCTTGGGGGGATACCCGGCCCGACTATGGACGCGAAGAAGTTCGCCGCTATCTGCGAGACAATGCCCTGATGTGGTTCGACATCTTTCACGTGGACGGGCTTCGCTTCGACATGACATTCTACATGCGCTCGGTCGATGATGGAGCAGAGATTCCCGAGGGATGGTCGCTTGCCCAGTGGATTAATCACGATATCAAAACCCACTATCCTGACGCGCTCACAATTGCTGAAGATCTGCGGTCGAATGAGTGGATCACAAAAGAAACCGGCGCAGGCGGTGCCGGCTTCGGGAGCCAGTGGGATGAGCAGTTTGTGCATCCCGTTCGCGAGATTCTTACCGCTCAGGATGACGAGCACCGTTCCCTTCAGAAAGTCGCAACGGCAATCGGGTTTCAATACAACGGGGCCCCATTCCAGAGAGTCATCTACACGGAATCCCATGATGAAGTCGCCAATGGAAAAAGCCGCGTTCCCACGGAAGTCGACGAATTCGAGCAGGAGGGATACTGGGCGCGAAAACGATCTATCCTCGGTGCCTGCCTCACGATGACCTCCCCGGGCATTCCGATGATTTTCCAGGGGCAGGAATTTCTCGCAACCGGACATTTCAACGACGAGGGGCAGATGGACTGGAACGCGCCTGAGCACAAGAAAGGCGTAATCCGCACCTACCGTGATCTCATCAGGTTGCGAACAAACCGCGATGGAGAAAGCGCCGGACTTCAATCTCCTGAATTTCAAATACGCCACCTCGATCAGGAGAACAAGGTTCTCACCTTCACAAGAGGATCGGGGGCGGACGAGATTCTCGTGGTGATGTCATTCTCAATGAATGAGACGAATACGTATCGGGTAGGATTTTCTCAAGCGGGAAACTGGAAGCTCCTTTTCCATTCCGACTCGAAAGTCTACGGCGAAGATTTTGGAGACAAGAGCCTCTACGACATTGGAACGGAGGATGTCCCATACGGAGATTTGCCGGCATCGGCAGAAATCCAGCTCGGCAGTTACGACTGCGCGATCTTCGGCTATAGCGGTGGTTAGCCACGGGAATGCCCGCTTATGCATTCTTCCAAGTGCATACTGCAAGATTCGGGATGGAGTAGCACAGTCTCCCGATTCACATCAATAGATCGCTTTTCCTTTGATTTCAAGGGTTTCCAGCCCATCCCCGGCGCGAGCGCGACGCGGTACATTAAATGCAAAAAGAGCGTCACCATGGAAGCGCTATCAACACCCCTGCCACCAACTCTGCGGAATCCCGACTCTTCACGGCCGCTCGGAAGTGTCGTAGATGATCTACCCTCCAGCCTTCTTGACTGCGTGGGAAACACCCCGCTTGTAACACTCAACCAGATCCGAACCCGCAACGACATCACCGTGCTGGGCAAACTGGAGATGCAAAATCCCGGAGGAAGCATCAAAGACCGGACGGCAGCATCCCTCTTGAAAAACGGTATTCGAAAGGGACTCATCAATCCCGGGACAAAAATCGTGGAATCCAGCTCGGGCAACCTGGGAATCAGTCTCGCTCAAGCCTGTTGCCAACTGGGCCTCGCCCTCACCATTGTCATGGACTCACGCACCAATCGAAATGTCATCAAGCTGGTGGAACTCTACGGTGCTACTGTCGAAATGGTGAGCGAAACACGCGATGGCGAAAGCCTCCTTGATGCACGCCTCCGCCGCGTGCGCGAACTGACAGAGTCGGATCCACAGGTCTACTGGCTGAATCAATATGAGAACCCTGCGAATCCTGCAGCTCACAACGCCACGATGAGAGAAATCATCCAACAAACGCACGGCCAGTTTGACCGACTCTACATTGCCACCAGCACCTGCGGAACACTGGCAGGCTGCCACGACCATCTCAGAAAGCTCTCCATGGACCCGCAGTTGGTAGCCGTTGACATGATAGGGAGTGCGATCTTCCAACCTGAAGACGATGCAACTATGATTGAAAGCCACCTCCCCGGGCATGGCTCGTCGCGACATTCGAGCTTCCTCAACGCCGACGATGTCAATGAGGTCGCATTCGTCTCTGATCGCGAATGTGTCGAGGGCTGCCGTTTCCTACTGCAACAGGAAGGCATTCTCGCGGGCGGCACTTCTGGAGGAATCGTATCTGCGTTCAGAAAAGACGAGCCATCACTGCCGGAAGGCTCAACCGTTGTCCTTCTCCTCTGCGATAGAGGTGAGCGCTACCTCGATACTATTTACGACGAAGACTGGGTTCAAAAGACGCTGCCCTCTTCGTAAAATCTCCGGCCCCCTGCACTCCGCCTGCCTCCTGCGAGGCATGAGCCCCCCCCCAACTTGAACCCGGCACCGGAAGAGAGCCGGTATGACTGATTCGCAGCGGGCGAAATGACCGGTTTATCGTGCTTTACGCACAAATACGGAGCTTCGCTACCCCTCCTACCGTCAGTAAAAACTCAACCTAAACACCTCTTAATTAGAGAGTTAATCGACAACATCTACCGAGCGGCAACTTTTCTGCTCTTAACAGACTGATCGACATTTTCATGTAGCAACTCAATCACAAAACCGAAAAAATCATGAACAACCACGAAACCGTCAAAGTGCTCAATGATCTGCTGACAAAGGCCTACGATGCAGAACAGGGCTATGCCAACGCTGCGGAACGAGTCACCCCGGGGTCGCACCTCTGCCGCTTCTTCTTCGGCGCGAGCAGCCTGCGAAAGTCCTTCGTCGAAGAAATCAAATCCCTTATAGCTCACTACGACGGTGAGCCTCACGATGGGGCGAGTTTACTCTCGAGGGTGCACTACATTTGGTTCCTCGTGAAAGATCTCGTCACTGCTGACGAAAAGGAAATCCTCGAAGAATGCGTCAGGGGCGAAGAGGCAGCCCTCCGTGAGTACGACGCCGTCCTGACACTCGACGATCTCCCCCACAATGCCCGCATCCTCGTGAGTAGACAGCGGAATATCATTGCCAGCTCAATCCACGAGATCCACAACGAGGAGAATGCAGTCTCTGAAATCCGTTCCGATAATCTGGAATCGGCTCAGCAATCCCCCTCTCAAAACACCGTCGTTTAAGACGATTTGAGGTGCTCGAGATTCCTACACTGATACCCTCTATGATCCAATTTGATCCCCGAACCGAAGTGTGAACCGGGCGCCCTGCCCCTCTCCTGAAGATTCGACGCCGATACGAATGTCGAGACGGTCGCAGAGTTGCTTTACGATTGATAAACCCAGACCGGTCGAAATCTCCCCGCCGGTCGGTTTCGCGCTGAGGCGCTCGTATGGCTTGAAGAGTTTCTCCATATCATCTCCGGTGAAGCCCGGCCCCTCGTCTTCGATCACGATTTTTACCGGATTATCAGTCAATTCTAAAGTAACGGCCCTGGACTCGGGTGAAAATTTGACCGCGTTGGTCAAGAGGTTATCAAGGATCCGTTGAAGCGACTTTTTGTCCGACCTCACCGTGACAGCTTCATCGCAGGTGAGGCACTCGACTTTGATCTCTTTCCTTAGAGCGTCCGCTTCTATCAGGCTGACAGCCTTGAGACAAAGGTCCCTGAGCTCGATCGATTCCTCCTTCAGCTCAACTTCAGTGCGCGCATCTCTCGCGCTCCTGAGAAACTCACCAATGAAATCGAGGGCGTGCCCGGTCGATTCCTCTATCGTGTCGACAATCTCAGGTGCCTTTCCGGGGAGTCCTTCCATGCCCTTGAGCAGTTTGGCACTGAAATTGGCACTCCCAACCCAGTTCTTGAGATCGTGAGCCATAATCTCAAGAAACCGATCTGTATTCCTCTGCAGAAGCTTGCGCTCGTCCCGCACCAGTTTGAGCTCCATGTGAGTCCTCACCCGGGCCAGCAGCTCAGCCTTGTTGAAAGGCTTCGTAACATAGTCCACCCCACCTGACTCGAGGGCCTTAACGATGTAATTTTTTTCGTTGTTTGCCGAAAGGAAAATAATAGGCACATCAGCCATGTAGTCGAGTTGTCCGAATGCCTTACACGTCTCAAAACCATCCATGCCCGGCATCTGAATATCGAGCAATACGAGGTCAGGGACCTGCGACTCGACACGCTGCAAGGCCTGTTCGCCATCCTGCGCGATCATGAAGTCGTAACCGAATGCTGAGAGCATCGTGCCTACGACCTGCACGTTTTTCACTTCATCATCGACAATGAGGATCGTCCCCACCTTTTCCTGGAATAGCTGCATTCGCATCGCAGTCTTTGTAACTTAATTTTCCGCGAAGCGCCAATCAATTAGCTTCATTGATGAAGTCAGAGAAGCGGGTTAAGAGGCGCTCAATCTCAGCCTGATCAAAAGCTTCCACCGCATCCTCAAGAGAATTCGCATACTCATTCAACTCTTCGTTCGAAAATCCGGCAGACAATTCTTTCAACCGGTTCGCAACGATTACGACCTCAGAGAAAACCATGCCCACTGTGAGTTCCTTCCATTTTTCGTTGTGAATTGCCTTCAATTCCGCGAGCAACTCAGGGTTCATCGCTAAATCCCTCCCAAACTTCGATTCGATCTCCGGAACTTTGGTCGAGACCGGTTTCGGCGCCCCTCCCTCAAGCGCCGGAATGACATTCTCAATCACCGCAAAAAGTCTAGCGCCTGTAAAGGGCTTGCGAAGATATCCATCGAAGAGCTTGCGCAGCCGACGTTCATCCCTCAGCAAACTGGAAGCGGTAATTGCAATGACAGGGAGATGGGCGAGCGCGGGATTGTTCAGAATGCTCCTCCTGGCAACTTCTCCGTCCATTACCGGCATGCGAATATCCATGAGGACGAGATCAAAATCTGAGTGTTCCAATTTTGCGATCCCCTCTTTACCATTAGTGGCAAACTCGGTGGTATGATGGGTATTCTCAAAGAAACCTCTCACGAGATCACGATTGTAGGAATTGTCATCGACAACGAGGATTTTTGAAGGCTTTAACGAGTTGAAATCCCACTCTGATTTCGCCTCTCCCCCGAAATCCGGGGCGTTCCCTCCCACCTCGATATTCGGGATGACAACACTGAAACGGGCCCCCTCACCCGGCGCGCTTTCCACCTTGATCTTCCCCCCCATGAGATTGACCAGCTCGCTGGAAATACTCAGGCCAAGACCAGTTCCGCCCTTCATTTCATCCGACTGCTTCGCCTGAAGAAAAGGCTTAAAAATGAGGCGCTGCTTCTCCCTCGCAATGCCACAACCACTGTCTTCCACCACTATATGGAGATCGCAGGTGCGGCCCACAGGGGGGGCTGGCGAATCAATCCTCACCTTAACAAAGCCCACATCAGTAAATTTAATCGCATTGCTGATCAGGTTCACCAAAACCTGGCGCAACCTCATTCCATCAACCGTAATCACTTCCGGACAGTTTTCAGAAATCTCGCCGCTGAATTCCAGCCCCTTTTCCTCAGCCTGCCCCCCGAAAAGTGTCTCCAGAGAACTGACGAACTCAGACACGCGTATCGGCTCTTCATCGAGATCAAGGAAGCCGGACTCAATTTTGGAAAGGTCGAGAATATCGTTAATGAGCTCTGCGAGTGAGTGCCCACTCTCATCAATGGCCGAGAGGAATCGCCTCCCCCGCTCGGATTTCACCTCATCATTAAGTAACTCCGTAAATCCTAACATCGCATTCAGCGGAGTCCGGATCTCATGATTCATGCTCGCTAGAAATTTACTCTTCTCTCTATCGGCTTTTTCCGCGGCATTCTTTTCTCTCTCAAGTTCTACCTCACGGTTTCTAGCCCGCAGGTGACCAACCAACAGGGCCAACCCCACGAGTCCGGCAGCCAATGCCGTAACCGCCGCAAAATTCATAATGTAGGAATTCCGCCGGACCTGGTAGCGGTAGAGACCGTCAGCATTTTCCAGCATCTCCTCAATGCGGGAATGGACAGCCGAAATTGATGATCGAATAGAGACTGAAACAAAGGTATCACCTTCGCTTTCCAACTTGGCGATCACCTTGTCGACACCGGCCTTTCTCCGAATCTCGATAGCGCTATCAAGCTCAACCTCCCGCAAAGCGATCTGCTGATAGATTGACTTTAAAAAATCGCCTATGTCAGGATATCTCACGAGCTGCTTCTCCACACTTTCCATGAGCGCATGCTTTTCGCTCATCGCTTCCCGGAATGGCTTAATGTAGATCTCGTTCCCCGTGATCAAAAACGCCCGCTGGTTGGTTTCGCCTACGAGAATAGCACCTGAGAGCCGGGAGAGAGAACGATCCAATTCGCGCAAGCGGGCCGCTTCAGCCTGTGTCTCGTCCAATTTGGCACGGCTCGACCACGCCAGGCCCGAGATAGAGAGAAGCAGAAAAATGGCAACACCGAAAAGCACTGCCACTGCAAGCACGCGCAATCTTTCCCCCTTGTTGAAACTTCGCTTCATCTAAATTTCAGTGTGGGTCCTCCCCGTGACCCGGTTGTGAAGTGTTAACTATTGCCCTCACTTATTTCAACCATCTTTGCGACAATGTTGCCGACTTCACATGAAAAAGGCAGCGCAATAGCGCTGCCCTTTCGTGGTGACTGTTTTTAAGACACGCAAATCATGTCATTTTAGTTGTCTGTGTCCTTCGGCATCTTGACATCGACGTCAACGTCAGGCACTTCGATTTCAACTTTCTTCTTCTCCACGGATACATCCACTTCAGGTGCATCTACGTCAAATTTAGGAAGTTGGCCGGGCTCAGCATCGACATCCACATCGACTTTTGGAAGTTTACCTTCCTGCGTCTGCTCCACTTCACAGGAGGTGAATAGAAACGCAGCTGAGGCTGTCATGGCGGCGAGGATCATATATGTTTTTTTCATTTTTTGGTATGGTTAGTGTTGGTTGTAATTGGACTCGATTAAATTATTCTAAGAGATCAAGCTTCGATGCTTGAGCCATTGCGAGTGAGAATGATGTAGATGGCGTGGACAATTCCGGGAATGAAACCGAACAGTGTGAGCACGATGTTGATCCAAAAGTGCAATCCAAATCCCACCTGGAGGAAGACACCTACGGGTGGAAGCAAAATTGCAAGAAGGATACGGATGATATCTTTGTTACTTTCTTTCATGACGAATCCCTACTGTAGCTAGCGGCATTCCAAAGCATCACTAATAAGCACAAACACCTCATCACCAGGCGATTACACAACTTACAATTCAAATCCAATGACCGCACACGTCGGTAAAACCTTGCATTGTGCAAAACCGTTTGATCTATTTGCACGAGACGAATCCCGAAAGTCATCAAAGTAGACATTCGCGGCTTTATTCTGATCATCGTAACCATCAAAATCTGAAACCAGTGCATTATGCAATCGATCATGCAGATCGACCATGCAATACGCCCGATGAGCTTCCGGGGTCAAATTCCTGATAAGCCCATCAATAGAAACATGACAACGGCGCAGGTCGTTCTAAGCGGGTTTGACCCGTTTGGCACCGTCCCTGCGTAACCTCCAGAGCAAATGGATATACTTATTATAGACGACGAACAAAGTGTCAGGGATTCCACCCGGCTTGCCCTTGAAGCGGACGATCACTACGTCGAAGCGATCGACAATGGAAAGACCGGCCTGCTGCGCCTCAAAGAGGATCCATTCGATCTCGTCATTCTCGACCTGAATCTGGGAGACGAGAGCGGTCTCGACATTCTCGGGGAAATTAACAAAAAGTTTCCGAGAATACCTGTAGTGATGTTCACCGCGGAAGCCTCAATTGATTCAGCAGTGAAAGCGATCCAGCTCGGAGCGATGGACTATTTAGAAAAGCCATTCACTCCCGATCAGTTGCGCAGCGTGATTGCCCGCTCCAGAAACTGGCGTCAGATGCAGGAGCGCATTGAGGAGCTCGAAGTGGAAGTTTCCAACCAGTCTCCCCCTGCCATTTTCGAATCCCGCGACTCCGTCATGAAAGAGTCTCTCGATGTTCTCTTCCGCGCCGCCCCCACCTCCGCGTCCCTGCTGATCCTCGGCGAAAGCGGAACCGGGAAAAGTCTCGTCGCCCGGGAGTTGCACCGCAGAAGCCATCTCAAAGACAAGCCTTTCGTGACTATCTCCTGCCCCAGCCTTTCAAAAGAGCTCCTTGAGAGTGAGCTGTTCGGTCACGTAAAAGGTTCCTTCACCGGAGCGATCAAAGACAAATGGGGAAAAGTTCACGAAGCAAACGGAGGAACCCTTTTCCTCGATGAGATCGGCGAACTACCCATCGACATTCAGCCAAAACTTCTCCGCCTTCTTCAGGAAAGGGAGTATGAACGACTCGGGGAAACCAAGACCCGCCAGGCCGATGTCAGGGTTATTGCGGCGACTAACCGGGACCTAAAAAAATGCGTCGAGGAAGGGACTTTCCGTGAGGATCTCTATTACCGGTTGAACGTTATCTCAGTCGAGATGCCGTCGCTTCGCGAGCGCCCCAAAGACTTGAAATACTTCGCCGAATCGTTTGTCTCGTTCTTTGCCGAACAGACAAGCCGTCCCATCAACGGCTTCAGCGAATCCGGCCTGACCCGCCTCGTCAGCCACGACTGGCCCGGGAATCTGAGGGAGCTTCGCAATGCTATTGAGCGAGCCGTAATTCTCGCTCGTGGCAACCAGCTGGATGATGTCGATCTCCCCACTCCGGAGGCGGCGATCAAGCAAACTGACGGAGAGAACTCTACAGCAGTAGTTCCAGGTGGTGACGTGACAATAGACCAACTCGAAGAGGAGCACATCCGTCGCGTCCTCGCGAGAAGCAAAACTCTGCAGGAGGCCTCTGAAATTCTCGGAATCGATCAGGCGACACTCTATCGGAAACGCAAAAAACTTGGAATCGATTGAGTTTCCGTCTTCTCGTTTCGCGGAAGAATCCCCCCCCTGAATCCGCGCTCCCGCGGGAGGTCGTTCATGCGGGGCGAATCGTAATGACGTATCACGGCAAATCTGTTAGAAGGGGCAGAGTTTCGCGGCTGTTCCCCGCGTTGCCGGATTTGAAAAACCAGTTTCCGCGACTCGAGCACCCGAAGTGCTAAGGCCCCGGAACAAAAGAAAAGGCGTTTTCAAAGCCAACCGGAGAACGCCACACGATTGATCCATGTACATCCGAATTCTGAACGAGATCCGCGAATTCTACCGGAGAATTGTCAGCAGTATCGGATTCTGGCCAACCGCCATTTCAATTCTATTCGCGACCCTCGCGACCCTGCTGCTCTACATCGATACAGACGAGCTCACAACGATCCTCCTGAAACACGCTCCCGGTCTCGTTCTCAAAGACGGCGATACCGCCCGGACAGTGCTCGCGACCAGTGTCGGGGGAATGCTGTCACTGACCGTATTCAGTTTCACCATGGTCATGTCTCAGCTCGGACGCGCTGCGACGAACTATTCCCCCCGCCTTCTCCCCGGTCTCATTTCAACAAGGCGTCACCAGATTGTCCTTGGAATCTTCCTCGGGACGATCACCTACTGTCTCTTCATTCTCATCAACATCGAACCATCGGATGATAAATACTCACTCCCCGGTCTCGCTGTCCTTGTCGGCGTCATCCTGACGCTTCTCAGCCTCGCAGTTTTCATCTACTTCATTCATTCGATCTCGCGAGCGATTCAAGTTTCCCTGATCCTCCGCCAGGTCGCGAACAAAACAGCGCGACGCCTCGAACTGCTCGCCGAAGACGAAGCGAGACAGGATATGGATGTGGCAGCCCCCGTTTCCTGCGACATCCCCGTCCGCGCAAACAGAACCGGCTATCTCTGCACCTGTGACGTCGGCTCATTGAAAAAGCTCGCAGCTGAAGAGAACATTCAAATACAAGTGACAGCGTTTCAGGGTGACTTCATTCTGGAAAACACCGTGCCTGTCAAAGTCAGTCGGGAGCTTGATGAGGAAACCACTGAGGCCATCCTCTCCTGTCTCGTTCTCGATGGTGACGAACTGATCGAACGAAATTACACCCTCGGATTCACTCAAATTACGGAAGTAGCCGTGAGAGCTATGTCTCCCGGGGTGAATGATCCCGGAACAGCTCTCTCTGCGATAGATCATCTCACACACCTGCTTTCGAAGCGGATGAAATTCGACGACCGTCAGGTTTACGAAAACGAAGAAGGTGAATCGATCGTCGATATTGCAGTGATATCCTTCGCCGACCTCCTCTACATTTTGATGGCCCCGTTGCGCCTCTACTGCCGTCACGATGTCGTCATCGTCCTGCGGCTGCTTCAGATGCTGGATCACCTCCTTCAACAAGAGCCCATCCTTGAGTCTCACAGCGAAGCGATCACAAAGGAACTTCAAACACTCAAAGAGGATGCGCTGACAGCGATCACCGCCGACCGGGACAAGGACAAAGTCCGCGAGCGGGTGGATCAAATTACGATGCGGTAAAGCGGCCTCCACCGGGGTAGAGCCACTATTGCACGTTGCATCAATTCAAAATGCAGGATGCGCATTTCAGCGAAGATGCTTTCGGCACTGATAAAACCTAACTATCCATATACCGCTACTATTAAGGCAATTACAAAAACCGCCAACTGAGTGGCATGACGCTTGCACTCCAATGGAGTGTCATGAAAAAAGATACACTCGATACGCTCGAATCAACAACGGTCGCGACACCAAAAACAGGAGGTCGTAAAAAGGCATCCACCACGTCGCGTAAAACTACGACAAAAAAACCCGCTAAGACTGAACTGAAGAAAGCGGCACGCGAGACCACTTCACAGGTCAAACAAAAGGCCGGTGAAATCGTGGCAACAGCGAAAAAGGCCACAGTGGAACGCGCCGACAATTTGGTGAGCAGTGCCTCCACACACGCACACAATATCAGTGAGGCAACCAAAGGAACCTCTGAGGAGCTCAGGAAAACTGAACCGGAGTTTATCGCTCAGGGCTTCGACTGGCTTGCTGATCAGATCGACTCCGTCGCGGGGTATCTCGATTCCAGAAACGCTTCTGAAATCACACGTGATGCGAAGGACTTCGCCCGCAAACGTCCAGCCGCAGTCATCGGAGGCCTCGCCGCCATCGGCTTCCTCGCCGGAAGAGCGATGAAAGCAACCGACTCCGAGGAATCCGGCAGGAAGTCATAACTCAACGGGAAAACGCCGCATGATTGAAGCACCGACAGAAGCCCCGGACCGCGAGTATTCCTCAGCAGACCCGATCGCAGAAGATCACTCCCCGGAGGAGGAAAGTGGAAGCGATTTCATGTCACTCCTCTCGTCTCTCGCATCAGACGCCTCCCTCTGGCTCCATCAGGAAACGGAGCTGGCAAAGGCGGAGTTCGGTCAGAAACTGAAGTTAATCTCTAACAATGCGATAAAGCTTCTTGTTTCGACCATCATTCTAGGTGCCGGAGCCATCGTGCTTCTTCTCGCTTTCGTCGTCGGAGTGGGGCTCGCCTTCCAATGGATGGGCATAGCCGCAGTACCGGCGTTCGGACTCGCGGCCCTGCTTGTCGGCGGCACCCTCTTCCTCGCCGGAATCATCATTTTCAAAAAAGCAAAAACCACGCTTTTAGCCAGCGAACTTCTGCCCGGACGCGCTGCTGAGAGACTTCAAGAAACTAAGAACTGGGCACTTAATAAAATCAAATGAACAGAATAGACCAATACAGCACACCGGAGAGCGAAACGTTTCGCGACCCTGAAACCATAGAAAATCAGATCACAGACACCCGTAAACGCATGGACCATACCATTGAGAAACTGGGAGAAAAACTCGATCCCCGTGAATACCTCGGCGCAGCAAGCGACTGGGCAGAGAAAAGCTTCGGCGAGATCGACTTTGATAATATCGCGGAGAACATCACTTCGTTCGGTAGCAAAATCACTACCGGAATCAAAAACAACCCGATTCCAACCGCACTCGTCGGCACAGCAGCAGTGATGCTTCTGCTCCCGAAACGTTCACGAAACGGAGCAGGTGGAAGCGACAGCGCCACTCGGGACAATACTGAGACACCCAACTACAGACAGAGAGTTCCCTACTCGGCCCCCGTCGAGTCGATGAATGGCAGTGGCGACAACGGAAGCGCCCGGACCGGACACCACAATCATGTTTGGGATAAACTCTCAGACATACCCGAAAAGACATCTTCCATCGCGAAGGACGCCGGGAATCTCGTTGCCGAAAAAACAAGAGCCGGCGGTGAAGCGATCTCGAGCACATCAAAGACCATCGCAAAGAAAACCGGGGAAACGGCGCGCAAATCGAAGAAACGGTTTGAGCGCAGCACCCGGGAATCACCTGCTCTGATCGGAGCGGGAGCTCTTGCGCTGGGATTCCTCGCCGCCATAGCGATCCCCCGGACCCGTAAGGAAAACGAACTCTGCGGAGAGGCATCCGATCAGCTGAAATCCAGGATCAAGGATCGGATCGACGATGCGACTCCTTCGATTGAGGAACTGAAAGACAGCTCGATTGAAGCGGTGGACGCTCTCGCGGATGAAGCCTGCGGTAAGGTAGAGGAGGCAATCGCCCCTGACTCAAACTAACATTCATCCCCCACCTTCCCCGTGCCGCATCCCTTTCGGGATGCGGCATTTTTTTACCGGGGCGACCCGAAAAATCAGTATTCCTGCAAAACATTTCATACTAATATTCAGCAATGGACACATACTCGATAGTAATAGCTCACGGTGATGCAGCGGAGCGGGACCACCTCGCATTCATTATCAGAGAACTGGGTCACACCATTCAGTTAGTGTCCTCAACCTGCCGTGAAACTCTCAATGAGTGTCAAAAGAATCGCCCGGATTTAATCATCTCCGGCATCGACTTCGAAGATGGGGATGGAATCGAATCACTGATCGAGCTTTCGGATGGCGGGCCGATACCCGGAATCATTGTGACCCATAAAACTGAGTTGAGTAAAGTTGAGAGAGCCATGGACGATCACGTCATGGCCTACCTCATTACCCCCGTAACAGCTGACGACCTGAAGCCCTCCATTCACGTGGTGATGCGCCGCTTCATCCAGTATCAGCAATTGAGAGAAGAGAACATAGACCTGCGAGAGACTCTCGCGACACGAAAAAAGGTCGAGCGCGCAAAAGGCATTCTCATGGCAAAAAGACAAATGACCGAAGAGGAAGCCTACATTCATCTTCGGGATCTCGCGACTTCGTCACGAACCAAAATGGGCCATGTCGCAGAGGTTTTGATCAAAACCTTTTCCGTAAGTGCCGGCAAATAATAACCGTTGCTTTATTTGCAGTTTGCAACGTAAATTCGGGTTGGACTGAACCGACGTTCGTTTCAATCCAATTGGAGAAAACAACCGACTTCCGTCGCTCTTTTCCATCAGGCAACGTTGCCTAAGATGCGAATCGTATACCCCGCTTTTGGAGTATTGCGTTTCCGAATTCTGAAAACGTTGCTATGTACCTATTTCCCACTTTTCCAAACCGGCTCTTCCGGTCTTTTCCCGCCACACTCGCGGCATCACAGGGCGATGCCCCTTCCCGGTCACTGAGTGCCTTCATATCTCAATCGCAGTTGTACCCAAAACCCTGCGAGGGACGCTCCCTTAAACCAGTGATGGAACAATTATGATTTTGCTCGGATTTAAAGAACTGGTTTCAGAGGAGATGGCCAAACAGGAACGAGAGCTGCACAGCCTTATCGATTTTGATCTGGTTATGTCCTCCCGTGAGAATTACCTGATTTACCTGCAAAGGCTTATTCCAATCTGGGTCTACCTTGAGACCCAAATCGAAGGCAGCCCTCTCGCAGACCTCAAGGAATTCGACCTCGTTTCGAAGTTTAGAAGCCCTTTACTTACCTCCGACTATCACTCACTTCTAGGTCCGGGCACCCCGATCCCCCGCTTGACCTCTCCGGAGATACAGGTATTCGATGACACCCCCGACCTCGGTTCCGCAGCCGGAGCACTTTACGTACTGGAGTATTTGCAGCTGGATCACAGGAACATCAAAAGACGTCTTGCATCAATCGGCGTTCGAGGCCGGTCAGTGACGCAATTCTACCGCGGTAACAGCTGGGTAAAATCACGACGCAGCGAGAAGCTCGCGACCTGGATAGATGCCAATCTCAGCGCGAGGGAGAAAACAGAAGCCATCGAGGGAGCCTACCTGACCGGTCAGGGATTCATCGACCACTTCGTCACTTTCCGGGATTTCCTCCAACCATTCCCCGGGGAGCCGGAAGCACCAACCGACCGCCTCATGGCTTTGTGAGAGGCCGGCCCCTTCAGTTTTTACGACCGCTCGAGTTTGAGGGGTTCACTGAAGGTAAGCGTGCGGTATGGAAAGGGAATTTCGATTCCAGCTTCATCCAGAGCGCGTTTAATAGAAGTGATGACTTCCCCTCTGGAACGACGAACCCGGCCCGGCTTGGAATCCGTCCACCAGGCAACATCAATGTCAACGCTGCTGGCCCCGAATCCTGACGGATACACCTCAACCGGTTTCTGCGTCGATACCGTCTCGCAGGATTCGAGGGCCTCGATAATCACCCGGGTCGAAGCCGCGACGTCCTCGCCGTATCCGACACCGGCGGTAATATGCACGCGCCGCAGCGGCTTATCGGTGAGAACTTCCACGGGATTCTTAAAAAGATACGAGTTCGGAACAATGATTAGTTCCCCGGTGGACTTCCTGATCAGGGTCATCCGAATCTGGACATCCGCGACCTTCCCTTCGACATCCCCGCACTCGATGAAGTCCCCTTTTTCAAACGGAAACCGCCAGAGGAGGAGGATTCCGGCAAAGAAGTTCTCGAAAATATCCTGAAACGCGAGACCTACCGCGACAGAGAGCAACCCGAGCCCACCGAGAGCCTTCGCTAGATCAATTCCCGGGAATACGACGATGGCAGCAATGGTGAGACCGACAAACCACAATGCGATCGAGGCGAGCCGCCCTAACAAATCCCGAAGCGAGTCACGCATTGACTCATTCCGACGCAGGAACCTGTTCAGTACTCGCGTAAAGATCGAGACAAGGATTGCTGTCGCGATCAGGACCACGATTCCGGCAACGATGAAAGGGAGACGCTCGATAAAAGTTCCCCAGACTCCCCCCACCGTATCCTGAAGTGTTTCGGTAACATCCTTCACGTTCGTGGGAACCGACTTTTCTATTTCCTGTGATTCTGCCATTGATATAAAATGTAAAAATTAATTATTCGACGCACCTTCGAGAACCTCGCCAAACCGCATCTCGCGGCGGCAGTAGCGGCAGAAAACGGGTGACTTCGTTCTCTTTCCAAACTTGCTGATCTGCTTGAGCGTATCGCTGAACCTCGCCCGCCCATAGCGCCGGAGCGGCTCAAGGGTCGGCCGGGAGCAGGTCGGACACTTGAGTAAATCACCGTGCCACCCGAGATGATCCGCAATGATGTCGAGAACGCGATTTCTTTCCAGCTCTTCGACGAGCACGCCATAGGTCACCGCCGTGGTGCCGTTTGAGCGATTCCACATCACCGTCCTCGTTATCGCATCAAAACCAATTCCGCAGACAGTATCGACCACCTCTTCCGCGAGCGACCTGTCGTTGAACATGCACACATATCTTTTCATAGTGCCCCATAGCAGCTGTGATCATTCCAAATCACACGAATTCGCTGAACCGTTGCAGGAGTAAGCCCCGCTCGCGGGAACTGAGATTCCTGAAAAAGCAGATCATGCACATTGCAATCCATTGGCGTTCGCTCGCGCTGCGATTCGCACGGTAGCACCCAAACTGACAACGGCAGCTGCGAACGAGACACATCTCCATTTCAAAAAGCCCTGTCATCTTGCAGTTTGCGTTATCGATGAGACACGGCGCGACCCAGTGACCACTTCGCTTTGATCGCGGTGACGGAATTTACCCTTTGTGTATCAAGGGCTGGAGCGGGAACCCCTCAAAGAATGCTCCATTGGCACTTCCCCTGCAAAGAGAGAAATGCATGAAGTATTCAGACACCCCGTCCTCTCACAACATTCTCGCAGACTCACCGGAACCGGCATCCGACCACACCTTGCACGAGCTTATCCTCAGGGAACACATCCTCACCTGCGCGATCGAAAAAACTTCCTATCGCACCTCTTCTCTTTCCCTGATCTGCGACGAAGGGCTCCTTGCCGACCTTCAGTTGAATCAGGACTTTCTTCAGCACCTTTCAGATGGAGGACTCGTTCCCGCCATCGCCGCGCTCACGAGTCCGGCAGCAAGACAGTGGGAACTGGATCTCCTTACGATTCTCTCCCAATCCGAATGTCGTTGGGAATCGGTCAGGCGACTTGCGGAAGAACTTCGGGCTCTCACAAAACTCACTGCAGCCCTCTGCCGTGAAGTGCCCGAAACGGTCCCCCTCCTCTCCGAACACCGCCGGAAACTGGAAGAACACTTAAAGTACCAGGAGAAAATTCTCTCGACCTGGGTAAAAACTGAAATGAGCCACGGAACAAACGTCGAAAAGGTCCTCGCGAAAGAATCGGCCATGGTCGCAAAACAATGGGAGACCGTCGTCATGGAAATCCTCGGAACCGGGAGCTGTGAATCCAATTCCATTCCTATTCATTCGTGGCGCTCTTTTCCCCATGTCGTGCGACTGATGATGCAGTCACTCCTCGGCGCCGGTAAAAGCGACAACTGTGCAGCGTAGAACACGCCTGCCCCCGGAAACTGACAGGGTTGAGTGGCCGACCTGACCCTGTTACATCAACAAGCCAACCTTCTCTGCACAACAAAGCCGAAGTGTTCCCACTTCGGCTTTGCCTCAAAAAGACTAACCTCCCGCAAAAAGCGCCGGGAAGTTCGGGCCACCCGATTAGGTGGACTGCTCGCCGCGTGCCATCACCACTTTACCGGTGCGGACGGTCTCGACGATCTCGTAATTGTTGAGGAGACGAATCGAAGCATCGACTTTGTCGCTCGCGCCCTCGATACGAATAACAACAGACGACTCCGTGAAATCAACCGTCTTGCCGCCGAAGTGCTCAACGATCTGGAGAATCTCAGTGCGGCGTTCAGCGTTACCCGATTTCACCTTAATCAAAGCCAACTCGCGGACAACCGTGTTATCGGGAGTATGCTCGAAACAGTGAATAACATCGACGAGTTTGTCGCACTGCAGGATGATCTGGGGCAATCCGGCAGGATCACCACTGATTCCCAAAGTGAGTCGTGAGAAACGGGGATCCCGTCCCTGAGACACCACCAGTGAGTCAATATTATAGGCGCGTCGTGAGAAGATCTGACAGATACGCATGAGAACACCGGGCTGGTTGTTCACATACATACTGAGAGTGTGTCCCCCGTTCACATCGGGACGGGGACTTGGCTTTTTGTCAGCGGTAGTAATTGCTCGTGACATGGTTTTAAAGAATTAAAGTAGTAAAGAATTAGAGTAGTAAAGAAGCATACAATGAGCCTTCGGCTCTTAGGTTGAGCCAACAGGCTTGGCCATTTTGTGCTTCGGTGGCTCGGTGAGCATGTCCTCGAGCGCGGCTCCTGCCGGGATCATCGGGAACACATTGTCCGTCTTGATACACTCAGCGTTGATGAGAATCGGACCGTCATTGTAGTCGAGCGCCTCCTGGAGCTTCTTACGAACGTCGGCTGGTCGCTTGATATTGATCCCTTTCGCACCGTAGGCCTCGGCCAGTTTCACGAAATCAGGATTGCCTTCAAGATCCACACCACTCTCACGGTTGTCGAAGAAGAGCTCCTGCCACTGGCGAACCATACCGAGGTAGTGGTTGTTCAGAACGAGGATCTTGATCGGAAGCTTGTGAATCACCGCTGTCGCCAATTCGCAGAGAGTCATCTGGAATCCACCGTCACCGGAAACGGAAATCACCGTTGCATCAGGGCAGGCGAACTGCGCACCGATCGCGGCAGGAAATCCGAATCCCATTGTCCCCGCTCCACCGGAACTGAGCCATTTCAGGGATGAATCATTTTTGTAGAACTGAGCCGCCCACATCTGGTGCTGGCCAACGTCCGTTGCGACGATTGCGTCACCGTTCGTGAGTTCGTGAATTTCGTCGAGAACCTGCTGCATGCGAAGTCCGCCCTGCTTTTTGTAGGCGAGAGGAAACTTCTTCTTGTAGCCGTTGATGTGCTCATTCCACTCGGGACGCTCCTGCACTTCAAGAAGTGGTAGAAGCTGTCTCAGCGTCGTCTTCGCATCACCCAGAACGGTAACGTCGGGAACAATCATTTTACCGATCTCGGAAACGTCGAGGTCGAGGTGAACGATCTTCGCATTCGCTCCGAACTTGTCAGCCTGCCCGATAATACGGTCATCAAAACGTGATCCGATATTCAGGATCAAGTCACACTCGCAAATCGCCTTGTTTGCATAGGCAGTCCCGTGCATTCCCAGCATTCCGAGAGCGAGCGGATGAGACTCAGGAAAGACACCTTTACCAAGCAGAGTTGAAGTCACCGGTGAGTCAAGCTTCGTAGCAAGCGCCATCAGTTCCTCTTCAGCCCCTGAAATCATAGCACCGTGACCGGCGAGGATCACAGGCTTCTTCGCAAGGTTGATGAGACGGGCCGCTTCCTCGAGTGAGGCCGCATCAATGTCATACCCCTTCTCCGGGCAGTAGCCGGGAAGATCGATCTCCGCATCAAGATCACCCGTGAAAGGAGACTGACTGATGTCTTTAGGAACGTCGATAAGAACGGGGCCGGGACGACCGGTCGTAGCAATGTGGTAAGCTTCACGTGCGATACGCGGAAGAGAATTCGTTTCGCGAACGAGGTAATTGTGCTTCACCACCGGAATCGTGATTCCAAAAATGTCAGCTTCCTGGAAAGCATCTTTTCCGAGCATCCAGGTAACCTGCTGGCCGGTCACGATGATCATTGGAACTGAGTCCATCTGAGCAGTCATGATTCCGGTAATCGTATTACCTGCACCGGGCCCGGAAGTCACAAGAACCACAGCCGGCTTCCCGGTGGCCCGGGCGTAGCCGTCAGCCATGTGACAGGCACCCTGTTCGTGACGGGTAAGGACAAACTTAATGTTGGATTTGACCGTTTCAAGAGCATCGAAAATCGGAAGTGCAGCACCTCCGGAGTAACCAAAGACATACTCAACGCCAAGTTCGCTGAGTGTCATGATGAGAGCCTGAGCTCCGTCCAGTTCGGGTTGTTTTTTTGAGGCCATAGTATTTTAGAAGGCTAATTGCGGAAATAATCGCAGTTTTCGCCAAACAATCAATTCTATTTTGGCCAACTTCGGACAAAAACATCACTTTTCAGACAGAAATACCCTGAAAAATTTCAACTTACCGAAAAAAATCTCATTTTCACCCTCATTACCCTGAGATTTATAACTATTTCACCTCATTCCCTGGATGTTTTCCATTTCAGAAATGCCTTTGAGGTCGCTTCGCCCAATTCCGACGTTAAATCGCGCGTCGTATAGACAGAGCGGGACCCTCGAATTCCCGGTGCGGAATACTGAATAGCATCAGCCAGTTCAGAGATGTATTCCCGCCCCCTCTTTTGAAAGGCCTCATTCTCGACCGGGTTCAAAGCCATGAGAAAAGAAAAGCCGAATGCGCTGTGGCTGCAGTGCACATCGAGGAGCAATCTCCCGTCATCCTGAAAGAGGATCCAGCTGTAGGGTTCGAAATCGACGACTTCTATCATTCCAATAAAGACAGGTTCACTTGCTAACGTCGTCGAGAGCGTAGCCGCAATCGGATCTCAGGCAAAATATCGATTTCAGATGCCCTCCCCTCTGAGCGGCTATCAACCGGGCTTTACTTTTAAAAGTAAAAAATCCGCAGCCTACCCGAACCCGGGTTCTCACAAATCCGCTCTATTCCAGTGATTTCGGTCACACCCGATAGATATGGCCCCCGCAGCGAAAAAAACCGTTATTTAAGACAACATTTTTGTAAGGGGCTTGTCCTACCCCCGTCAGAAGTCCGCTTTGCGTAGAGCTGGCCGCAGTTTCAGAGGTTGACGAATGATTGATCGGACTCGAAATCCCTATAGTTCTTTAAACCGAATACTGCCGGCCTCTTCTAAACAAACTGCCGGCAAAATCTAACCGAGTCCTGCTGTGAAAAATAAACTCAATCTAACTTTTGGTGCTGTCCTTCTTGGTTCTGTCGTTTTGACAGGGTGCACCGTCGGCCCTGATTACGAAACGCCGGCCACACCGGTTCCGTCTGCTTATAAAAATGGTTCAAGCAAAGCAGAAGGCAGCGCCTGCCGCGAAGATTGGTGGAAACTGTTCAACGACAAGCAACTGAATAAGCTGGTCGATGCAGCCCACGGACAAAACCGCAGTTTGCGCGCTTCCTTTCAGCGAGTCCAGCAGGCCCGCTCCACGATCCGCGTAACACGCGCCGATTTGTTCCCCCAGATTGACACGGCCGCTGATTTCAACCGCAGTCGCACCTCCGAGGAACTCGATTTCGGAAGCAACAGCGGGTTTAGTACCGGCCGAACCACTTCGACGTATTCTCTCCCCGTGAATGCCGCCTGGGAAATCGATCTTTTCGGCCGCGTGCGCCGAAGCACTGAAGCGAGCACTGCGGATGCGCAGGCACAGGAAGAGGATTTTGCAGCAATGCGACTTTCGGTGGAAGCCGATGTCGCGAGCACCTATTTCCGAATCCGCGCCCTCGACCGCGAGATCAATCTCGTCGCCGAAAGCGTCGGGCTCCGACAGGATTCCGTTAAGCTTGTTAAAGAACGGTTCGACCAGGGAGTCGTCGGCGAGCTCGACCTCGCGCAGGCGAAAACCCAGCTTTCTCAAAGTAAGGCTGAGATCGCGGCCCTGCGGAGACAACGCTCCCAGTATGAAAATGCTCTCGCTCTCCTCATCGGAGCGCCAGCCTCCGGCTTTTCACTGGGAAGCAGCCCTCTTTCAGGAACCCCTCCGCGTGTTCCCTCCGGCCTGCCCTCCGAACTTCTTCGCGCCCGTCCTGACATTCGCATGGCGGAGCGAAACATGGCTGCCGACGGCGCACGTATCGGTGTCGCCACCGCTGAGTTTTACCCCTCAATCACCCTCGTCGGCAATGTCGGCGTGAGCGCATCCGAAGTTGGCAACCTTTTCCAGTCCAGCGCAGGCGCATGGGTTATCAATCCCTCCGTTTCATTGCCGATCTTCCAGGGTTTCCGAAACAAGGCCAATCTCGAGCGTGCTGAAGCCGCTTTCGAGGAGTCACGCGAAACCTACGAGGGAACGATCCTGACAGCTATCTCAGAAGTCGAGACCAACCTCGCCGCCTGGAAGCACCTCCGTGTCCAAACCAATGCACAAAGCGAAGCGGTGCGGTCAGCGAAACGCGCCCGCGCCCTCACCACCGAGCAGTATGACGCCGGACTCGTTGATTACCTTTTCGTGCTCGACGCCGAGCGGACTGCCCTCACTACAGAGCGGGCCCTCGCGACACTCACCGGGGATGACTACGTCAACTCGGTCAACCTGATCCGATCGCTTGGCGGTCGATGGTAGCTGATTTTTAATATGCAAAAGACTTCATTTCTCTCCACTCTCAGTATTTGCGCCCTTCTCATCAGCTGCGGAGCAGAAAAAGAAGGACCACCGCCGGAGCCGGGAGCACCTGAAGTCACTGTTGGAAAAGCAATCGCCCGCGACATCACCGAGTGGGACGAGTATGTGGGCAGGCTCGTCGCGATCGACGATGTTGAACTGAGAGCCCGTGTCAGCGGCTATCTCGAGAAAACCCATTTCAAAGACGGCCAGATGGTCGAAGTGGGCGACCTCCTTTTCACGATCGATCCCCGCCCCTACCAGGCGAAAGTGGACAGAGCAGAAGCGCAACTCGCCCAGGCGAATGCCTCATTAACACTGGCACAAACAAACCTGAAACGAGCCGAGTCTCTCCTCAAGACCAACGCAATCTCCGCCGAAGAAGTGGATATCCGCCGCGGTTCCGAGCTGGCAGCGACAGCCGAAGTGCAGGCTGCGCAGGCCGAGCTCGCCGCCGTGAATCTCGATCTTGAATTCACCGAAGTAAAAGCTCCCGTCGCCGGTCGAATCAGCCGGGATCTTGTCACCCCGGGAAACCTAGTCACCGGAGGCTCAGGAGCCTCGACGCTCCTGACGACGATTCGGTCAGTGGATCCGATTCACTGCTATTTCGAAGCCGACGAAGCGGCTTATCTTAAATACCTCCGACTCGATCTGGAAGGGAAACGTGCGACCTCCCGCGATGGCACAGCAAACCCCGTTGAACTGGGACTCGCCGATGAGAAGGGCTTCCCCCACAAAGGGGTAATGGATTTCGTGGAGAACGCGGTCGACCGCAATACCTCGACGATTCAGGGACGGGCCATTTTCGATAATCCTGACAGAACTTTAACCCCCGGCCTCTTCACCCGAATCCGCCTTCGGGGGAGCGTTCTCGAAGGGGCGGTTCAAATTCCCGACAAGGCGATTGGACGTGATCAATCAGAGAATTTCGTCTGGGTCGTCGACGATCAGAATCTCGCAGTGCGACACGGGGTCGAACTGGGACCGCTCATCGATGGACTTCGGGTCATCCGAAGTGGCGTTAAGGAGGGAGACAGGGTCGTCATCAACGGCCTTCAACGCATTCGCCCGGGCACGACAGTCTCCCCTATCGAAGAAGTGATCGCGCCGACCATCGAAAGTGATCCGGGTGCGGAAACCACTGATACAGCGAAGTCCGAGTAGAACTTAGACCGAACCTGATTAGTCATGAAATTTTCACACTTCTTCATCGACCGTCCCATCTTCGCGTGGGTCGTCTCGATCATCACGGTCATCGTTGGCGGCCTCGCCTACTTTAACCTCCCCGTCGCGCTCTACCCTGAAATCGCGCCACCCACCATTGTGGTCAGCGCCAACTACCCCGGAGCGGGTCCTCAGGTCATCTCCGATACCGTAGCAACGCCTCTGGAGCAGGAAATCAACGGCGTTGAGAACATGCTCTACATGTCATCGCAGTCGACCTCCGACGGAACGATGAGCATCACGATCACCTTCGAACTCGGAACGGATCTGGACGAGGCTCAGGTGCTTGTTCAAAACCGCGTCGCCCTCGCCGAACCGCGCCTCCCCGAGGAAGTGCGCCAGTTTGGCGTGAGCACCACGAAGAGCTCGCCCGATCTTCTCATGGTGGTTCATTTAAAATCACCCGACGACACCTACGACCAGCTTTACATCGCGAACTACGCCTCACTCAAGGTGCTCGACGTGGTCCGGCGACTCAAGGGAGTGGGCCAACTCAACGTTCGCGGAGGCTCCGATTACAATATGCGGGTCTGGCTCGACCCCGAGCGCCTCGCGTCGCTCAATATGACTCCCGGTGATGTGGTCGAGGCCCTTCAGGAACAAAACGTTCAGGTCGCCGCCGGCACCATCGGCCAGCAACCCACCGCCGCCGACGATGCCTTTCAATACACCGTCAACACCCTTGGCCGCCTCGAAGACGAGGAACAGTTCGACGACATCATCGTAAAAACCGGGTCCGATGGCCGCGTCGTAAAGCTCAAGGATGTCGCCCGCGTCGAACTCGGAGCGCTGGACTATTCCAGCATCAGCTACCTCAACGGCCAACCCGCCGTGGCCATCCTCGTTTTCCAACGCCCCGGCTCGAACGCACTCGACACCGCCGCGGAAATGATTTCAACGATGGACACCCTCGCCGAGGACTTCCCCGCCGGACTTGAATACGACATCGTCTACAACCCGACCGTGGTCGTTGATGAATCGATCAAAGCGGTGAAACACACCATCTTCGAAGCCGTCCTCCTCGTTATTCTCGTGGTCCTCGTATTCCTCCAGGGCTGGCGCGCCACCATCATTCCCCTGCTCGCGATTCCGGTATCTCTCGTCGGCACCTTTGCAATCATGTCAGGGCTCGGCTACTCGCTGAACAACCTCTCCCTCTTCGGGCTGGTCCTCGCAATCGGGATCGTCGTCGACGACGCCATCGTTGTTGTCGAAAATATCGAACGGAATATCGAAAAGGGGCTCTCCCCGCGCAGTGCGGCACGCAAAGCGATGAATGAAGTCGGGGGTGCTGTCATCGCGACATCGCTCGTGCTCGTTGCCGTATTCGTCCCCACCGCATTCATCAGCGGTATCTCAGGACAGTTTTATCAGCAGTTCGCGATCACCGTTGCCGTTTCCACGATCATTTCCTCGATCGTTTCCCTCACCCTGAGTCCTGCCATGGGTGCTGTTTTGCTGAAATCACACGACAGCAAACGCGACTGGTTTGAGCGACTTCTCAATTTCCTCTTTGGATGGTTCTTTCGTATCTTCAACAGGATCTTCGATGGCTTCACCTCGGTCTACTCCGGCCTGATACGCCGCATGGTGAGAACAGCTGTGATCTCACTGGCTGCCTTTGTCGGGCTCATCGGCCTGACTGGATTCATGTTTCAGAAAGTGCCGACCGGATTCATTCCTGCACAGGATCAGGGTTACGCGATCATTGCTGTGCAGCTGCCTCCCGGAGCGTCACTGATGCGGACCGATGCGGTCGTTAAAGAAGTCGGCAAGCTCATCGACGAGATCCCCGGGATCAGCGGTGTCGTTTCTTTCGCCGGATTCAATGGCGCGACTCGCGCCAACGCCGTCAACGCCGGTGCGCTCTTCCCTATTTTCGACAGTTTCGAAGATCGCGTCAACAACGGAGGCCCTACCGCTCCCGAACTCTACGCAGCCCTGCGTGCAAAGGTCGCTCACATTCAGGACGCCTTCATCGTCGTCGTCGAACCTCCGTCGGTTCGCGGACTCGGCACCAGTGGCGGATTCAAATTGTGGGTTCAGGACAAAAATGATGCCGGCCTCGATGCACTCGGGGAAGCGACCCATGCTCTCGCTGCCGCAGCAAACGAGGAGCCGGGCTTCGCTCAGGTTTACACCCCGTTTGCCGCCGCCACGCCGCAGTATTTTGCCGAAGTCAACCGCATCAAAGCCAAGATGCTCGATGTGCCCCTGAGCAATGTCTTCAGCACGCTTCAGTATTACCTCGGTTCCGTATTTGTGAATGAGTTCAACCTCTTCGGACGGACCTATCGCGTCACCGCACAGGCCGACGCCTCCTACCGGGACGCCCCTTCGGACGTCGCAAAACTGAAAACACGAAACCGTCAGGGAGGGATGGTCCCCCTCGGCTCACTCGTCGATATGAAGGAAACAGTGGGTGCGGATCGCGTCACCCGGTACAACCTCTATCCGGCGGCGGAGCTGGTCGGATCGCCGATGCCGTGGATGAGCTCCGGGGAAGCGCTGGCGACAATGGAGCGCATCGCCAACGAGACTCTGCCACCGGGTTTTGACTTCGAGTGGACTGACATTGCCTACCAGCAGAAAGCTGCCGGCAACACCGCGGTCTACATCTTCCCGCTTTGTGTCCTCTTTGTCTTTCTCATGCTCGCAGCTCAGTATGAAAGCTGGGGACTTCCACTCGCTGTGATTTTGATCGTTCCGATGTGTCTCCTCAGCGCCATCGTCGGCGTCTGGATTCGCGGCAGTGACAACAACATCCTCGTCCAGATTGGATTCGTCGTCCTCGTGGGACTGGCCTGTAAAAACGCCATTCTCATTGTCGAGTTTGCAAAACAGTTGGAAGACGAAGGACGGAACCGTTTCGAAGCGGCAATCGAAGCAGCGACACTGCGGCTGCGCCCCATCCTCATGACCAGTTTCGCCTTCATTCTCGGCGTCGTGCCTCTCATGATTGCCAAAGGAGCCGGCGCTGAAATGCGCAACGCTCTGGGAACAGCCGTCTTTTCAGGCATGCTCGGAGTGACCTTTTTCGGCCTTCTTCTCACCCCAGTTTTCTACACCGTGATTCGAAAGTTCGCGAAAGAGAAACCAGTCATCGAAGACGACGACGCGTAAGCACAGGAACGACACACCCAACAGGGTTTAATCATGGATCATACCCTGTTGAATCAACTCAGCAAAAACAGGCTCGCTGAACCAGCGCCTTTTTGAGTAAGCTTCATTTGTCCGCTGCGTCGCAAATACCACTGAATTTAATCAATCCCAATCCCCCGGTATTCCCATGAGTTTCAAAGCCATCCTTGTCGAACAAAAGAGCGAGGGAGAAGTCACTGCCTCCGTAAAAGACCTTACAGAGTCACAACTGCCCGAAGGGAATGTAACTGTCGCGATCGACTACACGACGATCAACTACAAGGACGGACTCTGCATGAAGGCAAACGGCGGACTCGTTCGAAATTACCCGCATGTTCCGGGGATCGATTTTGCAGGAACGGTCGAGTCTTCCGAAGATTCCAGGTATCAGGTCGGAGATCGCGTTGTTCTAACCGGTTGGGGCGTCGGCGAAAGACATTGGGGAGGTTTCTCTCAGAAAGCCCGACTCAACGCAGACTGGCTCGTTCCCCTCCCTGACGGACTCACTACGAAGCAGGCCATGGCCATTGGGACCGCCGGTTTCGCCGCGATGCTCGCGATCATTGCGCTCGAAGAACATGGACTCAAACCCGGTCAGGGCCCCGTCCTCGTAACCGGGGCAGCAGGCGGCGTCGGCTCCATCGCGACGGCGGTGCTAAACCATCTCGGCTACGAAGTCGCTGCAGTGACAGGACGCCCCGAAACCGCCGAATACCTCACCGCGCTCGGTGCCGCCCAAATCATTCCACGCGAAGATTTGAATACCGTATCAAAGCGACCTCTCGAGTCCACGACCTGGGCCGGCTGCGTCGATGCGGTCGGAGGCGAAATGCTGGCACGGGTTCTCGGTCAGTTGAACTATGGGTCCTCCGTGGCCGCAGTCGGACTGGCGGGAGGCGCGAATCTCCCCGCCTCTGTCATCCCTTTTCTCCTGCGCGGTGTCAACCTGCTCGGGATCGACAGCGTGATGCAACCCTTCGAAAAACGGCTCACCGCGTGGCAGCGCCTCGCCAGTGATCTCCCTCTCGAAAAACTGGAGTCGATGATTCAGCCGGCCGTTTTGAGTGATGTGCCACAGCTCGGATCGGACATTCTCAAAGGAAAGGTCAAAGGCCGCGTTGTCGTGGATGTGAACGGCTAGAGCGTCGTATTCACAGTGCACTTTCACGGGTGTTCTCAACGATAGGGCGCTCCTGCGAAGGCTCAGGGAGACGGGTTCCCCTTCTCCAATTCCATGACACTTTTGTTCAGAGAATCAAAACGGTGCGACAACGCTGTGATCATTTGTGAAACCCAGGGACTCAGCTTCTCCAACTCAGCGTTGACCTCTTCACTTCTCATCAGATAGACCACCGTATCTTCAAGAGCAGTGGCAGTTGCGGTGCGCGGAATGTCGGAAAAAACGGCTAACTCACCGAGGACATCCCCGGGACCAAGTTCAGCAAGGACTGTTCGGGTTCCTCCATCCTCTTTTGAGATTTCGACCTTACCGGATTTAATTCGTATCGTAAAATCCCCGGAATCACCCTCATGGAAAATGACCTGTCCTGCGGAAATCTTCCATTCAGGGAAAGCCTGACCTGACGTCTGCGCAGCCTGAATCTCGTTCAGAACCTCACGGGCGCTTTGGGGACGATCGCCGGGTGCTTTCTGCATCATCATTTCAACGATACGGGAAAGCCGCAGCGGAACATCCGGGTTCAACTCGTGAATGGGAGGCGGGACGAGAGTTCTTACATTCTCAACGATGTCATCAACCTCAGCAGCAGCAAAGGGACGATGCCCGGTTAAGAGTTCATATAAAACCACTCCGAGACTGTAGATATCGGAAGTCGGCCCAAGGCCGCTGCGGCTCCGGGTTTGCTCCGGCGACATATACAACGGTGAGCCGAGAATTGCAGCCCCGGCCTCCAACTGAATGTTCACTTCTGAACCTGCTTCCAAAAACTCACGGAAGTGGTTTTCGTAGACGGAGGCATCGTAGAGGAAAGCATTGCCCCAATCCATGATCATGACCTCACCGTAGTGCCCGAGCATGATGTTCTCCGGTTTCAGGTCAAGATGGATAACGCCCTTGTCATGAACGTAGGAGAGTGTTTCGCACAGCTTGGTAAAAATGTTGAGCACCTCGGAGAGGTAGTTCTCGTTCACAACATCCGGCTGCATGTTTCGCGCCAGAAAATCCAGGAGCGTCTCCCCGTTAACCACCTGCATGGTGTAGCAGAGTTGCTGATTCTCCGTGAGATGGGAGTCATAGACCGTGACCACCCCGGGATGATCCAGATAGCTGATCATTCTTGCCTCGGTGATAAACGCGTTGAGAAAATCCGGATCGGAAAGGTTCTCCTCCTTCAACTCTTTCACCGCGACGATTCGATTGAGGCAACGGTCAAAACTTGAAATGACTTTTGACAGCCCTCCCTCGCCGATATCACCGGCCTTGTGATACCGCTCCTTCGAGGTAAATGGCTTCAACAAGCGGCGCACCGCCGGGCTTGCGATTTGCCGGTTTCGTTTAATTAACATCCCTAAATAACCTGTCCACCCCATCGATGATCCGTCAAGGTCGACCCTTCGATTTTGATCTCATCCCGGAGTGTTCCGAGTCTCTCGAATACCGCCTCCACATGCAATCCGAAATAGCAAAATCGCGTAGTGCCGGGGGCTGAAATCCTCACAAACTACCACGGTGCGATCAAACCCTTACTCGAAAAGGCGCTTGAAAGAATCAACGGAAGATCAAGCCCCTCACGCACCGGCTTGAACAAAACTAATGCCCCCCCTTTACCAGACCGGAAAAGACAGCTTTTCGCCGGGCTGATTTAGAGGGAATCATGAAACTCATGCAACCGCCCGGTGTTAAAACATGCGTGTAAAAACACTAACACCTCCTACCAAAATGATCACTAATCTAAATCGCTCTTTATCCATTGCTCTCGTTATCGGCGGGCTCCTCCTCAGCTCGAATGAAGCATCGTCCCAACAGCGGGGCAAAAACGAACCCTCGGGAAGGTCCCACGCTCCGGCAAAGCGGCCACAGCCCGGGAAAGTGGAGCCACACAGAGCGGCTCCGAAAGCGGCACCTAAAGCAGCACCTAAAGCAGCACCTAAAGCGGCACCTAAATTCTCTCACAACAACCGAGGCCCGCGGGGACGTATGCCCATACAGAGAGGCAAGTGGACCGGAGTAACCCTTCTAACTCTCCCGACCTACCGCAATCACGACGCTTTCACCCGCCTCCCCATTGAAGCGGCCGTGCAGATTGAATTGCAATACCTTGGTCACTATCACGGGCCAATCGACGGCAACATCGGCCCGGGATCGGTTCGCGCGATCATCAGCTACCAGCGCAGCAACGGACTTGTTTCCACCGGAAATATTGATCGCGCACTGCTGAAGTCTTTGAACATCATCGATTGATAAGATCCGGTCGGATTCGTCGATAGAAAGGCTGAGTCAAATCTACGTAAGTACAGGGACAGGCTCATCACGACACCTTAGATTCGTGACGAGCCTGAAACGCGACAAATGAGGCAGCTCACCTTTCCTTCCGCAAAGTGCCCCCCTCCAAAAAAGTTCACAAACCGCCTTGACCGACCGGTCGGTTTAAATATAGTAGCAGCATGACAATGAAAACTGACACTCCTTCCGCTCGTGACGAGATCGTTCAGGTCGCTTCAAAGCTCTTTTATGAACAGGGCTTTCATCGTACCGGAGTGCAGCAGATCATCAACGAGGCGGGTGTGGCAAAAGGAACTTTCTACACCCATTTCCGCTCCAAAGAGGAATTGGGCGTCGCCTGGCTGAAAGCCCGTCACCACACCTGGAATAGCTGGCTCGATGAATCCATCAGTCGAAAGCGTACCCCGGAGTCGAGGATTAACGCCATCTTCGATTTCCTCGGTGAATGGATGGAAGATTCTGACTACCGGGGTTGTGCCTTCATCAATACGCTGGCTGAAACACCCGACGGAACCAACCCGCTTCGCGACGAGATCGCGAATCACAAACAGAGGCTTCTGCAGCGATTTGAGCGCCTCGTCAAAGAACACCTCACTTCAAAGCCCGAACGGGATTGCCTCCAGATCGCACGAACACTCTTTATCCTCTTCGAGGGCGCGCTGGTCGAAATGCAGAACTTCCGGGCACAGTGGCCGCTGGAAGCCGCCGCGCAGGAAGCATCACGACTCCTTCGCCCCTGACTCCCCCACTTCATGAACAAATAACTTTTCATACACTTATTCTGACCGACCGGTCGGTTACTAAACCAAAGAACAACAAGAAACAGAAAATAATACGATGAGCAGAATCCAAATACTGGAAAAAGACAAAGCACCGCAAAATGTCGTGGCACTCTACGAGGCGGTTGAAAAAAAGTTGGGACTCGTCCCCAACATGGTGAAGACACTCGGTCACAGCGCCGCAGCCCTTCAAGGCTACCTTGGACTCAGCGGCGCGGTCTCCGCTGGCAGAATCCGCCCTTCGACCCGCGAGAAGATCGCACTTCTCGTCGCCGAGTTGAATGATTGCAGCTACTGCCTGAGCGCGCACACCGCTATCGGCGGGTCGATGCGAATTCCCATCGCGGAACTGGAAGCCGCCCGCAACGGCAACTCTCCGGACCCTAAAGAGAAGGCAATACTCGATCTCGTCAAAGCCATTCTCGAAAGCCACGGCGCCATTTCCGAAGTTGCCTTCGAAGCGGCTGCAGCGGCCGGTGTGACCGATGAAGAGGCAGCCGAAATCGTCGCCAATGTCGCGGTCAATATCTACACGAACTACTTCAACCGCTTCGCGGATACGGATATCGATTTCCCGAAAGTTGAGGCCTTCACCACCCGTGAGGCAGCCTGACATTCATCCACAAGCAGAACCAAAACAACAAAGCGGCGGCGGGAGAGAATCGCTCCCGCCGCCCACCTCAACAATCATGAACACCCTCCAACAACGCCATCCCCTTCCTCCCTTCACCGAAGAAAGTGCCCGGGAAAAAATCCAGCTCGCCGAAGACGCGTGGAATTCCCGTGACCCTGAGCGGGTCGCTCTTGCCTACACCGAAGATTCCGAGTGGCGGAATCGAGCTGACTTCATCAATGGCCGTTCCGGGATCATTGAGTTTCTCCGCCGGAAATGGGAAGCGGAAATCGACTACCGCCTCAAGAAATCCCTGTGGGCCTTCGACGACAATCGCATCGCGGTGCGCTTTGAATACGAGTGGCGCAACAGTTCCGGTCAATGGTTCCGCTCCCACGGAAATGAAAACTGGGAGTTCGATGAAAACGGGCTCATGGCGAAACGCTACGCCTCAATCAATGACGAGCCGATCGATGAAACAGCACGGCGCCTTTAATAACTCTCCCCTCCTCCCATACAAAGACAAACCACATACCCAAATGACAAAAGAAACCAACCTTACAGACTTGAGCCATCGTCCACCACGCAGTGCGCGGGTGCGCCTCGGCGGCTTCGCACACCTCCCTCGCCTCATTGACAAAGCAAGGGCGGCAGTGAGCGACACACTCGGCGAATTTGAATACGGCAGCGAGAGCCTTCTCGACGTCGAGTTTTTCAAATTCACCGGCCTGACACCTGATCAATTCCTCTCCGAAGTCGCCAAAGGCGATGGGGATCTCGCCATCCTTGAATGGGTCATCGCCACGGCTCCCCGTTCCCTGAGCGCCCACGAGATCCAGGCATGGAGTCACTGGATTGAAAACGTACCCGGTCTCAGCACGGAAGCCCGGGCCTGGTTCGCCGATTACTCGGCAAAGGTGGATCCACCCCGCCCCGACGTGGGCACACTGTTCGAATACCTCGATCTCGACGACTACCTCCTGTTCGGTGGCCGTGCCTGACCATTCACTAACAAACACAAAATAGAAAACGAAATAAATAACACTACAAGATTATGAGAATAAACTATTACACAGCTGTTGTCGCCGGCATCATTGGAACGGTGCTCTTCGATATCGTCGGTCTGCTCTTTACCGGAACCTGGTGGGATATACCGGGAGCGCTCTCTCAAGCCGTGGGAGTTCCTTTTCCTGTTGCCCTGCTGATGCACTACGGCAATGGAGTCGCCCTTGCCGCGATCTACGCTGCGATGGTCCCCTCCCTCTTCGGACCATCGTGGTTTCGAGCGGTGTCTTTCGTCACCATTGAGACACTCATGCTCGTCTGGTTTCTGCTCTTCCCCCTGCTTGGTCTCGGCATCGCAGGATCAGGCGGAGGCCTCATTCTACCCATCCTTTCGATGGTTCGCCACTGGGCCTATGCCATCCCGCTGGTCTACTTTTTCCCCGTGAGAGCAGATTCCCCGAGTCCGGACGACCACCCCGGAAACGTAGCATCCATCGACGGAAAAGCTTCCGGCGACCGGGCCGAACTATCGAGCACCTCATGCTTTCGCCATTCAAAGACCGACTGGTCGGTTTGGCCCTGCGAAAAGTTCCATTAACCGACAACAGATCCCGCCCTTTCAGCCCCGGTTGAATGGTGATGAAAGGGCCGACCATCTGAATCCAAAACAAAGAAACAAAAATGAAATTGAATCCAATCACTATCCTCATCGCGATTACCTATACCGCGATCCAAATCGCGTCGGCTCAACTGCCCAACCCGGGCATGGCAGTCGACCTGAGCGATACCGCCCTCGTCATCACCGATCCACAGAATGATTTCCTAAGCCCAGAAGGGGTGACCTGGGAAGTCGTCGGGAAAAGCGTCACCGGAAACAATACAGTCGAGAACATTGATCAGCTTCTCCGCGCCGCCAAGAAACGCGGGATGCTCGTGGCGATTTCACCGCACTACTACTACCCACATGACCACGAATGGGAGCATGAAGGAACACTCGAAACTCTGATGCATAAAATCAAAATGTTTGATCGGGCGGGGCCGCTCAAAACGCAGGACCTCGAAGGTTCGGGAGCGGATTGGCTTGAGCAGTACAAGCCTCTGATCGAAGACGGCAAGACTCTCGTCACCAGTCCGCACAAGGTCTTTGGCCCTGAATCCAATGATCTCACGCTGCAACTTCGCAAGCGGGGAATCAAGCGAGTCATCCTCGGCGGGATGTCGGCCAACCTGTGCGCGGAGTCGCATCTGCGCGAACTGCTCGAACAGGGATTTGAAGTCGCAGTAGTGCCCGACGCCACCGCTGCCGCACAGGTCGGTGAACTCGACGGATTCAAAGCCGCCTCCATCAACTTCCGCATGCTCGCAAACACCGTATGGACCGCGGATGAAGCGGTCGAAATGATTCTTAAAGCCAGCGGAACACCTAAAGTAGAACCCTCTGAGATTACAATGTCGTCCGGCAATTCCACGCCGTAATTCGCCGCCCTGATTCTTCCCCCCTTCCAAACATGCCGCGCCCTGTCTTCAGATGCAGGGCGCGGTGCTTTCTTATTTCCAGTCATGAAAAATCAGAACTTCACCAAATACGCCTTCACCGACAGCGTGAGAAATGAACAGGAGTTGAATGGCTCCCGGCGCGGTGGCACAAGGATGGAACAGTCAAAAGATCGCTTCATCCTCACTCAGGAAGAGGTGGAATTCATCGAAAGCCGCGACATGTTCTACATGGCAACGGTGGGCGAAAATAACTGGCCCTACCTGCAGTTCCGCGGTGGACCGAAAGGTTTTCTTAAAGTTCTCGACGACCAAACTCTGGGAATGGCCGATTTCCGCGGCAACCGGCAGTATATCAGTGTCGGCAATATTCGGGCGACGCAGCGGGCTACCTTGTTTCTCATCGATTACCCCGATCGGGAGCGTTTAAAGATCTGGGCGGAAGCGGAAATCGTCGCTCTCGATGATCGTCCCGATTTGCTGGAGCGCCTGCATGACGCAGACTATCGCGCGGTGGTAGAGCGGTTGATCCTCTTTCACATCAAGGCCTACGATTGGAACTGCCCACAGCACATTACGCCACGCTACACTGCCGAACAGATCCGGGAATTTCCTCACGAATAAATCCTGCGATTTCCCGGGATCGAAAAATCGCAATGCTTTGCAAAATCGTTCAAAGCCGTTAGCTCTATGGTAAATGGAAGAAAATCTATTCCTCAACGGATTCATCTATCTGGTCGCAGCAGCCTTTGCGGCCCCGCTTGGTAAAAAGCTGGGCGTCGGCGCGGTTCTGGGTTACCTCATCATCGGGGCGATCGTGGGTCCCTCCGCGTTTGGCTGGGTTGGTGAGAACCGCGAGGAGGTGATGCACTTCGCCGAGTTCGGGGTCGTTCTCATGCTCTTCGTGATCGGGCTCGAAATCGACCTTTCACGACTCTGGAAAATGCGGGGCCCCATTCTCGGGCTCGGGGGGATGCAGGTTCTCCTCACCACTCTGGCGGTTGCAGGCGCCAGTTTCCTCCTCTCAGTGAACTGGCGTGAAGCGCTCGCGATGGGAATGATCCTCTCCCTCTCCTCCACTGCAATCGTCATGCAAACCCTGCGCGAACGCGGCATCAGCGACACCAGTGCCGGCACGCAGAGTTTCGCTGTTCTTCTCTTTCAGGATATCGCCGTCATTCCCATGATTGCGTTTCTGCCCCTTCTCGCCTTTCTCCCGAAAACCGGAGGCAGCGGCCACGAAAACCATACCCTCATTGATTCGCTCCCCTACTGGAGCCACGGCTTTGTCGTGGTGGGAGCTATCGCTCTCGTCGTTGTGACCGGGCGTTTCATTCTCACCCCCTGGCTGCGCTGGGTTGCTTCGCTGAAAGTCCCGGAGGCCCTGACCTCGACCACTCTCGCCCTCGTCGTCGGGATTGCCCTGCTTATGAACGAGGTCGGTCTCTCCCCCGCCCTCGGCACCTTCGTCGCCGGGGTCATGCTCGCGAGCAGCGAGTTCCGACACGAACTCGAAAGTGACATAGATCCCTTCAAATCCCTTCTCCTCGCGGTCTTTTTCATCGCGGTGGGAGCAGGAATCGATTTCGGTCTCATCGCCTCACAACCGTTTACGATCGGCATGATGGTGCTCGGACTTATCAGCATCAAAGGCGTCGTTCTCTTCGGCCTCGCGAAGTGGTTCAAAATGGCTTTTGATCAACGTCTTCTTTTCGCCGCCGCTCTTGCTCAGGGCGGTGAGTTTGCCTTCGTCCTCGGCGGCTTTGCGATGGGCCAGGGCGTCATTGGAAAGGAACTTGGAGCCCAAATGATCGCTGCGGTCGCCCTTTCCATGGCGCTGGCTCCGCCGCTCCTGATCTTTGTCCAGAGAGTGATTCTTCCCCGTTTTGGAACCACTGAAACCGAAAAAGACGAGCGGCCGCACGATGTCGGGAATGACAAAGCAAAAGTGCTCCTCGCCGGGTTCGGGCGCTTCGGCCACCCCATGGGCCGGCTTCTCCGCAGCGCAGGCTGTATGCCGACGGTACTCGAGCGCGACAGTGATCACGTCGATTTTCTGAGAAAGATCGGACTGAAGTGTTACTACGGCGATGCGACTCGTCCCCATCTCCTCAAAGCAGCGGGAGCTGAAGAAGCGAAGATTCTCATTCTCGCCATCGAGAATGAAGACGAGTCGATGGGGATCATCGAGACCTGCCGAAAGCACTTTCCCCACCTGAAGATTTTCGCGAGAGCCTGTTCCCGTGACCACGCCTACCGGCTCCACGAGCAGGGTGTGAGATTCTTCGTCGAGCAGCTTGGTTCCTCTCTCGACTGTGCCATCGCCGTGCTCGAAGAACTCGGGCACGAAAGCGACCACGCTAAGGACGCCGCCCGTCGTTTCAAGGTCCACGAAATGGACGCGATCCGAGACGGCGCTCCGCACCGCAATGATGAAAAGACATTTATGGGTCTGGCGCAGCGGAATCTTGAAGAACTCGACAGCCTTCTTGCAAACGCGCCCCTGCCCACGGGAAACCGCTACAAAAGCGACAAGTCCTAAACAAAAAAGAGCCGCCCCGCGAAGGAACGGCTCTTTTCAGATTCTAAAATGTGCGCTCGTCGCGCTTCCGTATCACGGAAGTGGGAAACGCTGATTCATTTCGGCAACGCGGAGACGAATCGACTCGAGCTTCTCAGCGTCGTCACGATTCTGAATCGCTTCGTGAATGAGATCACCAACGACACGCATGTCGTCCTCTTTCATTCCGCGAGTTGTTACCGCTGGAGTTCCGATACGGATACCGCCGCCTTTGAAAGGGCTTTCGGTGTCGAAAGGAATCGAATTCTTGTTCACGGTGATACCCGCTTTATCGAGGGTTTCCTGAACGATCTTGCCGTTCACGCCGGCAGGTCTCAGGTCGACCATGAAAAGGTGATTATCAGTGCCACCGGAAATGATGCGGTAGCCGAGGCTGCCGAGATGCTCTGCGAGGGTCGAGGCGTTTTTCACAACCTGAGCCTGATAGGCTTTAAAACCGGGCTGAAGCGCTTCCTGGAAACAGACCGCTTTCGCTGCGATAACGTGCATGAGAGGGCCGCCCTGAACGCCGGGGAAAACCTGGGAATCGATCTTCTTGGCCAGTTCCGCGTCGTTGGTGAGGATGAGACCGCCACGTGGTCCGCGAAGGGACTTGTGCGTCGTCGTCGTCACGAAGTGTGCGTGAGCAAGCGGAGAAGGATGCTCCCCTGCGGCTACCAGTCCGGCGATATGCGCCATGTCGACAAAGAGATAAGCACCGACGGAATCGGCGATCTCACGCATGCGGGCGAAATCGATCCGGCGCGAGTAAGCCGAAGCCCCTGCTGTGATCATCTTCGGTTGATACTCCGTTGCCGCTGCCGCGAGCTTGTCGTAATCGATGGTCTCTTCCTCCTCGGAAACACCGTAGTGCTGCACTTCGTATAACTTACCGGAAAAGTTCGCAAAGTGACCGTGCGTGAGGTGTCCACCGTGGCTGAGATCCATTGTCAGAATCTTATCACCGGGCGTGAGAACACTGAAGTAAACCGCAGCATTGGCCTGTGAACCGGAGTGCGGCTGCACATTGGCGAATTCACATCCGAAAAGCTCTTTGGCGCGCTCGATCGCGAGGGACTCGGCGACATCGACGTTTTCACAACCGCCATACCAGCGCTTACCGGGATATCCCTCGGCATACTTATTGGTGAGGCAGCTGCCCTGCGCCTGCTGAACTGCTTTTGAGGCAAAGTTCTCTGAGGCAATCAATTCGATGTTGGCGCTCTGACGGGCTTCCTCCTCTTCAATGACGTGGTAGATCGCGGGATCAGTCAGGGCGACATTCGGAGCACTCACTGCAGCACTGCAGGTATTCATTTTCGCAACGCGGCGCGCGTGGCGGCCACCGTCTTCGAATTCGGCACCGAGCCAGGCGTCAACGATAGCAGCGGCTTCTTCACCGGTGTTGTAGTTGCCGGCGAGACAAAGCACGTTGGTATTGTTGTGGACCCGTGTTTTCGCAGCGAGATCCACATCCGTAACCACAGCAGCCTGAATACCGGCGAAACGGTTTGCAGCAATCGACATGCCGATTCCGGTGGTGCAGCAGAGAATACCGAGAGACTTTTCGCCGCCCGCTACCGCACCGGCCACTTTGTTGGCATAGTCGGGATAATCGACGGACTCCTTATCAAAACAGCCGACATCTTCGACGTCGTAACCGCTTTGTTTGAGATGAGCGACAACGGCTTCTTTAAGTTCGAATCCGCCGTGATCGGTTCCAATGATGAGGGTGGGCTTTGTCATACGATAAACATTTCGTGAAGGGCTTATATTACCTACGCAGCGTTAGCTAGTGCTGGCAGACGGGATTGTCAAAATTTCATGCACAGTTGAACGGAGAAAACCAGCGAACACCCCATAAAAGGTGGGGCGAGACGTCCCTGTCGAGCCGCCGCTTGCCCCGGTGAGGTGCAAATCCACTTCCAATCGCCGCTCAAACAACTCCAGATAGGCTAACAACGGATCAGCGGGGACACTTCTCCCTACCCTACCCTGGCAACGCGGGGCGACCAACAGCTCAATCCCGCGGCGGCGAGGGATCGCCGGTGGTGATGAAACGCAGAATCGAGGGAATCGCCTCTTTAATCAGGTTTCGAGTGATTTGATACTCTTCGAGATCGCCCCCGATCGGGTCGGGAACTTCCAAATCATAGCCTTCATCGGCGACGAATTCGCGAAGGATGAAGGTTTTCTCAAGGCTTTCAGGGAAATAGGCTCGAATCGCCTCGATGTGCCCTGCCCCCATTCCGAAGATGTGAGTGAAATTCTCCACCATCTCAGGAGTCAGCATCTGGCTTTCCTGATCGGAAATGTCGATCCCCTCCTCATCCATTGCGATGACAGAATTGCGACTCGGTGGCATCCCGTCCATCGCTCCGATACCGGCTGATGCGACGTCGATATCTACACCGGATTTTTCAGCGAGATCGCGAAGAAGCCCCTCTGCCATCGGGCTTCGGCAGACATTTCCAGTGCAGATAAAGAGAACGCGACTAGTCATCGTTGATTAGAGAGATTGCTCCCAACAGAGCGTTGAACCGCCGATTGTAAAGCATCAACGGTGTAAAATGTGTCTTGATCCGTCCCCGCTCATGCTTATGCTCGCTCGAAGGTTCTCCAAAACCGATTCCTTTTCCACATGATGCTCGCAGAATTACTCACATCCAATCGTGTGATTGCAGAAATGCAGTCAAACGAGCACTGGCCTGCGATCGAGGAATTGGTCGCCCACCTTGTCGAAAACGGGGATCTCGATGAATCGCTCCATGAAACGACCCTGACAGCTCTCCGGCTCAGGGAGGACCAGCGCAGCACCGGTATCGGGGGCGGGATCGCGATTCCACACTGCTTTATTAAGGACCTCGACGAAGTGGTTGCTGTTTTCGGCCGATCCACCGGCGGGATCGATTTTTGCGCTCTCGACCGTGCCCCGGTCCACTTTGTGGTTCTTTTCCTCGTTCCGGAATCGCAATACACGATGCATTTGAAAACGCTCGCGGCGATTGCTAAAATCCTCAACAGCGCGGAAACCCGCAGCCGCCTCGCCGATGCGACGAGCGGAGAGGAACTGCTCGATATTCTCTCGCTGAAGGCTTCGAGCGTTTAACACGCTCTCTTTCACTTTTCAGATTTTTTTCTCAGAACAACGATGGCTAAGACATTTGCGGATCAACTCGCATCAAGACTCAACGACGCTCTCTCAAAAACCGATTTCGCCGGTGATTTACCGGAGGGATTCAGTGCACAGATCGACCAGGCACAGAACCGTCAGTTCGGCGACTACCAGTCGAACGCCGCGATGATCCTCGCGAAGCAGCTCCGCAAGAACCCCCGCGAAGTCGCCGCGGCGATCATCGAACAGTTCGACGGCGGAACTCTTTCCGAAACCCCGGAAATTGCCGGTCCCGGCTTCATCAACTTTCGCATCACACAGGAATCGCTCGAGTCCGTCCTCCAATCTCTTCTCAACGATCCGGATCAGCTCGGTCTTGAAAAGGCAGCGGAGCCGAAGACGATCGTCGCAGACTTTTCCGCGCCCAACGTGGCGAAGCCGATGCACGTCGGTCACATCCGCAGCACCATCATCGGCGACTGCCTCACCCGCGTCGCCAAATTTGCCGGTCACACCGTGATCTCCGACAACCACATCGGCGACTGGGGCACGCAGTTCGGGATGATTCTCTGGGGATGGAAAAACCTCCTCGACGAAACGGCTCTCGAGACCGATCCGATTCCGGAACTCCTCCGCATCTATCGCGACGTCAACGCGAAGACAAAAGACGACGAAGCACTGAAGGAAGTGTGCAAAGCGGAGCTGGTGAAACTCCAGGGAGGCGACGAGGAAAATCTCGCGATCTGGGAGCGCTGCATCGAACTTTCCAAAATCGGACTTCAAAAAATCTACGACCGGCTCGATGTGAAGTTCGATCACTGGCTCGGGGAAAGTTTCTACAACGATCAGCTCGCCCCTGTCGTCGATGAACTCCTCGCCTCGGGGATCGCGGAAGAATCCGACGGTGCCATCTGCGTCTTCTTTCCTGAGGTCGAGAAGCTCGCCGACAAGCCCACCATCATCCGTAAATCGGACGGTGGCTTTCTCTACGCGACGACTGACCTCGCCACGATCGACTACCGCATCAACGAGCTCAAAGCCGATGCGATCTGGTATGTCGTCGGAGCCCCGCAGCAACTTCACTTTGATCAAATCTTCCTCGTCTCCGAAAAGCGGGGCCAGAAAGCGGAACTCGAATTCATCCCCTTCGGAAGCATCCTCGGGAAAGATCGCAAGATGCTGAGAACCCGTTCCGGTGACACCGTCCAGCTCGCCGACGTCCTCGACGAAGCGGTCGTTCGTGCCCGCGTCATCATCGACGAGAAGAACCCCGACCTTCCCGAAGAGGAAAAGGCGGAGATCGCAGAGATCATCGGAATCGGTTCCGTCAAATACGCGGAACTGAGCCAGTATCGAATGACCGATTACATTTTCGACTGGGACACGATGCTCGCCTTGAAAGGCAACACCGCGCCGTATCTGCTCAACGCCTATGTGAGAACGCGGGCGATCTTCCGCAAGCTCGGAAAAGATTTCGAACCCGGTGGCACCCTAACATTGACCGCCGACGCGGAGAAAGATCTCATTTTGAAACTCGCCCAGTTCGCGGAAGTGGTTCCGTCAGTGCTCAACGATTTTCGTCCTAACACACTTGCCGCCTACCTTTACGAAGTGGCGACGACCTATCACAAATTCTGGGAAGCCTGCCCCGTCCTCAAAGAGGAAGGCGACATCCGTCAGACCCGTCTCGCGATCTGCGAACTGACCGGACAAGTCCTCCGCTGCGGCCTCGGCTTGCTCGGGATCCGGACAACCGAGAAAATGTAGCACGTCGAGATGAGCCGCAAGAAACTGGACAGCCTTCAAGGCCAGCTCAACGGGACAGTCCTCGGCTCGGAAACGGCGACCTACGAATTACTCGCTGCGCTCATCGCAGGTGGGCACGTCCTCATCGACGGCCCTCCCGGCGTTGGAAAAACCTCTCTCGCGAAAGCGCTCGCGGGGGCTGTCTCCGGGGAATTCAAACGCATCCAGTTTACCCCGGACCTCCTCCCCGCCGATCTCACCGGGTATTCGATTTACCGGAAAGACAGGGAAGCCTTCGAGTTTGTCGAAGGACCGGTCTTTACCAACCTCCTCCTCGCCGACGAGATCAATCGCACCAGCCCGCGCATTCAGAGCGCGCTTCTCGAATGCATGAACGAGGGCCAGGTCACGATCGACGGCGTCTCGCATTCCCTGCCCGAAGTGTTTCAGGTCATCGCGACAAGAAACAACCGGCACCGCTCCGGAACTTTCCCCCTGCCCGAACCGCAACTCGACCGGTTCCTCATCGCCATCGAAATGGATCTCGCCGACGAAGCGGTGCGATGCCGCATCCTCGAGCACCATGCCAAAGCCGATGCGAAAACGAACGGGAAAGAATCGACTGAGCCGATATTCACGACCGCTGAAATTCGCGACATCCAGAGGGAAGCCCTCACACTTCCCCTTTCGTCCAGTGTCGCACGATACATCGTCCGGCTCTGCGACGCGGTTCGCAATCACACGGAACTGAACACGACAATCAGCAACCGCGGTGCCCTCGCGATCATGCGAATGTCACGGGCTATTGCCTATATCGAAGATCATGAAGCGGTCTACCCCGACGACGTGAAGCGGGCCTTCCTCCCCTGCGTTATCCACCGCGTTGATATGCAGCACACCGACCTCGATGACGACAGCGTATCGCGGAAACGGGAAACGACCCGGCTCCTTCTCAAAGAAATTCTCGAGAACACTCACGTCGAGTAATCCCTTTCCCGGATGGACAACCAGCGCCCCACTCTCACGCAACGCCCCGCAGGGATTTGCGCAGTGATAGGGGCGGGCCTCCTCATCCTCTCAGGACTTGGCACCTTCTCCATCCTCCTCCTTTCAACAGGCTTACTCACCGCTTTCATCTGGGGCCTCTGCCGGTTCCTCGCCTCACGCAGCCTCCGTGGACTCGACCTCACGCGCACCCTCCCCCGCCGTGGCGTCGCCGGGGAAAGCTTTCCGGTAAAGGTCACTCTCTCCAATCAGGATCCCCGGCTTCCGCTGCCTGAATTCACCTTTCACGATCCTCTTTCCGAAAGCGCCATCGATGAGAAATCGACGCTGCAACCCGGACAGACCCGCCCGCTCCAATACACCGGAAAACGCTCCCGTCGGGGCGGGATCAGCAAACAGTACTGGAGAGCGACCTCGACCTGGCCGCTTGGATTCTTTGAGTCGGAAAAAACTGCCGCCTTCACCGATACGCAGCGGCTGCTCGTGATCCCGAAGCCATTTCTCCCACCACATCTCAAACGCTACATCGAGAATCTTCAGGACGACTTTTCCCTCCCCTCGTTTGCTCCGCCGGATCCGTCTGCCGAGTTCAAATACCTGCGTGAATTCCGGCACGGAGACTCCCTCAAATCGATCCACTGGCCCGCAAGCATCCGGAGCGATGAACTGCTCATTCGTGAACCCGAACCACCGTCGCCGCGCCCCCGCCGTTTTGGGATACTCGTGCATTCGTTCTCCCCCTCCGGGAAAATTGAAACTCCGGAAACTTTCGAAATGATCCTGCGAATCGTTGCCGGCCTGCTCTTTCATTTTCGCTCTCTCGACGTCGAGGTTCACTATCAAATCCTGCCGGGCAGGCAGATGCGCCTCGACGACAAGGCAGGATTCTCGAAAGCGATTGATCAACTCGCCCTCCAGTCCCGCCATCCCCTCACCTCTCCGGAATCCCTCCTTGCCGCGGTTCCATCATTTCGTAATTGCGATGATCTCTTCGTGATCAGCGATTGTCCGCTCGCCGAATGGGAACCCATTTTGACTGCTACAGGACTGCCCCTCACCTGCCTCGATTCGGTATCCCTCTCCTCAACATCTCAACCCAAACTGCGAACCCGCAGGCAACTCCGAACACGATGCCGGCCATCTATTCAGTGATCGTCCTCCTCTTCGCATCCCTCTGCTCCTGGATGCTCTCAGGTTCGCCGTTGCCACTCGCGCTTTGCACGGTCGTCGTCGTGACAGGATATGCCACGAAGCGATTCACGAGACGCTCACCCGTGCACCAACTCATCGCCGCAGGCGCTGTCGCTCTTCCCGCCGGGCTCATCGAATGGCACCTTTTCCGGTCGGGGCAGGCCATGGTCATGAGCGCTGAGACGCCTCCGGTTCTCCACATGGGAATGGCTCTTTTGTGGTTCTCAGCGATGCTGGCGATTCTTTCCACCACTCCTCAATCACGCCTCATCAAACAAGCCCATTTCGCGACGGGCCTGGCCGGAGGTGCCGTCCTCGCGGCGAGCGCAGCGGCAACGGTTCTTTACGACTACCGTGCCTGGCAGGTCTTTCCCATCGCCGTGCTTCCTCTGACAATTTACTTAAAATCACTCATCACTACCGCCGGTGCAAAAGCACGGGTCCACCTCGCGGCCTTTGCCGCCATCCTCCTCGTTGCCTGCGGCATACTCCTCGGATCGGTAGAGGGCACTACCTACCTTTCCTCCACTTTCGGTGCCGACCGCGACGACACTGAAGACCTCTCGCCACAGCGCCCGACCGATATCGGAAGCAGCTCGGGCTCGATGGATGGCGCCTCGCGAAAAATCCCCCGCGAAGGCAATGTGAAGTTCGAGCACAGGGTTCAACTCTTTGTAAAACCACACGACTCCGCTCTCCTCGATCACTGGAGCAAAGGCCCTCTTTATTTCCGAACCGCCACCCTGACACGCTTCGAAAGCGATGAAGTCATCGCCCCGCTTCGAAGCGGCCAATGGCTCTATGACCTCGACGATGGCGAAGAGGACGCGACAGTGCAACTCCTCGCGACCCCGTCTGGCCGGGGCCACCTTTACTCCGTCTTCCTCAAGCAGAAAGCCTCGCTGAGCCTGCCTCTCGCCTCCGACACCCGGTCTATACTTACAAGCGCCGTCTACGAATTCGCCGACAGCTGGTTTCAACTTTCCCCGCCGAAAGAGGTTCCCCTGTTCCGCTTCACTGCGCAGGCCGGAATCACAAGCCCCTCGCGAATCACAGGAATTGAAACGCGACTCCCGCCGAACAGCCCCTATCTCAGTCTGCCACCTTCGCCGCTCAGTGCGAAGGTTCGCCAACTGACTGAATCGTTCGACCGCAGGAACCCACTGAAAGAGATTCAAAACTTCTTCGACCGGGAAGCTGAGTATTCGCTCTCATTTTCAACACCGGAGAAGATGAGCCCCATCGAAAATTTCATCTTCGGGGATCACACCGGGCATTGCGAGCACTACGGTGCAGCCACTGTTCTGATGCTGAGGACCATGGGTATCCCCTCACGACTGGCCTATGGATACACCGGCGGTTCCGTCGACCGGAAAAAATCGCTCTTTGCCTTCCGCGACAGCGATTTCCACACCTGGAGCGAAGTGCTCACTTCCGATCGCGGCTGGGTCATTTTTGATACCGTCCCCGAAGTGGAGGAAGCCGCCCCGCGGGTTCCGGGCGCAGCGAAAGTGACGGCCCTAAACGTGAATGACTACCACAACTTCTCGGACCTCGATATTCCCGGCAGGACGACCCGCCCCTGGATCGAAACCGGCCTTGACCGGATCTTCGAATTTCTCGCTCTCCACTTCCTGACCATCCTCCTTTTTGCCGTCGTCCTCATTGGCGTCGCGCTCTGGATTCAGATCACGAAGAAACGAAAGCTCCCCGGTGACAGTTCGTCCGCCCGCGTCACAACCGGCGAATTTCAAATCCCCCCTTACCTCAGGGAGCTGCGGGAAGCAGGCTCTAGCAAAGGCGTTCCTTTCCGCCGCAGTATGACCTGGCGGGAGTTTGAGAGCGGACTTTCAAAGAGGATTGAACTGATCCCCGAAGTTTCGCACGGGATCTCCTACTACTATGCCGTCCAGTTCGCCGGCAGAGAAAGGGATATCGAGCTCGAAACGGAACTGGAGAACCGGTTCCGAAAATGGAAGGATTCTCCGACGGAGCCTGAAACCTAGTCAGGCCCGCGCCGAAGAACGATCCAACAGGGTTGCTTCATCCATCAAACCCTGTTTAATCCCATTCAAACCGGGAGAATCAGAATGCTTTCTGCCAGCCGAGAACAACGCTGTAATCCCGATTCATCCCAACACCGTTGAGGTCCTGGTAGAGCGGAGTCAGTACCTCGAGCGCGAGGCGGTGTCCCTGAAGGAGTCCGCCCTGAAAGAGGTAGTTCAGTCCCACACCCGCCTCGAGAGTATGACCACCGTAATTGGCCTGAAGGTGAGGAGGAGCGGCATGTCCGTGAGGCCCGTTGTAATGCCCTTCGAGATCTTCGAAGTAACCGTAATTCAAACGGCCCGAAACACTGAGAGCGTCTGAAAGAGGATACGCCACCCAGGTCGTTGCATTCACGCCGTCACCGAAAGCAAAACCGCTCTCGTTTTCGTCTTCAAGGCGAATGGTTCCCATCACCTGCGCCCCCCATGAGAGCCTGTCTGACTGCCCCAGATAAGTGATCCCGGGTTTGAAATCGAAGGTCCCGCTACCGAGCTGCATTCCGTATGGGAGAAATGAACCACCCATTTTCTTATCCACCTCTGCGGTGGGAAGAACGAAGCCGAGATTCAAGTGAACGCGCTGACGATTCCGGTCATAGACTTTAATCAATCCACCAACAGTGATGTCGCCGAGGCCTTCGCTGGAATGACCGAAGGTGCCGGTATGGCCGCCACCGTGTCCGCCATGACCACCGTGAGCGGCTGCGTGGGGGTTGCTTGTCATCGTCATATTCATTTGCACAAGATTCACCATCGTCATGAGCGTCAACCAATCGGTCGGCGCATACATCATTCCGATCATGTGCATGTCCATGCTCATCTCCTCAGCAGCGACGCTGTATCCGAAATTGTAAACCTGATGGTTCGTCAATTCTTCACGTCCGGCACGATGCCCGTCCATCTTCATCGTCATGTAGCGATAGGAAAGCATGACCTCCCCCGCTTCATGAGTGTGATCCCCCATCACTCCGATGGGCGCGTGAGAGTCAACGCGATGCGAATCATAATCCGAAACATCAAAGACTGACTTCGAGTCGATGACAGCTTTGGAATTGTAGTCTCCAGCAACCGCAAGAGAACTGAAGGCACTGACCACTGCGGCCAGTTTAATAGTGTTAGAAAAATTAATCATTATCGTAAAATTGTTTTGTTATTTAAACCAGGTAAGGAGCCCGAAAAGGTGGGCAGGACCGTTTAGAAAGGCGCCAACGGAAAACGCGCAACAGGACCACTTTCCCCCGGGAAAAGGTCTCACTGATCTGAGCAGGAATGCTGCAGACGGGAAATTATACCGCGACAACCCGTGGCGGTGGCGTTGCAGGAGCAAACTTGCAACTGGAAGGACGTTGAGCTCTCAGCGCGAGAAGCCACTTCTCTTCGGAATCCCTTCCGACCTCCTCGACAAGAAGATCGATCGCGGATTTGTCCATGATGAGAGATTTCAAAAGCTCAAGCCGCTCCGCGGGAACCGGGGCCTCATCGCCATCGCGCGAATTCTCCCGCATATCCTGAGCTGCGCAGCAGATTCTGCAGGGCTCGGCATTCGCGACCACATCACCGATCATTTGAATACCACCGGCTTTCTTAGCCATATCAAGCCAGGCATACCCCTGAACCAAAACCGGCAGAAAACCTGACACCAAGACAGCGAGCACAAGCAGCACGGCGATCTTCGCTCCCTGCTTAACTTTCTGCGTGATTCTTGTGATGCCGTGGCCCATTTTCGGGAATTCAGGGATTTTCTAATCCTGAGACCTGCCGTTGTCAAACGGGGAGATTAGCGATCCCCCTTCACTGAGCGACAATTGACAAACAGCAGCGCGTAAAGTTTCGTTATCATAGAATGATAAACGAACCTTCCTGGCTGGACAAAGCACGAGGCTACATTGATATCGGAATGCTGGATGAGGCATCGGCCGCAATTGAGAGTCTGCCCGAAGCGCGACGCGTCACACCTGAGGCAAAGGAGATGAACATCGTCATCTCGATCCTAAAAAAAGATCTCGATGAAGCGTTTACTCTTTGTGAAGAATTCTCGGAAGAGCACCCTGAGCATCACGCCGGCTTCATTCAGGGAGCCTACTGCCTCCACGCACAGGGAAGGACCCAGAACGCGATCGACTTTCTGCAATCAGGACCCAAAACCCTTCTCGAAGAACCCGTCTACTTCTACAATCTGGCCTGCTACGAAGTGGCACTGGAAAGAAGTCAGGCCGCACTCACGTGGCTCAATCAATCGATTGAAATGAAACCGGCCAACCGCCAATTGGCGTTGAAAGACCCGGATCTCGCCCTGATCCGGTCAGAAATCCTCTAAACTTGAACTCAATGAACCTCGAACAATTAAAAGCCGCTTTCGCCAAGAATTTTGAGGAACGGGGCGAACTCGGCGCAGCGGTTTCCGTTTGGAAAGACGGGAAAGAGATTCTTTCATTGAGTGACGGCTGGCAGGACAAGGAGAAGACGACGCCATGGTTTGACGACGCGATCGCTCCAGTCTGGTCAGCCACCAAAGGCCCTGCAGCGATCGCCCTCCTATTCGCACTGCACGAGAACAAACTCAGCGTCAACGATCCCGTCAAAAAGATCTGGCCTGAACTGCACGCCGCGAAGGAATCGAACCTGACATTCGCGCAACTCCTCTCCCATCAGTCCGGGCTCGCCGCGCTCAGTCCCGATAATCGAGGGAACATGCTCAACCACACCAATACGATTGCAGCCCTCGAGTCCCAGGCTCCTTTCTGGCAACCCGGCAAGGCACATGGCTACCACCCGAGAACGATCGGATTTCTCTGCGATGAGCTGGTACGACGGCTCACCTCCGGCCTCACTCTCGGAAAATTCTGGAACGGCGTGCTCGCTCCAAAACTGCGAGTGGAGTTCTGGATCGGCGATCTCCCCATGTTCGTATTGAACCGGCTCGCGATGATGATCCCGCCGAAAGTGATGCGCCCACCTGCAGAGGAAGCCGCCTTTTATCAGGAACTCGCCAATCCCGATTCACTTTCCCTCGCTGCTTTTTCCTCACCTGCGGGAATGAAAGCACTGAGCGATATCAACAAACTCGAATACCTTCAGATCGGACTCCCCGCGCTCGGAGGTGTCGGAACCGCGAGCGGTCTTGCCAAGTTTTACCAGATTCTCGCACAGGGTGGAATGCTCGACGGTGTGCAGGTCCTTCCTGCTTCAGTTGTCGAGTCTGCCCGCAGTTTGCAAACATCCGGCGACGATCTTACTCTCAAGCTGCCAACCGCGTTTACCTGCGGGTTCATGAAGGATCCGCTCGATTCCGCCGGAAAGAAAATTCGTCACATCTTCGGACCGAACGAATCCTCATTCGGACAACCCGGTGCCGGCGGCTCGCACGCCTTCGCCGATCCGGAATCAGGTATCTCCTTTGCCTACGTCATGAATCAAATGGAAGCCGGAATTCTCCCAAATCGCAAATCGCTCGACATGGTCGACGCGCTTTACGACGACGTTTCGCTTCCGTCGACCTGAGGTTTGCCACCTGATTCGCATTCCAACCGAAAGAAATCCTCACGGCTTCCTCTACTTCCACGACCTGTAGAGGAATGGCGTGAGCCTTTCTCCCAGGAGCCTCGCGGAAGTGAAGTCACCTCATGGCTTCCACCAGCTGTCGAGCAGGTTAGCCAACCGGGCAGTGATTGCAGCCCCTTCGGGATCGTTGATCCGATTATTTGTTTCACGAGGATCTTCAGCGACATTGAATAGAACGGGACCAGCGACGTAATTCCCCCAGGGTTTCTCACGAGCCGGCACGATCAGCTTCCAGTTACCCTCTCTTACAAACCGGTATGCGACCTCAGACGCCGGCTTTCCAAGTTGCTTCGCATCGCCCGGATAAATTTCACCGAAGACGGGCTTCTCAATCAAAGTCTCTTCAAGAATATCACGTCCGGGCAACTCAATGTCTTTCGCTCCGACCTCTGAGAACAAGGTCGCGACAATATCGATACTGCTCACGAGCTCTTCTCGCACCGCCGGCTTCACCCGGCCGTCCCATCGAAACAAAATCGGACTCCTGACACCTTCATCGAAAGGGGCCCGCTTGCTGTTCTTCGTGTGCGCAAATTCAACCGGCCGGCTCTTTTCAGGTTTCCCGCTGGGGCTCCACCCGTTGTCTGACACAAATACAAAAATCGTGTTCTTCACGTCCGCCTTTGCCTCCACAAAGTCGATCAACTCGCCGACCGTTTCATCAAACTGCGCAATTGAGGCAAAGTAGGGAATCTCGTGCGCCTCCACTCCGGGCTGACGCTTTGCAATCTCGTAAAACCGCTCCGGTGAATCATGAGGCTGATGCGGCAAATACGGTGCATACCACACCAACCACGGCGACTTCTCCTTTTCACAATCGACAATAAACTCTTTGATAGGCTCCATCGTTTCGCGTCCAATCTGCAGCCCGGAATCCCCATTCCCGTGAGCGACGAGATCACCGCTCGCGAGCTTGCGAATTCCGCCATACGTCTGCGTCGCCGGAGGTGCCTCGAAGGTTGTCATCCCTTCGGTAAAGCCACCATTCCGCCAATGTCCCTCCCAGAATTTACCGGTCTGCAGCGATCGATAGCCAAACTGTTCCGCGAGGACACGAGGAAGCGTGGGAACCTTCTGGATGAGATCAAACTCCTTCTCACGCGTCTCCAGATACTCACGGACCGAAGTCATCCTGTTGTAGGCAGAGTTCCCCGGAGGGCCGTGATTGAAATGCACTCCGTGCTGATGTGGATACAATCCCGTCATCAATGTGACCAGAGAGGGCCGGCACACACTCGTGGTGAGATAGCCGTTCACAAAAGTCGCTGACTCACTCGCGAGCTTGTCGAGATTCGGCGTGTGCACGCGATCATTCCCCATGAAGCCGAAGTCGCTCCACGTTTGATCATCCGAAATAATGTAGACGATGTTCGGCTTCTCCCCCGCCCTGACACTGAGGCTAACAAGGAGGACAGTGAAGACGAAAATCAGCCTTATCATTCTGGAATTTTGTTCAGCGTGTAATAGGCGGCGGGAAAAGGCAGCGCAGTGCCCGTCGCAGCCTTGATCCCTGAAGTCAGAAGCTCGTGAACGTAGAGCGGACGCAGACCCTCCACCTTGAACCGCACCGTCCGCCCATCTTCAGCGAGTGTCGTCCCGCTCACCTTGTGCTGTTCGACGAGGATCTCATCACTCCCGTAAGCGGAAGAGTATTTATAGGTGTAACTGCTCATTTCGAGAGCGGCATCGGAGATCGTTTTCGGGTCGACCGGCTCAGTGAAAAGAAGCTCAAACCCATCCGGCTTCGCTCTCATTTCCTGAATCGCAAATGGCGTCGTGCCTGAATAATCGAGACGCTGCAAGCCATACGAACGGTTCCCGAGCGACGACCAGCCCCGATTCGTCATTCCCACAAAGAGGCTTCCCTCAGGGGAAAAGCAGAGGCGAACCACAGCTGCGGGAAAACCTTCCATGAACGGAAAACATGCCCCCTGATACTCGCCGTCGACCTTCTCAAGGAAAACCCGGTTGATCGATGAGTTCGTAAATTCACCGATCAGAAGCTGGCCGTCGAATGGCCCGAACTTTCCGTCCTGATCGATCAATTCCACATCGGTTCCGCTTCGCCCCATTTTGTTGTAGGGCAGCCAAACCGCAGGTGGCACGAATTCTTTGACGCTCTCGAGCGCTTCCGCATAGGGAATGCCCGCTTTGGGAAGCGCACTCATTTGAAAAGGAGCATTGGGCAACTTGAGAGCCTTTGTCGACTCCTGATTGCCATAGAACACCCCTTCCCTGAGATGGTAAATCGGTGTCGCGGGAATCCAGGTTCCCTGCTGATCGGAAAAGAACATATCCCCCTCGAGATTGGCTCCCAGCCCGCTCGGAGAGCGCATCCCCAGAGCCTTGGGTTGAAACGTTCCATCCGCTCCGATGGTTCCACCCCAACCGCGCCAGCCGATTGCATTATTGGCGAGCTTTCCCATTCCGAGGTTAAGGGTCACCCAGAGGTCACCGGCACCGTCACGCTCGGGACCGTAGACATACGCATGATAGTTACCCGAGACGTTCCACCCGTCACACTCCGTGAGGTAGGCATCGGCAACACCATCACCATCGGTATCCTTGAGACGTGTTATTTCCGCCCGCTGCGAAACGAGGAGATCATCACCATCAACGGTCACTCCGAGCGGCTCATGAAGCCCCGAAGCAAAGAGTTCGTAGGTGATCTTTGACTTATCCTTCGAAAGAGGATTTCCAATCATCCAAATCTCACCTTTCCGGGTCGACACCGCGAGAGATCCCTTCACCCATGCCATCCCGCTAACCTCCATCGTAATCCCGTCCCCGGGCGTCCAGTCGGCGGAACGGGAGGCACTCGGCGAGCTCGCCGTCATCAACTCAAAGAGTTCATACGGTTGCTTTTCATCATCGGCGACAGCAAACGCCCCCGCACCAAGACAGCACACTAACACAGCTACTAGTTGAGATTTCATTTCCAGGAATAAGTGTAGGTGTTTGAATTCTTTGCCGCGGCTTCTTCAACAGTCACGCCTTCGGGATGTTTTACTTCAGGAGCCGCCTCTCCGCTCCAGACGACGGTTCGAATCAGTTTTCCGTCACTCACTTTAAAAGTCTCTTTCACTTCGATGCCGCCCCGGATTTGAATAAAGGTGGGATTGCCGCTCCCATCGAGCGTGTATCCGCGAAACCGTCCCCCGGTCTCCGCGGGAGGAAATGCATCAACGGCATCACTGAGTGGATCCCCGAACGGCGCCGCTCTTGTAAACCAGGTGTCGTAGGCATCGAAAAAGCGACCTCTCCAAACCAGCGCGGGCACGCCGTTATGGCCATCGAAAGCGAGATTAACGCCTCCCGGAAAGCCCACCAGAATTGCCTTGGTACCGGCCTTATTGAGGAAGGTTCGCTGAATGACAGGCCTGTCCTCCGGAATCAATTCAAACTTCCCTCCGGCACGGTCGGGAAACCCTTCCGGAATGCCTTCGCCGTTTTTAATGAAGTTCCAAATCGCTCCAATCTGCCGCTCGGTATCCCCGTCGAGAACGTCCTTCACACTCGACTGACCTCCCGGCCACAGCGGCGGCATCAACGTTCCGGGACGATACTCAGCAGGGTTGAGCAGATAACTGCGAAACCACTCCGGCTGGAGCCGCTTGTCCAGCGAACTGAGATCGAGTGCCGGAATCCCGAGAGATTTCTGATCATCCCAGTTATGACAAGTGATGCAATTCACACCACCTTGAATCCCGAGCAACTTACGTCCCGCTTCCGTATCGTCAGTCCTGTCTACAATTGGAGTAGGATCCTTCACCGCATCAATCGCGGCAAACCAATCCGCCAGCGCTTTCGCATGCGCGCCATAGGAGGGCATTTCCGTTTTCACGTAGGGACGAACCCGCGTCTCAGGCTTACCAGCGAGAACGCCTTCGAGCCAATCGCGTTGCAATTTGTGACCAATCCCCGTGAGAGGCGGAGGAAGGCGTCCCGAATCACCAAGTCCCTCATTGCCGACAAAAAATGAGTTGGTGGCTTCGGTAGGGCCGCCGACACCGTCACGATCATGACAGGCGTAGCAGTTCATCGCGGCGAGGGTGAGATGGCCGTCAAGATCTTCAACTTCATTCTGTGATTTCAGGTAAAGCGAAAGCGAAGCCCGTTGAATTTCGGTTAGATCGTAATGCGGGATGCCTTCCACTGATTTTGCAGAGAGGCAGTGCGTATCCCCTTCACCCTCCACCGGTGTTGGCGCAGTCGCCTTTACCCCCGGAATTGAATGACAGGCGGCGCAGTTCATTTTCTGGACGAGAGCCTTCCCTTTTGCTTCAAGCTCCGGCGTTGTCTTCGGCCATTTTGCCACTGACTTCGCTCCGGTTGGATCTGAGGATTGGAAATCGAGGAGGTGAGCGGCGACATCGACCGATTCCTGAGCGTCCAGAGCAATATGAGGCATCCGGCCATCAACGCGATATCTCCCGGGGCGACTCAGAAAGTAGCTCAAAGCTTCAAGACTCGTCTTCTCTTTCAAATCCGGATGGGAAATCGCGAGAGCCGACTCAAAGGCATCACCATCGCCGTGAGGTGATTGAAAATCAGAAGTCGGCGCGTGACAGGCGATGCAGCCTTTCTCATGATAAAGGGCACTGCCCCGCTCGGCATTGGCATGACGACTCCGGCTGAACTTGATTCCCTTCCCCACGGTCCCCAGGAAAGCGACTACGGCATCGAGGTCGTCATCTGCGAGCCCGTGGGCCATCGACGGCATTGTCGAACCTGCGCGGCCCGATTCAGGGTCCTTCAAAAACTCCGCCACCCACTCGCGATCGACCCGCTGACTGAGATCAACCAGGTTCGGACCTTTGCGGGCCACCTTCACGGAAGAACCTCCGTGGCAATTTGCACATCCCAACTCGGAGAACAAAATCGCGCCTCCCTCTGGCGACGCCGCCTCTCCGTGAAAGCGCTCAAATCCAACGACATGAGGCTGCGCATCGGCCAACGAACAGAAAAAAGCCCCGGCCAAACAGGGTATGATCAGCGACCTGAGAGGGTTAAATCTCTGAATTTGGTTTAAGGAAGGGACCTTCATCGCGGGAACAGAATTCAGGATAGACACTTCGTCAAATACGCTCTCGACTGATTGATCGCTGCGGATATCTCTTCGGCTGTATCGAGCATAGGAATGCCACGCGGCATCGGATGCATGAAGATCTCGGAAAGCCCCTCAAACTTCACTTCGCGCAACGCCTCGAGAATGGGAACGTAATCCAAAGACCCGAATCCCGGCATCTGCTTCAACTCCTCCTCTTTCGCCATTTTCTTTTTCGAAGACGGGTGATATTCCTGAAAATAGAAAAACGGCAGATTCTCTTTCCCGCACTCCCTGATCAATTTGGGAATTTCATCAATCGCGTCATGCAAATGATGAGGCGCGAAGGCGATCCCCACATTTTCCGAAGGGTTAAACTCGATGAAATAGCGAATCGAATCCGGCGAGGAGAGCATCGAGTTTTTGTGATTCTCAATCGCCATAGTCACCCCGAGTTCCTCTGCGAGTTCATAATGAGGCTTCAGCTTTTCAAAAAACGCCTGCACCTGTCGCTTCGCCTCATCCCCGACGGGATCTTTCTCCCCCATTCCCCCCGAACCGCAAACCGTCATCGCTCCGCCGTTCTTCTTCACCCAGCGCATTTCCTCATCCTGCTTAAACGGCCCCAGCGGGTAGCAGGTCGAGACGGACATCTTCGTATCGTGCTTTTTCAGGAGCGCCTGAAAAGCCGCTTCGCCCATTTCATCGATCTGCTCACGATGCGTTGCGTGAACTTTACGCCAAATGTCGATGGATTCACATCCTGTCACTGCCACTTCAGCGAGTACCCTGTCGAGCGGCATATCGCCATACATCGCCGACGAGAGGACATAGCGAAGTTCAAAGGAGGATTCCGCCGCCTTCAGGACGGCAGGGGAAAAGAATGAGGCGCCAATCAATTGGCAGGCTTTACGACGATCCATAATTCAGGGGTTTGTCAGGATAAAAAATCAAGCACCGGCTGCAGCATCCTCCAGCATTTTAATCCACGGACCCACGTAGTGCCCGTTGTCATGAAAGGTTCGGCCCGAGACAAGATTGCCATCAACAACACAGGGTTCATTCACATAAATCCCCCCGCATATTTCGAGATCGAACTGGCATTTCGCCACCGTCGCCATACGACGCCCCTTGACCCGGTCAGCGCGGGCCGGAATTTCAACACCGTGACAAACACTTGCGATCGGCTTGTCATTGTCGAAAAACCATTGAGTCAGTTTAATGAGATCTTCGTCCTCGCGGATGTACTCCGGAGCTCGACCTCCTGAAAACAGGATGCCAAGATACTCCTCTGGATTCACCTCGGAAAAAGCGAGGTCGGCCTGCAGCTGATACCCCTCCCATTCCTTCGTAATCGTCCACCCGGGGCGGACTTCGTGCATCACCATTTGATAAAGACGCTTCTCGGGAGCGATCACAACCGGCTGAATCTTTGCCTCCTGAAGGCGGTAAAATGGATAGAGCGTATCGACCGTTTCGGTCGCATCACCAATCACAATAAGTGCTTTTCCAATGTAGTCTGACATGCTCCCATCTTACGGCGCTTGACGGGCTTGTCTGTACAGATATGGTTCAGACAACATCAGGTTTTTCGTCACCTTGAAAACCAGCCCTAAAACCAACATCCCCCGCGTCGCCATTCTCGTCGAGACGAGCCGCAGCTACACGCGCGATCTCCTCTCGGGGGTGAGCCGCTATATCCAGCGGCACGGACACTGGTCCACTTTTCTGGAACTGCGGGCTTTCGAGTCCTCGCCTCCCCCGTGGCTCAACCACTGGGATGGAGACGGTATTCTAACGAGGACCCACAGCGCGGCGATGGCCGAAGCGATTCGGGAGGCCGGAGTCCCTGCAATCGAACTTCGTTCCACCAACTACAACCAAACCCTCCCCTTCGTTGGGATGGACAACGCGCTCATCGGGGAAACGGTCGCCGAACATTTCCTGAACAGAGGTTACCGCCGCTTTGCTGCCTACACTCTCGATACCGAGCAGTTTTTCCGCGAAAGAGTCAGTAATTTCGTCACCCGGGTTGAGAAAGCCGGCGCACGCTGTGAAAGCCTTCCCGCCCACGGGGAAGCCACACCGGAAGACTGGGAGGCACACCAGGCCGAGTTGATCGCCTGGATCGAATCGATCGAGAAGCCGGTAGGAATTTTTGCTGCGAATGATCAACTCGCAGTGCACCTCCTCGACGCCTGTCGACGCGCTGGAATCGTCGTTCCCGAAGAGGTCGCGGTGGTGGGATGCGAAAATGAAACGACACTCTGTGACTTTGCATCCCCCGCCCTCACAAGTGTCAAATTCGACGGCGAAACAGTGGGCTATCGTGCAGCCGGTTTGCTGGACCAACTCATGCAGGGGAAAACCTTACCCGCCGAATCCATTCTTATTCCACCGAAAGGGATCGAGGTGCGCGCTTCCTCGGATGAGTATGTAATCGAAGACCCCATTGTGCTCCGCGCCGTGAAACTGATCCGCGAGCACGCCTTCGAAGGCATCACCGTGGCGGAGATCGTGAAAGCGCTCCGCGTCTCCCGGAGCACACTCGAGCGCCGCATGAAAGCCACTTTGAAGCGGGGCACGAAAGAGGAGATTCTCAGGATTCAATTCAGGGAAGTGAACCGCCTTCTCCGGAACACCGACCTGACGATCGAAGCCATCTCAGACCTCGCCGGATTCACCCATACCCATTACCTCCAGACCTCCTATCGCGAGCGCTATGGAATCACTCCGGGTTCCTACCGGAAAAAGAGCCGACAATGAGCGCTCCCGCCGGCCGCGCCGGCTTGCAATCGACGGGAGAAAAACCTTCACAGATTCCTCTACACAGCTGCGAAGAATCCCCTACTCCGGCAGCTTCACGCCGACGACCCAGGCGGGGCTTTTACCGCAGTCGTAGGTTTTCAGCTTGGTCAGCAAACCGGACTCTGTATCCCGTCGATAAACGGTGAGATCATTGGACTTTTGTCCCGCTGCGACGACGAAGTTCTCTCCGCCTTCGATGAGATTAAAAGAGCGTGGAATCTCCCCGGTCGCCGCCTGCCCCAGTGAAGTCAGAGTGCCATCCGCTTCATTGACGGAAAACATCGCAAGGCTGTTGTGACCGCGGTTACTGGCATACACAAAACGTCCGTCCGCACTGATCTCGATATCGGCGCAACTCCCCTCGCTCTTGTCCCAACTCTCAGGCACCGTTGAAACCGTCTCTCGCACACTTAGCTTTCCCGCCTCCGCATCGTAGTCGCAGAGGGTCACACTTTTGCCCTGCTCATTGACCGCGTAGACCCATTTCCCATTTGGGTGAAACTGAAGATGACGGGGACCATCACCCTCACCCGCTTTCATCGCAGCTGGCTCGTTCAAGGTTAAGACACCTTCCTCCGCATCGAACTTCATTTGCACGATCTGATTCAAATCAACCGGCTGAGGACAAAACGCAAAACGATTTCCCGGATCAGTCTGAATACAATGCGCCTTTTTTCCCACCTCAAGAACACTCTGAGGATCGCCTGCAACCGCTCCATTTGTTACCCGCGAAACACCAACGAGACCTTCACTGTAGCAGGCCGAGAGGAGCCAGTTCTCAGTCGCATCGAGGTAGATGTAGGCGGCACTTCCCTGAGCGGGACGGCTTGCCAGTTTTTGCAGACTCCCGTCCTCCGGACTGAGCGATAGAGACTCAAACGCGGGGATTGTCCGGATCGACGCATGCAACTTTGTACGCGCTTTGTTTACGGCAAGACACCCCGGTGCCCCCTCAAACTCAACTTCACTGATTCGGGCCAGATCCCCATTGGATTCATCGAGAGAATACACAGCAATCTTCCTGTCCCCACTCTCGGAAACGTAAACGACAGTTTCAGCGAAAAGACCGGCAGAGATCGAAAAAATCCCGATTCCGATCAAAAATTTAAGACAGCTCAAGCGGTTATTCATTCCGGAGAATCTACGGGGTTGAAATCGAAAGGTCGAGAAGAGAAGCACGTCATCAGGGGAACGCTGCCTACCGTGATAGCGTAAACTACCGAATTGTCTATCCTTGCGTATATCATTACTCTTCAGCTGTTTCCGATGATGTCGCTGCGCCCATACACATCTATATTCTTTGCCGCTACCATCGTGCATGGACTGACATTCATGCCCCTGTTCGCCAGGGAAGTAACGCCAGAGCAACGCGACTTTTTCGAAAAGAAAATCAGACCCGCACTGGTCGAAAACTGCTTCAAGTGCCACGCTTCCGACTCAGAGAAAATCGGGGGCAAACTGCTTCTCGATTCTCCGGAGGCTTTGCTCAAAGGAGGAGAATCGGGGCCTCCCATCATCGCAGGCAATCCCGGAGAGAGCCTTCTCATTGAGTCACTCTCCCACAAATCCGATCTCGCAATGCCGCCGAAGAAGCCGCTCCCGGAACCGGTCATTGCCGACTTCGTGAAATGGATTGCGATGGGCGCTCCCGATCCCCGCGAACCGGGAACACTCCTTTCAGAGGACTACGCGAAGCGCGACTATGAGGAAGGTTCGCTCTGGGCTCTGCAACCTCCCGGAACGCCATCTCTCCCCGACGCAGACAAAAGCGAATGGCCCCGCACCGCGATTGATCACTTCACCTTCGCGATGATGAAGAGCAAAGGGCTCAGTCCGGCTCTCGATGCCCCGCCGGAGGTATTGCTTCGACGCCTCCACTTTGACCTCACCGGATTGCCACCGACGCCCGCCGATCTCGACCTCTTTCGCGCAAGCTACCTCATAGATCCTGACAAAGCCATTTCAACGCTGGTCGATGAACTCCTCGACTCACCGCATTTCGGTGAGCACTGGGGACGGCACTGGCTCGATGTCGCTCGCTATGCGGAATCAAACGGCAACGACGGTCTCAGCCGGAACCCCACCTTCCCCCACGCCTGGCGCTACCGGGACTATGTCATTGAATCGTTCAACAACGACACTCCCTACGATCAATTTCTAACCGAACAAATCGCAGGCGACCTTCTCCCGCATTCGACTCCGGAAGAACGTGATCGAAATCTCATTGCGACCGGTTTTCTCGCGCTGGGCGCAAAACCGGCCAAGGCGATGAATGACAATTTCGCGATGGATGTCGTCGCCGATCAAATCGAAGTGATCGGCAACGGCATTCTTGGAATCAGCATCGCCTGCGCCCGCTGCCACGACCACAAATTCGATCCCATTTCGGCGAAGGACTACTATGCCATGGCGGGGTTTTTCACCTCATCGAATACGATGTGGGGACTCGCAGGGAACGAAGGACTCACCGCGCCACCGACCGATCTCCACGTGCTGGAAAGCGCACCGAAAAGCTTCCCCCCGGTCGACTTCGTCGAGACCGTCGTGCTTCTCCAATCGAACACCGGCAAGCCGAAACCAATTCCCGCGCCGCCCTGGCCGAAAGGAACCCCTCTCGCCATGGGTGTGAAGGAAGGCAAAGCCCCGGGTGATTGCCGCCTCAATATCAAGGGTGAATCAAAGAAGCTCGGCGCACCGGTTCCGCGGGGATTTCCGGAGGCGATTCCCGGCCCCTCACACCTTTCCATCCCCGCTGACAGGAGCGGGCGCGCAGAACTCGCGCAATGGATCACTCATCCTGACAATCCGCTCACCGCTCGGGTTATCGCGAACCGGATTTGGCAGCATCTTTTCGGCGGGGGCATCGTCGCGACACCGAACGACTTCGGCGTCTATGGAGAACGTCCCACTCATCCGGAGCTGCTCGACTACCTCGCGATCGATCTCGTGGAAAACCAATGGTCGATGAAGGAGTTGATTCGAAAAATCGTTCTCAGCCGGACCTATCAACTGAGCAGCACACCGGGCACAGAGGCCGGAGCCGTCGATACGGAGAATCAGTGGCTCTCCTATCACAGTCGTCGCCGCCTCGCTGCGGAATCACTGCGGGACAGCATTTTAAAAGTGAGCGGACAGCTTGATCCACTTCCCGGTGAAGGCTCCCTGATTCGTCACCGCGACATCCTCGTGAACCTTGGCGGCAATCTTCACGAGCCATCCAACCACCGGAGCATTTACCTTTGCTACCTGCGCGGCTCGATGCCTTCGGAAATCGCCGCCTTTGACCTGCCCGGTTTTCTCAAAAGCGAAGGCAGAAGAACCGTCAGCACCATTCCCGGCCAGGCGCTCTTTCTCTACAACCATGACCTCGTCATCGAACAGTCCTCGATCCTCGCAGAACGCCTTCTCGGCGAGGAAAATGCGACCGACGAAAATCGCGCTGAGCATCTCTACAAAGAGGTTCTCCTGCGTGCACCCGATCCGGAGGAACTCTACCGGGCGCTCGAATTCGTTCAGCTGAGTTCCGACGACCTTCACTCAAAAGAGTCAGCGTGGGCCGCACTCGCACAGGCTCTCTTTATGACAAACGAGTTTCGCTACATCGACTGATTGCCCCGCCCTGACATGACCACCTTTTCACGACGTGACATCCTAAGACAAAGTGCATTCGGCTTCGGCTCACTCGCCTTCTCGGCGATCGCCAGCGAGTCGGGAGCGATCCCCCGTTTGCGGGCACGCGCGAAGCGGGTCATTTTCCTCTGCATGAGCGGCGGCCCCGCCCAGCTCGACACCTTTGACTACAAACCGCAAACCGGCAAAAAGCCCCACCCCGGTTCAGTTTACGAATTTTCGCAACACGGCGAAAGCGGGCTTTATATCTCCGAGCTGATGCCTGAAACGGCGAAACACGCCGACAAACTGTGTCTCCTTAACGGGATGCACGCCGACACCGGAATTCACGCACAATCCTTCCTCCAACTGCACACCGGCGACAGACTTCGCGAGCGCCCCAGCCTCGGTTCGTGGATCAACTACGGCCTGGGATCCGAGAATCAAAACCTCCCCGGATTTATCAGCCTGAACACCTCGAAGCCATCGGTCTACTCGAGCAGTTTCCTTCCCTCAATCCATAACGGTACTCCCATCGGGGTGAACGGGGAGAACATGAACACCGCCTCGATCAACAATATCCAAAGCGATCACCTTCCCCTCGCCGTGAAACGACGTCAGCTCGATTTTACCCAGTTCATGAATCACAATCATCGCTCGGCGAGACCTCACGATTCAAAACTGGAAAGCGTCATCGAATCCATGGAGCTGGGATTCAATATGCAGATGACGGCCCCGGGACTTCTCGACCTTTCCACCGAATCAAAAGCAACCCTCGAGCGCTACCGCGTCGGAATGCAGTCCGGCCCCGTCGGCACCTGCAAATCAACTGATTTCGGTCGCCAGTGTCTCCTCGCTCGGCGCTTTGCCGAAGCGGGCGTCCGCTTTATCGAAGTGAACCACGGAAGCTGGGATCAGCACAAAAATCACCGGCGCGACCTCGAAGCGAACTGCGCCGCGACCGACGGGCCGATCGGCGCCCTCCTCGAAGACCTCGATCAGCGCGGCCTCCTTGAGGACACCCTCGTCGTCTGGGGCGGTGAATTCGGACGCCCCGGATTGACTCCGGGCAATGGCAAAGATGAAACCGGTCACAACGCAAAGGGATTCACTTTCTGGTTGGCCGGAGGAGGCGTCAAAGGCGGCCACGTCCACGGCGCCACCGACGAAACCGGAGCTCGCGCCGTCGACGGTCAGGTTCACTTCCGCGACCTCCACGCGACGATCCTTCACCTCATGGGACTGCCTGCCAATGATCTGAAATTCCAACACGCCGGACGCGAGCACCGTCTCACCGGCCCCGAGGGCGGAAAAGTCGCCCACGAGATTTTCGCGTGATCGCATTCGATCTACAGATCACCGGACCGCCGGACCGCCGGACCGCCGGACCGCCGCGAAACCACCGGCTAATTTCTACACGAGCCTCCAGCTCTTCCCGCCCCCTACAGCATTCTCGCAATCGCCGTTCCGATCAGCCCCGGCCAGAGCCCCGCGACATAGTAGATATTCATCGGCTGCTTTCTGTCCCTCAGCCAGAAGAACAGCGCAACCACAGCAAGAACGAGGAGAGCCACGAGATCAAACCCGAGATCGCCTCGCGAAAGATTAACAAAGATCGCGGCAGAGAGGACCGCACCATTGAGAATACAGATTGCGAGATCAATCCGGGACAAGCGGGTTTGAAACGGATTCGCAGCCTGCCACAACAGCATCACGATATTGAGAGCGATGAAAGCCCCGAAGAAAACCCAGTGGGAAAAATCGTCATCATTGTAGCGAATCACTTCCCGAAAGACAGGATCGATCGCCTCACGGGATTTGGCGAGAAAGCTCAGGTAGTTCCCCAGTTCGTGAACACCGTATCCCGCCCCGAGAAAGTAGACCGCAATGACGAAAAGAATATCCACCCAGCCCCACTGCGTCTTTCCCACTTTCAGTAAGACCTGACGAAATCCGATCGCTACCAGTACCGTCAGCGGCGGAAAAACCATGAGATGATTAAAATCCCGCCAGCGGAGAAACTGATTTGCAGCAACCGGTCCTGACGAGAAATCGGTCAGTCGATTCAACGAAGCAACGATCAAAATCAAAGTCTGCGTGATCAGAAGGAGCCCGATCCATCGCTGATATTTGGCTTCGTTAGTATGTTTATTCAATTCCATCAAAACGGATTCATCGTTCCTTCCATTCATTTATCAAAACCGCAACCACGCCTTTTGAAACGCGGGTAGCTCCCCCTAATCTGAAGATGACAAGCCCTTTATCGATATGCTAAAGTCGCCGCCCCATCCACCGTTTTCGCCCATGCTACGTTTTCTTTTATCACTATCTCTCGCTCTACTCACCCCTGCCTTCACCACCGCAGAGGAACGCCCGCCGAATGTCATTCTAATCCTCGTCGATGACATGGGCTGGATGGATCTGAGCTGTCAGGGCTCGGATTTCTATGAAACGCCCAATATTGACCGGCTTGCGAATGAAGGTGTCAGGTTCACGAACGGTTACGCCTCCTGCGCGGTCTGCTCCCCGACCCGTGCCGCCGTGCAAACGGGGCGCTACCCGCACCGCATCGGCGTGACCGACTGGATTCGCTCCCGATTTCAACGCGGAGGGATGGGAACGCCTGACGCGAATCCGACCGAATACGTCGGCTCTCCGAAGAACGAACTCCTCTGCCCTCCCAATCCATTCTGGATGGAGCACGATGAAATCACCGTAGCGGAAGCACTCGGCGCGGCGATGAACTACGAATCAGCCTACATTGGAAAATGGCACCTCGGAGATCCTGACTGGTATCCCACCAAGCAGGGATTCACCGTGAACCTCGGAGGCTGTGACTACGGCCAGCCACCGAACTATTTTGATCCCTACAATCAGCCGAAAGGGAAACACGAGTCCCTCCGTGAAGGCATCCCCTTCCTTCCCGGACGAAAAAAAGGCGAATTCCTCACCCACCGCGAGGGCGACGAAGCACTCAACCTGATCCGCCAGTGGAAAGACGAACCTTTCTTCATTCAACTTTCACACTACGCGGTGCACACGCCTATCCAGGCGATTCCCGAAGTCGCAGCCAAATACGAAAGAGAAGGCAAATCCGAAGCCAACGCCAAGTACGCCGCGATGGTCGAATCAGTCGATGACTCCACCGGCGCGATTCTGGATTTGCTGGATGAATTGAAACTTTCTGAAAACACACTCGTGATTTTCACCAGTGACAATGGTGGGCTCGACAACAAAGGCAATCCCACCGACAACGCCCCGCTTCGCAGCGGAAAAGGCTACCCTCATGAGGGCGGGATTCGCGTTCCTCTCCTCGTTCGCTGGACCGGCAGAATTCCGGCGGCAGTCACCTCCGATATGCCGGCCAGCTCGATTGACCTTTTCCCAACAATCCTCGACGCCGCGAGCGTTCCCCTCCCCACTGACCGGACCATCGACGGCAAATCGCTGCTTCCCCACCTCGTCAGTGGCGGAAAAATACGATTGGAGCGCGATGAAATAATCTGGCATTTCCCCCACTACCGTCATGCCCCCGGACCCTACTCCATCATTCGCAAAGGCGACTGGAAGCTGATCAAACACTGGGTGGGAAGCTATGAACTGTATGATCTCGCCAAAGATCTCCCCGAAGAAACCGATCTGTCGGAAAAGCTCCCCGACAAAGTGAAAGAACTCAATGCATTGCTGCTCGACGCTCTCGCCGAGCAGGAAGCCAAGCTTCCGGTGGAGAATCCTGAGTTTGTGAAGAAGTAGGAACCGGAACCCTTCACCCCCGGTTTTTCCAATCGACGCCGCTCATGGACGCGAGCGCGAGCTGAAGCGCGTGGGTCCCGTCGCGTCCATGCCCCTGCGCCTTGAGTGCGAGATAGAGCTGGTGCGCGAGCGCGAGTCCGGGAAGCGAGAGGTTCATCCGCTTTGCTTCGTCGAGTGCAATTCCCATGTCCTTGATGAAATGCTCAACGAAAAAGCCGGGATCGAAATTGTTCTCCATGATTCGCGGGCCGAGGTTCGAAAGGGACCAGCTCCCCGCCGCACCGGAACCGACCGATTGGAGAACGGTGGGCAAATCGAGCCCGGCGCGGTGCGCGTACAACAATGCCTCACACACCCCTATCATGTTGGTTGCAATCAAAGTCTGATTGACCATTTTAGTGTGCTGCCCTGCCCCGGCTCCGCCCTGGTGAACGACGGTTTTCCCCATCGCATTCCAACAGGGAGCGAGCGCCTCAACGACGGCCGCATCGCCGCCTATCATGATGGAAAGCGCCGCGTTCCTCGCTCCGATATCGCCGCCGGATACAGGCGCATCGATTGCATGAACGCCTGACTTTTTCGCGGCCTCATCAATTTCAACAGCGAGGGAAGGTTCGCTCGTCGTCATGTCTACAATGACCGCTCCCCCGGAAGCTCCTGCGAGAACACCGTCTTCGCCAAGAATCACTTCACGCACATCTGACGGAAAGCCAACGATGGAAAACACCACGTCGGACTGCTCTGCAACCGCCCGTGGCGTCGCCGCCCAAACAGCCCCCTTCTCGACAAGAGGCGCCGCCTTTTCCTTTGTCCTTGAATAGACTGTTGCTTCAAAGCCGGCATCGATCAAATGACCACACATGCTCGATCCCATCACGCCGGTTCCAATCCAGCCAATTCTCGTTTTACCGGGTTCAATATTCATTTTTCTCTTTTTTCTAACAGCACAAAAAAAACGGCCGATTTCTCAAAGAAGCCGGCCGTTGTATCATTTTCCCGATAGCACGGGAAGTGAATATTAAAGGTTAGTAACCGCGGTAGCGATTGTTGCCACGACGGTTGTAGTCATGCTCATTGTAACCGCGGCTATTGTGGTAGCCGTGGTTATTGTGTCGATGATTGTTGTGATGCTGCGGACCGTAGTAGTTGCGTTCACGGCTCGATCCGATTGCACCACCGGCGAGACCGCCAATAGCTCCTCCGATCAGGGCACCTTCAGCACGATTTCCGCGACCGCCGGCGAGAGCGCCAATAGCAGCACCAGCGGCCGCACCTGTTCCTGCGCCGCGCTGAGTTGGCGAGCAACCAACGAAAGAAAGAGACGAGACGACTAGAATTCCAAGGATGAGGGTTTTCTTCATTGGACAGAATTCTCGTGTTTTTTGAAGAGGAATTCAAGTGCCGATTTGATCACCTTCTTTTTCTCAGGAGCGGTCTCAACGGAGGCGGATGTGCTTTCCTCATCTTTAACCAATCCGGGGATGGGACCATATCCGACGAATTTGGCTTTGCTCGATTTTGGCGGAACTCTCCAGTCGAAAACACTCACCCCGTGGATTCGCTTTCCCCGATAACGCCTCCCACTGCTCGCGCCGAATACGACGCCCTTGCCGTCTTTCTTCAAAGTCCCCAGATAGACCATGACGTGAGAGATCGGAGGGACCCGTCCCTTCGTCACATCGGTGCCTACCCAGAAGAGAAGATCGCCCGGCTTCAGTTCGGAAAAAACAGAATCGGTAGTTTCAGTGACTCCGGGAGTCTCAATAAGATTTCCACTGTCTTTGACCCAATGATACATTCCGTAGGAACTGCGCGGAACCTCACCCTCAGCCATCAGGGTCAACGTATGCTGAACGGTGCCTGAACAATCCATCCCCCGATTCGCAGGTGAATTCGAACCGTAGGTGTAGGAAAGCTTTTTCTTAGTCAGCGCGAGTGCCTTGTCGATCAGTTCCTTCACCGACTCGGGTTGGCTCTCGTATTCAACGAGATCTGACGAATCGATCGTCGCGACCGAAGCGGACTCCCCATAGCCGCTCGATAGAGTCAACAGGGTTAAGGCTATGATCCAACAGGGTATGGTCAGAGAATTCACCCGTCAGCCTAATCCCAATCACTGAAACACTCAACTACGTCCTCTTGAGTGCTGGAAGACTCCCCGCTTTTCGGTATGATTCGCGCTATGGCATTTCGCATCTTTCGCAGTCACGAGGCGGTATTCATCGAAAACACTGATTCCCCCGGCGTCTTTAAATACGTTCAACCGGGATTCTCTTTCGATGCCCTTTTCAGCTCTCCGCACCCTCACCAGTTCGTCTCCGACGCCTTTGAGGCCGCTTCAAATGGGGAACCGATGCATCGGGGAATCCCTCTTCAGGCTCCGATCGGCCAGCAGGAAGTCTGGGCCTCGGGAGTCACTTACTTCCGCAGCCGCACAGCCCGCATGGAGGAAGCTGAGTCTGCAGGAGGCGATGTCTTCTACGATAAAGTCTACGACGCTGAGCGTCCCGAGCTGTTCTTCAAATCCACCGCCGCCCGCGTTCGCGGTCATCTCGATCATGTCGGGATCCGGCACGACTCGACCTGGGATGTGCCCGAACCCGAGTTTACTCTCGCGATCTCCAGCGACGGCGACATCTTCGGCTACACGATTGGCAACGACATGAGCTCGCGTTCAATCGAAGGAGAAAACCCGCTCTACCTGCCACAGGCAAAAAGCTACACCGGGGCCTGCGCTCTCGGTCCGTGTCTCGTCGTGGGAGAAGCCGTTTCGCCTGACACGAGCATCAGCATCACTATCACCCGTGCAGGATCAGAGGTTTTCAGCGGGGAAACCGCAATTAACCAGATCAAACGCTCCTTCGAGGAACTCGCCGGCTTTCTCTTCCGCTGCAACAAATTCACCCACGGCGCCTACCTCATGACCGGGACAGGAATCGTGCCGGACTCGGATTTCACGCTTCAAGTGGATGACGAAGTATCCATTACCATCGACGGTATCGGAACTCTCACCAACACCGTTGAAAAAGTTTAGGCACCGACACTATGCACCCACTTCTCGATTCTCAGGACGAAAGTATTTACGTCCTTCGCACGACCGCACCGGGGCCCACCGGACTGCTCCCCTTTTCCCCTGAACAACTCGCCTCGGAGCCCAGCGGAAACCTTTTCGGCTGGACTCAGAACGTGGGAATGGGCTGGGACGCCGACAAGGTCGATGGTGGCGACTTCCTCATCCTGAGCACTCAGGGCGGGATTCGTAAACCTGACGGAACACCCGCTGCACTCGGATACCACAGCGGGCACTTTGAAGTGGGCCTGCTCATGGAGGAGGCCGCAAAAATCATCTCTTCACTCGGCGGCGTCCCCTTCGCCGGTTTCGTGAGCGATCCCTGCGACGGACGGACCCAGGGAACCGACGGAATGATGGATTCTCTCCCCTACCGGAATGACGCCTCGACGGTGATGCGTCGTCTCATCCGCTCGCTCCCGACGCGCAAGGGTGTCATCGGAGTGGCAACCTGTGACAAGGGGCTCCCCGCGATGATGATGGCCCTGGCGTCCTGCCACGACCTGCCCTCCATTCTCGTTCCGGGTGGCGTCACCCTCGTCAGCGAAGACACCGACGAAGACCTCGGACGCATCCAGACGATCGGGGCACGCTACGCGCAGGGAACGATGAGCCTTGCCGACGCCGCTGAAGCCGGATGCCGCGCTTGCGCCTCTCCCGGAGGTGGCTGCCAGTTTCTCGGGACCGCTGCTACAAGCCAGGTCATCGCGGAGGCACTTGGCCTGACCTTGCCACATTCCGCACTGGCTCCTTCCGGCTCGGAAATCTGGAGAGACATGGCGAGACGTTCCGGCGCAGCAGTCATGACCCTTCAAAACAGGGGCATCACTACAAAAGACATTCTCACCGAAGATGCCTTTGAAAATGCTCTCGCGGTTCACGCGGCATTCGGTGGTTCCACCAATTTAATCATGCACCTGCCCGCCGTCGCTCATCAGGCCGGAGTGCGACGCCCCACCGTCGACGACTGGAGACGGGTCAATGCTGAGATTCCACGCATCGTCGACGCCCTGCCGAACGGCCCCGTACACCATGCCACCGTTCAGGTCTTTCTAGCCGGAGGCGTCCCTGAAGTGATGCTTCACTTGCGCGACAAAGGCCTGCTTCGCCTCGATGCCATGACCGTTTCCGGAAAAACTCTCGGAGAGAATCTTGAATGGTGGGAGAAGTCAGAACGCCGTCAGCGATTGCGTGAAAAACTGACCCAGCTCGACGGAATCGATCCTGACAATGTCATCATGTCACCGGAAGTCGCGGCGTCCCGCGGGCTGACCTCGACGGTTACCTTCCCCGGTGGCAACCTCACTCCCGACGGATCGGTCATCAAATCCACCGCGATTGATCCTTCCAAGATTGATGAAAACGGCATCTACCTCCACGAAGGCCCCGCCCGTGTTTTTGCATCGGAACCGGATGCCATCGCAGCGGTAAAATCCACCGGAGACGATAAAATCAAAGAGGGCGACGTCATTGTTCTCATCGGCCTTGGACCGATCGGCTGCGGCATGCCGGAAACAGCGCAGCTTACGATCGCTTTGAAACACCTCCCCTGGGGCAAGAATGTTGCTCTCATTACTGACGGACGCTTTTCCGGCGTTTCGACCGGAGCCTGCGTCGGCCACATTTCCCCCGAAGCCTGGGCCGGTGGTCCGATTGGAAAAGTGCGGGACGGCGATCTCATTCGAGTTAAAATCGACTGCCGGAAAATGACCGGTTCTGTCGATTATGCCGGCAACGTCGACGAACTCATGGAGAGAGCGACCAATGAAAAACTGAAACCGCTTCCCAACGTCCCCGATGACACCCGTCTCTGGGCCGCGCTCCAGAACGTGAGCGGCGGAACCTGGGGCGGTTGCGTTTACGACGTCGATGCGATTATCGAAAAACTGATGACATAGCAGGGAACGCCCGCCGCTGAGAATCACGCAAAGCGTCCAGGAGCTATCCTTTCAAAGTCGCCAGATAAGCGATCAGGTCCCGTAATTCCTCGTGGCTGAGACTGTTGGTGAGGCCCTGAGGCATCAGTGAACCTGCATTCGTAATTTTGGAAATCTCGACTCGCTGAATCGCTTTCACCTCTCCCGAAGCGGTGTCTTTAAGATAAAAGAATTCGGCATCGTCCTTTTCCTTGTAGCCGGAATAGGTGTCCCCGCCTTTCGTGGAAACCACGGTTGAGAAGTAACCCTCTTTCAACTGCCGCTGTGGCCAGAGCACCGATTCGATAAGCAGATCAGGCGTGAGACCGGCGCCCACGGTATCGAGCGACGGCCCGATAATGCCTCCGATCCCCTTCAGTTGGTGACAGGCAAAGCAGGTCAATTCGGCACGCTGATAAATCTTCCCACCCGCTTCAGGATCTCCCGAAGCGACCACCTCAGCGGCGAGTTCTTTCACAAACTCAGCGGAGTAGGCCCTCGCGCCGGAGGCCACTCCCATCGCATCCTGAATGACGCCTAACAATGCTTCATCGCCCCGCCCCATTTCACTCATCGCGGTTGAAAGAACCGTGGCCGATTCTTTGCTGATTCCGACTTTCTTCAGCGCCTCAGCCAATTCCTGAGGCCCTTTTTCTCTCGCCAGAAACGGGCTCACAAAGGGAATCGCCATTTCGGCAGAACTCACACCCGCAAGAAATCCCGCAGCCTCCTGAGCCGCTCTTACCGGCGCGACATCAGCGAGTGCGGCGATCAATGCAGGTTTCACGGCATCGCTTTCTTTGCTCCACAATTCCAAAAGAACAGGAGCGGCTTTTCCTTTCTCAATCTGAGCAAACGCCCCCGCCGCGGTTCCCCGAAGCTGCGTCGACGCGTCCTTGTTCATCATCACCCGTCGAACAGGATCCGACGCTTTAGTCGTATTCCACAACCCCGCAATGCGAATCGCATTCGTTCTTACCTCAGTGTCTCCTGATCCAAGCAGAGCCAGCAAATCATCTTCATAGCCGGCAGATGGACGCACGCGGCGTTTCCCTGACTGCTCAACGATCGCCTTCAAGGTTGCGGCATCGGTTTCCCGGTTGATTAGAGATCGCAAATCTTCAGGACCTCCCGTTTTTGCAATCACCTCGGCAAAGCGAGCCCGCTCTTCATCGGACACTCCCTCTTTGGCGAAGTGGCGTTTTGCAATCTCGAGGGCCTCAGTTCCACCAATCGTTTCGAGAGCAAAAGCGAGATGCTCTGTGTTCCCGATTTTCAACTTCCCCGACTCGACCGCCGGTAGCCAGTCCTTCGCGAGGGCATGGACCGACTGCTCTAAAGCATAGTCAATGAACCGGTCACGGGGATAGTCGAGCGCCTTCAAAATCGAACTCAACGCATCGGGTTCCCCGCTGTTAGCCAGCCCAACAATAGCACGGAGGCGCACCCGGGGATCCTCGCCAATCTCCGTGAGAGGAGCCTCAGTGACCTCCTCGCTGCCCCGCAACTGATGGTAAAGCGGCAGCTCCTCACTCAACTCCCGCCCTTTCGCGGTGAGCCGCCAGATTCTCCCATGCTCTGCGTCTCTGTCAGGGTGACGCAAGGACGCCTGATAGTGACCAATGATAGGATTGAACCAGTCAGCCACATAAATCGCACCGTCTCCCCCGATTCGAACCTCGACGGGGCGGAAGCTCGAATGCTCAGAAGAGAGAATTTCGAGAGGCTCCACTTTTGCGAAACCTGAGTCCTCTTTCACGAGAGGGTAAGCACTGACCCGGTGTGAATAGTAACCGGCGATGAGAATGTGATTTTGAAGCCAGTCAGGGAGGTGCGCGGAAATGACGTATTCGCCCCCCATCGATTTGCCGGGGGTCGACCCCATATTACCGATCTCACCAAGATCCTTCTGATGTGTCGTCGGGATCAACCCCGGAGTCGCAAAAATGAGCTCCTTGTTGTTTGATTTGATGAAGAGAGAACCCTCTTTATCAAAAATAATGCCACAGGGGTTCTGACTGGCTAAACTTGGAAAACAATACGGATCGAGTCTCAAATTCCGCGGATTGAAGCGCCAAAATCCTGCGGTGTCTCCGCGAACGATCCCCCACGGGGTTTCGACACGGGAATAACAATGCAACCCCTGACTGAAATACAAACATCCATCCGGCCCCCACGTGAAATTGGAAATATTCTGGTGAGTATCCCCTGTTCCGAATCCCGTCAGAACAACCTCCCTGCTGTCGGCAACACCGTCTCCGTCCTCATCATTCAGAAAGAGAAGATCAGCTCCCTCACCGATATACACACCGTCCCGGTATAGCGCGAAACCCATCGGCATATCGAGGCCGTCAGCGTAGACAGTGGACTTGTCCGCCTTCCCGTCCGCATCGGTGTCTTCGAGAATCACGAGGGTATCATTCGGCCCCTGCCCGGGTTTTAGCTGGGCGTAGGTCAGGGTCGTCAGAACCCAGAGCCGTCCCCGCTCATCCCAATGCATCGCAATCGGATTGGCGATGCCCATGGACTCATCCGCGAAGAGATTAATCTCAAAATCCGGATGGACTTTGAACGCCTCCAACTGAGCCTTTACCGAATTGTCTTTCGCGGTTTTTCCCACGGATACGGCATACGCGGAAGTCGAAGTCACCAGTGCGGTGAGGATAAATACTTTGCTCAAAAACCACTTCATTTCACAAGTCCTTCACTAAATTTCCACAGGCGCGCCTCTACCTCTGAGATAAGCGACGGGATCTCCTGAATTTCCTCTTCAAACCATCGCCGGCTCGGGTCTTCATTATCACGCGAGCTGGGAACACTCTGGCGATCCCCAAAGAGGAAGGCCCAGTTCGTCGGTCGGTAATACTGATGCCAAAGATGATTCTTTAATCGAACATCGTCTTCGATCCCGTCGCTCCACTCACCTTTCCATCCAAGTTCCTTTGCGAGGCGAACCGCGAACTGCCTCTGCCCGATTTCGGAAAGATAAATTCCGTTCCCGCTGAAAGCATCGGCCTCATAATCCCCCGAATCAAAGAAACGGGCCCCCTGTCTTTCCGCGAGGGCCTCGATCGCTTCCGTGTATTTCGAGAGAACGGCATTTCTTTGCTCAGCCAATTCACGTCCTTCCCCATCCGGCTGAGTCGGTGCCATCGCGCCGCTAAACGGAATCGGAGCAACGAGGACGATGCGTTCAGAAAAACGCTTCAACTCCGAGACGAGGGCTTCATAGCTCGTCACGAATTCTGAAAGGCGGGCTTCGCCATCGAGCGATTCCATTTTCCCGAACATCAAAATCATCGTCCCCGGATCGATTTTCTCGCGCAGATCAGGAACACTGCCTTCACGATCGTCACCTTTTTCTGTATAAAAATACATCGGACGTTGCTGACGATAAACGGTATCCGCTGACCACCCGATATTTCGGATCCGGAGTTTCCTCCCCTTCCATGCGGAAAGCATCGCCATATCGAAATCCGGATACTCCCGCATCAGATAGACATCAGCCCCACCCATCAAAGAGATCGTTTCGCCCTGCAGAGGAACGAATGAACCCTCTTTGATCGCAGGGCCAAGAGGGTTAGGTGGCTTATTAAAATGCCTCACCAGAGCCTGCGAGTCATCCTGCAGGGCCGGATCAAACGCATCAGCCTCAAGTAGGCATCCAAAAAGAACTGTCAATAGGATCGCTCTCCACATCCTGACACGGTGATGAATGATGCAATCATCCGCAAGGACGGGATAGCGGCCAACTACTCAAAAGTTTCCCTTCCCATTCTTTAGGTTCGCGCTACAAATTCCCTATGTCAGAAAGAGACCCTTCCACCCTTCGCAGCGCCCGCTGGTTTGCTCCGGACGATCAACGCAGCTTCGGTCACCGTTCCCGTCTCAAGCAGATGGGATTCGATACTGAAGACTTCAAAGCGAAACCCGTAATCGGCATTCTCAATACGTGGTCTGACATGAACAACTGTCACACGCACTTTCGCGACCGCGCCGAAGAAGTGAAACGCGGCGTATGGCAGCAAGGCGGCTTTCCGGTGGAAATCCCCGTGATGTCTCTCTCGGAGAGCTTCATGAAGCCTACGAGCATGTATTACCGAAACCTCCTCGCACTGGAGGTGGAGGAAACGATGCGCTGCTACCCCCTCGACGGCGTCGTTCTCATGGGTGGCTGCGACAAAACCGTTCCCGCTCTCATCATGGGAGCAACTTCGGCGAACCTTCCCTCGATCTTTTTTCCCGCAGGCCCCATGCTGAAAGGTTGCTGGCGCGGCGAAACACTCGGCTCCGGGACCGATATGTGGAAATACTGGGCGGAGCGTCAGGCCGGCAATCTTTGCGAAGATGGCTGGAATGAACTCGAAGACGGTATCGCCCGCTCTCCCGGTCACTGCATGACGATGGGCACCGCCTCCACGATGACGGCTATCGCCGAAGTGCTGGGGCTCTGCCTTCCCGGATCGACATCCATCCCCGCAGTACATTCTACTCATGCGAGAATGGCTTCCGCCTGCGGGCGGCGCATCGTTGATCTCGCCTGGGATAAAGTCACTCCGCGCAGCCTCCTCACGGAAGATGCATTTCACAATGCGATCGTCACTGACATGGCACTGGGAGGCTCAACCAACGCAATCATCCACCTCATCGCGATGGCGGGACGGGCAGGAGTCAAACTCACCCTCGAACAGTTCGATGAGATCTCGCAGCAGGTTTCCGTGATCGCCAATATTCGTCCCTGTGGAGAGTATGTGATGGAGGATTTTTATGATGCCGGTGGGATTCTCGCGCTTCTCAGCCAGATCAAATCACAGCTGAAGCTGAATGCCCCGACCGTTTCCGGGAAAACCCTCGGCGAAAATCTCGAAGGTGCCGAAGTCTTCAACGACGATGTGATCCGCCCCCTCGACAAACCGGTCTCGAATGCCGGCGGCACCTTTGTCCTGCGCGGCAATCTCGCCCCTGATGGAGCAGTGATTAAGCCGACTGCAGCTGAACCCAAACTGCTCGCCCACGAAGGCCCCGCCGTCGTTTTCAAGGACTATGCCGACCTGAAAGAGCGGATCCACGATGAATCCATGGGCCTCACCGCAGACCACATCATCGTCCTCCAGAATGCCGGCCCTATCGGCGCTCCGGGGATACCGGAATGGGGAATGCTTCCGATCCCGAATTACCTTCTCAAGCAGGGGGTTCGAGACATGCTGCGCCTTTCCGATGCCCGCATGAGCGGCACCAGCTACGGCGCCTGCGTGCTCCACATCGCCCCGGAATCGGCGATTGGCGGACCACTTGCAGCAGTGCGCGACGGCGACCTCATCGAGGTAAATGTCGAAAAACGCATCCTCGAACTGAAGGTTTCCGATGAAGAACTGCAATCCCGCCTCGCAGAATGGACAGCTCCTCCCCCGCGTCATCGTCGCGGCTACGGCCAGCTCTACGCGGATGAAATCACCCAGGCTCCCGAGGGATGTGACTTCCGGTTCATGCATGCAGGTGACGATGTCGATGAACCTGATATTTTCTGACTAGTTAACTAATCAAAAACACTCTCGATTCCCGCGCAGGTTTGGGATAAGATTTCGAATCGAATTGAGTATGGAAGAAGCTGAAGAAGCCAGCCCTGCAAAACGCGCGCCAAGGTCTACCACGTATGTGATCAGTTCCGCCTGCCTCGCAGCACTGATCCTCGGAATGACACTCTTCCTCCTCGTTCGCGGATTTCAGTGGCGAAGCGCCCTTGCCGACCTCCGGTCTGAACCGGGAATTGAAATCCTCAGTGTCGAGCGTCTCGGCTTTTTCAAGAAACGCCTGAGAGGCCTCAAAGACCCGCTCGCCCCCACTGCTGAATCGATTTTAAGAAAACACAACATCGGATCGCACAGCGCGGAAGTGCTCCTGACCGAATACCATTCGCTCAACACGCCTTATGCTCTCGCAAGAACCGAAAAAGAGCAGGCCCGGTTCAACGATCTTAAGACATCGCTAACGACCGCGCTCGGTGAGTTTGCGAAATCAATGACCGAAAAGCGTGAAGCCGACCTCGAGAAGATCACTCAGATGCTTTTCGAGGCACGCTTTCCCCGGGCGATGGAATCAGTCGATATCCACTGGAAAAAAGGTGAATGGATCCTCAAGGGCGAACTCTACGCCCCTGCCCGTGCAACCCTCGTTGAGGAAGCACCGACTTACCTCGTGGAGGGGGAATTGAATACCGAAGATCTCATCGATCTCACCGAGTCGAGGGGTTCATCCCTTCGTGAGCAAATCCAGTCGACCAACCTTTTCGCCGTGGATATTGATGGCAAGGCGGCGCATACCGAACGGATCGCGAGACTGCTCAAGGACTACGACGAGGTTTGCGAACACTCGAACCTCCCCTTCCCCCGCTTCCGACTCGAAGCAGAGGCAAATGATCGCAGTGAGACACAGGAAAAGCTCGATGAGATTCGGAAACAGCTCTCTGACAGCGCCTCGCTGGAAAGCAAGCGCTTCCTCCCCGACTCGATCAAAACGATCTCCCATAGCGGAGAAGCAAAGGCGCATCTTTTCATCGTGCCGACTCCACAATAAATCAATGGGCCGAAGGCATCCTGAAGTCCTCGTCGCGCCGACGGTCACCTTTCTCGCCGTTGTCGCACTGGTGGGATTCGCGAGAGTTTATGAGCACAGCCCGATCCAGGCGCCCTCCTGCGGGTTTCGAAATACCTTCGGGATTCCCTGCCTCTCCTGCGGCGGGACGAGGGCCTTTGAATCGCTCTCACACGGCCGTTTCCTTGAGGCAATCGCGTTCAATCCGGCCATCATTCTCGGCGTCGGCGCGGTGCTGGTCTGGTTCATCGCCGGACTAATCCGCTTTTTCCGTGGTCGCGCCCCGGGGCAGGAAGGCCGGAGGATAAGTGTCAAAAAGCTCAGCCTGCTCCTCTTTCTAATCCTGACATTCAACTGGATCTATCTGATTCTTTTTCTTCCCTGAGACCGGAATATCGCACTCCATTTTGTGCTCTTCTTAAGGCGGAGCAGTGTTATGATGCCGACATGAAAAATCGCTTTTTTCTCATCGCAAGCTTGATCCTCAACAGCGTCGTCGCGAGCCCTGCCAATGATGCGGCCCTCAACGATGGCGGAGAAGGTCCCGAACCGATCGGCTGGAGATCCGGAACCGAGAGCATCATTCAGATGAAGTCGGAGCATCTCGATATCCATTTCGGAGTTGAGAAAACCAAAGTGATCGCCCGGTTCACCTTTCTCAGTCACAAGAAGGGCGGAAGCGCGATACAGAAGCTGGGATTTCCCAATGCCTCACGATCGGAAATGGACGGCGATATCATCGGACCGATTGAGAATCTGGTAAGCCGGGTCAACGGCAAAACAGTCGAAGCGAAACTCGTCGAAGGCTACTACAAAGAAATCCTCAAACCGGACGGTTCTGTCTTTCGAGAGAAAGTGGAGAAGCCGAAGACCGAGAACTATGACGGCTCCATTCAGAAACACGCCTGGTATGTCATTGAGGTGGAATTCCCCGAGGGTGAGGAAGTCATTATCGAACGCGAGTATGACTGCCCCACGGGAATAGACAGTTCCATGAATGCCTTTTTCATCTACGAAACCCGAACCGGTGGTGCCTGGAGAGACGAGATTGAAAAACTCACTGCCGAAGTGACCTTCGCCGACGACGTCCACACGGAATACGTCACTTTCGACCCGAAAGACAATTGGACCTGGTCGGAAGACAGAAGCAAAGCAACGCTGGTCTGGGAGAATTTTGAGCCGAGAACGAGCGAAGAGCAGACCTATTTTCAAGTCAGCGTCCTGAACCTTGAGGAAATCAAAAGAGTCTCAAAAGAAAACCCGGACGACTTCCCCTCCGTTGAAGAGTGGATCATCGGTTGGAAGAAAATGCAGTCTGAGTAAGTGCGGAAGCTCAGTCAGCAAACCCGCCCGGGGCCTGACCGGCACAAAAAAGCGGTTCCCGTATCATTCAGGAACCGCTTTAACTAATGCTTTAATTAATGGAGACAGAATTTACTCGAAGGGATGCTCCTTGAGCAGCTCTTCCGGTTTGTAGAAAATCTGCTGCGACTTGGTCGCTTCGCGGATCTCCTTCACCTTCTCAGGAGAGATTGGCGAGGCTTTATTCCCCCAGGTGTTTCGCACATAGGTTAGAACAGCGGCGAGTTCATTATCGTCGAGGAGTGCTTTAAACGCCGTCATCGGGGGAACCCCTTTCGTGGGATCGTAGGTAACGCCATTGACTTCGATCGCGCCCCAGAGCCCATTGAGAGTCAACTTAATGAGCCGGTCTTCATTCCCCGTGACCCACTTGCTCTCCTTGAGCGGAGGATAGATATTCACAATCCCGTCGCCGGTGCCCTGATGACAGGTCACACAGTGAGCATCCCGATGAAAGACTTCCGCACCGAGCTTGTAAGCCGCCGCCTCCGCCTTTGAAAAGTGCTCTGGAATATCGATATCGATTTTCTCTTCCTCCTGCTCAATCGGGCTTGTAACGACATTTTTTGTCGGATCAGCGACATCCCAGTGATGGCGAACTGTCCTGGCACCATTGGCGACATGGGGATCAACCGAACTCAGGACCACATTCAGAAGATCGCGGTCCCTGACATTGAACTGCTGATGGACCCACAATGCTTCGAGCAATGGAATCCCATCCTCTTTCTTCTTTGGATCAAGCGTAGCAGCCCACTTTTTCGCAGCGGGAACAACCTCATCGACGCTACGCTCACTCAGTTCAACACGCGTGCGATGTCGCACATGAGAAACCGGGTGTTTAAAGTTGTCGAGCAAGGCAGCTACTGACGCACCGTCGATCTCAACGGCCTCCTGCAGTGGCTTCTTCGTATTCACAATCCGATAAATGCGACCGTGCTTCTTATCGCGATTGGGGTCGCGGATATTGTGCTGCATGTGCCCGATGATGACGTTGTGCCAGTCGGACACATAAAGCGCCCCGTCCTCGCCGAAGACGGCGTCGGTGGGACGAAAATTCTTATCGGCACTGGAGAGCATCTCATCAGTCGGGGTGCCCCAAACTTCCCCCTGTTGGTAAGTTACTGTTACTTCGGTGTCAGGCTCGCCCTTCTTCCCGCGTTGAACGGTCTTCACTTCGTATCCATCACGGTGAAGCTGATACTGCTTCAGCCCGAGAAATCCGATCGTGTTACAGACCAGGAAATTGCCCTGCATTTCGTCAGGAAAATTGGTACTTCCGATAATCTGATCAGCCGCAACAGGACGAACCTCCTTCGTCACAAGAGGAAACATTTTGAAGCCCTCCCCGTCGGGGCGCACCTGATAGGAGCGTCCCCCGGTGCCATCGTTCGCATACATGTAACCCCAATCGTCAAAACTCGTCCCGTGAGGATTCGGAGAGTTTCCGGCGTGAAAGGAAATCGTATAGCGACGTGGATCAAATCGGTACATCGCGGATGCATTCGCCTCAAGAGAAGGCCCCCACGGATGCTCGTGATTGTGCTGCAGGAAAACACCGCTTTGCCAGTAGATTCCGCCGTCGGGACCGTAGATAAGGTTGTTAGCCGCGTGGTGCGTATCGGAACTCCCCGTGCCCTGAAAGAGCACGTAGCGCACGTCAGCGACGTCATCACCGTCAGTGTCTTTCAGGAAAAGAATATCCGGCTGGGAAGTGACAATGACACCTCCGTTCCAGAATTCAAAGCCGAGCGGGTTGTGCACTTTGGCAAACTCCACACAGCGATCTGCGACGCCGTCACCGTCATCGTCCGGGAGGATGAGCAGGGCATCATTCATTTCCTTGAGCGGCTCCCACTTCGGATAGGTCGCCCAGGCAGCCGCCCAGAGCCGGCCTTTTCCATCCACCTGCATTTGCACAGGGTTCACCATCTCGGGAAACATCGCCTCGTCAGCGAAAAGATTGACCTTGAAGCCCTCGGGAACAGTCATCTTTTTGATTCCCTCCTCCCCGGAGAGGTATTCGAGACTCCCCTCTTTTTCCGAGCTGGAACTTTTGCTCCCGCCTCCCACGTTTGAGATAACCTCCACCGGCCCGGGGACATTGCTGTCATCCACCTTCCAATCGCTTCCATTCGCCTTTGACCAGATCAGGGGATCCCGATTCGCCGTCATGACATCGAGCATTGTCAATTCGTGCATGAGCACGTCGGCATTGGATTGATCATTCACAAAACGCAGCGTCGAACGTCCACCCCAAACATCATTCCCATCAACGGCGCGGTAGCGATTATGCCAATGCCAGTTTTTCTCGAGAACCGCATCCCTGACCGAACTGAGAAGCGCTTCATCCTCGACCACTTTGCCTGAAAGAGCTTTCGCGATAATCTGACCGAGATGATAATTCCCCCGCTCATTGAGATGAATACCGTTCAAGGTCATCGGCTCTGACTGAGCGGCATAGAGTTCCTTAGTCGGATTGAAAAGATCAACGAAGGCCACCCCTTCGTGCTGCGCCACTTTCTGCATCGCAGCGGAATAGAGTGCGAGTCGACGATTGTTGGCTTTCCCGTCGGGAAGGTTGGGATCATTCAGATTCTCATGGGCAATGGGACTGAAGAGAACGATCCGCGCGAAGCTCTCCCCGTTCGCCTTGATTCCGCGGTAGGTCGCAATCATCGCAGTGAGCTTTTTCTCAAATTCTTCAAGACCTTTCGCTCCGGCAAAAGATTCGTTATATCCAAAAAAGGCGAAAATAACATCGGCCTGAACATGACGGAGGTAATCGTTCATCTCCATGAACCCCTTACTGCGCGGATAGCGATCGATGCGATCGCCGGTGAGGCTCATGTTCCTGAACGCCAGTTCCGCATCGGGATTGGCGGCCTGAAGAAAGGTCTCCATCCAGCCATCGTGCTGCATGCGATCCGCGAGACCGTTGCCGATGATGGCGATCTGATCCTCCTTTTTAAAGGCGAAGGGTTCAGGGTCGCGGTAGCCATCGGGAACCTTCTCAGGTCTCACCGGAACGGGAAGCGCTTTCCCATCCTGCCCGAAGTAGGCCACTTCCGTCTCTTCACCGCCGAATTGGTAGGAAACGCTCCCAATCGGAGCGGCGTTCCCCTCACGCGAAAGAACCGGTTTCCGGTTCGCATCGAGCAGCTCAAGTGTGAACCCGTCGAGGCGCTCCTGGAGTGAATTGCGATTCCAAATCTGAATTTTCTCGATCTCCTTCACACTTCCGAGATCGACTTCCCACCAGGGATCTTTGGCATCTTTTCCCTGCGAGGTGTGAGTCTGCCCCCCTTTGTTATAGTCGCCGTCCTTGTTCCCATCGATCCCGCGTTCCGCTTTACCACCGGCGCTTTCACTGGACTGGCTCGCCTTCCCCTCAGGAGCGACATTTTTGCCGCCACTGATCACTTCAACCTCTGCGAGCGTGAGGATCCTGCCCTCACCCGGGATGGAAATCCTGACGAACTGAGCACTTGGATGATCAGCCGCCCGCAGTGATAAACCCACTGATAGAACCGAAAGGGCGACCACCAGGTGAGGCCACCGACGAAGGGAGAAACATCTTTTCATAAACACGATGCAAAGTGTCTACACAGTTGGAAGCGTCATGACAACTCCCTGATCCCGCTTTTTTCCCTGACAGAACACCCCGTAAAATCAGACTGCCGCAGATTCCTTTGCTTCAGCGCCTCTCGAGTCATTACCGTAGGCACCTTTAAAGAGCCTTCCGAGGTCATCCATGATCAGGAAATTGATAGGAACGAGGAAAAGAGTGATCATCGTCGCGAAAAGAATTCCGTAGCCGAGACTGACAGCCATGGGGATGAGGAACTGAGCCTGCGTCGCCTCCATTCGAATCAAGGGAAAGAGACCGGCAAAAGTTGTCGCCGAAGTCAGAATGATCGCACGGAATCGTGCCGCCCCCGCGGTGCTCACGGCTTCAAAAACAGAATCCCCTTTCGCCCTGCGACGGTTGATATAATCGACGAGAACGAGGCTGTCATTCACAACCACCCCGGAAAGCGCCAGCATCCCGAAGTAGCTCAAATAACTCAACGGCATCCCTCCCGTATCCGCTTTCAGAAAGTCCTCGAGAAGATGGCCAAGCACAGCCCCGATCAGTCCGTAGGGAATCACCGCGATCACCATGAGAGGTTGAATATAGGAGCGAAACGGAATCGCCAGCATCGAATAGATACCAAAGATAATAAGCACCGCACCGATCTTCATCCCCCCTGAATTCTCGCGCTCATCTTTCGCCTCACCTTCGAAAGAAAATGACACCCCGGGATACTTCTTCAAAAGACCCGGCATCCAGGCAGCGAGGTCTTCGCGAATACTCGTAAGGTCGGCGACCTCTTTGTCGGCGTCCGCTTTGATCTCAACTGCGCGGTTCCGGTCAAAGCGCTCGATCCTCGGAAAACTCTTTTCAATCACCGCTTCCGCCACCGTCGAAAAAGGAACCGCCTGCCCGTCGCCTGTTCTAATTTTCATCGCTTCAAGCGCGGCAATCGACTTCCGGTCTTCCAGCGGGTAGCGCATCATGACGCGAACCTCGTCGCGGTTCCTCTGAATTTTCTGAATTTCCTCCCCGAAAAAGGCCTGCCGAACCTGCCTTGCGAGATCCGACATCGTCAGTCCGAACTGCTCAGCTTCCGGACGAATCCGGAGCTGAATCTCCTCGCGGCTTTCATCAAGGCTGTCTGAAATATCAAACAGGCCCGCGTAGCTTTCCATTTTCTCCTTCACCTCGGAGGCCGCACTCGTGAGAGCTTTGACATCCTGCCCGCGCAACTGCACCTCAATGGGATCCCTCCCCCGCCCGATCTCGGCGCGAAAATAGAGTTCCTTCGCTCCGACAATACCTCCGCGGTTTTGAATTTCGGTGCGCCATTCCTCAGCGAGGGCGCGCGTTCCGATTTCGTATTGCCTGTCTTCCGGCGGCGTGATGTAGAATACCACTTCCCCCTGATGGTTCTGCCCCGTCCGGGTGCTTGAGCGGGACGAGGAAACACCCTGCCCGCCAATGCTGGAGAAGACGTCCTCAATCACGGAAATACCATCCGTTCCGACATGCTTCTTCTTCATATCGAGAACGATATCCTCCATCATGAGAATATAACCCTCCGTCACTTCAAAGGGCGTTCCCTCCTGCATCGTAAGACGACAGGTAGCCCGTTCACTTTCCACACGGGGAAAACTGACACGCTTGATTCGTCCGCCCTGGAACATCCCGATTAGGACAACGAGCATACCCACGAAGCCTGAGAGCACGAGGTATCGATTCCTCAGCGAGAAATTCAGTGCCGGCTGATAAATCTTTCTAACAAACCACAAAAGACTGTCCGCTATCGCCATCTGGAACTTTGAAAATCCACCGTAAAGGCGCGCGAGGTAATCTGAAACTTTCACCCCGAGAAAGAACTGCCCGATATTCCGCATCCAATGACGCGGACTGTGAGTGAGGTGCGATGGAAGAATCAACTTTGATTCAATCAGCGAAAACGCGAGAACCATGATCACAATCGTCGAAATCTGGGACATCCAGGTGCCATTGAATCCCGACAAAAAGAAAAGAGGCACAAACGCCAGCATCGTCGTGAGGACCCCGAAAACGACGGGTAGAGCAACCTCCTCAGCCCCTTCCACAGCGGCCTCGACCGGGTCCTTCATCTCTTTCTGCTTCGTATAGATATGCTCACCGGTGACGATGGCGTCATCCACGACGACTCCCAGCACGAGAATAAAACCGAAGAGACTGACGATATTGATCGACACCCCCACAAACGGCATCAGGGCGAATGCTCCGAGAAAACAGACAGGAACCCCCAGCGCCACCCAGAAGGCCAGACTCGGCCGGAGGAAGAGCGCGAGGACAATGAACACGAAGAGAATCGACTTCCAGAAAGAGTCCAGCAATGTCTCCAGGCGACCTTTGACAATTTTTGAGGAGTCGCTCCAGTAGCTGATTTCAACACCGTCGGGAAGTCTCTCTTTGTGTTCAGCCATGAACGCTTTGACCTCGTCGGCAATCTTGATCGCACTCTGATTCCCCTCGCGGAACACTGCGACGAGAACACAGCGCCTCGTGTTCATCCGCGCGATGAACAGATTCTCGTCGAATCCGTCATTCACCTTCGCGACATCCCCCACCGTGATTCTTGCCCCGTTAGGCCGTGCGATCAGAGTGATTTTTTCAAAGTCAGCCTGGGTGTAAGCGCGCCCCTTGGTCCGGAGAACGACCTCACCGGAGCGGGTTTCCAGCGTTCCCGCAGGAACATCGATCGACGAGGCCCGCAGTGCCTGTGCCACCTGGTTGAACGTCAGTCCGTATTTCAAAAGAGCCCGCTCGTCGATTTCAATCGAGACTTCATAGGGGCGGTTGCCCTGCAGTTCCGCATTCGTCACTTCCGGAAGTAGCAACAGATCATCCCGCACCTGCGCACCAAGCTCCGTCAGATCGCGCTCGCTCATGTCGCCACTGACGACGACACTGATGACCCAGCGACTGTTCTCCGCCGTGCGAATCACGACATTTTCGGCATCACCCGGAGGAAAATCGGCAAGCCCGTCGATCCGCGCCTCGATGTTATCGCGGACATCCCGCATGTCGGAATCCTCATCGACCTCCACCGTAACCGTCCCGCTGCTCGAGCTCGCGGTAGAGAACATTTCTTTAATCCCCTCGACGTCCGAAATCGCCTCTTCGATACGAATCACAACCGATTCCTCAACCTCTTCCGGGGTCGCTCCTCGATAGGCAACTGAAATGGCAATATTCCGGCTCTCGAACTCGGGGAACACCTCCAGCGGAATCTTTCCCGAGTTCAGGGCCCAGACCCCTGCCAGCACAATCGCAACAAGCAGAATATTTGAGGCAACTCCGTTTCTGGCAAAAAAGGCTATCATGTCAGGGTGTGTGGAATCGACCTAGGACTTCTCACCGGATTCGCTTTTTACCGGCTCCTTACTGACGGCACGTTCGCTCTCAGGACCCGGCGCGCCCTTGCCCTTATCTTTGCCGCCCTTCCCTTTTCCGCCTTTTCCACCCTTGCCACCTTTACCTATCATGCCTCCTCCCGGTTGCTCAACGGCCGGAGTGACGCCGTCAATCGTCGGAAGAACTTTAGCGCCATTGGCAGGATACGAAAGCGGTGTCAGACAAACCACATCACCGGGATTCAACCCCGCCCCCTCCGCAGGGATCACGACCTTGTCAGTCTCCGACCAGAGCGGAACAACCTTCTGACGGCGGATTTCATTGGCCTCATTGATGAGAATTACCTCGCCTCCGACCCGCACCGCTTCGCGTGGAAGAACAAATACATTTTCGAGGAGTTCACCTTTCACCAACCCGTCGACGAACATTCCAATCTTTAGCGGCATGACAGGGCGGTCATCCTGACGCCGGTAGGGATCATTCACCTCGGCAACGACAAAGAGCTGCCGTGAGGCCTCATCGATCAGGCTGTCGACCCGCACCACTTTACCGGCCCACTGACCTGCGTCACGCCCAATCCTCCCCGAGATGAGAACCTCGGGAGCATTTTGTTTTTCGTCGGCATTGTCACCACGATAGGCTTCGGGAAGATCGACAAAAGAGAGTTGTTTGTTCGTGAGCGGAAAACGCACCTCCATCACATCGGTGGAAAAAGCGCGTCCCAACTGAGTATTGGAGGAAACGAACTGCCCCACGTCGACGTTCTGCTCGACAATACGCCCCGCGAACGGCGCTTTCACCCTGGTCCGTTCAAGGTCGCGCCTGGCCCGGACTACTTCCGCCTCGGATGCACGTAACTTGGCCTGCGCCTCAGCGAGTTGAGGCTTTCTCGCCGCCATTTCACTGGGAGTCCCCGACTTTCCAAGCCGCTCCCAGCTTTGCACAGCCTGCTCTCCACGCACCTCTTCCTCGCGCAGCACGGTCCTTGCCTGAGCGAGATTGCTTTCTGCAATCACCACCGCAGTCTCGTAGTTCAGCGGATCGAGATGAACAAGCACTTCATCCTTTTCGAAAAATCCCCCCTCACGGAAATTGGGAGAAATTTCGATGATTCGCCCACTCACTTCCGGAATCAAATTGGTCATCGTTCGCGGGCGAACCGTCCCCTGAGTATTGAGAAAGACCTGAAAGGTCTCGGGCTTGAGCCTCGTCGCCTCCACTGCCGTCACCTGAGGCGGGGCCTCGAAGGTCCGTGGCTCCGGCTTCGTGAGTATGAAATGCCTCGCAAGAAACACGGCACCGGCCACAATGATCAGGGGGCCTAGAATACGAACCAACAACTTCATAGATCGACAGTTTAACCCCGCAAATGGAACAAGGTTTTAATGTTTGTGAGAATACGCATTTCAGGCAAGTGGGAGGCTTCGTCAATATAGACGATTGAAAACCTACTTTACCACCAATGGATGATGAAAATCGCCCCCCAATGCCAAATAGAGATCGACACGGTTGGTCAACAACTGCAGTTGCAAAGCAAGATAGGCGCTCTGCGCATCAAAGGAACGGCGCTGACTCTCGAGTAAGGTGATGATATCGACGATCCCCTTCTCATACTGATCGAGGCTGAGCTGTTCAGCACGACGGGCTTCACGGGCAGCGACAGAGAGAGCATCATACTGAGAGGCAAGATAACGTTCACCAGCCAGAGCGGTCTCAACCTCGCGAAATGCGGTCAACGCGGTCTCACCATAGTTTGCAGCCAGTTCGTCAACTTCGTGCTGATCCAGTCGAATATTCGACCGCAACCGGTCCCCCTGATACAGAGGTCTCGTCAGGTTCTGACCGATATTCCATACCATGTTCTGAATATCGAAAAGATCGCCAAACTCGTCCGTCGTCGAAGTTCCGGCACCTCCCGAGATCCGAATCGCCGGCAGAAGCGCTTTCCTGCTCGCGCTCAGTTCTTTGAACGCGGCATCGACACGGGCTTCGGCGGCAAGCAAATCAGGCCGACGCAGGAGCAATTCGCTGGGCAAACCGGCAGGAACCCTTTTCGGCATACCGGGGAGAGAACTCAGACCGTCAATCGCCCCCGAAGGATAACGACCCAGCAAAGTTTCGAGCACGCGCTTTGATGAATCGAGCTGGCGTTGCTCCGCGAGAATACTCGACCTCGCACGAGCCTGATCGGCCCGGCTCAAACTGATGTCGAGCGCGGTTCTATCATCGGCATCTCCGGCCTCTAGCTTGTCATCGAGAATCTGCAGGTTCGTATTGAGACTGGAAAGATTGCGCCGTGACAGAGCAATCTGCTGCTTCGACTCCACAATCTCAAAAGCGGTTTTTACCACATTAGCCGCGAGCGACAGCCGTGACGCCTCATAGACATTTGTCTCCGCGATCAGCTTATCGAGTTCCGCATCACGCAGGTTCTTGATCCGCCCCCAGAGATCCACTTCCCACGCGACATCGAGCGAGAATTCAAAAGTATTGGCTCGAACCGTCTGAAACGACGCCCCGCGAAGATTCTGGGAACGTCTCGTCGCAATTCCGGCATCCAGAGTGGGAAGACGATCCGCTCCCGCAATCTTCGCCCGCTCTTCCAACTGACGAACACGGGTCCGTGCGGCCGCGAGATCGTAGCTGTTTCCAACCGCCTCCGTCACCAGCGAGGTCAGCGTTCCACTGTGAAAATCATCGAGCCATCCAATCACCGCATCGTTCGGAATCGCAGGCCCTTTCCCCGTCCACTGACCGGGAAGGCCGCCGACCATGGCAGACGCATCAGCGGAATCGGGCTGCAATGCTTTGCACCCGGACAACAGCATTCCCGCAACGAGTCCACAGGACACGAGAGCTCGAACCCGGATCTCACCCCGGCGCTGTTGTTGTGTTTCGTTCACGACGTCTCACAAAGACCTCAAATTACGGGATTTGTCGATCAGGAAATTCGCCAAAAATTAGCGGCCAATCCATTCCCCCATCCACGGAAAAAGGAAAAGTATCATCTCCCCGTCCTACAAGAACGGCTCGACAAGGAGAAACAACCCATAGGCTGTGATGACGGTCGCAAGCGGCTGAATGACCGCCTTTCGATACCAGGTCTTTCGACTGAGGAAAAAGAGAATTGCGGCAGCGACAATACCGACCGCGAAAAAAGCGACCTCAACACCTAGAAGAAACAAAATCACTTCGCTGAGGCTGATACCCTCACTTCCGCCAAAAAAGCCATAAAACCCGGAAGTCGTGGCAATGAGCTGTCCGGCAGCAAAACCTCCAAGAGCAACAACGATCAAACGCCACCACTTCAGGACGTGATGAAAGACAGCTTCGAGGCTCAATATAATCAAGCCCACCGCAGCTACCACGAGAGCCCATGAAAGAGATACAGGAACCACCTGCCAGACCGCAAGAGCGATTGCAATTCCCTGAGCAACGAGCAATACCGCAAGCTGATGAAACACAGCCTTCCCTTTCAAGGTCAGCAGCAGAATCGCAATAACCAGCAAAGGAGGGAGCAAGCTGGCTGCAAAAAATGACGCCCAGCCGGCACAGAAAGGACAAGGCGCTTTTGCCGTCGCCGCCGGGTCCTGCAGCGGAACAGCATCAGCCTCCGGGCGCTCCGAAATGGCGGGAATCGCATCACTTTTCGCCCCTTCTCCAGCCGGAAAAGGATCCCCTTCTAAAATGGGCTGAATGTTTACAGGCCGACTGTATTCCCCTGCGAGAACCACCTGCATCCGTCGCGAGGGTTTATCGTCTTTAATCACCACCATGATCACCGCCATCGGGCAGGTTGGATCGAGGTAGAGCAAAAACTCCTTCGCCTCTTCGGGAAAGCTTCCACGCAGATTCACGAGAACCTGCTTCCGCTGCAGCGATTCAGGTGTTTCGGCATCACTCGTTTTCTCGATCGAAAGATCGAGCTCCGGCGTCACTTCCTCCTCATCAAAAAGGACATTCAAATACTCCACCGCAAACTCCCTCGCGGCATCCTCCGGGGAAATTTCATCATTGAGAGCCTGATCTTCACTGGGAATCACCTCCATCGCGATGTCGAGATGGTAGGTCTTCTTCTCCGTATCGAGACGGGAAACCAGAGAAACAGAAGACACCTGATGCGCCGAGGCAACACCGAAACTGAGGCAGAACCCGAGCAAAACGGCTCTCAGTTTCTGCAATTCATCAAAGCGCTTAGGGCGAAGTATCATCGGCGAAACTCTATGGAACAAATCGATGAATTGCACCAACTATCTCGTCCCCTGCGAATCGCGCCACCTGATCACGTAGTGGCTTTATCCTTGCTCCGCACCGACGCTTCTGGTGTGTTTCCCTAACTTAATACATCCACTGTTATGACTGACAAAAACGCCCCGGAAGTTGATCGCCGAAAATTCATTCGCACCACAGCAGCAGCGACTGCTGCAACCACAGCCTTCGCCGGAGCGGCAAAGGGAGAAGCGATTGATCCGGAAAAAAAATTAAAAGTCGGCTTCATCGGCACAGGTGGCCGCGGAACCGGGGCGGCACTCCAGGCCCTCTCAGCGGACGACAATCTGGTCCTTCATTCCGTCGCCGATGTCTTTCAGGAAAAAATCGACAAGTCTCTCGAAATCCTCAACAAGAATAAGAGCCTCGAAGGCAAAATCGACGTCCCTGCAGCCCGCCAGTTCGTCGGGCTTGATGCCTACCGGAAAGTCCTCGATTCAGGCGTCGATGTTGTTCTCCTCACCACCACCCCCGGTTTTCGCCCGCTCCACCTGCGCGCCGCAATCGAAGCCGGAAAACATGTTTTTGCCGAGAAGCCCATGGCCGTGGATGCCGCGGGAGTCCGTCACGTCTACGAAACCCTGAAAATGGCCGAAGGCAAAGCGCTCTCCATCGTCGCCGGCTTCTGCTGGCGCTATTCAGTGAGCCGTCGCGAAGCCTACCGCAAAGTCATGGAGGAAGGCATGATCGGTGATGTTACCAGCATCTACGCAACCTACTATTCCGGACACTCCAAGCCACACCTCGACACCTCACTCCGCACCGACGGGATGACCGATATCGAATGGCAGATCCGCAACTGGTATAACTACACCTGGCTCGGAGGAGGCGGCCTCGTTGAACAGGCCGTTCACAGCGTCGACAAAATCGGCTGGCTCATGGGCGACCAAAGCCCCATCAAATGCCGCGCCACTGGCGGCCTCGCAGCCCCTCAGGTAGGGAACGGCAATATCTTCGATCATTACCACGTCGCCTACGAATACCCCAACAACGTCTGGGCTCACCTCGCTTCGCGAAAGGCTCCCGGCTGCCTCAACGAGAATGCCGATTACATCAAAGGCACCAAAGGAAGCCTCATTATCGGTCGCGGTTCCGATCCCTACATCGAAGACAACGACGGGAAGCTCCTCTGGCGTTTCCGTAAACCGCGCTCCGGAGAGCCGAACATGTATCAGGTCGAGCACGATGAATTTTTCGCTTCGATCCGCAGTGGAAACCACATCAACGACGGCCCGCGCATGATCCACTCCAGCATGATGGCGATCATGGGCCGGATGTCCGCTCATACCGGAAAAGAGATCACCTGGGAAGAGGCCATGGAATCAGGTGAAGACCTTTTCGCCGACGAAGGCGGCATGCAGTGGGATCAAGCTTACAAGCCAAATCCGGTGGCCATTCCCGGCGTCACTCAGATCGCGGGGATCGGCGATATGGAGTAATCCATTCCACCTCAGTAGATAACTTCGAACAGGGTCAGGTCATCGACTTGACCCTGTTTGCTTTCAGACCCAACCCTGTTGGATCGGGAAATAAACGGCACAGAGAGTCAATTCCGGCTTCTCGCTCCCAGTGTTCCCGTCTTGAGTCCACCCTCATCCTCACTACCCGATCCGTAGCGGACGAAGCTCCATTTTCCGCCCTTCCATTTATAGACATTGTTCAGAGCATTGGTTCGCTTGCTCACATCGGGATCGGCGGAATGAACATAGTCAGGGTGAGCCGGTGACCGGGGATCGTTCGGAGGCGTCCCGAGCGTGGGAGCCGTCCCCCGTTTCCTCGTGACACCTTTCCTGCCCGCTGCGAGTTTTGCCTTGGCCTCTCGAATTCGCGCCTCGCGGTAAAATTTCGTTCCCGGAGGTTCGATCATGATCGCCCACGGCTCGATTCGAATCTCGATTCCGGTGACTCGCGCAACATAACTGAGCACCGCTGAAGCCGGAACCTGATTGAGTCGCAAGGTTACGGGAAGATCCTGATCAACCCGATGATCGACTACGAGGTTCAGCCCCGTGTTTTGGGATCCGCCTTCACGGCTTTTGGACGAGACAAATTGCAAAACATCGCGCAACGGAGCCTCTTTAAATTCAATCTGACTCATCAAGAGCCCCCGCGCCCGCGACGCCTGCTCCGAATTGGCATGGTTCACCTGAGGCTCGAGCTCCTTTTTCGCGAGCTCCCCCTCTCCGGCGGGAACGATCATGAAGGCATGCGCATCACGCCGGTAATCGACGCCCACTTGCTCTACCAGACAGATCAAACAGACGCCAACGGTAACATCACTCAAAGCCAGAGAAGTCGTGGCGGACAACTCCACTCCGGGGTCGAGAACGATATTGATCCCCCGCTTCGCAGGGTCCAGCTCAGCACTGCGTTGCTGCAAATAGGAAACCGCATCGGCCAGGGGCGTCTCAAAAAACTCCACCTGTTCAAGACGAAGCGAGAGCGGGTCAGGAGCCGCATCAGTGACATGAAGCGAAATGGAAAACAAAAACAGGGTAACGATCGGATAAATTCGCATCTGAGCGCCCACTCTATCATCAATGCATTAGTGGTAGAATGCGGTTTTTGTAAAAGGTTTGACTACAAGCTCACAGCCTGCAAAAACGCGATCCGGGTGTGCTACTCACCGACGACCGCAAGGCACAGCCAAAACACGCACTTTTCTCCCGCCCGGACGAAGTTCGCAGATCAAAAATCCCCAATTGCGAGTATGGTTCCGCAATTCAATTGGAAGCACCACGTATGCCTGACGAGAGAGAAGAAAACGAATCCGGGGAACCTGTTCAATCCGGGGCGGAGAACACCCTGACTGAACAATATCAGAAGGCACTCGCTGACAAGATCATCGAAGTGGAGGGACTCCTCGTTGAAGCCACACCTGCCTCTCTTCCATTACTGGCCGACAAAATCGCGACCCTGGAAAAAGATTTAGCGGCAATCAAGCAGGTCACGCCGCCGCCTCCACGGCTGATGGATCTTGAAGCCGCTGTTTTCACCGTGAAAGGTCACGTGGAACGGAACTTTGGAAAATTCGAGGCCTCGGAAGCCACCTACCGGGAAGCGATCGAGGTTCTCCAGAGAGCCGGCGGAGATGAGGAGTCAATCAGTCAACGCATTGCAAACCTCTGGACCTGCTGCGGGCTCTCCGCCCTCTCAGGAACATCCCGGGAATCATGGGAACGCGCGATCGAACACTTCGACAGAGCCATTTCGGTTCGCGAAAACACACCTGATCCATCCCCCGCCAATCTGTGGGGATTGTCCGCCTCCTGGTTGAATCGAGGCGACGCCCTCTCCCGCCTCGGAGGCGAAACAAATCTGGATTTGTCGCTCGAAGCCGCTCAAAAGGCGGAGAGTATTCTTCGGTCTTTTGACCCCGGTGAGAATCCCCCCTTCCGAACACGCATGGCACTAGCGTGGATGAATCAGGGAGCCGCCTATATTCAGCTCACAAGCGAGTACGGACGCAAGCATCGCGATGACACTTTCAATGCCTACCAAACCGCCATTGATATCCTGAGACCCGGGGCCGACTCCGGAGCAGAGGAATCGAAACGGGTTCTCGCGGTGACACTGACGAACCTGAGCCGGGCACGGCTGCAGCTCGGGGGACAATCCCCTGAAGCCGGTGTCGCCGAAGCAAGAAAAGCACTGGCGCTGATACGCAATCACGAAATCGAAGATCTCGAATTGGCGAACCTTGGCATCACCGCGAGAATCGCACTTTGCCGATCTCTGGAACTGCTGAAAGAAGCCACCGGTGAGGATCTCGAAATCACCGACATCGCCGAGGAAGGACTCTCAGTCGCTCTCAAGGTCAAAGAGAATGTCGGAAGACTGTTCATAAGCGAATCCACTCTCGGAGAACTGATGCGATGTGGCGCAGAAGCCTACTTGAAACATTCCCCCCATTTCCTCACTGATTACCTGCTGGAGTTTCTTTCCGATGAAAATGAGAATCATCTCGCCGACGTCGGGGCCTGTCACGAAGCCGCCGTTCAGGTGTTATGGCAGGGCATCGCGGAGCTTCAGGAAAAGGGCTTTCAGGATATCGGAACAGAAGCCTTCGAAAAGCGGGAGGCACTTCTCATTTCGTGGCACCAGTGCCGCGAAAAGCTCGCCGGGATCAGAGCCCGCTACTTCGAAATTTAAATCACAAACCTCCCGCAAACCTGTAGCCGGTCGCCGGAAGGCCGCTTCAGGGGGCCGGAGCTTCCATTTCGGGCGACTCTTTCTTAAACGGAAAGACCCGGCATTCACATGAACGTGAATGCCGGGCCCTCTTTCCAAACCGGCACTACAAAACCGGCTGAATGACCGGAAATTTTCCGGCAGCTTACATCTCAGCCCACTGCCTGAGAAGGTTGTGATAGACCCCTGTCAATTGCACCGATGTCTCCTGGGCAACGTGGTTTTCCGCCAATTCATTCCCGAGACGCTGGATTCCCAGATCCAGATCAAGCAGGAGCGAACGACGCCCATCGTCGCGAATCATACTCTGCAACCAGAAGAAGGAGCAAAGACGTGATCCACTGGTGACAGGCGTGACATGGTGAAGACTCGTCGAGGGATACAGGATCATCGAACCGGCAGGAAGCTTCACGCTGTGAACACCGTATGTGTCTTCCACGCAAAGTTCTCCCCCCTCGTAGTTTTCGGGATCCTCAAAAAACAAGGTCGCCGAAAGGTCCGTGCGGATTCGACTGCCCGAACCGGGAAACTGACGAATAGCGTTATCAACATGCGTTCCAAATGCCTGACCACCTGTGTAGCGGTTAAAGAGCGGCGGGAAGATCTTCAAAGGCAGAGCAGCACTGAGAAACAGCGGGTTCTGCCCAAGCGCTTTTAGAATCATATCACCCACTTGTCTGGCAACGGGGTGATCCTCCGGAATCTGCTGGTTATCCTTTGCCTTCGCGGACTGGTGGCCGGCCGTAACCTTGCCATCAACCCACTCGGCGGATTCCAGGAGAGCACGCGCTTCAGCAACCTGCTCAGGAGTCAAAACATCGGGAACGGTAATCAGCATACTGGTCGTGTTTTAGAATTTCATCGACGCCGTGAACATCACAGAACGTGCATCACCGGGAATGAAGTGACCTCCGCTCATGCGATCGATGTAGCTCTCGTCGGAAAGATTGCGACCGTTCACCTGCAGGGTGAGATTCTCATTCACGTGGTAACCGATAGAGGCATCCCATGTCCAGTATGCAGGGGCAATCCGCTCGCTACCGACACTGTTGATGCGATCACCGATGAAGACAGGACCCGCTCCGAAGAAGAGTCCGTTTTCAAGCTCGACCTGACTCCAGAGACTGAAGGTGTCTTCCGGAGTATTGTTGAGGCGTGAACCGACCAACGTAGGATCGAACGCTTTCGTCACTTCACCATCGAGATGTGTGTAGCTGGCATAGATGCTCCACCAATCAGTGATCGCACCGGACAAGCCGAGCTCAAACCCCTGCACCTGCTGTTCACCGGTCAGGGTGTAAACCGTCGGATCAGCAGGATCGATGTCACGGGCATTGGTTTTCTCGGTCTGGAAAATGGCAGCCGTAAGGCTGAGGCGATTTTCAAGAAGGTCCCATTTGGTTCCCAACTCGAAAGTCTCGTTTTTCTCAGGATCGACATCAAAGTTCCCCGGGCTGCGACCGTCTTCAGTCAGTGTCAGGAACTCACCGGACGGGTTGAACGAAGTTCCCCAGCTGAAGTAAACGCTTCCGTTCTCAGCAGGCTTCACAACGATACCCGCGCGACCACTTACCATCTCGTCGACTCGACTGCGGTAAGGCGAACCTGTCCCTATCGTATCCGTTTCGAATCGCTCATAGCGGATCCCACCGGTTAACTCGAGCCAATCGTTGACCTCCACAGTGTCGAATGCGTAGGCAGCAAGCGTATCGGCAGATCCGTGAGTCTCATCGCCATTGCGGACAAATCGGGAGGAAATCGCATCGCCCGGAGTTGGATTGAAGTAATCCGTGATGATTCCCGGGTCGGAATCTCTACCGTATCTGTCATACTCTTCATGGATGAACTCAAATCCGAGCACAGCATCGTGATGCAGTGAACCGGTATCGAAAGCAGCCGTGAAATCGGTCTGATTCGCGAAAATCGAGGTGACTTCATCACGATCTTTTCGATCCGAACGACGAACCGTTGCAGGAAACGCAGTCGAATCAAATCGAGGTGATGTCAGAAGCGAAAGACGGTCTGTTACACCATAGCGAGTTTGATTCCGCACTCCAAAGCTGTCGGAAAAATCGTGCTCGAAACGAACCGTGAACATCGTTGAAGAAATCTCCTCAAGATCACGGGTCCGACTTCCGTAGAAGTTATCGAAAACGTCGGGATGGGACGAATTGATATAGGGCACGAGACGGGGATCCGTAGCCGTGTCAGAAATCCACGGGACACCGAAGTCGGGCAGGTTGTCTTCCTCCATGTGGAAAAAGTTCAGGTAGAGACGGGTGTCATTCGGAATGTAAGAGGTCACGGGAGCTTTTCCCCCATAGCCGTTCTTATCAAAGTAACTGCTTTTCGGAGAAGGCTCCGAAGTCACATTTTCACCGAGACCGAAGGCAAGTGAGCCCGCGATACCCCAGCGACTGTTTCGAGCTGCGTCACGACCGGGAACCCCATTTTCGTGGCCCATCACATTCACACGGAGAGCGCTGCCCTCGATGCCTTTGATCCGGCTGTTGATATCGATCGTCCCGCGATAGAGATCGTCAGTGCCCACGGAAAGATCCGTGTTCGCGAAGTCATCCAGCTTTGCCATTTTACTGACAAGATTGATTGAACCACCAGTGGAACCACGACCGGAAGACGCCGAAGACGGCCCCTTAACCACTTCCACCTGCTCGAGGTTGAAAGGATCACGGCTGTATGCACCGAGATCACGGATTCCATCGACATAGAAATCAGAACGGGCGGAAAAGCCGCGAATGCTGAGGTTATCTCCCGGAGGAGCCCCCCCTTCACCGGCCTGCATCGTGATTCCCGAAACATTGCGAAGCGCGTCACGAAGCGATGTTGCGCCCTGCTGTTGCATCAATTCACTTGAGATCACCTGCACTGACTGAGGCGTATCAAGAAGGGGCTGTGTGAACTTCGGCGAAGAAAGTCTGTCAGACCGAAGCAACGTATCACTCTGAATAACAGGCTCAGGTGCTTCGACAACAACAGGAGCCGGAGCCGGACGGGGCGCCGGTTTCGGTCTTGGTGCAGGACGTGGTGCCGGCTCGGGAGCCGCCTCGACGACCTGTGCCGGCAAAGTTCCCGCGTCAGCAGCCTCTGCCGCCTCAGCTTCCGCTTCCTGAGCATTGGCTCCTCCTGCAGCGCAAAGTGCGCCCACCAGCACAGCTCCTCCTTTAACGGAGCGATTGATATGATTAAGGCGCTCCTGCCTCAACGATTGGTATTTTGGTTTCATTGTTTACAATATTTAACGGTTTGTTAGAGTCTTCTTAGAAAATCAGTTTTGGCTCACCCGGCCTTGATCAGGGCGCCCGCCTTTTGGGTTTTGCCCGGGACCTGTCCCTTTCGGTCGCTCCCCTTTTTGAATGCCTTCTCCGGGATCGGGCCTGCCTTTCGCGCCCTCCTGCCCCGGAGCAGCGGATCGTTTCGGTGGTGAGCCACCTTTAGACTGGCGTGGCACCCAGTGGTTATGGGAAAGAGTTCCTGCGAAAATCACAAAACCGACAACTGCGGCGACACTCAGGCCGGCGACGCCGAGGACCCGGGTCGGTTTGATTTGCCACCACATAATGAGTCCCGAGATTCCCCAGAAAACCATTGTCACCCCGGTGGCATCTCCAAAAGCAGTCCAGAGCCAGCGGGTGCTGAAACGATCCGGGTAGTGGTGAGTTTTGTGGAGCCGGGTGAGCAGTTCATATAGATCGACTCCGAGCGGAGCACTTATCTCTCTGACCGAAAGCTCACCTGTGACAAGGTTGTGGGAAACATTCCACCGACTCTTCCCGTCTTCACTGACGATACGAAACCTTACCGAAGCAGCACCTCGCTCGACGGTCTCTACATCACCCTCGATCTCAACGCCTGCAGCCTCAAAGAGGCGATCAGCCACGCCGGCGCCCCCGTCGGAATCGTATCCGGCAAGGCCACCCTCAAGAGCTTTCGGGAAAACCGGCTTTGCTCCGTCTTTCGATGACGGATATTGACGAACCACGGCGCTGCCGTAATTGGGGCTCAAGGTCACTACGGCTTTTCCGTCCTCGGCATTTCCCTGGTAGACCAGAGCGCCTTCGATCACCGCGTCGCCGCTGGAAGCCCGCTTAAAGGCCAGTCCTTCCGCCTCATTTATTTTTGAAAGAATCTCATCCGCAAGCGCATCGGGATTCGGTTCATTGAAAGTTTTCAGGGCATCAACCTCTGAAGCCGAATGACTCGAAATCACTTCGACGGAACCGGAAAGATCCGGGTGATTAAACAACATTCCACTGAACCCGAACAGAATGACCCAGGGAAGCAGAATCAAACCGGTATACATGTGAATCCGGCGAACCAGCTTCAACACCCTGTTCTTGTTCTTGCGGGAACGGCGGACCTCAGTCCCCTTTTTTTCAGTAAAATTCATCTAATTATCAGAGATATGAGCCCGTTATACTATTGAGACTCAATATCAATACGTGACCGTATCGATCTTTGTTTTCAAGTTCCCATTTCAGCGAAAACGGTCGTCTCTGCGCTAAACAGAGCAATCCGGCGTCAATTCTGACGGATTTGAGAACGAATTAAGAAAGGCGCAGAACCCCTCTCTCTCACGTGAAAGCCAGGTCTGACGAGTTCCGGTGGAGACAATCATTCCCGGAGGGACACATTTTACAACGGGGACAGGCCTCAACAGGCGCTGCAGGAGTATGCCCGCACGTTCCCGAAGGGACAGGTTACAAAGGGGACAGGACCGTCCCAGAGGGACAGGTTAATTATTGTTACCACGATCCCTATCGCGGGTCATTTTGCCGTAGTTTAAGAAAAAAGCCGATTTCAGTAGGAAAATGAGCCTTCCTCACTCATCTCGTCCGCTCAAATGAGCGCTGCGAGGCAAAAGCAAACACCAGAATTGTCCGGGGCACTATTCAAGCGCCAGTTAACTACAACAATCCCCTCCGGGGGACTCCCCGCGCTTTTATTTTGAAGGGTTGGAATCGCAAACTCAATTGCAGGCCGCAGGAGCCTACCTCAAACCCGCTTACCCATCTCCCCGTGGCACCTGCGCCGTCCCTATCACTTCATTCCGCAAATCCCGTATCACGCAAAGCCCTTCCCAATTGGCTTCCCGCATCTCCCTCGCACCACTTTCGCGAGTCTTTCCAAACTTGCCTCGATTTCGCTCAAAGACCTCATTCACAAAACGCGCACTTCCGAGGACTGCGCC
>JAYWLB010000084.1:0-78967 GCA_035967665.1 Verrucomicrobiales bacterium BCK34
TCCCATCAGTCATGGATTCTCCTTCCGACCCTTCGGGCCGTCAGGATACCGAATGCTGACCCACTGGTCTGCGATCGAGGTACCGCATCACGGGGTCAGGCGACATTTCTGGACAGTAGAATCGAGTTACATTTTCAGAAACGGAAAACTTTTCCGGAGTCATGCGCCATCCCCCGAAACCTGTCGATCCACCAAAAAGAAGGTGTGACTTCAGTGGGCTAACAAAACACCCTCTGAAAGCAAATGAAAACGTTTAGTCAAGAAATGTCGCCTGACCCCGAAATACTTTACAGCGTCCCACAAATGTCCCATCCCGTTCCGGGTTGATTGACTTTCCTGATTGGAATTATTATTCTCCTTTCGAGGCATCGTCTTCATATCAGGCTGCAAAGTTGCAACCGTTCAGTCAAATAATGAAGTCCCGTACAATTGTCATATTCGTGCTCACGATTACTATCGTCACTGTTGCCTGCTGGCCATTTCTCCGAATGCTTGGGCGGAGTGAGCGATTCCTGTCAGATGCGACTGAGATCCTGGCGGATGGTGAACCTCACCCGGATATCGTTGAGATAGATTTGACGGGCAACGGCTCTTTCAGAGCCTTAATCGAGCATTCCTGTTGTTCGGGAGCGGGCTTTGACGCAGTTGCACTTCAAACTTCCGATGGAAAGGTTTATCACAGCCGGAACAACTATTGCAGCGAGGAAGGCTTTTACGCTGAGATGACAAGGACGGATTTGGAATCATTGGCCGATCTCGACAAATTTCTGCTGGCGAATGGCTACACCAAGATCGGACAGACTGAAAGGGAGTAGCCCTTCGAGCTCTCCGAAGAAATCCTCACGGATTCCTCTACACTTGCTGAATGTAGGGGAATTGCGTGAGCATTTCCCCGCGGAGCCCTCGAGGTCTCATGCACCGGTCGGCTTCAGATTGCGGTGGTTTACATAGGCCGCGTAAACTCCCACGGGGGACAGGTTATCTGTTTGGAGAGCGAATTATTAAGCTGACCCTACGAGCTCTCCGAAGAAATCCTCACGGATTCCTCTACACTTGCTGAATGTAGGGGAATTGCGTGAGCATTTCGCGGCGGAGCCCTCGAGGTTTCATGCACCGGTTGGCTTCAGATTGCGGTGGTTTACGTAGGCTGCGGGGGAGCCGTGACCCGTGGGATGGAAGAAGGTCGTGAATGCCTTTTGGCAAAAGGCATCTACCCGGTCATCGCTGAGAGCGGGGACGAGTCTCACTTTCCCTTAAAACGAAAGAGATGCTTCGCGCCGCGGAGGTAGAGATCATTCTCGAAGACGGCGGGGGACGCGTAGAGTTCTTCGCCGAGCTCGGTTTGCGCGACGATTTCAAGTTCCCTGCCCGGTTTGACCACGGTCATGACGCCCATGTCGGAAAAGAAATAGGCGAGTCCGTTCGCTGAGATCAGCGAAGCGCTGTGTCCGGGCTCCTGCTTGCCGCTGACGAGTCGCTCCCGCCAGTAGCGATTACCTGAAAGGGCGTCAAAGCAGCTCGCGACCCCGTTGTCGGCGACAACGAGAAAGTAGTCGCCAATCCCGATCGGGCTGGGGACGTAGCTGGCCCCGGCGGTCTCGTGCCATTGAACATGTGTGTCGGTTATGTTGCCATTGCCGTCAGGGCGAATTGCCATGAGATGCTTTTCGGGGAAACCGCAGGTGAGGAAGAGAAGATTCCGTTCCGGATTGTAAATCAGCGAGGCGACATACTGTTCGGTCGGGCCGTCGAGGATCCATTGCTGTTTTCCGGTGTCGGGATCGTAGCTCGCGACCGAGAGACTTCCGGAAAGCATGAGCTGATTGCGCCCTTTGATATTCCGAATGATGGGGGTGGAGTAGCTTCGGGTTTTGTTAGGACGGTCTGTCTTCCATTTCGTCTCACCGGTTTTTGCATCGAGTGCGACGATGTAGGCATCCCCGTCATGGTCGCCGTTCACTATGACAAGGTCCTTCCAGAGAACGGGACAGGAGCAGTAGCCGTGTTTGCTGGAAAAGCCGCCGGGACGCTTTTCCCAGAGGACGTTTCCGTCAAAATCGTAGGCGGCGATGAACATTTCCTCCTCATCCAGAAAGCTTACGTAGACGGATTTGCCGTCAGTTGCGGGGGTGCTCGAAGCCCGGCTGTTGAGCCGGTGGATTCCCTCGAAGGGGGAGGCCAGAACCACTTTGTTCCAGAGAATCTCACCACTTTCCCGATCGAGACAAATCAGTGAACGGGTATCACCCTCTTCCCGGGCCGATACCAGAAAAATGTGATCTTCCCAGATGATGGGAGAGGCATGACCAGTCCCGGGGATGGCCGTTTTCCAAACCGTTCCGGAGGTGGGCGAAAGTTCGGTGGTGAGCTTCGGGGCGTTCAATACCGTTCCGTCTCCGCGAGGGCCCCGCCATCCGGGCCAGTTCCCGGCCTGTGAAACGGAGGCTGCGAGGAAAAGAAGTGCCGTAGAGAGAACGATTCGATTCATGGTGCGGAGCAATACGGGAATGGAAAAAAGCGGGGGCCGGCCTGTTGCCTATTTTACCGGAGAATAGTCGGTCGCTTTCAGCGGGGTCGACTGGACACCCTGCTTCACGAGAATTTTCCCGTCGGCTTCCGAGGCATCGCGGGCCGCCTTCCACTCAGGATCGGCGCTGAAGGCTTTGAATCCTGCTGATTTTGATTCGTCAGAGGCATGGGCGAGGAAATAAAGGAGGGTGTTTTCGCTGCCTTCCTGTCCGTCGTCGAGATGAAAGTAGAGGAGGTTGGTGAGGCCGTGCTTTTCAAAGAGATCAATGGTGTGATCCCGGAATCGGGCATCGAGGTTCTCCAGCTTGCCGGGATTGCAGGTGTACTCGCGCATCTCGAAGAGGTGCTCTGTTTCGGACTCCGGGATGGGAGGTTTCGGGGAATAATCGGTGAGATGAAGGAAGACGCTGTCGACGTGATTCACCAGTTTTCCATCTGCGGTCGATGCCTTGTAGGCTTGCTGCCAGTCGGGATCGCTGCGGAAGGCTTTCCAGGCGGTTTCTCTGGCGGCCTTGTCAGGGTATCCGAGGAGGTAGACGAGAACGTTCTCCTTGTTCTCGACGGGGACCCAGTAGGCGAGCTGGGTCATGCCGTGTTTTTCAAAGAGGCCGACGGTGTGGTCGCGAAAGCGGGTATGGAGCGCTTCGAGTTTTCCCTCGTTGGGGTGATAGGTCCGCAATTCGAAGCAGGTCAGTTCCTCTGCGGAGAGTGGACTGAGATTCCAGATAAGAGAGGTCGTGGCAACGGCGAGCCAGAGGGAAAGAGATTTCATGGCAAAAGGGTAGGGTGCCCCTTTTTCAAAGTCACGATCAATTCAGCGACACGACCTCCGCGTTGAAGTGATGTCTGTCGTGTAAGGATCAGGAATGGGGCGTCTCCGATCGCTTCCCCGGATTGAGAATCCAGAGAAACCAGCCAATGAGGAAACAGAGCCCGCCGATGGGAGTGATCGCTCCCAGTTTTGTGATTCCGGTGATCGAGAGCGCGTAAAGGCTACCTGAAAAGATGACGATCCCGACGAGGAGAAACCAGAAACTCCGGCTGCGTCCCGCCGTCAGTGCGATGATGAAAAGGGCGACGCCGTGAACGAGATGATAGAGAACTGCAGTGTCCCACGTCGCAACGCGGTCGTTCTCCGCCAGCCGGTCAGCAAGCGCATGTGCCCCGAAAGCCCCCAGCGCGACTCCAAGAAACATAACGATAGCTGCAATGCGAATACGGGAGGTGTTCATGAGAGAAAGATAGGCAGAGCAGGGGAGTTGTCACACGCGGATTCAGGGGAGGTGTTTGCAGATTGAAGGGTGGGTATCCGTTAATTGCCCTCCGGTTATCTCAAGGCTACTGATTTAATCGAGGTAGGGGTATGGATACGATTGAAAGCCTTGACAGTGTTGGGCCGGCAGGCTGATATAGTGGTGTAAACGGTCCAAATCAGAAGCGTCGATTTGACTGCGGCAATCCATGGAAAACCTCACAAAGTGCCAGGAGAATAGCCTGACAATCCCAACTGGATCCCGCTATGTTTCGCAAGACCCTGTTTGATTCAATACTTAACCCTGTTTGCGAGTGTCTCCCCCGGAGCTAGCGGCATTTTCCGGCCGTTCGGCTTATGAGTAAAAGCTATTCGGATTTAGAAAGAGGGAACCACTCAGACAACGAAGTTGGATAAGGCTGCCTTGAGCTACCGCCTACCCGCCGGGAGTCGCCGTGATCCTCGTCGCTTCAATTCTCTCTTCGGCTGCGATGCATTGAGGGATCTCATTTCCGACTTGCCGCGACCCGAACTTTTCACGCCGGCTGCTGCTGGCTGATGCAGTGGAGGGAGCCGCCTTCTTTGACGAGGTCGAGGCAGTCGATGCCGATGGCTTTGCGATCGGGGAAGAGTTTGCCGATTTGCTCGAGGGCCGCCTTGTCATTTTCAGGCTGACGAAATTGCGGAACGAGGACGGCGCCGTTGATGATGAGGAAATTGACGTAGCTGGCGGGAAGGTGGGGGAGTCTCCAATCCTCGGTTTGGCAGGCTTCGGGAAGCGCGATGGTATGGATCACAAAGGGCCTCCCGTCGACGGTGCGGAACGATTCGAGCCTGGCAAGATTCCCGGAAAGAACCGCTTCGTTGACGCCGCCGGGATCAACTACAGTGATCAAGGTGTCGTCGTTGACGAAACGAGTGAGGTCATCGATGTGGCCGTCGGTGTCATCGCCTTCGATTCCGGCGCGAAGCCAGAGCACTTCCCGGACGCCTAGAAACGTTTTTAAACGGGCTTCGATCTGGTCCTTATCGAGTTCGGGATTGCGGTTGGGATTGAGGAGAACCGCTTCAGTTGTGAGAACCTGTCCCTGCGAATTGACCTCGATGGAACCTCCTTCGAGAATCATTCCCGGAGTCAGTTTGGGAAGGTTGAGGGCTTCGGCAATGCGGGAGGGAATGGCGTTGTCGAGATCGTAAGGAGGGAACTTGCCGCCCCAGGCGTTGAAGCCCCAGTCGAGGAGGGCGGGGGAGCCGTCCGCTCTGCTTTTTACAAAAACGGGACCGTGATCCCGACACCAGACATCGTTGGTGGGATGGTCCCACATTCTGAAATGATCAAGGTCTCCGCCGGCGGCGACAAACTGAGACTCGATGGTTGCATGCAGATCGGCAGCGGCATTAATATCGACCTGCTGAAAACGGCTGATGGTCGCGGCGATCTCTCCGAATTTGTTTTGCAGGGTGATGAGATCCCCTTCCCATTGATCGTCGCGATGGGGCCACGAAAGCCAGATAGATGTCTGCGGAGCCCATTCGGCGGGCATGAAATAGTCGGACATGATGCTGAAATTAGTCTCTCCAGCGGCGGGTGATCTCGCCGTAGGTTTCGATGCGGCGGTCGCGGAAGAAGGGCCAGATTCGGCGGGTGTCTTCGAGGAATTTTTGATTGCACTCGAAGAGGATGATCTCCTCCTCATCGACGGAACCCCGCGCGACGATTTGGCCATAGGGGTCGGCGACGAAAGACTGCCCCCAGAACTCGGTGCCGTGTTCGGAGCCAACGCGATTGATCGCTGCCACGTAGCAACCGTTCGCGACGGCATGGCCACGCTGGACGGTTTCCCAGGCGCAGTGCTGAGCCTCGCCAAGAGTGGGTTTCTCCTCGGGCAACCAACCGATCGCGGTGGGGTAGATGAGGATTTCCGCACCGGCCAGAGCCATGAGGCGGGCCGCTTCCGGGTACCATTGATCCCAGCAAATGAGGACGCCGAGTTTCCCGAAAGCCGTTTCCCAAACGGGGTATCCCTGATCGCCGGGGGTGAAATAGAATTTCTCTTCAAAGCCCGGGTCCTGGGGAATGTGGTTCTTGCGATAGGTCCCGAGGAGTGTTCCGTCGGCGTTGATGATCGCGGCAGTGTTGTGATAAAGACCGGGACCGCGTTTTTCGAAAAGCGAGGCAACGATGACGACACCCAGACGGCCGGCAAGGTCGCATAGCCGATCCGTTGTCGGCCCGGGGATGGATTCAGCAAGGTCAAAGCGGTCCTGATCCTGGATATCGCAGAAATAGTCTGTGAGGAAAAGTTCCTGGGTGCAGATGATTTGCGCGCCCTTCTCGGCAGCTTCGGCGATGAGCTTTTCATGCGCGACGAGAGATTCCTCTTTCGAAGGGAAATGGCGCGATTGCAGGAGAGCGATGACTGGACTGGACATGAGGTTCAAGCGATTGATCGCTGAAAATCCGCTGTTTGTCTACCTTCTCGTCGCTTGAGAAGGTGCGAAACGGTTGCTTTAAAATGGAAAAGGCGCCGGGAAAAGTGGTCCGGAGTCGGTTTTCAAAGATCCGGGCATTCGCTTCTCCCACCACTGAAGTGCTGCGGCACCTAAACCGGCGTGGTTGATGGCGCAATCTCGGTGCGACTCAAGCGGTTGCGTGAATTGACCGGGACGACGGACTGCTTTTCAGTTGTTCCATGACCAAAACAAAAATTCTTCTTCTCAGCCTCACTCTCGGGCTTGCCTCTTCAATGCCGGGAACTGCTGCAGAAGACGATTCCACCCCAATCTTTAACGGGAAAGATCTCACGGGTTGGAAGGTCCATGGCACTGAGAAATGGTATGTCGAAGACGGCGAGCTGGTGTGTGAAAGCGGACCGGATGCTGAATATGGTTATCTCGCGACGGAGAAGCAGTATAAGGATTTCGAACTGACGGTGGACTTTAAACAGTCAGCAGACGGCAATAGCGGAATCTTTTTCCGTTCATCGCTGGACGGCACGAAGATCTCGGGCTGGCAGGTCGAGGTGGCTCCTCCGAACAAAGATTCCGGTGGTGTTTACGAATCCTACGGTCGCGGCTGGCTCGTCAAACCTGATGCGGAGGCACAGAAAGCCCTCAAGTATGGTGAATGGAATACGATGAAGATCCGCGTGGTCGGAGGTCACGTCACAACCTGGCTCAACGGTGTGGAGATGATCGATCTGGAAGATGAGAAAATCGGTAAAGCGACAGGATCGATCGCTCTTCAGATCCACTCGGGCGGCGGTATCAAAGTGAACTGGAGGAACCTGAAAGTGACCGAGATTGCGGAGTGATCTCCGCGTTACCTCTCCCGTGTATCGCGGCCTCCTGAATGAGGTTGCTTTCCAACCAATTGCCGCTGGTAGATCAATTTTTCCCCGGCGTCAGGAGCGGAGGGCTCGCGTATCGTTCCATGGGAAGGCTCTCGATTTCGTAGGAAGTTTTTGTGAGTGTGAGGCGGTCACTTGCCTGAAATTTCGTCATTTTTCCCTCGGGAGAGGAGATCGATTGCACGCCTGTCAGGATCAGATTTCCGGTGACGGCGTCGAAATTAAGAGTCTTTGCGTGAACGGTGCGACGGGGACTCAGCTGGTTCACGACTACATCGAAAGCGGTGAGGGAAGGGGACTGAACGTTCGGAACCTCTTCCACCTTTCCGGCGATGGGAACGGAGGCACCTGCCGCTTTGATCTTCCAGGTATCATGGGTGATCACGACATCGCCGTCGAAGCGGGTTTCGCGGCCTGTCTGCACCACCTTCGACGCAGAAATCAGGAAACCATGATGTTGCGCTTGAGAAGGAAGTTGAGAGAGAGACTTGCCGAATTGTGTTTCCGCAAAGTAGTCGTTACCCGTGCTGATCGGGCGAACCACGGCATCCACCTTCGCAAAGGTCGGTTCGATCCGGTCGCGGTTCGGGCGGGCTGCTACGGTCGGTGCAGGGGGCGATGAAGCGTTGGCGTCCACCGGGGAATCCTCAAGAATCTGGACGACAAAATGCACTTCCTTTTGCGGCGTTTCAACATCGCGAACCTGAAAGGATTCAAGAAGAAGGAATCCCAGCGCGAGAACCGCTGCGGCCGAACTTACGCCAATGAGCAGGCTTTTCCACGGTGCTGCGGAGCGGGCGGCTACCACCTCCGTAACCGATTGTTTGTTCACCGTTTCCAAAAGAATTCGATCGATGAGCGCGTCGTCATTCCGGTTTGAACCGAGGCGGGCGTGCTCTTCGAGAGCGGCGTGTACGAGACGTTCTTCACCGGGCAGGGGAGTGTTGTGATTAGGGAAGTCGTTTTTCATGATTCCTGTTCAGCTGAGTTAGTTGAATCAATGCGTTGATCCAGAAATTGTTTGAGGATGGAGCGGGCCCGCTGGAGACGCTTGCGCACCGCGGCGGGTTCGATGTCGAGATGTTCGGCGATCTCGTCACCGTTTCTGCCCTCGTAGTAGAAGGCGATGACGGCGTCGCGCAAGGTATCGGGAAGGCGCTTGAGCCCCTGATCGAGAGAGTCAAAAATACTGTTGGAGTCGTTGAGACGCTGGTTCTGCCATGACGCGATGTCGGCGTCTATCTGCGCGAGAAGGTCATCCGTCAGTTCATACTTCTGATTTTTCCTTAACCACTCGCGCCACTTATTGCGAATGATGCCCCGCATCCAGGTTGCGAAATCACGGGTCACATCAAAGGTCTTCACTTTATCAAAAGCGACTACGAAAGCATCCTGCACGAGGTCCGCCGCGGTCGTCGAATCATGGGAGAGGGCGCGCGCATAAACGAGAAGATCGCGGTGATGTAATTTCACCAACTCGGTGAAATCTTCCGGGTTTTTCGGGTCGAGCTCTTCTGGATCAGTCGGGTCGATGATGGATGTTCGTGGCATCTGCACGATGATTGTTGACCATTTCTCAGCAAAATGTGACTCTTTTCTACTTCAGTTCTCCTAATTAAAATTTGTGGATTAGAAAAACTAATGCATCAATCTCCCGATTGCGAAAATTTGGGGGGAAAGACCCGCTTATCGGTCTTATGTATTAATTTTTCTAATTTACGCAATTATGCGAGAAATACATTTTGCGGAGTTGATGAGACCTTTTAGCTTCACAGATCGTTTTGTATTCGTTATCGATTTCTTTTATCCTATGATATCTCTACGTCGCGCCTTGTTCGCACTCATCGCTGTTGGAACTCCCGCCTTTATTCAGGGCGAGGATATTCACAAAGGTAACTGGCTCTCCTGGCGTGGGCCGCTCCAGACCGGGGTAAGTCTTGAAAGCTTTGATAACTTCAAACTGAATGAAGAGCCGATCTGGACGGACGCGATTTCGGGCCAGGGCACACCTGTTGTTTTCAACGGTCGTCTTTACACCTGGGGATACCGGGGAACCGGACCTGATCTCGAAGAAGTGCTTCAGGCCCGCGACGAAAAGACCGGTGAGATCATCTGGGAGCGTGGTAGCAGCGACTTCATTTCAGATACGATTTACAACCGTTATTCGGTCGGTGCCCCTGCGATCGATCCCGAAACAGAGAATGTCATTGTCGCAACGACCTTTGGCCTCGTGACCTGTTACGATAAAGATGGTAACGAACTCTGGCAGCACTCCATGATCGAGCGTTTTGGCCGCCTTACTTTCCCCAATGGTCGCGCCGGTGCTCCGGTAATCGATGGCGATATCGCTCTGATTCGCGGAGTGACAAGCTACTGGGGCGCAGATGGGCCTGCTCGTGACCGCTTCTTCGGATTCGACAAGAACACGGGTGATCTTCTCTGGTCATCGACTCCGGGCGTTGGCGCTCCTTTCCTCAAGGACAGTTCGATGAGCCAACCGCTCATCGAGACGCGTGACGGAAAGCGCGTTTTCTATTCAGGAACCGGCTGTGGTAACATCGTTTGTGTCAATCTGCTCGACGGAACCCCGATTTGGCGATTCCAGGTTTCCAAAGGTGGCGTAAACAGCATGCCTTTGCTGGACGGTGACTCCCTCATCGCGATTCACGGTGCGGAAAACCTCGACACTACCGAAACCGGTCGTCTTTTTGCGATCAAGCTTCCTGCCGACTACGACAATACAGGCGGTGTGATCGATGAAGTTCAAAAGGGAGCGCCTCTCCTGCCTAACAGCGTTGAAGAATGGCGCGCGGCCCTTGAGATGTTCACCAGTTCGCCGGTGCTCCACAAAGGTAAAATTTACCAGATGGTGAAAACCGGTTCTCTTTTCTGTGTCGACGCCAAGACAGGTAAGAAACTCTGGGAGAAGAAGCTCGCGAACTCACAGCTTCACGCCTCTCCTGCGCTTGTTGACGGACGCCTCCTCGTTCCGACTTTCCCCGGTGACTTTTATGTCATCAACATCACAGGCGACGAGCCGGTTGTAGAGCACAAGATCAAGCTGGACGGCAATTGCATCGGATCGCCTGCGATCTGCAACGGTATCGCATACGTTCACACCACCGAAAAGTTCTATGCCTTTTCTCTCACCGACGGTGAAGTGAGCTACGGAGCTGCTCCTGAAGACAAAATGCCTGAGGCGGGTGACGCGACAACTCTGCTTCCGGTTCCTTCCGATGTTCTCCTCAAAGCGGGTGAGAATACCACGGTGACACTTCGCAAGCTTGACGCAAACGGCGTTCTCGTCGGACAGGTGGAAGGCGCTGACGTCGAATGGGCGAAGTTCGTTCCCCCAACTGCGAAAGTGAAAGCGGAAATGGATGCATCGTTTGAAGGAAACACTCTCTCCGCAGCTCCTGATGCCGGACTCTCAGCCGGTGCCTGGAAAGTTTCAGCGGACGGAATCAGCGGACTCTTGAGAGGCCGGGTGATCTCCGATTTTCCCTATGAGGAGGACTTCGAAACTTTTGAATTGAACGAGGGCGGGATGGCATTCCCACCGCTCCCATGGCTCGGTGCCCGCTTGAAGTGGGAAGTTCGTGACGTCGAAGGTAACAAAGCGCTCATGAAGACCTTGGACAGCGTTCTCTTCCAGCGTTCACTTTCCTTTATCGGACATCCGGATTCAGCCAACTACACTGCCCAGGCGGATGTGATGACTGACGGGAATCGCCGCATCAAATCAGTCGTTGGTCTGATCAATCAGCGATACATTATTTCGCTGGTAGGTAACTCGAACATTCTCGAGGTCAGCTCCAACCACGAGCGTCTCAAAGAATCAGTTCCATTTCCCATCTCTGCAAACGTCTGGTATACCTTGAAGACACGTGTCGACATTGCTGAAGACGGTTCCGGCGTAATTCGTGGCAAAGCCTGGAAAAAAGGCGAGCCTGAACCCGATGCCTGGACGATCGAAGTCGATCACCACAAAGCCCACTCGAAAGGTGCCCCGGGGATCTTCGGATTCTCGCCTCAGGCGCAGAAGAGTGTCTTCGTTGACAACATTACCATTACTCCCAATAACTGAAACTTTCTCTAACGAACCCATAATCCTGGATTCCCCAATCTGTCATGATCAAATCAATACTTAACCTGACCAGCCTGATGGCGATAGGAGTTGGCGCTTCAGTCGGCTTCATGAACCCTGTCAATGCTGAGGAAACTGCGCCCGGTGGCGGAGAGTGGCCTCAGTGGGGACGCGACGGAAGCAATAATATGATGTCGCCTGCGACGGGGCTTCCGACTGACTTCACTGCCGGTGAGCAAACCGATCAATCATATGCCGAAGGTGCTAAGCATCTCAAGTGGGTTGTTGAAATGGGATCTCAGGCCTATGGCACCGCGACGGTGAAAGATGGCCGTGTCTACATCGGCACAAACAATGAGAAACCGCGCATCGATTCTGTGCAGGGCGATCACGGCATTGTGATGTGTTTTGACGAAAAGACAGGCGAGTTGCTCTGGCAGTTTGCGGTTCCAAAACTCGGTGCGGGAAAAGTCTCTGACTGGGAGTTTCTCGGAGTGTGTTCCTCATTCACTGTTGATGGCAAATACGGCTATGTCGTAACCAACCGCGGTGAGATCATCTGCCTCGATGTTTATGGCATGAGCGACGGCAACGACGGTCCTTTTCAGGATGAAGCCAAGTATCAGAATGGTGGACTTGAAGGTCTCGATACAGCGGAGCCTGCAACTCTCGATGACAAGGCGGCTGACATTGTCTGGGGTTACAACATGCGCAGCGAGCTCGGTGTTTTCCCTCATAACATTACATCAAGTTCGGTGACGGTTTCCGATAAGTATGTTTTTGCGAGCACTTCAAACGGAGTGGACTGGTCACACATCAATGTTCCGGCTCCTTTCAGCCCGTGTTTCATCGCTCTCGATAAAGAGACCGGCGAACTCGTTGCCGAGGAAGCCAGCGGAATCGGAGAGCGCACGATGCACTGTAACTGGTCGTCGCCGGCTTTCTCCGCTGATATCGCCGGTGAGCCAACCGTTGTCTTCGGTGCCGGTGACGGTTTTACCTACGGGTTTCACGCCAATCAGTTCGACGAAGAGAAGGACGGAGATGAAACGTTCAATCTTCTTCAGGAACTCTGGAAGGTCGACTGCTGTCCGAAAGAGTATCGTTTTGACGAAGCAGGGGAGCCGATCAAGTATGCGACCTATCCCGGACCATCCGAGATTATTTCCTCACCGGTGACCTACAACGGCAAAGTGTATTCGGCGATTGGTCAGGATCCGGAGCACGGTGAAGGTGTCGGCGCAGTGACTTGCATCGATCCCACAAAAGGGAACGGTCAGGACGCAATCGTGTGGCAGTTCAAAGAGATTGGCCGTACCATTTCGACTCCCTCGATTGCTGACGGATTCGTTTACATCGCCGACTACTCAGGTCGTCTTTTCTGCCTCGACGCAGAGACGGGCGAGAAATACTGGGAGCATGACACTCTTTCACACATCTGGGGATCGACTCTCGTTGTCGACGGTAAAGTGCTTCTCGGAAACGAGGACGGCGAACTCGTCATTCTCAAGGCTGGAAAAGAGTATGAGGAACTCAACATCGTTGAATACCCTCAGCCCATTTACTCAACTCCAATCGTTGCCAACGGAACACTCTACATCATGACCCAGACTCACCTCTACGCTTACGAGTTGAGCGAAGGGGAGAAAGTGGCGGCACTGGCTCGATAAGAAGTAGCTGGCAGCCCTTTGCAATACGGAATCATGAAAACGACAATAGTTGTTACGATCTTCTTCATCCTCGCGATTCTCCACCAGGATTTCTGGAACTGGAACAATCGGGACCTCGTTTTTGGATTCATTCCAGCAGGCCTTGCCTACCATTCAGCTTATTCGCTGGTGGCAGCTCTCTTCTGGTATCTCGTGAGCAGGTTTGCCTGGCCTCATCGAACCGAACAGTGGGCCGACGAAACGGCTGAATCGGATTCCTAATCAAATTATCGCTGCACAGGGAGCTATCCTTTTGCAGCGATTCAGCCACTTCTACCGCTAGTCATGACTACATTTTATATCATCGTCGGTTACCTTGCCCTGCTTCTCGGGCTCGGGGTAATCAGTAATCGTTTTTTTAAAGGAACCAGCGCTGACTTCTTTGTCGTGAGTCGCTCGGTTGGATCGTTTCTTCTTCTCATGTCGATTTTCGGCACTACGATGACGGGCTTTGCTCTCGTCGGTTCGACGGGGAAGGCGTTCTCCAGCGGCATCGGGGTCTACGGCCTCATGGCATCCTGGTCGGGGCTGATTCACTCGGCGGTATTCTTTGCTGTGGGTATTAAGCTCTGGGCGGTTGGAAAACGCTACGGCTACGTGACGCAATGTGAGTATTTCCGGGATCGTTTCGAGTCCGAGCGCCTCGGGTATCTGCTCTTTCCAATTCTGGTATTGCTGGTGATTCCCTACCTCCTTGTCGGAGTTATTGCCGCGGGAAAATTCATTCAGCCAACCACGGCGGGACTGTTCATGGAGGCGTTTCCGATGCCTAATCTTCCGAACGGGAATCCACATCCGCTCAGCGGCGGAATTCCACCCTGGCTCGGTAGCGGTGTGATCTGTCTGATCGTGCTTTTCTATGTTTTCTTCGGCGGTCTTCGCGGTGCGGTCTGGGCGAATACGTTTCAGACGATCGTGTTCATGATCACGGGCGTAATCGCCTTTTACATGATCTCGAAGAACCTCGGTGGGCTCAAGTCAGCCTCTGAGTTGGTTGCCGCGAGTGAGTTTGCGGCCGACAGGCTCGCACGTGAGGGGCTCATCGGGAAGATGCAGTTCCTCAGTTACCTTTTTATCCCTTTATCGGTGGGAATGTTTCCCCACCTCTTTCAGCACTGGCTTACTGCGAAGAGTGCGAAGAGCTTCAAATTGACGGTGGTTGCCCATCCGGTGTTCATCATGATCGTCTGGCTTCCCTGTATCCTTATCGGAATCTGGGCGGCCGCTTATCTGGGACCGCTCGGACCTGGGCAGAGCGCGAACTCAGTGCTTGGCCGGATGATTTCACAACTGGTGCATTCTCCGGTGCTCTCAGGTCTCGTCGGTGCCGGCGTGCTTGCCGCTATCATGTCATCGCTTGATTCTCAGTTCATGTGTCTCGGCACGATGTTCACGAGAGACGTCGTTATCCGTAAGTTCGGCGAAGATCGCTTCAGCGATAATCAGAAGATCTGGATTGCCCGAGGATTTATCCTCGCAATCGTGTTTGTGACCTACCTGCTTTCACTTGCGCTCGCCAACAGCGCCCACGTCTTCGACCTCGGAGTCTGGTGTTTCTCTGGATTCGCTGCGCTCTTCCCGCTCATTTTCGCCGCCGTTTACTGGAAGCGTGTCACTCTTGCAGGGGCATATAGCTGTATCATTTCCACGGCGATTGTTTGGTGTATTCTTTTCTACAACGATATCCTCGCAGTGAAACCTCCGGGGATGGAAGAAGATGAGATGCTCATCGCCGGGATGATGCCGGTCACGATCATGATCGCTGTTTCAGCTGTATCTCTTATTGTCGGATCGCTCCTTTCGAAAAAGCCTTCAGAGGAAGTGATTCGAAAATTCTTTCCTTAAGGACTTACATTCCTAACTACTTTATCTCTCTACTACTTTATTTCTTTTTCTAATGACCGCTGACGAAGCAAGATCACAACTCGACGAACGCGTCCGCGAAATGATGGCGTGGCACTTCTCGGATGAAACCGGCTGCCCTTTCTGGCTCGACTGGAAAAAGGAAGCAGGCTGGGATCCCCGTGAAGAAGTGAAGAGCTACGACGACATCATCAAGTTTCCTCATTTTCAGGATGAGTGGCTCCGCGATGAAAAAAACGAGCGTTTTGTTCCCAATGCGTATAAGGGCCGTCCCTTCAACGTGTTTGAGACCGGTGGAACGACCGGACTTCCCAAGCAGCGCGTCGGTTGGGAGGATTATAAGCACGACTACGAACAGTTCTCCGATCAGCTCAGCGATGAGTTCTTTCCGAAGGGCGGGAACTGGATCATGGTTGGGCCAACCGGTCCCCGTCGTCTCCGCCTTGCCGTGGAGCACCTCGCAAATGTGCGTGGCGGCAGCTGTTATCACGTCGATCTCGATCCGCGTTGGGTGAAGCGACTTATCGGTCGCAAAGAACTCGACCAGGTTGAGCGCTATCAGGCGCATGTCATGTCGCAGGCCGTTGAGATCATCAAGCATCGCGACATTTCCTGTATCTTCACGACGCCGCGTCTTCTCGCTTCCATCGGTGAGCGGATTTCAATTTCCGATCACGGGATCAAAGGCTGTTTCTGTGGAGGGACTTCCATGACTCCGGAATACGTCCGTTTTCTTCAGGAGGAAGTGCTGGAGAACAAAGCCCAGTTTGTTCCCACATACGGTAATACTCTCATGGGGCTGGCAGTTTCGATCCCTGAAGAGCTGAAGGAAAAAGATTACAGCGTGACCTACTACGCACCGCAGCCACGTGCTGTATTGCGAATCGTGGATCCCGAGAAGACGGAGATCACGAAGGAATACGGTGAGTATGGACGCGTTGAACTGACGACGCTCACTCATGAGTTTTTCATGCCGCGCTTTCTCGAGCGGGATGAAGCGATTCGCCGTGAACCACACGCGAAGTATGCGTGGGATGGCGTCGGTGATGTTCGACCCTTTGGCGCTCTCACCAAGAAGGTGATCGAAGGGGTATACTAGAAACGTGAGAGGCAGGATTTGATGATCCTGCCTCCTGAATTTTGAAACATTAAAGGCGGGCCGAAATGCCCGCCTTTTTTCGTGAATCCAGCTTAGCTGCGATCCACGATCTGAAGGTGGGTCGTATACCGGGCTTCTTCGGGTGAAACGCCTGCAATCCCTCGAACGATTCTGACGTGATCGACCGTGATCTTGCTGGATCTCGCCAGATAGTTGCGGATCGCATTGGCCTGTTTCTTATCGAGAGTGGAATCCGCATTGGCCACCACCCTGACTTCGGGCGAGGCGTGGCGATTGATGATTGCGGCAACGTTTTCGAGAGTTTCCTGTCCACGGAGACTGAGCCTTCCGGAGCTTCCTTCAAAAAGCTCATCGTTTCCGAGTCGAATCACCGTTCCGTTCGTGGAAGGCGTGTTGCCGGTAGCCATCTTTTCCTGAATTCGGGCTTCGAGGGCTTTCTCATCGGCTTCTACACTTTGCAGCTTCAGGGTCGAAGCGGAAGGTGACACCGACGGGGTCGGGAAAAGGGACTTTTCCGAAAATACATACGGTTTTTCGAATCCTGAAATGAGTGACTCTCCGGGAATCGCGCTTCTGCGGTGGGCAATATTGTTGCTCACGACCTCACGACTGGCTGCCATTGAGGAATAGGTCGTTGTTCCCTCGAACCTGTCTTGTGCAGAGATGAGGGAGGGTTGAATGACGATGGCGGCAAATGTGGCCGCGGTGACGACTTCGACAGAGTATTTTTTCATTGGGGTGGGGAGCCTGGTGCAAGGGGCGTTTACGATCGATCTCGCTTTGAGATGGTGTATTCTCCCGGTCTGTCTGCCTCAGAACTTCCCGATAGATATTTGTAATCGCGGCGCAAATTTCTGCAAAGAATATTACGCGATTCCGTACCGATTTTTTTCTAACGGAATGGAATGGTCCGGGGCAATTGACAATTGAATCCAAATCTGGGAATACTGCGGGATGAAGTTTCCCACTCTGATTATCCTTGCCGTTTGGGTCTTTGGTGGCGGAAGCCTTATCGCCGATGAGTTTCAGAATCGTTCCGATCATGCGCCGGCTGATCCGGTTTATCTTCCCGGTGTGAGTCTTGCGACAGGAATCTCGGAAATAACCGGGGTCGCGATTTCACCTCTTCTCGGCGTGAGCGGAGTGGGACTTTGGACCTACTATCGAACTCCCGCGGAGCATAGAGGGGCTCTGCCCTGGTATTGCCAACCGGTCGCCTGGGGCATCGGGCTTTTTATTCTCACACTCTGTCTTTTCAAGGACACCCTGGGTGCGATGCTGCCGCCCTTTTTTAAGAAGCCTCTCGACCTTATTGAACTCTTTGAAAATAAAGCGAGTGCTTTGATCGCCAGTGCTGCTTTCGTGCCTCTCGTTGTGAATCAGATTTCGGTTCATTTCGCGGCGACGGGGGCCCCGGCAGCGGGAACCGGAGCTCTGATATGTGACACCCCGATTGCGCAGATTCCTTCGATGGCGGCGGTCTCATTCAGCTTGCACTGGTTGTTGCTTCCTCTCTGTCTCGTCGGTTTTTTCCTCGTCTGGATTGTGAGCCATGCCATCAACATTCTCATCCTCCTGTCTCCCTTCGCTTTGCTCGATACCCTGTTGAAAGCTGCCCGGCTCAGCCTTCTTTCCGTTTTGGCGGTGGCCTACGCGGTCAATCCTATACTCGCTGCCATTTTGTCTGGAGCCGTAATTCTTCTGGCCGCGATGCTCGCTCCCACCGCCTTCCGGTTCGCCGTTTTCGGAACGGTTATGGGAACGGACTACCTGCGTTCTTTATTCTGGAAAGAACGGGAGTCTGAATCGGTTCGGGGATTTCTCGTCAGGGGGGACGCGAAGCGGCTAAGGGCCCGTTCTTTCGGATCTCTCCGCCGGTCTCCTGATGGAGCTATCATTTTCGAGAGCCGCTTTTGTTTCTTCGGACCGTTGCGGTCCCTTCAACTGAAGGATTCAGGGGCTCTCATGATTAGAAACGGATTGTTGTTTCCTTCCGTTTTGCGTTCAGGGGAAGAAGGCGGGGCATCGCAATGTCTGTTTCATCTCCTCCCGCGGCATCGTCATCAGATTTACCGTATTTCGGAAGAGCTGGGAATGGGAGAGGCGCGGGAAACGGCTTTGAATCGCGGGATCGTCGCGATGAAGGCGTGGCTCAGGGATACGCTGCGAGTCGGAAAGGGGACAGTGATTTCTCAGGGTTCTGAAGGGGGGCGTGAAGCAGGCTGATCTGCCTTCATTGTTTCCGCCATGACATTGCGTAGATAACGGAGTTCGTCTTCGATATCTTCCGGATTGGAAACGGTGTTTGACACTATCTCACGAATCTCCTTCTTCAGGCGCATCTGGAACCGGGTCGCAGCGACCGCGAGGTGATTCTCCGAAATTTCAAACGTTTCGCAGATTGCGGAACGCATTTTCGGGTTGTCGTTTCGGCCCTCAATGATGCCAAAGAGGGCTTCCCCGAAAGCTTCCTTGTTCTGGGAGGCGAAGTATTCCTGAACCTTTCTCACCGCTGCATCCATGATTCGCTGGGCCCATTCCCGATCGAAAATTTCGAGGACCGGCTCAAACGATGATTCAATGTCATCGTCTTCGAGATGCTCCGTTTTGGAGCGATCCCGTTTGTCGGCGTTCTCCGAGCGGTGGCGGTCGATGAGAAAATACTGAACGCTTTTGAGAATGTAATTTCTCGCGCGGCCGGATTGCTTTACGTTCGTGAATCCACCTGAGCGGATAAACTTCAGGAGGAAATCCTGAACGGCGTCCTCCGCTTCGATTTTTGAGAGACCGGTTCGTTCGATGAAGGCGAGAATCGGCGCTCGATACTCCCGGCAGAGCGACTCGAGCGCTTTAGCGGCCATGGCAGGGTCACTGTCACGGGATAGACGGATGTATGTCCATCGAGTGGTTGGGAAATTACTCAAAGGCGGCGGCATTCACAGAGATTCTACTATTGCAGCGGGAACACTTCTATCTTCGCAAGTTTGAAAATTCATGCAATCTCTTAAACCCTTTTTTCCGGTGTAATCATACCTCTTCTATGACGTAGTAGGTAGTTGGCTGCTTATTCGTGTAAATATGGGCGTCCTAATGAGTTTGAATTGTGTATTTTTCCGGTTTCGGGTTGGCAAGTTTGTTTCGAGTTTGAGAGGGTAACTCCCTCTGCGATCATGTCTGAGGACGTTCCCAATTATACGAGGCTTTTTGATGCCGCTTTAGAAGATACTGATTCGGTTGATTCATCTCATGAGTCGATCGGATCGTTGGGTGGCTATGATCTGCTGGAAAAGATCGGTGAAGGTGGCATGGGGCTCATCTGGAAGGCGAGAGAACCGAAGACCGGTCGAATCGTTGCCTTGAAGCAGCTTCGCTTCATCGATGCGGCGATGGACTCTGATCGGGCCACTGAGGCGGCGATGCGCTTTGATCGGGAGATTGGTCTGGCGTCCCGTCTTGAGCATCCCGGAATCGCGAGGGTATACGAAACGGGAACAGATGAAGCGAGTGGGAGTCCTTTTTTTACGATGGAGCTGGTCGAGGGCGAACCGCTCACCGGTGAGGGCTGCACTGAGAAAGAGAAGGTGGCGCTGCTGATGGCGGTGTGTGATGCCGTTGAGCATGCCCACCGGAACGGGATTATTCACCGGGATTTGAAGCCTGCCAATATTCTCGTGAACAATGAAGGAGAGGTGAAAATCCTCGACTTCGGCGTAGCGCGCGCTTTGCAGGAGAGTGAAATCCGTTCGGATTTGTTTGCAGAGGATCCCGCAATGACGATCTCGAGGAATGGAGAGATTTTCGGGACGCCTCAGTTCATGGCACCGGAACAGGCAAGGGGCGAATCCTCGCTTTCGGATACAAGAACCGATGTTTTTGCGCTCGGCGCCCTTCTCTTCAGGATCCTCACGGGGGAGTTTGCGCATTCTGAAAAAGGGGGCACCTGGGAAGTGATCAGCAGGGTTGCAGCGGGGAATATCAGGCGTCCAAGGGACGTAGGTTCCGTGAAGATCTCTGTGGACCTTGAGGCGATCCTGATGAAAGCGCTCGCATACGCTCCAGACGACCGTTACAGCTCAGCAGGGGGGCTTCGTCGCGATCTTGAGCACTATTTAAAAGGCGAGCCGGTTACGGCGCAAACCTTGACCGCGGCCTACTGGTTGAAGCGGCATATCCACCGTCATTCAACGGAGTGGATAGCAGGTCTTTCTATCATATTGTTAGTCATTCTTGCTGCGATTGCCTGGAGTATACAGCGGGCGCGATTCGTTGAAGAGCAGGTTCGCTTGCGGGAAAGAGCGGAGGCCGAAGAGAGGGGCTCGAAAGAGGCTCAGAGCAAATCCTTCGTGCGAATCGCCCGCGATCTCCGTGAGACAGGGGCAAAGGCGGAGGCGTTACCTTATCTGGCGCAGGCAATCAAGCTGGATCCTGATAACCGTATCGCCCGGGCATCATTAGCTGCCGCGATGCAGCAGTTCCCGAACTTGAGAAGAGCCTCCTCGACGGTTCGGTTTTCGGGGGCTGCAAAAGAAGTTGTTTTTGATCCGGACGGAAACTGGTATGCCGTTGCTATTCTAGGTGTCGGTATTCATTTTTATGATATTAGAACCAACGAGTTGATTCGTGAGATTCACGAAACCGGGAAGGTCGTTAAGATGCGTCTTGTTCCGGAGTCGGGCGGCAGCATCGTGGCTGCGTTTCGTGATTTCGATAACGAAGCGCGGAGAGATGAGGATTCCGGTTCCCTCGTTTTCATTACTCCGGCGAAAGGTGTCGTTGCGCGAATTGATACTCCGCAATATGTCTCCTACTTTGATTTTTCAAGTGAGGGGAGCAGGGTGGTTCTGAGTTTCCCGCAGTTAGGGGAGACCTCCGGAGGAATCGAAGTGCTCGACATTTCCGACTTTTCCAATCCCACTGTTATCTCACGCCTCGCGATTGTTTTAGCCGATGGCTTGTCCCCCTGGGCTCTGATCTCGGAAGATGAAAATCTGATTCATTATACAACGGCGGGTCGTGAAGGGGCTCTCTACCGGTTTGATGTCAGGACCGGTGAATCGCAGATGACTTCCATCGTGTCACGCCCGGTCGAATCGCGGCCTTATGCGTTGATTCATTTCAACAATTCCGCTGATGGACGCATTGCGGTGAGCGGATTGGGGGGGCAGATTGCGGTTTGGAAGGATGATGTCGCATCGGGGGCGGAGCTTTTATGGGAAGAAACAGTGGAGAAAGCAGGGCTGATTCGGAATTGTCGATTTTCGGAGGATGACCGGTATTTGACGGCGGCAACGACGAGGGGACAGGCATTGGTGTGGGACAGTCACACGGGGGAACGATTGGCGACGATCGAACACGGCGAGAGGGTTCTGGCGAGTATGTTTTCAACGAATCCTGAGGACACCTTTTTACTTACTCAAAGCGAGACGGACCGGTTCCGCCTCTGGGATTGGAAAACGGGGAAGGAGTTGGGGCACCCGTTGGAGGGGGGGCAGCGGATTCTGACGGCTAAGTTTTCTCCGGAGGGTAGAAAACTTCTCGTGGGGCGTCATAATCATGTGAGAATGTGGGGTGTCGAACCGAGACAATGGGAACCGGTCGTTTTGAATTGCGGAGTGCCTCTTAATGCGGTTCGAATTGATTCGGAAAGAAATCGGATTCTGGCAACATCATTTGAGTCCGGAAAGGCGATGGTCATCAGCATTCCGACTGGTGAGAAGCTGGGAGAGTGGGCGCACCGTTCTAATCACGCTCCGCAGATGAGCAGTCATCACATGCCTGCCGAAATGTCAGCGGACGGGTGTTATTTTGCCACGGTGGAGTCTGAAGGTGAGGTAGTTGTGCGGCGGCGGGGGAACTTTTCCGAGATCCGGATTCCTGTCGCCTCCTCACCCACGGCATTTGCGTTTCATCCCGAAGAGGACTTGTTTGCGGTGGGAAATACGGAGGGGAAAACCGTGGTATATGCTCTGGATCAGTCGGGATCGAACGAGGCCGCAAAAGAGGTGAAACGGTTGGAAGGTTCAGACCTTCATGTTCGGGAATTCTACCAATGGAATCAGGAGCACGATGCGGGGAAACTGAACCCCCATCGCAATTTTATCAGTCAAATCGCCTTTGCCCCGGTCGGAGATCGTCTCATTTCAATTGAGTCACCACGGGCAACGCACAATCTCTACGATTTGAAGAAGGGCACTTTGGTTGACGGCCCGCGGGTGGCGAGCGAAACGATTCATGATCTGAAAGTAACTCCGGACGGACGCTTTTCACTCATTGGGGGAGATGGTCATTACACTCGAATGATCACCCTGGAGAACGGCCATTCCTATGGGCCGGCACGCCATCATTCCTCAGCCATTCAAAAGCTCTCTGTCGGCTCCGATTCGAAACGTTTCGCCAGTGCATCCGCGGAAGGGGAGGTGAAATTTTGGAATATCACTCCGACAGGTGAGAATGACCCTGTCGTTATTCCACCCCGGGGAGCGCCTGTGATTTCGATGGCGTGTTCGTTAGACGGAGTTCTATGCGCCACAGGTGATACCGATGGTAAGGTGAAGCTGTGGTTGATGGAGACCGGGGAAACCCTCTGTGATCCCCTCGAGGTCGGTGTCGCGGTCAATGACCTCGCTTTCCACGCGAAATACCCACTGCTCGTGGCTGCGTGTGAAGATGGATCGATTCGCCTCTGGGAGATCCCGTCGGGCAAGGGGCGCTGTGCCAGTGAGTTCGCGACTTTGGCGGAAACGATGGCGGGATTGTTTCTCAATGAGAATGGCGTTCCCCAGGTCGGTGCCGTCTATCAGTATGATCAAATGAAATCACGATTTCGTGATCGCTATGAGGCGCAGATCCGCGAGCGGGCGAAGACTCCCGATTATCGACCCGACGAATACCACAGGCTTGCCTACGAAATACTCGACTTTCCTCCGATTAAAGAGCCTGACTGGATGCTGAAGGACGATTGAGGCACAAGTAGGCGTGAACGCGGTTGAGGGGGGGAATTTATTGAGATTTTCCCGAGAAGAGTTTAAAGCTATCGCGTGGTTCCGAACGTAACCTCCGATACTCATGAGCGCTCCTCACATTCCTATTCTTCGCCAGGGGAAACCCTATGTCAGTCTTGATGTGCAAACCGTTCCCAAACTGGGGACAGATGAAGCCGCAGCCGAGATCAGTTTTGCCTGCTCGGACATGATCAAATATGATCTGCACAAGATGGGGGATGCCCGTGAGGCACTGAAGAAGTTCAGTTGCGAGGAGCTTGTTGAGATTACGAAGAAGGCCGGCGAAATCTTCCTGCATGATGATCTTCCTATCGGAATCGAAGGGGAGATGCAATCACCTGAGGACTATGTCCTCGCTCTTGCTTCGACGAGTGGTCTTCCGCATTCGCTCATTCGCATGAACATGACCCGTCTCGGCGGTATCTTTGGCCAGATCGACGATATTTTTCAGGGACTTACCCGTGGGCTCTCCTGGGGGGTCCTCGATAAAGGTTATGGTGAACAGGGCGGCGCTCCGGTGAGCTTTTCACCGACAACAAACGAGCTCGCGGTGATTCTTCCCAGTAACTCTCCGGCAGTGAATGCTCTCTGGATTCCGGCCATTGCGATGAAGGTGCCTGTGCTCCTGAAACCAGGTCGCGAGGAACCATGGACCCCGTGGCGCATCATTCAGGCTTTTATCAAAGCGGGCTGTCCTGCGGAGGCATTCAACCTTTATCCAACGCAACACGATGGATCCGGAGCGATCATTCGTCGCGCCGGTCGTGTCATGCTTTTCGGTGATGATTCGACGGTGAAACAATACGAAAACGACGAGCGGATCGAGGTCCACGGGACCGGTTATTCGAAGTTTGTGATCGGCGAGGATGAAATTGAAAACTGGGAACAGTATATCGACTCCATGGTTGAGTCTGTTTCAGCGAACTCGGGACGCAGTTGTATCTGCACTTCCTCGATCGTCGTTCCGAAATACGGTGACGAAATCGCCCACGCCATTTCAAAGCGTCTCGCGGAAATCAAGCCGCTCGCCCAGGATGATCCTGAGGCGAAACTGTCCGGTTTCGCCAATCCGCAGTTTGCTGAATGGATCAACGAAGCGGTTGAAGAGGGCCTTGAGTCGAGTGGATCAAAAGAGATCACCGCCGAGTATCGAGACGGAGAGCGCTTTCAGGAAAAAGACGGAATGAACTACCTCCAACCGACGATCATCCGGGTGGATTCGTTCGACGAACCTCTTGCCCTCCGGGAGTTCCTTTTTCCGTTCGCCAGTGTCGTCGAGTGTCCTCAGGCCGAGGTGCTGGATAAGATAGGTTACTCGCTTGTCCTTACTGCGGTTACAAAAGACGCTGACTGGATCAACCAGCTCTTTGACTGCCCTGAGATTGAACGTCTCAATGTAGGAAATGTACCAACCAACCGGATCAGTTGGAATCAGCCTCACGAGGGAAACCTTTTCGAGTTCCTGTATACGCGCCGGTCCTTCGCATTTGCGGAGACTGCTTGATCGGTTAGGGTCTCCTGCGATGTCACATAGTCCGTTTACGATTGAGTCCCTGTGTGAGGGGTTCGACATCCCTGATCGGGTTCAGGGCTTTTCCGATATTCCCGGAGGAAAGGTTATTTTCGGCTGTGGCACCGTTGACCGGGTTGGAGCGGAAGCGAGGGCACTCGGAGCGCGGCGGGTCCTTGTTGTGACCGATCCCGGTCTGGCGAGAACCAATGCGGTGGCTCGCGTCGTTGAATCAATTGAGGCGGCTGGTCTCGCCTCTGTTGTCTATGCGGAAGTGCACGAGAATCCCACGACCCGGGATGTGGATCGTTGCGTTGCTGCCGCGAAAGAGGGGGACGTTGATTTGATTGTCGGTCTCGGCGGTGGTTCGAGCATGGACACCGCAAAAGGCTGCAATTTTCTGCTCACCAACGGGGGACAGATGAAAGACTACTGGGGCGTCGGAAAAGCGACTCAGCCAATGCTTCCATTGATTGCCGTTCCTACGACCTCAGGGACGGGAAGTGAGTGTCAGAGCTTTGCCCTGATTGCCGATGCCGAGTCTCATGCCAAGATGGCCTGTGGCGACAAAAAAGCCGCCGCGGCGGTGGCGATTCTGGATCCGGAACTCACGGTTACGATGCCGACTGCGGTAACCGCACATACCGGTATCGATGCGATCGCGCATGCCCTCGAAACGGCTGTGTGCTCCAATCGCACCGAAATGTCGTCGGAGTATTCACGTGCAGGGTGGATATTATTGGATAGCGGGTTGGCGAGAGTGCTCGAAGACCGGAATGACCTCGAAGCGAGAGCCCGTATGCAACTCGGCTCGGCTTTCGCCGGAATCGCGATTGAAAATTCGATGCTGGGAATCGCTCATTCCTGTGCAAATCCGCTAACGGCTCATTTTAATGTTGTCCACGGACAGGCAGTTGGTACTATGCTGCCACATGTTATCAATTTTAACTCACGCCTCCCTGAGGTTGCTGCGATTTACGCATCGCTATGCAAAGGGGGCGCTCTTGAGTCCCGGATTAAGGAACACCTCAGAATTTGCTCAATGGATAAGCCTCTCTCCGGGCTTGGAGTTTCAGAGGATTCCATCGGAGTTCTCTCGGAAGAAGCTGCCAGGCAGTGGACTGCCCAATTCAACCCGGTCCCGGTTGATGCCAGTGACCTCGAAGGCGTCTACCGAAGCGCCTTTTGAGTGGTTTGAATTAAACCGTTACCTCTGATTGGCATGGAGGATGCTTATAAGAAGGGTGTGAAACCCCTCATACAGAGCTACGAAACTGAGTCGTTTTTTGATGAAGCCTTTTTGGACGATTCTTGCCAGCCCAGGGAGGGCTACGGACCGACTCTTGAATTTTTCGCCGATCTTTCTCCGGGACAGATGCAGGCCAGTCTACGCTCACTTGAGCGGGCCTTCCTGAAGCAGGGCGTTACCTTCACGGTATATTCCGACGGGCAGGGCACGGAGCGCATTTTTCCATTCGACCCTTTTCCACGGATCATTCCACACGACGAGTGGAGCGTGATCGATGAAGGCCTGCGTCAACGGATGAAAGCGTTGAACATGTTTCTCGCAGACATCTACTCCGAGGGGAGAATTTTGAAGGAGGGGATCGTTCCTGAATACCTCGTAAAAACATCGAAGCACTACCGATCGGAGTTTGCCGGCGTGAAGATACCTCATGACACCTATATCCATATTTGTGGCTCCGATCTGATTCGTGATCACACGGGGCAATACTGTGTTCTGGAGGACAACGGGCGCTGCCCTTCAGGTGTGTCCTACATGCTGGAGAATCGATCCGCGATGAAGCGGACTTTCCCCGATTTGTTTCGGCAGATGAATGTCGAAAAGGTGGGGACTTATCCGAAGGAGCTTCTCAACACACTGCGCTCAGTGAGTCCGCGCCAACAGGATGATCCGGTCTGCGTTTTGCTGACTCCCGGCCAATACAACAGCGCCTATTTCGAGCACACCTTTCTTGCGCAGCAGATGGGAATCGAAATCGTGGAAGGTCGCGATCTTGTCGTCGACAACGAGCGGGTCTATATGCACACGACGCGGGGACTCGTTCAGGTGGATGTTATCTATCGCCGGGTTGACGATGACTTTCTTGATCCGCATTTTTTCCGGCCTGATTCCACTCTGGGAGTCGCCGATCTGATGAGGGCCTACCGCGCGGGGAACGTAACTCTCGTGAATGCGATCGGAACCGGAGTGGCGGATGACAAGGCTACCTACGCCTATGTCCCTGACATGATTAAATTTTATCTCGGTGAGGAGGCTATTCTCCCTAACATTCAAACTTTTCTCGGAAACAAGGAGGATGATTTGAAATACATCCTCGAGAATCTCGATGATCTCGTAATCAAAGCGGTCGATGAAGCCGGTGGATACGGGATGTTGATCGGGCCCGCTGCCTCGAAAGAGGAGCGGGACGAGTTCCGGGCAAAAGTGAAGGACAACCCGCGGGGCTACATTGCTCAACCGGTGATTTCTTTATCAAGGCATCCCACCTTCTGTGATGGTACGCTTGAAGGTCGCCACGTCGATCTTCGTCCCTTCGTTCTCACCGGGAAAAAGACGGTTGTCACTCCCGGTGGACTCACCCGCGTCGCTTTGCGCAAAGGTTCGCTCGTCGTCAATTCCTCCCAGGGCGGGGGAAGTAAAGACACCTGGGTCCTCAAAAAGAGTAAAAATTCCTGATCATGCTATCCCGTGTTGCCGAAAATCTGTATTGGATGAGTCGCAATCTCGAGCGCGCAGATAATCTGTCGCGTCTCGTCATCGCTCATCAAAGTGAACTCCTCGATGCGACAGCATCTCTGAAAGGGGATCAGTATGAGTGGCATCCTCTTCTCGAAGTCACCGCGATGGGGGATTCGGAGTCGGATGAAGATCTCTTGACCTATATGGTGAGTTCCGAAGAGAATACGCAGAGTATTTTGAAGTCGGTATTCTTCGCCCGCGAAAATGCCCGGGCAATTCGCGACCAGATTGCCGAGGAAATGTGGATTGAGCTGAATTCACTGTGGCTTGAGCTGAAGCAAATCGATCCTACAGACTGGAACCGGCACAAGTTGATCTGCGAGATGACACAGCAGTCTTCGCTCATCTTCCGGGGCATCGAATATTCCTCGCTTCCCCGAACTGATGTGTGGGCTTTTGTGCAGCTGGGTGAGTATCTTGAGCGGGCTGACAAAACAAGTCGGATCGTTGACCTTCCCCACTTTCTTCCGAAAAAGGACGCTGCCTCTGCGTGGAACACGATGCTTCGTGCCAGCAGCGCGACGGCTGAACACCGACAGCGCTACGGCGGCGAAGTCAATGCCGCCAATGCTTCGAGCCTGTTGCTTTTTTCATCCACCTTTCCGAGGTCTGTTCGCTACTGCGTTAAGAAGATCGACGAACTGCTCCACTTTATATCCGGTACTGCACCCGGTGATTATCTCAACGAAGCCGAGCGCGAAGCAGGGGCGCTCCTCGCCCGCCTTAACTTCTCCGGCGTGGAAGAGATCGGGGAAATGGGGCTCCACGATTACGTGGACAGTATTCAGGTGGAACTCAATCAAATCGGTTGGGAAATTATGCAGCGATACTTCCTTTTGTGCCGCGATGCCCCGCCTTCAAACGCCGAAGCCTACGTCACGAGCCGGATGCAGGCTCAACAGCAAGTTCAGAAGCAGGGCTGAAGCAGACTTTCTTCTTTAAAGGCAACTTTTCTCATTCTTCCCTCCTATGTCGATTCAAGTCGCACTCTATCATCACACCAGCTACACCTACGACAAGGAGATTACGATCCATCCGCATGTCGTCCGGCTTCGGCCGGCACCGCACAGCAGGACTCCTATCCTTTCGTACTCGCTGACGATTCATCCGCAGAATCATTTCATCAACTGGCAGCAGGATCCATTTGGAAACTATCTCGCCCGTATCGTCTTTCCTGAGAAATCGGACAAACTGGAAATCACCGTTGATCTAATCGCTGATTTGACGGCGATTAACCCGTTTGATTTCTTCCTCGAAGAATCCGCGGAGAAGTATCCTTTCACTTATGATGATGAGCTGAAAGGAGAGTTGAGCCCCTATCTGAAACGCTCTGATCACAGTGAAAAAGTGGACGAACTCGCCGCCGAGTTCAAGGGGATGGAGGGTGTCAATACCAATGATTTCCTTGTCGCGGTTAATGGGCATCTTGAAAAGTTGATCGATTACAAACTGCGGATGGAGCCCGGTGTTCAGACCTGTGAGGAAACGCTGACCCTCAAGTCCGGTTCCTGCCGTGATTCAGCCTTTTTGCTTTGTCAGGTCTTCAGAGCCTTGGGCCTCGCCTCCCGTTTTGTCTCAGGCTATCTCGTTCAGTTGTCTTCCGATGAAGAGTGTCTTGATGGCCCCAGTGGACCTGAGACGGACTTCACCGATCTTCACGCCTGGACAGAGGTTTATCTTCCCGGTGCCGGATGGGTCGGTTTGGATCCCACTTCAGGATTGATGGCAAGTGAGGGACATATTCCTCTCGCGTGCACTCCGGAGCCATCGAGTGCGGCACCGGTCGAAGGCGGGATCGAACCCGCTGAATCTGAGTTTAATTTTGCCAACGTGGTCACCCGAATTCACGAAGACCCCCGCGTCACTCTCCCATATAGCGAGAATGAATGGGCCTCGATCGATGCCCTGGGGGAAAAGGTCGATGAGATGTTGGTGGAGGGGGATGTCCGGCTTACCATGGGCGGTGAGCCTACTTTTGTTTCCATTGATGATATGGAAGGGGACGAGTGGAACACGACCGCTGACAGTCCCGCGAAGCGCACACGCGCAATGGATCTGACTCATCGTCTCCGGGATCGTTTTGCTCCCGGTGGACTTCTCTGGATCGGTGAGGGGAAATGGTATCCCGGCGAGCCCGTTCCGCGTTGGGCCTATGGGATTTTCTGGAGAAAGGACGGCTATCCTATCTGGCGATCATCGTCAACGATGGCAGATCCTTTAAAACCCGGATCTCACACCCTTGCCGATCCCGAGCGACTTCTTAAAGAGATCGCCTCCATCCTTCAGATCTCGGATGAGTGCGTCCTGCCTGCCTACGAGGATTTCGATTACTACCGATGGAAAGCGTCATCTTTGCCGGTCGGTCAGGATCCTTCCAGGGCTCTGGAAGGGGAGGCCTCACTGGAGGTGAAAACACTCGCCCGGCTTGAGACACGCGGCATCACGATTCCGTCCGGTGCGATTCTGCCCATGTATGTGCAACCTCAGTCGAAGCGCTGGATAGGGGCAAAGTGGGAGTTCAAACGCGGGAAACTGTTTTTGATACCGGGTGCCTCCGCGATGGGATTCCGGATTCCACTGGATTCGATTCGCGCCGCGACGAAGGACGATGTGATTGAACCTCGTTCTCCGATGGAGCTTGAGTGGCCGGAGCTTCCTCCAAACCCGCTCGACCCCTACCTGAATAATGGTCCGGTCTTCAATGACGACGAGTGGGTTCCGCGCACCGCTCTCACCGTGGAGTGTCGTGAAGGACGGATTCATATCTTTTTTCCTCCGGTTTCCTTTCTCGAGAACTATCTCGAATTGCTTGCTGCGGTTGAGCTGGCAGCGGAACGCACTTCAATTGATGTGATCATCGAGGGCTATGAGCCTCCGGTTGATCCGCGGATCGAATCTCTCAAGGTCACACCTGATCCCGGCGTGATCGAAGTGAATGTCCACCCCACGAAATCGTGGCGTGAGATGGTTGAGAATACCAACGCGCTCTATGAAGAGGCGCGTCTCGCCCGACTTGGTGCTGAGAAATTCATGATCGACGGTCGCCACACCGGTACTGGAGGAGGCAATCACATTGTGATGGGCGCATCGACTCCGGCAGACAGTCCGTTCCTCCGCCGGCCTTCTCTCCTCGCCAGTCTGATCGGTTACTGGCAGCATCACCCGGGGCTTTCCTATCTGTTCTCCGGTCTCTTTATCGGGCCGACCAGTCAGGCACCCCGCGTTGATGAAGGTCGCGATGACAGGCTCTTCGAACTCGATATCGCTCTCGAAACCCTGCACAAGGGCGTCGACAATCCCGGTCTCGTCGATAGAAGTCTTCGGAATCTACTTACCGATCTTACCGGAAACACGCACCGTGCCGAGATTTGTATCGATAAACTTTGTTCTCCGGACTCAAATACCGGAAAACTCGGACTTCTTGAGCTGCGGGGATTTGAAATGCCACCGCATCGCGAGATGTCTCTGGTGCAAAACCTGCTCGTTCGATCTCTCATCGCCCGATTCTGGAAAGAGCCATTTACGAGTAAGTCAATCCGTTGGGGAACAACCCTGCACGACAGGTATTTACTCCCACATTATGTAAAAGAGGATCTCCTTGAGGTGTGTGAAGAACTCAACGACGCGGGAATTCCTTTCCAGGCCTCGTGGTTGGATCCGTTCTTCGAATTCCGGTTTCCCCGATTCGGCTTTGTCACGAAAGGAGGAATCGAACTGGAGGTTCGAAGCGCTCTGGAGCCATGGAATGTTCTCGGTGAGGAGTCGACGAGCTCCGGCACCTCGCGCTTTGTGGATTCCTCCGTTGAGCGGATTCAGGTGAAGGTCAATGGAATGATCGAGGGCCGTCATATGGTGATTTGCAATGGTCGTGAAGTTCCCATGTCGCCGGGCACGACAAAAGAGGAATGGGTCGGCGGTGTGCGTTTCAAAGCCTGGGATCCACCTTCCGCTTTGCATCCCTCGATTCCGGCACAAACCAGCCTGGTGATCGATATTGTTGATACGAGGAACCGGAAATCACTTGGCGGCTGTATCTACTACGTGAGTCATCCCGGTGGACGCAGCCACGAGACTTTCCCCGTGAATGCACGTGAAGCAGAGTCGCGGCGTCGCGCCCGCTTCTGGGAACAGGGCTACACGCCCGGATTTATCGAGACCGATCCGGTGCTGCAACCTCTGGTCCAGACGCGTATTGAAGAGCACGAGGGGGGCGCTCCGGTTAAGATTGTCCTTGTGGAACGCCGTTCCGCTGAGTTTTCCCACACTCTTGACCTCAGAAAACCTTAAGCTTGCAAGCAACGAAAATGGAGTAAGGTGGCCGAATGTCAGGCACGACTTATTCGGATAGTACCGTATCCCCTGTTTCGATGGCCTCCTTTGGATACGCTCCACTTCCGAATCGCCGGGACGAAGCTTTCGATTCCAACGGAAAGATCGTACCGGAGTGGGAGGGGCTTTTCGAGTCTATCGGGCGGCATGGTATTGATATCCTCGATGAATGGGATAGCGTCGCCACCCGGATTTCGAGAGAAAGGGGACTTGCCTATCGGCCCGCCAGTGTTGAGGCGGAAACAGACGCCGGCTGGTCTCTTGACCCGTTGCCCTGGTTGATTTCCTCAGAGAAATGGAAGCCCCTTGAATCCGGAATCTGCCAGCGAACGCGACTTTATCAGGCTCTCCTTAAAGATGCCTACGGTGAGCAGCGAATGCTTTCTGAGAAGTTGATTCCTGCGGAGATCCTTCTTGCAAACAATGGCTTTGTTCGCTCCCTGCACAACCTGACGCCCGGCGACGAACGGGTTGGTTTGGGAATGTCCGCCTTCGATATCGCCCGGGATACGGTGGGGAATCCTTTTGTGGTAAATGATCGTTTTGACAGTCCTTTCGGGCTGGGTCTGGCCCTGGAAAACCGGACCGTGATCAATAAAGTATTACCGCGTCTTTTCAGGCGTTGTGGAGTTGAGCAGATCGGTCAGTTTTTTATCGACTGGTTTAAGTTTCTGGTTAGCCGGGCACCGGGAGGAAAGGTGGATCCCCTTGTCGTGATTCTGGACCCGTCGACTCAGAACGAGGACTCTGAGATCAGTTTTCTCGCTAACTACTGCGGTGTTCTTCGGGTTCACCCCGCCGATTTAACCGTTCGTGGCGGCGAGGTCTGGATTAAAACACTGAAGGGACTTGTTCCTGTCGATGTGATCTGGAAACTCATGCCGGGCAAGCGAATCGATGCGCTGGAGTCGGAGATTCGAGGCGGCGGCGGGATTTCGGGCATCTTTGAAGTGATGCGAATGGGGCGCGTCAGTCTCGCAAGTCATCCCGGTTCGGAAGTGCTCCAGTCGCCGGGATTCTATCCCTATTTGCCCAAACTGTGTCGAGCCTTCCTCGGGGAGGAGCTGGAGCTTGCGCCTGTCGCGACCTGGTGGTGCGGAACCTCGAAAGCGCTTTCCCATGTCACTGCTAATCTCAGCAAGATGGTGATCAAGTCCGTGGGACATCACCACGATTTTCAAACTCAGTATGGAAGTCGGCTTTCCGCCGGCGACCTGGAGAAACTTCGAGAGCGCATTCATGCGCATCCGGAAGGCTTCGTCGGGCAGGAGGAACTTCGAATTTCCACCGTTCCAACGGTTCGTGCCGAGGGGGTTGTGCCGCGGGGAGCTGTCCTTCGTGCTTTCTCCTTTCCGGATGAGGAAAAGGGGGCTGTCGTGATGCCGGGAGGCCTCGCACGGGTCAGCTCGGCCGACGGAACCGTGGTCTCGACGAGGTCCGAAGGCGAGTCAAAGGATGTGTGGATCTCGACGGGACGACTTCCCGACGGCTTCAGCATTGCTTCGGTTCTTGAGCGCTCGCATCCTGCAGTGCCTGACATTGTTCCCAGTCAAAAGGGGGAGAACCTTTTCTGGAGCGGACGTTATGCAGAGCGGGCCCATGCCGCGTCGAGGTTTGCAAGTCGGGTCCTCAGTTGTCGGGATCAGGGCTTTTCCAATGATGACCAGTTTGAAGTCGCCCACGAGGATTTTTTGCTGGAAGCTCTTTTCGTAGTCTTTGATTCCGACAAACTGCTCGGAGATGAAAAAGATCTCGATAAGCGGCTTGAAATGGTCCTCGTTGATCCGAACTGTCCGGCCGGTATCGCCTACAACCTGAATCGGTTTCACTACGCGACTCAGGCAACACGCGAGTCGTGGTCTCCTGCAAGTATCCGGGCGATCGAGTCTGCCGGTCAGCTGTGGCGAAAGGTGGCGAGGGATATCGATCCTGATTTAAGTGTTTCCTCTGACCTTTTCGAACTGCAGCTCAAGCTTTCCGGGTTTCTCGGGTTGAATCTCGATAGCATGACCCGCGATGAGGGCTGGGCGCTCCTCGATGCGGGGCGGCGAATTGAACGGGGGAAAATCATCACCTCTCTGCTCATCTTTCTCCTCGAAGGGAAATTTGATGAGGATATGAAGTCGCTTCTGAATGAGTCGGTGCTCTTTATTCTCGACAGTGCCCGAACCTACCAAAGACGCTATCAGGACACCCCTCAGACCGCTTTCACGGTTCAACTTCTCCTCAGCGAGGTCGATTATCCGCGATCAATCCGCCATATCATCGACAGGCTCGTAGACGTCTGCGAGAAAATTCCCAATCCTTCTCAACATGCACATCCCCGGGCCTTGCTCGCGACCGCGAGCAAGGATCTCACCTTGTTGAACGAGAGGATCGATATGGAGATCGAGGCAGGTATTTTCCTCGACTCCGAACTGCTGGTCGAAATGAGAAAGTTACGGGATTTCTTCATCAATCTCTCTGACCAGATTACGGTATCCTATTTCAGTCACACCGTCGAATCATGACAAAAGAAGTGTGCTACCAGATCAGGCATCTCACTGCCTACGAATACACAGGGCGGATCGACCTGTGCCAGAGTATCGCTCATCTCAAGCCCCTTATTGACGGGTCCCAGAAGACAATTGAGCACAGCGTGGAGGTGCATCCAAAACCGCATTTCCAGACGGAGCGCGAAGACTACTGGAATAACGGCACGCTTTATTTCGAGGTCCAGGGATCACATCAATCTCTCAAAGTGATCGCCACCTCAAAGGTGGTTAAGCGGATCACTGATCCGGTTGTACCCCGAAGCGGCGCGGCGTGGGATGACGTGTCGGCGAGACTGAAAATGGGGGACAGCGATGAAAAGGGCCTCTATTTTGCCAATTTTCTCCTACCCACGCTCTCCTGCCCCCGACTTGAGGAGATAGATGAGTTCCTTGAGCCGTCTCTTCAACCGGGTCGGGACAGCATGGAATTGGTCTCGGAGATCATGACGCGGATTAATACCGAGTTTGACTACGTTCCCGGAGCGACTGATACGACTACGCCGGTAGTGACTCTATTGAAGAATAAACAGGGCGTCTGTCAGGATTTTGCTCATGTCATGATTGTCGCGTTGCGCCGCCTCGGGATTCCTGTTCGCTACGTGAGCGGCTATCTGGAAACGCTGCCGCCTCCCGGCGTCGAGAAGTTGCAGGGCTCCGACGCGACCCACGCATGGGTGGAAGCGTATTCCCGTGCGACCGGTTGGGTCGGATTCGATCCAACCAACAATATTATCCCCGCCCACCAGCACATCAAAATCGGTCACGGTCGGGACTATTTCGATCTTCAGCCTCTTAAGGGCACCTTTGTCGGAAACGGCAATCAGCGCCTCACCGTCGAGGTGGATGTCGAGCGGTGCTGAGATTGAGGGATTGAGCCGATCCACTGCGGGAGCGGTCCTGCGCCCCAATAATTCGCTTCCGCAATTCGGCAATTCGGCAGCTTTCCCGATTTTTCCTCACTTTTTCTTCCGCTTCGGCTTGTTCTGCCTTTCGATCCATGGGCCGTATTCGGGGCGCTTCATGAGTTCTTCGAGGAAGGGCGCGTAGGCGGGATCGGTGTGCCAGTAGCGACGTTCCGGTTGATCGGGATCAACGACACCACTTTCGTAGTCTTTGCCGGCGAGAGATGCCTCGACCGATTTATCCCAGGCTTCATAATCCGCTTTCATGCGCGCAGCGACTTTGGGATTCGATTCGATGAGGTTCACCGACTCTTCGGGATCGGAGTTGAGATCGTAGAGTTCGTATTTGTTTTTTTGATAGAGCAGCTTGTAACGATTCTCCACGAGCACACCGCGTCCGTCGTGACGGAATGGCAGCGCCTTTTTACGTTTCGTTTCTCTTCCATTGATGAGTGATACGAGGCTGATGCCGTCGTATGGTTTTAGAATTGAATCAGAGGGCAGTTCTACGATCTCGGCAATGGTTGGGAAAATGTCGACGGTTCCGGCGATCGAATCGGTGACACGACCTTCTTTGATTTTGGCGGGCCAGTGAATGATTCCGGGAACGCGAAGTCCGCCTTCATACATTGTGTTTTTTGAGCCCCGAAGTCCTCCCATCGTCTCGGGGCCGAATTCGGCGAGACCTCCATTGTCACTGCAATACCAGATCAGGGTATCTTCGGCGATGCCGGCATCCGCGAGTCCTTCACGCAGGTCTCCAATGCTGCGGTCGAGTGCGATGATTTCGCCATACTGATTCTGATAGTTCTCCGGAAGCGATTTGAAAGGGGCTTTGTCCTCTTCGGAGGCAACGAAAGGGGAATGCGGTGTTCCAAACCAGATCACGGTGAATGTCGGCTGGTCGGAGGCTTTCTCCTGAATGAATTTCACCGCCTCGCGGACCGCGACCTCAGACGAGTCACCGGTAAAGGCCTCGAACTCACCCATTCGGCTGAGGAGGGGATCGCGGTCAAAGAAGTTCGTCGCGGTGAGCCAGTGATCGAATCCGAATGCGCCCGGGTTGTGTGAATCGGTCGCGAGCACGGGGGCACCGGGGCCGCGCAGTCCGTTGAGATGCCATTTTCCGAAATGCCCCGTCGCATAGCCCGCTTTCTGCAAAGCCTCAGCGATGGTATTTTCCTGAAGGCGGAGGGGAAAGCCATGATTAAAAACGCCGGTGCGATCATTGGTTCGTCCTGTGAGAACGGTGGCCCGTGAGGGAGAGCAGTTGGATGCGCCGGCGTAAAACCGGTTGAAGCGCAGGCCCCCGCTCGCGAGCGCGTCGAGATGCGGTGTTTTCAGCTGAGGATGACCGTTGTAACTCGTTTGTCCCCAACCCTGATCATCAGCCATGACCAGAACAATGTGTGGCTTCCCGGCGGCAAAGGCAGGAAGTGCGACGAGAGCGATTGCGAAAGCGATGAGTGAAAAAGACGGTTTCATGGAGTTGCCAGAAGTATCGCATAGTGATACATCGCGGTAATGAAACGATCGATACTTTTTTCCGCCGCATGTCTGGGACTCATTTCTCTAGTGGGATGCGGGAAACCGGCTTCTGAAGAAGCTGCCAAACCTGAAGTTAAAGCTGATGCGCCGGCACCTGAGGCGGGGGCACCTGCTCCAAAGGCAGCACCAGAGAAAGCACCAGAGAAAGCACCAGAGAAAGCAGCTCCTGCAGCGGCTAATACCCTGACTGATGCTGAAAAAGCGGAAGGTTGGGCTTTGCTTTTTAATGGCAAAGACATGTCCAACTTTCGTAACTACAAGAAAGAGGGCGTAAATGAAAAATGGGTCGTGAAAGACGGTGCGATCACGCTCACGGAAAAAGGCGGAGGAGACATCGTTACAAAAGAGCAATACGGCGCTTTTGAGATCAAATTCGATTACAAAATTTCACCTGCCGGTAACAGCGGGTTCATGTATCACGTCACTGAAACTGAAGGCACTCCCTGGAAAACCGGACCTGAGGTTCAGATTCAGGACAATGTGGACGGTCACGATCCACAGAAGGCGGGCTGGCTTTACCAGCTCTATCCTGCAACGGTTGATGCCACCAATCCTGCCGGCGAGTGGAACACACTGCATGTCATCATCACTCCTGAGAAGTGTGAGCACTACATGAACGGCACGAAATACTGTGAGTATGTCAAAGGATCGGCCGATTGGGATGCGAAGGTCGCTGCGAGCAAGTTTTCAGCGTTCGAGAACTTCGGCAAGCCAACTAAAGGTCACATCAATTTCCAGGACCACGGAAACGTCGTTTCCTTCCGCAATTTGAAGATCAAGTCGTTGGACTAGTCTTTTCAAGTGGCGGCCCGTTCTGATTTCCCGGAGCGGGACTGCCACTATAGGGGCTTTGGCGACTCAACCCTGTTGGATGGAGCATTCAACAGGGTTGAATTCCTCTACAACAATGCCGAAATCGGTCGTCCGTCGCTGAGTGCGATGGGACGGCCTATTGAGGTCATGAATTCATATTCGTGATCGATTCCCATGCGATTGAGGATCGTTGCGTGGATGTCTTCGACCAGCACTTTTTCAGCTGGATCCTGACTCATTCCCGTCGGATCGGTTTCCCCGATGACCTGCCCGGTTCGGAGACCGCCGCCACCCATGAGAACACTGAAGCCGTGGGGCCAGTGATCGCGGCCGTCGGTGACATTCAGCTTGGGAGTTCTCCCGAATTCGGTTGCGACGAGAATGAGGGTGTCGTCGTAGAGATCGCGTTCCTTGAGTCCCCTGATGAGGGAGGCGAGAGCCGGATCCAGTTCCGATTTTTGCTTAAGCTGTCCTTCGTGATTGTTGATGTGAGTGTCCCAACCGTTCAAGGTCACCTCGACACAGCGCACCCCGGATTCCACGAGTCGTATCGCGGCAAGGCAACCTCGACCGAAGCGGGTATCGCCAAAGCTTTCCTGCTCTGCTTTCGGTGCCTCTTTGACATTGAAGGCGGCGAGGAGATCGGAGGTCATCATGTTGCGGGCCCGCTCAATTGACGACTGATGCAGGGTTCGCTCTTTCTCCAGAGTGGCGATTCGTCCTGCGGCGAAGGATTTCTCGAGCACGTTGAGCGATTCCATGCGCCGGTTGGTGCGTGCCTCGTCGGTCCAGGCTTTCACATCGGGCACGGGATTCACGGGGTCAAAGAGCTGGAAGGCATCGTATTTCGCACCGAGGTAGCCACCGCGAGCGGGAAACTGCCCCGGGGTGATCGAGATGTGAGTGGGAATGTCGACGGGCGCTCCGTTGAGTGTCGGCGCAGGGAGCTCATGGTTGATGATGGAGCCGATCGCGGGATGGACGAGTCCGGGGAAGGGGCGGTAGCCGGTTTTACCATTGTAGGTGGCACGGGCATGGTCGCCTTCTTTGCTCACGACGGATCGGAGAATCGAAAAGTCATTGGCGAGCTCCGCGGTTTGCTCAAGCCCTTCGCCGAAGAGAACTCCCGGAAGAGCGGTCTTGATGGCTTTCGCCCCGTGGGAGATGGCACTGTCAGGATGGGGATCGAAAGTTTCGAGCTGGCTTGCTCCTCCCTGCATCCAGAGGACGATGACCGACTTCGGTCGGCCTTCTCGTTTCCCCGCGCCACGCGCGAGTTGCTGAGAGAGCGGTGTGAGCCATCCGAGTCCGGTCAGGGCGGTGCTGCGCAAAAAGCAGCGGCGGGAGAAGTGGTCTTTGCCGTTGCAGGCTCCAAAGGGTGAGGAATTCATGGCGTTGGTTATCGGTTCCAGGAAAATTCGGTTGAGTTGATCAGCGCCCAGTAAAGGTCGGCGCTGGCCCGCGCTTTAGCCTTGGGGTTCTTTTTCTCGAGGCTGGCGGCGAAGTGAATCGATTCCTCCGGGGTGGGATGGCGTGTCAGGAGGGCGAGGAAGGCCGCGTCAACGGCCTGTTTCTCTGAGGAGGAGTAGTGGGCGACGCGGGTGGAACTGTTCATCACAGGATTTTCGCCGGTTCGTTCTCCGACCAGTTTCCCGTTCATGAGGAGGAGGCGCTGGGGAATTGTCCCTGACTCCTCCTGAAATTCATTCTCCCCCTGATCGCCGTAGCGTTTCACGAAGTCGTTGGTTTCCCCGAAACGTCGCAGTTTATCGATGATGTGTGCGTCGCCGTCGAGGGCGCGGAATGACGCACTCTGGATGATGCTGCCGGCGACCTGTTCCGGGCGGAGCGGAGTCACGGGGAAGGCTGCCCAGGCAGTCTCCTGTTCCACGGTTACCGGCTTGTCAGGATTACCGGAATCGCTGGCGCGTTGAAAAGGAGCACTCGCGGCGATGAGCCGGAGCAGATACTGAAAGTCGTGACCGCTTTGGATGAACTCGTCAGTGAGAGTCTCGAAACCAGCCGGGTAGGGGCCTTCAAGGGGGATGTCATCCACCGGATCGACGAGGGGACGTCCGAAGAGGAGAGCCCAGGCACGGTTCACGGTCGCTCTCGCAAAGGCGCGGTTGCTCCCGTCGGTGATCCAACGGGCGAGTTGTTTCCGGCGGGAGCCGTCTTCGGGCTTGAGTTCTTCGAGGAAGGGAACTTTGGGTTCGACCACTGAGGGATCTTTTTTGCCTTTGTAAGCGGTCTCGTAGTCTTTCCCCGGCTTCTCCTGCACTCCGCTGATGGTCATATCCGCCTGACCATAGAACGCGGCGAGCTGATGAAAATCCTCCTGCTTCCAGCGATCACCGAACTTGTCATCGTGGCACTGGACACAGTCGAGACTGATTCCGAGAAAGGCGCGGGAGGTTCGGGCCGCGAGTTTGACTTCGTCGGGGCCCTTGTTGTCACCGTCCTGAATCACCGACACCGTGATAAAATTGGTTTCCGGATTCGTCGTCCAGGTGCCTTCGGAGGCAATGAGATCGGAGACCAGTTCGTCGTAGGGGCGATTCATTGCGAGTTGTTCGGAGAGCCAGTTGACCATCCTGCGGCGGCGATAGATGATGAAGGGTCCCGGGCCGACCCCGACGAAGGCCCGGGCGAAGCGTTCCGCGACGTAGTTGGTGTAGCGTTGGTCTGCAAAGAGGTGATTGAGCCATGACTGGGTGGGATCGCCGTCTTCAGCGAGTTTTTCAAAGCGCCGGAGTTCCTCCAGTGAGGGTGCGGCACCGGTCAGGGCGAGGGAGAGGCGGCGTGCCAGGGTGTGATCGAGCGCTTGCGGCGCCGGTTCGAGTTCGAGCTCTTTCCAGGAGGCTTCGAAGGCGGCGTTGAGCCGTTCCGTGGACTCTTTGAGCGGATCGGAGGCTTCCGCTGAAGGCAAAGGAGCGAGCTCTTCACTGCCCAGATACCAGGTCAGGGTGACAATGGCAGCGATGACCAGGACGAGAAGCGCTCCGAGACGGATGAGGATGCGGCTGAACGGGCTGGTCATAGGGTGAGAATATGAATCGTGAAACTTTAAGAGGAGTGACTCTTTACACAGGGCAAGACGGGGCTGTTACTGTAAAAGTTACGTTACTGTAAAATTTGATGGCAAAAGAAAGACTCGATCAGGCGCTTCACCGGCGCGGCCTATGTGATTCACGCGAGATGGCGAAGCGGCTCATTCTCGCCGGTGAGGTTCTCGTCGGCGGGCATGGCGGTGTTCACAAGCCCGGTCTCAAGATCGATGAGGAGACCGAAGTCACCGTAAAGAACCGTCCCAAATACGTGAGTCGGGGCGGGCTGAAGATCGAAAAGGGGCTCGATGAATTCGGTATCGATGTTGAAGGGAAGGTCGTCCTCGACGCGGGTGCCTCGACCGGTGGCTTCACCGATTGTGTTCTTCAGCGCGGTGCTGAGAAAGTTTTCGCCTATGATGTCGGGAAAAATCAGCTCGCCTGGAAGATCCGAAGTCACGAGCGGGTTGTCGCGCGGGAGGGGATCAATCTCCGTCATCTCGTGCCGGAGGATATAGGAGAGGAGGTCGATCTCGTCGTCATCGATGTTTCCTTCATTTCCCTGACTCTGATTCTGGGGCCGGTTTTTGATGTCCTAAAGCCCGACGGCTCCATTGTGTGTCTGATCAAACCGCAGTTTGAGCTGAAGAAGGAACAGATCGGTAAAGGCGGCATTGTTCGCGAACCCGAGCTCCATGAGGAGGCGGTCGATAAGATCCGGACTTTCGTGAACGAAGAGTTGGGAAAAAGCTGGTGCGGTTTGACGCAATCCCCTATCAGTGGAACAGATGGGAATATTGAATTTCTGGCATGGCTGAAACACCAAGAATTGGACTGATCGCAAATCCTTCGAAACCGGGCGCGCGCGAGTTGTTACTGGATTTGATCGCCCGCTTCACGGATGAAGGGGCAGCGCTTGTCCTCGAGGAAAATTCAGCCGCTCTCCTCGACGATTGCGAGGGCGTCCCGCTCACTGAATTGAGTGCTTTGGTCGACCTGTTCGTCGTCCTCGGCGGGGACGGAACGATTCTCTGGGTTCTGAGGCAGCTTGATCATAAAATCAAGCCGATCGCGGCGATCAACACGGGAACACTCGGGTTCATGACCTGTGCCACCGCGGAGACGAGCGGGGCTTTGGTCGAGGCGCTCGTCTCAGGCAACTATCTGCGAAGTGATCGCATTGTTATCAGCGGTCAACTCGTTCAAAACAAGAAAGTGGTGGAGCGTTTTTATGCGCTGAATGAAGTGACCTTGTGTCGCGGCGTTGATTCGCGGGTCATTCACGTGGAAGCCTGCGTGAACGAGCTCATTGCCAATCGCTACACCGGTGACGGGCTGATTCTTGCGACACCGACGGGATCAACTGCCTACTCACTCTCCGCCGGCGGTCCGCTCGTTCAGCCGGGGTCGAATGTCTTTGTTCTCACTCCGATTTGTCCTCACACACTCGCTAACCGACCGCTTGTCGTCGACGCGAAGAGTAAGATCCGTTTTGATGTGCCGGTGCAGCGGGATGATCTCGCTCTCATGGTGGACGGGCAGCTCGTTTCGACGATTTCGAAACCCGCCCACGTTCGCATGCGGAAAGCGGACTTTAAATTGCCTCTCATTGCGATGCCGGATCAGAATTTCTATCACGTGCTCAACAATAAGATGGGCTGGACAGGAAGTTCAATCTCCGGAAGTGAGTGCAGCTAGTGTGCTTTCGACTCGGTTTCGAGGAGAACCGGGAGCCCGTCCCGAATCGGGTAGAGTCTTGATCCGTCCTCGCAGATCAGCGCTCCGTTGACTGACTCATCTTCACCAAAGGCAGCCTCAGCTTCCTCACCGGTTGCCACGCGCAAGGGCTGCATCGAAACCGGGCAGCGCAGGAGGGCGAGGGTTTTTTCTGAAAGTGTCATCGGATTCCTAGTAGTGAGGAACCGAGCTGTCGACTTCGAGAGACCAGGCGTTGATGCCGCCCTGAACGTGGCAGACATCGGTGAAATTGGCATCCATGAGGATTTTTAACGCCTGCGCACTGCGGCCACCGGCTTTGCAGTGGATGATGATTTCTTCGCGGGGATGGAGTTCACCGAGGCGATCCGGCAGCTCACCTAACGGAATCAGAACTGAACCGTCAATTTTCGCAACTTCAACTTCGGCGGGCTCTCTCACATCGAGAAGGATGAACTGGTCGTCCCGCTCGATTCTCTTTTTGAGTTGATGCACATCAATCTCACGTAGTTCTTTCCGGTCACTCATAGCACAGGTAAATTCGATTTCTTTCAGTTCAGTAATGGTTGGGTTTGTTCCGCAAACGGCACATTCACTGTCTTTCCGCAGTTTAATCTCGCGAAAGCGAAAGGCAAGGGCGTCAAAGTGAACGAGGCGGCCGATGAGCGGCTCTCCGATTCCGAGAATCAGTTTGATGGCTTCATTTGCCTGGAGAGAGCCGACGATGCCGGGAAGTACGCCGAGCACTCCGCCTTCGGCGCAACTGGGAACCTGACCGGGTTCCGGAGGAGTGGGGAAAAGGCAGCGGTAGCAGGGGCCTCCAAGGTGCGGCGCGAAGACGGAGACCTGTCCTTCGAACCGGAAAATCGAGCCGTAGACGTTTGGCTTCTTTGTGAGGACGGCGAGGTCGTTGGAGAGGTAGCGCGTTTCAAAATTATCCGTTCCATCGATAATGAGATCGTAAGGGGCTGCGATCTCCATTGCGTTTTCGCTGGTGAGACGAGTCGCGTAGGGAGTGACTTTTACTTCGGGATTGATTTCAGCGAGGCTTGCCATCGCCGAATCAATCTTCGGCTTTCCAACATCGCCGGTTCCGTGAACGATCTGACGCTGGAGGTTGGAAAATTCGACGGTATCGAACTCCACCAGCCCGATTTCACCGATTCCCGCCGCGGCGAGATACATCGTCACAGGGGAGCCGAGGCCTCCGGCACCGATACAGAGCACCTTGGCCGCTTTTAATTTTTTCTGCCCTTCAATACCCACATCAGGAATCGTGAGGTGGCGGGCATAGCGTTGCATTTCAGCCGTCGAAAATTCGGTCTCGCCGGTGCGTGAAGTGGGGATCACTGATTCCATCAGAAAAGTAGAAGAACGGTAAAAGTTAGACAGAAAGACTCGCGTTGCTCGCTATACTTGGCAAACAGCAAACTGACGAATGAGGTCAGTTGACTCATTTTTAAGACAACCATACCCCTAAAGTAATGATGAAAATTCGATCCAACCCACTGCCCCGGTTTTTAAGCCTCGGGCTAATCTGCTCTATCGCCGCTGCCGGTCTGCAGGCGGATGATGTGAAGTTCTCAGACCTGAAAGGAAAGCTTACGATCGACAAGAAGCCGGTTCAGGAAGCGGCTGAAGTGGCAATCAGTTATGCCCCTGCTCTGGAAAAAGTTATGCCGGCAGTGGTAATGATCACTTCCAGCAAGACGATGAAGCGCGAGCGCAATCCGCAACAGGAGGAAATGTTCAAACGCATGTTTCCCCAGGTGCCGGACGACTTTTTTGACAGGCACGGCGGCGACGGTGAAGGCGAGCTTCAGCGTGGTGTCGGATCCGGTGTCATCATTTCGAGCGACGGCTACATTCTGACTAACAATCACGTTGTCGGCGGCGCGGATGATATTGAAGTCACGCTCTCCAACAGCAAGGTCACATTCGATGCAAAGTTGGTTGGAACAGATCCCCGAACTGACGTTGCTTTGATCAAGATTGAAGCAAAAGATCTCAAGTCCATCGTCATTGGTGACAGTTCCAAGGTGCGCATCGGCGATGTCGCAATGGCCGTTGGAAGTCCGCTCGAGCTTGATCAGACTGCAACCCTCGGAATTATCAGCGCGGTGGGTCGTAATGACGTTCAGGTGATCCAGAACGGTTTTGAGAACTTCATCCAGACGGATGCTGCGATCAACCGTGGTAACTCCGGTGGTCCACTCGTCGATGCCGCAGGCCGACTGATTGGAATCAACACCGCCATTTCTTCGGGAATGTCAGGGGGGAATATCGGAATTGGATTCGCAATCCCTTCAAACATGGCGATCAACATCGTTGAGAAGTTGCTCGATGGTGGCGGCACCGTGAAGCGAGGATTTCTCGGGGTTTACCTGCGTGAACTCGATAAGAACATGGCGAAAGCCCTCGGACGTGCCGACCAGAGCGGTGTCCTCGTTACCGAAGTCGGTCCTGATACACCTGCCGAAAAAGCGGGAATGAAAGGCGGCGATCTCATTATTGATTACAATGGTGCCACCGCAGACGACATGGCTAAACTCCGCCTCGATATCAGCAATACTTCACCGGGAACAGATGTGACCTTCCGCGTGATCCGCAATGGTAAAGAGCGGGATGTAAAAGTGAAGCTGGGTGATCTCGATTCCGCGAAACTTGCCGGTGGAGGTGCAGCGAGCCCCGACAACGGAGGTGCCGCTGACAGTGCCCTCGTCGAAGGGGTCAAGGTCAAAGACCTCGACGATGAAACCCGCACCGCACTCCAGGTCGACGAAGATCTCAAGGGAATCGTGGTCGAAAGTGTGAAAGACAATGTCCCTGCTGCTGAGTCAGGTCTCCGTCCCGGAATGGTGATCACACAGATTGACCAGCAGGAAGTGGACTCCGTAAAAGCGGCCTACGACATCGTCGAGAACTTCGAAGGCGACGTGCTTCTCCTTCAGGTTTATGTTGCCGGTCGCCGCGATATCCTCGCGATCCCGTTGAACTAAGCTTCGATTCATTCCATCCAACCCACTCCCGTGAGCGACTACGATTCCATCGCCGGAATCAACCGACTGGATCAACCGTCGGTAGGGACTCACGGGTGGCAGGTTAGGATTCAAAGAAAGGGCGTCCGCTATGGACGCTTTTTTTCTGATTCGGCCTGGGGCGGGACCCGTGAGGCCTTTGAACGGGCGGTGCAGTACCGTGAAAAGATTCTCGCGCACAGTCGACGACTTCGGGAGGGGAATGCCGCGTCGGCCCGCTCCCGGGCCGTTCCTGATCAGCGAAACCGCTCAGGCGCCGTCGGCGTGACAAGCATTCTCCAGATTACCAACGGCGTCGAATACCGCTTCTGGCAGGCCAGCTGGACAAGTCCCGACGGCACTCGAGAAACGATTCGATTTTCGGTCCTGAAATTCGGGGATACGAAGGCCTTTGAGCTGGCGTGTGAGGCGAGGCGCGAGGCCATGGGCGGGGAATGAAACCGCGCCGTGCGAATGTGACTGAAACTCCGCTGTTCTTCTCCCCGATCCGCTTCTCAACGGGCGGTCGTGCCCCGTTTCTCACAACGCACTCCCGCAACGATCTCCACCTACTCCGAATCTTCCTCCTTCGGAATTTCGGCAAGAACGGAGCTCAGGTAGGGGAACAGCTGCTTTTTACGGCTGACGACTCCCTTGAGAGTGAAAAGATGGGTGTCCTTATTGGGGTAGGAGATTCGCTCCCGGATCTCAGGCGACGCTTCGATGAGGAGGAGACTGTCGTTCAGGGTAATGTCCGTGACCATGACACAGGCAAAGTCGAGATTGTTTGCCGCGATCAAGTTTCGCAATTCCTCCTGCAGCGCCTCGCGTGCCGGCCAGAAGTAGTCGAACCCGATTTCTTCGACCTGTGAGATACTGAGGTGATAGCCGCTTTCGTTAAACTCTTTGCGGTCGGATCCAATCGCCTCGGCAATGTTGCTGCTGCGCAAAACGGAACCGGCTGAGAAAAAGTCCTCTTTGAACTGATCCACGTCGAGCTCCGCGATCTCACTGGCCCAGGCGAGGATCGCGCGGTCCTCGTCCGTTGTCGTCGGCGAGGTGAGATTAAGCGTGTCGGAAATGATTCCGGCACACAGACAGGTGGCTATGCTCTTTGAAGGTGTGAGCTGCTGAGTGCGGAACGAATTGCCCACAATTGTGCAGGTCGATCCGACCGTCTTATTGATAAACTGGATCGGCTCTTTTGTGACGAGATTGCCGCTGAGCCGGTGGTGGTCAATCACTTCGATAATCTCCGCTTCGTCTGCTCCACTTACAGCTTGAGAAAATTCATTGTGGTCCACGAGGATCAACTTGGTTCGGTCAGGATTGACGAGGTCGGTTCTGGAAAATACACCGATGAGTTGGTTCGTTTCCGGATCAACGACCGGGAAAAGTGCCTGTCGGCCGGTGCTCTTGACCTTGTCTTTTACAGCCTGGAGTTTTGTAGAAGGCGAGAAGGAAATAAAATTATTCGAGACGGCAGAATGGATCGATCTCGCACCGCGGATCAACTGGGTCGTTGAAGCAGTGTCGCGTTTCGTTACGAGAATGGCCGTGTTGTGCAATTTCGCGGAATGTATGATCGCTTCTGATGGTTTGAAACCACTGGTGATGACGAGACATCTCACCCCGGCCTCAACGGCGTGCAACTGAACGCCGACGCGGTCGCCCGTAATGATGAGGAGCTGGTCGTTGGGAAACTTCGCGATTCGTTCCTGCATGACCGGATCTGAAGATCCTGCCACCATCATGAGAAAATTCTGCTCTTCGTCACAGTGGTCTGTCAGATTCACAATCTCCGCGTCGAGAATCGAGGCAACATTGCGGGTCGAGGCGACGACTTCACGGGCCGCCCGCCCGGTTTCGGATGACGGAATCAGCAGTGTGAGCAGTTCCTGCAGCGCTACCATGCCGGCGAGGTTGCCATCAGCGTCAGTAACGGGAAGACTCCGGAAATTGTTCTGCGTCATCTGGCGATACGAATGAATCACGGTATCGCTCGTTTTTGCCATGAGGACATCCTGCCGGCAAATATCGCGGGCCCGGAGATGCACATCGCTCATCAGTTTCGGGCGTTTCACACCGGCTTTTCGCAGCACCCATTCGGTCCTCGTATTCGGCGGTCCGCAACAGGCGGCTCGTGCTTCGGGGATTCGAGTTTGCTTAAGAAGATCGGCGTAGGCGATTGCTGAGCATATCGCATCCGTGTCCGGATTCTTGTGTCCCATCACCCATGTCGGGCGTTGTGGAAGGGGTGCAGGGGTTGTCATTGCGCGTTGAAAGGGCAGTTTCAGCCATTCTTCGCTACTTTCGACAGAAAAATGAAATATCTCGCCTGAAAGATTGTGTCTCTTAACGCAATTTTAGAGCCAGCTGTGGTGCAGGCAGAGTCGGGTGTCTCGCACTGGCAAAAGAGTGGACGAGTCCGCCGTTTTGATGCTCAATTGTTTTCCGCACGACAATGAGAGTTGCCCGGCGATTGGTGTCGTCATTGAGAAACCCTGCCAATTCCGTGCTCTTAAATCCAAAGGTGCCGAATTGAATTCCCCGTGGCACTTTGAACCCGCCCAGCAGTTGGATTTTGTCCGCTTTGAGCTCCCAGCCGTTCGCGAGAACATTGGCCGGCGCATTCTCCCAGTTCAACCGCTCGCTCTCCCAGGCATCGAGCGCGTCATCCGTGATTCCGTAGACGAGGAACTCAGCGTCTTTAACATGGGAAGCGAGTCCCCAGCCCGTCGGGGCGAAACGAAGTTTGAGTTCCGCTGCTTCAATCTGCCCGGCATTGATCCCGGCCAGATTGAACTGGAGATAGCCTTTGCGATTGGGGCCTTTCGAATCACGGCTGTTCTTGAGGAGAATCAGTTCGTCGGAGTTGTGATCATTGGGGAGACCTCCCCAAATGTAGGCGTCCTGTCCGCCCGGATCGGCGGTCGTGATGATTTTCCACTCCCTGCCACGCTCGGACTGCTCACCCTGGCGGGCCCAGGTAGCTTCTTCGACGCTTTGATGAATTTCCCCCAGTTGATTGCCTGCGACGAAGTTTTCCTGTCCGGTTCTCAGCTCAACGCTTGAGTTGGTGTCCGGCAGTTTCACCTCCACGAGACCTTCGAAAACCTGTGTCCGGGTCGCCTGACTTGTCTGATCGACGTTAACTGCAAACCGCGTGCCATGATCGATGACATCGGCGGTCGGTGTCTTGATCATGAAACCCTGCGCCGATTCGCTGACCTCGGCGACAGCGGTGCCCCGGTTGAGAACGCAGTTCATCGCGTCGACCAGCTCGAGGGTGGCGGGAGCTTCGAGAATGACTTCCGCTCCCGAGTCAAAAACGATCGTAGCGAGTCCTCTGACCAGGTTCAGTTCTCCGGTGCCCAGTCTCGCTCCGTCGGACGTAGGCAGAGTGCTGCTTTCCCAGCGGGCGGACTCGGTTATCCTCATCTCGGCAAAGGTTCCGTCGGCCGCGGGAGGGCGGACAAGAACGAGGGCGAGCAGGGAAATGATCGCAAGCGCGGCAAAGGTCTGCCAGAGGGAGGGAAAGCGGCGGGGGCGGTATTCCTCTTCAAAAGCGGCGATGTCGTCCTGCACTGACTCGCCCATTTGCCCCTGCTGGAGGAGGGCGTGGTTCTCCATGTAGTCGAGGTAGATCGAACGATTTTCCGCTGAGGCTTCGAGGAGGGATTCGAACTCTGACATCTCGTCGACCGTGAGGGCTCTCTCGATGTAGCCGCTCGCGAGTTCGAGGATTCGGTCTCTATTTGATTGGCTCATGCTTGTTGCAGTTCTTTTTCAACGCACTCGTAAAGGTTCTTGCGCAGGCGGCTCAGGAGCCGGTAAATGGCACCCTCCGTCCGATCCGTTTTTCGGGAAATGCCTTCAATCGAGGCTTCGTCGCGGTAGCGCAGTTGGAGGATTTCGCGGTGCTCTTCACTTAGTTTGAGAACACACTGGGAGAGAGCCTGCTCGCGGTTCTGCCATTTCGCCTCACGCCTTTCGGAATCAGATTCCTCGCTCAGTTTGTGGAGAAGCGATTCATTGAGAAGCTCCGCAGCGTTCTTCTTCGAGCGCCTCCGAAAGGCGAGAATCTGGTAGAAAAGAATTTTCCTCGCCCAGGCCGGGAAGTTCGTCCCGAGTTCAAACTGATGAAATTGCCGCCACATCACGATTTTTCCCTCCTGGAGGACATCCTGCGCGTCCTGCGGGCAGGCGATGAGGCCTGTCACGTAGAGACTGAGCCGTCGTTCGTGCTCGTTGAGCAGGATCAAAAAGGCTTCGGTGCGTTCCTCGCTGGAAGGTTGATTCGACATATCCACAGTAATAAGTCAGTGAAAGAGGAGATTGGACAGAGAAAAAGGCATCTATCTGCAACGGCGGCTTAACTGCCCGTATGGCTTAAACGCGTTATGTTTAAGGTGTCCAAAATGCAGCAGGATGAACTGGTTACAGTGAGATGTCTCGTTTTCTTCCAGCCGTTGTCCTTTTCGGGGCCACCAGTTTATCGTCATTCGCTGAAGCGACTGAGGGCTTTGCCTACTTCGAGGAGAAAGTCCGCCCCGTGCTCGTAACGCACTGCTACGAGTGTCATTCCGAGGAGGCGGGAAAGCGCAAAGGCGGTCTTTGGCTTGACCGAAAGGAAGGGTGGGCTCAAGGAGGCGATGCCGGGCCCTCACTCGTTCCGGGCGATCCAGAGGGGAGCCTTCTCATCGAATCGATCCGCTACGCTGACACGGATCTCCAGATGCCGCCGAAGAGCCGCATGTCAGCGGAGGAAGTGCAGATTCTTGAGCAATGGGTCGCCATGGGAGCCCCGGACCCGCGCGATGAGGCGCTCGTAGGAGCGGTCCGAAATGAGCCAATCGATTTTGCAAAGGCCCGCGCGGAGTGGGCTTATCGGAACCACCGGAATCCGAAGGTTCCCCTCGATTCCGATTCAGAAACAGCGCTGGATCCGGTTGATTTGTTTTTACGTGCCGACTGGAGTAAAGCCGGCCTGACACCTGCTGCTAAAGAAGATCCGGTCGCATTGATTCGGCGCCTTCATTACGACCTCACCGGATTGCCTCCGACCGTGGCGGAGATGGAAGCGTTCACCGCCAACCCCGGCCCCGAAGCCTATGCTGCAATCGTCGATGAGCTTCTCTCGCGGCCCGGTTTCGGGGAAAAGTGGGGGCGGCACTGGCTGGATGTGGTGCGCTACGCGGATTCAAACGGGGGCGACCGGAATTTCACCTACTATCAGGCCTGGCGGTATCGGAACTGGGTCATCGATGCCTTCAATCGGGACATTTCCTACTACGACTTCATTCGCAATCAGCTTGCCGGGGACTTGCTTCCCGCTGAATCCCCCGGGAAAAAGCGTGAGCAGATTATCGCGGCGACCTTCCTCTCCCTCGGGCCGAAAATGCTTACGGAGCGGGACAAGGAGAAGCTCTGGATGGACACCGCCGATGAGCAACTCGATACCGTGGGGCGGGGCTTCCTCGGACTGACGCTTGGCTGCGCGCGCTGTCATGATCACAAATTCGATCCGGTTTCGCAGGAGGATTACTACGCGATGGCCGGAATTTTCCGTTCCACCGAAGTCGTCAGCGGAACTCGCAACGGTTGCGTCAACGTCGCGAGCTGGATTGAAAGACCTCTTCCGGTTGCCGACGGAGACGGAAAAGAAACAAGGGAAATGGTCGAGCGACTTGAGTTGGCGATGCGACTTACTGTCGAAAAGAGCTTCATGAAAAAGGCCGGCGGAAAAGAGGGCTCGCTCGACCTTCCGCTCGCCGGTGTCATCTACGACGAGTCTGATGCCGAGCTGGTTGGAACCTGGGTTACTTCCAGGCTTTCGCCGAATCGCTTTGGCGCCGGCTACATTCACGACGATCAGAAGGGAAAGGGGAAAAACCGGGCGATTTTCCGGGGCAGTCTACCCGAAAGTGGCCAGTATGAAGTCCGTATAGCCTACAGCTCCGAGACGAATCGGGCGTCGAATGTTCCCATCACAGTAAAGGACGCCAACGGAACGCACGAGGTTTACCTTGATGAAACAAAACGACCGTCAGTTGGCGGGCTCTTTGAGCCGATCGGTCGATTCCATTTCGAAAAGGGAGCGGATTGTGAAGTGACAATCAATACCGGTGAAACGGGTGCCCGCTACGTAATCGTTGACGCAGTTCAGTTCATCGCCATGAACGACATTCCGCGCGAAGCGAAAGCAATCGCGGCGGTTGAAAACGACGGGGTGGACCCGCTTTTGCGCATGAGTGAGAGCGAGTTGAAAAAGGAACTCAGCCGGCTCATTGGTGAATTGAAAAATGCCGAGGTGGCGATGGCACCGCGTGACGCCAGTGATGCCGGTGACTGTCATTTACGGGTCAGGGGGGATGTCAGTCAGAAAGGGGCATTGGTCCCGCGCAATTTCCTTCAGGTCCTTCATGATGGCGCTCCGCCTGAAATCGAGGAGGGCGAAAGCGGTCGCGTTGAGCTGGCTGAGTGGATCGTCAGTGAAAATAACGCGCTTCTGGACCGGGTCATCGTGAACCGGATCTGGCATCATCTCTTCGGGCGCGGGATTGTCGCGACCGTCGATAACTTCGGGCGCCTCGGTTCGGGAGCGACGCATCCCGAATTGCTCGAGCACCTCGCAGTCTCGTTTCGTGAAAGTGGCGGTTCGATGAAGGGGCTGATTCGCCGGCTTGCTCTCTCCGAAGCGTATCAACTTTCATCGAGCACCACGGATGAGATGATGACGGCGGATCCCGCCAATGATCATTTTGCCCGTCAAAACCGCCGACGACTTTCCGCCGAGGAGATTCGCGATTCGATTTTGTTTGTATCGGGCGAACTCGATCGCGAGCCGGGAATGGCGACGGCGAATCAGTTCGGGATTGATCTCGACAAGCCGATGCTCTTTGGGAAAGAGAAGAAGCGCACCGTTTACCTTCCCGTGGCCCGTAACAATCCGGCGACGGAACTGGCGATCTTCGACGCGGCGAATCCTGATCTCGTTTCGGGACGCCGTTCGCAGACGACAGTGCCGACGCAGGCGCTTTATCTGCTCAACAGCGAGTTTCTGCACGCCCGTGCTGCGGCACTGGGCAGAATGGCGATGGCCGCGGCGGACAAGCCCGGTTCCGAAGTGGAATGGCTCTATCTAACCCTCTTAGGTCGAGCACCTACCCCTGTTGAATCGCAGCGCGCGATGGGGTTGATCGCTGATCTGAGTGGCGGAGCGGAGGATAAGGCAGCGCTCGAAGTTGCCGTGGGGCATCTCGCTCACGTTCTCCTCGCTTCGTCTGAATTTCTCTTTCTCGAGTAACCCGTATCTTTATGAAGACCCGTGATTTTTCCTGCAACCGCTACGACGCCCCAACCTGGTCGCGCCGGAAACTGCTGCAATCGGCGGGAGCGGGTTTTGGTTCTCTGGCTTTGTCAGGGCTCGCGCATGGCGAGGGTAGTGGCGTGGGCTTTCACCATGCTCCACGGGCGAAGCGGGTCATCTTCCTTTTTATGCATGGCGGGCCTTCACAGGTGGATACCTTTGACTACAAGCCGGAGCTTCAGAAGCATGACGGGGGGAAGTTGCCCTACGCTCCGGCTAGGAATCTGGATCCCAGCGCGACGAGTCAGGCCAAACTTCTCGGGTCTCCGTGGGAGTTTTCCCAACATGGAGAGTCCGGTTTATGGGTCAGTGAGCTTTTTCCCGAGGTCGCAAAGCACGTTGATGATCTCTGTGTGATCCGCTCGATGCAGAGCAAGGGACAGTCCCACGGGCAGGCGGTGTGCATGCTTCATACGGGAACGGACAATTTCGTGCGGCCTTCGGTCGGGTCCTGGGTTAGCTACGGTCTCGGTAGTGAGAACAGCGACCTCCCGGGCTTCGTTAGTATCAGTCCTTCGGCAACGCACGGCGGCCCCCGGAACTACGGTCCGGCCTTCCTGCCGGCGGCGCATCAGGCGACGACAATCGGGAGGAACGGGAAGCTCGAAGCGAACGCGAATTTCAGCTATCTGAAATCGAAAAACAGCGCAGATATTCAAGCGCGGAAACTGGCTCTGCTTCGGGAAATGAATCAGGAGCATTTGGCTAAAACCGGCAACGGTCAGGTCGAGGGAATGATCGAATCAATGGAGATGGCCTTCAGGATGCAGGCTTCGGCACCGTCTGTGATCAGTATCGACGACGAATCTGAGGCGACCCGCGAAATGTATGGAATCGGGACGAAGGAAACCGACAATTTCGGCCGGCAGTGTCTTCTCGCGCGGCGCTTTGCTGAGTCCGGGGTTCGTTATCTCCAGGTTTCGACGCCGAATGTCTGGGATCAGCACGGTAATCTCAAGAAGGGACACGAGGAGAATGCGCTTGCGGTGGATAAGCCGATCTCAGGACTCCTAACCGATCTCAAACAGCGGGGACTGCTCGAAGATACCCTGGTTGTCTGGGGCGGGGAGTTCGGGCGAACCCCGATTGTGCAGGGCGCGAACGGAAGGGATCACAATCCGCAGGGCTTTTGCATGTGGCTCGCCGGTGGCGGGGTCAAAGGAGGCATGGCCTATGGGGAGACGGACGAATTCGGCTACTACGCGGTGAAGAATAAGGTTCACATGCACGATCTCCACGCCACGATTCTGCATTTGCTGGGAATCGATCATCTCAGGCTGACTTACCCTTATGCCGGAAGGGACTTTCGACTAACCGATGTCTACGGCCACGTCGTCAGCGATATTTTCGCATAGCTGCGGGGATGTTGATAAAGGTGTTAAAACGACGGCGCGACCAGGAAGCGGTTGGGGTTCCAGACTTATGATTCTGCGAGCGGCAGGGTGATTTCAAAGAGGGTCTGTTCGAGGGTGGATTCGACGAGCCAGATGCGTCCGCCGTGCCCTTCGATAATTTCCTGAACGAGACTGAGTCCGAGGCCGAAGCCTTCGGTATTCCGTGAGCGCGACTTGTCGACGCGATGGAAACGATCGAAAACGAGGCTTTGCTCCGCCTCCGGGATGGGCGGTCCCGTGTTCGCGATCCGCATCCGGATTTGGCCTTTGCGGTCGCTCGCTTTCATCGCGATTTTGATGGAGCCGTCGTCGAAGTTGTAGCGCACCGCGTTGGTGATTAAATTGAGGAAAGCCTGACGCAGGAGAACGACATCCCCTTCAAAACTGATGCCGGGTGAGATGTCTGCTGAAATCGTGATCGACTTAGGCAGGGCGAGGATTTCAGCGTCTTCGACGAGTCCTTCCAGCTCTTCACTGAGATCGATTGTTTCGTGGCGATGAACGAGCTGACCGACGTCCGCCTTTGCGAGAAGCATGAGTGATTCAATGATTTCCTTGAGTCGCTGAACCTCCTCGCGGGCGACGACAAATTTGTCGTGAGCGCCGGAATCGGGATCGCACTCGCGGATCGCCGATTCGATTTCACCCTGCATGATCGCGATAGGCGTCTTCAGTTCGTGGGAGACATCAGCGCTGAAGCGGTTGGCGTGGCGAAAGCTCCCTTCGAGCCGCTTGATCATGTGATTGAGCACCTCGATGAGGTCAGTGATTTCTGAATCCGAGTGAGGGCTCTCCGGTATCCTCTCACTGAGATCTGCCGCCGTAATCTTGCTCGCAGCGTTCGAGATCGTCCGGATGGGACGCAGGGCACGATCCACCACGATCCACGCACCGATTGCGATCAGTGCCAGCGAGATGGGAATGCCGAGGAGAAAGAGAGTTCGGAACCCGCGAAGTTCCGCCAGAGTGGGCGTTTGATCAACGGCCCCGACGAGACGGTATCCCCGACCGTCAATTTTGATGCCTCGCCATGTTTTGTTTTCCCAGTGAAAGGTCGTCAGCTCGGTGGTCTCGCGTCCGGGCCCTTCGCCGCCGCGCGGCTCATGGTGCGGTGGGTGGCCTTCTCTGCCCCCTTTGGGGAGGCCTTTGGAAGAGCCTTCCTTCGGGCCTTTAGAGAAATCGTCGGAGCGGGGCGGAGGGCCTTTCTGACTGAACGCCCAATCGGGGCGCCGGGGCGGGATCGGCTCCGATAGAGTGAAATCACCCGGAAGGGCGCGTTGCCACTCGGTCGAGGGTGCGAAAAAGATCGACTCATCCTCGATGCGGTCCTCTACAAGGAGGAGAAGCGATCCCTCCTCAATTTCCGCGCCGAAGGTCGCTTCGAAGTCCTCGCGGGCTTGATCAAAATCAGCTCTCGGGTGCAGATCCCTGACAACCCTCGAAAAGCGCTTCATGATTTCGAGATCAGCCCGGTCGTGCTGGGTGTTTTCAATCAGTCGCCATGTTACGACTGACAAAGCGATAAGAATGATTCCCGATAGAACCGTCGACAAAAGCACGAGTTTTAACCGGAGCGAGCGCATCGATCAGGTTTGTTCTTTGATGCGGTAGCCCACGCCGCGGACGGTCTCGACGAGTTTGCTATCGAACTCCTTGTCGATCTTCTTTCTGATTCTCTGGATGTAGACGTCGACGAGGTTGGTGTCAGGATCAAAATTATAGTTCCAGACGTGCTCGCAAATCTGCATGCGGCTGAGAACGCGGCCGGGGCTGCGCATGAGGAATTCCAGAAGCGAAAACTCTCTCATCGAAAGATTAATCTCTTCGCCGCCGCGGCGGACAGTGTGTTGAACGAGGTCCATGACGAGATCGTCGGCCTTCAAGAGGTGGGACGGTTCGCCGCTGGCGCGTCTCACGACGGTGTGGAGCCGGGCAACGAGTTCCTCGATGTAAAAGGGTTTTGTCAGGTAGTCATCAGCTCCGAGGTTGAGTCCCTCAAGGCGTTCGTCGAGTTCCGCTCTCGCCGTGAGTAAAATCACGGGGACGGCGTTGTCGCGTTTTCGCAGGTTTTTGAGAATGCTCAAGCCGTCACGGCCGGGGAGCATGATATCGAGGACGATGGCGTCATAGGGCTCGGTGATGGCGAGCGCGTAGCCGTCGTCACCGTTATCGGTCGTATCGACGACGAAGCCTTGCTCTTTGAGTCCTTTGCAAATGAAGGAATTGATTCGTTCTTGATCTTCAACGACGAGGACTCTCATAGGAATTGCTTATGGAACATGGGAATAAAGAGGGGGCACAGCAAGAAAAAATCTGCTGTGCCCCGTCGGGATTGGCAGGTTGAGATTTAACGTCTCCGGGGAGGAGGTCGGTGACCTTTGGGGCCGCCACCGGGAACGCCGCCCTGAACCGCTTCCAGCATTCTCTCAACCTGCCAAAGGTCTTCGGGCAATTCACGGTCTATTTCTGTATTTCGCTTGATGATGCGGGCGAGGGTCTGTCCTTCCACGAGGCGTTGAACTTCCTGTGGAAGATGATTTTGATACCAGAACCGGTCGCCATCACGCAAACGTCTGAATTGATCGACGAGAACGGCATGGATCGTGGCTCCCACCATCGCCCCGCGGACCGGTTTTTCGGCAAGGCCGCCAACCCAGACGTCCATCAGGTCGACGCTGCCGTAGACTTCTTTAAGTTTCTCCTGAAGCTCGTCGTCGGGGGTGATGTCATCAAAGTCATCGACGGCATCGAGTCCATAGGCTTCGCGAACTGCATTGAAACCGGGAAGTCCGTGATCTCTGCCTCGCTGGATGTTGAGGGTGGCGAGATCAAAGCCGCCCGCTCCGGGAGGTCCGAAGAGGAAATTGCGGACATCGTCGACGACGAGCGTATCAATTTCCTGCGCAGGCTGATGGGCGAGCCCTCTCAGAAGTGGTTCGATTCCTCCTTCGTTGATGATTTTGGTGGGATCAAAGAAGGCCGAAGCGAGATCAAGGTGACCTTCATCGACTTCTTTGAGGCGACGGTCGAGGCGCAGGAGCCGGCTCGACAGCATGGTGTGTCCGAAACGGTATGATGCGGTCGCGAACGCATTGGTAATTCCGGCATTGGCTCCTTTGTTATAGCCACGGTAGCGGGGAAGGGCTCTCTCTCCGAGGAGGCGGGGGAGGAATTCTTCATAGGTGATGACCTGCATTTCCGCCCCGACAATGGCGCGGGCCGCTTCATAGATCTGATCACCTGTGAGCCCCGGATTGGCCTTGGCGATGCCCTTCGCCCAGTAGTTGTGCTCACGAAGAAAGACGGTGTGGAGAGCGGTCAGGGCAACCTGCTCATTTGCCCGGAAGTCACCGGCAATGAAGAAGTTCGAAGCGAGTGGTGACGGGGCATTGGGCAGAGCGTTCACGTTGAAGGGCAGCAGATTGCCTTCGCTGGTTCTGAGCATTCCGGTTCCGTCATTGGCACGGAGGTCATCGGCGCGCTCCTGGTTTGATCCATAGACATTGGAGGCATCGATGTAGGCAGTGATCTCGTTGAACTGCTCGCGAACCCCGTTGACCACTTCGCTGTAGGAACGGTCGAGAGTGATTTCGGCAGTGCCGGTTGATTGAGGATCGAAAAAGGCGTCTCCGGCAGGGACCGCGACATTAAATTCTTCAACCGGCTCCGCAGTCGGTGTCTCGGTGATATCGTGGTCGAGAAACTGGCCCCACTGCCAAATGAAGTCCGAGGCACGGTAGCGATTCAGAACCGTTCCCTCCTGCGCGCAGATCTCGTTGCTGATCGTGCGGGGATTGGGGCGATCATCGCCGGAGGGTTCGCTTATGCCGTCGGAGTAGTCAGCGGCGGCTCGGCGGAGAAAGGGAATGTCGGCAGCTCCCCATTCAGGGTTGGCGATGTTGTTGTTCGTTCCATCGATAGTCCGGTATTCATCGGGAAACACGAGCGTGCGGGGCCCCATTTTTACCGTGCCCGGTTTCTTCATGTTCGGGGGCTGAATCTCAGCTCCCCGTTTGTCGCGTTTTGGCAGATCGTTCGGCGAGCGGCGCTTTCGTTCCTGTGCGAAGAGATTTCCGGAAAGAGAGAGCAGCATGATCGCCACAAGGGCGGATCGGCCGGTGCTGCGAGTGGGTTTCAGGGCGGTTTGAGAGGGACTTTTCACTTCCATACCCCAAATAAGACTTTCAACCTGACATTAAAATGAACGCTAAGATGACAGTTTCGTTAGAATTGAAGATTCTTTTGAGGAGCGAAGGCGCCGCCGTCTCCCATTGCGGTGATCGACGCTCAAAGTGCGAACTATCATTCGCTAAACCGCGCCATAGGCGTGCATGGCTTCGGCGACTTTTTTGAAGCCGGCGATGTTGGAGCCGTCGATGTAATCGACACGCTCTTCGCCCTGTCCTTCCCTGACGCAGCGGCCATGGATCTCCGACATGATACGCTGGAGGCGTCGGTCAACCTCCTCAGGTTCCCAGCTGATACGCATCGCGTTTTGACTTTGCTCAAGCCCGCTCACCGCAACCCCTCCTGCGTTTGAGGCCTTGCCGGGAGCGAGAAGAACTCCGGCTTCACGCAGGATTTCCACTGCCTCGACTGATGTGGGCATGTTAGCTCCCTCACACACCGCAATAACACCATTCTTAACGAGCTCTTTTGCGCCTTCGGCTTCCAGCTCGTTCTGGGTGGCGCAGGGCATCGCGATGTCGCAATCCACTCCCCAGGGCCGTTTGCCGGCATGGTAGGTGATCCCGGTTTCATTCAGTTCGGAAAGTCGCCCGCGTTTTTTCTCCTTCAACTCCTGAATAGTTTCCCATTGTTCAATGGTGAGGCCGTCAGGGGCGTGGATAAAGCCTTTCGAGTCACTCATTGTAACGACCTTCGCCCGCTTCTGAATTAATTTCTGAGCTCCGTAGAGAGCGACATTGCCACTGCCGCTCACCGCAACGCGTTTGCCTTCCAGTTCGAAATCGTGATGATGGAGCATGTTCTCGCAAAAATAGACACAGCCCCAACCCGTTGCCTCGGTCCGCACCGCACTTCCGCCGAATGAGAGTCCCTTGCCGGTGAGAACGCCGCTCCATCGATTCTCCAACCGCATATACTGGCCGAATAGAAAGCTCACTTCCCGACCTCCCACGCCGATGTCGCCGGCGGGAACGTCGATATCCTCGCCGATGTGACGGTGAAGTTCCGTCATCATCGAATGGCAGAATCGCATTACTTCGCGTCTGCTTTTTCCTTTGGGATTGAAATTCGAACCTCCTTTGGCACCGCCCATCGGGAGACCGGTGAGGCTGTTTTTGAAAATCTGTTCGAATCCGAGAAATTTCAGAATGCTCTGAGTCACCGAGGGATGAAACCGGAGCCCGCCTTTGTAGGGTCCCAGTGCGTGGTTGAACTGAACCCTCCAGGCGCGGTTGGCCCGAATCTCGCCGTCGTCCGTTTCCCAGGTGACGCGAAAAGTGATGATGCGATCCGGCTCGGTGATGCGCTCCAGAATCTGCGAGCGGCGCAGGTCATCCTGTTGCAGATACCAGGGCATCACGGACGCTGCCACCTCATGAACCGCTTGTTGAAATTCGATTTCGTAAGGGTTCCTCTTCTTGAGGCCGGTCATGAAATTATCGAGTTCTTTTTGCTCTGCTGGAGTCATCGAAGGAAAGAGAAAAGTGTTAGAGTATCGTTTTGTGAGAGATTCAGGAGTAAACCTACTCAATTGAGACGCGCTCTGACAAGATTCTTACGAATCTGTTTCCTCTTTCCGGCTGAACGGAAGCATCAGAAGGGCAAAGACTGCTGTTCCTATCAATGCCAGCCAGAGAACCCGAATCGGGTAGGGGCCCAGTCCGTCGATGGGGCTGGGCTGGAGAGGTTTGGTTTCCCCTGCAAAGCCATAATTCCACCCTGTAATGCGATCGAGAATGAAGAGGAAGGCGAGGTAGCCCAGAGTGATTGCGAGGCTCAACCCGAAGTCTTTCCAGGTCGGGCGAAAACGGTCAATGACGAGACACCAGAGAACGGCGAAGAGGATGAAGATGTGATAGATCCAGAAGATCCAGAATTCAACGAGAGCGGGACCGGCTGCCAGTGAGGGAGTCAGAAACGCCCACGTCGAAAGGCCCAGCGCCCAGAAATACAGCAACGACTGTGCCCGGCGCGACTTTTTCCAGAGAGCGAATGCGCTGACGAGATTGGCGAGGTTGCAAAATTGAAGTGGAAGCGCCTGATCCCAGCTGAAACGCGAGGGAACGAGCCAGAAACCTGTGTTGAGGAGCCAGGCGCCGAGGCAACCGAGGGCAATGGCGTGCCGGAGTCTCAGTTGTCGCCGCTCGTGACCGGCAAGTGCTTTCCCTTTCCAGGTGATTGCCGCCCCGAGAAGCCCGCAGATCAGGAGTGTGAGGAGATGGGTCGTCGATCCGACGTGAAACACTTCGCTCATAACACCGGCTCGATCGCAAATACAGAGACATCGACACCATGGGACATCACTGAGTGATCGGGTTCACGGTCTCCAATCTCAAATCCCGCCTGCTCGATCGCCTCGCCCCGCCATTGTTCCACATGAGCTTCCACGAGTGGGTAGGGGCTGTGGTGGACCTGACCGATACTGTTCTTCATTTCCTTCTCATGATGAGCAAAGAGATAGTATCGTTCCACCAAAAAATACTCGAAGGAACCGGGCGTGGGAGCGGGCAAAGGAGCACCTGCGGAGTAGATGAACCGGGTTGTCTCGTCAGGGTGAGTTCTGCGAGTGCAGGAATAATGAATCTGGTTGTCGCGGTTCTCTGCCGTCATATCGGCACGATGGTAGGGGAGGTGAAAGAATCTTCTCGCGACGGACACGGCGAGTGATTGATTGGCATCGAGAGAGTAAAACCAGACTCCGGGTCGGCCATATTCGTCGTGGACGTAGGTCCTGACATTCATCTCGAGGAAGTTGGAGATACCCGGCACTGCCGGCAGAAAACGCGGGCGGATATTCTGCATGTAAAAAGGGACCAGCCCGATCCAGGCACGACCCTCGTGGAGGTCCGGGTAGAGCCCGTCCGGAAGTGTCGCGGCGATTGACTCCACGCTCACTTCCCAATGGAGGAACAAGAGCTCGCTCCAGCGTTGATACATCACCGGTGACGCATTCGGGCGCTGCGTTGCCGCAAAGCGATCCTCAAGAGTGGGATGTTTCATGAATGAACCGTCGCCCGAATCGAAGGATTCTCGAACCGTTTTCTTCGTGAAAGATTGCCGCGCGGTAACGAGCAGGCGATTGGCGACGGCCGCTTGCAGAGAATCGGGCAGTGGCGGGAGTCTTCGCCCAATCTCCCATAGTGAGACTGCCACGATCGGAGCCTATTCTTTACTCCTTTACTTCTCTCCCTAATACAACTGCCCCTTGCGGTAGGCTGCCGGAGAAATCCCACGATGCTGCTTTAACATGCGGCTGAAGTAATAACGGTTCGGAAAGCCACAGTTTTCAGCGACTTGCTCGATTGACTGGTCGGTGTGACGCAGCAAATGGCAGGAGCGATCGAGTCGGTAATTGAGCAGCACGCTCATGGGAGCCATTCTCACCTGAGAGCGGAAGAGATGATTCAAATTTCTAACACTCACTCCGGCGGAGCGGGCCGCGTCCTCAGCGTTCACCTTTCGGGCGAGGTTGCTGTGGAGGAACTCCATCGCTTTTTCGACGCGGTGATCGAGTTTCTGGTCGGACCAGGCTTCGGAGGGAAGTTTTCCCAGAGCGTGAATCACAAGTGATGCCGATTCCCAGTTGTAGGGCTCTCCCTTGGCGTTGGCGAGTGTTTCGAGAAGTGCTTCGGCTACGGAATCAAGCGGGTGTGCGTAGATTCCCGGAACAGAGAGAAGGTCCGACCTGCCCAGGATAAAGTGGACATACCACTTGGAAAAAGGCTCAGGATTGTGAGAGCTAATCGTGGTGCGGGGAGGGATCAGGTAAAGATTTCCGGGGAGCAGCTCCTGGTCGATCTCGTTGATTGTGACAACGGCGCGGCCCTCGACGGGACAATAGAGCCGCCAGTAGGGGTCGTTGAGTTTTTCAAGATTCCACTTCGTCAGATTGATCTTCCGGGTCGCCAGAATCTCCAGTGACATGCCGGGAAGCATGACTTCACGCTCTCCTTCCACCTGATGGGGGGATTCTTCGGGGACAAGGCTGAAGAAGGTGTCTTTTTTTGTGCTCATTTTAGCAATTGGCTACGTATGACACATTCGGCTGGTTGCGTCTACCTTTAAATTAGCGGGTTGTAGCAATTGAATGCTAAAAATGACACAAAAAGAGAATATCCTTTAACCTGTCTTAAGTTTAGCGGCCTCCGCCGAAAATGAATCTACCGATTCCGCGCAATGCTCTGCCGATGCCGTCATCGGTCGGCGGGCGACGGTCTTGCGGCATAGCATTCGGATCCTCACCGAAAGGAAAGGCCTGAGGATCGCCGTTATTGCGCGAGAAAATTCCCATGCCATGGCCACGGCACGTTGAGCGGGGGCGCAAGTCATTCGGCAGGTCCATCTGATAGACGTGTTGGGTCCGATTGGAGGCGTTGAGGCCGCATTCCCGGCAAATCAATCTTGGGTCGGTCCCTTCCGGTGCGGGGATCTTCTCGCCGGGGAAACCTGCTGTTTCCGCAGCTTTCATCACTTCGGTCCAGACGGGCAGTGCAAGCGTGCTTCCGTAGCCGCGATTCATGATCGTTTTGGGTTGGTCCAGTCCGACCCAGACACCAGTGGTGATTTTGTCAGTGAACCCGACAAACCAGGCATCGCGATAATCGTTCGTCGTTCCGGTTTTCCCGTAGGCGGGGGCTTTAAAACCCAGACGGCGGGCTCCCGCTCCGGTTCCATTGTCCATCGTTTCTCCCATGATTTCGGAAGTGATGTAGGCGACTGATTCCGGAAAGATCGTAATCCCCGTGACCTGATGCTGCTGAATCGTTTCACCGTTCGGTAATTCAATACGTTCGATCATGTAGGGAATCATTTTGGTACCCCTGGCCGCTAGAACGGAATAGGCACTTGTGAGGGCGTAGTTGCTGGTCTCGAATGCGCCGAGATATGACACTGGCGAGTTCGGGAGTTCACCCAACTGCAAAGCATTGGCGAGGCTGCGCACGTTATCGAGTCCGGCGATCTGGCCGACTCGAACAGACATCGTGTTGCGTGATCTAATCAGTCCGATCGCGGCGGGCTGAAGCCCCGTGAATGTGCCGTCGCTGTTTTTCGGAGACCAGATGGGAGCTCCGCCTCCCATATCGATGCGGAGTGCGTCGTCGCTGATGTAGGCGCCGGGGAGAAGGCCTCCACGATCAAAAGCAACTGCGTAAACAAAGGGTTTGAATGTCGACCCAACCTGTCTCGCTGATTGAAAGGCACGATTGTAGGCGCTCTCACCGAAATTCCGCCCGCCAACCAAAGCGCGTATCGCGCCGTCGCGGTTGTCGATCGAGACGACGCTTCCCTGCAGGTAGTTGGTGGCTCCGCCTTCCTTATGTGCGCTGCGGGGCGGATGTTTGAATCCGGGTTGTTTCTCGATTGAAGTGAGATGGTCATCGAGCGCTTTCTCGGCAGCAGCCTGCATTGTCGCGTCTATCGTCGTGTAGATTTTGAGGCCGCCCCGCTGGATGTCTTCATCTGACAAATTCGAGCGCTCTTTGAAACCTTCGATAAGATCGAAGATGCTTTGCAAAACGTAGCTACCCGTGGCGAGGCGTTGCTCTGGCGGGCGGAGTGTGATTTTCTCGTTTTTCGCTGCGGTCGATTGCTCTTCGGTGATGGTGCCTTCGGTTACGAGACGGGCAAGAACTTCATCGCGGATGTCCGTTGCATTTTCCATGCTGCGGAAAGGATTCAAAAGACTCGGACCCCGGATCACCCCGGCCAACATGGCGCCTTCCCCGGGGCTCAGGTCGGAGGCAGGTTTCATAAAGTAGCCCTGCGATGCGCGTTCGATCCCGTAAAGCCCTGATCCGAAGTAGACCCGGTTCATGTAAAATCCGAGGATTTCCTCTTTCGTGTATTTGCGCTCAATCCGCTTTGCCAAAGCCACTTCCATGAATTTGCGGTTGAGGCTCTTTTCTCTCATCCCGAAGGTGTTCCGGGCGAGCTGCATCGTCAGGGTGGAGGCGCCCTGCTCCATGCCGCGGGCCTTGAAGTTCGCGACGACGGCGCGGGCGAGGCCGCGGTAGTCAACACCGTCGTGATCGTAGAAACGGCTGTCTTCGCGCGCGAGTAGTGCCTTGATAAAATGTTCCGAGACCTCGGAAGCGGGCACGACGAGCCGGTTTTCCCCGTGACCGGAAACATGGCCCATCTGTTCGCCGTTGCGATCGAAGACGAGGGTTCGCTGAGGAACCTGTTTCAGTTCCTTCATATCGAAGGTGAGCGCCTTTCCGTTGTAGTATACACAGCCGCCAATACCTGTCGCAGCACCCGCGATGAAACCGAGGATGATGATCCAGCGAAAGAGGCGCCACAATCCGCTCCGTTTGTTTTTCTTCTTCTTCTTTTTCGGCGATTGGGATGCCGGTTTGCCCGTGTTCGCAGAGATCGAGGCGAACGGTCCGGGTTTTTCAGGAAGGTCAGAAGAAGAGTCGCTCATAAAATGTGGCGGGGGCGCTAAGCTTAAATCACGTTCAAGCCATGGCCAACCTTAGTATTAGCTCTCGCAAAATACGATTGGGTTCTTCCGCTTCTTTCGGCTGTCTCCATTTCCAGGTAGATGCCTTTTGCCCAAAGGCATATTCGACGGTGTTGTGCAATCACGACGGCCTTCGCCGGGAATACGGTCGGCGATGCGAATGATCTGCGCCTCGGCGAAGCACAATTACCGCCGGCACAACTACCGGTGGCTAACCACCGGCTCTATGGGGGAAATCCCGCTTCTAGATCACCCGATCGTTGCCGCCGTCCACTGGAACCTGTGCTCCGGTGGTTTTGCCGAAGAGGGGGCTCGACATCGCAGCGACCATGTCACCGACGTCTTTCGATTTGATCTCGGTTTTGAGAAGGTTGCGGGTTTTGTATTCCTCAACCGTCATGTTGTAACGCTCTGCGGAGCGCTTCAAGTTCTCTTCGGTCCAGAGCTTCGTATCAAACACTGCATCCGGGTGGATGATGTTACAACGCACCCCGAAAGGCGCGAGCTCAAGAGCGGCGACCCGGCAAAGCTGAGTGAGTCCTGCCTTCGCGCATGAGTAGCTTGCGGCACCGGCGCCCGGAGCATTCACATTCCGTGAACCCACGAGGACGATTGCAGGATCGATTCCGTTTTTGAGGAATGGAATCGTGTATTTGAGCAGTTTCTGATGGCTCGTGAGATTCACGGCCATGGAAAGATCCCAGTTTTTCTCCTCAAGATTCTCAAGGTAGGCACCTGCGGTGAAAATACCGGCGTTGCTGACGACGATGTCGATACCACCGAACTGCCGCACAGCGCGTTCGACTGCGCCGATGACTTTATCATCCTGGGTGAGGTTGGCAACGATACCGATTCCGCCGATGCTCTCCATCTGCGCTTCGATTTCGGGGCTGAGATCGATGCCGATCACCTTGGCACCCTGTTCCGCAAGAGAGGCGGCGCAGGCAAATCCGATTCCTGCAGCAGACCCTGTCACGATAGCCACTTTACCCTGATGACGCGGAGCACTTCCACCTTTGGCAAGCTTGGCCTGCTCCAGTTCCCAGTATTCGATTTCGAAAAGTTTACCGGCAGGGAGTGCTTTCCAGCCACCGTCGAATGCCGCCTCGGTCTGTTGAATGGTGTGCCAGGTGTGATTGGAAATATCCGAAAGCACGCCGGCTTCTTTTTCGGTCGCACCAAAGCTGATGACACCTTTATCCTGCCAGACCGCCCAGCGGGGATCGGCGGGAAGGATCGTTTCGCCCTTGTTATACTTATCGAAATACTTGGTGTAGTCAGCCGCAAATTTGGAGATCGACTTGTTCGAGTCTTTTCCGATCACTACGGGAACCCGCTTCGTGCGGATCGTGTGATCGGGGGTAAGAGGGCCGCGTGTCGCGAGTTTGGCAACATCGGGGCGACTCGCAAAGCCGGCCGCCTCCGGAGACTGATCGAGAGAGGCGATCACGGCGGTGCCGCGAAGATCTGAGACCTGCTTACGAATTGAGGAAAGCTCAAGAAGGTCCTCTTCCGCCTTGGCAGTGGGATAGGCGAAGCTCTTGCCGAGCTTTGTTGATAGGTGAATCTCGGCTTCGGTTACGAGTTTGATCATGAGCTCGTAGCTTTCACGGGGATCATCGTGCATCGTGAAGATGCCGTGATTCATGAGAATGATGCCTTCCAGTTTGAAGGGATCCACGTTTTCGAGCGCCTTCACGACAGCCTTCGCGAGATCGAACCCGGGCATGACGTAGGGGATGACGACGACGCGGTCACCATAAACCTCTTCGATGGTCTGGCGTCCACCTTTGTGGTTTGTCAGGGCGACAACGGCATTTGCGTGGGTGTGATCGACAAATTTCTGGGGAATCACCGCGTGGAGAATGGCCTCGATGCTCGCGTTCGGAGCGGAAGGGTTCAGCATCGCGGCGCGTTGCTGCTTCACCATCTCGGCGTCGCTGAGCGTGTCGAGTTTGGAAAGCTTGAGCAGTGCGTCCATCCGCACGGGGGCAAATCCCTCTGCCTCGATCGTGCCGAGATCCCAACCGGAACCTTTTACATGAAGCACGTCGGTGGAGTCACCGAAGAAATCTTTCTCTGTTACTTTGACAGAAGTATTTCCGCCACCGTGAAGAACCAGCTCGGGATTGGCGCCGAGAAGGCGTGACGTGTAGACGCGCTTTCCTAAGTCGCCTTTGTATTTGCGGGCTTCGCTGTTGTTCCAGAGTGATTTCATGGTGGGGTCGGGAAAAGAAAGTTCGGGGGTTTTTGCTGTGCGGGACGGGTTCTACAGGAAAAGGGCTTACTTGTAAACCTCGTCAGGATTGTAGGACTGCTCCTCAATTTCCTGCCCCAAGGCTACAGGATCACCAGCGCCCTGTATATTTCTATAGAAGCAACTTCTATATCCTGCGTGGCAGCAACCGGGGCCATGTTGGCGTACTTTGAGCACGAGCGCGTCCTGATCGCAGTCGGTGAGAATGGACTCGACGGTCTGGGTGTGGCCGGAAGTCGCCCCTTTGTGCCAAAGCTGCTGACGGCTGCGTGAAAAGTAAACGGCTTCGCCAATCTCAATGGTCTGCTTGAGAGATGTTTCGTTCATGTAGGCGACCATGAGAACTTCGTTCGTGTCGGCGTCCTGAGCGATCGCGACGATGAGTCCGTCGCTGTCGAATTTAGGTGAAAAAGTGTGGCCGATCTCCACCGCTTTGCGGTCGTCACGGTTTCCAAAGGTGATTTCTGTTGAAGTAGACATAGGTTCGGTGGATGAAAAGATCGGTTATCGAAGTGTTTTCGGTTAGACATTCTTCGTTATGCCATTCATAGATGCAACCATCTCTGATGCAACGCGGTAAATTTATCACATTCGAGGGATCTGAAGGTTGTGGGAAGTCTACTCAAATCAAAAGATTCGTGGAAATGCTTACGGATCGGGGGTTTGAGACGATTCAAACCCGCGAACCGGGCGGGACTGCTGTGGGGGAACGCATTCGCGATTTACTCCAGCATGACGATGCCGGTAGCGAACTCGCCGACGAAAGTGAGCTCTTACTCTTCGCCGCGAGTCGTGCGCAACTGGTTCGCGAAGTGATTGCTCCGGCGCTGGAGCGGGGGGCCTGGGTCATTGCAGACCGGTTTCTCGATTCCACGACGGTCTATCAGGGCGGCGGCCGGGGATTGAATATCGAGTCAGTCCAGCAGATCAACGCCTTTGCCGTCGGCGATACGATGCCGGATCTCACCATTCTCCTTGATCTTGATGCTGCGACCGGCCACGCACGCGCCGTCGCAGCGACCGGTGACAAGCCTGATCGTATGGAGTCCCAGCCGATTGCCTTTTTTGAGAAGGTCCGCCAGGGCTATCTCGACCTCGCGACCAGCGAGCCGGATCGCATTTCAGTGATCGACGCCTCCGATACGATCGAAGCCGTTGCCGCGCAGATCCGCGAAGTGTTTGAATTCAGGTTCCCCGACTCTGACGCCTCGAAATGAGTTTTTCCTACGACAAAGCCCTTGGATTGATGGAGCAGGCACACGCCAACTCCCGCTTTGCCCATGCCTACCTCATCATCGGGCCTCCCGGGAGCGGGAAGGAAGCGCTCGCGATGCGGATGATGGAAATGGTGAACCCACCTGCCAATGGTGTTCCCGCAACCTCGTTGAATGAGTTCAAATCGAGCACCACTTCCGTGATAGGACCCGAATCAAAGTCCCGTCGCATCAAAGTTGAAGCGATCCGGGCGATCGAGCACACTCTTCAGATGGCGGCCCCGGAGGGCGTCACCAAGTTCGCGGTGATCAAAGACGCCGATTGCATGGGGCAGGAAGCCGAGAATGCTTTTCTCAAAACGCTCGAAGAACCTCCCGCCTCGAGTCGGCTGCTTCTCCTCACGAGCCGGCCCGAGATGCTTCTCGATACGATTCTGTCACGCTGTATCCGCGTCGCCCTGACAGGACACTCAGGCCCTGCCAAAGTGAGCGAGACCACGGCCGCATTTCTCGAATCGCTGAGAAAGCACACCCTTTCCGGTAAAGGCGGGGTTTCCGGAGCTCTCGGATTGATGGCGCGGTTTTCAAGCATCTTGAAAGAAGAGAAGGCGCAGATTGCAAAGCGTTTCGAGGAGGAGCAAAAGGCCGAGGCCGCGATGTATCGTCAAACCACTGAAGGGGATTACCTCAAGCAGAGGGAAGAGTATTTCAAAGCGATTACTGAGGCCGAATATCTCGAAAGCCGGAATCGGCTCATCGAATATCTCGTGATGTGGTTTGGTGACGCTCTTCGTCTCCACGCCCTGCCAAACGGGGAGCAGGCCTCTCAGAGTCTCGATCTGCCGGCATACTCCGACGCGACCGGAAAACTCGCCGCAAATTATTCGATCGATCAGCTCACCGAGCGCATCAACGCCGTCGAAGAGCTCCGATCAAATCTCAGCACCAACGTCTTCGAGGCTCTCGCTCTCGAGGTCGGGTTTATCCGGGCCTTTGCGTGACCGGGATTTCGTGCCCGGGATTTCGTTGAGCGCTGCGACTCCGCTCACTTTCCATTCGGACAATTCCGGGAGCTGAAATTCTCACGCCTCGCCGCCGCCGTCGAGATGCACATCCATCTGAGGGTAGGGAATCGAAATTCCGGCTTCATCGAGCGCCAGCTTGATCTTTTCAGTGATGGCGCACTTCGTTGCAAAATAATCAGGAGTCGTTGTCCACGGTCTCACGAGAATATCGACACTGGAGGCACCCAGCTCTCCAACGGCAACGAGGGGAGCCGGTTCTTTTAAAACCCGTTCCTCGTCAGCGAGAATTCCTTCGAGCACTTGCTTCGCCTTTCGCAGGTCATCGTCGTATCCTATTCCAATGACAAGATCGATCCTCCGCTGTTCCTTCGCGGTGTAGTTAATGATCGCATTGCTGTAAACTTCTCCATTTGGCAGGGTGATTTCGCGATTGTCCGGAGTCCGAAGCTGCGTGCTGAAAATCCTGATCTCCTCAACGACACCTTCTTTGCCGCCTGCTTCGATGAAGTCACCGGTCCGGAAAGGGCGGAAGAGAATCAGGAGCACACCCGAGGCAAAATTCTGGAGCGAGTCTTTCAGCGCAAGGCCCACCGCCAATCCCGCCGCACCGAGCAGGGTGATCAGCGAAGTCGTAGGAATCCCGAGTTGTTCCAGTGCCACAATGATGACGAGCAGGGTGAAAACCCACCGGAGAATGTTCGACACGAAGTTCACGAGCATCCCGTCGAGCCGCGAGCGTCCCAGCCCCTTCTTTATCAAGCGTAGAAGCCATTTTGCAACGAGACTTCCTATCAGATACACAAGGATCGCCAAAACCACCTTCGTTCCCCACGGGATGGCATAGGTCACAAATATTTTCTCAAGATCCAGCTGCGAAAGGTCAAAGTTTCCAAGAGTCATACACCCTTCGTTACGACAGCGGGTAAGACGATCCACAGAAAAATCGGAAATTTTCCAACAGGATGAGTGATTCGCATTGGAGTGCGAAATGAATACGGGACCATACAATCCTCACTGACAATCAGTAGTGAACTTTCGCCCCTGACCATGGGTCACTCGAATGTGGCAGTTTTTTTGATTTCCCTGCTATGCCTGTTCACTGAGCATGTGGGCCTGCCTATGAAAGCTCACCTGTCCGCTGCACTGCTCATGTCTGTCGCTTTAACTCCGCTCGCGGGGTATTCGGCGACGGGAATTGTTTTCGAAGACCTCAACGGGAACGGGGCGCGCGATGCGGGGGAGCCCGGATTGGCCGGTGTCGGGGTTTCAAACCGGAAAGACGTCGTGCAGACGGATGCGGAAGGACGCTGGACCCTGGATCATGATGACGACACGATCTTTTTCGTAATCAAGCCTCAAGGCTACGCGACTCCAGTGAATGAAGCGCAGTTGCCGCGGTTCTATTATATCCACAAGCCGGCGGGATCCACCACCGACACCCGTTACGCGGGGTTGGCGCCGACCGGACCGCTGCCGGAGTCGATCGATTTTCCGCTGATAAAGGTCGCTGACGAGCCGGAGAAGTTTCAGGCGATCTTTTTCGGGGATCCTCAGCCGCGAAACCAGGATCAGGTCGACCACATTGCACATGATGTCCTCACGGAACTGGTCGGAACGGAGGCGAAATTCGGGGTGACCCTCGGCGATATCATGTTCGACAACTTAAGTCTCTTTGAGCCGTCGAATGCCAACATCGCGCTGATCGGGATTCCCTGGTACAACGTGATCGGGAATCATGATCTGAATTTTGAAGCAGATACAGATTCAGAGTCAGACGAGACCTTTCACCGCTACTTCGGGCCGCAATACTACAGTTTTAACTACGGCGCGGTGCATTTCATCGTCCTCGATGATGTCGACTGGGGGCATCATCCAGGGAAAGAGAAGAAGACTTACAGGGGCGGGCTCGATGCCGACCAGATTGAGTTTGTGAAGAATGATCTCGCCCTCGTGCCGGAGGAGAAACTCGTCTGCCTCATGATGCATATTCCTCTGATAGACGTGGGGAACCGGGCCGAGTTGTATCGGCTCATTGAAAAGCGCCCCTATACGATGTCGATCTCAGGTCATACCCACTGGCATGCCCATCTCTACATTGATGAGAAAGACGGGTGGCAGGGCGAAGAGCCTCATCATCATATTGTGAATGTGACGGTGTCAGGGTCGTGGTGGAAGGGGCAAAAGAACGAGGTCGGGGTCCCGCACGCGACGATGCGGGACGGTGCACCGAACGGGTATTCGATCATCAATTTTGACGGGACCGGCCACACTCTCGATTTCAAAGCATCAGGGCACCCCGACGACTATCAGATGACTATTTTTGCGCCGGATGAGGTGACTTCCGCCCATTCGGAAAAGACACCCGTTTATGTGAATCTGTTCAACGGTTCGAAAAAGTCCGTTGTGAAATTCAAGATCAAGGACCGTGGCGGGTGGGGCGAAATGGAGAAAGTGCTCGAGGCTGATCCCTATTACGTGGCAATGCGCCAGCGGGAAATGGCGGCTGATCCGCAGGCGAACCTCAATGAGCCGGTTCCTTCAGCCCACCTCTGGAAAACGAACCTACCGGCAGATCTGAAGCCGGGATCTCACCTCTTGTTGATCGAAGCGACCGATGCTTACGGACGCGTTCACACGGGGCAGAGGATTTTGCGGGCGGTGAGTCAATAGCAGGGAATCTTTGATTCTGAGAGGCGCGGCGTATCCGGGTGTGAGGGCGAAAGAACTCCGTTCGCTGAATTGTCGGCATTTTTTTGCATAATCCCGGGAGGTGGCACGTCGCTCGTGAACAACCCTTGTTTACCGCTATGAAACTTCAATCTATCCGGCTCAAAGCCATCGCCGTGGGCGCTGCTGCATTCGCACTCGCCGCCTTCCCGCCGTCCTCGTTTGCACAATCGACGGAATCTTCAGGCAAAACGATTATCATCCTCGATGCTTCGGGGTCGATGTGGGGGCAGATCGACGGAAAGCCTAAAATCGAGATCGCCCGCGAAGCGATCGGGGAGCTTCTCGGTTCGCTCGATCCTTCCATCGAACTTGGGCTCATGGCTTATGGGCACCGACAGAAAGGGGATTGCGAGGACATCGAGCTGCTCATCGCGCCGCAAAAAGTGGACCGCAACGCCTTCAACGAGATCGTGAAGTCGATTATTCCAAAAGGGAAGACGCCTTTGACGGATGCCGTCGAGCAGGCTGCGAACTTTCTTCGCTACGAGGAGGAGGCTGCCAATGTCATTCTGGTTAGTGACGGGCTGGAAACCTGTGACCGCGATCCCTGCGAACTCGCCTCACATCTCGCCAAAAATGGAATCGGGTTTCGGGCCCACATCGTCGCATTTGATCTGACCGCAGAGGAGTCGGACAGTTTTCGTTGCCTCGCTGACGAAACAGGCGGCGCCTTCCTCGAAGCGCAGGATGCCGGGACTCTGACCGACGCTCTCGAGATGGCGGTGGAAGCCGCTGCTGAACCGGCCGCTCCTGCCGGTAACCCCGCACCTATGCCGGAGGAAAAGCTGGATCCAGCGACTCTGGAAGCCCCTGCGTCCGTTCCGGCCGGATCGAATTTTGAAGTGAAGTGGGAAGGCCCCGGAAACAAGCATGATTATATCACGGTGATCGAGCCCGAAGCTGAATCTCATCGATACGGGAACTATGCCTACACCCGTGGCGGGTCTCCCACGACCTTGCGGGCTCCGATCGATCCAGGAGAGTATGAAGTGCGCTACATCGCCGGAGGGAAGGGACAGGTTCTCGGAAAAGTGACGATCGAGGTGACGCCGGTGGAAGCTACCGTCGAAGGTCCTGCAGAAGTCGTTGCCGGATCTCAGGTTGAAGTGAAGTGGACCGGCCCGGATTACAAGGGGGATTACGTCACGATCGTTCCCAAAGGAGCGGAGGCCCGGGTTTACAAGTCCTATGCCTACACCCGGAACGGACAGCCTGCATCGGTGAGAGCTCTGCCCGATCCCGGGGAGGCGGAGATTCGATATGTGAGTGGTCAGGATGCGAGAATCCTTGCCAGTGCGCCTATCACGATCGGCGAAGCCAACGTCCTGGTTACAGGGCCCGAAGCGGTCGAGGCGGGAGAGGAATTTGAAGTCTCCTGGAAAGGGCCGGGGAATCAGGGCGATTACATCACGGTGGTGAAGGCCGATTCGCCTCCCGGCACGTACGGTTCGTATGCCTATGCCAAGAACTCGAAAGACGGGAAGGTTGAGGTCCTCGCCGATGAGATCGCAGGGGATGACTATGAAATTCGATACGTGGAAGGCCAGGATGGAAAAACACTCGCTGCCGCTCCGCTCGTGATTCGACCGGTTACGGCCTCGCTTTCGGCTCCGGAAACATGTCTTGCCGGCGAATCTGTGGAGATTGATTGGAAAGGACCGGCCTTCAAACTCTACTACATTACGATCGTTCCAAAGGGGGCCCCGGAAGGGACTTATGAAAACTACTTTTACACTTCGAATGAGGAGTCTCCGACCCTCTTGAAGGCTCCTGAGACGCCCGGGGAAGCTGAAATTCGATTCGTTACGAATGTTCGCGATCTCACCCTCGCGACCCGTCCGATTACGATTCTTCCGGCGACAGCCAGTTTCACCGAGGTGCCGGAAAAAGTGGCTGCGGGAGAAAAGTTCCGTGTGAAGTGGGATGCTTCGAATTTTAAAGGGGATTACATCTCGGTGGCGCGGCCGGATGACGAAAAGAAAAGTTCTATTTCCTACATCTACGCAAAAAACGGGCAGGATCAGGACCTCAAGGCTCCTGAGGAAGCCGGCACGTATGAGGTCCGCTATGTGACGGATCAACTCAACAACATCCTCGCGAAGAAAACGATCGAAGTGATCGCCGAGTGATCGTGGCTCGATGCGGAGCGGAGAGAGGATAGGAAATCCGTTGCAGTGCGGGGCGCTCAGCGTCACCGGAGGCGTCATCGGGGCTGTTGCAAGGCTTCGAAAAAGGGGCGATAGATGAGTAATGAAAGCCCCTTGCGCATCTCCTTCCCGGCGATACTTCCTGCGATCGGTGGGCGCCACTCTGGCGCTGCCCACGCTTCATTCGCTTCTTCCCAACGCGCTCGGGGGCAGTCCGGCGCTGGGAGCGACGGCATCAGAGACCGCGACTCCGAATCGCATGGTCGCGATCGGTAATCTTCTCGGCTACCAGCTGCCTTATCTTTTCCCGGAGAAGCCCGGCAAAAATTACCAATCCACCAGACTGTTAAAGCCGCTGGAGGCACTTCGAGACGATTTCACTTTGTATAGTGGTCTGGATCACGGCGTCAAAGGTGGGCACTTTGCGGTGCATTCATTCATGACGGGGGTTCTCACGATGGATGCGAAGGGGCGTCCTGACGGCAACATCAGCCTTGATCAGCTCGCGGCGGAATCGGTCGCGGGTCGGACGCGTTTTCCATCACTCACGGTTGGGTCGGAGTCGGGAATTCACGGAGGGTGTCAGCTTTCGTGGACGCGAAGCGGGGTTCGGGTTCCTCCCATTCCCGGGCCGAAGGAGCTCTTTGAACGTCTTTTTGTCGGTGAGCCCGCCTCTCAATTGGCGAAAGTGAAAGACAAGCACGCCTTGCAGGGCTCAATCCTCGACGCCATGACCGGCAATGCTAAAACGCTGCAGAAGCGCATCGATCAGGAGGATAAAGACAAGCTGGATGAGTATTTGACCTCGGTTCGCGAAGTCGAAAAGCAGCTTCAGCTCAAGGAGCAGTGGGTTGAGGTTCCGAAGCCGGAGGCTCCCTTCGAGCTGCCCGGGAACACGAACATGGTGGAAGATCTTCCGCTCCTTTACGATCTCATGGTGCTGGCTCTACAGACCGATTCAACCCGTATCGCGACACTGGAAATCGGTGGCGATTTCGAACCTAAGCACCTTGGGATTACAAATGGATATCACACCTTGTCCCACCACGGCAAAAAGCAGGAGAATATTGATCAACTCCTCGTTCTCGAAGAATACCAGTTCCGGCAATTCGCGCGGTTCCTTGGGAAGCTCAAGGCAATTGAGGACGGAGACGGCTCCTTGCTGGATCACACCTCGGTTCTTTTCGGCAGCGGGATGAGCAATGCGAATTCGCACTCGAATTCCAATCTTCCGATCATTCTCGCCGGCGGCGGTTTCGAGCACGGGGAATACAAGGACGTCCCGATGGGTCATCACAAGGTTCCGTTGTGTAATCTCTATCTGAGCGTGCTGAATCGCTTCGGGGTCGAGCGCGACAACTTCGGAACAAGCACAGGGACCTTTCTCTGATCCTGAGTTTTGAAATGAAATTTCATTGGCTGGCGATCGCAATACTGGCTCCGTCCTTTCAGTTGCCTGCGGAAGACAAGGCGAAAGTCGCAACGGATTTTCTCGCGACCTATTGCCTCGAATGTCACGATGATTTGACTCAGGAGGGAGAGCGCAATTTTTACGATCTGGAGTTTCCGATCACCGATGAGAAAGGGCTTATCGCTGTTCAGGAGATCATTGATGCGCTCAACCTCGGGGAAATGCCGCCGAAAAAGGCTGAGCAGCCTGATGAGGCAGAACGGGCCGCTGCGGTGGCTGCCTTGTCCGGGCAGGTCGCCGATGTCTATGCGAGCCTGAAGAGCACCGGTGGTCAGACTGTGCTGCGTCGCCTCAACGAGCGGGAGTATCTGAACACGTTGGAGGATCTGTTTGCCCGCCGCGTTGACACTTTTGCCCCTACGAGCACTTTTCCCACTGATCAGACGGCTGAGCATATCGACACCCTCGGGGATGTTCTCGTGACCTCCGGTTTTCTCCTCGATAATTACTTTCACGCAGCAGATCGGGTCGTTGAGAAAGCGCTGGGTCAAATTGGCCGGCCCAAGGTGATGGAATGGACTTTTAAGGATTCTTTCCGTCCCGGAGCAGAGATGAGCTATTCTCACAAAAAGGTCTTCAACAACCGGTTTCTCTGCCTTTATGAAGTGATGAATTCCGCAAATCACGAAGGGGGCTATGGCGGGATCAACGAGTTCAAAGAAGGCGTTCATGCGGATGGGATTTACGAAGTGAAAGTACTCGCTCAGGCCATGCATCGTGATTCCCACTACGATAAGGAGATTCTGAAAATGGATCTGTCAGAGCCCTACCGGCTTGGCATTGTGACGGGAACCGGAAGCATCGGAGAGCTGCACCACCCGCAACCCATCGAGCCTCAACTCGACGAAGTAACTTTGAAAGACGGCGAGCCGCAGTGGTACACGATGAAGATCTGGCTGGAGAAGGGGCAGCAACCACGTTTCACCTTTCCAAACGGGATGGCCAACTGCCGCACTGCGTTCAGCCGGATTGCCCGCGAATACAACGACGACTGGCCGGACGATGATAAACATGGAGGCAGCATCGTCGAGGCGCGGCGGATCGTCCTTCAGCACGGAAAGATGCCTCACATTCGTATCAGTGAGGTGAAACTGAGTGGCCCCCACTATGAGACCTGGCCACCGGAGCCTCAGAAAATCGTGTTTGGTGAGGGGGGCTTCAAGCAGGCGAATACCGGCAGGATTCTCAGCGATTTTGCAAGGCGGGCCTTTCGGCGTCCGGTTGAACCCGGTGAAATGAAACAGTTCACTGATCTCGTGGATGCACGGATTGCAGCAGGGCACTCACCGAGGCAGGCAACACTCGATGCGATTAAGGGGATTCTCTGTTCACCGTCTTTTCTCTATCTCGGCGAAGCGGGGGCTGAAAAAGGGGGCGCTCTCAGCTCGCACGACCTCGCGAGTCGTCTTTCCTACTTTCTGACGGGAACAATGCCTGATCCGGAATTGATGAAACTGGCTGAGAGCGGGGCAATTCTCCAAAAGGATATTTTGCTCAAGCAGGTCGATCGACTTCTCGATGAGAAGCGCTCGGATGCCTTTCTCGACGGATTTCTCGACAGCTGGTTGAATCTGCGCGCCCTTGGAGATCAACCGCCTGACCGTCAGGTATCCGGGGAGTATTTTTACGACGATCTTGAAACAGCGATGCAGGAGGAAGTGAAGTATTTCACCCGCGATCTGATCGAACACAACGGATCTATCACCAATTACCTCCGGAGCGACTACGCCTGGATCAACTATCCTCTCGCGGAGCTCTACGGGATAGAGGAACAGTTTCCGAATGACGACCGGTATACTTTTCAAAAAGTAGGCCTGACACAGTCAAATCGCGGAGGATTGTTGGGGATGGCCGCGATTCATACCGTGAGCGCGAACGGTTTGGAGACTTCACCTGTAGTGCGTGGAATATACATTCTCGAAAACCTGCTGGGGTCACCGCCGCCGAAACCGCCGGATGAAGTGCCCGAACTCGAACCCGATACGAGAGGGGCGACATCGATCCGCGATCAACTGCTCAAGCACCGGGAAATGAAAACCTGTGCAGCCTGCCATGTCAGTATCGATCCTCCGGGATTTGCGTTGGAGAACTTTGATCCTATTGGCCGCTGGAGATCGAAGTATCCCGATAAGAACGGAAAGCCGGGAAAAGGGCCGAGAATCGATGCCTCGGGGGAAGCCACTGACGGGACGCCCTTCTCCGGGGTAGCGGAGTTCAAGGGCTATCTGATGAAGCGCAAGGACGTCTTTGCACAGCATCTCGCGGAGCGTCTCCTGACCTACGGAATGGGACGGCGCGTTGAAGCGCTGGACCGCCCTGCAGTCGAGCATATTCTGAAGGTAACGAAAGCCAATCAATACGGGCTTCGCACTATGATTCGCGAAGTGGTGGTGAGTGACTGTTTCTTATCACGATAGAGTCAGGTGAGTTCCTGACCGATGGCCCTTTTTCAGGTTCCCTGCTGATAGTAGGGTACTGTGAGGACTCATAATATGGACTAGCCGATTCCCAAATGCCGGTTTGCCGGGGATGCTGAAGCGGTGTGATTGCGTCCCGTTTTTGATCCGGTCTAAGACTCCGCCCTATTACTCTCATAGTTCTTTTGAGAGTTATAGAGATATAGTTGCGCGGACCAGGTCGCTTCGTATGTCCTTGTGTTAGAGATATTAAGCTGTTTTTCCGTTGAAATGCTTTGGTCAGGGCTGAATATGGCGCAATTAATTGATATCTGCTAGTGACGGGGCGTCGAAGCTGCACATAGTGGACCCTTTGCCCTGTCTAAAACCGGGCTAGTGTTATGATAAATTTCTCTATTTCCAGGAGCATGAAGGTTCATTTCTGTGGAAAAGGCTCTCGATCCGGCCATTTTCACCGGCTCCGCTGGGTTCAGATGATTCTCACGGGCATGCTGCTCCCCGGTCTGGCTGTCACGAGTCCGGTGCTGGCGAATCCACTCGGTGGGGTTGTCGTTCATGGCGATGTTGCCATCGGTACAGGCGCGGGAGGTAATTTACAGATCAATCAGAGCTCCAATCAGGCAATTATTGACTGGGCATCCTTCTCGATCGAAGCCGGAGAATTGACTCAATTCCTTCAGCCCGGTTCCAACGCGGCGGTTCTCAACCGCGTGACCGGCGGTGATCCGACTGCGATTCATGGAGCTCTCCAGGCGAATGGAAATGTCTTTGTGATCAATCCCAATGGCATTCTCATCGGTGCCGGTGGCACAATCGACGTTCATGGCCTTGCCCTTTCGACTCTGGATATCAGCAATGGAGAATTCCTCGCCGGTGGCGATATGGTTTTCAAAGGGGCCGGGGAAGGCGTCACTAACATGGGGCGAATCAATGCGGTCGGCGGTGACGTATTTCTGATCGGTAAAACAGTCACCAACAGCGGATCGGTTACCGCGAGTGGAACGGTCGGGCTCGCTGCGGGCGAAGAAGTTCTGCTCAAGGCCGCCGCTGATGCGGGTGGTGAACGTATTTTTGTGCGTGCGGCAGGAAGTGGAGTGAGCGGCATCGGGATTCTCAATGACGGAACGATCGAGGGTGCTGCTGTTGAGCTGAAGGCGCATGGGAACATGTATGCGCTCGCGATCAACAATAAGGG
>JAYWLB010000085.1:0-33752 GCA_035967665.1 Verrucomicrobiales bacterium BCK34
TCCTGACGGAGACACCTTGAGCGTGACCTCGATTGGAGGAAGCGCCGTAAGCGCGGGGACCCCCGGCGTAGTCGTGGGGAGTTACGGAACGATCACCCAGGCAGCGGACGGAACCTACAGCTACGCGCTGGACAACGGCAACACCACGGTTCAGGCGCTGGGCGTGGGGGAAACCGCAGTTGAAACCTTCAGCTACACCGCCGATGACGGTGAAGGAGGGAGTGCGACAGCAACCCTGAGCATTACGATTACCGGGACCAACGATGCCCCGGTGGCCAACCCCTCGAGTGGTCCCGGCGTGTATGACGACAGCGACAGCATAGCCGAAGACGCCTTCCCCAACAGCGCGACCGGGAACGTCCTGAGCAACGACAGCGACCCTGACGGAGACACCCTGAGTGTCAGTGCCGTGAACGGAACGGGAGCGAACACCGGAGTCCCCGTGGCAGGCAGCTACGGAAGCATAACGATTAACAGCAACGGAAGCTACAACTACGCGTTGAACAACAACAACGCGACCGTGCAGGCGCTGGGGGTGGGGGAAACCGCGACAGAAACCTTTAGCTACACCGCGAGTGACGGGAACGGAGGGAGCGCGACAGCGAGCCTGACGATCACGATCACCGGGACCAACGACGCACCGACCGCGAACCCCTCGAGTGGTCCCGGCGTGTATAACGACACCGACACTGTCGCAGAAGACACCGTGGCCCCGATCACCGGGGATGTGTTGTTAAACGACAGCGATCCAGACGGAGACACCTTGAGCGTCAGTGCTGTGAACGGGGATGCCGGTAAAGTAGGGGTTGCCTTCGACGGCAGCTACGGAGAGCTTACCCTTAACAGCAACGGGAGCTACAGCTACGAGTTGGACAACGGCAACGCCGCAGTGCAGGCGTTAGGCGTGGGGGAAACCGCAGTTGAAACCTTCAGCTACATCGCGAGCGACGGGCAGGGAGGGAGTGCCACAGCAACCCTGAGCATCACCATCACCGGAACCAACGATGCCCCGGTGGCCATTGCTGATACCGGAAGCACTACTCAGGGGACCACTACGCTTATTGATGTGCTTGGAAATGATACGGATCCTGATACGAACGATACATTAACGGTTGTATCAGTGGTTCAGCCTCTCACGGGCGGGAGTGTTTCGATTACGGAGAATAAAGTTCGCTTCGATCCGGGGTCCGATTTTGACTACCTTGATGATGGCGAGACAGCCGATGTGACATTTGACTACACCGTGAGTGATGGAATGGGTGGCACTGATACTGCCACGGTTACTGTTACGGTTACCGGTGCTGATGACCCACTCGTTGCGGTCGCTGATTTTGGTTCGACCACTGAAAATGCTCAGTTGGTTCTCAGTGTTCTTGCTAATGACCTGGAGCTGGATACCACGGATAAGCCTTTGACGGTGACTGCTGTGTCTGCGCCTTCGCTCGGTTCGGTCAGTCACGATGGCACGAATATCACCTTTGATCCCGGTTCGGATTTTGACTCGCTTACCAGCGGGGAAAGTCAGGACGTGACTTTTAATTACACGGTTACCAACCAGGATGGAGCGACTGATATTGAAACGGTCACGATTACGGTTAACGGAGTGAATGATGCTCCTGAGACGCACGCAGATACGCTTCACACCATTGAAGGTGTCGGGCGTGCCGTTGATGTGATTGCGAATGACAGCGATGCCGAGTCGACTCAGCTTCAGGTCAGTCATATCAATGGAGCGGCGGTTGGACCGAACGCTCCCGTGATCCTTTCGAGCGGAGCCACCGTTTCATTGATGGAAGATGGGCGGGTGTATTTTAATCCCAACGGTCGTTATGCGGATCTCGACTTCGGGGAGACAGCAACTGAGTCCTTCACATACACGGTAGTCGATTCAGAAGGTGGAACGGCCACTGAGACTGTGACTGTTACGATTGATGGAACAGATGAGGAAGAGGTTATCTCCGGTGCTTACCAGGTTCTGAGTGATCAGCTTTATGAGATCCAGTTGGACCCTGCTGATGAGTCGATCGTTTATGTTCCGATCGGTGATCCGTTGCCTTTCAGCTTTAACTCGATCGCCTTTAATTCGAATGATAACTTGATATACGCAACCGCGCAGGGAAGCGATGCCGGGTTGGGTGTGGCAACCAAAGATATCATTCTGATCAGCCCTCTTACAGGCCGGGTTGTCGGGAATATCGGGCAGTTGTTGAACGATCAAGGTGAAGCGATCAATGATTATGCGGGAGCAATCAATTCAGATATCAACGTTTACTACGTGAATGGCACTTCTGACTCCGCTGGAAATACAACTTATGCGATCGATCTTGATCCTTCCTCTCCGACTTATCTCTCCGTGACCGGCGTGGGTGGGCTGCCCGGGGCTGATTATGGAGTCGATCCAAACACGGGGCTGCTTTGGTCAGTGAATGGCACAACGACTTACTCGCTTGATCCAACCAGCGGTGTCCTGACGACGTATAATAACAATGGCGGGGTCAATGGATCGGGGAATCCCGTTTCAGGAACTTTCGGTTCAATGTTTTCTGATGGCGATGGGAATATTCAGGTCACGGCTAACAATGGTGATGGCTTTTTTAGAGTGAATACCGCGAATGGCGATCTGATTCGCATCGCTGATGCTCCCGTCTCCAATTCTAATGACGCTACGGGGACACTGGAAACGGCGTTGCCTTCGGCTCAACCTTTCCTCTTTCTCGATACCGATGGCAGCACAGGCGCTCCAACGGCAAGAGATGCTGTCCGTGTCTATGATCCGGCAGGGAGTTCGGTTTCTATTGCGGATAATGATACGAGCATCGCCGACCTTGATGGGGATGTGATCTCATCAGCCGAAATTATTCTGAAGAACCCGCAGTCGGGGGATGAATTCGTGACCGCGGGACTTCCTTCCGGTATTACTGCTTCGATAGCGACGCGGGGAGGATATCTCGTCGTCACCTTGAGCGGCGATGCCAGCCAGACAGACTATGCTTCTGCGATAGAGGCGGTGAGGTTTCAAAACTCGGGAGGTGGGGCAGTTCTCACTGATCCAAGGCAGATTACGGTGACGGTTACCGATGAGAACGGTGTCGCCAGTAACCCCGCCTCGTCGACAATCTTTATCGGTAGCAGTGGGGGGACCGCGGCGTTCCGCGATACTCAAACTGAAGACGGTGCCTTCGCTGACAGTCTTCATGTTCACGAGGATGATAACGATGTTTCCACTGGCGGGGCGACGCTTAATCTCCTGACGAATGACAGTGATAATCCGACGACGATTACCGGTATCACACAGCCACCGGCGGGTGAGGGAACCGTGACTAACAATGGTGATGGCACGGTTACCTTCAATCCCGGGAATGATTTCCAGTATCTCACCGATGGGGAAACAGCATCAACAACGTTCACTTATACGACCAGTACCGGCGAAACGGAAACGGTCACGATGACGATTCATGGTGCCAACGATCCTATTGTTGCGGTTGCTGACAGCGCCATGGCGCCGGCCGACGAAGTGACTACGATCGATGTTCTTGCCAATGACAGTGATCCGGACAGCGTTGATCAACCGCTTACGATCACCGCGACGACACAGCCGCCGAAAGGATCGGTAACCACCGATGGCAGTCATGTCTTTTTCAATCCCGGATCGGATTTTGCCGGTTTAGCCCCGGGGGCAACTGAGGTCGTAACCTTCATCTATACCGTCTCCAATGCGAGTGGTGAGGTGGAAAACGAATTGGTAACCGTGACTGTTACAGGGCCGAATGACGACCCTGTCGCGATCAACGACATCGGAGCAGTGAATGAGGATGCCACTTCGTCGGTGGGAGCTCTTGCGGGAGTCCTTTCCAATGATACTGACCCTGATGTTGGAGCTGTTTTGACGGTTGCTGCAGTCAGGACCGGTGCTGAGGCAGCCTCTGGAACTGCGGGGACGGTTGGAGCCAGCCTCGTTGGGAACTACGGGACCCTGACCCTGGCCGCTGACGGCAGTTACACCTATGTTGCTGATCAAGCTGCTGCGGATGCCCTTGCCAACGGAGCGACTGCAAACGATGTCTTCACTTATACCGTGTCTGACGGTTTTGGAGGCAGTGACACCGCCGAGTTGAGTATCACTGTAACAGGCACGAATGATGCACCTGTTGCCAGTGCCGAGTCCGGCACAGTGAAAGAAGATGTGACTCCGACTGCGAGTGGACAACTCGATGCAACTGATGAGGAAGGCGACACCCTGGCATTCTCCCGGAATTCAACTGGAACACCCGGAACGGAAGCGGGGGATAATGGCTATGGTGACTTCACAATCAATGCTAATGGAACTTGGAGCTACAGCCTCGACAACGCGAATGGTTCGGTTAACGGCCTCGCCGTCGGTGAAACTATCACCGACACGATTACTTACCGCGCTACCGCCGGTGGAGGCACAGACACAGAAACGATAACCGTGACGATCGAGGGAACCAACGACGGTCCTGTTGCGGTGAATGATTCCTACTCAGTTTCGAAAGGAAGCACGGTGACGATCGATCCGCGTAGCAATGATACTGACGTCGATGGTGATTCGTTGAGCATTACGGCCATTGAGGATTCTACAGGGACTCTTGTGACACCGGTTACAGGGACACCGATCACACTGGCAAGTGGGGCAACCGTCACTTTGAATGCGGATGGTCGACTGAGTTATGAGGCACCTGCGGTCGATATCGTGGTTACTGAAGTGGCTGACGATCAGGCTTGGACTCATGCAATCAGTGAAACTGGTTCCGACGAGTCTTACGATGCGAAAACGATCACCTACACGGGCCTTTCCGGCTATTCCCAGGGGAGTCTTTCTCTCACCTTGTCGGTCGATGGTACTTATGACGATTCCATTGCGATCGACCTGGACGGAGATGGCGTGATTGACTATATCGTGACGGAAGAGGACTTCAGGAGCTCAGGTGCGGTTGGTTACACGCCATGGACTGATGCATCACCTTTATCATTTGAGGTGTTAGTGACTACGACTGGAACAACGGTTGTCACCACCTGGGACGGGGTTGTGATTACACCGGGGGCGGGAGGGGCTCCAGTCAACGGTCCAGGTCATGGCGGGGGATTTGATAATGTGTCAGGATTCACACTTGAGACACTGGGGTACAACCCGGATGGCACGGTTCCTTCCGACGATTTCACAACCAGTCAAATTCGTCTGGGGACATTGAATGACGGTGGCCCGAGTGAAAGTGGAATTTCATTCGCGATCCAGATCAACAATCTCGTAGTCGAGGACACCTTTGATTACAGGATTGATGACGGAAACGGTGGAACTGATATTGCAACCGTAACCGTCGAGGTTGACCCGCTTAATCAGGCTCCAGGCGCTGTCGATGATGAATACAGCATCAATGAGGGCGAGCCGTTTACGGCGACTCTTGCCAATGGCCTCTTGTTGAATGATACCGACCTTGAAGGCGATACATTAACGGTTAATACCACTCCGGTGAGCGGACCTTCCAACGGGGTATTGGTTCTTTCGGCGGATGGAACCTTCACATACACACCCAACGACGGCTTTATGGGCCGCGATTCGTTCACCTATGAAGTCAATGACGGTAACGGTGGTGTCTCCTCTGCAGTTGCCACCATTCTGATCGATAATGATCGGGACGGATACACGAATGATATTGATTTCGATGATGACAATGACGGGATTCTGGACACCGAGGAATGTCTCGCCGCCGGGGATGGCATCGACCACACCGGCCACAGTCACAGTTTGCCGATTATCGATTCTTTATACAATGGCATCGTCGATCCGATTGCCGATGCAGTGCTCTTCGATCATGACGCCTACGGCATCTTCGTCTCCGGGTCCGGATTGATTGCCGGGGGCAATACTGACGGTCGCGGCTTCATCGATTCCGGCTGGTATAAAGCAACAGGGGGACATTACGAAGAAGATACCAACTTTTCGGGAACGACCTTCTCGAATGGAACGGTATCGGTCTCATCGTTCGCACCCAGTTTGCTTGGGGTTCCGGGAACCTCCAGTGCTGCTACGCTCGGCACGACAGACACGGTGACCTCCAGTGGTGATGCGGATGCCGATCTCGTATCGGGTGATTCAGGAACTGGTTTGGCAATTGAAACCGCTTCCAGTTTGGCTGCTCCTGCTGTGACGACGGTATCGATCGATTTTACCGACCCGGTTTACTCCTTCGGCTTCGATCTCAATGATCTCTTTGACGCTGGTGTTTTGCAGGGCGTTCTGCCGACGGTCACTATCGAAATCGACGGCGACACGGTTCTTCGTTTTGTTGGAGCGGATGTCCTCGCCGGTGGCGGCAGTTTGAGTGCTGCGGTGAGAGACAGCGATGACAACCTTGTTCTCGGGCAGAATGGATTGGCTCAGGTCGTGCTCGTCGGTAACAATACCGAAACGTTCATCGGCTTTACTTCACCGACTCCGGTAAGTCAGGTTCAGATTAACTACGGGACGACTCTGCTGTCGCTTACGGTGGATGAAATCGGGCTCGACAATTTCCGTTATTCGACGACTCCGCCTTGCGATATTGACGGTGATGGAATCGGTAACCGTCTCGATCTCGATTCTGATGGAGATGGCGTTTTCGAAGTCGACGAAGCCAGTGGTGTGGATCTGGATCTCGATAATGACGGTATGGTTGACGGTGCGGTGGACGCGAATGGTGTTCCGATCGCAGCCAGTGGCGGTCTCGATCCTGATGGCGGACCGAGCAATCCCTATGACGATAGTTCTGTTCCTCCTATCGTCATCGATATGGATGGCGACGGGGTGGAGTTCAACTCCATCGACGATGGTATCCTTCTCGACGTGGACGGAGACGGCGAACTGGAGCGCACCGCCTGGGCGAACGAAGACGATGCCGTGCTTATCTTTGACGGGAATGACAACGGCAAGGTTGATGGTCCCGATGAGTTTGCCTTCGCTCGCTACAGTGATGATCCCAATGCAACCGATCTTGACGGATTGCGTGCCGGATTTGATTCTGACGGCGATCTCATCTTAACTGCCGAAGACGACGAGTGGGCCAACTTCAAGCTCTGGCAGGATGCGGATGGTGATGGCCAGGTGGGAGAAGGTGAGTTGTTCAGCCTCGATGAAGCCGGTATCGAAAGCATCGGTCTGACAAGCGATGGCAACAGCTACAGCGCTGCCGATGGGGACGTCTATGTTCATGGTGAAGCGGTCGTCAATTACGCCGATGGATCCACCGGAACGGCTGCCGATTCGGCCTTCGATTTCCGCGAATTGCTTGATGAATCCGACGACGATGCGCTGGAGGTGATGTCTGAATCCGGTGAGGTGGTAAACCTTGACGAGTCTGATTTTCCCGAGGTGCTCGGAAGCCCGGTCGTTGATCAGGGGGATATCATTGTTCCCGAGGGATCACCAAATGCTTCGGTTGATGAGTTGGCCGCGAATGAAGCCGCAATGCAATAGGCTTAAAACAGTTAGCGTCGGGAATCTGGCTCCACGAAGCACCATCCAGGTGCTTCCGGAGCTCGATTCATCTCCTGAAAGTGCGCCTGTTGTTTGCCACGATATCGCGGAGCTGGTGCGCCGCAAAACAAGTTGCCGTCAGAAAAGCCGTCAGATTCCGCGTTGACCGGTTCCCTGAATTAAAAATATCCTTCCTATTTTGGTTATATATTAATTGCAATAATTACTATAAATATTATAATTAAGGAATTCTAACCTTATGGATTCCCTTGAAGCCCGCTCATCTAAAGCTCTGTCCGACTACCGGGCGGGCAGGTTTGCGGATGCGATTCAGGCCCAGATCGGGATTCTGAATGAGGTCCTCGGCGATAATGAGCGCTGGATTGCAGCAGCGAAGCATCTCTGCCTCTACTTTTTCGGAGCAGGGGACTATCACTCCTGCGTTCCGGTTTTTCGACGCCTCCTCGAACTGGAGCCGAATGATATCGAGGGACTGGAAAATCTGGGTGTGATTTATAAGCGGATCGGCGAGCACCGCGCCGCGATTCATTTTCTCAGGAGGGCACTCGAGCATGCTCCGGATCGTCCCAATATCCACGATGCACTTGCTCATGCCTTTTCCGCGATCGGAGAATCAGAGAAAGCTGTTTTCCATGGCGGGGAATCACTTCGTTTGAAGGACTCTGAAGCTCTCAAAACGGGCCGGCCCTATCCTCTCAATGGTGCTCCGAAGCCGTTCAACGGCAGTGACTCGGGTCGGAATATTATTTCATTCAGCCTTTGGGGAAATCATCCCAAATACCTTCACGGTGCGATGCGGAATGCTCAGCTCGCTCCCGATCTTTATCCGGGATGGACCTGTCGATTCTACTGTGATGATAGCGTTCCAGGCAAATTCCGGGACAAGTTGAAGGCGCTCGGAGCCGAGGTGGTTTTGAAACCTGCCCGGACAAATTTCTACGACGGATTGCTGTGGCGATTTGAGGTCATCTCTGACCCTGGCGTGGATCGTTTTCTGATTCGAGATGCCGATTCCGTTATCAATATCCGGGAGCGGGTTGCGGTGGATGAGTGGCTACAGTCGGGGAGACATTTTCATCTTATGCGGGACTACTTTTCCCACACCGAATTGATTCTTGCAGGCATGTGGGGCGGTGTCACCGGCGTCCTCCCTACTGTCGAGGAGTTGCTGCGGCGCTTTAAAACGACGAGCGGACCGACTTCCAATTTTGATCAGGTTTTCCTGAGGAACATGGTCTGGCCGACGGTAAAGCAGAGTGTTCTGATTCACGATCGACACTTCCGTTGCTTTGATTCGAAACCGTTTCCGGAGCTGGGGACGCTGCCTGAGTATCGCCACGTGGGACAAAATGAGTCCGCGCTGTGGGGGCGGGAAGGCTTCCATACCCCCACCGGGGAGGACCTCGTCGCTCTTACCTCCTGATTAATCTGAATTTTTTATCCTATTACCAGTCCATCTATGAATCAGCAGACACCGGATTACTATCTCAACGGACTCAGATATTTTGGCCGCCATTATGGCACGAATGTGAACCCCGGTAGCGTTCTTCACGGGTTGCCACTGGTCGACAACAGGCTCTCTGCGGAAATCTTTCAGCGGGCTGCTGCGAAGTGCGGTATCGAAGCAAAGCTCGTAAAGCGCAGTCTCAGCCAGTTGGGGGAAAGCCTCTATCCCATCATTGTTCTTACGAAGAAAGGGACCCCTTACATGCTGCTTTCCCGCAATGAGGAAGGTGCTGATATTCACATGCTTGATGGAACCCAGCGGGAAGTGACCCTGAGCTGGGACGATGTGAAAAAGAGTTTTTCGGGTTATGTGATTCTTGCTAAGCGAGCCTTTGAATTCGAGAAGCGGTCTGACTTTTCCCCGGAGAAGCCGAAGAAGAGTTGGTTCTGGGGAACCCTGTGGAAGTTCCGTGGGCTTTATGCCCGTGTCGGTGTCGCGACAATTTTTATCAACGTGTTTGCTGTAACTTCATCGGTTTTTGTGATGAACGTTTACGATCGGGTTGTTCCCAATCAGGCCCAGGATACGCTCTTCGTCCTCGCGACAGGCGCGCTGATCGCTTTCGGCTTTGAGTTTATCATGAAGAGTTTACGAACCTTCTTTGTGGATCGGGCAGGGCATCGGGCTGATCTTATCATGGGGGGGATGCTTTATGAGCAAATGCTTGGAATGAAGTTCTCAAAACGCCCTGCATCAGCGGGTGCTCTTGCCAGTCAGGCGCGTGCCTACGAGGGGCTCAGAGAGTTCTTTGCCAGTGCTACGATCACGGCACTGATCGATTTGCCCTTCGTTTTTGTTTTCGCTTTTATCGTCTATCTCCTCGGCGGAATAGTCGCTGCTCCGATGGTTGTCGGGCTCCTGCTTGCTCTCGCTGTCGGAGCCATCATGCAGTGGCCTATCAGTCATGCGGTTCGCAGCAGTTATCAGGCAACGAACCAGCGTCAGGCTCAGACCGTGGAAACCCTGAATGCGCTGGAAACGATTAAGACAGTCGGAGCTGAATCTGTGCTCGCTTCCAAGATGCAATCCTGTGTTCACCAGTCTGCCAAGTCGGATGCAAGATCCCGGCTTTATTCCCAGACCGCAGTGAATCTTACCTCGCTGATTCAACACGTCGTCTCAGTTGCCATCATTGTTCTCGCGTTCTTTCAGGTCACTGATGATAAGATGACGATGGGCGCGATGATCGCCTGCGTGCTTCTTGCGGGGCGTGGAATGGCCCCGGTCGGGATGCTTGCATCGCTCCTGACAAGGCTCCAACAGTCACGCCGTTCCCTGAAGGGGCTCAATGATATTATGCAGCTTCCGGTGGATCGTCCCGATGATGGACTCGGTATTGACCTCACTGTCTTCACCCCGTCGATCAAGGCGAACAAGGTCGCTTTCAGTCATGAGCTGGGACAGGATCAGAAAATCGATATTCTCCAGGATGTCTCTTTTAAAATTGAAAGTGGCGATCGAGTCGCTTTGTTAGGAAAAATCGGCTCAGGGAAAAGCACCCTGATTCGGCTCATTATGGGGCTTTATGAACCGGCAGACGGTGCGATCGAGATCAGCGGAGTCGATCTTCGTCAGCTCAACCCGTCTCAGTATCGCCGCCGCATCGGTTATATTTCACAGGACTCCGGTTTACTTTATGGCACGCTGCGCTCGAATCTAACCGCGGGTGCCCCGTGGCTTACTGAAGAAACCGTCTGGCAGGCAGTTGAGCGGGCCGGGCTTGCCGAGCTGGTTCAAGCGCATCCTTCAGGAATTGATCTTCCTATTGCCGAAGGAGGGGCTTCTCTCTCAGGTGGGCAGCGTCAGCTCGTTTGTCTCGCCCGTGCTATCGTTGAAGAGCCGGATATTCTCATTCTGGACGAGCCGACAAGTGCAATGGACCCGGCGACTGAGAAGAAATTCATGAGGCAGGTCACTGCCTATCTCAATGAAGATCGCAATCGCATTCTCGTGATGGCAACCCACAAGCGCTCGATGCTGGCTATGGTCGATCGCATTATTGCCCTCGATGGCGGGAAGAAAATCGGAGACGGTCCCAAGGAGTCAATTCTCACCCATTCGCGTTCCAAAGATGACCTGTCTGTGGTGAAGCCGAACTCGGTTCGGGCTGCGATGGATCGAACCAATGCCCGTGTGCCTGTCGATCACGAGGATGTAGTCCTTCCCAATTAACCTTTTAGTCATTCTGCTATGAATCCATTTAATCCACAGACAATCCATTCGGCGGACCTCGATTTCATCAAAGACGCCAAAACTGCGGTCAGAAGTGAAAAAATTCGGGGTGCCAATTTTCTCCTCGTTGCGGTTGCTGCCTCCATCATCAGTCTGGTCGTGTGGGCGAACTACGCGCAGCTTGATGAGGTCACCAAGGGCCAGGGGAAAGTGATTCCTTCCAGTTCTATTCAGACTGTTCAAAATCTCGAGGGGGGCATCGTCTCGGAGATTCTCATCAGTGAAGGTGATCGCGTTTCCAAGGGGGATATTCTGGTGCGTCTTGACGACACACTGAGAAATTCCAGCTACCGTGAGAATTTGTCGAAGGCTCAGGCGTTCGAAGCCGAGTTGGCACGACTGGTAGCGGAAGGCAAAGGCTATGACGAAATTTTGTTTCCGGAAAACATTTCTGAGAAGCGTCCTGATCTTGTGGCCCGGGAAATCAGTCTGTTCAATAAGCGCCGTGCAGAACGCGTCGAGCAGCAGGAAATCTTCCTGCGCAGTTTGAAGCTGGCATCAGAGGAACTCACAATGACAATTCCACTCGTTCAAAAGAGAATCGTTTCCAAAGTGGAGCAACTGCGACTCGAGCGGGAAGTGAATGAGATCGAAGGGAAGCTTCAGGAACTCCTCGGCGGATTTCAGCAGGAGTCGATGGAGCGCTACAATGCAATAAAGGCAGAACTGGAAGGGCTCAATGAAGCGATCCACGGTCGTCAGGATACGGTTGATCGTGCGCTCGTCCGCTCGCCGGTAGAGGGCGTCGTCAACAAGCTGTATGTTGCCACGATTGGTGGTGTCATTCAGGGGGGCGAGCCGATTGCTGATATTGTGCCGGATGATGATTCTCTGCTCATTGAGGCAAAGATTCGTCCACAGGACATTGCTTTCCTCCGTCCCGATCAGGAGGCCACTCTCAAATTCACGGCCTATGACTTCTCACTGTACGGAGGTCTCAAGGGGAAACTTGAACACATCAGTGCCGACACGATTGAAGATGAAATCGATAAGGAGCACTATTACATGATCAAAGTCCGCAATGAAAACGGCAAGCTGATCAAAGACGGGGAAGAGCTGCCGGTGATCCCCGGGATGGTCGTTGAGGTGGATATTCTCACCGGACAACGCACCGTCCTCCAGTATCTCACGAAGCCGTTTCACCGCATGCGTTTCAACGCTCTCCGTGAGCGCTAGCGGGGATTCAATCAGTTGATTTGATACTCGGCCTCGAGAAAGCCACCTTCATCTGAAAGGAGGGTGGGTGGACCGGCAACTTTCTCGAGAAGTTTGAGCATCCCCCTGTTGTCAGCTAGCAAAACGGCGATCCACCGGTCAATTCCCTCTGCTATCGAGGCTGCCTTGAGAGATTGTAACAGTTCAAATCCGGCCCCGTTTCCCTGCCAGAGATCCGCCGTGACGATGGCCACCTCGGCCCGGTCTGGAGAAGCCGCATCGCGAAAGCAGTGTCCCACAGAGATTGGGGTTTGAGTCCCGTCCTCTTCAATCGCGGCGACTCCGTAGGCGAGGTGAGTGACGCCGTCCGGATTTGAAAGCCTTTCTAAATCGGCTTCGGTCAGGGTTTTTTTGTTGAAGAAAAAGCGACGGAACCGGCTCTCGCTGGAGAGTGATTCAAACCCTTCAACAAACGCGTATCGATCATCGGGAGTGATCGGTCGAACGATTCCGCTGGAACCGTCTCGAAGGGTGATCAGCCGCTCTTTCTCCATCGTCGGGCACTGCTATTTTTTCGCGGAGAGCAATTCGAGATAGTCCAGAAGACTCGCCATTTCGTGCACGGTGAAACTGTTCATCAGAGCCGGTGGCATGATCGACATCGGAAGTGTTTCCCGGGTTTTAATTTCGCTCTTTTTGAAAACATGTTCCGCCGAGGCGATATCACGCAGGGTGACCTGGTCGCCCTGCTCGTCGGTGACAAATCCCATTACCGGATTCCCCTCTTTGGGGGTGATCACGTTGGTGGCGAATCCCTGGGCGATCGTTTTGTTAGGATCGATAATTGCCTCAGCCAGTTCGGGGCGTTTGTAGGTCTCGAAGATGTTGCCAAGGTAGGGGCCTTTCTGTGGTTCGTCCTGGCTCACGGTGTGACAGGCTGAGCAGGTCGCGCGAGCGAAGACGGCCTCTCCGAGGGAGGCATTGCCTTTGTGTTTGATCACGGCTGCGAGTGCTTCCTTAGGATCGAGTGTCCCGATTTTCGGTGTTTTGTCAGCTCCTGCTGCCTGGATCTTGAGGGCCTTCGCGGCGGATTTTGCGGCTTTCGCTACATTGGAATCGGCGTCGTTCATGGCGACGCGAATTCGATCATCAAGAAAACGGTTCTTTAATTCGGCTGCGGCCTTGATGAGGAGGACCCGTTGCTGCGGATTCTTCCAACCGAGGTCGAGAGTCTTTCGGGTCATCTCAATTGACTCGGGGCTTCCGAATTTTCGGGAAGCGAGTGAAAGCAGCGCCGCATTGGCCCAGTAGGTCGATGGCTCCGTGAGATCTTTGGAAGAGAGCTCTTCCACGAGGAGATGATGGTTCTCCAGCGCGGGGGCGTCGAGGAATGCGGTGCGGGCTTCCTCGAGTTGCTTGTTGGCGTCTGTGAGTGCCTGTCTCGCATATTTGCCTTCGCTTTTCGCTTTGTTCGGGTCTTCGATTTCCCCGGCGGCTTTGATTCGCTCCTGAAATTCAGAGAGACCGGATTTCAAAGCGGCGAGGGCTGCCAGTGAAAGGGGCACCGTGTCGGGGTCATCTGTCTTTGATAGGGCGGTAACGGCGTTGGCGCGGCTTTCATGAGTAAGTGATGGATTGGAAATGGATTTCCTGATCAGTTCGACACCGGCTGCGGGGATTTCTTCAGAGACAGCAAGTTGTTTCAAAGCTTCGGGAATCATTTCAGGGTTCGACCCCGAGAGTTTCAGAAGGCGTTCCATCGCATCGTTCGACTGAATCCGGTTGCGGCTCATTTCCTTGATGATGTGTGTCGCTTCGTCAGGGGAGGCCTCGTTGAGAGTCGATTTGAGCGAGGCGAGAATCTTTTCTGTTTCCGACCATGGTGCGAGCTGGTAGTAGGGGCCGCGCGTGTCAGGACGGGTTCCCCAACTGTCGCCGGTCCATTCCGCTTCGCGCTGAGCGAGTCGGGCGAGGATGGAAATGATCCGACTGCGGGTGGCGGGATCTTTCTCGGACTTCAGGCCGGTGATGAGGATGTCGACGACTTCCGGATCGTGCATGCGCATAAGAGCGAAGGCGGCTCCTTTGCCGTGGGTCTCGGACGCGAGGAGCTCGAGCGCGGCTTCGCTTGCCCCGAGTTGGGCAAGGGAGCGAAAGGCGAGGTGTGCAATCATGGGGTCTTCGCTCGCGAGATGAACGGCGATCATTTCCGAGTTTCCGATCATGTCCTGACGCGTTGCGGAGACGATGGCTTCGGCGATGCGACGGGGACTCTGCGATTCCAGTCCGCTGGCGAGGAAGTCGTGAGCGAGGCGCGGTTTTTCGTCGGCGGGGAATTTCAAGTCTCCCAGGGCGCGGGTCGTAAACGGGGCAATCGCGACGTCGCTTTCCGTGATCGTCATGAGATCCTGGAGTGTCTCGATGCCATCGCCTTGCAAAGTCACGGCGTAGGTCGCTGCGACACGTGCTTCGAGTGGTTTGCCAGTATTCGAAGCGAGCGCGATGAGAGCATCGGTGGTTGCTTCTGATTTATCGCGACGAAGGAGGGCGCGCTGTGCGGCCATGGTGCGGATTCGGCTTGGTGATTCCAATGCCGCGACAAGCTCCGCATCGCTCATCTTTTCAAAGTCCGGGAGCGGCTCGGGGGTGTAGTCCTTCGGAGTGACCCGGACGATGTAACCGGTTTCGGGGCCCGCCCATTTGAAGGTCGCGGGGCCGCGCCAGCTTGCCTGGTAAACAGCGCTCATCCCGTCGACGTCGCCATCGGTGGGACGTGTCATTTTGATGAAAGGTTGAGGCTCGGTGATTTCTTCGAATGTCGCTCCGACGCGTTGCACGGAGTGACGGTAGAGGGCTCCTGTTCCCCAGTCTGCGGTGAAGGGGGCCTTGTTCCACTCATCGGGAAAACCGGGTTCGTGAATGTAAACCGCTCCGCAACCGGATCCGCCACCATAGTCGGCGAGCGGGTGAACGTGCTCTTCGGGAAAGTTTTTGTAGAGGCGGGGGTAGCCGTGATCTTCAAGTCCGGTGAAGTGGTGCAGTCTCACATCCCAGCCGCCACCGTCATTGGTGTTGTCCCGTGCAAACATATCGAGGAGCGGGCTGACCGGGGTTCCGAGAATGTTACGAGTCCCCGTTGCAAAGAGCTCAAGGCCCGAGCCGTCGGGGCGGAAGCGAATCACGCCGCCGCCGCGATGTTGCAGCTCGCGACCATCGGTTCCGGTGGCTTTCATGAAGCCGAAATCGCCGCCCGCAATGTAAATCCATCCGTCGATTCCCATTGTGATATCGTTAGTGGTGTGGTCGGCGGGGCGTCCCTCGAAGCCGAAGGCGATGCCGTCGATGAGCTTCTTCGATTCCTCGGCAACACCGTCTCCGTCCTTGTCGGTGTAGACTGAAATGTGCGGTGGATGGAGGAGATAAAGGCGATCGTGATCCCAGAGGAGGCCGCGCGGTGAGTCGACATCTTTGACAAATTCAGTGACCTCGTCGGCACGTCCGTCCTTGTCCGTATCGCGAAGTCGCAGGACGCGTCCACGGTGGGGTTCCCGACCGAGAGAGCCGTTTCCATCACTGGAAACATAGAGATCCCCGTTCGGTGCTGCGGCGACGTAGACGGGGTAGTTCGCTCCGCGCCAGTCGGAGAAAACGGTGACGTCGAATCCCCCGGGGACCTTGACGTTTCCAAGAATGTCAGCTTCCTCTTTTTCGGTGAGTTTTACGATCTTCGGTGTGATGTTGCCTTCCTTCGCGTAGGGATCGGCGTCGACCGCTTCCTGCTTTTTCTTCTGCTCCGCCTGTGCGCTGTCCAGTTTGGGAAAGAGCGATTTGAATCCGGCGCCCTTCAGTCCGATTTCACGAATGCTCGCCCAGTTGCCGGTGTTGGCACCGAGAACGGTTACTCTAACAAATTTCGCATCGGTTGCCGCGAAGTCAGCGGAAGCGTCGCCGCGTTTTTGATTCTCTTTTCCATCGATCCAGATTCCCCAGGATCCGGGCTTTCCATCCATCGAATACTCCAACAGGTAGCTGTAAATGGCGCCTGAGCTTTCCCATTTGATGGAGGCTCCGTGGATTTTCTGCGGCTTGTCAAACTCCAGTGAAATGGAATGCGGGTAGGTGCTGCTGTTGGCGCACCAGCGGGTCTCTGCGTTTCCGTCGATCGCTTTCCACGCGAAGTTGCTCTTGCCGGATTCTTCGCTGCTCGCGGTAACCTTTGCGAGAAGAGCGTCTTTCGGAGCCTCGCCGGGGGATGCCTGAGGCTTCTCTTTCGGCGCATCGACTTTAGGCAAAAAGGTGATTTTGTTTTTCCCGGTGTAGGCTTTTCCGAGGTAGTCGCCATTGAGTTTGTCGCAGGCCCAGAGAAGTCCGCGGACTACGAGGTTGAGGTAGCGGTCATCGGCGACGGTTTCGGTGTTGTGACCGAGTGTGGTTGAGAAACTGCGTGCGCCCTGTGTCTCGTTGGTCCATGCAACAATCGCGACATCTGTTTTCTCTTTTCCGTCGCGAGTGTATTTCTGCGTTCCCATCGCGAGCGGAGTCGCATCGAAAACATCGACGTTGTTGTAGAGCTCTTCTTTGATCGTGGTCCAGTCTTCGAGACCTTTGACAATGGGGTGGTCCTTTTCCACATACTTCACATCGATGGGTTCCTGAGGGCCGTGGCTGGAGGATTGAATGCCGATGTGTTTGAACCACTGATCGGTTTTGCCCCGGAAGCTGTGCATCGCGCAGTGGAGCTGCACCGATGGGATCGTTTTATGCACATCGAGAATGCGCTTGAGGACTGCAAGGTCGCGGTTCCCGGCGGCGCACTCATCGTGAATGATGATGTCGTAACCCTTCGCCCAATTCGGATCGTCGTAGATCGGGAGCGGCGGATTCACTGACTTGTCATCGGTCCACCAGACGTCGACCTGGACGTTGGCGCGTGTCTGAATGCCTTTGAAAAGCGCTTCGTGCTGGCCTTTGTAATCGTGGCAGCAACCACCGGCAACGAGGAGCGCCTTGAGCGGTTTGGCGTTCGACTTAACAGGGTCAGGTCCCTGACCCAACAGGGTTGAACCGACGAAAATGACGCCGAAGAGGAGCGAACAGGAGAGCCCGTATAGAGTTGGAGTTTTCATAAAAGTGAAAGGTAGTCTATTGGAGAAATGGTTGTCTAGGGAAGGAGGACGGGGCCTGCTTCGTTGATCTGAGTGGCTTTGTTAGATGCTCCGGGAAATTCGCGGTGTTTGTGGTTTTTGTCCTTCTTCCCGTCGATCATCTGACGGTCGAGGGTGGGGTTGGCGGGAACTGAGTCGCCGGTGGCTTCGCTCCATTCGCGTTGGAGTTGTCTCATCTCTTCGAGGACACCTTGCATGTCCTCTTTTCCCGCGAGGTTGTTCATTTGGTAGGGATCGTCGCTTACCTGATAGAGTTCTTCGACCGGTCTCGGGCTCTGCATGATGTCGGACTGCTCCCCGTTCAGTTCACCTTCGTCCCATTTTTTCCAGAGCTCTTCTCCGGCGGGAAAGGTCCGGTCACTCTCCACGCTCAGGGCTTTGAGATCCGGATAGGCGTTTTTGATGTAGATGAAATCCCCGGTTCTCACCATGCGCTGATGGGCCTGATAGACGTGCCAGTTCTGTTCGGCAAAGGCGACGTCTCTCACCACGGCTTCCGGATCTTTCAAAATGGAGGTGAAGCTGACTCCCTGGGCGCGTTCGTCAAGCGGCACACCCGCGAGCTCGAGAATTGTGGGGCCGACGTCGATGCTGCTGATCAGTGAATCGGTCACGGCGGGTTTGATCCTGCCGGGGCAGGCGATGAGGAAGGGCGTTTTGATGCCGCTGTCGTAGAGGCGGGTTTTGCAGCGGGGGAAGGGGCGTCCGTTGTCGGTCATGAAAATCACGTAGGTGTTTTCCTCAATTTTCTGGCGCTTCAGCTCGGCGATGAGCTGCCCCATTGCGGTGTCGGCGCGGCTTACTTCGTGGTAGTAGTCGGCGAGGTCAGCGCGGGTCCGGGCTCCGTCGTAGAGAAAGGGAGGGACTTCGACTTCGGCGGGATCGTAGGTGGGATTCACGTCATCGATCTGCCAGTCGCGGTGGGCGTCCACGGAAGCGAACCAGGCGAAGAAGGGCTTGTCCCGGGGGCGTGATTTGAGAAGATCGACCCAGTCGTCGGATTTCCCGGGGCCTGTCCCTTTTGAGATGACATCGAAAGTTTCTGTCAGTTTGGCGATGTGGTTTTTTCCGGAAAGAACCGTGTGATAGCCTGCTTCGCGAAGGGCCCGGGGAAAGCGGAACTGGTCGTCGGGAAGGGTGGTGTGAAGCTCGGGGGCACCGGTGTTGTGCGGGTAGCGGCTCGAAATGATGGAGCAGCGTGACGGGCTGCAACTGCTGATCGTGAGGTAGGCTTTGTCGAAACGAATCCCGCGCTCCGCAAGGGCATCGAGGTGCGGGGTTTTGACGAAATCGTTTCCGTAGCAACCGATATCATTCCAGCCGATGTCATCCGTGATGAAAAAGATGAAATTGGGGCGCTCTCCGGCGTGAAGGGTGGTGCCGAAAGCGAGGAAGCAGAGGGTGAAAAAGAGATTTCTCATGGATCAGTTCGAATGCGGGAATTTGTCAGCGCCCGCCTCTTGCTGCAACCGTTCTTCCAGACGGGGATGCGTCGGGAATCGCAGCGGGGAGTGAAATCTACTCCTTCTTCCTGCCTTTCATCTCGTCACGTTTTTTCGCCCTGCGCTGGTAACGATCAGAAGATTTCATCATTCGGGCCATCTCCACGGGAAGTTCGGACACAAATTTCATCATTTTCCCGCTCGAGGGGTGGGGGAAACTCAACTCGGAGGAGTGGAGGGCCATGCGCTTGGGGCGTGTTTCGATGGGGCGATCCGCCTTGGGGATATCTGAATCGGGATGATACTTTTCATCGCCGATGATGGGGCATCCGATGTTGGCAAGCTGGACACGAATCTGGTGTTTGCGGCCGGTATCGAGAGTCAGCTCAAGGACGGAGCGTGTTTCTGTCTTCCGGAGGATTCTGTAGTGGGTGATCGCCTCGCGGGTATTGTCACCCTCAGGGGCGATGCGAACGCGTAGCTTATTCGATTCGTCGAGGTGATCACACAGTGTCCCGCTTTTTTGCGGAGGAATGCCATCGACGACCGCGAGATACTTCTTTTCGGCCATTTTCCAGTTTTCCTGGAGTTCCGTTTTGGCGTCTTCAGTCCGCGCAAATACCATCAACCCAGAGGTGTCGCGGTCGAGACGGTGAACAATCCAGACGCGGTCGCGACCGCCATGGTGATTGTCTTTGGCATGCTGTGTGAGTTCCGAGTAGGCGGTGGCCTGGTCCGGTTTGTTCGCTGCGATCGAGAGCAGTTTGGCAGGTTTTACGATGACGATGACGTCGGCATCTTCATAAATCAGCTCCATGCCGGCCGGTAGATCGGGTTTGGGAGCGGCCTTCGGGGTCGGGGCGAGGCTGACGGTATCGCCGGCCTTCAGCGGGTGGGTTGAGAGTTTGGCGACGCGGCCGTTGACCTGAATGCCGTCGAATTTGAGCCACTGGCGAACCTTGGTTCGCTTCACTTCGGGCAGCTTCTCAAAGAGAAAGGGGAGAAGGGGGCCGTCTTCTTCGGCGGTAAAAGTTTCACGCATGGTGGCAATGAGGCAGGAGGAGTAAAATCAATTTCGTTGGTATCCCCGTAGTTTCGACGGGTAGCGGGAGAACTCAAGCGTTGCTCTTGTGCCCCGGAAATCAGGAATTGATCGACTAAAACGCTAAAGGGCCGAAGATGTCATACCATTTTATGTCCAGTCAGCAGTCTCATCCCAATGATCCGCTTCACGGTCTTACCCTGAAGGTGATTCTCGAAACGCTCGTCGCCCGTCACGGGTGGGAGAAGCTCGCTGAGCGCATTCAGATACGCTGCTTCATGTTTGATCCGACGATCAATTCGAGTCTCAAATTTCTCCGCCAGACGCCGTGGGCCCGCCAGAAAGTTGAGAACTGGTATGTGAGGGATTTGGAGAAGTATCAGGCCTGATCGATTTTATCGGGAGCGGGGGCGATGAATCGAGCTGTTTACCTTTCCGCTCCCTGCACCATCTTGGTGGCACGATCCATTTTAATTAGTCATGACGAATAACGACATCTTGCGGCGCTTGCGGCACGCTTTGGAAATTAGCGATACCGTGGTAGCGGAGATCATTGGAAAAACCGGAGAGGAGACAAGCCGGTCTCAGGTTGACCGCTGGTTGAAGCGTGAAGAGGAGGAAGGTTATCAAGCCCTTTCCGATCCGGCGCTTTGCCGGTTTCTCGATGGTCTCATTATTGAAAGACGCGGTGCCCGGCCCGATGGATCGGTCCCTGAACCTCTCGACCTGTTGACGAACAATGAGATTCTCAAGAAGCTGCGAATCGCTCTCGAAATGCGGGACGAGGATGTGAATGCTGTTTTTGAAAAAGCGGACTTTGTCGTGACCAAAGCCGAGTTGAGTTCGTTCTTCCGCAAGGAGGGACACCGCAATTACCGGCTTTGTCCCGAGCAGGTTCTGCGAAAATTTCTTCAGGGGCTCGGGAAGAAACAGGATTGATATATTCCTAACGCTCTTGGAGGGGAGTAGGCAATATCGCTCCGATTTGCGCTGGCATGTCGAAAGGGTTGAAAAGAATTGCTTGCACTCGCGGGTGATTCCACGTCTTTTTCCACTATGCGCTTTTCCAGAATTTCGATCTTCTTTCTCGCCGCAACTTTTCTCCTGGGCACTCCTTTGGCCCACAGTCAGGACCGCCCTCTTTTGCAGGCGCTCTTTGGAGGGAAATCAGATTCCAGTTCTTCTGCTGGTAAAAAGTCCGGGAAGCGGGTCGAGATCAATCTCACCGAGCAGATGTTGAGAGCCTATCAGGGGAATCGTCTTGTCATGAAAACGAACATCAGTTCAGGGCGCACTGGCAATACCCCTACGGGAAACTTTAAGGCGGGGCCTTACAAAAAGGAGCGTCACTACTCCAGTCTCTACCACAATGCGCCGATGCCGTGGAGCGTTCAGATCACGGGGAATTTTTTCATCCACGGGTTCAGTGTTGTCCCTGATTACCCTGCCTCAAAGGGCTGTGTCAGGGTTCCTATCTCGGGAAGAAACCCCGCGAAGAAGTTATACGCCTGGCTCGACGTGGGCACGCCGATCCGTATTTTCTACTAAGGCCTTTGAGGCGCACGCGAAGAGCGTGCGCCATTTTTTTTTGCCTAGAGATTGCCCTTCTTCATTTCGCTGACGGCAAAGTCAGCGGCCCGTGCTGTCAGGGCCATAAAGGTCAGCGAGGGGTTCACGCAGGCGATCGATGTCATGCAGGCGCCATCGGTCATGAAGATATTCTTCGCAGCGTGAACCTGGTTGTTTGCGTTTAACACGGACGTTTTCGGATCGCGCCCCATTCTTGCCGTTCCCATTTCGTGAATTGCGGTTCCGGGATAGGATTCGTTGTCGAAGGTTTTTACATTGGTTAGACCGGAGGACTCCAGCATTTCGGCGGCGTCGGCCATCATGTCTTCGCGCATCTTCAATTCGTTCTCACGGAACTCGGCGTCGAAGACAACGACCGGGAGATCCCACTTGTCGAGGTTGTTTTTGTCGAGAGACATTTTGTTTTCGTGATAGGGCAGGGTCTCGCCGAAGCCGCCCAGCCCCATGGTCCATTCGCCCGGTTCGGTCAGTGCGTCTTTGAGGTCTTTGCCAAAGGAAAGCTCGGCGACATTGCGCTCCCATCCCTGACGGCCTGCCCCACCCTGATAGCCGAAGCCGCGGAGGTAGTCGCGTTTGTCATCGCCGATATTCCGGTAGCGGGGAACGTAAATTCCGTTGGCGCGCCGGCCATAGTAGTAGCGGTCGAGGTCACCCTCCCATTTGCCGTTGGCTCCCGCTCTGAAATGGTGATCCATGAGGTTGTGCCCGAGTTCGCCGGAGTCGTTTCCGAGGCCGTCTGGGAAGCGTTCGGAAACTGAATTCATCATGATCGCGGTGGAGGCGATCGTGCTGGCGCAGACAAAAATGATCTGGGCGTGAAACTCGCGGTCCTCTTTCGTGACTGAATCGATGACATGGACGCCGGTCGCCTTCTGCGTTTCGGGATCGTAGACGATTTCACGGACGATGGAGTCGGGGCGAAGTGTCAGGTTGCCGGTCGCTGCTGCCGGCGGGAGCGTTGCCGACTGGGTGCTGAAGTAGGCGCCAAAGGGACAGCCGTAGGAGCAGCGGTTCCGAAACATGCAGGAACCCCGTCCCACGCCGATTTGGGCCTGTGCCGCTTTGGAAAGGTTCGCGACACGACCGATCGTGAGATTTCTCCCGGGATAGTTTTTCTCAAGGCGTTTGCGGACTTCCTTCTCCACGAAGAACATGTCCATCGGCGGAAGAAATTCGCTGTCGGGCAACTGGGGTAAACCGAGTGCCTCCCCGGAAATGCCGGAGAACTTTTCAACGTAGGAATACCACGGCTCAATGTCTTTATAGCGGATTGGCCAGTCCACTGCGATGCCCTCTTTGGCGTTGGCCTCGAAATCGATGTCGCTGAAGCGATAACACTGACGCCCCCACATGATGGATTTCCCGCCGACGATGTCGGGACGGTACCAGTCGAATCGCTTTTCCTCTTTGTAGAGAGAGTCGACGTCCTTCATCCAGTATTTCTCCGTCATCTCGTTGTACGGATAGTCGCGGGCGAGTTTGGGATGAGTCTCCTTTTGTTCGACGGTGATCTTGCCGTTGTATTTCGTTTCCCACGGAGCTTTCATCGCATACTCGTAGTCGGCGACGTGGTTGAGCTGTTTGCCCCGCTCGAGCATGAGCACTTTGAGACCTTTCTCTGTAAGCTCCTTTGCGGCCCAGCCTCCGGATACTCCTGACCCGATTACAATCGCGTCGTAGGTATTGGCTTTTTTGGCTTCGATATTGAGATTTGGCATAGTTCGGAAAATGTTGATTCAACCCTGTTGAATGGATGGCTTAACCCTGTTCGATCAGCGGTGAAAAGTGGGAGGGGTTATCTTGAGATGGCCCAGGCCTTTTGTCCGGGTTTCATCGCTACGTCGCCTTCAAATCTGCCCGGAATGGGGAGATATTCGAGCGCCTGGGTGGCTCCGATTTCGGAGATGAAGTAGCCGGTCACGGTGAGCTTCTTCATTTGTTTGAAGAATCCTTTGTTCGTCCTTGTCGACGCTTCGATGATGCCGTTGCGCTGCTCGACGGTGAGGTCGACGAACTTTTTGCCATGGGCCTCTTCGCTCGCGGTATCGATTTTTTCCAGTCCGGAGTAGAAGGATTTCTGCTGCTCAAGCTCATAGCAGTCCCGCATCAGGCGAATGATAAAGGCTTCGACTCCGGCGGCTTTGGCGCCCGGGGTATCGGTCGTCGGGATGATGATGTCGGCCACTTCAATGAGGAGCGTCTTCTGTGCCTCTGAAACTTCGACGCTGGCTCCTTTGTTCAAAACCTCGCCCATGACCCCGGCGGTAATTTGAGTGGAAAGGGCACCCCCGAGGATCAGGGAAATTCGTTCTATTGCTTGTCGCCGATCTATCATGAGAAGAAAACGGTAAAGTGTTCCAGTGGGGCGGGTCAAACTATTCCTCTTTCGCTGCTCCCTCGTTTTCCAGCGTCATACCAAGGTCTTCGGCTCTGCCGGGAGGTAGCTCCATGATCTGTATTTTGCGGAAGTGGACCTCGGCTCCTTCTGATTCGAGGCAGAGGTAGCCTCTTCGCAGGTCGGCATCGCGGATACTGTTTACGAATTTTCCATTGATGGAAAGTTTCACGGTGCCGTCGACCGCGACGACGACGTATCGGTTCCATTCGCCTTTCCCTTTGCAGCGCATTTCGTGGGACATGCTCCGGGTGCCTCGTGGATTCTGTGGAATTGCTTTCAATCCGCCTGCGCCGAAGAGTTCGCCGCTGACGTATCCGGGGTGCCGTGGAGTGCCGTCTTTGTTAGGGTGAACGTAGGGGAATTCGAGCTCCAGCATCTGGACTTCCATGCCTTTGGGAAGGCGCTGTTCCCGGGGAATCGCATCGCTCCAGAGAAAGACCCCGGAGTTGCCGCCGGCTTCCATGTGACGCCATTCGATTACGAGGATGAAGTTTTCGTACTGTTTTTCGGAGCGCATCACCCCGATGGGGTGACCGGTGCAGTGGATCAGCCCGTCTTTGACCGACCACGTTTCCGGTGAGGTATTGACATCAATCCAGCCGTCGAGGTTTTTGCCGTTGAACAAATCTACGAATTCGAGCGTTGGAACTTCAGGTTCAGCGGCGGTGATCGCGAGAGGGGTGCATCCTAAGAACGCGGCAGCGAGGAGGCGGAGGGAAACTTTCATGCCTCATTCTAACGGTGATGAGAAATCTTGGTAGGTCCGCAGGTGAGGCGTTTTGAACTCACGGAGCGGGGCGCAATTCGTTTTTAATCACTCATCAAGAGCAATGACACAGCGGAAACCGTGCGAATCGAAGCGAATCGTGGTCGAGTTTGAGAGTCGCGATGAAATCAGCAGAGAATGAATAAGCGAAACGCCCCAGGAGCCGCCGCGAAGTGTTTTCCTCTCCTGTTGAAGAGAGAACCAGCATTGGCACCATTCGAAGACATTGCCGTCCATATCGTATAGGCCGTAACCGTTGGGGGCAAAGCTGCCGACCGGGGCGGTTCGATCGAAAGGGTCCTCGAAATCGCGAATGGTTCCCCGTGGGGTTCCCCGCGACGTCATAAACGGGTTCACTGTCGTTTCGCTGCCATAGTAGTTTCCAAACCCGACGGGGGGTGTCGGATCGGGGCCCCAGAAGTAGAGGGCTGGAATTCGATATTCTTTTCTCTCCGGTGTTGCCAGTGGATCTTCAAGGTGGCCGATGCCTGCTGCGCAACTCCACTCGTGGTCGGTGGGAAGCCGGTAGATTTCGTTCGCCTGGAGGCGGCCGCTTTCTCTCTCCCGTTTTGTCAGCCATTCGCAGAAAGTTATGATATCGACGTAGGGCATTCGAACCGCAGGATGATCATCGGTCTGAGGAAAATCGGTGTCCCACCATTCCAGGTCAGGGTTTTCCTGATGAAATTTGCGGTAATCCGAGACTCTTGTTTCCCATTTACTGAAGAGGATTTTCCCGCCATCGCCGAGACCACCTGTGATCGGAACGGGAAGAAACTGCATTCCGAGAGAGTTTTGATAGGGTTTATCTTTTGTTGCCGACTCGATCAGCGGTGAGTCTGAGGTGGTGGCGTCCGCAGGGAGAAAAACTGTCGCTGGTGCGTGGTCTCCTCCAGTGCTGCCTTCCTCCAGCCAGATGACGATGGCCGATTCGTTTTGTTCAGTGGCGTGAACGAAGAGATCGATAATCCGTGTTTTTGATGTCGCTTCAAAGGCGGCAATGACGGCGGCTGATGATTCCGAGCGGGAGCCGGGCTTCTGATAGAGGCGCCAGTCGCCGGATTGAAACTTCAGCGCGAGGATATCATTCCCGTCATTCAGATCGACCGCTTTTCCGGGGAGGTCCAGATCTGTAAAGATCTCTGAGTGAACGGTGCCGTCTCCGGCGATGGAGACGGTCGAACTGGTCGCCACAATATCGGAGGCCTCAGTGAGTGCGTTGGAAATGAGTCCGGCCCCGGAATGCCACAGGGTAACTCTGCCTGTCTGAGAGAGAAGGGCGGCAAGATTCCCTTCCGCGGAAATGGTTTGAACGTTGCTGAGGGTTTCAGGCGGGGGAAGGATGAGATGGTCGTTGCGCTGGTTGCTTTTCCAGAACACGGCATTTCCCCCGGAGGTCAGAGCGATTGCAAAATCGCTGCCGCGGTGAGCGTCGATAAAACTGGAGCCTGTGGGTGGGGGGAAGAATTCGGAAGCGGCGATGAGAGTCCCATCTTTCGAAACGCCCACTTTGTCCCGGAAACGGCGGACGCCGTTTGGTTGTCTCGCGATGCCGGGCATCTGGCGTTTGTCATAGGTAGAGAAAAGTTCGTTTTCTTCGGTAATGCCCCACCAGCTGAATGCAGTGGTTAAAGTGTTTCCGTTGGACTCGCTCGCGCCCACGGAAATGAATCGCTTTTGTTTGTAGGCGGAAGCGATCCAGAGCGGAAGGGCCTCTTTTCGGGATTTGTCGTAAACGAATCCATGGAGAAAACCGGGTTCCAGGTTCCCTGATGAGGGACCGGGGAGAGAAGACCGGTTCCCGAAAGCCGGTGAGGATCCCGGGGCGATGTCTCCGGCGCGGGATGCAGTTTCGGGGCGTGAATTGGAGACGATGAAGAAAATCCCCGCGGAGAGAAGAATCAGAAGTGAAAGGAGAACGAGGAAGGTGCGCGGCGTTGGAAGCTTGTTTTCCGATTTGTCTCCGGTCCCGCGGGACTTTCTTTTTTTGCTCCGGCGGTTTTTGAATCGATTCGGGGTATTGCGAATCCTGTCTACATCTGCCTTGAAATCGGTCGCGGTCTGGTAGCGCTCACCGGGATTGGGTTCCATCGCTTTGAATACCACTCCATCAATCCGAACGTCGAGTTGCTTGCTTTTCTCGCTTGGAAACTTGACTGCTCCCCGGGGAATTTCCCCCGTGAGCATTTCATAGAACATGATCCCGAGACTGAATAGGTCAGCCCGCTGGTCGACCACACCGCTTTCCTCCAGTTGCTCCGGGGCGATGTAGTTCGGGGTGCCCATCGCCACTCCTGTAATTGTCAGTCCGGACTGATCTAAAGCCGATTTGGCAGATCCATCTGCTATCAGTTTAGCGAGCCCGAAATCACCGACTTTCAGGATGCCCTTGCTGTTGATGAACATATTGGCCGGCTTGATGTCACGGTGCACAAAGCCTTCCGCATGGGCATACTCAAGGGCATCGCAGATCTGGCTGATTACGTTCAGCGTTTCTTCGTGGGGGAGGCCATCACCGTGGATGATCTGCTGCAAATCGGTTCCGTCGACATACTCCATGGAGATGTAGTGATGGCCGGCAGTGGTTTCTCCAAAATCGTAGATTTGAACGATGTTAGTATGATTGAGTTGGGCCATCGATTTGGCTTCCCCTTTGAAGCGGGCTTCAAACTCCGGATTCTCACTCAGTTCGGGCGCCAGCAGTTTGATAGCAACCTCGCGGTCGAGATTGCTCTGAATGGCATGATAGACCGCGCCCATTCCTCCGCGACCGATGATGCGGTCAATGGTATATCCCGGCATGAGGCGATCCAGCTCCTCCGGAGGGGGCGGAACCCAGGCACTGGAATGAGAGGAGTCGTCCGATGGATCTGTGGCGAGGAGGGCGTCCCGCATCAATTTCGCCGCATTCTTTGGGCTTAAGAAGGGTTCGTTTGAGGAGGATGCTGGATCTTCGGGCATTGGCTTGCAGGGTCGTTTACCGGTAGGGTGCATTCACGGTTCCTCAACCGCCCGTGAAAGTATTTCAGCCAGCTCTAACATTTCATCATGAACCGTTTCGCCGGGAAGCAGCGTTTTTGCGACCTCTTCTCTGACGATTTCCTGAAAACGCTTTTTGAAACGGTGAAAAGCAATGCGAACAGCCCCTTCGTTGCTCTTCAGCGCCGTGGCTGTCTCGGCATAACTGTTTCCGGGATCCAGTTCTGTCAGTAGCGGTGTCAGGACCCGGCACAGCTCCTCTTTTCCTTTTCGGATGTGTTCCTCCTCCAGTCGCGCCAGTGAGATTCTGAGGAGGGTTCGTGCCCAGCGATATTCATAGATTTCGGACGGCGTGGCGTCACGGGATCTCAGGTCGCGTTCGAGTGCCATTTCGCCGATTTCGGAATCGACAAAATCCAGAGAGACTTCGTTTTTCCTGTTTGCGCGTTTCGCCGCGGAATTTTTATCGTGTTGATCGGCGAGGTAGTGTTTGAGGCAGGTAAGGAGAAAGGTCCGCAGCTTTCCTTTAGACGATTCAGCCTTGTGAAACAGGTTCGTTCTGATTGCATGAGCAAAGAAGCCCTGGGTGAGATCCTCAGCCTCAGAGGGAGAATTTCCGCTGCGGCGAAGCCAGGAATAGAGAGGTTGCCAGTAGCTCTGGCAGAGTGTTTCCAGTGCCACTTCTGCTTCCTGATGGTTCTTTGATTTGACCTTCAGGAGCAGGCTCCAACGGGTCGTATTAAAGTGAGCGGACATTCAGAATTGGTAGAGGTGCTGTGCGCGGTTCAGGAACAGGATAATACGCACCTCTCATAGAGTCACTAGCATAAATGTGTAGTCGAAGAAGTGAAAGGATAGTGATTCCTCTATTATGAGTAGTGTGGGGCCGGCCGGGGCCGCTCGCGGCTCATTTGGGTAAGAGGCGGGGTGCCTGAATCGTTAAATTACTCACTTTATAATTTCCATAACGGGGTTAGAGTGCCCGTTTTGAATATGGTGAAAAACTTTCAGGGACTTCGAATTGGCCTTCTGCTCCTCGCGATGGTGTCGCCACTGCGGGCCGGGGAGTCGCGATCCGCTGAACTGAGTTACACGATTCAAAGCGGTGAGAACCGGGATTTGATCTGGGGCCTTAAGTTTCCTGAAGGGGAGGAGAGGGAACTCAGTGAGGCTGAGACGAAGCGATTGTTGGAGGAAACGGTTCTTCCGAGGGTCATTGCCGATGCCGAGGCCAAAAAAGAGCCGGAAGTCTGGCAGATTGGATTTTTCTACGTCGACGGGCTCGGGGTGGAGCGGGACCTTGAAAAAGCGGAAGCTGCATTTCGTGGCGGCATGGATCTGGGACAGCCTGACGGAATGTTCTATCTCGGGGAATATTTTCAGGAAATGGGCATTCGCGAGAAGAATGATCCCGCAGCAAAGGAGGCTCATTTTTTGCGAGCCGAAACTCTCTTGCGTGAAATGCTGGGTGCGGGATTTCAGGGGGCGGCGCGTTCCGCTATCCCACTCGCTTCCGCTTATTTGTATGGCTGGTATGGGCTCGATCCGGACCCTGAGCGTGCCGACTCACTCCTCGTCGCGGTTGAAAATTGTGTGCCTGAGAGTCCTTCCTGTCAGTTTTGGCGGGCGAAAGTATTCATCAAGCAAAAGCGCTATCCGGAAGCTTTTGAGTATGCTGAGAAATCGCAGAATGGATTTTTGAAAGGCGCAGATGAGAGCGAAGAACTCTTAGCAAAAATGAAGGAAGCCCGCGCCGTGAAAGTGGCGGCGGCGGTGCTCGGGGGGGAGATTTCAAAAATCGATCCGGATGAGTTTTTAGAGATCAGCAAGGAGTCGATCGGACTGACAGGAAAGACCGCCTGGATCGTTCCGCTCATTTTGCTGGTGATTCTCGGAGTTCTCTACTGGCGAACCCGGCGTTCCTGGGAAGGTGAGGGGCGTGGTCCCAATCTTCGCCTCAGCATCCTCTGGGTTTCGGCGGCGGTTCTCGCTGCAGGTATCGGATTCAGTATCCGCCTGCCGGGTCTCAACAACGGATTTGGTCACTGGATCGGAGCCATTCTCGTGACCCTCACCTGTATTCTCACCCTGACGATGGTTGGCTGGGGACGCTATTTTGGAAAAGGGCCTCTCTTCACCGGGATGAGGCCGATCTTCAAGGCGCTCGCGATTGTGGTCGGCGGTATCGCGGGGATGCAGTTGATCGCGATGGGCTATGGCGAGCTTTATAAACTGGTTTTAGGCAAGCCCCTCGATCAGCAGTTGGTGAGCCTTTTTCTCAAGAGCGAAACGATTCTTCAGCTGCTCGGAACCGTTTTGATCGTGGGTGTCGCGATCCCGTTTTACGAAGAGGTATTCTTCCGTGGATTTCTTTACGATGCTCTCGAAAATCGCTGGAACACCAGGGTCGCACTCATCGTCAGTTCGATCTTTTTTGCGCTCGTTCACGGCCTCACTTTTTTTGTGCCGTTGCTCTTCCTCTCGTTCATTCTCGGGTGGCTCAAAATGAAGCAGGGCAATCTGAGAATGTGTTTCCTCCTCCATGCCGCAAACAACTCGTTCTCGGTGTTGGTGGGATATTTTACGAACGGTGGATCGTAGGTGCGTTCTTGCGCGTTTCGTTTCCTGCGCCTGAGTCCTTCCGCCGTAGAGGTCTCGTCGAAGAGGTGACTTGTCGGTATCGTAAAACAAGTTTCACCCTCTTATCCAAGGTGACCATTCCCGCTGTCAAAAACGACTGCACCTGCGAGCCTCACCGTAACCTCATCACCGGTGTGACGAATCATCGTGCCCGGCCTGACCCTCGTAGCCTCAGCGAAGAGGGGTGCCGCAAAAAGGCGCAAAAGGCAGATTGGGCAAAGAGTTTGAATCCGATAGGTGAGGGCTGTGTCGGCCGTGACCTCGCTCCGCGAAATGTTCCACCTGTCCCTCGTCGCGATGACCCTGAATCAGAGAGCATCTTTCCGGGCACTGCATGCCCGTGCCGTTTCTCCTGGTGCAAAAACATTTTCTGGAACCCACGCAAGGCGCTACACCCCCGCCTTTATTGCCAGAAAAGGGATATCACCAATTGTCGAAGCGTAATCCGGGCTGCCGCCGGTATTTAGGTCGATTCTATCAAGCGGGCTCGTCACCCCGCATGCCCCGCCGTTCTTCGTGACATGGAGATAGATTTGGGTCGTGGAAAGCTCCTCATGACCAAGCAAGTCCTGCAAAGTTCGAATATCGACACCACTATCCAAGAGGTGCGTTGCGAATGAAAAACGCTGAAGGCTTGTAGGCGTTTTGGACAGGAGCGCAGCGACGTGCCCCGCAGGGGGAGGCCACGGGAGGCGGGGCCGAATCAATGTCGGAAGACATGGGTGGAAACCCGCTTCTCGATCCCAACCCGGGCGGCTGCCTTTTTGACATTGTCCGCATACACTTTTCGATGGAGGTGATGGCGACGTCGAATACCCGAATCGGGATCGTTCGATAATCCGCGCGCGGGGAATAACCAAAAACGCCGAGGGCCGGAAGCGTTTCGGCCGGAGCGAAGTGAAGCTCGAAGAGAGAGGCGGCGAGTGGAGCAGCCGAAGCAAAACCACTCCCAGGTTTCGCCTGCCCGGGGCATCTTTCGCTCGAGAGCATTTGGAAGCCCGACCCCGGGTTGCAGCTCGTCCCGGTCGCGCTGCCAAATTATCCGGTTGCGTTTCTTCCATTCCTTTAGTTCCGGGACAAGAGATTGAGGTAGCACCGTGACCCTGTCTTTGTCACCTTTACCGCCGCGTACGACCACAATTCCCCGCTCGATATCCACATCCTTGATCCGAAGCCGCATCAGTTCGCTGAGTCGCAAGCCGGTCCCATACTGCAATTTCGCGGCAAAGTGGTAGGCTTCGGGTAAATCCGAGAGCACCTTAGTCACTTCCTCTTTCTCCAGTACCACGGGAATCCGTTTGTGGGTTTTCTGAAAACGAACCTTGAGGTCCACTTCTTCAAGCCCGCAGACGTCACGGAAGAAAAACGCGAGCGCATTGAGTGCCTGTTTTTGCGACGTATAGGCTAACTTCCGTTCCGCTACTAACCAGGTCAGAAAATGTCGGGCATTTTCCGGATTGAGAATCGCCCGGGCCACTCCGTCGGGAGCATCGAATTCAGGATGGTGCTTCCTGATCTCCCCGGACTCTATCCAGTGCGCATAGCGCCCCGCGTGACCTGCGTAGCAATCCCGGGTATCCATCGCAAGTCCACGGCGGGCTCCTGAATAGTGGGTCTTCCGGTAAACCCGCTCCGATAAACTCAGTCCGTTGCCGCCGTGCTTTTCACAAAAAGACAGCCATTGCAGGAACCACCGAATCGCCTCCGACCACTGAGCGAGCTGCCATGGTTTGCGTTCCTTTGAAAGCACCTGCGCCCGCCAGAACGCTTTGGCCGACTCGCGTCCCGGCCTGAGCCTTTTTCCTCTCCGCCAGCGTTCATACCACGTCAGAGTGATTTCGTAGCCGATTTTGTCCTGATCACTCACATCTCTCGATGCAGCAAGATCATCCCGCCAGAAAAAGGAGTTCGCCGATGACTTGTTCATGAGAACAATAAAGGAAAAGGTGTTCAAATAGGCAAATAAAAAATACCTACTTCGCTTTATCCAGTAATCTTGGTGTGTGAATTATTTAGTAATTCCAAGTAAATGATCGGGCCTGTAACACTTTGACTTTTTATACGGAATCTAAAATAATGAGGCGATGCAGAAATAAGTTGATCTAGAGGATGTAAACCCTTGACGTATAAGGCGAAAAGCGATGTAGTCTCTAGAGACGATTCCTTAAGTCACATCCGTGTAGGTGCCCGGAATGAGCCGGAAATCGTTCATGAATATACTGTTAGCGACAATGAAAATAGGATTCAGGTTCACTATCTCTATTGCAATCCTCTTTTCGTGTGGCTGTGGCAATTCATATAGACACCAGACTTTGAAAGTCAGCGATGATCTGATTGTCGTTGTGGCTCACGAATCGTTCTGGGAGATCTCCCAATCTGTGTATTGGCGGATCGAGAAGAATCGAACACCAATTCGTGGGGATTTCGCGATCTCTTTTGGTTCCCCTGAACACAACAAAAAACTGGAATATCAACTCATTCACTCAAAGGGCGGGAACACCTTCGCCCTGATCGAGTCATCAACGCCAGGAAAGATTTTGGCGTTTTATGATCGCAGTTCCGACTTTGCGTATCCCAACGATTCCCGGCGATCACCGAAGATGGATTCGGCACTCACGGCATTTCGGGAGGCGTACCCTGATCGAGGGTTTACGTTCAGTCCCTGAAAGCGTCACCCGCCCAATCGCTAATCGCTAACAAGACGCTGGTGGTGACAGGTGGTAAATGGGAGTTTCTGATCGTTTTGGCAGCCAAACCCACTCCCTGTTTTCGATTTCTCTTGCCCCACCTGCACCACAGCTTTTACGTTGTGGCGGGAAATATTATCTTTCATGAAAACTAAAGAGGATTGGTTTACGATTTTTGCTGACCATGATGAGGCTCAGCTTGAAGCGGAGTTGAGCCAGTATCGCAAGGGGACCATCGAGCATCAGGTTGTGACAGAGCTTCTTGCTCGGAAACGTGGCGAAGCGGATTCGACCCGACATACCGAAACGATAAATCAGTCGAAGCAACAGAATGGTATCGCGAAACTAGCTCTGATTGTTGCGATCCTTGCCCTGATTCAGCCTTACGTTCGCGACTATCTAGATAGCAGAAAACAAAATTCTGGAGAATCGCCGCAAGAGCAATTGCAAGAGCTAAATAACTTATCCGAAGAGTCCCAGCATCCAGAATCCGTTGCTGATCCTTCCGAGGGTAGTCAAGGTAATCCCCACCCATAAACTTTCTACACCACCGAAACGGGGCCACAATCGGGTAGGAGCGAGGATTGAACTCGCTCCCCCCACACCACCCGGCATGCGGGTCCGCACCGGGCGGTTCCCATCAGTCATGGATTCTCC
>JAYWLB010000098.1:0-151573 GCA_035967665.1 Verrucomicrobiales bacterium BCK34
TCCCCCCACGCCGCAGCCCAACCGTCTTTATCTTTATCTTTATCTTTATCTTTATCTTTATCTTTATCTTTATCTTTATCTTTATCTTTATCTAGAAGCAGAGACTCCCGCCCCAGCCCTCCCGGCCTCCGAACGAACAAGGCTTCATCGTCGATTAAGAGTAAGACTAGGAAAAAGAAAAAGAGGCCTGTGAAACCGGTGGTTTCTAGGGAGCGGTGAAAAACATTCCCGCAATACTCGCGGTGAGCAGACTCGCTATGGTGCCGCCAATCATCGCCTTCAATCCGAGGGCGGCGAGATCGCTCCGCCGTTCCGGTGCCAAAGCCCCTATCCCGCCAATCTGAATTCCGATGGAGCTGAAGTTCGCGAACCCGCACAAGGCAAAAGTCGCGAGGAAAACCGTTTTCGGATCAAGACTTCCCGCACCATCCAACTGCCCCAGTTTGAGGTAGGCAATGAACTCATTGGAAACCAACCGCGTTCCGAGTAGCTGCCCCAGTTCCAGATAATCGCCCGGAGCCGCTCCAATCGCAGCAGCCACCGGGGCAAAGAGAAATCCGAGCAATGCCTCGAACGACAAACCGGTGAAGACGCCACCGCTCCAACTCGCGATCCATCCGTCGAGCACGCCAACTGCGCCCTCCCCCTCACCGCCTCCAAGCGAACCGAACCATCCCAGTATCGCATTGAACAAGGCGATCACCGCGACAAAGACAATCAGCATCGCCGCGACATTGAGAGCTAGCTTAAGCCCTTCCGTTGTTCCTCTCGCCAACGCATCGAGAGCATTCCTTCCGTGTTTTTCTTTGGGCACAAAAAGCTCCTCCCGAATTTCCTCCTGCTCGGGAACAAGGATTTTCGCGACTAACAAAGCGGCCGGAGCGTTCATCATCGACGCGGTGAGAAGTTGCCTCGCCACCCGAAGCTGCGTTTCGACATCGTCTCCGCCAAGGGTGACGACATAAAGGCCAAAGACTGTCCCTGCGATCGTCGCCATTCCCCCTGTCATCAGAGCCATGAGCTCGGACCGGGTCATCGCGGCAATATACGGTTTCACGACAAGAGGCGCCTCGGTCTGTCCGACAAATACATTCGCCGCCGTCGCGAGACTTTCCGCCCCGGACAAACGCATGAGACGCTTCATGACCCAGGCAAATCCGAAGACAATCCACTGCAGAATACCGAGGTAATAGAGAAGCGAAGTCAGCGCGGCGACAAAGAGAATCGTCGGAAGCACTTTAAAGGCGAAGCCGTAGCGACTCGCGTCAATAAGCTCGCCGAACATGAACTCCGCGCCAACATCGCTGAAACTTAGCAACGAGACAAATCCCTGCGAGGCCCACCCTACCACTTCACCAAACGGAGTGCGTAATATCAGGATAGCGAGAATCGCCTGAAGCGCGACACCCCCGCCGACAAGCCGCCAGTTCACCGCTTTCCGCTGACTACTGAAGAGCAGGCAAACTCCGAGCAGAAAAACCACCCCGATGAGTCCGCGAAGAATGCTGCCCGTTTCCATTACTTCTAAAAATCGATCTCCTCATCACTTCGCGCGGACTTGAGACAGGCATCGAGAACGACCTGAGTTTTGAGAGCAATGTCAGGCCAATACCGATCCGGCCTTCCACCGAGAACGAGATCGCCAAACTTACGAAACAGCTTAGTTTCCTGCGAGGTTGAATGGCTGTCTGCATACTCCTTCACCGAAACCCGTCGCGAATGGCGCTCCATGTGAAACTGGCAGAGATCGACATCGAAATGAGCCTGCTCGACATCGAAGCCGACTTCGGGGCCAAAGTAAGGCAGGACAAAATCGTTCATCGTGATGTGTCCCTTCGTCCCGCTGATATTGACCCACTGCTGGTGCTCCGCTTCGAAGGAACAGTAGAATGAAGCGGTCACTCCGCTCGCGAAGACAAGCTCGGCCGAGAGAGTCACAGGAACACCGTCATCGCTCCCGGGCGCGCCCGACTGCCGGATCATGCGGGCCCGAAGGCTCGCCGGCATTTCATAATTCAGCGTCCAGAGAATGATGCGAATGCAATACCATCCGAGATCACCTAGGCTGCCAAGCGGCTCCATGTCGGACTGCATCCGGATGTTTTCGTCAAAATCATCCGGAGCCAGAAAGCTGAACTGAGTCGCGATGCGCTTGACCTCGCCGACCGCTTCACCGCCGTCGAGCTCCCCGCGAAGCGCCGGGAGCCGGTCGCTGTGCATGAACATGACGCCATCCATAAACTGCACGCCTGCCTCCTCGCAGGCGGCAATGATTTCGCGAACCGCAGCGGCATCGACCCCGCAGGGCTTTTCGCAGAGGACGTGTTTGCCCGCCTTCGCCGCCGCAATTGCATAGTCCTTCCGCACTCCGGTCGGGAGCGGAATGTAAACCGCATCGATGTCATCTGCGGCGATGATTTCGTCGTATCCGCCAATCGGACGCGGGGGAGGATTGTGAGCGACCTGAGTTTGGTTTTCAGCAATATACTGAGCAGCCCGTTCTTCAGTTCGACTCGCCACGGCAACGAGCTGACCATTTCCGCTGTTCAGGATCGCCTGCCAGTTTTTCCGGGCAATCCCCGCGGTTCCCATAATGCCCCAACGGACGATTTCTTTACTCATATAAATTCGATCTAAGAGGGTTAGGTCAGTGGTTCAACAGGGTTGGATGGAGATCTTCAATGTCGAACCACTGAGTCGCCGGACGGATCAAACTATCGATAGATCAGAGCCTCGTCAAACTCGCAGCAAAAAGGAGTATGGGAATCAAAGCCAACGCCCCCATCGTCCGGATAGAAGAAATCCTTCTTCCACCCGTAGAGGAACGAAACTCGTTCCCGACTCATAGCCTCTCTCCAACGCCCCCACCGTCCGAATAGAAGAAATCCTCCTTCTACCCGTAGAGGAACGAAACTCGTTCCTAACTCAACGCTCTCTCCAACGAACCCATCGTCCGAATAGAAGGAATCCTTCTTCCACCAGTAGAGGAACGAAACTCGTTCCCAACTCAACCCTCTCTCCAACGAACCCATCGTCCGAATAGAAGAAATCCTCCTTCTTCTACCCGTAGAGGAACGAGACTCGTTCCCAACTCATAGCCTACCCGCTCTCCGCTTCAGCCTGCGCCCCAATCCACTTACACCGCTCGAAAGCGAAGAGGCTCACTGAAAATTGATCCGCACACCGCGTGCGCGCCATCCCCTGGTGATATCAGCTTCCATCTCATCCCAGGATCTTCCGGCGAGAAGCGGCTCATACATTTCCGGAATCTTCTTTCCCTCCTTCAAGCCTTTGAGAAAGTTTTTGATGTTTGCGGCATCCTTCTCGCCGTCCATGTGAAAAAAGTAGTAAACCACCAGTGCCCCGAGTCCGTAGTTAAGCTGCGCGTTGGCGACAAAGGAGCCGTAATCCTGCGTGAAAAATTCGTTCAGATCCGGAGCATTGAATTCCTCACCGAGAGCACGCCCGCCGCGACCGTCCTCACCATAAGCAGTGACTCGCGCTTTCAGTTTTTGAAGGTCATCGACATTGAATTTTCCGGAACGATAGCCGCTGTTCGCGATGTATTCGGCGAGCCCTTCGGTGAACCACCCCCGTGAGCCCTCCCGGTAATAATCACTGTCGGTGAGCTGGTGGGTGATCTCGTGAGAAAGTGTCGTGTTCTCCTCTTTGTAATCGACGCTGTAACTGCTACCGACTTTTTTCACCCCGAGGCTGGTGAGCGGAACAAGAATATCGCCCTCACCCCCGCGGGAAATATAGACGCCTGCCGAATCGGGAGGTCCCCCCTTGGAAATGTAGGCATCTTTCGTCTCGAAAAGATGAATCTTATGTCGCTCCTCACGGAAAGGTTTCACCATCCCGATAGGCAGTTCCCGACAAAACTGATTCGTCGCTTCGAAGAGCAGCGAAAATCGCTTCACGACGGAGGTATTCAAATTCACATCGCAGATGAACTCGTAGTGCTCGCTTGCATAAACGTAGTTGGATTCCCCTTCGACGGCACCCAACTCTTCGATCTCCTGATCGATATCGACGGAGATCAACCTGGGCCAGTCGCCGTCCCAGTTGGGCTTGATCGCCGCATCGCCGGCGGTATCAACCGGAGCCGACTTGCTCCACTCTTTAATGAAAGTCTGATCATCCGCTGAAAGCGTTCCGATGGGCACTTCAAAATTGCGACCACCCATATCGAGAATGGCGTTGCCCTCAGATACATCGACCAGCTCGGCGGAGATCGTTTTACCGGCACTGTTGGTCCAGTCCCTCACTTCCGCCTTCAAAGCAGTCACGCAAAGACAGACAACGAGGAAAAGAATCGAAAGCTGAATTTTCATCCCGCCGAGTGTAGGAGTATTTAAAATTGCGGGCAAGCTCTATAGAACCGTTAATCCCGCCATTTCCGATCCGCCTTTTTTTATGACACCACGCGAAGCGCTGCAACATCACTTTGACCACGACGGCTTCCGTGAAGGTCAGGAAGCGGTCGTTGAGATTCTGCTGGAAGGACGTTCCGCTCTCGCCCTCTTTCCGACCGGTGGAGGGAAGAGTCTTTGCTACCAGCTTCCCGCTCTCCTTCTCGAAGGCCTCACGCTGGTGGTCTCTCCGCTCATCGCGCTGATGAAAGACCAGGTCGAGACACTTCAGGGTCGCGGTATTCCCGCAGCCCGGCTTGATTCCACAATCGAGCTGGAGGAAATCGGAGAGATCTATGAGTCGATGGAAAACGGAAGTTTAAAACTGCTCTACGTCGCTCCGGAGCGCCTCGCCAACGAGGGCTTCATCCGCCGGTTGAGACGCTGCCGCATTTCGCTGCTCGCGGTGGACGAGGCGCATTGCATTTCAGAGTGGGGGCATAATTTCCGTCCGGATTATCTCAAGCTCGCTGACCTCGCTCGGGATCTCTCCGTTGAGAGAATTCTCGCCCTCACGGCAACGGCGACGCCGAAGGTCGCTGAACAAATCCGGGAGCGTTTCGGGATCGCGGATGCGGACCACATTCAAACCGGATTTGCGCGGGACAACCTCCATTTCAATATCCACCCCTGTTCCGAAACCGATCGCGACGCCCTCCTCTGCGAACTGATCCTCGCACAGTCACCGGGAGCCTCGATTGTCTACGTAACCCTCCAGCAAACCGCGGAACGGGTCGCCGGAATTCTAAAACGGGCCGGGTTGAATGCGCGCGCCTACCATGCGGGAATGCGGAACGATCACCGCGCCGAAGTGCAGGACACTTTCATGGAGGGGGCTCTCGATATCGTCGTAGCCACAATCGCTTTCGGAATGGGCGTCGACAAATCTAACATTCGTCACGTCTATCACTACAACCTTCCCAAGTCGCTCGAGAACTACGTTCAGGAATCGGGCCGCTCCGGACGCGACGGGAACATCTCGACCTGTGAAATTCTCGCCTGCGCCGACGACCTCACCGTTCTCGAAAATTTCATTTACGGCGACACCCCTTCGGCGAACTCGCTGAAATCCCTCGTCGAGCATGTCCTCCTCCAGGGCGATCATTTCTCCATCTCACGCTACGATCTCTCCCAGTCGAGAGACATGCGCCCTTCGGTCGTTTCGACAGCGCTGACCTATCTGGAACTGGACGGTATCATCATTCCGCGCGGCCCCTACTACGGCGGCAACCGGGTTCAGCTCCTGCGGAAGTTCGAAGACATTCTCGAAGGCCACCCGCCCGCGCTACAGCACCGCCTCACGCGGCTTTTCGAAACGGGAAAGAAGGGCTGGAAATGGCACTCCTTCGACATCGCGGAGTCCGCCTTCGAAACCGGTGAGGACGAAGGAAAGATACGCGAGGCGATTCAAATTCTCGCAGAGGGCCGCGACGCCATTGTGCAGCGCTCCCATTTGCGTCATTCCTACGAACTCGCTCCCGACGGGGAACGAAATGTCGCCTCGATCACCCGCCGCATGGTGGAACGCTTCGAGTCGCGTGAAGCCGGTGAAATCGAAAGGCTCAACCTCGTGGTGGAACTCTGCGAAAGCGCCGCCTGCATTCCCCAAACCCTGATCGCCTACTTCGGTGATTCGATGGAACCCTGCGGAAATTGCGGTGCCTGTCTCGGGTCTTTCGAAGGGGGGCCGCTTCCCGCCGCGAAACGTTCCGAGATTGATCTCGAGCAGGCTGAAGCGATTCGCCTGATGAAAAATCAGAACATCCCCGTGCTCCGCGAGCCGAGACAGCTTGCGCGTTTTTTCTGCGGCCTCTCAAGTCCGGCGACGACGCGGAAACGCCTCAACCGGGACGACAATTTCGGACTGCTCAACGAGGTACCGTTCCTCGACGTCCTGACACACATCGAAACGATGTAGCTGATCAGGCGACGCCTTCGAGCACTCCCTTCAGTGGAAGGAGCCCGCCATCCTGCTCTGACAAAGCCACCAATCGCGCAGCCGCTGCGGGAATATGCCGGAGGAATTCGGACTTTCCTTTAACCTCACTGAGAAATCCATACGCACCCATCGCCTGCATGAGGCGCTGCGTCGCGCACTGGTTGAGCCGCTTCTGAAAGGCTTCACGCGTCGTTTCGTGGCCGGCTTCCTTCTTCAGAGAAAAATAGTAATCCACGAGCTCGTCCCGCTCCGCTTCCGAAAAGGTGATGTAGGGATCGTAAACCATCGAGGCGAGATCATACTCGGGCACGCCCCACCGGAGTCCCTGATAGTCGATGAGATGCGCATCGCCTTGAGGCATCATGACATTCGTGCTTTGAAAATCACGGTGAAGCAGTGACCGCGGCAGCTTTGCCAACTCATCGCGCAGCGCCTTCATTTCCGGTGAAGCCGCAAGCGAGGCGGCCGTCTCCGGAGACAGAAAGCGCGCCACATACTGCTCGAGAAAATACTCCTGCTCCCAGGTATAAAGCGCGTCATCAAAGGGCGGTTCCAGTTCGGGAAGGTCCTCCGGGGCATCGGCCTCCACAATCGAATGAAGGCGAAACACTGCCTTGAGGGCCTCGCGGTAGGCAGGAGCACGAACTGCCTCCCAGTCAGAGTTTTCGAGAGTTCCCAAATCGATCTCGCCCAGATCCTCGACCCAGAGGAGATTCAAATCATCGTTCCTCCGGATCACTTCAGGGACGGGAATGTCGTGACGATTCAAAAAATCGGTCACGGGGGCGAAGCGCTTGTTATCAGCGCGGTCATTGAGATAGAACATCGCAATGACAGCCCCGCCATCAGGCAAACCGCTCACACGCACAAAAATACGGCCCGAGCCGCCCTTCTCGATGAGGTCGAATCGCAGGTCTGCATCATTCCATTCGGGAAATGCGATGCGCGTGTGTTGTTCAATTTCAGTGACGGTCATGAAGTAAAGCCTTTTGACCAAACCACTAAATCTGGCGTGGAAAAGGGATTTTTATCTCATTGATCGCCTCGATTCAAATGCTTATCGTACCGGCGGAACTCATCTCTTTATGTCGAACCAAAACTCTGCGCCCCTCCCTCCGGAATCGGCCCCTGCCAAAAAAAGCTCCCGGTTGAAAACCGAAGGAAGACGGGTCGGACTGCTCCCGGAACGCGGGTGGGCAAAGCGCAACTACCAGTATTTAAGCGGTAGCTTTCTCCCCTCCCTGATGCAAAAGCGGGAAGAAACAGGGACTCCCCACCCTCCTGAGTTCCGCGATCTCGAGGGACACGAAGTCGAGGTGGTCTGGATTGGCCACGCCAGCTTTCTCGTCCGGACGGCGGGGTTCAACGTCCTCATCGATCCGGTCTGGGCCAAATGGGTCGGGCCGCTGAAGCGTCACCGCGACCCGGGGATCGACATCGAGCATCTCCCCCCTATCGATCTCGTGCTCATCACGCACGCGCATTTTGATCACCTTTGCCGGATGACCTTGAAACGCATCGTCGACGGCTCGCAGACCGTTCTCGTACCTCACGGTGTCGGCCCGGTCCTGAAAAAGCTGAAAACGAAATCGGTCATCGAAATGACAGATTGGGAAATTTTTGAATTCGGCGGTGCGAAGATCCATTTCACTCCGGCGCACCACTGGGGTGCCCGCTATATCCACGATACCCATAAAGGTTTCGGCGGCTACGTGATCGAGCTTCCCGATCATACCGTCTATCACTCGGGCGACTCAGCCTATTTCGACGGATTCCGCGAAATCGGGGAGAAACACTCCATCGACACCGCCCTGCTGCCCATCGGAGCCTACGATTGCCCAAGCGGTCGCGAAGTTCACATGAACCCGGAGGAGGCAGTTCAGGCGTTTTTCGATCTCAATGCGGCAAAAATGATTCCAATGCATCACGCTACTTTTCCGATCAGCAATGAGCATCGCCATGAGCCCCTGCAACGCCTTCACTGTGCGATTGAGGAACACGATCTGAATGACCGGGTCATTTCGCCTCACGAGGGGGAACAGGTCATTCTTTCATCCAGGCCGGACAATCAGGCCACCTCTACTCAGGCCCCGGAATAGAGAGCAGTTTTCCCTCTTCACCGGCGACATTACGCGAACCGATCGTCGCAGGCTCAATCGTGCGCTCACCGTCAGTTCCTGATTTACTCGCGAGAATTTCAGGTGGTTCAGGCACGTCGATGCCACGCCTTGCCGCAATGAGGCGCCATTCGGAAATGGTTTCGAGGCCGGACCTCGCCGCTTCAACATCCCGGAAGGCCTTCGCCTCCATCGCGGAAGCATAGGCGATCTGGGCCGCATTCACTTCGCCATTCCTGAGGTAGTGCTCGGCTTCCGCCAGCATGAGATTCCCATACAAAGGAGCCCACTCGCGCGCGTCCGCCAATCGCTGATGGGCTCTGTCTTTTTGCCCCAACTCATCGAGCACGGCGACATGCCCCACCGCTGTGAAGATGTCCTGAGGATAAAGGTCACGGGCACGTGAAAAATACTGATCCGCCTTTTCCAGAATCTGCTTTCTCTCCGGAGATGCCATGTTCGAAGTGATCGTGGCGACCTGTGCGTGCCCACTGAGAATATAGGCAAAGGGATTCAGCGGATCCAGCTCACGCGCTTTCTGAAGATGGGTAAACTGCCTGAAGTTCTGACGATCCGCCTCGAAGGAGATCCGTGCCATTTCATAGTGGTATTCGCTGCGGGCGAATGAAATGCCGAAGATCAGAAAAGCGATGCCGCAACCGCAGGCGAGGGAACGGTGGGCGAAGAGGACGCTGCCACCGGGAAGGGTCGGCATATCGCTTTTCTCCAGGGCCGCAGCCATCGGATCGGGAACCGCCAGAATCGCCATGAGAACCGATGCAGTCAGCGCAAAAACAGGAAGATGCATCACAAAATCAAAACACGAGGCAACACCCATTCCGGCGAGAACAGCAAGCCCGCCCACGACATAGGCAAGGTGATCAGACTTCGGGAAGAGTCCTCCGAAGCTGAAATAGGACTTTGCGAAGCGAAATCCACTTGCGATATGCAGCCCCGCGAACCCCATGAGGATCAGAAATCCCATCAACCCGTAATCAGCGGCAACCTGAAGAAACTCATTATGAGCGAATTCCTGTTCGTTGACGGTGGGGTCGAGCGACTCGGAGCGAAAGAGGCGGCTGTAAAAGTAGGAAGTTCGGCTCCCCGTCCCGAGAATGGGCGCCTCTGCCATCTGACTGAGCGCGCTGTCCCAAAGCAGTGGAAGACTCACGGACTCGCTCTTCGTCAGCAGATTCCGTGAAAGTTGACGTTTGATCGGTCCATTCGCGGCGACAGCGACGACTGTGCCAATAAGGAGAAAACACCCAACCGCGATAAAGAAACGACGACGGAACGTGGGCCTTGTCTTTTTCCAGGCAATCAGAGTCATCATCGAACCCAGGATCACCAATCCGGCGAAAAGAGAGACTCCTGCCTGCCCGGAACCGGCAAAGGCCACGACGAGGAAAGAAATGAGTCCCAGCGCCAGAAAGCCGAGGCGGAAGCGCTTTCTTCCTCTGCTATACAAAGAGATCGCGAACCACAGCGGTGCGAGCGAGCCAATGAAGGCGGCGAAATGATCGGGGTGGTTGAAGAGCCCGCTCACGCGGTCCGGCTCAGTGCGCTCGTATCCGGGCAAAAGCCAGGCAGTGGAGTTGAATAGACTCTGGTACAAGGCCATTCCCAAATTGGCGAGCACCACGGACGCAAGGGTGAGAATGAGAATGTTTCTCGAATTCGCAGAAGTGAAAAGCGAGAGAAACAACACGTAGCAGAGGAAGGCCGCAATGAGAAGAGTCGCATCCTCCCGGGCAAAATAACTGATCGGAGAATCCGCCGCGCGGATAATGAAGTAGCCAACCACCGCAAAAACGCCCACTGCCGTCGCCCGGGACAGCGTGTAGGAGACTTTTTTGAACAACATCCCGATTGAAAGAACACTCGCCAGCCCCAGGACAAGATAACCGGGCCAGACGAAAGTCATCGAGCTGGATGTACCTAAGATACTGGACACGAAGAAGCCGGCGAGAAAAATCACCACCACAAAAAAGCGCCAACTGAGGTTCAATTTCTGCATTTAACAGGTTCCGCGGTAATTATGCCGTAATTTTAGAGAAACTAAAATCTTATTTTGCTTAAATACTTAGTTCTTCTAACTATTCTGGCAGACTTTGCAGTTAAAACCCGAGAAGTTGGTTGAGCTTCATCCCCTTTTTAGTCAGGATAATCTGTGGAAAGTGGGTTATCTTTCCCGAACACGAACCCTATCAGCGCATCCGGAGCTCCCGCCTTCAGATGGGTTGATCCCCTTTTATGAGACGCCTTCTATTTGCTCTTTTCGGACTCATGGTCCTTTTCTCCGCCCGTGAAGCCTCAGCCCAGATTGTCCTCGACCTCGAAATGGACCGCTCGCTGTTCCTCGCACACGAGCCTATCACGGGAACGCTCACGATCGTCAACCGTGCCGGAAAGGACTTAATCTTCGGTGACTCTGCCGGTGGTCTCAGCTGGCTCGATTTCACCGTCACAGACAACCGGGGCCACCTCATCACCCCCACGCAGAACCGGATTCAGGAAAAACCAATCGTGCTTTCCGCCGGACAAACCTACAAACACAAGGTCACGATCAATCGCTACTACCCGATGGCAACGCTGGGGAATTACCGCGTCAAAGCGAACGTCACCTTTCCGCAGATCAACCGGGTGTTTACGACGAAGACCGTCACTATTCAGGTCACCGAGGGACAGCTCATGTGGAATCAGATCGTAGGGGTTCCCCAGGGACATCCCCAGGCCGGGAGCACCCGCGAGTATTCCCTAATGACCTATTACCACGGCGCGAGAGCAAAGGCGCTCTATTTCAGGCTCAAAGACAGCAACTCGGGCATGGTTTTCACAACATTCACAATTGGTGATTACATGACGGTGATCAAGCCCACCTACGCAATCGATACGCAGAATCAGCTCCACGTTCTCCACATGTCGGGGCCGAAGCGCTACAAATACACGGTCATCAACATCGACGGCAAACCGGTGCAGCAAGCCACTTACTGGGAAAAAGGCTCCAACCGCCCCACCCTGAAAACCTCGGATTTCGGAGATGTCAGCATTATGGGAGGTCTCACCGAAGAGGAAATGCAAACGCCTTACGAAGAGACCGAATTCCGCCCTCTTTCTGAGCGGCCTCCCGGGATGCCCGCTCTCTAAACCTTCCGGGCCTGCCGTTTCAGGCGAATCGGCGGGGTCCACTTTCTTCTCTCAATGCCCGGAGGATTCATCCCTTCCGATTTTACTCAGGGCACTTGCGACTTCCCGCGTAAGAAACGCCTTCAGGAGAGGACTCGACACGGAAATCAAAACGCCGCCCACTTTGGAAAGAAGCGACCAGAAGGACTTCCTTCGAGAGGCTGAGAGCCGTTTCTTTGTCTCTGTGTCCTTCGGCTCCCTGCCGTCTCCGGTGGCGGAAGCAATACAAATACCGGCAACGACAGCGCCGCCGATCCACCAGAGAAGATTTTTCTGAACCGAGGCCTTCGCCCGGCTCGAAAAGTCAGCCGCCTCGCGCGTCTGCATCAAGCCGTCACGCAATTCACGACGGGAGTGATTCACCGCCGCCAGCAATCGTTCCCGTTCGGTGGCGTTTTTCATTTCCCGCGACGCATCTCCTCGAGCCATTCACGGTCCCGTTTGAATTCATCCACCGAATCTCGAAACGGTTTCCGGCCGAACCGGCGTTTGCCGACAGCCACCAGTATCACAGCGAGCAGCAAATGAATCCCCGCGACGATCAAAGTGACCTTATACCAGGTCCATTCCTGACTGATCGAGACCCATGCAATACCCCCAACCAGTGTAATTAAATAAGCAAGACCACAGAAAACCGCTGCCACAAGAAAACAGATCAACCGGACGATAAGATCCGTTCCCGCTTCCTTCGCCTCAAACTGGAGAAGATTCAGACGCGCGTGAAAGCAGTCAACGGAACCAATCAGAGCATCGATCAACGCATCCCCCAATCCGCCCTTTGCTGAGCTGCGGGATGAATCAGGAGAATCCATGTAACTGGCAATAGTGGTGGGAAAACCTCAACTCCTCCTCTTTTTAGAAAAAGCGCAGCTCACAATGGGATCAATGGCGAAAAATCTTCGCAAGAATAAATCCGGCACCCAGAGCAATCAGAACCGCCTTGAGGGGATTTTGCCGCACGTAGTCTTCCCCCTGCTTTTGATAATCGCCGATTCGCTCCTGAGCTTCTGAAAAAGACTCTTCAGCGAACTCTTTATACTGATTCGCTTTGTCGACCGCCTCATGCTGAAAATGTTCGGCATGCTCACGGACCAGGCTCTGGTATTCCTCCTTCGCCTTCAGAGCAGCTTCCCGCAACTCCCTGGCTTTCTCCGCTGCCGCGAGTCTCAACTCACGCGCCGCTTCTTCGGCCAGTGCTTTACTGGTTTCGATGTGCTTTTTCGCTTCGTCCTCCGAAACGACTCCATCATCCACTTCCTCTGCTGATTTCTTCCCGGTCATGGTTCGCCTGATTGTGTTCTTAAAGAATGTCTCCGAATCGGTTCGACGGCATTCCCTACTTAAATGAACGACGAATAGATCTTCGCGTCAAGTCATCGCAACGCCCCGGCAGCCCCCTGAACGGGTCCGAAAACAGAGCCCACACGCGAATGCGCTTACGCCGGATAATCCTGAAACGGCCCCTAATATTGAAACTAAACTCAACCCCGAAAGCCTGAAAACATAAGGAAATTCTAATTATTTGGAAAAAATCGTACTCAATTTGAACATTATTCGTCAAATTGTTACATACATCTTAAACATTTGTGTTTCTTAATTAACTGTTCAATAGTGTAATGAACTCAAGGATGACCCCTCACCAACACCACTCAATCTCAATCAGTCTGCCCCCCGCAAACTGCTTCACGATTCTTGTGATCGACGATATGCTCCCGAACAGGGTGCTGCTTCGCAAGATTCTGGCCAACGCAGGATACGAAGTGGTCGAAGCCGCGAATGGGGAAGAAGCGCTTGAACTGCTGATCAACGGAGGAGTTCGCCCGCATCTCATCATCACGGATATCGAAATGCCGATCATGGACGGCATCACGATGGCGAAGCAGCTTAAACTTCCCGAACACGGTCTCGAATCAATTCCTGTCCTCGCCGCATCGGGCAATGCGGACGACAACATGCGCCGGGACGCTCTCGCAGCTGGATGTGACGTCTTTATGACAAAGCCATTCGACCTGCGAACCCTTCGCCGGGAAATCGCAGCGCTTCTTAAAGCAAAGCGAAACCGCCCCGATCGTCGAACCAGTTCAACGGCTGCTCTCGCACCGAACCGACTCGACACCAGCGCCAGTAAGATTCGATCCTAGGTCTCGCGGCAAGTCGGCTCCAACCGCTTCCAAAAGGTTCTGCTTTCGCTTTACCTGATTCGCGGTAGAGTGCGCGTCCACCGTGTCGCCTACCTATATCTGATGACGGGTGGTTCATTTCTACCATTTTGTCATTGTGAGCGATTCCAGTTTTTCATCTCTAGGTCTACCTGAAGCACTTGTTGCCGGGGTGGAACAACTCGGCTTCGAAGAACCGTCCTCGATCCAGAGCGCGGCCATTCCAGTCGCTCTCTCCGGAAAAGATCTCATCGGTCTCTCTGAAACAGGCTCGGGAAAAACAGCCGCCTTCGGCCTCCCCGCCCTCGCTGCGATGGATCTCGACAATCCTTCGCCTCAGCTTCTCGTCCTCTGCCCGACACGGGAACTCGCCGTTCAGGTCTGCGCCGAGCTGCAACGCCTCGGCTCTCAGCTTCCCCGCCTTCGTGCCATCGCGATCTACGGTGGAGCTCCGATCGACCGCCAGATCAGAGCGCTCAAACAGGGCACACAAGTCGTCGTCGGTACTCCGGGTCGTGTTATCGACCACGTCAAACGCGGCACCCTCGATCTTTCCTCGATCAAGATCAACGTCCTCGACGAGGCTGACCGCATGCTCGACATGGGATTTCAGGATGAAATGGAATCGATCCTCCGCGCTCTTCCCGAAGAAAGACAGACGATGTTTTTCTCCGCAACGATGAACCGCGGCGTCAGTCGCCTCATCGAAGGTTTCGGCAAAAATCCCGAAACGATCCAGATCGAGCGCGAAAGTCTCACGGTGGATTCCATCGAGCAGGTTTGTTTCGAAGCCCGTCACCGTTCACGAATCGAGCTTGTCTCCCGTGTCATCGAGCTCGAGCAGCCGAAGCTGACCATTATCTTCTGTAACACGAAACGCGCCGTCGACGAATGTACCGAGGCGATGCTAGCCCGCGGCTATTCCGCCGACCGTCTCCATGGCGACATCGCCCAGGGACTGCGCGAACGCGTTCTCCGCCTTTTCCGTGAAGGAACCATCGAGATTCTCGTCGCGACCGACGTGGCCGCCCGTGGTATTGACGTCAATGATGTTGACCTTGTCGTGAACTACGAGCTTCCCCAGGATCCCGAAGACTACGTGCACCGTATCGGACGGACCGGACGTGCCGGACGTTCCGGAAAAGCGGTTTCCTTCATCGCCGGACGCGACATTTACCGCATCAAGACGATCGAGCGCTACATCCGCCAATCCATCCCCATGGCGGAGATCCCTTCACAGGAGCTGGTCGAAACCCATCTTGCGGATCAACTCACCGCGACCGTATCAGACAAACTCTCCGAGCTGCCCGATGGCGCCGAAGGCGAAGGAACCTCCGAGGAGAATCCCGCTCCCACCGCACACGAACTCGCGATTCAGGCACTGCAACCACTCCGTGAACAGGGCCACGACTGGGATGACATCGCCGGCGTGCTCATGACTCTGCTCCGTGAAATGACGGCGCGCGAAGGCGAACAAATCGCTGAGGACAATCCCAACTACAAAGGTGGCAAAGGTGATCGCCGTGACCGTGGCGATCGTGATGACCGCGGTGGTGACTCCGGCGGCAGAGAGCGCCGTGAACGACGCCCGCGCGAAGATCGCAATCAGGGGCCCGACGAAGGCATGTCCCGTCTCTTCCTCAGTCTTGGAAAACACGACAACGTCGGAGCCGGCGATATCGTCGGAATGCTCCACAACGAGTGTCATCTCGAACGCGGCACCGTGGGCCGCATCCAGCTTTTCCCGAATTTCAGCCTCGTTGATGTCGCCGACAGCGACGTCGATCACGCTATTTCAGAATCCCGCAACGCCAAGCTGCGCGGCAAATCATTCAAACTCGATCGCGATCGCGGCCCCCGCACTGACGGTGAGGGTGGCGGCCGGCCTTCCGGCGGCGGTGGATTCGGCGGCGGCGGTGATCGCCGTGGCAGGGATGATCGTCGCGGCGGAGGTGGTGGCGGAGGTGGCTACCGCGGTGGCGGTGGCGGCGGAGGTTACCGTGGTGGTGGCGATCGCGGCGGTGATGAGCGTGGCGGAGGCTACCGTGGAGGCGGTCGCTCCGGAGGCGAACGTCGCGGCGGCGGCGGTGGTGGCTACCGTGGCGAACGCCGTGGCAACGACCAGCGTGGCGGACGCGATGAAGGCGGACCACGTCGCTCAGATCGACGCGGACGGGATTAATTTTTCCAACTGACGCTCTCTACTCCGAGAGCGATTTCAGCATTTCGGCGACGTCAGTCGTCGGCAGCTTACAGGCAAAGCTTCTGCAGACATAGGCAGTGGCTTTGCCTTCGACCGGAGCCTGCGTTTCCGTAAAACCGGCGATGCGCCCCAGCGCCTCAGCATTCCCGTCGGTGCGAACGAGCACGACCTGTCCGGGACGGAATCCTTTGCGCAACTCCTTAACCATCGGCTGCGCCTCTTCCAGCGTCGGAGCGCTGATTACGATCTCATGACCGGGTTCGAGATGAAAATCCAGCCACGTCATCACAAGCGGATAGACCATGGAATTTTGCGCGATCTCTCCGGAAAAAGCACGGATCAGCTCGTCAACCCGCTGCCCGAAAGCCGGCTCTCCGGTCATACGATAGAGCCGCGCCAAATTGCCGACCGAAACGGCATTGCCTGATGGAATCGCGCCTCCATACAATTTCTTGGCCCGGACGATGAGCTGTTCCCCGTCATCGGCGACCGTGAAATAGCCACCCGCTTCTTCATCCCGGAAGTGCTCATCGAGCATTTTCTGAAAAGTGATCGCCTCTTCAAGGTAGCGAACCTCAAAGGTTGTTTCATAGAGATCAATCAATCCCCAGATCATAAAAGCATAGTCCTCGAGATGCGCCGCGAGCCCGGCCTCGCCCTGACGGTATCGTTTCACGAGCCGGCCATCGTCAGTGCGGAGTTTCTCCAGCACAAAATCAGCCGCCTTTTTCGCGATCTCAGCATATTTCTCATCACCCAGCGCCTGCGCCGCTTTGGCATAGGCGGAAATCATCAAGCCGTTCCAATCGGTGAGAATCTTGTCATCCTTCTGCGGGTGAATCCGTCCCTCACGGTGCGCGAACAATTTCGCTCTCATTGGCTCCAACCGCTCCCGCGCTTCATCGAGCAACTCCTCACGGAGGTGGGGAATGTTGGCACCGGTTTTCTTCCGCGCCGTTTCCTCGAGAAAATTTCCCTCCTCTTCGAAGCGGAACATCTCCATAAAGAACTCAGCGTCCTCTTCGCCCAGCACATCGATCACCTCTGCATTTGTCCATACGTAGAATTTGCCCTCTTCCCCTTCGCTGTCGGCATCCTCGGCTGAGAAAAACCCGCCCGCCTCATCAGTCATGTCCCGCTCGACATACTCGAGAATCTCACGCGCGGCCCGTGCGTATCGCTCCTTCCCCGTAATCTCATACGCCTCTACAAATGCTGTCGAAACCAGGGCCTGATCGTACAGCATTTTCTCAAAGTGAGGCACGAGCCATTCCCGGTCGGTCGAATACCGATGAATCCCGAAACCGACATGATCGTAGATCCCGCCGCGACGCATCTCCGTAAGGGTCTTCTCGACCATCGCGAGAGCCTCTTCATTGCCGGTCCGCTGCGAGTAGCGCATCAGAAACATCAAATTTGGCGGGACCGGAAACTTCGGACGCATTGCAAAGCCCCCTTTCTCCTCATCGTAACGGGAGACAAACTGAGTGAACGCGGTTTCAAAAACCGATGAATCAAGATCAGCACCGGGCGAGCCCCCCATCATCTGCCCCATCTGCTCGGAAATATTCAGCGCCGTTGACTCCACTTCCTCCCGTCTCTCAGTCCACGCCTTCGACAACTCGGTGATAACCTGCTTGATCCCCGGACGCCCCGCGACCGCCTCTTTCGGGAAATAGGTTCCCGCAAAAAAGGCATGTTTGTCAGGTGTCAGCATCACCGTCATCGGCCAACCGCCACCACCGGTAATCGCCTGAGTGATCTGCATGTAAACCTCGTCAATATCAGGACGCTCCTCCCGATCAACCTTCACCGCGATGCAATGCTCATTGATCAGCGCCGCCACTTCAGGATCTTCAAACGACTCGTGCTCCATGACGTGACACCAGTGACAGGTCGTGTAGCCGATGCTGAGGAAAACCATCTTATTTTCCTTCCGCGCCTGCTCAAAAGCCTCCTCACCCCACGGCCACCAGTCGACCGGATTTCGTGCGTGCTGAAGCAAATACGGACTCTGGGAAAAAACGAGCCGGTTGAACTCCCCGCCCCCGTCCGCCGGCAGCTTCGCAATCTCCTCCTGGGATGGGAGCGGTTTGCGGGAATGGCCTTCGGCAGCGTGGCTCATAGTCAGGAATGGAAGGCAGGTGATTGAGAGGGCGACAAAAAGTGCACGCATAGGCGGGAACCGTTGCATGGATGCATCTCTTTTGCCATCTTTCCCCGATACGCGATCACCCGAACATCGCCCGGCAAATCACGACCGCGGCAATGACTCCGGCAAGGTCGGCAGTGAGCCCCGCAGCGAGAGCATGACGGGTCCGGCGCACCGCAACCGAACCAAAGTAAACCGCAAGAACGTAGAAGGTCGTTTCGGTGGAACCGAACATCGTGGCCGCTGTGTATTTCAATGTCTCAGAAAGCCCTTCATTCGTGAGAATCTCAACAAGAACACCCTGACTGCCACTGCCACTGAGCGGACGCATCAGGGCCATCGGAACCAGCTCGGCGGGAAAGTGAACAAACTCCAGAACCGGGCGGAGCAGGTTTTGAAACAGGAAAAGCGCCCCTGAATTTCTCAACATCGCCAGCGCCGCTAACATCGCGACAATAAACGGCATGATTCGCACCGCGACCTGCCACCCTTCTTTGGCACCTTCGACAAATTCCTCGTAAACCGGGATTCTTTTCAGCGCCGCAAAGACGATGAAGAAAACGAGCACAAACGGAATCGCCGCCACGGAGATAGCGGACACCGTTCTCTGCCAAAGCGGGTCTTCACCCTCCGGCTTCACTTCGTCGAGTGTCGGCGTTTCCGCATCGAGTTGAATAGCCACTTCACGGAGTCCCAGCGCCTCCTGCAAACGAACCCGTTGCTCCGGAAACGTCTCGAGATAGACGATCCCCGCAAACATGAGGAGAACAACCGCAACGACGGCTTTACCACGTCCGGAAAGCTTTCGCGAAACCTCTTCCTTGGCGTTCGCCTCCTCTTCGACGACCTCCTCCGGGACAGCCTCACGATTGAAGACAGGTAGCTTTTCGAGAAGCTTCACCGCGATAATCGCAACCGTCGTCGAGACGAGCGTCGCTCCGATCGTGGTCCCGACAATTGCATAAGGCTCCGCAATCCCCTGCGCCGCGAGCAACCCGATCGCGGTAGCGGGGATCAAGGTCACCGAACTCGTGTTGATCGCGAGAAAGGTGCACATCGCATTCGTCGCCGTGCCTTTGTTAGGATTCAAATCATCGAGATGCTGCATCGCTTTGAGCCCCAGCGGGGTCGCTGCATTACCGAGGCCGAGCATGTTCGCTGCCATGTTCATCACCATCGCGCTCATTGCAGGGTGATCTGAAGGCACATCGGGAAAGAGCCGCTTCATAACAGGACGCACCGCGCGGGAGACCACCTGAATCATTCCCGACTTCTCCGCTAGGCGCATGATCCCCAGCCAGAGCATCATAACCGCACTAAGCGGGATCACGATATTAACCACGCCGACCTTGATCATCGAAAACATTCCCTCAACGATCCCGTTGGCACCGCTCAATTGATCCAATAGCGCCGCGACAACGACACCGATCACAATCATCCCCATCCAAATCCAGTTCAGCATAATCCTATCTAACGCTATATCCCCCCCTCACCGCAAACCGTTTTCCCCGCTAAATACAGCTTCCTCTCACTCGATCAGACCGCCGATAAACCGGGCCACCTGCTGCCCGAGAAACTGATTTCCCGGCTCTTCAAAATGGCAGTCCTCAGGTCGCTGAAATTCCTTGAGCCGCGGATTAACCGCCGCATAGAGATCATCGATTTTGACATCGTGCTTTTTCATGATCTCCGCGGCAGCGGCATTTCGTTCCACCATCGAAAGGGCGGTCCATTTCTTCTCCGGCAGGTCAGGCAGCGGGGTCGAGCTCGCCCAGATCACGGTCGCTCCCGTCGCCTTCATCCGCATGACGAGCTCTTCGAGGCGCTCCCTATACTCGGGCAGTGGCGTCGCCCGGTCATGAATCCCGAAATTGAAATGAATGTAATCCCAATTTCCATCCCCCAGCCAGAGATCCAGTTTCTTCAGCCCCGTTGCGGTCGGCCCGCAATTGGCAGGAGCCCGGTGAACGTTGGCCTTTCCGGCAAGCTCTTTTCGAACTGTCAGGGTGTAGGCACGGGAAACGGAATCGCCGATGAGAAGAACGCGGGGCAGCTTCGGGTCATCCTCGACGAAATCCCAGGCATTCGATTTTCCCTCCACTTTCTCTTTCTTATGAATAGGAAGATAAAAGCTGCCCAACTCCGACTGCAGAACTTTTTCCCACGCCTGCGCTTCCGGCGAGAGTGTCTGGACCAAGGCTTGATACTGTTGATCGATCTTCGCCTCAGCGGCAGCCTTCTTTTCCGCCGCCTCCTCAGCGTTGGTGGGCTCGTGGTTTTCGCCTGATGCAAAATGCTTCTTCAAAAACGCGAGAACGAGTTCTCTCTCGCTATCAGTCGTTTTCCACCCGTGACCGGCACCGGGAACGACCTCGAGATGCACCTCGAGCCCCGCCTCACGGTAGAGCTTTTCAAAATGCCCCGACTGATCGGGAAAGACCGTCTTATCGTTGTCTCCATGAAAGATCAGAAGAGGCGGGTCATCTTTACTGATATAGGTGACCGGACTCGCAACCCGGGCCGCTTCGAGATTCTCTTTTACCGGCCCACCAATGAGTCGATAAACACTGCCCTTCGGATCGTCCGTTTTCGCTTTTTGATTTTCCGACCGCTTCACGAAATCGCTCGGACCATAATAGTCAATGACACCCTGAACGCGGGACGACTGATCAGCATTCCCGCCTGTTGTCCCCTCGAGTTCTTTGACATCCCCGCTCGTCCCCATCAATGAAGCGAGATGCCCACCGGCAGAGGTGCCCGCAACAATCACCCGCGAGGCATCGTAGCCGTATGTCCCGGCGTTCGCACGGAGCCAGCGCAAAGCGCCTTTGCAATCCTCAATCTGCGCGGGAAAAAGAGCCTCCTGGCTCATCCGGTATTCGATGCTCGCGACAGCATAACCATGCTCAGCGGCCCATTCGAGCCGGCATTTGCTGCGGCCTCCACCAGTCCACCCGCCGCCGTGGATGAACATCACCAGCGGTGGCTTCTCCACCCCGCCCGGAATATGCAGATCAAGAAGCAACTCAACACCCTGAGGACTCGCAAAACGAATCGCCCGATGATGCTTTACCTCCTCAGTCCCGCAATGAGCTACCGAAGAAACCGAGAAGACGAAAACCGCAAAGATGGCCTTTAAAAAACGCATCTGGCACCGTAGATCAATGTGACGGGGGCGCGCACTTCTAATTAGGGCGCATTGATGTTACCACAGCGATGGCACGGCAAAAAGCGGGCGCACAGATTACGCGGTATGATCCACCTCAACCTGATGCGCGGCCCTTGATCATGCCATCAATTGTTCGAGATTTACGTGTCTAAACAACGAATCCAGAGCCTTATTCCCGAAGAGTTTGCTATGAAATCGAAACGCCCCTCTGCCCTCCACGCCATCAATCGCCGCCTTTTTCTGCGGGCCGGCACAGCCACGCTTGCCCTTCCCGCTCTCGAGGCGTTTTCCGCACCGGCGACCGAGACCGACAGAGCACGGAATTTCATCTCCATCGGCACCTGGCTCGGCTGGCATCAAAATGCCTTTTTCCCGAAGGAGGCGGGACGTGACTACCTCATGCCGACGACACTTCAGCCGCTCAGCGAACAACGTGATCAATTCACCGTTTTTTCAGGACTCGATCATCGCGCCCCGAACGGACACGGTTCCTGGAGCAACTTCCTCTGCGGATCGAGACCGGAATCCTATTCACTCGACCAACAAATCGCCGATCAGATCAGTGAAAAAACACGTTTCAGCTCTTTCGAGCTCACCGCCGGTGCCGGGGAAGTCTCCAAAGCGATGAGCTTCACCAGGCAGGGGGTCGGCCTCCCCATGATCCAGCGGCCCAGCGTCTTTTACAAACAGCTCTTCATCTCCGAAGCCGACCGCACCCGCTCCGAATATCTCCTCCGCAGTGGCCAGAGCTCTCTCGACCCTGTTCGCGAAGACGCGATGCGTTTGCAGAAGTCCCTAACCGGCCGCGACAGCGACAAGCTGGAAGAATACTTCGAATCCTTTCGTGCCGTTGAAAAGCGAATTGGTCGTCAAATCGAAACGATCAATGATCCGGTCCCGACCACCAGTTACAAACTGCCAAGCTACGACCCGATCACCCCGAATCTCCAGATCGAAGCCGAAGAGATCATGTATGACCTCATGACTCTCGCTCTCGAAACGGAATCAACCCGTGTCATCTCCCTCTTCCTCCACGGACTCGGACAGGTCTTTTCATTCGACGGGGAAGCGCTCAGCGCCGGCTACCACGGACTTTCCCACCACGGAAATGATCCCGTCATGATCCGTGATCTCGTCGCGATTGAAACCGCCCACATTCACTGCTTCGCCGGATTCCTGAAGCAGCTCAGCGAAAAGAGGAATACCGCAGGCAAATCGCTCCTCGACGACACCGTGATCCTCCTCGGAACCGGAATGGGGGACGCGAGCCGGCACAGCAACGCAAACCTTCCCACGATCGTAGCAGGTGGCGGCTTCAATCACGGCAGCCACATTGCGATCGATCCGGAGAAAAAGGACGCACCTCTCCTCGGCGACCTCTACATCACCCTGATGCAACGACTCGGGCTCGAAACTGACAGCTTCTCGAACGCATCGCATAACATGAATCAAATCTTCAGCTGATTCATTGACTAACGCTCCCCTTTTTCAATGGTCATGAAATTGAAATCTATCACCTTCATCTGCACGCTGTCGGCATTGGCGGGCAGCTGTTTTGCTGCTGATGAAATTCCCGGGCCGATTCAGAAAATCATTTCCAACAGCTGCCTTGAATGCCACGACGCCGATTCCGAAAAAGGCGACGTGAATCTCGATAGCGCCACAATCGACTGGAAGAACATTCAAGATCTCGACACCTGGCAACGCGCCCTCAACGCCATCGAGGAAGGGACGATGCCGCCTCCCGACAAGGATCAACCGACCGAAGAGGACCGAAATTCCCTTTTCGCCTTTCTCGACGAAAAGCTCCTCGAACACACCCCCATCGGCGGCACCCTTCCTCGACGCCTCAACGGGGCGGAATACGAAGCCACGATCAGGGACCTCGTTCAGCTCTCTAAATTCAAGCTCCCCGTCGGCTTTCCCAAAGACACTGAATACCACGGATTCGACAATGTCGGCGAAGGGCTCGTCCTCTCACCACCGCACCTCAATGCCTACACCGAGGTAGCCCGCAACATTGCCGATCAGATTTTTCCACCGGAAAGAGCCGCGCCGAAAATTCAAAAATGGGAAGCCGGACCCGAAGATATGGTTCTGAGCTTTTCAGCCGCCACCGTGCACGGCGATACACTCCGCCTCGTTTCCCGCAGCGTCGATATCATGAGAAGCTGCACTTGGCCGAGCCGGATCGAGATCAGCGACTCGGGCACTTATCAGATTTCTGTGAGCGCATCGAAATTCCTCGCAGATACCGGCCACGCCTTCGAAGAGCCCATGCTCCTCGCCGTCTACGCGCGGCCCGTCTCAGCGACGGATCGCTCCACGATTCGAAACTTCCGCTTACTCAAAGAGATCAGCGTGAAAGCGGAATCCCCCGAAACCACCACGTTTGAAGCCGACCTTTACGAAGGGGAAACGCTTCTCTTTCATTGGGCCAACGCGGAGATGACCCACGCGCATGCCGAGCTCTCCGCTCAGTTGAAAGAGTGGTTCGAAACCGATCCCCGTTTCCTTGCAGCCTGGCAGAAAGCCGTTTTCCGGACCGGCGATATTCGCAGCCCTCAAACCACCCCGCTGCGTGGACGCAACGGCTGGGATATTATTTCCAAACACTGGACTGATCCCGACCTCGACCTTTCCGGGGTGACGATGGACTCGAGGATGACAAAGAAACTGCTCCAGATTGCAGACTCTAACGAAGGCACATTCAACCTCGCTGACGCACTCTGTCATTTCTACCACAACAACGGCCCCGCCCTCGAACTTCACAACCTGACAATCGAAGGCCCCTCAAAGCTGGTCGAGAGCCCCGCCGACAAAGCACGGAAAAGCATCCGTCAACGGATCACCGGAGTCCGCAAAGAGGGACAGTCGCAGGAGGACTTCGCCCGCGAGATGTTGAAGTCTTTTCTCCCCCGCGCATTCCGCCGTCCCGTCAGCGACGAAACAATTGCCAGCTACCTCACCATCGCGACACGCCACTGGGATGAAGGCCACAGTCTCGACGAGGGGTTCCACCTCCTGCTCCGGAACATCCTTATCTCCCCCCGCTTCCTCTACCGAAGCCTTGGACCCGAAAAAATGGATGATTTTGATCTCGCGACCCGACTCTCCTACTTTCTGGCGCAGCGCCCGCCCGACGCCACCTTGAGAGACCTCGCAGAGCGGAACCGCCTCTCCCCGACAATCCCGGCGGGCCCTAACGGTGAACGAAAAGAATACTGGGTTCTACGCCGCGAAGCGCAGCGTCTTTTACCGACCAGGGAAACCGCGCCATTTATTCAGAGCTTCGTCGGGCAATGGCTCGATACAGAAACGCTCAGCGGGATCATGCCCGATCCCAAATTTCGCTTCGATGAAGAGAGCACGAAGCTGGCGAAACGGGAAACAGAGCGGTTCTTCCTCGAGATCCTGACAAAGAACCTTCCGATGACCGACTTCATCGATCCTGATTTCACATTCACCTCAGTCAACTTTGCGACACGAAATTACGGCTTCACCCCCCGCCTCGCGAAAGCAGGAAGTGAGAAACTCGATACGAGGGCGAAAGCGGAATTCCAGCGAATCGGCATGAAACGCGGAGGACGTTACGGTGGTTTGCTGGGGCAGGCGGCGATCCTCATGGCAACCGCAAACGGGGTCGATACACAGCCGGTCATACGCGGCGTCTGGGTCCTCGAGAACATTCTCGGAACGCCACCGCCTCCTCCACCGAAGAATGTTCCCGCACTCACACCCGACACGCAGGGAGCGACCACTCCCCGGGAACTGCTTTCGGCTCACACCAAAGAAGCCGCCTGTGCAGGATGTCATCAGCGCATCGATCCGATCGGCTACATGCTGGAAAACTACGATCCCGTCGGCCGCTGGAGAACAGAGTGGCCAACCTCAAACGCCGAAATCGATCCGTCGGGAACCCTACCCGACGGAACCGAAATCAAAGATGCGGTCACATTCAAATCCTGGCTCGTCGAGAACATCGACCTTTTCTCACAGTGCCTTGCCGAGAAACTGATGACTTACGCCACCGGCCGTGTCCCCAACTACGCGGAAACACGGGAGATCGAAGAAATTGTGAGACGAAATCACGAAACCGGAAACGGATTCCGCGACCTCCTCCTCGCACTCATCGAAAGCGAAACCTTCCGCACCAGATAATCGCGCTCTCCCATGAGCAGCCGCGTTTCCAAAAACGTGGCACAAAGCCCATCCGCGCTCTCAGCAAAAGACTTCATCCCCATCTCTCTTTACCGACCGGGAGTCGACGACATTCGCAGGACCTGCAGAGTCTATAGCATCGCAGGATTCCCAACCATCTCATCAGAGAAAAGCCTTTAACGAATGCCGGAAATTCCCAACACTCCCCCAATGACTCACCGCATTCTCTGCCTTCTTCTTTCCCTAATCTGGATCACCCCGGTCACAGCAGCTGAGAAACCTAACATCCTTTACATCCTTGCCGATGATCTCGGTTTCAGCGACCTCGGCTGTTTCGGAGGCGAAATCGAAACGCCCGTTCTCGATCATCTTGCGGAGAACGGCGTCCGCCTCACACAGTTCTACAACACGGGACGTTGCTGTCCGTCGCGTGCCGCGCTTCTTTCCGGCCAATACCCGCACCGGGTCGGACTCGGTCACATGACCACCAACGACATCGGCCGCCCCGGTTACCGCGGTGTCATATCGGACGAAGCCCAGACCATCGCGCAAGTCCTCGCCCCCGCCGGCTATCGATCCTTCATTTCGGGTAAATGGCATCTCGGAACCGACGACCCCACCGAACACGGGTTCGAGGAGTTCTACGGCACGCTCGTCAGTGCAAAGCGATTCTTCGATCCCGATCATCTCGTTCGCCTTCCCGAAGGGCGGAAAGCACGCACCTATCCCGAGGGTGAATTCTACGCGACTGACGCAGTGACCGATCACGCGATCGACTTTCTCAACCTCGCGCGGGAAACTCCCGAAAAGCCCTGGTTTCTCTACCTCGCCTACAACGCTCCTCACTTCCCCCTCCACGCGCCCAAGGAGGAAATCGCCAAGTATGCGAATCGCTACCTCGAGGGCTGGGACAAACTCCGCGAAGAGCGCCTCGAACGCATGAAGCAACAGGGTATCGTCCCTGACACAACCCTCTTAAGCCCCCGGTCAACCTGGCAAAATTACGGGGAAACGAAGACAGGCACCAATCCCGCCTGGGATACACTAACAAAAGAACGCCAACTCGATCTCGCCCGCCGCATGGCAATTTACGCGGCGATGATTGACCGACTCGACCAGCAAATCGGCCGGGTTATCGATGACCTGAAAGCCGCCAACGAGCTGGAAAACACCCTCATCGTTTTCACCTCCGACAACGGAGCCTGTTTTGAATGGGATCCGTTCGGGTTCGATATTGTATCGAGCAATCAGAACATTCTCCACACCGGGGAAATGATCGACGAAATGGGAACTCCGGGAACCTTCCACAGCATCGGTTCCGGTTGGGCCAATGCAGGAAACACGCCCTGGCGGATGTATAAACACTTCAACCACGAGGGCGGAATTGCCTCCCCCGGAATCGTCCACTGGCCAGCGGGACTCAAAGCCAAACCGGGTTCCATCGATCACTCACCGGCCCATATTATCGACCTGCTCCCCACTGCTGCGGCACTCGCGGAGGCGGAATATACCGGAACCCTGTGCCTGCCCGGTCACAACCTCATTGATCAAATCAACAACGGCAGCAGCGAACGAACACTCTTCTTCGAACATCAGGGCAACCGCGCGATGCGACAGGGCAAATGGAAACTCGTAGCCCTCGACGACCAGCCATGGGAACTTTACGACATCACGATCGATCGCACCGAAATGAACGACCTCGCCGCTCAGCACCCGGAACGGGTCAAAGCGATGAACGACGCCTGGGAAAAGTGGGGAGCCGAAAATCAAGTCACTCCCCTTCCAAAAGATCTCGGAGTCAAATATCTCAAAGCCGACAAATAATCAGTTTATGCTCAAAGGAATCTTCCCAGTCATCCCCACTCTCTTCAATGAAGACAACTCCCTCGATCTTGAGGGGCAACGTCAAGTCGTCCGCTTCGCTCTGGATGCGGGGGCTCACGGCGTTGTCTTTCCCGGCGTTGCCAGTGAATACAACTTCCTCACACCCGACGAACGCGGCGAGCTGATCGCTCTCGTCGCAAAGGAAGTCGACGGCCGCGTCCCCATCGTCGGAGGAGCAAGTGCGCCCACGCCCGAAGAGGTCATCGTCGCAGGACAACAGGCGGCTTCCAACGGGATCAACCATCTCATGGTCATGGCCCCCGCTTCGCTTGAGAAAGACCTCGAGGCTCATCAGTCTTTCTTCGAGCAGGTCTCAAGCGGCCTCCCGAACGCCGAAATCATTCTCCAGAACGCACCGTCTCCCATTGGCGCAGGACTTGAACCTGACGCGATCGCCTCACTTGCCGCAGGCAATGCAGCCATCACCTACGTCAAAGAGGAAACGCTCCCCTCGGGTCCTGCCATTACCACTTTGACCGGATCCGGCATCCCCCATCTCAAAGCCGTCTTCGGTGGTGGCGGCGCTCGATACATTATCGATGAGCTCAATCGCGGTGCCCTCGGACAAATGCCCGCCGTGGAACTAACCGATCTCCATGTCGCGCTCTGGAATGCGTATTTTGAAAACGATCAAAAGAAAGCCCGCGACCTCTATCGGATCAGCCTTCCCCTCCTCGTCTCTCAGGCGGTCTACCGGATGCGCTTGACCAAGTATGTGCTCATGAAGCGGGGCGTTTCCCGCTCTCTCGCAGTTCGGGCTCCGCTACCGGAAATGGACGACTTCACGAAACGTGACCTCGACCAAATGATCGCCGACCTGGAGGAAGCTCTTTCATGAATCAAAGCGGCTCTCAGGACGCGGTTGAAATAATCGAGATTTACCTCGTCGACCTCAAACAGGATAAACCGTATCTCGGGTCACTTCGCGAAGGAGAGACCATCAACGAATCCGGTTACTTTGTGAGGCAGGGAAACCGTACCGTCTACCCCCGGAAGAATCGCTCGCTCGTCGTAAAAATAACAACCGGCGACGGTGTCATCGGATGGGGTGAGACCTACGGTCTTGTCGCACCTCAAGCGACAGCCGCGATCATCAGCGATCTCCTCACCGGATTTGTCATCGGGCGCGACCCATTTGAGGTCGAGGCGATTCACGATGAACTTTACGACCTCATGCGAGTGCGCGGCTACACCGGAGGTTTTTATCTCGATGCTCTCGCCGCGGTTGATATTGCGCTCTGGGATATCGCCGGAAAAATCGCAGGCGTTCCTGTCGCCGAGCTGCTGGGGGGATTCCAACACCGCCGCATCCCTGCCTACGTTTCCGGACTCCCTGAAGACACCCTGACAAAGCGTTGTGAACTTGCACAATCGTGGCAGGAGCGCGGTTTCGACTCGCTGAAGTTTGCCCTACCCGTGGCCGATGACGGAGCAGTCACCGAAATCAAAGCGCTTCGTGAAACCCTCGGAGACAATGCCCGGATCGCAATCGATCTCCACTGGTCTCTCACCGGACCCGACGCCCTGACACTCGCCGAAGAACTCTCACCCTTTCGCCCCTGGTTCCTCGAAGCGCCCGTGGCCACAGAGGAAATCGAGACACTTCGGGAAGTCGCACAGAACTGCGGGGAACGCATCGCTGTCGGGGAAGAGTGGCGCACCGTTTATGACGCCCGACATCGCATTGATCGGAAGGCATGCCACATCGTTCAACCTGAAATGGGCCATACCGGGATCACTCAGTTCAAACGCATCGCGAAGCACGCCGAAACGAACAACCTTGAAATCATCCCGCACGCCACGATCGGATCGGGGATTTTTCTTGCCGCCAGCCTCCAGGCGAGCGCCGCACTCGATGGCGTCACCTCACATGAATTCCAGCATTCCATCTTTGGACCCTTCCGCCACTTCACCGGCGATGTCCTCGAATGTGAAAGCGGATCTTTCAATCTGACCCACAGCCCCGGCATTGGCGTCGAGCCTTCGGACGCGATGCTCAAGTGCATGACTTTAATTCCGTCATGACCTCACCGGACTACATCACCCTCGCTCTCTATATCGCGGGGATCTTCGTGATCAGCACGCTTTCAGCCCGCCGCACAAAGAGCCAGAAGGAAATGTTTTCAGCAGGGCGCAGCTCACCGTGGTGGGCTTCAGGCCTGAGCGGATTCATGACGATGTTTTCCGCCGGAACCTTCGTCGTCTGGGGAGGGATTGCCTACGAACTCGGTTTTGTCGCTGTCGCGATCAACACCTGCTACGGCATCGCCGCCCTCCTCGCCGGATACTTCGTAGCCGGAAAGTGGAACCAGCTTGGCGTCGACACGCCTGCGGAATTTGTACAGCTCCGCTTTGGAAAGACCGGCCTGCACTTCTTTACCTGGACGATGCTGATCAAACGCATCCTCGGAGTTTCCGTTTCCCTCTATGCCCTGGCTGTTTTGTTAGTAGCTCTTATCCCAATGAACCTCACCTGGGCGATCGTGCTCTTCGGTGCCATCGTTGTGATCTATACGATGCAGGGAGGGCTCTGGGCGGTCCTCATGACAGACGTTCTTCAATTCATCGTCCTCACTGTCGTCGTTTTGATGGTTGCCATTCTCATGATCTCCGGAATGGACGGAGTCGCAGCCTACAAAGAAGCCGTTCCCGATCATTTTTTCGATCCTGTCGCCGGCAAGTATGGCTGGTTCTTTCTCTTCGGCTGGGTCACGATTCACTTCTTCATGATCGGAGCCGAGTGGGCTTTCGTGCAGCGTTTCCTTGCCGTGAGGAGTCCCCGCGAAGCCAGAAAATCGTCCTACCTTTTCGGGATCATGTATCTCGTAACGCCTCTGTTCTGGCTACTGCCCCCGCTCCTCTACCGGGGCCAGGTTGAAGGAGTCGACAAAGAACAGGCTTACATCCTCGCCGCGAAATCCGTTCTCCCTCCCGGCGTTCTCGGGCTCATGTTTGCCGCAATGTTCTCGGCAACGGCAAGCATGGTCAGCTCCCAACTCAATGTTTTCGCGGGAGTCCTCACAAACGACTTCTACAAAGCTTTTTTCAATCCGGCGGCGTCTGAAAAAACGCTCGTGAGAACAGGACGAATCTTTACCCTGCTCCTCGGCGGATTGCTCGTCTTCGCGGCGATCATGGTCCCGAGAATGGGCGGGGCCGAGAAGCTCATCATCTCCATCAACTCACTCCTCGTCGTCCCGCTCTTCGCCCCTACTCTCTGGGGGTTGTTCAGCAAAAAAATCGGTATCCGCGACATGATCACCGTCGCCCTGACCAGCTTCTCAATCGGCCTAGCCCTCCGTTTCGGTCTCTCCGCGAACCCAATGATCCTCGAAAGCTCTTCTCTGTGGGAAACCAAAATCTATCTCGCGGAGAACAGCAAAAATGTGGAAGTGCTGGTCGGTGTCATCCTCCCCGTTCTTCTTCTAATTCTCTTCGAGAAAAAGCGAGACCGGGTTGATCCCGGAGCGGAGCGTGTCCAACAGCGGGGCGGTGAATCAGATTCCTTTCAGCCTCACGACGATACCGCAATTCCATTCGATCCCTTTCCCGCTCGCATGGTTCTTTATAGCCTTGCCGTCATCGGAGCGTGGATGATCGTCCTCGGAGCCCGCGAAGCTGAAGCTCGATTCATTCTCATCAGTTTCGGCATCGGCCTCGCTATTCTCGCGGGCGGCATCCAACTCATCATCCAAAAACACCAGGCATGAAAACCGACGAAATCGAGTGGATCGCCGCCGACTGGGGCACTTCAAATTTGCGATGCTGGGCAATGTCATCCTCGAATGAGGTTCTCTTCCGCGCTGAATCCGATCAGGGCATGGCAGCGATCACCTCAATCGACGGCGATTTTGAATCCGCCCTTCTCGAGCTGATCCGTCCCTGGCTGCGAACCGGGGAACGCCTCCCCGTATCCGCCTGCGGGATGGTGGGAGCCAAACAGGGTTGGATTGAGGCGCCCTACGTTCCCGCCCCCTGCCCACCGTGCACGCCCCGGATCCCGGCTCCCTCACAGAGCGCAAACATTGACGTTCAAATTCATGCCGGGGTGAAGCACCCCCACCCCGCTGACGTGATGCGCGGTGAGGAAACTCAGATCGCGGGACTTCTCGCTACGAATCCGGATTTCACCGGTCTCGTATGTCTTCCCGGAACGCATACAAAATGGGTAACGGTCAGGGAGAAATGTATTCAGGACTTTCACACCTTCCTCACAGGCGAGCTTTTCAAACTCCTCTCGGAGCAATCCGTTCTGCGGCTTACAACCGCAACACAGGGATGGAACGAATCCGCTTTTCTCGAGGGAATCCATTCAGCTTTTGAATCGCCTGAATCCATACTTTCGAATTGCTTCAGCCTCCGCGCCGAGGCGCTCCTCAACGATCTGGGTGAAGTTGAATCCCGCTCCCGTCTCTCCGGCTATCTTATCGGGCAGGAACTGAGCGGCGCCCTGCACGGGACGAATACCGACGGGGAAATCACCCTAATCGGATCTGATTCCCTTGCCGAAACCTACTGCACCGCTCTCGAATCACTCGGCTGGAAAGCCTCCATATTTCCCGGCGAAACCGCGATCCTTGCCGGACTTGCCGCGGGAAGAGGTTGAAAAGAAATGCGCGAAATCTAGCCGCCCTCCGACGAACCGAAGAGGTGCGAAAACGCGTTCTCCGCAATCTCGACCGCAACCGGGTGCTTCACCTTCCGCTCTCCGGTGATGGCATAGAAATCACTGCCGCACTCTTCCACCTTTGCAATGACCCGCAGCCCGTAATGCTTCAGGGCAGCCTGATCCACTACCGTGTGCACCGTCGTAAATCCCAGGGATCCGGAGGCCGCGACTTCCATCAAGGTCCCGTCTTCAAACTCGCCCACGATATGAGGGCGTATTCCCTCCGAATCGAACCAGGACTCAAGAGCCCATCGCATTCCCATGTTCTCACTGGGAAGAAGCGCCGGCGCTCCATGCAATGACTGTGGAAAGTTCCTGCGCAACTTTGCCGCCAGTTTCGGAACCGCGCAAAAGGTAACCCCGGAACGTCCCAACTGATGGTTGAACATCGTCGACTTCATACTGCTCGTGACCGGCTCGTCAGCGAGAATCAAATCAAGTCGATGATTCTGAAGCTGATTCACCAGCACCGAGAGTTCACCCTGCCGGGTCACCAAATGAGTCGGGCGCGAGTAATGAAAGGCCGGTTTCAGAATCTCAAAACCAATCAGTTTGGAAAGAGAATCTGTCATTCCCACATTGAATCGTAGCGATCTCCCCATTCCCATCCCCACTGCATTCACCAACTCACGACCCGCTGAGAAGATTTCATCGGCATAAGTCATCGCGGTCTGGCCTGCCTCCGTCAATACGAGGCGCCTGCCAGTACGGAGGAAAAGGTCTTCCCCCAGAGATTCCTCGAGAAGACGAATCTGCGCACTGATAGAGGGCTGAGACACCCCGAGTTCTTCGGCGGCACCGCGGACACTCCCGCTTCTCGCGACTGTCCAAAAGTAGCGAAGATGGTGAAAATTAAGGAATTCCATTCATCGAATAATTGATAGGAAAAACCGATCAATTCAATCGTTTCTTAGTCTTATTCAAAATCGATGAGATCGCTATATTTAGCTCCTGAACCTCAGCAAGTGCCCATGAGTAACTCCAAGAACGATTCCGAATTACTTCCTATTTACATCACTCATCAAGACAAACAGCGACTTGAGAATATGATCGCTGTATACCGGAGTGAACAGAATCAGAGTGACGACCTTACCGCTTTCTCTGCCGAGTTGGAGCGCGCCACCGCAGTCGAATCTCATCACATTCTCCAGGATGTTGTGAGAATGAACTCGCGCGTCACGATCGTGGATTTGAACACGCGGGAAGAAATGACCTTCACTCTTGTTTTTCCTGAAGACGCCGATCCTGACAATAACAAAATTTCAGTATTTGCCCCGATCGGTGCCGGCATCCTCGGGTATCAAACCGACGACGAAATTGACTGGGACGTTCCGGCCGGCCAACGTCGTTTCAGAATCACCGAAGTCATCTATGAACCGGAAGAAAGCTGATACCTCATTCATTTTCCCCAATTTATTCGACAGTTCACGCCCCGGGCTTCGTCCAACTGAAACAAACCTATGAAATCTCCAGACAACAAGCAAAAGGGCGAAGTCAAAGACTCGGCTGTCGCGCGGGTCAACGTGGGATTCGACGGGCGCGTCCACAAATGGTTTCGCGGCCCTCTCGCTAAAGAGCGCTTTGAAACTGAGCGTCGTGTCCTCAATCACCTCGAGGAGCGCGGATGCCAGTTCGTTCCCCGGGTCCTCGACTCAAATGACGAGGAACTCTACCTCATCACGAGCAACTGCGGAAGTCGTCTCGAAAAACTGAGTTCCCGGAAGATGCAGGAGCTCTTCGATTCACTGGAGAGCTTCGGCGTCCGCCACAACGATCAGGCCGATCGAAACATCACCTACGACCCGCGTAAGGGCTGCTTCTGTGTCATCGATTTCGAATTTGCCACCCTCCTCGAAACCGGCGAAGGACTCGAAGTGAAAGACGCCGAGGCGGAATACGAGCGGTTAAAGGAATTGAGGGAAGAGGCCAATCAGGAATGAAGCATCTCAATCCCCTTTAACTGGCGGAAACTCACCTCACGCATCGTTTTAATGAAATCGGTCACGTAGGAAGTCTGACTTCCGGTCGCAGTGGTGGCGGCATAGAGCTCGCATTGAAGCCCGTTTTTCCCTATGGGTCGACCGATCACATATCCGCGGTCGAGGAAGGGCTGAATCGCCCAGGCCGGCAGCGCTGAAATGCCCCGTCCGCTCGCAACAAGCTGCAGGATCGCCTCGGTCAACATGGCGGTGCGACGCGCCGGGTTCACCCCTGCAGGACCAAGCACCTGCCGAATGAGATCGAGACGTTCATCGGGGATCGGATAGGTGATGAGCACCTCATCTGCAAAATCCCGCGCCGTGAGATACTTCTTCCCGACGAGGGGATGTTTTCGCCCGAGAATCACCGGCATCGAGTAGGAAAAGAGCGGATGAAAATCGATCCCCGCCCGCCGCTTTTTCCGGGAAACGATAACCATGTCAGACCGGTTCTCGGTCAAAAGCTCAACCGGATCAGGGTGAAAACCGGACACGAGATCCAGCTCCACCTCATCCCAGTTTTCGCGAAACCCGTCCATCGACGGCATCAACCAGTCAAAGCAGGAATGACACTCGACCGCGATCCGCAACTGTCCGGCGCGGCCTTCGAGAAGGCGGGCCACCTCGCGGTTTGCATCGTTCACAGCACGATGAAGATCGTATGCAAGGCCGACGAGGCGCTCCCCGACAGGGGTCCACCGGAGCGGATTCGTTTTCCGCTCAAAGAAGGGACAGCCGTAGTGATCCTCCAGTGACTTGATTTGATGGGAAAGCGCAGACTGCGTTAATTTCAGCCGCTTCGAAGCGGCGACCATACTTCCAGTTTCAGCGAGGGCGGTGAGGGTCTGCAGATGTCTCAACTCGAGCATTCAACACCAGTATCCGATCTTGAATTCAATTCAAGTTCCAGGTGAATTCCTTTCGTTTTATTCACCCGATAAGTCTGACTAGCTTAAGATCATGACATCCAACTCTATTCGAACTCAGAACCTCGGCTACCCCAGAATCGGCCTCCGGCGCGAACTCAAAAAGCTCGTTGAGGCTTTTTGGAAAGATGAAATCACCGCCGACCACCTCAAGAGCTCGTCCGCCGACTTGCGACGCAAACACTGGGAAACGCAACGCAACGCCGGAATCGATCTCATTCCCTGCAACGACTTCAGCCTCTACGACCAGGTCCTCGATATGACCTGCCTTCTCGGAAACATTCCCTCTCGCTTTCGCCATAATGATGAACCGGTCGATATCGATCTTTACTTCCGCATGGCCCGCGGCAAAGAAGGCGACGGCACCACAGAACAGGGCTGCTGCGGCTCGGGGGCTGAACTCGCCTGCGAAATGACAAAATGGTTCGATACCAACTATCACTACCTCGTGCCTGAGTTTAATGAGGCGAGCCGCTTTCATATTGCCAGCTCAAAAGTGTTCGATGAATACAGCGAAGCAACCGAACTCGGTCTCGTTGCCAAGCCGGTCTTAATCGGTCCGCTAACCTATCTTGCGATCGGCAAAGAAGTTCATTCGAGAGAGGGATTCGATCGCTTCGAGCTCGGGGATTCCCTCATCGCCGCCTATGTCGAAATACTGAGAAAACTCCACAGTCTTGGCGCTACCATGGTCCAGATGGATGAACCCGCTCTCGTCCTCGACCTCGAAGAGAAGCACCGGGAGTTTCTTCGAAAGGCGTATCGGGAATTCGCGGAGCAAGTCCCCGGGCTCGACCTGCAGGTCGCTGCGTATTTCGGAGAATTGAGAGAAAACCTGGAACCTTTCCTCGATCTGCCCGTTGCCGGCTTTCACCTCGACGCAATACGGGGAAGAAGTGAAATCGAGTCCGCAGTTTCCCTGCTTAAGGGCCGCGAAAAGTTTCTCTCACTCGGAGTCGTGGAAGGAAGAAATGTCTGGAAAACCGATCTTAAAGCCGCGCTGAAACTCCTGCATTATGCGGCCAATGAGCTGGGGGAAAGTAAACTTCTCGTGGCCCCGTCCTGCTCTCTTCTACATGTTCCTGTCAGTCTCGCACAGGAAAAAGAGCTCGATAGAGAGATCGCAAACTGGCTTGCCTTCGCCGATGAAAAACTGGCCGAAGTGGAAACGCTCCGGGTCGTATTCGAAAGCGGCGACCTCTCCCATGCCGCCTTCATTGACAACGAAACCGCCATTCAGTCCCGCCGTCGTAGCGGAAAAGTTTCAGCACCGTCAGTTCAGGCCCGCCTCGCGACACTGCGTGATGAGATGTTTCAACGAAAATCCCCCTTCGCGATTCGAAAAGAACGGCAGAGCAACAGCCTCCGACTTCCCGCCTTTCCGACCACAACGATCGGCTCCTTCCCCCAGACCGGGGAAGTGCGTCAGGCACGGGCGAAGTTCCGCAGCGGCGAATGGACGAAGAAACAGTATGAAACCTTCCTTCGCCTCCGAATTGCCGACTGTGTCCGGATGCAGGAAAAGATCGGTCTGGATGTTCTCGTCCACGGGGAATTTGAGCGCAATGACATGGTCGAATACTTCGGGGAACAACTCGAAGGATTTGCCTTCACCCGCTTTGCCTGGGTTCAGAGCTACGGCAGCCGCTGCGTGAAACCACCCATCATTTTCGGCGACGTCAGCCGCCCCCGGGCAATGACCGTTGACTGGGCGAAATTCGCTCAATCCTGCACAGGAAAGCCCATGAAAGGAATGCTGACCGGACCGGTAACGATCCTCCAATGGAGCTTTGTCAGGGATGATCAGCCCCGCAGTGAGACAACGATGCAAATTGCTCTCGCGATCCGGGACGAAGTCACCGACCTCGAGGCGGCCGGGCTTCCCATTATCCAAATTGATGAAGCCGCGATCCGCGAAGGACTCCCTCTACGGCGCAGCGACTGGAGAACCTACCTCGACTGGGCAGTGAAGGCCTTTCGACTTTCATCATGCGGCGTCTCCGACGAAACCCAGATTCATACCCACATGTGCTATTCCGAATTCAACGACATGCTCGATGCGATTGCAAATCTCGACGCCGATGTCATCACCATCGAGAATGCCAGATCCAATCTGGAATTGCTCAAGGCCTTCGCCCATTTCTCCTATCCCAATGAAATCGGTCCGGGAGTCTACGACATTCACTCGCCGAGGGTTCCGACAACCGGTGAAATTGTAACCCTGCTCAGGGAGGCGGGCACCGTGATACCGGAAGAGAACCTCTGGGTAAATCCCGACTGCGGACTGAAGACCCGCTCGTGGGAGGACGTCGAACCCGCCCTCAAGCGGATGGTGGATGCTGCCCGGGTCTGTCGCAGCGAGGTTCCTCTGACGGTTTAAAAGTGCTCCGTTAAGCGGCACATTGGAAGGCGGGCAGGCCGGCATCCAATGTGCCGTTTCCCGGAAAAATTAAAACTATTCCAAGGGGTTTGTGAAAACGCGGTGTTGTTCTTGCCGGTGGCATCTTTACCATCAATGGCAACATGAGGCGTTTCTTTCTCTCTATCATCTTCACCTGTGCATTCTCGAGCCCCCTCTCGTTTGGCGGGGACCATACGGATACACTTGAGGCCTACCTTCGCGAGGCTCTCATCGCCAATCCCGAACTCTCAGCCCAGTTCGACCGCGTAAAAGCATCCCGCCAGATCGGAATCCAACTGGGTGCCCTTCCCGATCCCAAACTTAGTTACACGGAATTTGTATCCAGTGTCGAAACGCGCACCGGCCCGCAAAAACGCGCCATGAGCCTGACTCAGGCTTTCCCCTGGCCGGGAAAACTCACCCTGCGCGAGGGGATCGCTGATCAATCCGCCGAGACCGCTTTCTATCAATTCGAGGCTACCCGGAGACAGGTAATTCGCGAGATCGGACTGGGGTATTTCGACTACGCTTTCCTCGGAGAGGCGACGCGGGTTACGAAGCAGAATCTGAGCCTCTTGAAACAACTTTCCCCGACGGTTGATGAAAAGGTTCGGGGCGGCGGCGACCTGAGTGCATCGTTGCGCCTTGAGGTGGAACTCACCAAAGCGGAGGATCAACTTCAAACACTTGAAGAACAGAGAAATGCGCTGAGTTCCCGTATCGCGAGCCTGCTCGGCAGGACCCCCGATCTCGACAAGCCGATCCCCTTTCCCCCTCTTGTTTCAAAAGTGCCGGAGATCGGCTCAACCGATTCCCTCGAAGCAGCAGTAATGGGTCACCCTCTCGCTGAAGCAGCCGCGTCCGGCGTTATCACAGCCGAACTCGCTGAGAAGCTTTCACGCAAATCACCACTCCCCGACATCAATATCGGGGCAAACGTGATCGACATTGGAAACAGCGGAGACACTGCTGTCGGGGTCATGGTAGGAGTCAGCATCCCGCTCAGTTTCGACAAGTATCGTGCCGAAAGAATTGAAAAGGCCGAACTCGCCTCCGCGGCAAGGGCCGATGTCGAAAGCATCCGGCAAAAGCTGCTCGCGGATTTACATCGCACGATCCAGGCATGGAAAGAAGCAGAGAAAAGACTCCAGCTCTATCGCGAAAAACTCCTCCCCTCCGCCGAACAGGCCCTCGAAGTCACCAGCGAAAGCTACCGCAATGACAAGGCTTCAGTAACCGACTTGATCGATTCCGAACGAACCCTGCTCGACTTGCGGCTCATGTATCAGAGAGCACTCTCTTCGGCGCACAAGGCGGCACTGGAGATCCGAACCCTCACAGAACCTCTGTCCATTTCCGGCAAATGAAGAAAACATTTATTACGGTCGCTGTTTCAATAGGCACCGGTCTCATTCTGGGAGCACTGCTGTTCCGCGGAGGCAACGGAGGCCACGACCACAGCGCCCCGGACGGATCGTCCGGAGAAGGCGGGGAAGCAAAATCCGGGGTCTGGACTTGCTCGATGCACCCGCAGGTGAAGCAACCCAATCCGGGCAAGTGTCCGATCTGCGCTATGGATTTAATTCCCCTCAGCGCAGCTGGCTCGGGCGATGGGGAACGTTCCTTTTCGATGTCAGAGGCGGCGAAGAAGCTGGCCGGGATAACCACCACCGAAGTCGTTCGCGGGTATCCGGACGCAGAGGTCAACCTCTTCGGAAAAGTAACGTATGACGAGACCCTGATGCGCACTGTCGCAGCTCGCTTCCCCGCCCGGATCGATGAACTCTACGTCGACTACACCGGCATCCGGGTAAAAGAGGGCGACCACCTTGCCACCGTCTACAGTCCCGAACTGCTTTCCGTCCAAACCGAACTGCTCACAGCGAAGAAATTCGGAAACGAAAACGCGGCAAACATCACCCGCGACAAGCTGCGCCTCTGGGGCTTCTCGGATGAAAGTATCAGAAATATTGAAATCTCGGGGAAGACCTCTGATCAACTCACGATCGACGCACCCACATCCGGGATTGTTACTTTCATGAACGTCAGAGAGGGTGAGTACGTAGAAACAGGCACCCCCTACTTCAAGATCGCCGAAGTGGACGAAGTGTGGGTCATGCTCGATGCCTACGAATCCGACACCCCCTGGCTTCGCTTCGGCCAGAAAGTTCAGTTCACTACCGAATCCATCCCCGGCAAGCAGTTCGAAGGAAAAATCTCGTTCATTGCGCCGGAACTCGATCCAACAACGAGAACGGTCTCTGTGCGCGTTAACGTTCCGAACGAAGACAGCCGGCTCAAGCCCGGTATGTTCGTGTCAGGGAAAGTGTCGGCTCGAATCGCGGCGGCTGGAAAAGTGCTCGACCCGTCCCTCGCAGGGAAGTGGATCAGCCCGATGCACCCGGAGATCGTCAAAGACCAACCGGGCCAGTGTGACATTTGCGGAATGGATCTCGTGCCGGCGGAGGAACTCGGATACATCGTAGCTGAATCCACTGAAAAACCGCCCCTGCTCGTGCCTGTCAGCGCGGTATTGAACACAGGGAAGCGCTCCGTCGTCTATGTTGAAACCCCCGACACGGAGCAACCGACATTCGAAGGCAGGGAGATACTGATAGGCCCGAAAACAAACGACCAGTATATCGTTGAAGCCGGACTCAAGGAGGGAGAACGCATCGTTTCCAGCGGAGGTTTTGTCATCGACAGCGCCCTCCAGATCCAGGCAAAACCAAGCATGATGCTTCCTTCGGAAGATCCGGAACGCCTCTTTCCCGACGCCAATGCACCCGGTGAATTCCTGACACAATCCGATAAGATTTTAGAGATCTATTTCGACATTCAAAAATCACTCGCAGACGATTCCCTCGAGAAAGCTAAATCAGCGGCACTGTCAGGAAACGCCCTGCTCCCCGATGTTTCCCCGGAAGCACTGACTGAATCCTCCGCAAAAATTTGGAAGGAGCTCAGTAAACAGATTGGAGCGTCCTTCGAATCGATTGGCAAAGCGGAAGCAATTGAGCCGGCACGGGATCACTTTCAAAAGCTGACTTCCGCAATGGACGAACTGGTAAGGAGATTCGGAACCGCTCACCTGCCGGTCTATGAACACTATTGCCCGATGGCTTTTGACAACACCGGGGCAACCTGGCTTCAACCTGATGAGAATCTGCTAAACCCCTACTTCGGAGCCTCGATGTTGCAATGCGGAGAAGTTCGCGATCAACTGGCAAATGCAAAACCCATCCCCCTGAATGACTCGGGCAACCGGGCCTTGAAAACGGTCGTGACCGATTATCTCGCGATCCAGACAGCTCTAGCGAAAGACTCCTTGGACGAGGCAGGCCTGAGCGCGAAATCGCTCACTTCGAGCGCCGCCGCCCTCACTGACACGGCCACAGAGAACCCCGGGGCGGCAAACCGGCTCGTGAGCCTCAGCGACCAGATCAAATCTCTATCAGAAAGCACCGCCAAAACGGATTCAATCGTCCAGTTCCGCGCCAACTTTAAGACTTTGTCAGGCCTCATTGAAACACTGATTAACTCCTTTGGTTCAGGACTCGACACTGAACTTTATTCGGCCCATTGCCCCATGGCTTTCGACAACTCCGGAGCCGACTGGCTTCAGGAAGACAGGAACATCGCCAATCCCTACTTCGGCGCATCAATGCTGAATTGTGGAGAGATCACGGCACAACTGGCCGGCGGGGAGAACGGCTCGAGCGCCGAAACAAAGAAAAAAGAATCCAAATGAGCGGACCTGTCCAACCCAACCCGACAGGCCCTGTAGCGAAGTTCATTCACTTCTGCCTGACGAATAAACTGATCGTATTACTGATCACTTTCATGCTCCTGACATGGGGCGTTCTCGTCGCTCCGTTTGACTGGGAGGTCGGTGGCGTCCCCCGCAGTCAGGTTCCTGTCGATGCCATCCCTGACATTGGCGAAAATCAGCAAATCATATTCACGGAATGGATGGGACGTTCCCCTCAGGATGTGGAAGACCAGATCACCTTTCCCCTGACGACAGCACTTCTCGGCATTCCTGAAGTGAAGACAATCCGCAGTTATTCCTACTTCGGTTTTTCGAGCATTTACGTGATCTTCAAGGAATCTGCAGAGTGGGATTGGTCCCGCGCGAAAATCCTCGAGAAACTGAACAGCCTGCCTGCAGGAACGCTTCCTGAGAATGTAAGCCCTGCTCTAGGACCGGATGCCACCGCTTTAGGTCAGGTTTTCTGGTACACACTGGAGGGACGCGATAAAGACGGAAAACCCGCAGGCGGATGGGATCCACAGGAGCTTCGAAGCGTTCAGGATTTCTATGTTCGCTACGCGCTTCAATCCACAGACGGAGTCGCGGAAGTGGCATCCGTCGGAGGTTTCCTGAAAGAGTATCAGATCGATGTAAATCCCGATGCGATGCGGGCCTTCGGGGTGACTCTGGAGCAGATTTTCAAAGCGGTGAAAGACGCCAACATGGACGTCGGTGCACGCACCATTGAAATCAACCGGATCGAATATGTGATACGCGGGCGCGGGTTTCTCACCTCACTCGAGGACCTTCGCGAAACCGCTGTAGCAGCACGCGGCGACATCCCCATCACTCTGGATGAAGTTGCCGATATCAGTTTCGGCCCGGCATTGCGACGCGGGGTTCTCGACAAAGCCGGGGCCGAAGCGGTTGGCGGAGTCGTCGTCGCCCGCTACGGAGCCAACCCGATGGAAACAATCAAGAACGTCAAAGAATCCATCGCCACGATCTCAGCTGGCCTTCCCTCCAAAACTCTGGAGGACGGCACCGTCAGCCGGGTCACCATTGTGCCCTTTTATGACCGAACCGGACTGATCAATGAAACGCTCGATACTCTCAATATCGCACTGGTTCAGGAAATCCTCATCACTGTCATTGTCGTTCTCCTCCTCGTCTTTCATTTGCGCAGCTCCCTACTGATCTCATTCATCCTTCCCGGTGCCGTGCTTCTCACTTTCGTGGGAATGAAAATGTTCCACGTCGATGCAAACGTGGTCGCCCTCTCGGGGATTGCGATAGCGATCGGAACAATCGTGGACATGGGGATTGTGCTTTGTGAAAACGTCCTTCGACAGCTCGAGGAAGCCGACGACGATGAGCCGAGACTCAATGTCATCTTTCGCGCCTGCGCCGAAGTGGGAGGCGCGGTATTGACCGCCGTCATGACCACCGTGATCAGCTTCCTCCCTGTATTCGCGATGGAGGGTTCTGAAGGAAAACTTTTTAAACCCCTGGCCTACACCAAAACTTTCGCGTTGATCGCGTCGGTCCTTATCGCTCTTGCAGTGCTGCCGCCTCTCATCCACATGCTCTACAAAAAGCGCATCGACCTCTTCTCGAAGCGCTCGCCACGGATACACAGCGGATTTGTGATCGCACTGGCAGTGGTCGTCGCCATCATTCTCGGGCAGGACTGGATGCCACTGGGACCGACCTACGGCCTTTTCAATTCTCTTTTCGTTCTTGTTTTGATAGGAGCTCTGATTGCTCTCGTCTATGGATTTATCCGCGTTTACGAGCCGGTCCTTCGATTCTTCCTACGGGTCAAACTACTGCTAATTGCTCTCGTTTTGACCGTCGTCACCTGCGGGGTCTTGATCTATCAGGGCCTTGGTAAAGAGTTTATGCCTTCGCTCAATGAAGGCTCGTTTCTTTACATGCCGACAACAATGCCCCATGCTTCCATTGGCGAAGCGAAACGGGTATTGCAACTGCAGGACCAGGCAATCAACGCCATCCCCGAAGTCGAAATGGTTGTCGGAAAAATCGGTCGTGTCGACAGCTCGCTCGACCCGGCGCCCGTCTCCATGGTTGAAACGATCATCAACTACAAACCGGAATGGGGGGAAGACGAAAATGGAAACCGCATTCGCCTGTGGCGGGATCACATCAAGACCCCTGATGACATCTGGAAAGAAATCGTTTCCGCGGCCGAACTGCCCGGCGTGACATCCGCTCCGAAACTCCAGCCGATTGAAACTCGAATCGTGATGCTCCAAACCGGAATGCGGGCACCGATGGGCTTGAAAGTCTACGGCCCGGATCTTGAAACAATCGAAAGCGTCGCGCTCGAACTGGAGGCGATTCTCAAAGGAGTTGGCTCCGTTAACCCGGCAACCGTTTTCGCTGACCGTGTCGTCGGAAAGCCCTATTTGGAAATTCACATCAACCGAAAAGCGATTTCGCGATACAACATCAGTGTGAGAGGAGTCCAGGATGTGATCGAAGTTGCCGTCGGCGGAAAGCGAATCACAACAACAGTCGAAGGGCGCGAACGCTACCCCGTGCGGGTTCGCTACCAGCGGGAGCGCCGGGATTCCATCGAGGAGCTTTCCGGAATTCTCGTTCCCGCCCCGGATGGACGACAAATCCCGCTCGGAGAACTCGCCGAAATCGAATTCATCCGCGGGCCACAAACAATCAAGAGCGAGGACACCTTTCTCGTTGCCTACGTTATTTTTGATAAGCAACCCGGAAATGCTGAAGTCAGCGTCGTCAATGACGCCCGAAAACTGATCGAGGATCATATCGAGTCCGGCGATTTTGTGATTCCCGCCGGAGTCAGCTACCAATTCACCGGCTCATACGAAAATCAGGTGCGGGCGGAGAAACGTCTCGCGCTCATCCTTCCGCTTGCGCTGATGCTTATCTTTATCCTCATCTATCTCCAGTTCCGGGTCGTGAGCACATCCCTCCTCGTGTTCAGCGGGATCTTCGTGGCGTGGTCCGGCGGCTTCATGATGATCTGGCTTTACAATCAGGGCTGGTTCATGGACTTCTCTCTTCTGGGCATTGATTTCCGCGAACTCTTTCAGATCAAAACAATCAATCTCAGTGTCGCGGTCTGGGTGGGTTTTCTTGCGCTCTTCGGTATCGCGACAGACGACGGTGTCATTATGGCCACCTATCTCCAGCAAAAATTCAAGGAGAACCAACCCGACACGGTGCAGCAAATCCGCGAGGCAACCATCGAGGGCGCCCTCAAGAGGATTCGCCCCGCGATGATGACAACCGTAACCACCCTGCTGGCACTCATCCCCGTACTGACCAGCACCGGACGGGGATCCGACGTCATGGTCCCGATGGCTATTCCCAGTTTTGGAGGCATGACCGTGGCCGTGCTCACCGTATTTGTTGTCCCCACTTTATACTGCGGAATTGCCGAGGTGAAACTCGCATGGCGAAACCGCACTCGCAAAACCACAAAACCACAACGAATACAAAGTATATCATCAACATGAAATCTATTCTCAAACTCGCCCTTATGCCCGTCTTCGCGATCGCTCTGGTAAGCTGCAACGGGGAAAAGGCATCCGAACACGATCACTCCGGTCATGATCACGATCATGCATCATCCGAAGCGGCTCATGTCGACGGTGACTACCCACTCACCACCTGCGTCGTCTCCGGCGAACCCCTCGGAAGCATGGGAACACCCGTTGAAGTGACGCATGAAGGCACCACCGTAAAACTTTGCTGCAAAAGCTGTATCAAAGAGTTCAACGCCAGCCCCGATAAATTTGTCGCAAAATTAAACAGCAATCAGTAGGGCACCTTTATTTTTTGAGGGGTGACGCCTCTCCCGGGTGTTCTATATTGCAGGACGAATCGCAGCATCGAAAATGATGAAGGACGAAGAACAAATTCCAGAACTGAAAGAGTGGGGGCTCCATTTGCCCGATGATCCGCATTTCCATTCCTCGGTGTGGCGTGAAATCGCGATGCGGGATGCCACTTCTCCGGCAAATCGTGTCCGGGAGTTTTTTGAGCGGCTCTTCACCCCCGGCTTTGCCATTCCTGCGGCGAGCGCGGCAATCCTCGCAGTGATGCTCAGCGCCTCCCTCCACGGACTCCGAAGCCGCGAGAAAACCTGGGAAAGCCTGAGCCTGTCCTACAATTCGGCGATCGATCCCATTTCTCACACCGAAGCGATTTCCTTTTCGCGTTCAAAACACTGAGACTCCTCCCGACCCTGAATGGCCAAGAACCTAGTCATCGTAATTCTGAGCCTGGCGCTTCTTGCCTGTCTCTATGGCGGCATCTACGGATGGATCACTGCCGACACCGCTCAGGCAATGCAATCCGACCATCCCGAATTGGAATGGCTGCGCCGGGAATACCAACTTTCAGAGACCCAGTTCTCCGAGATCCGGGAGAAGCACGAAGCCCACGACATCGTTTGTCAGGAATTGTGCCGCGATCTCGTCACCGTTCAGAAAGAGCTTGAGTCGGTAATAACTACGAACCCGACTGCAAGCCAGGAAGTTCGCAAAGCACTCGCTGCGTGGACGAAGCAACGCAACCGCTGCCGCGAAGCAACCCTCACTCACATGTATGAAGTGAGTTCCGTCATGGAAGAAGATTCTGCAGCCCGCTATCGCGAAAGTATTTTCCGCTATCTCATCATCCCCGGAAAAATGCCGCATATTGGGCAGAATGGTGAATTCCAGGAAAAACTGATCGAGCACGCTGCTCCCGACTCGTCGGGTTCAATGAACCCCGATGATGACTAGCCCCCGGGACTCCAACAGTTCTGATGCGGCAACCGGACGGGATCTCCTCCTCCGGCTCAGGAATGGTGACGACCACGCCCTGAACGAGCTCATGGATCATTGGCGAAAGCCAATTCTCAGCTACCTCTATCGCAGTACAGGCGACTACGAAACCGCAGCCGATCTCGCGCAGGAGGTTTTTGTCAGGGTCTACCGGTCCCGGCGAAAATACCGCCCCAAAGGCAGCGCCACCTCCTACCTTTTTACGATCGCCACCAACCTCGTCCGCAATCACTTCCGCTGGAGCAAACGCCATCCCGAGGCTGAATTGACGGATGCCGTCACCGCGCATCTCCATTCGAACGCCTCGGAATCGGATCCCTCAATTCAGCTTGAACGCAGCGAAGCCGGAGCAAAAATCCGCTCGGCCGTGCAGAGTTTACCCGAAAAACTGCGGACCCCGGTGATTCTCTTTCACTTCAACGAGCTGCCGCAAAGCGAGATCGCAAAAATCCTTTCCTGTTCTGAAAAGACAGTCGAAACCCGACTCTACCGGGCCCGCAAATTGATGCGGACAATTCTGGAGTAATCCGAAAAGATTGAGATTCGCGGCCTCTCAAAGCCACGAAAGAATCATTAAAAATCTGAGGGGCGAATCCCTCCCCCGGTGTTCTGATTGACGGGGACAGGAAACTCTGTCGCACCGACGCCCCTCTTTGCGCCACCACCTTCTCTCAACACTCAACCCTGTTAAGTCACTGACCTTACCCTGTTTAACAACGTATCAGGTTTTCGACGGACTGGCAGATTCAATAACCAGGTCATCTTCTCACCCCCACCATGGCTGAAACCCCTCTTCATCATAACTCCAATTCAAACACCCACAGCTGCTGCGGCGGCGGGCATTCGAGTCAACACGGGAAGAACCCGCCTCTTTCCGCAAAAGGCACAAAACACACCTGCCCGATGCACGCGGAGATTATCGAGGACGAACCGGGTGACTGCCCCAAGTGCGGCATGGCGCTCGAACCGATGGGCGTCCCCGCGGGGAGCTCTTCTACCGTTTACACCTGCCCGATGCATCCTGAGATCGAAGAGGACACGCCGGGTGACTGTCCTAAATGCGGGATGCCGCTCGAGCCGAAAACTGTCTCCGCCGGGCCCGATGCGCACGCCGAAGAGGAAATCCGCGATCTCTCACGTCGATTCTGGACAGGCATCGCTTTGACCATCCCGGTTTTTTTCATCGCGATGGGTAAAATGTTTCCCTCCTTCGGAATTCCTTCATGGACACGATGGGTCGAATTGGCCCTCGCCACACCGGTCGTCTTCTGGACCGGCGGAATCTTCTTTCGCAAAGGATGGAAATCGATTCAAAACCGCCACCTTAACATGTTCACCCTGATCATGATCGGGGTCGGGGCTGCCTATCTCTACAGCCTCGTCGCAGTGCTGTTCCCCGGAATATTCCCCGAGTCGTTTCGCCAACACGGGGGCGATTCCACCGGAGAGGTCGGGCTCTACTTTGAAGCTGCCGCCGTCATCACTGTTCTCGTTTTGTTAGGCCAACTCCTCGAAGCCCGCGCGAGAGGACGCACCGGAGAGGCGATTCAATCTCTCCTCGGGCTGGCCGCCAATGAAGCGCATCGCCTTGTCGACGGAAATGAAGAGGACGTCCCTATCGACAGAATCCAGGTCGGCGATCTCCTTCGCGTAAAGCCCGGCGAAAAAGTCCCTCTCGATGGGACGATTACCGACGGAAAGAGCCACATCGACGAATCCATGATCACCGGCGAGCCCGTCCCCGTGGAAAGATCTACCGGAGATGAAGTCATCGGCGCGACCATGAATCAAACGGGAGCCTTCACGATGCGGGCCGGGAAAGTTGGAAGCGAAACCCTGCTCTCTCAGATCGTTCAAATGGTCGCCGAAGCGCAGCGGAGCCGTGCTCCCATCCAAAAGCTCGCGGACACCGTTGCTGGATATTTCGTTCCCGCAGTTCTCCTAATTTCGGTGATTACTTTTATCGTCTGGTCGATCTGGGGACCGGCTCCGGCAATGGCCTACGCAATCGTGAATGCTGTAGCAGTGCTGATCATTGCCTGTCCCTGCGCGCTCGGACTCGCCACTCCCATGTCCATCATGGTCGGAATCGGTCGCGCCGCTCAAGCCGGGATCCTCATCAAAGACGCTGAAGCCCTCGAACGGGTTGAAAAGGTCAATATTCTCATTACCGACAAAACCGGGACATTGACGGCGGGCCAACCCAACGTCACCTCCATCATCACCGCCGGGGACATTACCGAGGACGATCTTCTCATCGCCGCCGCCACCATCGAAACGAACAGCGAACACCCCCTCGCTCGTGCCATTGTCAGGGAAGCAAAAGCGCGGGATCTCAGTCTCAGCACGACGGAAAACTTCCAATCTCACACCGGAGGAGGCGTCAGCGGCGAAATCGACGGAAAAGCTATCAAAATCGGAAAGCCGGAATTCATCGAATCAGAAGGGATTCCACTCCCTGACACTCTGCGAACCGAAGGCGAGACTCTTCAGGCCGAAGCCCGAACTGTCGTCTGGATTGCCCGCGCCGGGGAAGTGATCGGTCTCCTCGGAATTTCGGACCCTATCAAAGAGTCAACGCCCGCTGCAGTGAAGCAACTTCACTCCCGCGGGATTCGCCTCATCATGGCGACAGGAGACAACGAGGCGACCGCTAAAGCAGTTGGAAAGGAACTGGGAATTGATGAGGTTCACGCCGGCCTCTCGCCCGCAGATAAGATCGCCCTCGTGAAGCGCCTCCGTGCCGAAGGCCACATCGTCGCCATGGCCGGGGACGGAATCAATGATGCCCCCGCCCTCGCAGAAGCAGACGTCGGCATCGCGATGGGAACCGGTACCGACGTCGCAATCGAAAGCGCCTCCGTCACGCTCGTTAAAGGCGACCTCAACGGGATTTCCAGGGCCATTATCGTAGGCGAAAAAGTAATGCGAAACATTCGCCAGAATCTCTTTTTCGCCTTCGGATACAACACGATCGGAGTGCCGATCGCTGCGGGAATTCTCTTCCCCTTCTTCGGATTACTCCTCAGCCCGATGATCGCAGGAGCCGCGATGAGTTTCAGTTCTGTATCCGTCATTGCCAACTCACTTCGACTCCGGCGTCTCTCGCTCTAGCAACAGCGACCGCCCCTTCCCCCGCTCCGACAACCCGTTAAATGAACTTTATCAACTTCAAAGAGAACTCCGCACGTAGGCAGATTGCGGATTTCCCTCTCTCAAAACGGGCAAGCTTGATCGTGGGATCGATACTCGGTTCCATCCTCAGGAAAAGACAGGCAGTGATCGAAAAAGAGCCCTTCGCCAATGACGCAAACATCCTGAATCGTCTGATCAGAAATGGACTCTACGCAAAAGCCTTCAAACAGGAGGATCATGTGAAACTGCGAAATTTCTTTTCCCACTATTGGGGCAAGGAAGCAGCCGCTTTCCATGAAGGCTGGAACGATCGATTCGAAAGAATGTTCCTCAAGCATGACGTATCCGTGATCCATGATCTTGAAAAGTTGATATCGGAAAGAAAAGCCGATGAACCCTTTCGTCATCTTTACGAGATTGGATGCGGCGGCGGTCAGGTGCTCACTTACCTGCATGATCGATTCGGGAATTTCACCTCCTTAACCGGTATTGATCTCGGCGAAGAACAAATTGCAAATAACAGAAAGGCATCAACAACCCAACGAACAGCCTTCGAAGCAGCCGACGCAAACAAATGGATCCCGGAGAACGCAAAATCGAACAGCGTGATTCTGACAAACGGAGGAGTTTTCGAGTATTTTCTGCAATCCGAACTGGAAGCCCTCTTCTCTTTCGCCGCCGCGAATTTGGGTCCGGTTGCGATCTGCCTCGTTGAGACAATAGCGACCGATCACGATCTCGACAAAGAACCGGACTCCCTTGTTTATGGAAGGGAAATGGCCTTTTCACACAATTACCCCCAACTCCTCAAGGCAGCGGGGTTTTCTATCGTCACTTGCACCGAAAGAGCCGGTTTCAGCGAGGACGGTGGCGGTCGCTGGATTCGAGTGCTTGCGATCAAAGAATAGCGGCTTCGGGAAAGCCAGCGACGCAAACAGTTGGCACTCTCCCACGCATTTCAAGGTGACGCGGCACTGGCCGTATGAGAGTGTTAAGGCACGCGAAAAAAGGGTCGATAGCAAAGACTACCCCGACACCCGGCCCGCGGACACTCTCTCAAACACCCAAGGTCAATGCTCCCCTCAACCGAACCTGATCACCCCCACGGATCATCGACCCAGCGAATTCTCGTGGCGGGACTCCTCACCCTGATTCCGCTATGGCTCACCTGGCTTGTCGTTTCATTTCTCTTCGAGACCCTCACTGTGGTCGGCAGCCCGCTCGTTGAAGCCGCCACGACCCTGGCAAAGACACGGTTTCCCGGGATCGATCCCTATCTGTCGAATGAGGTGGTCCGAAACGTCGTCGCGATCATTTTTGTCGTCGCCATCATATACTGTGTCGGCTTGCTGACACTCTTCGTGGCGGGCCGGAAACTGGTCGCCTTTTTCGAGTCGCTCCTCAACCGGCTCCCCCTCGTCAAAAACGTTTACGGTTCGGTCAAACAGCTCACCACGGTTCTTCAGGGAAAACCGGCGGGCAATGTCGAACGGATTGTTCTCCTCAACTTCCCTTCGCGGGACATGAAAAGCGTTGGCATCGTCACCCGCGTCTTCAACGATGCCGGAACGGGACGCGAGCTGGCCGCCGTCTATGTCCCCACCACGCCCGTTCCCACATCAGGCTACCTTGAAATTGTGCCACTGGATCAACTCACTCCAACCGACTGGACCATGGACGAGGCGATGAACTTCGTCGTCTCGGGAGGAGCGGTCGCGCCTTCCCGGATCTTCTACGACCGGACCGATAAAGTGATACCGGAAGAGATCTCCGATAACACAACTCGCTAAGAATTTGGGGGAACAATCCCCGCGAGAATTCGCGACGGGGGACAATTCGCGAGGGGACAGCCCCCGCGAGCTACCTTGCCGCTGATGCCCGGAGCCCGGATACCAATCGACGGTCTCAGCGCGCCGGCCCCGCTGATTTCACAGTCTGATCAACTGGAAGCTCCCCTTTACCGAGGAGCATCCTGTTAAGAAACTGGATCGCGATATCAGTAGTTTCCGATCCGAATCCTTTGCCATGGCCACCGCCATCAACCGTTACCAAAATGGCGGGAACCCCGGCATCTTCGAGGACCTTCTCGAAAGCAGTCGATTGCTGATAAACAACCACCGGATCCTCTGAACCGTGAATAATGAGAAACGGTTCATCGTCTTTCGTCACGTGCTTGATTGGTGAGGCATCATTTGCTTTATCTTTGTTTTCCTGAATCGGTCCTCCGATTAAAAAGCTTTCGGGTGAATTGGGAGCGTTGTGATCCATCGCCCCTCCGAAATCAGACATCGTGAGCAATTCGGTCGGCCCGTAGAGGTCCACAACGCACGCCACTTCGGAGTCAAAATCGCCGTATTCCCCGATATCCCCTTCGAGATGTTCAACACCGTGTGAAACACCTAACATAGCGACCAAATGCCCTCCCGCCGACGAGCCTGCCACGGCGATCCGCTCGGGATCGAGATTGTATTTTTCAGCATTCGCTTTCAGCCAGCGGATCGCCGCCTTGCAGTCGTGAATCTGAGACGGCCACTGCGCTTCGCCGGAAAGACGGTAGCCGATTGACGCTCCCGCGTAATCACCCGTCGCCATCACTTTTCGCAAGATGCCTGTGCCGTCCCTGCTTCCCCCTCTCCATCCGCCTCCGTGAATCCAACAAAGCAAAGGCAAGGGCTTTTCAGAATCCTTGTAACCCTCCGGCAGATAGAGATCGAGCATCTGCCTCGGGTTATCATTTCCCGAATAATCGATATCGGCAATTTTTCCGCTGTGACCGCTTTCCTTTGGCGCAGACACAGAACCCGGGCGCCGCACTGACAAATGCTCCTCCTTTGAAATGAAGCCATCACCATCCGTGTCGACCCGCTCAAAATTGCGACGGAGCGGTTCAGGCAACTCTGTCTTCGCCAGCTTCCCATCACTGTTTCGATCCCATTTCCCGAACCTCTCGTCACCGAAAGCAAACGGAACCGTGAAAAGGATCGAAAAGAGAATGCTGATGATTTTTGTCATTCATAACTTAACCCCGCATCTTGCGACGGGTTTCTACGAATCGACACATTCCGCGGCTCTCTCGAATCACCGGCCCCGTCCCGGTAGACGGCCCTTCCCCCCATCAGGCCGGGAGCCTCATTTCATATCGCCCCCTTCACCCTCCGGTGAGATAATTGTATCAATGAGAGACTCCCGCCCTGCCCGAAAAACCGATCTGTTTCAAAATCCAGCTGGCACCTATTCTGCAACAAGTGTTAGGATGGCTTTAATGAGAACTTTCTATTTCAGCGTGGCATTCCTCCTCTTCTTTCTCCTACAATCCCGGGCGGATACCTGGAACGATTCCAGTTCCGATTCCGTAAAGGATTTCACTGCGCTCAATACCAGACTCACCGCTGCCTACGAGGCGGAAGACGTCGCGACCCTTCGCACGCTCCTTGCGGAGGATCACATCCACAACAACGTCTTCGGATCTGTCATGGATAAGGCGACCTTCCTGAAGGACATCGAATCCGGCATTCTTGAGTTTGTGAAATACGACACCCCGGAACTGAAATGGATGATTGGAAAGGAATTCGCGATCGCCACCGGCCTCATTGAAGCCGAAGCCATCCGCGGAGGAAAGCCGGTCCCGGCGACCAAATTCCGATTTACCCGGATCTTTGTCCTGCGCGACGGCCAGTGGAAAGTCCTCCTCTTTCAAAACACAATGGAGGGAACCCCGCCGCCCGCCCGATGAGATAGCGAGGTTGGAAATTGAGCCTCCAAGGTGATCGTCAAAAAACGCTGCCTGACTCCGGCTTACTGCAAGTCAGGCAACTGCAAACGGGTTGAAAGCGGAAACCTGCCTCAGACGAAGTCGACGATATTCGCAATGGAATCGACGATGTGTTTCGGACGGAAAGGAAATCTCTTGATATCGTCCCTTTGGGTAGAGCCGGTCAATACCAGAAAGGTTTCCAGACCGGCTTCGATCCCGGAAATGACATCCGTATCCATTCGATCGCCTATCATCGCAGTTGATTCGGAGTGAGCTTCGATCTTGTTCATGGCACTGCGAAACATCATAGGGTTGGGTTTGCCGATAAAATACGGGCTGACACCGGTTGCCTTAGTGATGAGCGCTGCCACCGATCCCGTGGCGGGCAGGGGTCCCTCTGGTGACGGGCCGGTTACGTCAGGATTGGTGGCGATAAAGCGGGAACCCTTCTCCACGAGTCGAATCGCGGTTGTAATGGACTCAAAGGAGTAGGTTCTGGTCTCTCCCAGGACAACGAAATCAGGCGCAGTATTGGTCAGCGTATAACCAATCTCGTGCAGGGCTGTGGTCAATCCAGCCTCACCGATCACATAGGCAGAGGCGTTGGGTGCTTGATCATTCAGGAACTGGGCGGTAGCGCTCGCAGAGGTCCAGATACGACTCTCAGGTACAGTGAGCCCTGAATTTGCCAATCGTGCCGCAAGATCTCTTGGAGTGAAGATCGAATTGTTGGTAAGCACGAGGAAGTTCCGCTTCTTCTGAATCAGACGATCAAGGAACTGTGCGGCTCCGGGTATCGCCTCACCTTCCCTAACGAGAACGCCATCCATATCGGTGAGCCACGCATCGATTTTGATATCAGTACTCATGGTTTGTTTCTTCCGTGTTTGTATGACTTGAACATCGCATTATCGACGGTATCTCGAAATGCCGAATTCATCCAGTTCATATCGAGCAGCCTGTTAAGCAATTAAAGAACACGTCAATGATTGTGGAGCGAATCTCCATTTCCGCCCTTTCCCGTTCCAAGAGCAGAGGGACAGCCCCGGAGAGCTGCGAGGGAGAGACGCATTCACAATTGCTACCTCCAGTGCTCAGGCACCTTCAAGCCGTAGGTCGATTCTACGAATTGGAGAGTTTTCAGAATAGACTGATGCCGCTCAACGTCATACGGCTCACCTGCTTTCTTAAGATCCACAAGCTCCTTCAACACTACCAAATCATACATCCCGAGTTTGAAGAAATTCGTCCAGGTTGGCTCGCCAAAGAGCCTGTAGATGATCTCATTATCATCCCGATCACTCACCAATCGTTTTTCGCCTGAAAGCGCTTTAAGGGCTGCCTCAGCCTCCGCTTCGTCGTCGTATGTAATGAGTAGTTCCATGATCAATCGCGTTTCGGCAGAGGAGCTCAGTTTGCCGTAGGATGCAAGCAATTCAAGGCGCCGGTCGCTTGGAATTGATGTGAGGGATTATGAGGTCTGGCAGGCTTTTGCTGTTGTGACTTTTTGATAATTGGCAGGAAATGTCGCCTGCCCCATCACTGTCCGAAAACGCTCAGGCCTCCTCTTCGATCTGACCGCGCTTTTGAAGCAAACCGGCGATGAGAAGACTGCCGATCGCCCAGATCGCGCCCATCAACCAGCCCGCGACGACATCGGTTGGCCAGTGCACGCCCATATAAACGCGGCTAAGACCGACCAGCATCGTCAAAAACACCGCCGTTGAAAGCAGGAAGAGCTTCACCCGGCGTGACTTTTCAACTGAGGCGAGGAGGGCAGCAAGGGTCAGATAGCAAATCGCAGCCATCATCGAATGACCACTGGGAAAACTTGAAGTCGCCACGTGCGAATGATGAGCGACCAGATCCGGTCGGGGACGGTCAAAGCCGAACTTCAAGAGTGAACTGGCTACGATGCCCGATCCCGTTGCCACGACCACAAGGATCGCGGTCCGAATCCTCCGCGTCAGAACCAGATAGGAGCACACCGCCACGATGAGCAAGGTCAGGATGGTGACGCCGCCGAGGGCGGTGAGATCACGCCCCACTTCTTCAAGCGCGGGCGGGCCGATCGGATCGGACAAATCGTGAGGCGACCTCATGCTCATGAGAATCCGTTCATCAAAACTCTGCGTCTCCCCTTCCAGAACCTCATCGGTCAGCTCGGCGACAGCCCAGAAGCACCCGCCGAGAATCCCTATGCTAACGAGAAAACCCAACGGCCAGTTCCCTGCATTGCTCAGTTTAGTGATGACATAGGAGAAGATTGATTTCATTTCGGCCCCGGTAAAACGTCCTTGAGAAAGTTCACTCTTTATCAAAACCTTCAAACCCGCTTTAAAGGAAAAACGACGGTCAGAGGCTATAGAAATTCGGCCCCCGATGACGCACTTGATCTCTCAGCGGGTCTCTCTTACTGAAGGGGGAGAACCCATTCCGCTATGATTCCAACTCGCTTTAGTATTACTGTCGCCCGCCTCTCATCCCTCGCTGCGGCAGCGTTCATCCTCACCACCACCGCGACCCGCGCCGAAGAAGTCAGCGTGATCTTCGGCGATCCCACCCCGGCTCCGACGGATACAGCTCCGAAAGCCGACGGTCTCAATATCCCCTTCGGAGTCGACTTCGATCCAAACGGGGATTTAATCACCGCCGAATACATCGGCGGCCGGGTTTTCCGTCTACTCCCCTCCGGTGAACTCGAGCATCTCGGCGGAACCGGTGAGAAAGGCTACAGCGGAGACGGAGGCCCTGCGACCGAGGCCACTTTCGATGCGATCCACAATCTCGCGATGCCCCCTGACGGAGACATTTTTCTCTCCGATCACGTCAACCACGTGGTTCGCCGGATCGAAGCGAAAAGTGGTCAGATATCGACCTTCGCCGGAACCGGGAAAGCAGGTTTCTCCGGCGATGGCGGTCCTGCGGCACAGGCTCAGTTTAACGTCGTCATGTGCGTCGAGCTCTCGCCCGACGGGAGCCAAATGATCATCGCCGATCTCAGCAACCATCGAATTCGTTCCATCGAGATGAAATCAGGCATCGTCACAACCCTCGCCGGCAACGGGAAAAAAGGCGTCCCCGCGGACGGCGCTCCAGCGCTCGAATCGCCGCTCGTCGACCCGCGCGCCGCAGCCCTGGATGCGAAAGGCAATCTCTACATCGTGGAACGGAACGGCCACGCCCTGCGAGTCGTCCGCCCCGACGGAAAGATCGAAACTGTAGCTGGAACGGGGGAGCGCGGCGACAAAGATGGCCCCGCCCTCGAGGCGCAACTGGCAGCACCCAAGCATCTCGCGATCGACGGGGCCGGCAACGTCTTCATTGCCGACGACATGAACCACACAATCCGCAAATACGATCCTGCCAAAAACACACTGACCACCGTGCTCGGCAAAGGTGAATTCAAACTCAAGCGCCCCCACGGCGTCACCGTTCGCGGCAAAGAGCTCTACGTCACCGACAGCTATCATCACCGCATTTTGAAAATGCCGTTGCCGTGAGAAGAGAGGTAACCTTTTTCCGCTAATCGCGGTTCCCTTTGAATGCCTTCCTGTTTAAAAAAATCAATTTATGAGAAAACAACTAATCAACGCATTGTGCCTGTCCGCCTTCTTCATCCTTCCTCTCTCCGCAGAGGAAACAGGCTGGACTGACCTGTTTAACGGAAAAGACCTCACCGGGTTCACTCAGAAAAACGGAACCGCCACCTATGAAGTCAAGGACGGCACCATCCTCGGGACCACAGCAAAAGGCAGCCCTAACTCCTTTCTTTGCACGGACAAACTTTACGGTGACTTTGATCTCACTTTCGAAGTGAAGTGCCACACGAGTCTCAACTCCGGGGTGCAGATTCGGTCCAATCAGAAAGACGGCAAGCCCGATGGCCGCGTCAATGGACCGCAGGTCGAAATTGAGTCAGGTGGTGAGCATGGCTCGGTCTCCGGATATATTTACGGTGAAGCAGCGGGTGGATGGATGACTCCGGACGACAAGCGAAAGCCTCACAAACACTTCAAACGCGGAGAATGGAACAAGTATCGCATTCTCGCCTCGGGCCCCAGAATTCAGGTGTGGATCAACGATGCTCTGATTTCCGACCTCGTGGATGAAGAGAAATTCAAGACGCACCCGAAAGGCTTCATCGGCCTTCAGGTTCACGGAGTCGGTGACAAAGGACCATTCGATGTGGCGTGGCGTCATTTGAAAATCCGTGAACTGAAATAGGTCGTCTCTGACTGGTTTGCAGCAAACTTTGTCTGTCTTCTGTCGTCTCTCTGCTTATGAAATTCTCAACCGCTGCACTCACCATCCCAAAAGCTGCCTTCATTTTCTTCATCGCGGCCTGCTCTCAGTCCTTCGGACAAAGCAACGACACCGCCGGGGAGCCACTCCCCGACCATCTTGTCGAACTTGCATGGGCCTACGCGATTACAATTGAAGAACCGCCGCCGCTACCGGAAGACGATTTAAAACACAGCCTGCCTGACACACCGCTGACTTTCAACCGCGACGAGATTCTCGGGAGAGTTGACGGCGTCATGTTTCAGGGACCTCCGGCAGACTGGTATCCCGGCGATCACCCCGAGATGCCTGAGATATATGCCTACGGCGATCCGGCGCGAAATATCATCGCCTGCGCGCTCTGTCACTACCCGAACGGAAAGGGAAAAGCGGAGAACGCTCCACCCGCAGGACAGGACAGCCTTTACCTGATTCAGCAACTCCGGGATTTTAAGTCGGGCCATCGAAAGTGCGCCGATCCCCGAAAGTCGAACTACGAATTGATGAGTGAGACCGCGAGAGGGATGACGGAAGAGGAATTCAAAGAGTGCGCTGACTACCTCGAATCTCTCAAGTGGACCCAATGGATCGATGTCGTCGAAACGGATAGCGTTCCCAAAACCTATCTCCGGGGCGGACTTCATATCCCCATCGAAGGAGAGGGAGCCGGAACCGAGCCGATCGGGAAACGCATCATCGAATCGCCAGTCGATCCACACGGAACTGAATTCCTGAGAAATCCGAGATCCGGCTTCGTTGCCTACGTGCCGGTTGGATCACTCGAGAAAGGTGCCGCACTCGTTCACGGAGGCGGAGCAGGAAAAACTCTGCAATGCGTGATCTGCCACGGTCCCGATCTCAACGGAATCGGAAACATCCCCGGAATCGCCGCCCGCTCCCCCAGCTACATGGCCCGACAGTTAAACGACATGAAACAGGGAACCCGTCACGGCGAAATGGCAGCCCTGATGAAACCAGTGGTGGCCAATCTCACCTCCGAAGACATTCTGAACATCGTCGCCTACCTCGCCTCCATGCCGGCTCCCGAGCCGGAGTATTCAAAGCCTTAGCGCTCGTGCCGAGAGGCTCTACCTTGTTGATTTTCTGATACGGTTAGGGACGGAGAACAACCGGAGACGGATACTTCACCTGATTCTCAACCGGCGAAATTATCCGGCTCGGCTCTTCACTGCACTCCCGAAGCTTCATTGAGAACTTTGATCAATGCTGCACCCGCCACAGTCGGTCGAAACCTGTCGGAAAAAAGGATCTGCTCCAACGAAGCGCCGTAGGCAGTTTCATTCTTCTTTTTCGCCTCGACGATCGCGCCCGCCTGAAAAGCAGCGCCGATAAACGCTCCCTGCGCATCGCTGTAAACGAGAACCGGTTTCTGGATCCGGGTGCTGTCAATCCCTCCTCCCGCGTCATGCGGACCGGCTACGGCCTCAACCGAAAGTCCAACATTTCCCGAACCACCTCCCTTGAGAAGCTGAAGACTTTCATCGGTCATGAGAACCATGATCGTGACCACCTCATTCGCTCCGATTTGAAGACCATACGATCCCTTCGATAAAGAGACAAAACCGGGGGTTCCCCAGGTGCCGTCCGCCCGTTTCACCGACGCCACTCCATTGCCGAATTCAGCTCCGATCCCGAGACCGGCCTTCACCTGATGCATGATGACGATTCCCTTCGCCTCTCCGAGAACCTGCTGAGGAATCGACTCTCCCCGCCTGAGCTGACGCTGCTCGAACCGCAGGCGATTCTCGCTGATACGAACCTCAAGATCCTCTTGAGATTTCTTAAAAGGATTCGCCAAAGCAGCCCCGGAAAAGAACAGGCAGAGGAGAATCGTGGCCACGGAAGACGTTCCGAAGGAAGGATGAATTTTCATAATAGAAAGGAAGAAGGCCCAAGAGTAGAGCCATAGAAATAAAATCCACCTCACGCCACCCCGCAACTAAAGTACGTTCATCGCGGGCAGGATTTCCACGATCCAACAGGGTACAATCAGCGAACAGACCCTGTTGAGCCGCCAGTCGTTTTTGACAGTTGTCTGCCCCGTATGGCACATGTGAGGACATCTGCGCATCTTGACAGTTTCCTGACTACTCGCGACGGATAGAGGATGAGGAACTGCCCACCATTAATCATCGCTCTCGCCCTGACAGGACTCTTCTTCGGCTTCATTCCGACGACGACGATTGCGGCCGAATTCGGAGATCCCCGCATCGCAGTTCCCGCACCGGAAGACGCTCGATTTGCGCACCTCTCCTGGCCCAAGGTAGTCACCGCCCCTGACGGGACACTGGTGCTCGCCTACATCGCGGGACGGGAGCACGTCAACGGTGACGGCTGCCCCGCCGTTTCGGTTTCAAGTGATGGCGGCAGGACATTCAGCGAACCACGGATCCTGCGGGAATTCGACAGCAGCAAAAAGTATCAACACGGTGCTAATCTCGCGATGGGCGTGGCCGAAGATGGCGCCATCGTCCTCATGGTGATGGCCTTCACCAATGACGAACGCAATTCAATCTTCGGCTGGCGCTCGGAGGATTCAGGAAAGAGCTGGTCCACAGTCGACACCTCCTCGCTGGGAGAGAGCAAAACCGGATCCGTCTTTGGACTCATCTTTCCGGTGCCCGGCAAAGGCCTCGCCGTTACCGGACATTTCCGCAAACCGAAGGGTTCCGGCATTTGGATGGCTTACTCTTCTGATCACGGAAAGACCTGGGGCGACCCTGAGACGATCACCGATGAGGCCTACTTCGAGCCCACCTTTCTCTTCGCCGGAGGCAAGCTTATCGGCCTGATCCGTGAGAACAAGGCGCATGCCTATCATCAGTATCTCAGTGATGACCTCGGAAAATCCTGGCAGGCACACAAGAGTGCGCTTCAGGGGGATGCCGAGTCGGTGCACCCCAGTCCGTTTCTGATCGAGGATCCCGGGCACCCCGGTCACCTTTACGCCCTGCAAACGCAACGCGGCAAAAACAATCAGGTCCATCTCTGGAAAGCCGATGCGAACGCGGAAAAATTAGAATGGGAGTATCTCGACAAAGTGGTCGAAGCACCAAAGGATCAGGATTTCGGCTACCCCTGGATGACCCCCCTCGGCGACGGGAAGTGGTTTCTCGCCTACTACGCCGGCGGGAATGTCGGTGCCAATTCCATTTATGGCGTCGAGCTTTCGCTGCCTTGATATTTTTAGTTAACTGTTAGAATCAGAAAACATTTCTTTGAACATGCGAATCCATCTCCCACTCATTGTGCTACTCACCGTTTTCGTTGCGAATTTGAAAGGAGGCGATAGTGACCATGCCCCGCTCTATCTCAGTGCAAACGATCTCTCGATCGCCACGGGAAAACCTTCGCTCGTGCTCATGTCCAGCGTATCCACACACATTCCGGTTTGGTCGTTATCCGGTGGCACCGAGGGACAGTCGGTCTCCGGAGTTGTCGGTGCGCTTCCCGCCGATTGTGTTGCCGTGAAGGTCGAGATTGTGGTGACTTCGAATGATCCGGAGACGAGTTCGAAATTCTCTGATATGTATCGGGTCCATCTTTCGCAGATGGTGGAGGATGCTCCTTTCACCGATCGTTACCTGCTGGGAAAACCGGTGCAGACGCCGCTACCCGAAGCGCCCCTGCATTCCCGGACGATCCTTCTCGAGCCCTACTACGAAGTGGTTCCGAACGCTCCCCTGACGGTTCGGATTCAGCGCGAACCCGGTCTCCCCGGCGACACCTTCACGCGACCAACCGGGCTCGCCGCCGTGAAGGTAACGCCCCTGAAACCTCTCCCAAAGGCCCATGTCGTTCAGGATACAAGCGGTTACAATTCGTGGCCGATGACACAGGCGATAGGCGACAAGCTGGTCTGCACCTACAGCCGGGGCACGAAGCATACCATCAATGAAGACGCCCGCGCCGTTTACGCTCGCACTTCCACCGACGGCGGAAAAACATGGACAGCGGAGACAGTCGTCGCGGACACACCGGGCTACGGTGAAGTCACTGTCGGCAAAGGCCTCGATTCCACAGGGGCGATGCTACTCTGGGTGCGCCGGGTTGGAAAGGATTGGAACCACGATCTCTACCGGACCACGGACGGAATTACTTTCACACTTGTGGCGACGCCGAAACTCGCGGTTCAGCCGATGCAGATCACCGACGTCTTCGCCGTCCCCGATGTCGGATTGATGGCCTTGTGGTTTGCCGGAAACTACAGTGACAAACCGGTGCACTCATGGGGCATCATGACCAGTGCCGACGACGGTGCCAGCTGGGAGCAAACCACGATCGAATCCGATCTCTTGAAAGCTGACTGGCCAACCGAGCCTGCCGCGGTTTCTCTGGGCGATGGACGGATTCTCTGCATCGCGCGAACCGAAACAGGGCCGACTCAATTCCAAATCACCTCAACCGACAACGGCAAAACCTGGACCCGAAAACGAACAAACATTGGCGACATTCACGCCTCAACTCCCAGCCTGATCCTAGACCCCGAAACCGGCTTACTGAGTAATTATTACTACGAGCGCGGACAGGGCAAGCTTCGCCTGAGAGTCGTCGATCCGGAATCCATATTCAACCACCCCGGGGGTTGGCCCGAATCCGAAGTGGTCACAACCGGAAGCAAGATTGCCTGGGACTCCGGCAACGCGAACGCCACCATGATCGGGGATAGCCACTACATCTCCTTTTATTCCGGAAAAGATCCTGACACGTCAGTCATGGTTCTGGAACTTCCCGGGCCGGAAGCCGGAGATGTTGGCCGAAAACAACCCAAGGCAGAAAAATAGCCCGGCTCTCATCGCTTTGAACTTTCACGTCTCACTTTTCCGGGCGTTTTCCCGAGAAACGTTTTGAAGGCCCGATTGAAGGCGGCCTCGGACTGGTAACCAAGCTTTCCGGCCATCTCGGCGATCGGGAGATCGGTTTCCTCGAGCCAGTGGCATGCAACCCGAAAACGCCACTGCCGCACGTAGTGCATTGGAGATTCGCCGACGAGTTCAGAAAACCGCGCCGAGAAAGCCGAGCGGGAAAGGCCTGTGGCTTCGGCGAGACCTCCAAGCGACCACGGGTGAGTTGGATAGCGATGCACCAGCGCAATCGCTTTTCCGACCTGGCTGTCCTTGAGCGCCCCAAGCCATCCCGTCTTCGCCAGCGTATCATTCTCGAGCCAGTGACGAATCGCCTGCACGACGAGCAAATCTGACACCCGGGTGATTACGGTGTCCCCGCCGGGTCGCATCTCCTTTGCCTCCTCGATCATCAGGCGGATCATCGCGGGAAGCCATTCGTTCCCGGGAGCATCGGTCTGCATCACGATCACTTCCGGCAGCTTTCCGACCACCTGAAGTGCGGCCGGATCCTCAACTCTAACCGCACCACATATTAGCTGAGCCTCGTCTCCCCCGCCTCCGTGCCGGAGTAACTCATAACGCGGACTGAGAAGCTCCCGTGGCAGATCAAAAATGTTTCGCGTGGATGTGTCAGAATCACTCATCAGCAAATGCCCCCGGCCATGAGGAATCAGGACAAAATCCCCCGCTTGCAGCCGTCGCTTCTCACCGCTCGAGAGTACGATCCGGCACTCCCCTTCAGTGACGAGATGAAACATGAGACATTCCGGCATCGCGGGCAGATCCAGTCCCCAGGGAGCGGTCAATTCTGAGCGGCAATAAAAAGTGCCACTCATGCGCAAAGAATGAAGGGCTTCCCCGAGCGGGTCGACCGGGAGCCAGGTGTTTTCGGGTGGCTGGGATTCCATTTCAGGAGAAATCTCGCCATCTTGGACGAATTGTCAATTTTCAAGGATCAAGTGGCATAGATAATCCAATCTCAATCTCTTAAGGTGGAAGCCATGAAAGAAACCACACTCATTCAAGACACTCCCACCCTCACAGAAACGACCCTCGTCCTCGGCGGAAGCGGCAAGACCGGACGCCGCGTTGTCCGGCAGCTCGAGGAGCGCGGACTCCCGGTTCGAATCGGATCAAGAAGCGCAAATCCAGCCTTTGACTGGCACGACCCGTCAGGGTGGAGCGAAGTGCTCGAAGGCGTTTCCTCAATCTACATCGCCTACCACCCCGACCTCGCAGCGCCCGGGGCTACTGATGCGATCCAGTCGCTCGTCGAAGCAGCACGCGGGCAGGGTGTCAAAAAACTCGTCCTACTCTCCGGCCGGGGCGAGGCGGAGGCTCAACGGTGCGAGACAATCGTGCAAGAGTCGGGAATCGACCACACCATCGTTCGTTGTGCCTGGTTCAATCAGAACTTCAGCGAGAATTTCATTCGCGACATGGTTCTCGGGGGAACCATCGCCCTGCCGGTCGAAGGGGTGCGTGAACCCTTCGTTGATGTGGAAGACATCGCCGATGTTTCCGTAGCCGCCCTCACTGAAAGCGGGCACAACGGGAAACTCTACGAACTGACCGGTCCCGAGCTCCTCACCTTCGGGGAAGCAGCCGCTGCAATCTCCAAAGCGACGGACCGGGAAATCCGATTCCAGCCGATTCCGCGCGAAGAATTCCTCGCCGGTCTAGAGGCCATGGAATTGCCCGCTGAACTGACTTCGCTCCTCGACTACCTCTTCACTGAAGTGCTCGACGGTCGCAACGAATCTCTTACCGGCGGTGTCCAGCGCGCCCTCGGACGCCCCCCGCGCCGATTCGCGGACTACGCCTCAAGAGCTTTCGCCGAAGGATACTGGAACAGCTGACCAACACCATTCAACGCACACACCTTCGAATCATGACAGCAAATCTGATGTTCCCGGTCCTCGTTTCTCTCACCCTGAGCAGCGCGATGCTCTCGGGCCTGTTCTTCGTTTTCTCCAACTTCGCAATGAATGCCTTCTCCCGCATTCCGGCGGAATCCGGCGTCGCTGCGATGCAATCGATCAACCGTGTCATCCTCAACCCCGGCTTCCTCGGAATCTTCGGGGGAACGGCCCTCGGCAGCATCGGGGTCGCCCTCGCCGCAATCCTGAACTGGAGTCACCCGTCAAGCGGCTGGGCGTTATCGGGAGGGCTTTTCTACCTGATCGGCTGTTTCGCTGTCACCGCGATGTTCAACGTTCCGCTAAACAACCAGCTCGAGACCGTGACCGCCCACGACCCCGGCGCCAGTGTCGCCTGGAGCAGCTACGTGGCCGGCTGGCAGCCGTGGAATCATGTGCGAACGCTGGCAACCCTGCTGGCGGCACTGGCCTATCTCATTGCCGCTTCGAAGCTGGGAGAAGGCTGACGGAATTCACCCTGACACTATACCGGGGGAGGTGGGATCTCCCCCTTACAGTGAAAGATTATATTTTTTTGAACATTCCCCGTAACTTTGAGACAAAGAGACTGAATCACGGTTTCAACCCGTTCAGCCTCACAACCACCACACTGTAATCCCGAATAAATACCCCATGATTAAATCTCAAATTTTCGCCCCGGCAGCAGTTCTTTTCGGACTGGCCTTCCTCACTCTTCCTCTGCATGCCGAGCCCGGCAAAAAAGGTGAAGCCTGTCAAAAGCAGGAATGCAAAACCGACGGGAAATGCAAGACCGATGGAGCCTGCAAATCGGACGGGAAATGCAAGACCGATGGAGCCTGCAAATCAGACGGGAAGTGCAAGACCGACGGAGAATGCAAATCGGATGGGAAATGCAAGACCGATGGAGAATGCAAAACCGGCGCAAAATGCGAAGGGCACGAAGACCAGCTTTATAAGGCAATGGAAGAAGGCATCCGCGCCGCAGCGGAGCTTGGAAAAATCAGCCCTGAAGAAGCCCGGAAGTTAATGGAAGGCCTCACCAAAGATCGTCGTGAACTGGAACTGAAAAGAGTCATGAAACGTGGAATTGAGGCGGCAGTCGAACTCGGAAAAGTATCCAGAGAAGACGCAAACAAGATTTGGGGCGGACTCACCAAAGACGACGCAAAATGTGAGAAAAAAGATGCTGAAGCAAAGCCCGCTCCTGCCAAAAAGGCGGAACCAAAAGCAACTGAGAAGAAACCAGCAGCGCCGAAAAGTGAGCCGAATCCGAAAAAGGAAGGTGCTGAAAAGCCAGCTCCGGCCAAAGGCGCTTAATACGCTCCCGGCAAACCTCCCCACGAAGCCGAATGCTTTAGGGGGAATCTGAAAATTTCGCCCTCGCAGTCTTCTGATTGCGGGGGCTTTTTTATGCTCGCGCTCCGTGAATCCCACCGTGACCTGATGCCCCCCCGAACCTGATCTTTCCGGCCAAACTATTTTTCATTCCGGATCATCTATTTAGTTGCCTAAAGATTTTTTAGAGACGATCTCCTACGGATACATATAGAAATACTTCCTGTCGTCCCGCCCGTCGTCCACGACGTGTCAGTTGAAAATCAATTGCAGGGACTTGCCGAAACCGGGTATGTCATCATTCCCAACTTTCTAGGGCTTTCCGAGACCCGGAGCCTCATCGCCGAATGCGTTGCCCGCTCGGAAGAAGGCGATCTGAGGCCGGCGGCAATCGGTCGAGGTGCCGGTAAAAATATCCAGCCCGAAATCCGAACCGACAGCATTCACTGGTTGGAGCCCAACGCCCTCAGCGAATCCCAGACCCTTTACTGGGACAAAATGGAAGCCCTCCGCGAGTGGCTCAACCGAACCCTGTTTCTTGGATTGGTAGAGCTGGAAGCGCACCTTGCCTGCTTTGCACCCGGCGGCTACTACAAGCCCCACCTCGATTGCCACAAGCAGACCCGCTCCCGAATTCTATCCGCGATTCTCTACCTCGATGAAGGCTGGGTCGAAAGCGATGGCGGGCAACTGCGATTGTATACCGATACAGCCAGCGGCGTAAAAGGCCCCTGGATCGATATTTTCCCGGAACCCGGTAAACTGGTCATCTTTGTTTCCGCCGAGTTCTGGCACGAAGTCCGCAAGTCCTCCCGGTTTCGCCATAGCCTCACCGGCTGGTTCCGGGGCCGTGATTCGGTGAATTGAGCCATCCGGGGCCTGTCCCTTTCCCCATCGTGTCCCTTTCCCCATCGCTTCTCCCTGTTTCAAATCACAGATCAGGATTCTCTTTTATCGACTGCAAATCGATTGAAAAAGTAGAGTAAGCCCAGCCCGGTCGATAGTGAAAAGACAACATCCGAAGCGTAGTGAGCGCCGAGAATAACCCGGCTCGCAGCGACCGCTATGGCCCATAGAATCAGGGGGAGCAGGACAATGCCGCGGAGGCGGGGCGGAAAATACAGCACGAGAAAACAGACCATGATCCCCATCGCGGTGTGCCCGGAGGGAAAGGAATGATGATCGTTGATCCCCTGCGGAAGATACCAGGGAGTGAAATCGGTAACCCCTTCCTCCAGATTGTTGAAGCGGGCTCGTCCCCACAACTTTTTAAGGATCTGCACAAGGACGAGAGGATGCAGGACGCCGGCAAGAACGACCAGCCCTGCGCTCCGGGCCATCACGGTTTTGGTCGCAGAACGCCGCGCATATAGGATCGCGGCAAGAGGAAAAAGAAGAAGAAACCAGACAAAGACACCCTCGGTGATGGAAGCGACCGGATGGTGCTTTTTAATGAATATGTAAATCTCCAGGGAAAACGGCAGCAACATGAGCAGCCGAAGAATCAGATTACGGCCATAAAGGAGATAAACTCCGGCAGAAAAGAGAATCAGAGCATGCCCGGGATACTCTCCGAATTTCCGGAGGAGGAGACCGAACCGGCTTTCCGGATCGTAGGCCGCCCGCGCGATCCGAAGATCAAAAAGGCCACAAACCACGAGCAGTCCCAGCGTCAATCCCGCGAGTATCCAATACCCCTTCTTTCGAAGAGAAATATCGCGGTCAGACTGGTGAGGAAGTGCTTTCATTTTCGGGGGAGAGATACGCGCAGGGTGAGCCGGGGATCAAGTCTCACTGAGCAATATGACTAACCGCGATCCTTCCTCACCGAAATGATGGATTCGCGTATTGAATCAGATTCAAAAGCGTTCCACTCCCACTTCTCCAGCATGCACGAAGAAGCCCCTGAAATCCCCTTCCCAAATCCGAGAGTCCACCTAGACTTACCAATCTTGCACACTGCACGCCCATCACTTCAGCTATCGAAATACTGCATCACATGAAACCTCTATTTTTGGCCCTGACAGGATTCGCCCTTCTTTTAAACACGGGATTGGCGAACGATAAGCCTCTCTGGGACCTGGCCACAGACACGATCCCGACAGAATTGCAGTCAGGCGACATCAAAGTGGACGGCGGCAAAGTCACACTCAAAGACGGAGCCGCTTTTGCGGTCCCTGCGGAGGTATTCCCCGACCAGAAGAACTTCACCGTCGAAGTCACCTTTGAGATTAGCGAGCTCGTCGAGCAGTCCCTTTTCACCGTGATGAGCAAACAAACCGACGCCCAGTCGGACGACGGATTTACGGTCGATATGAATTACCGGGAAACGCCCTATTACGCCCGCCGCATCGCTTCCTACATTAACAATATCTTCATGAAATCGTCGGGCATCGGAGGACAGAAAGCTCCGGAAATCAACAAACCCTACACCATCACCCTCGCGGTCAGGGAAGGGTTGTCCACCTTCTACCTCGACGAACGGCCCATCAAACAATGCTACATGGAAATGGTTCCGAACGACGAGCCAATGTGGATTGGAAGAAACCTCAAAGGGTCCGACAAACCGATGCCAACGGTGATCAACAGCGTCAAAGTCTATGGGCCATCCTTCGACTATGTTTCCCCGAAAGAAACCAAAAGCGACAATCCCCGGGGTGCCGTTGCCGGAAAAGGCTGGGCTCTTGATGTCCCCAAAGTCGAACACGAGGACTGGCCCAGGGTCCTGATCTACGGAGACTCTATTTCGATGGGCTACCGGGGTTCCTTCATTCCTGAAATGCTGAAAGAGAAGGCCTACGTTTTTCACTGCGTTCATTTCGTGGGCGGCGACGTCCCCAAAGCCGCCCTGACTGAAATGGCCGGCAGTTACCAGTTCGATGCAATCGTATTCAACAACGGCCTGCACTCCCTGAACTGGACTCCCGATAAAGTGCCTGATGAACTGGTTCACAAAAGAATGAGCGACCTCGCGGAATGCTTCAAAACCGGCGCCCCCGGGGCAAAGATCTTCTACTTAATGACGACACCGCACACCGCTCCGAAGCCGGCAAAGGACAAGCCGGTCGACAGCTTCGGCGAGAAGAATGATGTCGTGGTCAGGCTCAACACGATTTCCGGAGAGGTCATGCAGGAAAAGGAGATTGAAGTCATCGATGTCTATTCCATTCTTGCGGAGAAGCTGGAACTTGCGAGCGGCGACGGTTATCACTGGAGCAGACCCGCCTACGAGATAATTACCCGCGAAATCTCTGCTAGAGTTTTGCCTGTGATTAAAAAGTAGGACATCCCCTCAAACCAACACACATTGAATTTTTATCTGAATGAGAAGACGTCACTTTATCAGGAACAGTGGAGCGATACTGGCAGGCTCCGCCACTTTGGGCATATCACAGGATTCGGGTGAATCGGAAATTATTTATCAGCATCCTGAGATTTCCAATCTCGCAGGCCTGCCGATGGCTGAAGGAAAGCGCCTCCCTTTTGAGTGGAATGCCTTTGCCGTGCCACTCCCCGGAGCCACCGAATACCCCGTTCTGAAATGGACCAACCTCCCCTCAACTGGCGCAGGCCGATTGCGTTTTACGATTGCGGTCGACCTGAGAGAGGAAATCGCGATCGATATTCGCCTCGCAAAGTCAGGAGAGAAAATCGGTGAGCTGGATATTCGATTCGCTCCCGTCCTCGAGCCCTTTGAGATTATCCTGACCGACGAACAAACCCGAAAAGTCGCTGACGAGGGAATTTCTCTGGTGATGACAAAGGGAGAGAATCCTGTCTGGTTTTTCGAAGTCGATCCAGAGCGAAAAGAGCATGCTGCGCTTCAACCTCATTTGCTTTTCTCAGATACGTCAGGGGCTTTGTCAGAGTTTTACAATCTGATGGCTTCACCGGTCAGCCTGCAGCCATGGGGCTGGATGGAGGGTTGCGTTATGGATGGCCTCTATGATCTCTTCCACGCCAGGGGTGAAGCCAGATTCGAGAAAGCGCTCCACAGTCATATCGCTCACTTTTTCGACGAGAATGACCGGCTCATCTACGAAGATCCGAAAAGTCGCCCCAACGACGGAGTGGTTTCGGATATTGAATCAACCCTGCCCCATGCCGTCATCGCAAAACTCAACCCCGACCATCCTGTCTTTGAGAAGGTAATTGAATTCTGGGCGACTCATCAGGATGAAGAAGGGTGCGTCAGAGATGGCGGGACGACTTCGGCTGAGGGTAGCTACACAATCGCCTATCCCATGATGGTTATCGGAACTCAAAGGGAAGATAAGGCGTTGATCGCGCTGTCATTGAAACAACTCAGGCTTCGCCGCGAGCGTCTCATTCACAACGACGATTGCTGGCTGCGTTATCACAAGGGTGGCAATCGATCGTTTCAGAATTGGGCCAGGGGAGTCGCCTGGTATTCTCTCGGCCTCGTGAGAACTCTCAGCGAATACAAGGGCGATGAGGATATCTCAGATTTGAAAGCAGAAGTGGAGCGCTTCGCCAAGTGGGTGAGCGGACATCAAAAGGAGAACGGTCTCTGGAACTGTTTCCTTCACGAGGATGTTCCGGTTGATACTTCGGGGTCAGCCGGCATCGCGGCAGCTCTCGCCCTCGCTGTGAAAAACGGTCTGCTACCGGAGGAATATCTTCAAGTCTCCAAAAAGACCCTTCACGGCCTTGAAGCCCACCTCACTCCCGACGGCTTCCTCACCGGAGTGGCGCAAAGCAACCGGGGCGGCCAGGCTCTCCAGCAAAGCGATTACCGTGTCATCTCACAAATGGGAATGGGCTTGATGGCTCAATTATCAGCTGCACTTGATTAGCAAACCAACAATCACATCACTTCAGGGACTTCCCCGCAGGCACCAACCTGCGGGGAAGGGCTCCTATAAAGTTTGTCTTTCAAAGCCCTTTATGAAAATATACCGGGCATGGAGTCCGACACCTATTCCAGCGACTTAACTGAATTTCTGAAGCGGGCGCTCGGGGTTCAGTGCGCTGAATCAGACCTGCCATTGACCGGGGAAAGGCTCAGGGAGATCGCCGAAAACGCCGGACTAACAGCAGAGGACTGGGAAAATCTTTGCAACCAACTGAACGCTCATCTCGCGAAGGGACGGAATTTCCTGAAGTTCTCAAACTTCACCGATGCGATCACCGAGTTGGAACACGCCGCCGCGATCGCACCGTACCGGGCGGATGTCCTCGTCGATTGTGGAAAGGCCCATTTCGGCCGCTGGAAAGAAACGAAATCCCGTTCATCACAGGAGCGTGCTGAAGAATTGTTCCTCAAAGCCCTCGAAATGGATCCCGACAATATCGATGCGGCCGAACACATCAGCGCCCTGAAGCAATCGCGGGAAGCTTCGCGCACCCCGCGCAAAAAGACGATCATTGCGGCATTGGCATTAGCCCTCGCTTGCAGCATTCCCTTCTGGATGGGAAGCAGTGAAACCCTGATTGAACCAGCAGAGCCTGTTGATGCGGTTAGCGAGACAGCCAATCGTCAGATTTATCCACCCGCGATGCTTCCTCAGAGCGGAAGTATTTCCGTTCTCCCCTTCGACCGTGATCTCGTCGCCCACTGGAGCTTCGACGGAGTCCCGTCAGCACAACCGCTTCTCACCCGGGCCGGAGCCGTTGAACAAGATCAGGGAATCGACGGAAATGCATTTCGCTTTTTTCCCGACCGGAAGTCGGGGATGTATGCGGAACCTTCAACGCAGTTCGAGCTTCTGGATTCCATCACCGTTTCGGCATGGATAAAGCCGGAGACACGGGGAGCGTCAGGTCAAATCGTCTGGTTCGGCGACCGGCGCGGCGGGAGGGATCCCTGGCAGCTCACCCTTCTCGGCAACGGCCAGGTTCGCTTCAGGACGGACCGGGCGGTTACGAGTAAACCCGCTTTCCCTGTGCAGCAGCGGGAGATCGTCGTTACCGATGATGGGACCACCCGGCTCAATCAACACATCGCAGCGGTGTCTCCCGATATGCTACCGCTCAACGAGTGGTCCTTCGTCACCGGACGGATCGAAAAAGGATCAGGAAACGAGAGTGTCATCACCATTTTCGTCAATGGCGAGGCTGTCAACGAGGTGCGAACCACTGAATCGGTGGACTACGATACCGCTGGAATGTGGCTTTCGATCGGTGCCGTGCACCAGGGGGAAACACAGAACTTCGGCGGGACGATCGACGAAGTTCGCGTCTATCGAAGCGCTCTCTCCGGGAATGAAATTCGCGAGCTCTACCGGCACGCCCGCTGAAAGTATCGTGCAATAGCCCGGGTAATAAATACCGGTATAGAAGCGAAAGATCTGGAGGCTCCCGCCCTGCCCCGCTGCGCCGGGGCTGAGGTATTTTGATGGCAGAGGGAGTGGGATTCGAACCCACGGTAGATTGCTCTACACTCGATTTCGAATCGAGCGCCTTAAACCGGACTCAGCCATCCCTCCAAAAAAACTTCACCTCACATTTGTGAATCGTTTCCGGCAACCGAGTCGGCGAGGCTGCACGGAAGGGATCGCTATTTTCCTCTGCATCCACCTATTTTCAACTGGGAATTCAGATCTTTCGCGCCCTCTCCCCAATCACTTCTCGGGATGATAACGGTAGTGGCCAACGACTTCCCACTGCCCAATCCCCCGCTCTTTGACGGGGCCGCTCCCAATGTTGTGCACAAATTCATCCTTTCCGGTGACGATTCCAATGTGCCAAAGACCATTTCCGTTGAGGTCCCAGGCGACGAGATCACCGGGCAGGTAACCGGTTTGCCCGCCCTCAGGCAGCTCAGCCCCCTTGCGGTTGAAAAAGCGCTGTAGATTGGGAACCCGTCGATGATCGATGTTCTTATCGGGACGCTTCAGTCCCCAGTTTTTGGGATAGGAGGAAAAATTATACTTCATGTCCTCGTGAAGCCGCTTCTGCAGATCGATCCCAAGAGCCCGGTAACTGCGAACCACCACATCCGAGCAGACACCTGTGTCGGCGGGAACGTCTCCATTGGGATAGTCAATCACCACGTAGGCGGGATCATAACGGACGCTCTGAGTGGTTCTGAAATTGGCAGCCTCAACGAGTCGATCAGCAAAGCTCGCCGACGACGCAACCGCTCTCGAATCCTGCGCTGAAAGCATTTCAGCAAGAACCCAGACTCCAAATAAAACTAACGAAAAATACTTCATCGCTCCCTCTTTACGTAGAGACGAGCGAATCTCTTTCAAATGACATTAATTTCACAAAAATAACCGACCCAACAGGGTTGAGTCCCCGACCTGACCCTGTCTGATAATTTCTTATGAGCTGCGTGGACGATTGAGAGCAGTCACTCCTGTGGCTCCGCTCGGGAAACCAGAGCAGTAGTGACGCGAACGGTGGCTTTTCGCCCAGGGGTTCCTTTCCGAACCCGTTTCGCGAGATTTTCGACAAATTGATCGGGCACGGCCCGGGTCACTTCAATGGCGTAGGTAATCTGGAGGTTTCCGTCCTGATCTTTTCCAAGCGACATTTGATAGCGCTCGATCTCGAAACCCTCCGCTTCAGCTTCCTCTTCGAGCGCAGCTTTGGCGACTGCGGCTATTCCGGGTTCATTCGAAATCGTTTTTCCCGCCTGAGAAAGCAGCACGGTCCCGAGCGGAATCATCAGGATCGCCATCAAAATGAGGAGAAGAACGATGGATCGACGCGCCCAGAGTTTCCCCGCCTTAATCTGTCCGCGGAGACCGCTGGCGAAAAACGCCGCAGCGGCGGAGAGAATAATCGCGACGACATTGGTCCCGAATAGAAGGGCGGCCCCCTTGGCATTGAGCCACTCCCCGAGACTGAGCGAAATCCCCACAGTCGCGATTGGAGGCACCAGTGCGGCGGCAATGGCAACCCCCGCCAGCGCGGACGACAAGCCGGGGCGGGCCACGCAATAACTGGCTGCAAGACCTGAGAGGGCGGCGACTCCGCAATCGAGCAAATTGGGATTTCCACGCGCGAGCAGCTCAGCAGTGAGCCCTGCTGATGGCGAAATAAGCCCGGCGAACAATCCAACGACGAGGGCCGCTAGAAAGCCGAGAACGATAGACTTTAGGCATTCCCGCATCATGGGAAGGTTTCCCTGCACGAGGGCAAGCCCGCTTCCCAGCAACGGCGTCATAAGAGGGGCAACGAGCATGGCTCCGATGACAACTGCAGGACTGTTCTGAAGGAGCCCCAGCGAAGCAATCCCGGTCGCGAGGAGCATCAGTGCCATGAAATCAAAACTCCAGCGCGACTGCGTTTGAAGCCGCTCAAAGAGTGTGATGCGATCATCCCGCTCCAGCTGCGGCACCCGCAGGGAAAAGAACCTTTCGACAAAGTCACGAATGCGGTGCCCCATCGAGTGGCGCTTTCGAATCACCGCAATCGTCGCGGCGTTATCCCCATCGAGAAGCCCGGGCGGGAGCGCTCCGAAAAGTTTTCTTTTAACGGAGACACTGTTGGAAGCGCCAATGAGAATGAGGTCATAGTCACTTCCTGCAACCGCCTCGGCTATCCCATTCCCGACCCCGTTGGCCACGATCACTTCGGGATGAACTTCGCAATCCCTGTTGTTCACCCCCGCGCTGGAAATCACCCCGGCCAGGATCCGATGCCCGACGGCCTGACCATCATCCTCACCGATATCCGGGGCAATGTAGAGCGGGGTGATACTGCCGGAAAAGCGACTCGCAATCCGGCTCGCCTTTTTCAGAGCAACCCGGGAATGAGGCCCACCCGCAGAGGGAACGAGAACTCGATCGCATTCATCGAGCATCTGATTCCCAAGGCGGAGAAGAATCGAGTCGCAGACGGCGCGGTCGTAAATGCGCCTGTTCAGCTCACGCGCGCCCGGGTCGACCCCGGAATCGCGATTCTGCCCGAAGATCGCCAGAGTGATGAAAGGGCGCCTCAATTGATCGAGAATCGCCTCTTCATCACGGACATCCAGTGCAATGAACTCCCTTTCGGGAACGACCTGATGCCTTTCCCCCCATTGAGCGATAATGGATTTGAGCTCCGTCTCCTCGACGGCTTCGGGATGGAGAATGATCAGCCGCTCATCCCCGTCCGCGAGCGCGAAGAGCATACTCCACCGGACGAGGCCCGCGGCCTCCTCCGATGAATGAATCAAGGTGGCAACAGCCATAATTCCCGACGGGGAGTTCGGCTACTTGAGTTTCACCGTGATCTCCTCAGACAGTTCCACGGTCATCGCTTCAATCTCCTTGAAGAGTTCTTTCACTTTTTCAGGAGTGACCATATCAGGATCGTCGATCGAAGCATCGAGGAAAGCCCCGAAATCCGGGTCCTGCATCACTTTGGGAATATCGGCGTCGGAAAGAATAATCAGATTTCCGGAAACATGGGTCGCGTCCGTTTCGACAATACCGTCTTCAGCCCTGACAAAGAACCCCACTCTCATTCCCTGAGCCATGCCGGCGCTCATATTCATCGCCTGAGACGGAGCCATATTCATCGCCTTGGCCTGATCCAGCTTTTCCTGATCGATCATATTCCCCATCCCCGCTTTGGCGAAGGTGGAGTAAATAGTTAGCGTATCGTCCTTCAAATCGAAAGTAAGCTTTCCTCCCTTTTCCGCATCGATATCCTCCCCCGAAGCCTCGACAAATTCCTTCGCTTTTCCGGGAACAGAATTTTGATCGATCTGAATTTTGGTCACGTCATCGAATTCGTAGACCACGGTATACCCTTCCCAGCCTTCATCATCTTTCCCGGGTTCATGTTTGGCATAGCGAACGCCTTCGCCAAAATGGGACGCATCCGCCTCCAGTGTTTCTTTGTCAGGCTTGGCCATGTCGGCGATCATCCCGAGATTGCCGGCAGGCCCGGCCCCTCCCTGCGCCTGCATCCCGGAGAGTTGATCGATCATCGCCAGCATCTGAGTGGAGAAATAGTAGCGGGAAATGATAGTCCCGGTTCCATCCTTCTTCACACTGACAACGGTGGAAGTGCGCATGCACGATGTCGTCAGCAGTAGGCACACTACAGAAAGCAGATATATAGATTTCTTTCTCATCGGTTCATATCCTAAACCGGAGAGGAAACAACTGGCAAGCGCTGAGACGCCCTGAAAAATGCTATACTTCAACTAGCGGCGCTTCCGCTTGAAGATCTTTTCAAAGAAACCGCCATTGTTTGATCGTGGTCGTCCCTGCACTTCTGTCGGCTGGGGCACCACCTCCTGGATCACTCCCTCCGCCCCCGCATCAGACGAACGGAAAATGGATTTAATCGGCTCACGATAGGAATACTCTTCGACACCTGACTCTTCCACTTCGCCCTTCAACTCGTTCGAGCGCTCGCGGACCTTGTTGTAATTTTCCTCGGTGAGATATTCCTCAAGAAACGCTCCGACAACAGGCGCGGCATTCTTACCACCTCCAACACTTTCGCCGGGATCGCCTTCGTAAATCACCGCGAAAGAGTAGACCGGAAATTTCGAAGGAAAGTATCCCGCAAACCACGCGATATTCTGCTTTTGAGCAGGCTTCCACTGCCCCGTTCCCGTTTTGCCCGAGACAGTAATCTTGTGATAAGCCGCTTTCCCGGTCCCGTTACCGGCGTTGACGACGTCATACATGCCGCGCTGCACCGCCTTGAGATTGTAAGAATCGACATTCAAATTGTTCGCGACATCGACGGGGTAAGTCCGCTCGATTTCATGATTCAAATCCTGAATCTGCAGGACAAGTCGCGGTTTCAAAACCTGATCACCATTTCCAACCGCAGCCATCATCCGGGCCACCTGAAGCGGAGTCGTCTCCACCTTGCCCTGACCGATACTCATGACAGCCTCGTCGCCATCAGACATCATGTGACCGTATTGATCGAGCCACCAGCGGTTGTTCGGAACGAACCCCTCGGCCTCGTTCAACGGAATCCCGGTCTTCTCACCAAGTCCGAGGCGACTTGCCATATAACTCATTGAATCACCACCGGCGCTGATCGCGACTTCATAAAACCAGGTGTTACAGGAACGGGTCAAAGCGCCGACAACGTTCATGGAGCCCTCCCCTTTGGCGTTCCAGTTACGCATCGTCAGGTTACTGATCGTCCACGAGGCAGGGCATGGATAAACATCGTGGGGCGAAATGTAACCACTTTCGAGGAAGCCGAGAGCGGTGGCCACTTTAAAAGTCGAAGCGGGTGGATACCCCGCGCGGAAAGCACGGGGAAAGAGCGGCTTGGCCGGATCCTCAATCAGCGCAGTGTAGTTTTCCTGACTAATCGCAGGAATGAAAACATTGGGATCAAACTGAGGGAAACTCGCCATCGCCATGACATCCCCGTTTCGAACATCCATGATCACCATGGCACCGCGCTTCACCTTCTCCGAAAGGAGCCTTTCGCAAAGGCGCTGCATCTCGAGGTCAATTGAGGTCACGACATTGTATCCCGGCTTAGGACGGGAAAGAACATCCTCCTTCACCTTGGTTCCGTCGGCCTCGAAGAGAACGTTGATTCGCCCCGGAGTTCCCCGGAGATCCGGGTCGAACGCTTTTTCCAAACCGTCAACGCCTTCGCCCTCACCCCACAACGGCTCCCCGTTCACAATCTCACCACGGGGATTCGGAGGACGTTTTCCTACATAACCGATCACGTGCGAAAGCGCCTCGGCCTGCGGGTAATGGCGCATGTAGACAGGATGGAGCATGAGCCCCTCCATTTTCTGACGGCGCAGCTCATCGACTTCCTCTGCGGTTAAAACGGAGGAAAAACGCAAAGGCACCCAACGACGATTTCGATAGTGCTCCACGGCCCGTTTATCCGACATATCCCAGGTTGCGCCGAGAATGTTGTTCACATGCAAAACCCGCTCACCGGCATAGCGCGCAATCTCTTCATCCTTCACTTCGGAACCGAGGAAAGGGAACGAAATCGCCGCGTAATGAACCACTTTGCTCTGAGCGAGAGGGTAACCGTTTCGATCCAGAATCTGTCCGCGGGGTGCCGGAATCTTAAAGGTAAAGGTCCTTGCTTCAGTCCGCGTCAACACGGACGAACCCAGCTGTCCCGAGCGAGTCGGGCTGGACTTGGCTCTGAGATCCTGAGCCGTCGTCGGTCTTCCCGAAACGGGAACGTTTTTCATCAATTCAATAATGGACTCGGTCCGGGCCACTTTCTCCTCCACATCCGCTTCCACCTCGATCTTCTCCTCCGTGATCTCGGGCTTGCTTTCCATGAGTTCAGCGGGGATCTCCACCGCCTCAACTTCCTCAGCCACAAGAGGCTGGGCAATCGCGACCCCGTCTTCAAACCGGGGAATTGCCACGGCATCGGGTTGCGCCGGTGCCTCCTCCATTTCAACCACTCCCTCGAGCACGAAACTGCTATCAGCTTCCTGCGCCTGCGTCGTTGAAAGAAAAATAGAGACCACTGCAAAGGCAGCGGTCGGGAAAAGAGTTTTGAAAGCGTTCTGGAAAACGTTCATGAGGGAAAAAGAAAAGAAGGGACTCCGCAAGTTTAGCACGAAAAATGCCCCCGATACACTGCGAATACGCAGGGTTTCTTAATGACTTTTCAAAAAATGCACGATTTCTGTGGCGAGTTTGGCGGTAATTCCCGTCACTTCCGCGATTTCGTCCGCGGAAACCTTCCTCATTCGGCTCACTGAACCGAATTTTTCGAGGAGTCGCTCTTTTCTCGCCCGACTGATTCCGGGACAATCATCGAGGATACTTTCCTCAACCCGTCGCTTCATCAAAATCTGATGATAGCCATTCGCAACACGGTGAGATTCGTCGCGAATGCGTTGGAGCAACTTTAAAGCCCCCGTCGAATGAGGAATCACCAACGGCTCGGGATTATCGGGCCGAAAGACCTCTTCCCGCTGCTTCGCGAGTCCGATCACAGGAAGATCGTGCAGCCCGAGCCGGTTCAACTCTTTCACCGCCATGCTGAGCTGGCCCTTCCCCCCGTCGACGATGACCAGATCCGGGAGACGCACAAACGGCTTGCGCTTTTTCCCGTCTTCAAATTTTCCAGCCTCCTCTTCGGCTTCGATCCGCCGCATCGCTTCGAGCGGGCTTTCCTGACTCGCATCCGCGACCTCCTCCCCGACGTGCTCGCGCGCCTCGAGAAGAATGCGTGAATAGCGACGGCGCACCACCTCAGCCATGCTCGCGAAGTCATCCTGCCCTTTCACCGTCTTGATTCGATAGCGACGGTAATTGCTGTTATCGGAGACCCCGTTTTTAAAGCGAACCATCGATGCCACGATGTGATTCGAGGAGATATTCGAAATGTCGAAGCATTCCATCACCGTCGGGGCACGGTCGAGCTGGAGGTATTCCTGAAGTTCTTTGACGTCCTCTTCCGGATTGATCGCCTTCCCCGGAACGCCGCGTTTCCGGAACTGACGCGTCGGGCGGAGCGTCTTTTTCAAATTGTCGACCATGTCGCGCAACTCAGCAGCCCGCTCGAAATCCAGCGAGGCAGCAGCCTCCGCCATTTCCTCCTCAATCGAGACAATAAGATCTTTGGAATGCCCTTTCAGAAAGTCACAGGCCTGTTCCACCTTCGCCATGTAGTCCTCGCGGGTGATCCGGCCGATGCAGGGAGCGGTGCAGTTTTTGATGACATCGTCGTGGCAGTGCTGGTAATCCTTTTCCCCCGGTTTCATGGGGCGGCAATTGCGAAGCCCGAACTCGCGATTCATCCACGAAATCGTCTGCCGAAGCGCTCCCGAATGAGCAAACGGACCGAAGTAACGGGCTCCATCGTCCTTTTTCAGCCTCGTCAGCTGAAATTTCGGCCACGGCTCTTCGGGATGCATTTTGACGAGCAGAAACCGTTTATCATCGCGGAAGGCAATGTTGTATTTCGGCCGGTATTCCTTGATCAGCTTGCCCTCAAGGAGCAATGCTTCAGGCTCATTGCGCACTTCGTGAATGTCGAAATCCCAGATACTCTGAATGAGAGCACGCGTCTTGTGCTCCGCCATTCGCTGTCTCGAGGGGGTAAAATACGAAGCGAGGCGCTTGCGCAGGTCCCGCGCTTTCCCGACGTAAATGACACTGCCAAGCCGATCCCGATGAATGTAAACCCCGGGCTTATGGGGCACTTCACGGAGCTTTTTCTGAAGATCGGGTTTTGCGTCGCTGGGCACGGAAGATTATACGCCGGTGAACCCGAAAAAGAAAGATCCTCACCGGATCGAAGGTTCACTTCTTAATATCCATCGGAAAGCCGATCACGAGCCCGGCGACACGCTCTTCCAGCGAAGTCCGGTTGCGCACATGACACTTGAGACACTGATTGTGAATCTTAATCGCCCCCGCGAAACGAAATTGAGTCCCCTCCACCGCATCATATTCCTGAGCGCCTTCTTCGAGAGCCTTCGCTGCCGCCTCTTCAAAGCGATCCTTCGGCCGGTGATCAACCCCCTGCATCGCATTGACACCGAGCCAGCGAATGTCGACATCCCAGGATCTCGACATCTCAGCAAAAACGTCGTCCAGTGATTGCGAAGGCAGAGCAAGCGAATCGTCATCGCCATCACCGAAAAAATCGCGGTGCATCACCTGAAGCGAACCGTGGATCAATTCATTCATCCAACGGGCCCGCCCCCTCGCTTCCTCGACAGTCTTCGGAAGGTTTTTTACGATCCGTTCCTCCGATTCTTTATCAACCTCCTCAGCAATGAGCCGTGAATACAAAGTCACCGTGAGCAAAGCAACTATCACTATACCCGGCAAGATCCAGCGAGCCGGCAATCGAACGTCTAAATGTTTCATTTCGAAAAAAGATTAAAGTTACATTTAAAATACACCTTAATGACTTTCTACAGAATTCGGAAGTTTTCAACCGCCATTCGCGTCGCAGGTGCGTGATGCAAATCCATCTTACGCAACGTATTTACGGATTTTTGAATCAATTTAAATGCGTTACCCTGTCCTATGGCGAGTTCGAAAAACGGGGCAGTATTGGCGATTTTGGGAGCAGGATTGCTCTACACAGGACTCGCCCCCGTATCTGCTGAAGTGGATTTCGCACGCGACATTCGCCCCATTTTAAACGCGAAATGCACCGGCTGTCATGGAGGTGTCAAACAAGCCGGCGGCATCTCCTTTGTTTACAAAAATCAGGTCATCGGATTCGAAGGCGAAAGCGGAAACCCCGTGGTCGTCCCCGGTGAGCCGGAAAAGTCGGAAATGTTCTACCGCATCACCACCGATGACGAGGACGACGCGATGCCTCCGAGGGAGGACCATCCCGAAGGTCTTTCTGATGGGGAGAAAGAACTCATTAAAAACTGGATCACGGAAGGAGCCGGGTGGTCGGGGCATTGGTCCTTTGAGCCACCGGTGATGCCGGAAATCCCCGCGGTCAAAGACAGCGGAAAGGCGAAGACTTCGATCGATCGCTTTGTCGTTTCAAAACTCGAAGAGGAAAATCTAAAACCGTCCTCCAGGGCTCAGCCGGGCCGTCTCCTCCGCCGGCTCTCGCTCGATCTCACCGGACTGCCGCCCACTCTCGAAGAACTCGCCTCCTTCGAGACCGCTTTTGAAAAATCCCCGGAAGAAGCGATCAAACAGGCCATCGATGAACTCATGAGCCGTCCCGCTTTCGGCGAAAAGTGGGCGACGATGTGGCTCGACCTCGTTCGCTATGCAGACTCACGCGGCCTCGGACTCGACGACCGCAGAACGATCTGGCCCTACCGGGACTGGGTCATCAATGCTTTCAATGAGGACATGCCCTTTGATCAATTCACGATCCGGCAGCTCGCAGGAGACCTCCTCCCCGAACCGACGATCAACGATCTCATCGCGACCGCCGCCCACCGCAACACCCAGACCAACAACGAAGGCGGGACCGACGACGAAGAGTTCCGTGTCGAGGCCATCGTCGACCGCGTCAATACCACCTGGCAAACCTGGGGCTCGATCACCTTCGGATGCACCCAGTGCCACGATCATCCCTACGAGGCTTTTCGGAACGAAGAATACTACGAATTCATGGCCTTCTTCAACAACACGGCCGACTCCGACCTCCAAAAAGATGAGCCTCTCCTGAGAGTTCCCTCGGATCGATCTCAGGATCAGAGAGCCGCAGAACTGGACCGCACCATCGCTGAATCGCAGAAACAGATCTGGAAAAAAGGACGGGCCATCGCTGATAAAACCACCTGGGCTGCGACGGAAAATCTGGAAGTCTCGACCAATAACCAAACTCGATACGTCGTCGAAAAATCAGGGGAAAGAGAACAGTTCACGACTCAGGGAACCGTCGAAAGAGGACCTCTTCTCACCGTGCTCTCCAGCATTCCCGGGACAACCAAAGCGATCACAGCGATCCGTCTCACGATCCAACCCAAAAATGCAGAAAAAGCGCTCAAGGATTCGGAATGGGGATTCGGCATCGACAAACTGCAGGCCGACATGATCGCAGAAGACGGCACCGAAAGGCCCATTCTATTTGAACTTTCCGTCGCAGACATCCCCGCGATGCCTCACGATCCCCTCATCGAAGTGAAACCCGACGGAACCGGTTTTTCCGCTCAAACCCGCATTCATCACCAGCGCGAGATCATCCTCGTTCCCGCCAGCCCGATTCCGGTCAATAGTGACCAACTCCGTCTTCAAATCACCAGCAAGGGCTTTGCCCACGGCGCCTTTCCTCTCGTCATCCAGCGCGGACACATCGACGTCACCGGAGACAGCGACTGGACCGCTCTCGCAAAAGACAGCGAACACAAAGCGGCGCGAAAAGCTCTTCAAACCACGATCGCCGAGAGAAAAAAAATCCCCTCGGTAAACATCCCGATGACGAGCGAGCGCCCCGCTCAACTGGCACGGCCCACCCACGTCTTCGGAGGCGGAAACTTCCTCGAAAAAGAGGCCCGTGTTACGACCGGCTTTCCCGAAAGTCTGCCCTCACCGGAAGGCGAACTCCCGGACCGTCTTGCCATGGCGCAGTGGTGGGTTTCCCCGGACCATCCCCTTACCAGCCGGGTTTTCGTAAACCGGATCTGGGAAAGACTCTTCGGCACCGGCATCGTCGCGACGCTGGAAGACTTCGGATCCTCCGGCGAGGACCCCAGTCACCCTGAACTTCTCGACTATCTCGCACTGCGTTTTCAAAATGACTACGCCTGGAGCATGAAATCCATCATCCGGGAAATCGTCTCTTCAGCGACCTATCAGCAAAGTGCCAAAACCACCCCTGACGCGCTCGAGCGGGACTCCGCAAACCGACTCCTCTCCCGCGGACCGCGCACCCGTCTCTCCGCAGAAGTGATCCGCGACCAGGCCCTCGCTCTTTCCGGACTGATCACCGACGAAGTGGGCGGCGAGCCGGTCCATCCGCCAATTCCGGCCGGTGTCTGGAAACCTTTTTCTTCCGGAGACAAATGGACCACGCCAAAATCCGGGGACAAAAATCGCTACCGTCGCGCCATCTACACCTATGCGAAGCGAAGCATCCCCTACCCTGCTTTTGCGACCTTCGATGCCCCTTCCCGCGAATTCTGCACCCCCCGCCGTCTTACCTCCAATACCCCGCTCCAGGCGCTCACGATGCTGAACGATGAAGCCTTTGCCGAAGCCGCTGCCGGGCTCGCCCGACGCATGAAATACGATACCGAAGGCGATGTAACCGCGAAACTCGCAAACGGCTATCGCATCACCACGTCCCGCGACCCCTCGCCGGAGAAGCTGCAGGAACTCGTGAGCCTCTACACCAATCTCGAAGCGCAATACGCCTCCCAACCGGACCTGAAAAAAGGTCTCGCAGGAACCTCCGACGGAGCCGCCTTCACCGTCGTCGCGCAGATTCTACTCAACCTCGACGAAGTGCTCAGCAAATAGCCACAACCGATCATGCAGCCTGACACTCTTCTAAAAGAATTAAAGCTCCGCTCCCTCGAAGCCGACACCCGCCGCCAGTTTCTGCGCAGTTGCACGACCGGACTCGGCGGACTTTTCTTCGGCGCGCAAGCCGCGAATGCCGCAGGCGGATTACCTGTCCATCTCCCTGATAATCCGCTCAGCGCACTCCACCCCCACTTCAACCCCAAAGTGAAGCGGGTCATTTACCTGCACATGATTGGAGCCCCCAGTCAGCTCGAACTCTTCGATTACAAACCGGATCTCGAAAGACTCGACGGGAAACCCTGCCCGCAGGAATTTCTCGAAGGGAAACGATTCGCCTTCATCCAGGGCACACCCAATATGATGGGACCTCAGGCGAAGTTCGCGCAGCATGGAAACTCGGGCGCGTGGATTTCTGAACGGCTCCCCCACCTCGCAAAACATGCCGACGATCTCTGTTTCATCAAAACGATGCAAACCGATCAATTCAACCACGGCCCCGCGCAACTCATGGTTCACTCCGGTCAGTCACGGATCGGACACCCCTCGATCGGGTCATGGGTCACCTGGGGAATGGGAACGGAAAACAGCGACCTTCCCGGCTTTATGGTGCTTTTGTCAGGGGGACGACTCCCCCGCGTCGGGAAAGCGCTCTGGAGCTCCGGCTACCTTCCTTCGGTCTACCAGGGAGTCCAGTGCCGCTCCGTCGGTGATCCCGTTCTCAATGTAACCAACCCCGCGGGCAACAGCCGGGAGATCCGCCGCACCGCTCTCGATTCCCTGAAGCGGCTCAACGAGCAGACCCACGCCGAATTCGGTGATCCCGAAACCCTCACCCGCATCGCTCAATATGAAATGGCCTACCGCATGCAAACAGCGGTGCCCGAGGTTATGGACATCAATGATGAACCTCAGTCTGTTCACGAGATGTATGGCACCGAACCGGGAAAAGAAAGCTTTGCCAACAACTGCCTCCTCGCCCGCCGGCTTGCCGAAAAAGGCGTCCGATACATCCAGCTGTTTGACTGGGGATGGGACTCCCACGGAGCAAGTAAAGGCGAAGCGCTCAACGATGGCTTTCTCAATAAATGCCAGCAGATCGACAAGCCGATCTCCGCGCTGCTCTCCGATTTAAAACAGCGCGGCCTCCTCGATGACACCCTCGTTGTCTGGAGCGGCGAATTCGGGCGCACCCCGATGCGGGAAAACCGGGGCGGTAAAGAAATGGCCTTAAAGGGACGGGACCACAACCCCGGAGCTTTCACCCTCTGGATGGCCGGAGCAGGAGTCAAACCCGGCTACTCTCACGGGGAGACCGACGCAATAGGGTATGGTCCGGCACTCAACCCTGTTCACTTACGCGATTTCCACGCCACACTTCTGCACCTGTTAGGGTTTAATTACAAAAAGCTCCACTACCCGTTCCAGGGACTTGAACAAAAGCTCACCGGAGTGAACCCCGCGAAAGTCATCAAAGAGATCCTCGCCTGACGGGACTCCGGCCAAGGCCCTTACCCGAACAACTCCGATAGAGGCTCGCCGTGATACAACGGCATCGGCCTTCCTGCCGTATCGACCCAATGCCCGTCACGGGGCAAACCGAGCGCCTCGTAAATCGTCGCGGCAAGATCCTCGGCACGGCGGCCATCACTTACAGGATGGCCACCAAGTTTATCCGTCTCTCCCAGAACGGCGCCACCGCGAATCCCGCCACCGGCGAGCATGACACTTTGCACGGCGCCCCAGTGATCGCGACCGGGCAACTTCGCTCCGCCCAGAGTCGAGATTTTCGGAGTTCGCCCGAACTCACTCGCGAGGACCACGAGGGTATCGTCCAGCATTCCGCTTTCCGACAGGTCATCGAGCAACGCCGAGACCGCACGATCGGTCGGAGGAAAAAGGTAGTCCCGGAGATTCGGAAAAATGGCCTGGTGATTGTCCCACGTTTCGTTGTTTCCCAGATTCACCTGAACGAGTCGGACACCGGACTCAACCAACTGGCGGGCCATCAAAAGCGACCAGCCAAATGCATTTCGCCCGTATCGATCCTGGGTCTTCGCATCGGCGGCATGAACATCGAAGGCGGATTGCGTCTTCGGATCGGAAAGTAAACGCACCGCCATTTCGCGGTAGCGGTCCAAACCGTCAGCATTCGCCGCAGATGCGAGATACTGCTCCTGCTCATCCAGCTGCTTCCGGAGCTGGAGGCGCTCCTGAAAACGCTCAAAATCAATCGTATCCGGAAGGTCGAGACTGAAAGTCCGGAACTGAAGATCCTCCCTGCTTTGAAATCCATCTGCATGATGAAAATGATACCCGGGAAAGGCACCATACCCCTTTGGATTGAACTTCGAAGCTTCAAGGAAGAAGGGATCATTCTGACGCCCTAACAATCCCCCAAACTGACCGGGCAGAGTTCGCCCGGTGCGGTGAACCAGTTTCTCGGGAAGAACCAGAGATGGTGGCAATGTCCCCGACGAAGGCAGGAGCGTTCCCGCGAGTGCGGCAATCGAAGGCCAGTCGGTATCTTTCGGCTTGGTGCGATCAAACCCCGGAGGGAGATCGGTCCGTCCCGTCATCATGATGTAGTGCCCGTCGGAATGTTCATTCGAGCCATGAGAAAGACTGCGGCAGAGCGCCCAGTTTTCACTTCGCTTTGCCAACTCCGGAAGGTGCTCACAAATATGCACTCCGGGAGTCTTCGTTGCGATCGGGCGGAACTCTCCCCGAATTTCGGAGGGAGCATCCGGCTTCATGTCAAAACTCTCATGCTGCGAGAGACCACCTGACAAAAAGATGTAAATCACCGACTTCGCTTTTCCCGATGCGGCTGAATCCGGGTTCGCACTTGCCGCTTCCAGTGCCGCGAGTTGATCCATCCCGAATCCGCCCATGAGCCCGAGCGCGCCCGCTTTCACTGCAGCGCGGCGTGTCGACATCGCTGCAAAAGAGCGACCACGGGGAGAGCGGAAATCAATGCTCATGGTTTCGTCGCGTCCCCTTCATGAACCGAACCGTCTCACAAATTCATGAGCGAGGTAAAGGACTCAGTATAACGTCTTTACGGCTCGGCGAACCCGTGAATGCGTAGAGCAAACGACTCGAAGAGAGACGGCAGCGTCAGTATTCTGTTCCGGTAACTGGAAGAACCGCTGCCCTCTCATGCTCACCATTCTCGGCGAAAACTCAGGACGCTTTTGCGACGGACATTCAAGACGATCCTTTCTCCAAATCGGAGGAATGGCACTCGGCGGCATGTCGCTACCCCAGCTTCTCGCCGCTGAATCAGCAAACGGTTCATCTTCGCGCGGGATCAATCACAAGGCAGTCATCATGATCTTCCTTCCCGGCGGCCCTCCCCATCAGGACATGTGGGATTTAAAGATGGACGCACCGAGCGAATACCGCGGTGAATTTCGCCCGATCAAAACCAATGTCCCCGGAATCGAGATCTGTGAAGAGTTTCCGCGCATGGCAAAGATGGCGGACAAATTCAGTTTTATTCGCTCAATGGTAGGAGCCGAAGGACCGCACGATCTCATGATGTGTCAGACGGGACGCCCCGGAAGGTCCAACGTGCCCGCCGGCGGATGGCCGAGCTTCGGCGCCGCTGTATCCAAACTGGAAGGGAGCACAAATGATTCATGCCCGCCCTTCATCGGACTCTCACCAAAATGTCGACACGATGAATGGGGCGATCCCGGGCAACCCGGCTTTCTCGGTCCGGCCCACTCTCCTTTCACCCCTTTCCGGGGAGGCGGAAAAGAGGACATCGCCCTTCAGGGAGTGAGCATCGAACGTCTCCACGATCGTAAGGCTCTCCTCGGAAGCTTCGACAATTTTCGCCGCGAAGTCGACCAGTCCGGAATGATGGATGGTCTCGACACCTTCAATCAGCAGGCGTTTGGAGTGCTCACCTCGAGCGCACTCGGAGACGCCCTCGACCTTTCCAAAGAAGACCCTGCACTCGTTGAAAAATACGGCAAAGGAACCGAGAAGCTTCAGCTCGATGGCTGTTGGAAACGTCTCGACCAGTTCCTCATGGCGCGGCGTCTTGTCGAGGCCGGAGCGCGATGCGTCACCATCGGATTTTCCCGGTGGGACTGGCATGGCGCCAACTTCAAACGGGGACGCGAAGATTTTCCACTGCTCGATCAGGGACTGAGCACACTCGTGCAGGACCTTCACGACCGCGGTCTCGACAAGGATGTCAGCGTGGTTGTCTGGGGGGAATTCGGACGAACCCCTTTGATCAATGCCAACGGTGGACGCGATCACTGGCCGAGAGTGAGTTCCGCAGTCATCGCCGGAGGCGGCATGAACCATGGACAAACTATCGGGGCAACAGATCGAAATGGAGGAGAAGCCACGGAACGCCCCGTCGAATTTCAGGAAGTGTTCTCCACTCTCTATCACAACGTCGGCATCGATGCGCAGAATACCACCATCGAAGACCTCACCGGCCGGCCGATGTATCTCGTCGACCCGGAGCACTCTCCCATGAAAGAACTGGTCGGCTAACCCCATCACGGCATGAGACTCTATTTACTATTTTTCCTCGCAGTTGGAATTCTCCCTGCTCAAGCGCAGGAAACGAAAGCAACTCCGCCTGCACCGGAAGCCGCGGCGGCACCGAAGCCGGAAACAAAACCGGTCCTACCGACGCCGGCCGCACCGACGCCGGCCGCACCACCACTTCCCGAAGTGTCGCTCGCTTTCAGGATGGATCAGATCGTGCTGAAAGGGTCACGCACGACGCATCAGTTCCTCGTCACACAGCAACTCGACAAAACTGAAAAAGACATCACCCACGAGGTGACCTTCGCCGCCAATCCTCCGGGCATCGTCGCGATCGATGACTACGGTCACATGACGCCCCTGAAAAACGGAGACGTCACCGTGACAGCAACCCTCGCAGGAACGAAAGCAAAAGCGCCTTCTTCCGTCAGGGTCAAAGTCACCGATCAGGAAGTGCCGCAAAAAATCCATTTTGCTCAGGAAGTCGTTCCCGTTTTCACCAAATACGGATGCAACGGCGGAGGCTGCCATGGAAAATCCGGAGGCCAGAATAATTTCCGACTTTCCCTCTTCGGCTACGAACCCTGGAATGATCACGACTGGCTCGTCCGCGAATCCCGGGGCCGCCGTCTCTCTCCCGCCGCTCCCGAAAACAGCCTCCTCATGATGAAGGCGACCGGTGAGATCCCGCACGAAGGCGGAATCCGGCTGGAGAAAAATTCAGCAGACTACAACACAATCACCTCCTGGATTCGCCAGGGCATGGAATACGATCCGGAAAATGAAGCCAACCTGAAAATCGATCGCATCGCCGTTTTTCCTTCGGAGCGTGTCTGCAAACCCGGCGGGGAACAGCAACTCGCGGTAACAGCCTATTACAGCGACGGAAGTTCAAAAGACATCACCCGCCTCGCCATTTTTGAAGCGAACCAGAAGGGCATGGCGGAAGTCGACGAGAACGGCCTCGTCTCTCTCAAATCCGAAACCGGAACGACCTCCGTGATGGTGCGCTTTCAGGAATATGTGGACGTCTTTCGCGCCACGATCCCACTCGGCGGAACAATCACAGAACTTCCCGAAACCAAGAACTTTATCGACGAAGAGGTTTTCAAAAAGCTCTCTCTCCTCGGCCTTCCGCCATCAGAGCTCTGCAACGACGAATCCTTCATCCGACGGGTCACGATAGATGTCACCGGTCGACTTCCCTCGCCGGAGGAAACCCGTGAATTTCTCGCCTCCAAAAACCCTGAGAAACGGGCCGAAAAGATCGATCAGCTGCTCGACTCCCCTGACTACGCCGCCTACTTCGCACAGAAATGGGCCGGCATTCTACGGAACAAACGCACCAAGGATACCTATCAACGCGGCACCTACGCGTTTCACGACTGGATCCGCACGAGCCTTCTCGAAAACAAACCCTACAACGAACTTGTGACAGAGTTAGTGACCGCCTCCGGTGAAGTGGGACGAAATCCCGCCGTCGCCTGGTATCGCTCCGTCAAAGACAGCAAAGAACAAATGGCCGACCTCGCGCAGGTGTTCCTCGGCATACGCATGCAATGCGCCCAGTGCCACCATCACCCCTACGAGAAGTGGTCTCAGGACGACTACTACAGCTTCGCCGCTTTCCTTTCCAGCGTCGGGCGAAAAAAGGGCGAGCAACCTGATGAGGAGATCATCTTCCACAAACGCGTCGCCCCCGCGATGCAAAACCCCAATACCAAAGCAGTTCTCAAACCCGCCGCTCTCGGGGAAGAGCCGGTGACCCTTTCGATCAATGACGATCCGCGCACTGAACTCGCTGACTGGCTCACCAACGAAGAGAACCCCTGGTTTTCCCGCATGCTTGTAAACCGCTACTGGAAGCACTTTTTCTCGATCGCCCTCGTCGAACCGGAAGATGACATGCGCGTCACAAATCCGGCAACGCACCCGGCACTGCTGGACCGACTGGCCTCCGACTTCGCCGCGAACGACTTCGATCTTAAAGAGCTGATCCGCACAATCTGCAACAGCAGGACCTATCAACTCAGTTCAGAACCGAACGATCATAACCTGACCGACACCCAGAATTTCTCGCGTTACTACCCGCGCCGACTCCAGGCCGAAGTGCTGCTCGATGCGCTCAACTTTGTCTCTGATTCCAAAGACAAATTCACCAACCAGCCCGACGGCGTTCGCGCGACCTGGCTGCCGGATGACAAGTTTAACAACGACTCCTTCTTCCTCACCGTTTTCGGCAGACCGGAGATGGACAGTGCCTGCGAATGCGAAAGGGTCGCCGACGCCAACCTCGCGCAGAGCCTCCACCTCATCAATTCCGAAACCGTTCAAAGCAAATTGAGCCACGATGAAGGACGCGCCGCGGCACTCGCCAAGGATGTGAAACGTCCTGACAAAGACCGCGTCACCGAACTCTACACCTACGCGCTCGCCCGCAGTCCCAACGCGACCGAGCTCAAAGCAGCGGAAGCCCACCTGAACAAAAAACGGGAGCGAGCCGCCCAGTCAGAAGACAAAGAAATGACCGCTGAGAAAGCCGAACGGGAAGCCTTTGAAGACATTCTATGGGCACTCGTGAACACGAAGGAGTTTCTCTTCAACCATTGATCAAAGCCCGGAGGAGATGATCAAGCAACACACCACCGCAGCGCTCCTTGCGCTGCTCATCGCTCTCTTCGTCACCGCGAAGAGTCACGCCCAGTTTCCCGCTCCAGAGATTTACTCCATCTCTCCCCCGGCGATTGAGGCCGGAAAAACCACCGGGATTTCCCTAAGTGGAGCCAACCTCGATGACCTCACCGGGCTTACCTTTTCCGCCCCGGGGTTGACGGCCAAACCGGTCATGCTCCCCGCTACCGAATTCAGACCCAAGCCGGGTCAAAATGGAAGCATGTTCCTCGTCACCGCTCCGGAATTCACTAACACAACCACTGTCGAAATCCGCGCGGCGGGCTACTTCGGATTGTCGACCTCGCGCCCCATCCTTGTTATTCCAGCTGGGCAACCCCTTGTCGCCGACAAAGCAGGAGCAGCCCATCACCAACTCGAAACAGCGCCCGAACTGCCCCGTGAAACACTCGCTTACGGGAATACCGATGCCGATCAAACTGACTGGTGGAAAGTCACGATGAAGAAAGACGAGCGGGTCCTCTTCCATTGCCGTGCCGAACGAATCGAATCCCAGGCGGATATCTCACTCAAGCTGGTCGACAACCGGGGCTACGAACTCGAAACGGATCGCGACACGATCGGTCGGGACCCCATGATCGATTTCATCGCTCCGGCGGACGGCGATTACTGGATCGGAGCTCACGATGTTTTCTATCGGGGAGGCACCCACTACACCTACACTCTCAAGGCGAGCGCCGCCCCCTGGATCGACACAGTGATTCCGCCGGCAGGAGTTCCGGGGACGACCTACCGCGCAACTCTGATCGGAAGAAATCTGCCCGGCAGCTCCCGGGGCGAAGAGGTTGCGCTCGATGGAAAGCCGCTCGAAACCCTTTCCGTCGAAATCAAAGTCCCGGAGAAAGCACCTGAAATGGAGTTTTCAACAGCGGCCCCGGCCACGGCGCTACTCCCCGGATTTACTTTTCGGTTAGGACAATCGAATCCGGTGAAACTCGGATTTTCAAGCTCTCCGGTGATCATCTCTCACGAAAACGTGGAGCCGCCTCTTCTCACGATACCATCAGAAGTGTCCGCTCAATTCGATTCCAAAGAAGACACTGATCACTTTTCCTTCTCTGCTAAAAAGGGAACGGCCTACTGGATCGAAGTCATCGCAGATCGAATTGGCGACGATTCCGATCCCTTCCTGCTGGTCGAAAAAGTGAGCATTGATAAAGATGGAAAAGAATCAGTGAAGACGGTTCGGGAAAGTGATGATTTCAGCAACTCCGGCGGGAGCACTTTCGACAGCGGATCGCACGACACCGCCCTCGGATTCACCGCCGATGAAGATGCCGACTACCGCATCACGGTGATCAATCAATTCAATTCAGGCAGCCCCGTCAACACCTACCGGCTACAGTTGAGAACAGCAAAGCCCGACTTCAACGTCATCGCCGTGACTGAGCGCCCCTACCTCGATCAAAGGCAGGCTTTCCCAGCCGCCCCCCTCCTGCGTCAGGGAGGCACCGCGCCCCTCCGGCTTCTCGTCCAACGCAAAGATGGTTTCACCGGACCCATTTTGGTAAAAGCAGAGGGACTCCCCGAGGGCGTCACCTGCCCCGAAGTCTCGCTGCAAAACCTCGAGACGAGCGCTTATCTAACCCTCGCCGCGACCGGTAAAGCGCCCGCGTGGACCGGCAATATCAAAGTCACCGCAACCGCCACGATCGGAGAGAAGACGATCACTCATCCGGTCAGAGCGGGAACGATCACTCTGGGCAACAATGACTACAACCTCGCCCGGATCAAAAGCCGGCTCTCCCCGGAATTTCCTCTCGCGGTGAGCGCGAAGGAAGTCACCCCCGTCCGGATCGAAGTGGAGGGCAGTAGAAAATTTTCGGTCACGCAGGGGCAGAAATTGTCGATCCCTTTCAAACTCGTTTCCAGGCACGAACTCAAGGGAAGCCTGAGCGTCACTCCGGTTGGACTTTACGGACTGAAAAAACCACCCGTTGTCACCGTGGCCGAAGACAAAAGCGAGGGAACCTTCAACCTGAATTTTGCCCCCCAAACGAATGTCTTCGACGTCAAAGCAGGAACCTGGAATTTCATCCTCAAGGGGACAGGGGTAACGAAATACAAACGCAATCCGGATGCAGCCGATCACGCGAAAAAGGAACTCGCTCATATCGAAGGCTTAGCGAAAAAATACACCACCGAAGCGGCCGCGACCAGGAACTCAGTAGAGGAGAAGAAAAAGTCTCTCGCAGCTGCGACCGCAAATCTGGCGACCGCGACAGCGGAAGCGAAACCGGCTGTCGAGAAATCCATTGAGCAAGCGAAAGCAGATCTGGCCAGCGCTGAGAAAGCCCTCGCGACGGCCGAATCAAACGGGGCACGGGCCGGGAAAGAACTCACCGCAGCAAAGGCACGTTCCACAGCGCTCACGAAAAGCGCCGCTCAAAAGGACGTCAAATTCGCCACCTGGTCTCTCCCCCTTTCCGTCGAAATCCTTCCTGAAGAAAAGAAGAAGTAATCGCTTTCTTTTCATCCCCCTGACTCTGCCTCAATCATGAGACTCCACCTTCTTCTACCTTGCCTTCTTCTGCTTGCCTCACCTCTGAGAGCACAGTTGCCGGTCGCCGAATTAAAGCGCGATACCCCGGTCAACTTCGCCACAGAGGTTTACCCCTTTCTCAAAACCAACTGCCTCGCCTGTCATAACACGACCAAGGCGAAGGCGGACCTCATTCTCGAATCGCCGCAGGACATGATTAAAGGCGGCGAATCAGGTCCGGCGATCGAGCCGAAGAATGCCGACAATTCATTTCTCTTCACCACTGCGGCACACATCGAAGAGCCAACGATGCCGCCGGCAAACAACAAGTCGAAGGCCAAAAACCTGACTCCTGAGCAACTTGCCCTTCTGAAGCGATGGATTGATGAAGGTGCCGAAGGCGACAGCGTTTCCACCGCAGCCCCCGAGTCGTGGACGATCCTGACAGGCCCTCAACCGATCTACACCTCCGCCCTCACCGACGACGGACGCTTTGCCGCAGTGGGGCGCGGCCAGAAAATTGATCTCTACGATCTTCGACTCGGCAAACTGGCGACCAGCTTGAAAGATCCAACCTTGCAACACCCCGCCGCGCACCGCGACCTCGTTCAGTCACTGGACTTCAGTTCAGAGGGAACCCTCGCCTCCGGAGGCTATCGCACCGTGAAAATCTGGAACCGCTCAGAAGAATCCGCCGGCGAGCCACTCACCCTCACCTCCGACCCCGTAACTTCGCGTCTTTCCCCGGGGCGGGACCGCCTTGCTGTCGGATACGCTGACGGCACTCTTTCTCTCTTTGATCTGAAGGCGGAGAAGCAAACTGTTGTGACCGTCAAAGACCACTCGGGAGCGATCAACGACTTCAGCTTTTCACCCGACGGGAAATGGCTCTATTCGGTCAGTGCCGACAAAACAATCCGCCGCAGAGAGGTATCGAACATTGCCAGTTCAACCGCCCTGACACTCCCCTCACCTGCAAATACAATTACCGTCGTCAACGGCGGCAAACATCTCTTCGTGGGGGGTGACGATCAACTCATGCGACTCTGTTCTTCCGATCTGGTGACACCGTTTCCCGTTGCCGTCGCGAGCCCGACTCCTTCACCGGAAGCGAAAGAGTCCGCATCACCCTCAGCGAAACCTGCTCCCGAAAAGCCCGCAGCCAAACCTCCCGAGCCAAAGCCAGCTCCCCCAAAATCCCCTGCGCCCGCGCCTGCGCCCGCGCCCGCTCCAAAAGCACCGATGGAGGCGAAGGCGGCACCAACATCTCCCGCCCCCGCTCCTAAACCGCCCGCGAAACCGGCAGCACCTGCACCGAAACCGGAGCCTCAACTTCTCGTTCAGTTCAAATTCCAATCACACCCTGTCGTCGCGCTGGAGACAGTGAATGCAGCGGGGACCGAACTGCTCGCGGCACACAAGGACGGAACCGTGATCCACTTCAAAATTGATCCTGCGAAAATTACCGCGACACCTGCTCAGGTAAGACGCTTCGCTCACGGCGCACCGCTCAACCAACTCGCAGTCTCACTCACCGGCACATCGACACCACGCGCGGCAACCGCCGGACCTGCCGGGGCCGTCAACCTCTGGAATCTTGCCGACGGAAAAAAAGTCGCCGAGATGAAGAGCAATCCCAACACTCAACCGGCTCTCGATTCCTACACACGTCAAACCGCAGTCGCGAACCGCCTCAAGGCACATTGGGAAAAAGCGGGGCCGGTCGCTGCCAAACTCTCCAAAGATGAATCGGAAAAAGCCAGAACCTCCGGCGACGCCATCGCAAAAGCGAAGCGGGAAAGGGCAGCGAAGAACGCCGCATTGAAAACCCTGAAGAATCAGAACCCAAAGGCCGGCGAAGCGGATATCACCAAAGCAGTTGAGGCCCTCGCAGAAGCCGACCGGGCCCTCACCAGCGCCCTTCGAAACCGGGATTCTTCGGCCCGTCTTGCCGGTGACGCCTATGCCGATCAAATCGCCGCGGAAGCCGCCGCACTCGAAGCCGCCGCGCTCGCCACTGCGCTGAAAACCGAATCGGATGCCCTCAGCAAGTCTGACGCCGAAGCACTGAAAACCCTTATCAGCCTTGATCTCGCTTTCAGCCCTGACGGATCAACACTCGCCGTCGCCTTGAAAGCAGGAGGCCTGCGTCTCTGGTCTTCCGAAACGGGAGTCTGGCTCGAAGACGTCGACCTTCCCAAAGCTACCGGCGCACTTCACTTCAGCTCCGACCGTAAAGTCCTCGTTACTTCGGCAGACAGGAAAATCGTCCCGTGGACGCTTCCGGGCGAACAATGGACCCTGACAAAAACACTGGGCGACGGCACCTCTCCTGAGCCTTTCGTTGATCGCGTGCCCGCACTCGCCTTTCACCCCGATGAAGGAAAACTCGCCACCGGAACCGGAGTCCCATCCCGCAGCGGCGAGATTGCGATCTGGGACACCACCACGTGGGAACTCATCGCGGAGAACGCGGAAGCACATCACGACACCATCACCTCCTTCGCCTTCTCTCCCGACGGTGACCGGCTTGCGAGCGGAGGAACGGATCAGTTTGTCAAAGTCTTCGCGACCGATTCACTGGAACACGAAAAAACATTTGAAGGCCACACCAGCCACGTCCTCGACGTGGACTGGAATGCTGACGACCTCACTCTCGTGAGTTCCAGCGCCGACCTTCAGGTCAAAGTGTGGGACATTTCCAACACCCAGCAGAAATCGAAAGTGGAGGGCTTTCAGAAAGAGGTCGCCTCCGTTTCCTTCGTAGGCGACACCGACACCCTCTTGACCGCGAGCGGTGACAAAACGTTAAAGCTCGCCAACCAGCCTCTACCGGGAGCGGGAACCACTTTCCTTCACACCGCAAATGTCAGCGCTGATGGAAAAAGCATTATCGCGGCAGGGCAGGACAGTGTTTTGCGAGTCTGGGATGCCTCGACGAAAAAGCTCATCAAAGAGTTTCCCTCACCCGAAGCCACCCCGGCGAAAGTAGCCTCCGAATAATGGAGGAAGGGCCGCCTCACTTCTTCGCCTCTTCCGTCACGACCACGGTGATCGGCATCGAATAGGTCGCAAACTGAGTCGTTGTTTCGGCGGCCGCAGCTGCCGCTGCTTTTGCATCTTTCTCCGCCAGCGCCAGCTCCCGCTTCGCCACCACCGCCTTCGCTTTTTCGGCTTCGAGCGCTTTCTTAGCTGCCGCCACATCAGCGGTCGCCTTGACCGTTGCCGCCTCGCGCGGAGCCCGCACTTCTTCATTCGCAGCAGCTGCCTCCTTCACCTTCGCAGAAGCGAGCACCTCTTCTAACAAGACCACTTTCCCGGTTGCATCTTTGATCGCGGCATCGATCGCCGACCCGAGCGCCTTCAAGCGCTCTACCTCTGCTGCGGTCCGTTTCCCCGCTGCAGGATTCCGCTGATACTTCGCATTTCCAACCCCCTGGAGAACAAATTGAAACTTGCCCGGAGCGATCTCAAAGTTACCGGATTTCGTCATCGGGATTTTCAAAACCCCCTCCTTCGCCGTCTCTGCAATCGATATCGTTGGCGGAGACCGATGCATCCCCGGAAAACCGTGGACGTTGACCTGAAGGTTCCCGGTACGCCGCCCCGTTTCAACCGTCTTGATAGGCAACTCCAGTGTGTCCCCCATCGCCACCGTCCAGACCTTATCCTCCACCGCTAACAACTTCGTCGGTTCAACTTCACTACCAATCACAGAAAGAACCGTCTCCATATCCAGTCGGGAACGGACCTGTGAAGCATTGGCAAAAACGCGCTGCCCCCAGAGAATCGAAGCTGGATGCGCAACCCGGCAAACAGTCTCTTCCCCTCTCTTTGCGAGACCGGATATCTCAACCGTCCCATTCCACTCCCCGGCTTCATCACTCGCCTGAACGGTGAGAAATCCCTCCTGAGTTTCCCCGCTCAGAACCAGCGGCGCGGCGCTGACACCCTCGGGAAGCCCCTGAACGGTCACTTCAATATCCCCGTCAAACCCGTCCTCACGAAACGCGAAAACCCGATAGATAACAGAACCTCCGCGCCGAACGATAGGGGAAACCGGCCACGCGTCATTGTTGATCGTCTTCGTTAACTCAGTGCTCACCATCATTTGAAAATCCGGCTTCGCCTCGCGAATCGCGAGCCGGTAGAGATGCGCGACACTGCCTCCCGCACTTTGATTCATTAAAGTAACACGAAACTCCCCGTCCTCTTCCGGCGTGAACGAGATCGACGGATCGAGCGTGTCCGCGTTCAAGTCATCCAGGTAGTCCAGCCCGTAAAAGGAAGGCGGATCATCATTCTCCACCACTTTGGTAAAGGTCTCCGCGCCCTCTTTGTCTTTTCCAATTTTCTCAATCAGTAAATAGGGATCGGTCAGGGTTCCGAGACGATGTGAAATCACTTCGATCCAGTATTCCGTTCCCTTTTTTCCCGCAAAGCGAAAGACATCGTAATCACCCGCTTCATTAAAACGCCCCGCAATTTCAACAGGTGGCTTTACGGTTTGCTCTACCGACTCGATCTCCTCCTCAATGACAGGGGCGGTCGCGAATCCGATCTTCACCCGGTTCGAATTCGCAAGCCCGGTATAGAATCCCGGAAGCATTCCCTGACGGGGAACGCTCGGATCAAAAACCGCTGGAATCGCCTTCAACGCTGGAATCGCCACCACCTTTTCGAGAGTTTCGAGCGGTTTCCCGTTCAGGATCCAGTTTTCGCCCGGAGATCCTCCCGGTAAATTTTTTCCGAAAAAAGTGAGTCGGGGAGATGTGCCCGCCTCGCCTGCCGGTGGAAAAACAAAATCAATGAAAGGGTCGCGACTCACCGTGAGCCGGTAAAAGTAATCCCTCCCTCCTTTATACAAGGCATCAGACAATCGTAAATAATAAGTGCCATCCTCTTCCGGAGTGAAATCGACGAGCGGGTCACGCCCCGTATGAAACCGGCTCGTTTCAAGCTCCCTACCATCCTCACTGACAATCGTAAGAAGCACATCCGCCCTCGAATCAAGCCGCTCGGCCCAAACCTGTGCGACGATTCGTTCGCCTTTTTTTCCGGAGAACTTGAACCAGTCAAACTTTCCAATTCCCAGCATACCCACCGCACCGGCCCCGACCGAAAGCTCGTGCGCCGTTTCCCGACTCGTTCGATCGCCGGTCAAGACGACCTCATCGGCCTCTGCCCCAACCACCAGAAACGGCCTCGCCGTGGAAAGCCCGAAGTAGCCCAGCGAACGCACTTCATAGACCCCCGGCTTCACTGAGGCAGGAATCGTCACCGTGAACTTCCCCTCGACCGGCCTCGCCTCCGGATGAAAATCATCCGCCGGTTTCACTACCGGAACGGCCTTGATTGCAGGATCAGAAAAACGAAGCTGCTTCAGCTCTTCGAGATCCTTTCCCGCGACCGTCACCTCCACCGTCGATCCGGCCTTTGCCACTGCGGGACTCACCGTGAGCAAATCAGAGTATGGCATAAACCCGAAAGAGAGACTTGCTGAGGCAAGCGAAACGAAAATCGACAGAGCCGAAAACTTCATGAAAAAGCGGTTCATAATGAGAGTCTTACATTTTGCGATACCGCTGCAAAGGCCGTATACAGGCACCTCTGAGCCGGCTCAGGACGTGCAACTCCGGGAACGAAACCCGGCAAATCCCCGCAACCGGTCTGACGCGGCCGCCTGAGGAAAAACTTACCTTCCAAGACGCCCCTGAATCCCCTGACGACACCGATTCAACAGGGTTGAGTCGATGACATAACAGGGTTAAACTTCACGAATGAAATTTGATCGACGCCACTTTCTGAGCACTGCCGCCACTCTCTCATCCGGAGCCTTTCTCACCGCATGCGGAGGGAAGAAAGAGGAAACCGCTATCGAAGAACCCGCGAATGCAGGCCCTCGCTATCAGATCTCGCTGGCCCAGTGGTCGAATCACGTCGCACTGAAGGCGGGCGAGCTCGACAACCTCGACTGGCCGAAATTCACTCAGGACAATTCCGGCATCAATGCCCTCGAATGGGTGAATCAGTTTTTCTCCGAGCAGCACGAGAAACTCGGCGCTCAGCCCAAAGGCCAGGATTACCTCGCGGAAATGAAAAAGCGGACCGACGACCTCGGAATGAAAAACATCCTCATCATGTGTGATCGGGTCGGCAGCCTCGGCAATCCCGTCAACACGAAGCGCACCGATGCAATCGAAGGTCATTATGCCTGGCTCGACGCTGCGAAATTTCTCGGCTGCCACAGCATCCGCGTCAATGCCGCCTCCGATGCATCGCTCAGCCCCGAGAAACAGACCGATCTCTGTGCCGACGGCCTCCGCCGTCTCTGCGAACACGCCGCGCCCATGGGCATGAACGTGATCGTTGAAAACCACGGCGGTCTTTCCTCCAATGGAGCCTGGCTCGCCGGAGTCATGAAAAACGTCGGGATGGACAACTGCGGAACGCTCCCCGATTTCGGGAATTTCTACGTCGCTAAAAATCGCGGCAAAGCAGAGGACTACGCCAAGGCCAAAGAGCCCTACGCTCACGACCCGGCCTACACCGAAGACGAGACCGGATTGAGCTACGATCGATACAAAGGCGTCCACATGTTGATGGCTTACGCCAAAGGAGTCTCCGCCAAGTCGCACGACTTTGACGAAGCAGGGAACGAAGTTCACACCGACTACAAGCGCATGTTCGAGATCATCGGCGAATCCGATTACACCGGCTACGTCGGCGTCGAATACGAAGGTAAAGAGCTCAGCGAAGTCGAAGGAATCAACAAGACCAAGGCGCTGCTCGAGAAGACCTTTGCAGCGGTTGGGTGAGATACTGCCACAGTTGCAGAAATTGGGCTGAAAGCCCCACAGTATCATCGCCAGCCACTTCAGGGCTGGCATTGTGTGCTGTATAAATAGCCGGGGCCTCCAAGGTCAGCCGCAAAAGTGAATCAACAGGGTGCTGCAAACAAGTTTGTGACGTGAGTTCAATCGTGGCGGGATATGGACGGAGGAGAAACCCGCCGTAAAATGAACATTTCCGCTGGCACCTCGTCCAAACTTGCGGCTTCTTCCCCGAGAAACCTGCCGATTCATGGGCAACGCAACTGACAGCCTCTCTTCCCTCGACGCACTTCCCCTCCCCGCGGAGTTGGCGCGTGAACTCTGCCACCTTCCGGGCTTTGTCTTTCTCGACTCCTCGGCGGCTGAAGCTTCGCAGGAGAAAAACAACGCGTCGCTTTACTCGATCATTACGGCCTGTCCGAAGGCCACCTACACGGGAAACCTTTTCACCCGGCGGGATCGCGAGTTCCTTCAGTGCGCCTACCACAGCCAGCTTCGGCCCGACAAGATTACGCCTGACATCGGAGTTCCCACTGCCGGCTTTTACGGAACGATTTCCTACGAGGGAGATTTCCTTTTCGGCGAGTATCACGACTGCCTCATCTACGATCATCTTCACGAACGCTGGACCGAAATCGGAAACCTGTCCGAACAGCGCATCGAACACCCTCGCCGCACAACTTTCCCGAATGCGGAACCGCTGAAGTTCACCAGCAACGTTGAGAAAGAACAGTTCTGCAAAATGGTGAGCGAAGCGCAGGAATACATCGCTGCCGGACATATTTATCAGGTCAATCTTTCCCACCGCTTCAGCGCCCCCCGGCCCGATCGGTTCGATGCCTTTGCCTTTCACGAACAACTCCGCGAGCAATCCCCCGCGCCTTTCGCGGGCTTTCTTTCACTGGGGGAATACCAGGTTATCTCGTCATCTCCCGAGCAGTTTCTCAACATGAGCGGGAGCCACATTCAAACGCGCCCGATCAAAGGAACGCGCCCCCGCTTTCGCAATCGCGAAGAGGATGAAAAATCGGCATACGATCTCATCACCTCCCCCAAAGAGATCGCGGAACTCGTCATGATCACTGATCTGGAGCGCAACGATCTCGGGCAGATTTGTGAATTCGGCTCTGTTCAGGCGACCGAACTTCTGAAGCTGGAACGCTTCGCTCAGGTCTTTCACCTCGTCTCAACCGTGGAGGGAACTCTTCGACCTGAGATCGATCACATCGACGCCCTTCTCGCCTGCTACCCGGGTGGCAGTATCACCGGTGCCCCGAAAAAGCGGGCGCGTGAAATCATAGACGAGCTCGAATCGGTCCCCCGCGGCCTTTACACCGGAGCGATTGGCTGCCTCGGATTCAACGGGGAGAGCCGTTTCAACATCGCTATCCGAACCGCAATCGCAGACAGGGAGTCAGTACACTTTCATGTCGGCGCAGGAATCGTCGCCGACTCAAATCCCGCGATGGAGTGGGAGGAAACCCTCCACAAAGCGGCAGGGATCTTTCAGGCCTGTGGAGGTTCGTAGATCACCGCTCTCTTTCGCTATCGGGAGTCATTAGTCTCCGCCGTTTCTCCGGGCGGGAGAAGTCTCGTTTACCCCTTGAGCAGTCGGCGAAACGAATCGCGAAACGACCCTTTCTTTGCGGCATCTGTAAGTGCAAAAAGAGATCAAGAAGGTAGGGCGAATCGTCCCCGATGAGCCGCCGTGGTCCGATAAAATGAAACTCAACCCTGCCGCTTCGCTGCAAAGCGGGGCGGTGATTTCGATGAACCCTGAGGACCACGCGGATCGGCAGGGACGCCTCTCCCTACCCTGAGCTCCACCCCCTCAACCCTGCCGCTTCCCTGCGAAGCGGGGCGGTGATTTCGATGGCCCCTGAGGACCACGCGGATCAGCAGGGACGCCTCTCCCTACCCTGAGAAATCCCCCTTCGCCCGCTACTCCAGCAAATCGGGGCGATTCTCACGGGTACGCTGTTCAGCCATTTCCTCGCGCCATTCGTCGATCTTCGCGTGATTACCTGACAAAAGCACATCAGGCACCGCCATTCCCTGAAACTCGGCCGGCCTCGTGTAGTGAGGCGCTTCGATGCGCTTGCCGTCACCGGAAAAAGATTCCACTTCTGATGAGAGATCATCACCCAGGACCCCCGGAATCAGGCGAACCACCGAATCAACGACGACCGCGGCCGCAATCGTTCCGTTGGTGAGAACGTAGTCACCAATCGAGATTTCCTCATCGACGAGCGCCTCGACGACGCGGTGATCGACGCCCTCGTAGTGTCCGCAGAGGAAAATGAGATGCCCCTCCTTCGACAGATCAGCCGCGATGGCCTGCTTGTATTGCTTTCCCTGCGGCGTCAGAAAAATCACCTTTGCCCCCGGGGTTTTGATCTTCTCCATTGCCGCAAAGAATGGCTCAGGTTTCATGAGCATCCCCGGGCCGCCTCCAAAAGGCATATCATCGACCTTCCGGTGCTTGTCAGTCGTGAACTCGCGAAGATCGTGAAAATTGATTTCAACATGCCCGCCGGCAATGGCCCGCCCCATGATGCTGGATTTCAGCGGAGCCTCGGCGATCTCCGGAAAAATGGTGACGATATCGATCTTCATAGAAACGTGGAAAATCCAAGACTATCCCTATTTCCGAAATCTCGCCACCGGAACCACGGTTCGATTTCCGTTCTCTTCTGATTCTCTCGCGAGAAGAATACGGGTCTCTTTAAATTCCCCGATGGTCCCGACGCTCTCGATTCGCAGGACATCTCCCGCCATCGTGATGAGACTGGAAATCTCGCTCCACTCGCCATCGCTGAGACCGAGAACCGCCTGCACCTCACCGGCATCTTCATACCGGTAATCGTCGACCGTTCCCTCCTGTCCATCATCGCCATTTCGGACCGCTACAAAATTCAGCGCAGAGTCCTCGGTCGTTCCCGTGATCGACATCACAATTTCCCACGGAGCCGCATTCAGATCGATGAGCCCGTCGCTGTGGATTGTAAAATAATCCCGCCACATCGGTTGATAACGGGCGACCTCATCCATCCCGGAAATAAAGAGCATTTCCTCGAGCGAGGCGATATCGGCATTCGCGGGAAACGCCGGATAATTCACTCCTGAGTAGAACGCATTCTCGGCGCCATTGGGAAGCATCTCAGAATCCTCGTCGACCCAGTCGGCAATGGAATCAGCGGCACGGCTGGCGGCGGCAGCGTCGAGTCCCCACGAAACGAAAAGCTCCTCGGTGGCGTCACGCAAAATCTCGTTGTCGAGGTCGTTGACCGGAATGCGGCCACTCTCGCTTGTAATTTTTACTTTAAAGTTTTTCCCTGTCGCCTCTCCCTGAATCAGAGCAACATCCCCGGGTTCGACGTCCGGATGCGAAGCAATCACGAGTCCGCTTTCCGCAAGGAGTCCCGCTTGAAACCGGGCACGCTCCAGAGTGCTCTCCTCCCACGAAGGCTGCGAGGCTTCCCACAATCCCGTAACGATGATTGAAAGCGCCATGACCGCCACGAGGACTAACAATAGCGCCATTCCCCTCTCCCCCGATCGATAGTTGGAAGAAATCTTCATTGTCCTGTTCCTCCTCCGCCACCGCCACCAGCTCCGGGACCACCGCCTGTTCCGCCCCCACCGGGGCCTTGACCTCCGCCTCCACCGGGACCGCCCCGTCCGCCGCCTTCGCCTCCTCCACCGGGGCCTCGACCTCCCCCGTCGCCACGGCCACCGGGACCTCGCGGACCACCTTCACCTCTTCCTCCACCGTTTTCGCCCCGGCCACCTTCTCCGCGGCCGCCTCGACCGCCCTCACCTCTTCCACCTTCGCCTCTTCCACCTTCACCGGCATCCCCGCCGCGGCCTCCCTGCCCTCCACCGGCAGCATTATTGCCCGTTGAAGTCGTCGTCGCAGCGCTTGATCCTGCACTTGCGGCCGCGGCTGCCGCCTCCGGATCTACCGCCTGAATGGGAACGTTAAAAACCACCCGCATCGGAACAGGCCTGGACTCTCCGCCCAGAGAAAATTCGAGTAGCGGGGGCATTTTCTCGTCATCGGTCCATTCATCGAGCCACTCGCGCTGCTCCTCGGCCCAAAACCGCCACGACGCCTCCGTGACCCCACTCATGAGAGCCAACCAGTAGCGCCCATCTTCGTCCGCCTGCATGAGATCATCCGGACCCGCACGGAAAACCATTCCACCGTTACTCTCTTCGTCTGGACCGAAGTCAGCCCTGCTGATCGCGAGATCGAAAAGAGGCTCTCCGTTCGGCCCGGGAAGCGCCGGGCGCAGTGCAATCACGGTCTCCTCACTGCCACCGACTTTCTCACCGAAGGTAAAGGCCGTCGCACTGTTTCCTATTACCAGCTCGTCATAGCCGGAAGTGGACTCGGATGCCGGAGTCATCGAGAGAGTTCCTTCCGGCGGAAGATTCTCGATCGATTCGCGAAGCAAAATCAAAAACCGGTTCACCTCCTCGTCATTGCGGTCGAGGTCGCGAATCTCAGATGCAGTGTCACCGGCCTGCCAGATAATCGAGAGGACCGCGCTGGAAATGATTCCGAGAATCGTCATCGATACGACGATTTCGAAGAGCGAAAAGCCCGCCTCACTTCTGCGCTGTGGGTTGCGGAAACGCTTCATGATTCAGGTTGGTAAATGATGAGGTCGGCCCGCTCAAGTTGCTCCCCGCCATCATTGGTAAAGCTCGCCTCAACGGTGAGCTGATAAAGATCTTCCAGTTCATTTCCTTCGCCGTTATCGACCTGAAAAGGGGCCGCGTAACTTCGAAAAGTGACATCGAGAAGCTCATCGTAACTCTCCGAGGCAATCTCCGCGACAGGAAGGGAGCGCTTCTCGTAGAGCATCGCCTCGATATGCTGCTGGATCATGCGATCGCGCGCGAACTCTCCCGATGTGCTGTTAATTCTCTGCATCACCTGAACGAGACCGGTCACCGTGATCGCAAACAGGGCCACCGCGATGACGACATCGAGGAGCGCGTAACCCGCCTTTTGCTGTATCCGGGATCTCATCATTCCACCCAGGACCTTTCTGATTTCACATCGGCTGTCAGCGGATGAAACTCGATCTCAAAAAACGAATCATCCGCTTCGACCCGGATCCGCATCGGCTCGCACATTCCGGAAGGTTGAAAAATCCAGCGACGGAATTCTCCCCCTGACAAACTCACCCAATCCACTTCATCCCACACTTTCAAACTGACCCGCAGTGACGGATCAAAGTCGACAGCTTCATAAAACTGCAACCCTCTCTCAATCTCTTCGCGTTTCAGATCCGGTTCCTGAAGCCCCTCGCTGAGATCGATCCCGCGGGCGCGGGAGGCCTCGATGATCTCCTGCTCCCTCGCCGCCTCCTCCAGCTTTACCCTCAGCGTTTCAAATTCTTCGATGCCTCCATAGGGCTGAAAAAAACGTGCCGCTTTGAAGCCGGAACTGTCGAAAACAATCTGATAGGGGCGCTGCTCCTTCATCGCCCGAAGCCGAACTTCACGGGCGAGGATCAGGAGCGCATTGACCGGTTCACGCGCGAGCCGTTCGCGCTGAACACTGGTGATCGCCGGAACCGCAATGCCCGTCAAAATGCCGAGCACCGAAATGGCGATGACCAGTTCGACCAGCGTAAAAGCGCTTCGACGGGCGGCAGGAGATACCTCAAACGAGGACCTACCAGTTGCCGATGTCATCCTCGCTCTCAACGCCGTCTTCACCGAGGGAAAAGATGTCATATTTCTTTGAACTCTTCTGTGCGGGAACGCGATACTCGTATGGCTGCCCCCAGGGATCCATCATCGGCTCCTCGAGATAAGCTCTCCAGCGCTCCGGCTGAGGCTCGCCGGTAGGACGCTCCGTCAGGGCTGTCAGTCCCTGTTCCTCTGTTGGCGGTTTGAAATAATTGTTCCGCTCGTAACTTTTCAATGCAAGGTCGAGCGCCTTGATATCGGACTCAACCCGGGTGTATTTGGCATCATCGATGAATCCGACAATAAGGTAGATTCCGGATCCTGACAGGACCGCAATAATCGTGATCACGATAACCAGTTCCACGAGCGTGAAACCCGAAGCTGATTTTTTCGATCGTTGGGAGGATGAATTGAGTGAGACGTTTTTCATAACGGTTTTGATAAAATTTTAACTTCCGCGAACTCCTGACATCGAGCCAAAAATCGTGGTAATCATGCAATAGGCGACGATCCCGACGATGATCGCAACAAAGACCAGCATGACCGTGGGAACAATTGTCGTCAATCGCGAGATACGGACATCGAGATCTTCGTCATACTTGCGGGCCGCCTTTGAAAACGCCTTTCCCAGCTCACCGGTTTGCTCGCCAATCGCGACGCGGTCAACGAGCTGCTCAGGAAATGCAGCTGTTTTCTCCATCGCTTTCGCGAGGCTGGTTCCCTCCCCCACATCCAACACCACCGTTTCGAGATGGCTGCGAATGTAGCGGTTCGGAGTCCCGCGAGTCACGAGCCGGAGACCGTTCAAAAGAGGAACTCCGTTATTCACGAGGTTCGACATAGTGTGGCAGAACTGCGCGTAGAAACGCCCGAGAATCACCGGCCCGAAGGCGGGAATTCTCATCTTGTAGCCATCCCACCACTCCCGACCGTTCGGCGTTGAGATCGTGACCTTAAAAGCTACTGCTGCACCAATCATGATCGATAGGAGCAGCCACCACCACTTCGCCATGAAGTCGGTGAACTTAATGAGAAGGTCAGTGATCATGGGAAGATCCTGTCCCGTTTTCTGCATCATACTGCTCAACGACGGCATCAGAACGGTACTGAAAACAAAGATCAGAACGACGCAGGCCAACATCACCGTTAGCGGATAAATCATCGCGCCGACGGTTCGACGCTGCAGGTCGAAGAGCTGCTTCAAATTGACGACGAGTCGTCGAAGAATATCAGGAAGTGAGCCACTCGCCTCACCGGCAGCGACAAGACTGCAATACAACTCGTCGAAAGACGGTGAAGCCGCCGGCAGGGACTTCGAAAAACGCCCGCCCTCGCGGATGTCGTCACGCAGGCAGTTGGCGACCCCGCGTATCGAGGCATTGGTCTGACGATCACCGAGAATTCTCAGGGCCCGTTCCAGATTCATACCCGCATCGAGCAGATCGGCGAGCTCTTCGGTGAAAAGCACCAACTCGGGCCGCTTCAATTTGATCCCGCCTTTCGGCATTCCTTTGCCGGTCGAGGTTCCCGACTTTTTCGCACCACCGGCCTCGCCCTCCTGAACCAGCACCGGAGTGAGCGATTTGGACTCCAGCTCGCGATACGCCTCCGACTTATTACGCACCGTAACACTTCCGGAAACTTTCTTTCCGGAGAGGTCAATGGCGGTGTAGCTGAAAGCGGGCATGTGAGTGCGACAGGGGATTCAACCGTAAACCCCGTTAGTTGTCATTAGTTTCATCGGATTTGCCTGAAAAAGCGAGCGGTTACCGCTGCCGATTCCTCTGAAATTCCGGCCGCTGCCGCACATTCGGGCCACCTTTCGAAGACATCCTGTACCGACTCGATCACGTTTTTCGCCCGTCGCGTTTTCAACCGTGCATGACGCCCAAGGGCAACGAGGTCCTCCAGCTCGAAATCGTCCCGCTTTCCGTTCACACTCATCTGATGCTGTCCCGTCCAGGCCCCGTCCGGATTGTAGGAAAAAGTGACGTCGTAGGCGGGAGAAAGCCGCCACTCGCCCGCCTTGTTCATCAGAAACGCAATATTCTTGGTATGATCGTCCTGATTCCTCGCGAGGACATTGAAAATGGTCCGTCGAAACTGCTGCTCGAGCTGATCATCGGGCAATCCCAGCTGCATCATGACGTGCAGGGCCTGCTCGTAACTGGTCGCGCCGGCCAGATTGAAATCAAAATGCGCCATCGCACAGAGACTTTGCATGTGAAGCTTCTTCCCCGTGAGGGTGCGATCAAAACGACGCGTCATGAAGTGAGCCCGTCCACTCTCCCGGAGGAGTCGACATTCGCTCATCTCGATGCCCGCCGCCTTTGCCATGAGATAATAGGCAAACTCGGTTTTTCCATACCCGAGCGGATCCGCGATCTCTTTGTCCCGGTTTCCGGAAACGCCGTCGAATTTGATCAACCACGGCTCGTATCCCGGGAGGTCTTTGATCTGGCCGGAACGAACCTCCCCTGTTTCGGGATGCCAGGCGACAACAGCTTTGGCCCGGGCACCGCCGGCAGAAGTTCCCACCTGGATGATCTCCCGCAGCGCCTCTGCTTTTGCCTCAGACCCGTCATCAGGGCTAAGCCGGGTATGCAATTCCGCTTTTTCGGCAAGGGCCTCATTGGCAAGTCGCACAAGGTTGGCGATCTCCAGCGGAGCCGAACCGGTGGTTCCACTTTTGAGGACAGGGTGAAATTCAAGCGCGCCCATGCCCCGCTCGCCGATATAGCAGAGCCGCTCCACCGGACTGAACCCTTCCGGCTTCCTCCCCTGTCCGGCGAGCCACTGATTGATCAGCAAATTTCCAAATCGATCCGGAAGCGAATCACTCAGAAACCCGGGAAGCCCGTGAAAAGTCTCGCGCCTCAGCTCAGGGAACTCAAAGACACCGGCCCGAAGCGGCATTGTCAAGGGAGACGGTTCGATCCCGCTTTCAAGGAAAGGACGGGCAAACTCGAAACGCCCGATTTTGTGGACTTCATCCCAGGCGATCGCCCCGATGAGACGCCCCCACATTCGAATCTCAGCAATGTCGACAGGAGTGGCCATCAGTCATCCCACTCCCATTTCCCGTCGACTTCTTTCACTACACCACTGTCGCCCCGCTTGTGCTTTCCACTGGCCCGCTGACGAACTTTTCCTTCCAGTTTCAACAACTGCATCGGGCTCACACCGGGGTCGGGAAGAAAACTCTCGAGAGCGGCAAGCTTATTGAGCCCTCTCAAAACCGCAACCAAGGTCCCAAGTGTTCCACCCGCTCCGTTCTCGAGATTGGTTATCGTCTTACGTGAAACACCGGCAAGCTTCGCCAGCGCGGCCTGACTCAAATTTTGGTTCAATCGTTCCCGCTGAAGTCGATGCCCGATCTCAATGACCACAGCATCATCTGTGTATGCACCTCTCATTTACAGGTAAAATATTACCACAAAAGCCTAAATTTGCAATCAATGAGCAATTATCAACTCACTAAATTTTAAATTATGGGAAATAAAATACTCAAAAATGACATTTATAGCACTTTTTGAGTAATATTTTACCACAAATGATTATGATCATAGTTCCCAACCCGCTCGATAATCGCGACGAATCAATTTATCGAGATCAGAACGACCTTTCACGCTCATGCTTTCCGCGTCCCAATTAAGCGTCTCCCCCGGATTTCTCTGCGCGAGACAACCGAGGAGAACCGTCTCGGTGAAAGGCCCCGAATGCGCAAAATCAGACTGCCCCCGCTCAACCTTACCCTCAATCGCATCGGCCCACTCCTTATAGTTATCCTCATCCCGTGCACGGGGCACCGTCATTTCCGGAGAGACGAAGCCATCAAACAAATGCGCGGGCTTCACGAACCAATCGCTCTTTCTCGCAAAATACATCTTTCCGCGCTCACCGACAACGACGCTGCCATACTTCCGATAATCAACACCTTCGAGGATCGATTCAGGCGGCCTGTTGAACTCACCCGGAATGAAGCGCCAGCCGTCACGCTGAAATTCGGCACCGATCTGCCCATCATACCAATGCAGTTTGACTCCCTTATCCGCAAAATCGTAAACGATATTGGAATTGATCGGAGCTGAAATATCCGTGCCTCCGTTTTCGGTCGCTTTAATCGTCGCCGGCGCGCCCAAATCGAGCGCCCAATAGGGCATATCCATGATATGGCAGGCCATATCCCCCAGCGCTCCCGTTCCGTAATCCCACCATCCACGCCAGGCGAACGGGGCAATCTTCGCACTGTAATCCACCCACGGAGCCGGCCCGATCCACTGTTCCCAGTCAATCCCCGCTGGCACAGGATCAGGCTCCGGAGCCGTTTCAAATCCCTGAGGCCAAATCGGCCGGTTCGTCCAGGTATGGATCTCTTTCACCTCACCGAGGATCCCCGCGCGGATCAATTCGACGGCGCGGCGCATGTGGTCATTCGCGTGCGCCTGATTCCCCATCTGCGTCTTCACTCCCGTTTCGGCAGCCAATGCCGTGAGCGTTCGCGACTCCCAGATCGAATGCGTGAGGGGTTTTTGACAATAAACATGCTTCCCCGCCTTCATCGCCAACATCGAGGCGTGAAAATGATGATGATCAGGTGTCGAGACGGTCACCGCGTCGATCTTGTCCCCCATATCGGCAATCATCTCACGGTAGTCCGTGTAAAATTTCGCGTCGGGATAGCTCGAACGGGCTTCCGAAATCGATTTCATCCGCGAACGAATCGAACCGGAATCGACCTTGCCCGACCCCAGCTTTTCAACATCTACGATATCAACAATCGCTGTCGGATGCATCCCCGCAGCCACCGCCCCGCTGATGTCCGCTTTTCCTTTGCCTCCCGTTCCAATACCACCCAGCTGAATCCTCGAATTGGCTCCCCAGACATGAGAAGGAACGAACTGAAAACCAAAGGCCGAAGCCGCAGCCGTTTTCACAAAACGCCGCCGTGTCGCCGAGCCCCCGGCAGGTACCATTGAAGAAGGTGAATCCATTTCTGAATAGTGGCAGACCACCATTCCCCCGGTCGATCACGAAATGAGAGAAATCCTCACGGATTCCTCTACTCTCCGAGAGGCAGCCTTCCGCGAGGCACCCCTCTATCTGGAGGCCCTAAATTCGTGCCGCCAACTTTGCCTCCGCGCATCTCACCCTGCAGCATAACCCGCGTGTGCCGGCTGCCCGTCCTGCATCTGCGCAGCTTGCATCTGCGCGGTCTCCTGCCCACCCCCCATATACTGAACGCTCTCGGCCACGACCCGGAGCTTCGACCTCGCCTGCCCCGACTGACTGTCTTTCCAGGTATCGAGCTGAAGGCGTCCCTCCACGAGAACACTGCGCCCCTTTTTCAGATATTTGACCGCATTCTCAGCATCCCGCCCCCAGACAATGACATCGACAAAAGTGGCCTCGTTCTGCTTCTGCCCGTTTTCCAGGGTCCTCGTTCGGTTCATTGCCATGCCAAGCTCGGTTACCGAATTCTTATTCTTCGTCTGCCTCAGCTCAGGATCGCGAGTGAGGTTGCCTACAAGTGTTACACGATTAAAACTACTCATAAGAACACATAATACACAAACTGTTCAGTAGAACAATCTTTTTCCTGATTTTTTTCCCTACCTGTTTCAGGATTTGCGATACCGCCGTCCGCTGCTTAAACTTCGAAGTCTCACGTTTCCCCTTATGCAACCTGACGAACTCAGTCCCTTCACCGACTTTTGCTACCTGTTCCTCAGCATCATTCTCGAAGGTGCTCCCTTTATTTTACTTGGAACCCTGATCTCCGGCTTTATCGACGCCTACCTTCCCGCAGGCCTGATTGACAAGTGGCTTCCCAAAAACAAACCGCTCGCGGTGATTTTGAGCGGCCTTCTCGGTGCGATCTTCCCCGTCTGCGAGTGTGCCGTCGTGCCGGTGATCAGAAGACTGATCCGGAAGGGGCTTCCCGTTTCCTGCGCGATCACCTACATGCTCTCCGCGCCGATCATCAACCCGATCGTGATCATCAGCACGATGAAAGCGTTTTCCACATCCGTGGGCCAGTTTTCGATTCGCCAGACAGAAACGGCCGTCGCATTCGGTCCCGGCTTCATGACATCGAGCCGACTCATCATTGCCTTCCTTGTCACCGTTGGTGTCGGGCTCGTCGTGCTGAAATTCCGCTCATCCTCCATCCTCAAACCGGGCGTTCTTCCCAAAAATCTGAACACACCGGAAAGTGACGACGACTCAGATCATTCTCACGGCCACAGTCATAGCGACACAGGCCCCAACAAGCTCGTTCTCGCGATGCGGACAACGATGCGGGACTTCATGGAGACCGCGATGTATTTCACGATCGGCGTGGCCATCACCGCCGTTTTCAAAGCCTACGTGACCCAGGATTTGATCCTTCTTTTCAATCAAAGCGAAGCCACCGGAATCGGTCTCATGATGGTTCTCGCCTTTGTTCTCAGCCTCTGCAGCACCTCCGACGCCTTCATCGCAGCCAATTTCCCCGTGCCGCAGTCCGCAAAACTCGCCTTCCTCATCTTCGGACCGATGATGGATGTGAAACTTGTTTTCATGTATCTCAGCGTCTTCAAATCGAAGTTCGTCATCATCCTCGCAACCACACTTTTCTTCGTGATCGGCATCCTCAGCTACCTCTGGATCCGTCTCTAATCCCACCCCTGATTTCTCATGAGAAAATTCCTTCAAAGCCTCGCGATCCTCACGCTCCTCATCTGGGGCGGGCTCTTCCTCTTTTTCTACCTCACCGGAAGAATCGAGAGGCACCTCGATCCCAGCTTCCGGATCTACGCGCTGATCTCGGGCATTGGAATGATCCTCCTCGCCGCCTTCAATTTCCTCAATCGCAAGGTAGATCTGGGCGACTGCTGCCACGATCACGCACACGGGGACGACTGCGAACACAGCAAAGCTCACGATCACCATCACTCACATGAGGCAAAAACATGTGACCACGATCATTCACACGATCACCACCACGGCGAAGACTGCGGTCACGATCACGGAGCCCATGGGCATGCTCACGAACATTCGAAAGACTGCGACCATGACGGTCATTGCCACGGTGATCACTCCCATGATGACGAGAATCACAGCCACGAAGACCACATCCACGCTCACGATCATGAAGAGACCACTTCCGGCCTCGCCTTTTCGCTGGCAGTGCTTCTCATCCCCATCATCATGGCGACCGGGATTTCTCAGGATAAATTCAGCAGCGAATACCTCGCAAAGTGGGGAAAAATCGAGCGCCAGATGATGCAAATGCGCATCGCTAAAGAACGGGAGGCAAAAGCCTCAACGATGAAAGTCACTGAAACCGCTCCCAATCCCTACACCCGCGAAGGCATCGAAGGCAATACTCCCGGAGCCGCCGACACCCCGCCAAATCCAGACGAACCCACCATAGGAACTGACGCCGATGCGGCCGCTGAAACCGAAGGCGGCGAGAACGAAGCCTGGGGCACCTTCACCCTCGAAGACCTCAAAAACATGGTCCCCCAGAGCGACAAAGGGGACTTTCTCCTCGATGTCCCTCAGATCTTTTACACTGCCGGAGACAAAGAACTCATGCAGGTGATGGAAGGCATCCCCATCGAAACGACCGCTCAGCTCATGGAGGAGACAATGAGCAATGCCAACGGACAGCGCCTCAAAGCCTTCCGGCTCTTCATCGAGTGCTGCGCCGCCGATGCACGCCCTCTTTCCATCCCCGTCGACTTCGGAAAAGCCCCACCCGAATACACCGAAATGGGTTGGTACAAGCTCTTCGGAAAACTCCACTACGCGGAAGAGGACGGGGAGATCATCCCGCTCATCAACATCGACCGTATCGAGGAAGCTCTCGAACCGACCGACGGGTTGCTTTACTAGGCGCTGCTGCGCGACGCGGTGGGAAGGTGGGAATGTGAAAAAGCAAGAAAGTCGCTCACACGGACCTTCTCGATCCTGGCAGAGCCCCTTTTTCTTTTTCCTAATCTTACTTCTTAATCTCCCCGCACAAGCCCCGGGGGTTGCCGCGTGGAAGACGCGAGGCGCTGCCGTAGAAAAAGATAAGGATAAAGGGATGGCGCTTCGTAACGATCCTAATTCGCACGTCTCCGTCTCCAAGTCCGGGATGCTGAAAGCATCAGCCAAAACAGGCCCGGATTTTAATCCGGGTTTGCAGATGGTTTCACTACCGCGTCCTGAAAAGACGCCCGAAAACCCTTCGTTCCAAGGCAGTTGAAAAATTCCAAAAATCGCTTAGGTTGCCGATACGGAATGTCGATTCCGCCAATTTTTCCCAATATGGGGGTGTAATGGTTTCGACTGACAGTTTGATAGATAAATTGCGTGTCGAGGTTGATCGGTTGGCCTCGTAAAAAGCCGATCAAAAAACAAATGCAAATAACGAACCTGAACTTGCGCTGGCTGCCTAATTAGGCAACCCGGGACGAAGCCGACGCCGGCTGAGCTTCTCCCGCTACTTTAGCCGGCTTAGTCTCCAGACGGGTGTCCGGTCTGAAAGATGAAAGGTTACAGGGCAACCGGAGTGAAGGAATTCTGTTGATCGAAGTCCCCACTGCTAAAGTAAAAGACCAACTATGCACGTAGAGGTTTATTGAGATGATTGTTAGGACAGGGGTTCAACTCCCCTCACCTCCACTTTTTCGATCGAGACACGAGAGCGAAGAATGTCCTTCGTAGCTTCAGCGAAGAACGGACAGATCGACTTACTCTGATCGACACCGGAAAACCTCCCGTCACACCGGAGGCATCCCGGGTAAAAGAACTTCACCTCAACACCCTCTCGCGAGAGCTTCCGAGACCTACAGTGCTGCCAGCCGATAGGCATGAAACCAGCGTGAGATCGTCGCCCGCAATCCAAAACACGGCGTCCTGCTCCCAGGCCCGCCCCAACTCTGCAGCGGTGCTCAGGTCAACGACACATCCGTATCCCGGCTCACGGTGACTCATATCCCTCGAACCGCCGGTGACTCTGAAAAAATCGATCGAGTCCTCAACGAGAGTTCGCCTGAAGGCACCGTCCCTTTTCCGGTTGAGATCCCCTTCCAGAATCGGGCCAAGGGGATTGCACGCTGTAATGATCGCAAAACGTTCCGGAAGCGGTATCAACTCCCGATCATTTATAAAAAAATCTCTCTATATTCGTCTTTCATTTTCTAAAGAATCCGGAACTCCTTTCACCGCTTCCACACACTCTTCGAAAAAAGTCTACATACCGAATTCCGGATACACACATACTCAATCCCGCCACGCACCCGAACCGGGATAAGCTCAATCTCGCATTTCCAACTGCCCCATCCACTCAAATCAGGTATCCCCCAACAGCAGTCCCACCCGGAACACTATCCTCTTCAACCCGTTTGCCACGGGGATGAATCCATTCAATGCTCACCGCGTCATCGAAACGCAGAAAACCTGTCCACGTATCCACTTTGCCGGAATGAATCCGGTGATCCTTATCAGAGGCAGCGAGACTTGGCGGACGCTGACTTCACACCTATAGTATTGGGGAAATACATTAAAAAATAAGCCTCTACCGCTCTCCGGGAAAACTGTATATTTTTTTAGTTACCAACTGATCGTGATATCCCCTGACCATACAGGAAATCCAATCAATATTTACTGTGCAAGAATCGAATTCCAGCCATTGCGTCACCTGCGAACTCCCGATACCGGGAGCGGCTCCCGACGGAATTTGCCCGAGATGCCTCCTTCGCGAAGGGCTCTCTGAGCTCACCTGCAGTGACACCCGCGACGCGGGAGCCCCACCGGTTTCGCACACTTCACCGGAGGTTGAAACAACCCACCCCGCCGACAATGAAGACATCGCAAAGTGGTTTCCACAGCTCGAAATTTTCGAACTGCTCGGAGTCGGGGGAATGGGCCGCGTTTACCGGGCGCGGCAGACTCACCTCGAGCGGGTCGTTGCCCTCAAGATCTTATCCTGCCCGCCTGAGTCCCACGAGGCATTTGCCCTGCGCTTCGAACAGGAGGCCAAGCTCCTTGCCCGCCTTCACCATCCTAACATTGTCACCTTGTTTGACTTTGGAATCGTCCAGCGTGGCAGCGACGTTCCTCCGCTCTACTACTTCCTGATGGAGTATGTCGAAGGAGCCAGTCTGCTCGAATACATCAACCAAAAAGAAATCACCCCGGCGAACGCCTTTCACATCACCGCACAAATTTGTGAGGCCCTCCAGTTCGCCCACGAGCAGGGTGTTCTTCATCGCGATATCAAACCGGCCAACCTCCTCATGACCTCTCCGGAGACGGTGAAATTGGCCGACTTCGGAATCGCCAAAATCATCTCCGCGAACTCCGAAGGACAGGAAACGGGGCTCACGCTGACAGGCACTTCGGTTGGCACCCCTTTCTACATGGCTCCGGAGATCTGGGAAAACCCCGCCGGAGCCGATCAACGCGCCGACCTCTATTCTCTGGGCGCGGTTCTCTATCACATGCTGACCGGAGAATGTCCGTCGGGACGTTTCGAGCGTCCTTCCGTCGAAAAAAAGCTTCCGCGAATCGTTGACGCTCCGGTTTGGAAAGCGCTCGCAAAGAATCCTGCTGATCGCTACGGGAATGCGGAGTCTTTCAGAATGGATGCCACCCGGATCGAAAGGCAACTCAATCGTGCCCACCGCTCCCGCCTCGTCCGGTTCCTTTTACTTTTCACACTCATCCCGCTGTGCCTCGGACTTGCTCTCTGGAGCCAACCCGGCAACAGGGCCCGCTCCACCACTGCTCCCGGCACTGCTCCGGTGAAACTCCCCGCCCTCGCGAATCAGGGCCGGATCTACCTCCACTTTGCAGGCTCCGATCAGGGGGAAAAACTCGAATCCACCTCAAAGCGACTCGACGCATCCAGCTTTACCCTGGTTTACTCGCGCGATATTGAGTCGCGGGAGAAGCTCCCGATCTCCACCGAAGTTCGCTATTTCCGCGACCCTGAGGAGAAAGCAGGCGCAGCAGAGGTTCTTGCTCTCCTGAAACAGTCAGAAGGATTTGAGGACGCTCGTCTCCTCTACGTATCAGGCTACGACGACGTCAATCGGGAGAACCATTTTGAAATTTGGCTGGGCCGGAACTCTTTCGCCCCCACCAAATCCATCGGGCGGAAATTGCGGGAACAGCAGGGGGCACTGAAGAGCGGCTACCTCAGGGTCGCCCATTCCCCTGCCACAGCGAAGACAGATCTCTCAAGGGTCGGGCAGTTCACAGACATCTTCGCGGTGCGATCCAATGAAACCGATTGGTATGCCCTCCGTAGAAACGGAAGCCTGATCTCTTCCAATGAGAATCACACGAGACTTTACATCGATTCGATTACCGGTGATACGAACCGGCCTGTGGCACTGGTAGACACTGGCGGTGAAATCGAGATCTTCGGTTCCGATGGTTTTTTTCCGCAGGCGGAATACCCCGCAATACTCAAACAGCAACCTCCCGTCGCCTGTGAAGTGGGTAGTGGCCACGCTCTCGCATTGCTCGAAAATGGCGAAGTGATTGCGTGGGGACCGCGCTATGCGCGTGCAATGAGCCCTCCGGAGGTCAAACCATCACTTGCGACCCCCCGCTGGCCCCAACCGCCCCCTCGCGGGAGCAACCACATCGCTATTGCAGTCACGCCTGTTTCCGCAGCAGCCCTGCAAGCTACCGGAAATGTGACTTTCTGGAATGCGCTGGGGGTGATTGAAACAAAAGACATCGTGACGCAGGAACCGATTCGATCGATTCAGAGCGCCGGCGACACCTTCCTTCTCCTCACTGCATCCGGGAGTCTGATCCAGGTCCACCCTCCCACTCAGGAGGAAGAAAAAAGCCTGCGTTCCGAAACGATCGCTGAAAAGGTCTCCACCCTCTCCTCGCACTTCTATTACTCAGCTGAGGAAGGCTGGCAATCGGCGCTGTTGCCTGATCATTCCAACGTGCCCTGGAAAACGCTTCCGGAAACCGGACCGGGACAAATCAGCCTTCTCCCGTCAAGCCGCCCGGATCAACCCGCTGTTCTCTGGGTCCAGCAACAGTAGCAGGCGACTCGCGATCTTTCAGCCGGAGACACGACCCGCCACCGCACGCCGACTCACAGTTTCGCGAGGAGCTTGTCGTGAATCCCGCCGAAACCACCGTTTGAGAAAACGATAATGACGTCGCCGTCTTCCGCTTCGCTTTCGAGTCGTGCCACGATGGCATCTGCATCAGGTTCGTAGAAGGCGGGAGTCCCGGTGTCGCGAATCGTCTTCATCAGCAAATCGGTATCGAGGCGCTCGTCTTCATCGAGGCTGTCGGCACGAGCCACTTCGGCGAGACAAACCGCATCCGCCTCGCTCAATGCCGCAGGAAGCGTTTCCTGAAACACATTGCGGCGTGTCGTGTTCGAGCGCGGTTCGAAGATCGCCCAGAGGCGGGAACCTTCGTAGCGGCGGCGCATCGCAACGACCGCTTCTTTAATCGCAGTGGGATGATGACCGAAATCATCGATCACGGTGATGTTGCGGGCGGTGACACCGCGCACTTCCTGACGGCGGCGCACCCCGACGAACTGTTCGAGCGCTGTGCGAATCTCATCCGGTGAGACGCCACCGAAACGGGCTGCACAAACCGCCATGGCTCCGTTTCTGACGTTGAACTCCCCGTTGAGCGGCAGGAAATAAGTCTCCCCTTCGATCGTAAAACGGGTTCCAGCTGGCTCGTAACTGACATCGCTGATGCGCGCTTCACAATCCCCGTGAAATCCGACCCGTTTCATCGGGGAATGCCCCTGATCAGCGAAAACCTCGAGGCAATTTTGATCATCGCCATTGAGCAATACCATTCCGTTTTCGGGAACAAGGCGAATCATGTGTCCGAAGGTCTTTTTGACGGCATCGAGGTCATCAAAGATATCGGCGTGATCAAACTCCATGTTATTCACGATCGCCACTTCCGGGAGGTAGTGGATGAATTTGGAGCGCTTATCGAAAAAGGCAGAATCGTATTCATCTCCTTCCAGAACCGTAATATCCGAGTCGGTGAAGCGGGCGCCCTGTCCGAGGTTTCCGGGAAGCCCCCCGATGACGAAGCCCGGATTTTTACCCGCCGATTCAAAAATCCACGCCAGAATCGAGGAGGTCGTTGTTTTCCCGTGCGTCCCGGTGACGACAAAGTTGCGTTTTCCGCGAAGAATCTGCTCACGGAGAAGTTCGGGAAAGGAGACATAATGACGCTTCTGACGAAGAACCTCCTCCACCTCCGGATTTCCGCGACTCTGAGCATTTCCAATCACGAAGAGATCGACATCATCCGGAAGATTCTCCGCCTTGTAGCCATTCAGAATTTCGATCTCACGGCTTTCGAGAAACCCCTTCATCGGGTCATAAACATGAGCATCCGAGCCGGTGACGCGATAGCCGGCATCGCGGAACGCAGCCGCAACCGAACCCATCGCGGTGCCGCAAATTCCCATAAAATATAAGTGCTTATCCCCGTTTCCGTTCTTGCTCATATCAATAAACCATTCCGCCTCGTATCTGATACGTGAATTGAGTAAGCTTCTTACTCCTTTTTACAATTCGGGGCAAAGGCCCTTTTTCTTTATCTTTATCTTTTTCATAATCTCAAGAGAGTCTCTGCCGCCCGCTCTTCTTTGGAAAAAGTAAAAATAAAAGCCTCACTCCACACGAAACCACCTCGAAAAACCGGCTTCCCCGCGCATTTAACACTGCCGATCACGCCATAATGTTACGGATTTTTTTCCACGACAACACGCAATTGACCACAAAGAACCTTTCGTCGATGATCCGGAATGAGCAAATTCGTTAGACACGAAGCCAAATCGTCAAAAGGAGTCAAGCTGGCCCTCTTTCTCGGGATCCTCTGGGCCATTTTACTCGGAGTGATCTGGGTTGCCTACCGCAATAGCGACGGCACCGGGGGCGGCTTCATGAATTTCATCGGGCGGTTTCACGTTCTCATCGTTCACTTCCCGATCGGTGTCATTTTCCTGGCATTCATTATGCACGTCCTCACCTACCTGACGGCGTTTGCCCATCTCCAGAAATCGATCCCCTTTGTGCTCTGGATCGGTTTTCTAACGAGCATCAAAGCGACCGTAGTCGGCTTTCTTCTCATGAAAGTCGAGGATTTCGGCGGTCACGCCATGGATATGCACATGTATTTCGGCCTCGCGGTGGTCGTCTTCAGCCTTCTCGCACTGGTCTTTTCCATCAAGGAAAGCCGGGGGCTCACCGGGCTCACCCTTGTCGCGGCGATGTTTGCCACGATGGCGAGCGGTCACTTCGGAGGCGCAATGGTGCACAAGGCGGATTACCTCACAGAGCATGCCCCCGAGCCACTGAAGCCGGCACTGCTCGTCGGACTGAGCCACAAAGAAGAGCCGGCAGCCCCTGCTGAAGGCGAAGGCAACACCCCGCCTGCCGAAATCCCACTTGGCGAGCGTGTCGTATACACTGATTTTGTTGTCCCTATCCTCGAAAAAACCTGTAACGAATGCCACAACGCGGACAAGATTAAGGGCAAGCTCCGCATGGACACTCACGAGCTGCTTCTCGCCGGAGCGGAAGGCTCCGATTTCCAGACCGTCGCTCCGGGCGATGCCGCTGAATCCGAGTTGATTGTTCGCGTCACGCTTCCTTCTGATGACGATGAATTCATGCCGCCAAAGGGTGACGGGTTCACCGAAGAGGAGATCAAACTTCTCAGCCTCTGGATCGATGCCGGGGCAAAGGCCGACATGAAGTTAGCGGAACTGGGCGACGCCTCAATGGTCGAGCCTCTCGCCCTCGCAGTCGAGGCGACCCACGCTGACAGCAAAGAGGAAGTGGCTGACACAGCGATCGCAACCTACGAGTCTGTTTGGGACACCCTCACCCCTGAAGAGCAGGACGCCCGCATGACGGAAGTGATGGTGGCAGCCGATAAATATCACTTTTCCGTAATGCCGATTTCCGCGGAAGACGACCGGCTCCGCGTCAACGTCATCAACGCAGCGAAGGAATTTGGCGACGATCAGATCAAATTGCTCGAACCCATCGCGGAACGGATTGTGTGGCTTGATCTTGCCCGCAGCCAGATCACAGACGAAGCCCTCAAAACCGTCGGCAAAATGCGTGGACTGGAGCGATTGCATCTCGAGAACACCAAAACAACCGACGCGGGAATTGCCGAACTTGGTGGCCTCCAGCAGCTTGAATACCTGAATCTCTACGGAACCGGCGTTGGAAACGGAGTCTTCGAGACGTTCAAAAAGCTTCCCAACCTGAAGAAAATCTACCTGTGGCAGACCAAAGTCGACGCTTCTGAAGCGAAAGCGTTTGAGAGAAGCGTAAATCTCGAAATCAACACTGGAACAGACCTTCCGACGGCAGCACCCGCTCCAAAACCGGAAGAGAAGCCTGCCCCCAAGCCGGAGCCGAAGAAAGAGCCTGCTCCTGCTCCCAAGCCGGAGACCAAACCAGCCCCCAAGCCCGAGCCGAAGAAAGAGCCCACTCCTGCTCCCAAGCCGGAGACCAAACCCGCTCCCAAGCCGGAGGCCAAACCCGCTCCCAAGCCCGCTCCCAAGCCCGCTCCCAAGCCCGAGCCGAAGAAAGAGTCCGCCCCTGCTCCCAAGCCAGAGGCCAAACCTGCCCCCAAGCCTGAGCCCGCAAAAGATGCAGCTCCTGCGGAAGGCAAAAAAGCAGAATAGTGTTTTCAAAAACACCGCTCCCAGCTTAGGGACGTAATTCTCCAAAAAATCAATTGAACGGAGACGCTTTCAATTGATCAAACCTGTCTCGAATCGACACTTTCACCATGCACCCTGCAATATTTTCCCGCTTCCTCGCCATTCCGGCGGCGGCAGCCATTCTTACGTCCTGCGGCGATTCGTCGGACCCAACCACTCTCGTGGAGCGCGAACTGACCGCCTCCGAGAAAAGCTTTAATATGGTCGAGACTTCACGGGAGCGTTTTCGCTACCAAACCCAGGCACCGGTGGCAGGGCATGGCGACGCAGCCACCGCCGAATCGGGCGCGGGCGAACCAAAGCTCACCTACGACACCCCCGAAGGCTGGGAGGAAAAGCCCGGTTCGATGATGCGGGACGTGAATTTCGTGTTTGGCGAGAACGGCGAAGGCTCCTGCTATCTCGCAAGGCTCCCCGGTGCCGGTGGCGGCATGGCAGCCAACGTGAATCGCTGGAGGGGTCAGTTCGATGCTGACCCGCTCACCGAGGAGGAAATCGCAGCCCTTCCCAAACTGGCGCTTTTCAGACAGCCTGCCACACTTGTCGAAGTCGACGGGCCTTTCGCGCCGGGCATGGGCAGCACCGAAACCTTTGAAAACTACAGCCTCCGCGGGCTCATCCTCGCATCCAGCTCAGGAGCGGTATTCGTAAAAATGACAGGCCCCAAAGAGCTCGTCGCCGCCAATTCCGACGCTTTCAACCAGTTCGTCGCTTCCCTCGACGTCAAAACGAACTGATTCCAATTTTCGCTCCTACAATCCCATGGCAAACAAACCCATCGATTGGTCTCCCGGCAACTGGCCCAAGTTGCTCTTCGATCTCTTCACTTCCTTCAAGCTGGCAACCTATGTGTTGTTTCTCATGCTTTTGGTGACCCTTTTCGGAACCCTTGATCAGGTTGATAACGGTCTCCACAAGGCAAAAGAGATCTACTTTCACTCCTGGTTCATCAACGAGAGAATGGGAAATATCCCCGTGATACTCCCGGGCGGGATGCTGCTCATGCTGATCCTCTTCGTCAACATGACCCTGGGAGCGATCGTAAAAGTCCGGAAGCGCTGGCGCGGAGCCGGCCTCCTCATTTCCCACACCGGAATGCTCATGCTGCTCGCCGGCGGGTTCATCACGAACAAGTTTGCGACCGACGACTACATGGCGCTCTACCCGGGGATGTCTTCGAGCAAAGTGGAAAGCTACCGCGAATGGCAGCTCGAGATTATACCGCTCTCCGAAGACGGCAAGGCGGACAAAGCCTGGATCTACCCGACAGAGGTTTTGAATACAGTTCGCCCCGATGAGCAACGTGTCATCACCACGGAGGCACTTCCTTTCGACGTCGTTATCAACGGGTTTTCCAAAAATGCGATGCCGATTCCCACGAGCGCGCCGATGGCAGCCAGCGTCGCAGGAAAAGAAGTCGACGGCTTCAAACTCTCTCCTCAGAAATCAGCGAAAGAGTCCGAACAAAACCTCCCCGGCGCCTACGTCGAATTCCGCCCCGATGATGGTTCCGAAGCGATTGAGGGAATCCTCTGGGCCGGTTCCTACTATTTCGATCCGCGTGAAAAGCCAATGCCTTTCACCTTCAAAGTCGGCGACCAGCTCTACGGGGCCCTTCTCGCCAAGAAAACCCGCGCGCTTCCTTTCGAAGTCAGGCTCGATAAATTCATCTTCGAACGCCACCCCGGTGTGACAACCCCCCGGAACTACGAAAGCCGCATCACCCGCATCGAAGAGGGACAGCCTGACAAACCGGTCGAAATCAAGATGAACGAGCCGATGCGCTACGAGGGCTACACCTTTTTCCAGGAGTCATTCGGCCCCGCCGGCTCCAATCCCGGCGACGACATGTATTCCCAGTTCGCCGTTGCTAAGAACCCCGCCGATCAATGGCCACTCTGGGCGCTCTGCATCACCGGATTCGGACTCATGGTCCATTTCGTCATCATGCTCGTGAGCTATTCCAGCCGCGCGAGAAAGAAACGTTCAGCTTCAGCCGCCACCTCATGAAACACTGTTTACTCATCCACCTAACCCTGTTGGGATTACTCGGGCTGACATCCAATCTGTCCGCCCGCGAGCTACCCAAAGTCGATCTCCAGAATTACCAGCCCTGGGAAGAGGAAACCGTTCACGCTTTCGAAAACATCCTCGTTCAGGACGGCGGACGCGTGAAGCCGATTTACACGATTTCCCGCTTCACGCTGATGCAGTTCAGCGGAATCACCTCGGTCAAATTTGAAACGAATGACGGTGAACAGCACAATCTTCACTACGCGGAATGGATGCTCGACGTTCTCTTCCGCGGTGAGATTGCGAAGAATCTGCCCGTTTTCATCGTCGATGATTCAGAAGCGGTCGTCCAGATCGGCGTCTCGCCCAAATCACGCCGTGACCGCTACTCCTACAACGAACTCGTCTCCGGACGCGCCAAGCTGGCGGAACTCAGTGCCGAGTATGCGAAAAAGCAGCAGCAATACCAGGAGAGCGAAAAGGACAAACAGTACGAACTCGATCGCATCGAGGGAATGATCCTGACATTGGGACGAAATATCAGCTCGTTCGAGTTCCTCCTCGGGCAGTTTGGCTTCGCCCGAAAAGGCGAAATTCTCGTGAACGGGGACATCCTCTCCCCTGAGTTTCAAAAGATGGCGAAGACCCTCGACCCCGTCGAGATGCTCAGCAAGATGCCCGAGATGACACTCGACCAGCTCTTCCAGACGGTTCGCCAACCGATGGGCGATTCGGAGGACGAAAGAATGTTCTCTGATGCGCTGCGTCTCTTCTTCTTCCACGCCAATTCAGGTCGCGGACTCGATCTTTTTCCACCTGCCGAAGATGCCAACGAAGATTGGAAGTCTTCCGGCGACGTCATGCTGGAAGCTCTTGAGAAGAAAGACCTCCGCGAATGGGGAACAGAGCAGCTCGGCAAAATCCAGACGATCATCAAAGCCCAGGGCGAAAGTGAAGAAGCTTTCCGCGCCGCGCTCCTGTCCTTCTCGAAACAACAACACGAGACCGCAGAAGCCCGGGGTCAGGGCGTCCGCTCCGAGATGGAGATTTCACTCTATCGCGGGAAGTGGTTCTGGAACTCGCTCTACTGCTTCGTGCTCGGATTTGTCATCCTCGCCTTCAGCTGGTTCTCACCGGGAACCCGCTTCAGCAAAATCATGATTCTCGCAGCGAGCCTGCTCGCACTTCTCGGACTCGTTCTCGATGTCTACGGTATCACGCTCCGAAGTATCATTCGACAGCGCCCGCCAATCACGAACCTCTACGACACTGTTCTATTCATCACTGCAACCGCTGTTCTTCTGGGACTGATCATCGAATGGTTCACCCGGATCGGAATTGGAACGCTCGTGGCGATTGTCTCCGGTTTTGCCGGGATGTTTCTCTCGATCAAATACGAAGCGAAGGAAGCGACCGATACGATCACCCAGCTCATGGCGGTACTGGACACCAATTTCTGGCTCGCAACGCACGTGACGATTATCAACATCGGCTACGCAGCAGGACTGGTCGGGGCGATTTTCGGGATCATTTATCTCGCCGGCCGCTTTATCGGACTCCTCACGGGGCACCAAAACAAAGATTTCTACAAATCGCTCACCCGGATGAACTACGGAGTGATCTGCTTCTGCCTCTTTTTCTCCCTCGTCGGCACGGTCCTCGGCGGAATTTGGGCGAACTACAGCTGGGGACGTTTCTGGGGCTGGGACCCCAAAGAAAACGGCGCCCTCATGATCTGCCTCTGGACGCTCGTGATCCTGCACGGACGCATGGGCGGAATGCTCAAGGATCTGGGTATCAACATGTGCAGCGTCATCCTCGCCGGAATCGTCACTTTCAGCTGGTGGGGTGTCAACAACCTCGGAGTCGGACTTCACAGCTACGGATTTACCGAAGGAATCTGGGGAGCCCTCTTCTCCTCGTGGAGTATTCTCGGGGTCTTTCTCCTCATGGGCGTGATTATCTGGTTCGTGGAGCGCGCTAAAAAAGCGGATAAACAGAGAGCGGGCACCAACCGGGAAGCCGCGACTTCAGCCTCTTAAATCCAGCAGGAGAAAGAAATCAAACCATCGGAAGTGCTGTCGCGATTGACCGCATCTTCCGATTGGCAAAAAGGCAAACAGTGGCTAGAATCCCCTCATGGCAATATTTCTCGGCATCACAATCGCAATCGTATTTCTTCTCCTCGGAGCAGCTGCATTCCGCTATCTCCTGAAAGGTGAGCAGTAGTAAAATAGGACCACCCGCATATCTCACAATAAAGTGACTTTATTGTGGGCGTAGACGGTCCAATTTTATACTACTACCTTTCTCAATGGCCGGATTCAAAATTAGCAATGACGTCGGAGCGACTGTGTTCGCTCTTCTTTCCGGGCTTTCTGCCCTTTTTCTGACAGCCTGGATTTTTGGATCAGGCGGGTGTCGAGACACCTCTGCTCCCAAGATCACCCCGGTGCCGGTTTCCAAAGTAGCGACTGAGGATTCCCGAAAGATTGACGCTGCCCGCAAGGCTCTTGCTGAAGAATCCGCCCGGCGCGCGGAACTCGCCAATCAGCTTCGTGAAAGCAAATCCAATTTCGGATCATTGGAGGAGGAAAATGCCGCTCTCCAGGCAAAAATCAGAAAGCTTACTGCTGCAACCTCCGTCAAAGACGACCTCGCAGCCACAGTAGCCGATCTGAATCTCAAGCTCAAAGCAGCGAACCAGCGCAACGGGGAACTCACTGCGAAAGTCGAAGACAGCGCTTCCGCCCGGGCAAAACTCGATGCTGAGATCGCGGACTTGCAGGCAAAACTGAAAGCATCCGGAGAAGGTGCCGGAAAAATGGCGGGACTCAGCGCCGAACTCGCTGCCCTGAAGCTGAAATTCGACGCTGAAACCAAAGCTTCAGGGGAGGCGAAGAGCGCCCTCCTCACACTCAAACAATCAGCCGCGGAGAAGGAGAAAGCCCTTCGCGCTGAAATCGAATCACTCAAGGGCTCGATGTCCGGAGATTCCACTAAGATCGCGGCAGAGCTGAAAGCGCTGAAACTTTCGTCTGCCGACAAAGAGAAGATTGCAGAAGCCCAACTCGCGAAACTGAAAGCGGAAGTGGATGCACTGACGAAGAAGCTCACCCTTGACGCCAAAGCCTGTGACGACGCCAAGAAAAGGTTGATGGCCGAGATTAATAACCTCAATGGCGAAATCGACACTCTCAAAAACGGAGACAAACTGAAACGCGCCGGTGATTTTCCCGACCTTGATCTCCCCATGCTCGTGAACGACCCGCTTAAACTCGACTCCAAAGTGCGACCTCTCTTTATCAGCCTGAGAGGAATCAACGAGACGGCCGCTGATCGCAAAGCGACCTATGAGAAGATCAACGCTCAAGGGATCTCGAACGCAAAAGACGTCGTCCAGTTCGACTCCGGCTCCTCCAAAGTCACTGCAGCTGAGCGCAAAGAGCTGGAAACCAAACTGAAAGAGCTTCCCAAAGGAGCGAAGGTCCTCGCGGTGGGCTATGCCTCCATCGACGGAGATGCCAAATCCAACTACGAACTCTCTTCGAAACGCGCTTCCAGCGTTGCTCAGGAAGTCGCGACGATCACCGGTCTTGGCGCAGAGAACATTCAAGCGGTCTACTTCGGGCAGACAAAGCGATTCGATGAGAAAGTTCTCACTCCCAATCGCGTCGTTGAAGTCTGGGTCACCAAATAATCGCAGACTGGTAAAAGCCCGCTCTTTCACTATCATTTCCACAATACAGGCAGCTCCACTGCCCTCAGGAGGCCCGCCGGAAATGCGGGCTTTTTTGTTTCAAAATTTTAACTGGTTAGCGGCACGCAATCCGCGTATTCGTGAAACAGGTGCTTCCTTTCTACAATCATGGCCAAACGAAAAACTAAAATTATCGCGACACTCGGACCCGCGACAGATTCATCCGGGATGATCGGAAATCTTATTTCAGCAGGAGCAAATATCTTCCGGCTGAACATGAGCCATGCGGCACACGACTGGGCTCGTGAAGTCGTGGAGAAAATCCGGGAGCAGTCCGCGAAACTGGAAATTCCTGTTGCGACCCTTCTCGACCTTCAAGGTCCGTCGATCCGGACCGGAGATGTCGATGGAAAGCTCGACCTCAAGAAAGGTGACGTCGTCGAATTTCGAAACGCCGACCTGAACCCCGGCCTGGATGTTTCCGTAACGACCAACTATGACGGCCTCCACGAAGATGTTTCCGTAAACGATGTCATGCTTGTCGACAACGGGGAGATCCATTTCAAGGTCAAACAAATCGAGAAAGGACGACTCACCTGCGAAGTCCTCACTGACGGAAAAATGGGTTCCCGCCGGCACATCAACCTGCCCGGAATTCGCGTGAATCTCCCCGCGCTTACTAACAAAGACCTCGTCGATCTCGACCTCGCCGCCGAACTTCAGGTCGACTTTGTTGCAATCAGCTTCGTTCGCGATGCCGAACACATCCGCTACCTTCGCGAGAAGCTCGCTGAGTCTGATTCCCGCGCGAAGATCGTGGCCAAGATCGAAGATCAGGAAGCGGTGAAAAACCTTTCTGAAATCATCAAAGAATCCGATGCCATCATGGTCGCGAGGGGCGATCTCGGCATCGAAGTTCACATCGAGGAACTCCCGGTTGTTCAGCGCCTCATCCTCAAAGAATGCGCCCGCATCGGCCGCAAAGTCATCGTCGCGACTCACATGCTCGAATCGATGATTGAGAATCCCGTGCCGACCCGGGCCGAAGTCACCGACGTGGCCAACGCCGTCTTTGAACAGGCGGATGCAGTCATGGTGAGCGGGGAAACCTCGGTCGGACAGTATCCCGTCAAATGCATCGAGATGCTCGATCGTATTTCCAAACGGATGGAACGCGAACCCGGAGCAGGATTTTGCAGCGAAATTGAGCTCCGAACGGAGAAACAGCACACCGTCAAATCGGCCGTGGTACTGGCCAATTCGCTGGCCAATTCTAAAATTATCATCTTCACGGCAAGAGGCGTCCTCGCGAACTATGCAGCGCATCAGCGTCCAACAGATGCTGACATTTTCGCTTTCACCGCCGACGAGCGCGTTGCCCGTGCCCTCCTCATGAATAGGGCCGTGACCCCCTTTACGATGGAGATGGAGACAAGCCCTTCAGAGACGATTCTCAAGGCGGTCGCCACCCTCAAGGAAAAGGGACTCGTCAAAACCGGAGATCCCATCGTTATCCTCAGTGATGTACTCGACCGGGACTTCGACACGGAAGCCATTCTCCTGCGAAAGGCATGAACCTCTCCTCCTACGAAACAATGGATCCCCATTTGCTCGTGGGGCTCATCAATACCGCGCTGAGAAATGACTGCGACAGCCTCGATGATCTTGTGAAAACCCACGATCTCGACCAGAGCGCCCTTGAGGAGCGTCTTCGCACAGGCGGTTATCAATACATCTCTGACCTGAACCAGTTCCGCCCGGTGGATGCGTCTCGCTGAGACGCAGAACGCGCGGATCGCCCACGGGATCCGTCCGCTGGAGTTCCTCTCAGGATTCTCCGAGGCGCATTTTCAACTCCTGTTCATTCTTCACCAAATCCGCGAGGGTGAGGGAATCCAGCTCTGCGAGAAATGCCTGTGTCGCGCGATGCAAAACGGACTGCAACTCACAGACGCCTTTAATGCAACAGAGGCCTTTTCGCGGTCGCAGGCACTCGACGACTGCGATCGGCTCGACTGCTTCCACGACTTCTCTGAGGGAAATTTGCGCAGGCTCCTTAGCCAGCTTCATTCCCCCGCCACGACCACGGAAGGTCTCAAGGTAGCCAAGCTTGGAGAGGTTGTGCACCACCTTGACGAGATGATTCTCCGAAATTGAAAAAGCCGTCGCAATTTCACGGATCGATGTCATCTCCCCCCTTCTCAGTGCTACAAAAATGAGAACTCTGAGAGAGTAATCGGTGAACTGATTCAATTCCATTCAGCAAAAATGGCGCGAATCCTCACAAGAGCGAGAAATTTCTAATCGCATTTCCCTCTTTAATCCGCCTAAACTGATCCCATGCTTCGATCCGCCTCCATTGCCCTGTCACTGATTTTCGCCCTCACGCTCAGCACCGCGGCACAGGATTCCTTCGGAGAACAACGCAGTGCCACCGGTATTCGACATTCCTTTCTCATTGCCGGAAATCCGACGGTAATCGTCAGTGAAGAGGGAAAGGTCACCTGGAAAACGGAAGGGAAAGCCAGGGATGCCTTCGTTCTACCCAACGGCAACATCCTCGTTTCCATCAGCAATACCGCCAAAGAGATCACTCCGGCAGGCGAAACGGTATGGAAGTATCAACTCGCACCTGAGAACAAAGAACTCGGCACCGCCGTTCGCCTCGACAACGGGAATACGCTCGTCGTCGAGCGAGGCGTAAAACCGAGACTCCTCGAAGTAACCACCGAAGGGAAATTCGCGGTTGAGGTGCCCCTTTTACCCGAAACTGACAACGCCCACATGCAGACCCGCATGGCCCGTAAACTGCCCAACGGGAACTACCTCGTGCCCCATCTCCTCGCCTTCGCCGTGAAAGAATATCAGGCTGATGGCACCGTCGTGAAGACATTCAAAACCGATCTCGAAGAGCTTGGTGGGCGCAAAGCGGAATCCTGGCCTTTTACAGCGATCCGACTCGAAAACGGCAACACCCTCGTGAATCTCACTCATGGCAATCAGACCGTTGAATTCGATGCCAATGGCAAGGTGGCATGGCACGTCACCAACACCGATGTCGAGGGGCGCTTCGCGGATCCCTGCGGCGGCCAGCGTCTTGCCAACGGAAACACCGTGATATGCAGCTACGGTCAAAAAAAGCCGGGAATGCCAAAGTTATTTGAAGTCACGCCGGAAAAGAAAGTCGTGTGGGAATTCTTCCATCCCAAAGTGAAAGCACACGAAGTGCACATCCTCACAACAAATGGAAAACCGGAAGGTGCGCTGAAGTAACCGGGTTCCGCCCCCGGCCCTACTGACGATTGAAGACGATCGTCCCTGCCGCGCCTTGGATTTCCTCTTGCGTTTGGTCCCGATAGAGGCGTTAAGTCCAGCATCCTGTTGTGGAGGCATGTCGTCTCCATGTTTAGTGCCGCGCCAAGCTCTGGTCGGCCGGGGCCTATGCACACCGCTACCTGCACACCTGTCACAGTACTATGATCCAGCTTATTTATCGCAAATTCGGCAACCGTCTCCAGGCGAAAGATGACCTTCTTTCCGGCCTCACCGTTGCTCTGGCACTCGTTCCTGAAGCCGTCGCTTTCGCCATCATCGCCGGGGTCCCGCCGCTCGTTGGTCTCTATGCGGCTTTTATGGTCTGTCTCATCACCGCAATCGCAGGCGGTCGTCCCGGCATGATCTCGGGCGCGACCGGCGCTCTCGCTGTGATCATGGTTGGTCTCGTCAAACTTGGTAATGAGAAAGGTGAAGCTCTCGGGCTCGGTGAGGACGCCGGACTGCAATACCTCTTTATCACCGTGATTCTCATGGGAATCATTCAAATCCTCTGTGGCGCGCTCAAGCTGGGTAGATTTGTTCGACTCATCCCTCAGCCCGTCATGTTCGGCTTTGTGAATGGACTCGCCATCGTCATTTTCATGGCCCAGTTCCCCATGTTCACCGAAGCACCGACCGTGCCCGGATCGGACTGGCTCGCGGGAGGCTCGCTTTATCTCATGCTCGGCCTCGTTGCCCTCACCATGGCAATCAGCTTTTTCCTGCCAAAATTCACGACCGCGATTCCAGCGTCCCTCGTCGGAATCGTCGTCGTCAGCCTCATCGTTATCGGAATGAATCTCGACACTCTCGTCGTCGGGAACATGGCATCGATCAGTGGCGGCCTTCCCAAACTGGTCTCATTCACGATTCCATTCAATTTCGACACCCTCGTCTTCATTACCCCGTTTGCCTTCATCCTCGCAGCGGTCGGCTTGATCGAATCTCTCATGACCCTAACCCTCATCGATGAACTCACCGAAACCCGCGGGCAGAGTAACCGTGAATGTGTCGGACAGGGACTCGCCAACATCGTTACCGGTTTCTTCGGCGGCATGGGTGGTTGCGCCATGATCGGGCAAAGTATCATCAACATCCGCTCCGGTGGTCGTGGTCGCCTTTCCGGCATCGCAGCCGGTCTCTTCCTGATTTGCTTCATTCTCTTCGCGGCACCGCTCATTGAGAAAATCCCGCTGGCCGCCCTCACCGGCGTCATGTTCATGGTCGTGATCGGAACCTTCGAATGGTCGAGTATCCGGATTCTGAAAAAGATTCCCAAGTCAGACGCCTTCGTCATTTTGCTCGTTTCCATCGTCACCGTGGTGACCCACAACCTCGCTCTCGCTGTAATCTCCGGGGTGATCGTTTCCGCGCTCGTCTTTGCCTGGAAATCCGCGCACCACGTTCACCGTGAAACGGAGATCCGTGAGGACGGGTCGAAGGTTTACTACATTCACGGACCGCTCTTTTTCGGATCCATCATCGACTTCAGCAACGAGTTCTCTCCAGCCGAAGACCCCGATGTGGTCATCGTCGACATGATGGATTCACGGGTTTGGGATCACTCCGGTCTCGAAGCGATTCAAAAGCTCGCAGAACGCTATCGCACCAACGGGAAAGAGCTCAAGCTTCAGCACATCAGCGCGAACTGCCGCCAGCTACTCGCCACTGCGGGAAGCCTCGTCGACGTCATCGTCCTCGAAGACGACCCGACCTACATTGTTGCGAATCTGAAAAAGGAAAACCGCACACCTTCCGCCGGTGCAACCGACGGCGTGGCCAGCTGAACAAGGCGGCTTCAAATCCGCAAACACGCTCTGTTCAATACCATTTCATTGCCTCACCTTGTGGCAATGAAATGGTTTTTCGTTCTCAGCCTCTGCCTTTCCGGGATCAGCTTCGGGGCTGACGCCAACGCACAATCCTCCGGGCTTCTCGCAGAAGGCACCGATTCGGAAACGCCCTGGTATCGAATCGAATCAGGAGTCGAAGGCCCCACCTTCCTTCTCGTAGGAGGGATGCACGGCAACGAACCGGCCGGATCCATCGCCGCCGGTCAGATTCGACACTGGCCTCTCGGCAAAGGAACTCTCGTCGTCATTCCCCGCGCCAACGTTCTCGCGCTCGACGCCAACGAGAGACGCCTCCCCGGTCTCACCGGTGATGCCGGAGATCTCAACCGCCACTTCCCGGAAACGGGCAAAGAGGATAAAACGCTGAGCCCCATCGCCGGCGAGATCTGGAAATTTGCCAAAGCAATCGAACCCGACTGGGTCGTCGATCTGCACGAAGGCTTCGCAGTGAACCGGCAGAATCCCGAGTCAGTCGGCTCAACGATTCTCTGCGATGCGACCGATGCAACCCTTCCGCTTTTTGAACATTCACTCGCCGCCGTCAACGCCTCGATCAACGATCCTGAAAACCTCTTCCGCCTTCTCAGCAAATCACGAACCGCCAACGGAAGCCTCGTTCGAGCGAGCATGGACAGGCTCGGGGCAACGGGTGCGATTTTCGAAACCACCTACTCCAATCGCTCCCTTGGTGTGAGAGTGAGGCAGCACCGGCTCATGGTGCACCGCCTTCTCACCAATCTCGGGATGATCGCGAACGAGCCCGACGATCTGATTTTCGAAGATCCTGAAACGAAAATCACGAGCATCGGAATCTTCGTCGGCCCCGGCGTTGGGGGTTTCGGGCCCGCCGCCCTCGACGAGACCTTCACGGACCTGCCCGGCGAATTCACCTCCCGGATCATCGGCCCCGCCGAAGTGCAGAACAACGCCATTACCCAGTTCGACGTCCTCATTTTCCCCGGCGGCAGCGGAGGCAAACAGGCGGCAGCACTCGGCGAACGCGGTCGGGAGAACGTGCGGGATTTCGTTCGCAACGGCGGAAGCTATCTCGGCATCTGCGCGGGCTGCTACCTCGCCTGCGAAAATTTTTCGTGGTCGCTCAAAATTCTCGACGCGAAAACCAAGTCCTCCAAATGGCGTCGCGGGAAGGAAGTCCTCGAGCTCGGATTCACCAACACCGGAAAAGAGATCATGAAAATCGAAGCGGACCACGCACCGGTCAAATATCAAAACGGCCCCGTCATGGAAGCGGCGGAATCACCGGACATTCCCGACTTCGAAACCCTCGCAATTTTCAATACCGAAGTCGCTCTAAACGAAACTCCGAAAGGAATCCAGAAAGGGTCACCCGCAATCCTCGCCGGACATTTCGGAAAAGGCAGAGTCATTGGGATCAGCCCGCATCCCGAACAGACCGAAGGACTCACCCACCTCGCCCCCGAACTGATTCGCTGGGCCACCGCTCCCCGCACCGCCGATTCAACAGGGTTGAGTCGATGAGCATACCCTGTTGAATCCATTCCTCTTCCCTTTTAAACTTCGGACTCCCCTGCTCCCCGAATCGATACTTTTCATGAAAACAGCACACCTATTCGCCCTCGCATTACTGATCCCGGTTGGCCTTGCCCATGCCGGAGAGAAACCGGGAACCTGGCCGATCGACCGCCTCAAAAATGAAGTTCCCGAATTCCGGGTCGTGGACGATTCACTGCCGGTGCACTCCATCATTTACCGCGGCGAGCCGGTCAACGGTGAAGATACCGAAGTCTTCGCCTTCTACGCCTCACCGAAAACACTCGGCGTTGCGAAAGAAGGTGAGGAATTCCCCGCCGTAGTCCTGATCCACGGCGGAGGCGGCACCGCCTTTTCCGACTGGGTCATGCTGTGGGCGGAACGCGGCTATGCTGCCATCTCGATGGACCTTTCCGGGCATCGCCCGCCCGCTCCGACTTTCGACGCAGACGGAAAGAAAACCACGGACCACAATCACAAAAAAGAGCTTCGCATCCCGCTCGAAAAAGGCGGACTCAATCAGGGGCACGGCGAGAAGTTCAGTAGTATCGGTGGAACAATCAGCGACGACTGGCCCTACCACACCGTCTGCAGCGTCATGAAAGCGCACACCCTGATTCGGAGCTTTCCCGAAGTGGACGCTGAGCGGACGGCTGTCACCGGAATCAGCTGGGGCGGGTATTCGACATGCCTCGTCGCCTCACTCGATGACCGTTTCAAAGCGGCCGTTCCTGTCTACGGCTGTGGCTTCCTACACCAAGGCGAGTCCGTTCAAAAGCCGTCGATCGATGCACTGAAAGAAAGACGTGACGCCTGGGTCGCCGCTTACGATCCCTCGAGCCATCTCGGAAAATGCACCGTGCCCACCTTCTGGGTCAACGGAACCAACGACATCCACTACGTGCTCGACAGCTACGCAAAGTCCTACTCGCTCGTGCAGGGACCGAAGACGTTTCGTATCGAGCCGATGATGGGGCACAGTCACCCTGCAGGGTGGAATCCGAAAGAAATCGGCGCCTACATTGACTCAAAGTTGAAAGGCGGCACACCACTCGCCGGGTTGAGCCCGCTCACAACCAAAGACGGAACCGTTTCACTGACGTTTGAATCGGAATCCCCCCTCACCGGGGCAAAACTGTTCTACACCGCTGATGAAGGACTCCGATCGAAGCGGAAGTGGCAGTCACTTCCCGCGACAATCGAAGGTAAAACAATCACCGCCGGGGGCCTGCCGAAAGAGGCAAACACCTGGCTCATGACTGTCACCGACGAGCGCGGGTTGATGGTGACCAGCGAAGTCGGATTTGCTACTTCGGAGCAGTGACCATCGGGAAATCGTCGGTCCGGAACGGTGTCATTGGGAGACCGTTCTTAGAGTGGACGTTACAAACGGGATTCTCCGCCCAGGCGTAACGCACCGCTACAGGTTTGGCGACAGCGTCGCTCCAGACCTGAACGGAATCAGCGCCGGTGATTTTGGCATCGGCCCAAACCCATTTCTTATCTTCGCCGCAAATTGCGAAGCCGCGCACCTCATTCACATCAACAGTGCGAAGCCCGCCATCGACATGTGTGAATGTTAAGTTGGCTTTATTCCCGCTGACATTCATCTCCTTGTAGGTCGGGCTTTGAGGTTCAATCCCTTCGATTCCATAGTCCTTCGCGAGTGCCCAGCGGACAAGTCGGGCCGCAACGTCATACTTGTTTTTCGGATGAATGTCATTTGCTTCACCGATATCGATGATGACGGCTTCACCTGTGTTCGGCAGTGACATCGTCATGGTCTGAGCTTCTCTCAGCTCAGCCCAGGAACTCTCGCCGGGTTGATCCACCTCACTGCGGAAATCAGCAAGCTGAACCCAGTAAAACGGGAAGTCGCCCTGTTTCCATTCTTTGCGCCACTGCTCAATCATGTAGGGGAAAAGCGTGCGATAGTCATAGGCACGGCCGGCATTGCTTTCACCCTGATACCAAATGACGCCCTTCATTCCATAGCCGAGGGTCGGATGAACCATTCCCGCAAAAATGTTTCCGGGCCGTGAATTCCCACCGAGTGTTGATGCGGGTGAGGCAGGGCCACGCGGGACTGGCTTTCCAGCCGCCTTCGCCTCCGCTGCTTTCTCTTTCCAAATCGCGAGTGCCTTCTCGTAGGCCTCCTGTGCAGCGTCCGAACTGAGCTGCTTCTCCCGGTTCTCCCAGCTTGTCATGGTCCCTGCAAAACGATCATCCGCTTCGAGTGAATCGCGACGAACCCATGCCTCAGCAGCAGAACCACCCCAGGAGTTGTTGATCAAACCAACGGGAACGCCGAGAATCTCGTGGAGGTAACGGCCGTAGAAAAATCCAACTGCGGAGAATGACTTGCAGTTTTCGGAATTCGCAGCAGCCCACTCTCCTTTGAAGTCGTCCTGCAACTCCTGAGTACCGACACGGGGAACCGTGATAAGCCTGAGATTCGGGTGGTTGGAAGCCAGTGATTCGACCTGATATTTCCAATCGCCCGAAACGGTCATTCCCATATTCGACTGACCGGAACACATCCAGACCTCACCGACAAGGACATCACTGATCTTGCGCTCAGAGGTTCCTTTGATCGCGATTTCAGCGGGAGTCCCGCTGGCTGGCACGGCGTCCAACTTGACGGTCCACTTCCCGTCGGCATCCGTCTTCGCCGTCTTCACCTGTTTACCGAAGGTGACCGAAACCTCCGTTCCGGGAGTGTCCCATCCCCAAATCGGGTTGGCCTGCTTTTGCTGCAGGACCATGTGATCGTTGATAATGGCTGGAAGCCTCAGCTCAGCTGTGGCAAGCGAGGGAAGAAATATTCCGGATAGAAGTGTTAGAAGAATCGTTTTCGATTTCATAGGCAGGAAATTTGAAGGCTGGCCCACAATTAGAAAGGCCGAAATTGGCCGTGATAGCGGCAACAGGCTTCTACCCGTCCCCTTTTGCTCTTTTTTTTTCATGCTGTTTTGCACTAATCTAACCTCCCCACTTCAATGAAAACGCTCTCTCCCGCTCTACCGGCTCTTGTCCTGCTTTTTACCTCCCTGTTGCAGAGCAATGCATCGGAGAGGCCTAACATTCTCCTCATCCTCGCCGACGATCTCGGGTTTTCGGATCTCGGTTGCTATGGCAGCGAGATCCACACTCCCAATCTCGATTCACTGGCGGAGAGCGGCTTGCAGTTCACGCAGTTTTACAACACAGCGCGATGCTGGCCGACCCGGGGATCGCTTCTCACCGGATTCTACGCCCAGCAAATCCGCCGCGACAACGTGCCCGGCGTTCCCTCTGGTGGCGGCAATCGCGGAGTGCGTCAGGACTGGGCGGTACTGTTACCCGAATTACTCGCGCCCGTTGGCTATCGATCCTATCACACCGGCAAATGGCACATCGACGGCATGCCGGTTGAGAATGGATTTGATCACTCCTACTACCTCAAGGATCAGGGGCGCTTTTTCAATCCAACGAAACACTTCAAAGATGACGAACCACTTCCCCCTGTCAAAAAGGGAACCGACTTCTACGCGACGACTCATCTTGCCGATCACGTCATCGAAGTCCTGACCGACCACGAGTTGAACCACAAGTCCTCCCCGTTTTTTCACTACCTCGCTTTCGCCGCCCCGCATTTTCCTCTGCATGCCCTGCCTGAAGACATCGCCTTCTACGACGACGCTTACAAAGCCGGGTGGGATGCAGTTCGAGAGCGTCGCTGGCGAAATCTGAAAAGCCTCGGCCTCCTCGATTCGCAATCGGTTCCCGAGCTCTCCCGGATCGAACGCGATCTCGGCCCACCCTACCATTTCCCCGGGGCTTTCGAGATACTGGGCGACGGGGAAATCAACAAGCCCATTCCGTGGGCGGACCTAACCGATAAACAAAAGGCCTTCCAGGAAAAGAAAATGGCGATCCACGCGGCGATGATTCACCGCATGGATATCGAAATCGGACGGGTCTTCGACCGGATCAAATCGATGGGCGAATGGGACAACACCATGATCATCTTTCTCTCCGACAACGGTGCCAGTGCCGAAATCATGGTGAGAGATGATGGGCACGACTCTTCCCTTCCAATGGGAGCGGCCGACACCTACCTCTGCCTCGGACCGGGATGGTCGACGACTGCGAACACACCGTTCCGGCGCCACAAGACCTGGACTCACGAAGGAGGGATCGCGACGCCGTTGCTCGTGTCGTGGCCTGACGGAATCGCAGACAAAGGCGGCGTGAGAAGGACGCCGGGGCACGTCATCGACATCGTCCCCACCCTCCTCGAAGTCGCCGGTGCTAAACCCGATCCGAATGCTCCAGCCGCGCCCGGGAAAAGTCTTACCGGCACCTTCAACGCAGATGCGGAGTCGCTCCACGAGGCGATCTGGTGGTTCCACGACGGTCACAAAGCAATCCGAATGGGGGACTGGAAAGCGGTCGCTCCCATCGCCGAGCCTTGGGAACTCTACGACCTTTCCACCGATCGGGACGAGTCAACCGATCTCGCCGTTCCCCAGGCAGCGATCCTGAACAAGCTCGTCAAAGAGTGGGAACGTCGCATGGTCGAATACGCCGCGACCGCCGCCGAAGGCCTTCCTGAAAAAGCGCTGAAAAACGCCGGAGCCAATCCCGCCCAATCCGACCAGATGAATGCAGCTCAGGACGCGGGGCGCCCGAAACGAACCCAGGTTCTCATCAACGGGGAAAACATCAGGCTTAAGGACCGGCACGCATTCATAATGACGCCGGAAACACCTCCCGGGTCCGAAGCGGGAAAGCCATGGATTTTCTATGGTCCCACTTTGAAGGGCACCCCTGACAAAGCCGAAAGCTGGATGCATCAGCAGTTCCTCGACGCCGGCGTTGCCATTGCCGGAATCGATGTCGGTGAGGCCTATGGAAGTCCGCATGCTTTCCCCTATTTTGAAGCGCTCCACAACGAAATGGTTTCGCGGGGCTATTCGGAAAAACCGGCATTGCTGGGCCGAAGCCGGGGCGGTCTCTGGGTCTCAAGCTGGGCGATCGAACACCCTGACCGGGTCGCCGGACTCGGTGGTATATATCCCGTCTACGATTACACGACCTACCCGAAAGTGGGGCGCGCCGCAGCGGCTTACGCCACCACCGCAAAGAATCTTGAAGCCAACCAGTCAGAATTCAACCCTATCAAAAAGGCAACCGCTCTCGCCGAAGCGAAGATCCCTGTTTTCATCATTCATGGAACCGACGACAAGGTGGTCCCCCTCGCGGAAAATTCCGGAGCCCTCGAATCGATCTATGAGAACGCAGGCAAAGGCGATCTTATCACCGTCCTCAAGATGGAGGGACAGGGACACAGTTTCTGGCCCGGATTCTTCCATTGTCAGGAACTGGTCGACTTCCTCATCGCAAGCGCCAGGGGAGAATAGCATGAAATGTTCACTCATCATCCTCACCGTCTTCTTCTGCCACATGGCATCAGGGGAAGATTTTCTTAAATCCATCACTACACCACCGCCGGAGTTCCGGGACGATTTTGGTGAGCTCCGGTCCCCTCTCCTGTTCGAGAACGGAGAGTCGGTCAAAACCCCGGAGCAATGGGAAGAGCGAAGAACCGGGATCCTGAGAGAATGGTCAAATCTCATGGGGCAATGGCCGGAGGTGATCACGGCCCCTGAAGTGGAGATCATCGAAACGATTCATCGCGAAGACTTCACTCAACACACGATTCGCTTCCTCTGGACACCGAATGAAAAGACGACCGGTTACCTTCTCATTCCGGACTCAGCAGTTGAAGGGAAACATCCCGCCGTCGTCACCGTTTACTACGAACCGGAAACGGCGATCGGTCTTGGAAAAGAGAATCGGGATTTTGCCTATCAGCTTACGAAACGCGGATTCGTCACTCTCTCGATCGGAACGACCGAAGCCACCGCCGCGAAAACCTATTCGCTCTACTGGCCCTCGATTGAAGATGCGAAGGTGGAGCCGCTTTCGATGCTGGGCTACGCAGCAGCAAATGCCTACGAGGTCCTCGCATCCCGAACGGAAGTGGATGCCGATCGCATCGGGATCGTGGGTCATTCTTTTGGCGGCAAGTGGGCGATGTTCGGATCATGCCTCTACGAAAAATTCGCCTGCGCGGCCTGGTCGGATCCGGGAATCGTTTTTGCCTCGCGCCCGAGCGTCAATTACTGGGAGCCCTGGTATCTCGGCTATGAGCCAAAGCCCTGGAGAAAGCGCGGCGTCCCCACCGATGAGAATCCCGTTTCAGGTTTGTATCCCGAGCTGCTCAAGCAGGGCCGGGACCTCCACGAGCTGCACGCCCTCATGGCTCCGAGACCGTTTCTCGTTTCCGGGGGAAGCGAAGATCCACCCGCTCAGTGGAAGGCACTCAATCACAGTATCAAGGTAAACGAGTTGCTCGGATTCAGCGATCGCGTCGCGATGCACAACCGTCCTGACCACGGACCTACGACCGGGTCCAATGAGGTTATTTACCGCTTCTTCGAACACTGGCTCAATCCCAAAACGCCATAAAAAAACACCAACCCTGAGGCTGGTGTTTTCTCAAATGAACAGAATTCTGCGGACTAGAACTTGTAGACCATGTCAACCGTAAGGCGGTTTTCCATGAGGCTTGCGTTCTCATCAGTGAGTGGCGTTTCCCAGGCGACACCGAAGTTGTAGGGCTTTCCGGGAGGGGTGATACGAAAACCGACCGCTCCGGTAACGAAGTCCCGGTTCAATCCGGCATTCGCCGAGCCGAGATTGATGAGATCGCCACCTTCGAAATTGGCCACTGCAGGAACTGCGCCCCCGACCTGACGGCTGAACCGTGGCGCTCCGTTACCGGCATCGAGGACATGGAACCAGTTAATTTCAGCAAGTGGGCGAATCCAGTCGCACAGCTGATAACTGACATGAGCGCTCGTGTAAAACATTGAGCTTTCAAAATTGTTATCGATTGGAATTCTGAATCCAAACTGATTCGCAAACTGCCAACGTCCCGCAAGTTTCAGAGTAGAGACGGAAGGAGTGATAATCCCGTCACCGGCACCCTGCCACACTCTCGTGTTTCCCATCGGGATTTCATAGAGAAGCTGAATATTTGAAGCAAGACTCGTTTCCGGACGGAGAAGCCAGGCATATTTCAGGCCTGCTCCCACGTTCGCAAATCCTTCAGCATCGGTAAAAGTATTGTCAGGATCGAAGACGATATAGCCGTCCTTCACCGCATTAATCGAAAGTCTGTCATTCAAGGCATACTCGAATTGCAGCGCATATAGCTGGTGATCACCACCAAGCGGAAGATTCCCAAGCGCCGTCTCAATCGTGCCCGGCATGCTCTGATCCATGAAAATCGCATGAACCTGGGTCCGGGGAACCGCAAGGTCGAAAAGCGTGGGATTCGAAATGGGACGAATCGCGCGATCAAACGAATTTTCGATCGGATTCTTTTCGATTTCAACAGGCTGCTTCCCCCAGTCACCTGCATATGAAGGGCTCAGGCAAGCAACTCCGAATGCGGCGACGAGGCCGATAATGATAGTGTGTCTCATAACTTAGGTAGTGTCTGAAAAGCGACCACAAACAGTCGCCTCTCCAACGCCATCTAAAGCCAGAGCCGGCGCGCATACTTCGCAGATATTGCGATTCTTCACGCGCATTTGAAGGAAGCACGTCTCTGCCGCGGCCCCTTTCGGACGTGAACCATCACTTCTTCGGAAGCTTCCGCACCGCTGCCGCCGACATGTTTTTCATGACATCATCAATGGAAGGTGGCGCGGGATGCTGAGGTGGTCTCGGGTAGTGGAACTCCGAACAATTCGATCGCGAATGAGCTTCACGATGATCACTCGAAGTGACCCAGACCTTACTCCCATTGGAAAGGTCGTAGAGGTGATACTCCGCCCTCACGGAACGGTAGGCACTCGAGGTCGTCGTGTAAGTGGTCGTCGTAATGCAGGAAATGACGCGTCCCTCCTTATCCCTGATCTCCTCCGTTTCATGCTCACAGGACTCGCTGATATCATTCCACACTTCATTGCTTTTCACGAGTGCGATGAGGACATACTTCGCTCCGCCCTTGCGCATCATCTCACGGTCTGACGACGAAAAAGAGCGAGAGAGCAAATCACTGCTTCCGCCGGAGCTCAACGGCGGAGCTCCGGCGAGACGCTTCACCGTGTCCCACCCCATCAGATCCTGCTTTCTCCGCTTCTTAGCCACGGTCTTCCCCAAATCCCCCGCGATCGTATTGCGGGCGGAGTCAGTAAGTCCGATTCCGGATCCGGCCTGGAGCACTCCTCCGATAGCCACCGATCCGCTTTGAATAGCAGCTTTGTCAGTCAATGGGTCATGGAGTTCCAGGGTCGCTGAAGCACAGCTGAAAAGGAAACCGGAGAGCAACAACAAAGAAGCCCGGGCGATTTGAGAGATGAAATTCATTACGATCGAAAACGAAGACTCGTCGGAGTCCCCCCTGCGAGACGAATAAAAGGGTCACTTTATTCAAATCCCACGGCTGTCCCCGCCCCTTTTGACCCTTCACAGGATTGCTCTCGGAGCGTCAAGGACCTGCGACTGACAGGAAAGGGCAGATTTTCAAGCCCCGGGGGTAGCGATCACGCCTTTGACCTGCGATTCCATCCGCCTTAAACTGAAAACATGAGATCAAAAACCCTTTACCTCCTCTCCCTCATTGCTCTGGCTACCTGCTTCGTCGTTGCTGAGGATAAAGAGAAATCTGATACGATCATTGAAGTCATGGAAAAAGCCCCTGAACAGCCAACTGATTTCGTCAAAAAAACGGACGAAGAGTGGAAGAAAGAACTCACCCCCGAGCAATACCGCATTCTGCGCGAAGCAGGCACCGAGCGCGCTGACGGCCAGGTCTATGAAGAGTTCAAAAAGCAGGGCGGCGGCACTTATTATTGCGCCGGCTGTAACGCTGAGCTTTTCACCTCGAATGAGAAATTCGACTCCCACTGCGGCTGGCCGTCATTTTACGATCCGTCCAAAGCGAAGAACGTGAAATACAACGTCGACTATCATCTCGGCTACGCCCGCACCGAAGTCGTCTGCAAACGCTGCGACGGTCACCTCGGCCACGTCTTCACCGGCGAGAAATTCGACACTCCCACCGACAAGCGCTACTGCATCAACGGTACCGTTCTGAAATTCGTTCCTGCGAAGGACGAAGGGAAGAAAGACGAAGCCGGGAAGGAAAAAAAGGAGTGATCGAAGGGCGGTGACAATGTTCCCGACGAAGAGCCTGGAGCGCTTCCCTCTTCATCTTTGAACAGGCCGCGGAACAGTAACCGCCGGGTCCTCTCACCCCATAAGCTCACTGCTTGAGTTCATTGAGCAACGCAATCGCAGCGTCGCGAATTTTCTCCTCCGCGTTGACTTCCAGATACGCGGAACGGGCCGCCCAGGTTTCGTAGCCTCCCCAGGCGTGCTGTTGCGCAGAGGGAAGGTAACCGTGGTAGCCATTGGCAAGCTCCATGATAAAGCCCGCCGGAAATGCCGACGCCTCTTTGATCGCCAACCCGGTCCCGGCAAACACTTCACACGGAATCCCCACGATCGCGAGATCACCGATTCGAACGACCTGAATCCGAACGTCCATTTGATCAGGGTACCCGGCGAGCCCCAAAGTCTCTTTCGCATACACCTGTGCTTTGGTCAGCCGGATTCTGGAATCCGGTGGTGCCGCATTCGCTTTGGCCCACGCCAGTCGCTCCGGATCCGGCTTGCGAACCTTGAGTTTCAAAATCACCTCCGCTGCGTCAACTGAGAGGGGAGCCTCATGATGAATCCCATCGAGATGCCGAATCGCCTTTTTTGCGAGCGCCTTCCCGACTCGCTCCATATTTTCGTAGCGCTCATACTTCACCGCCTCAGCAGAGAAATCGACCGCGTTGACATCGCCGCTCGCCCCGTTACTCATCATGCCGAGAAACGTTTCCTCCGCTCCCGGAATGGCTCGAAGCGCTTCTGAAAACACACCGAAGTAATCGGCACTGACTTCGCCGGGACCATTCCCTCCGACATAGTGAAGACCGTAGTTTCCCATCACCGCGATTGGAGCTCCGTCTGAATCCCGGATCGAGAGCAGCGACAGCTCAGGGTCCACCGGTCCCGCCGGCTTGATCAACCCGGAGCGCCCCGGATTCATTCGAACAATCTCACCGTCCTCGCCGAAGGGATTCTTTATCTTTGCCGAATCCTCGACAAACCAGCGACGATTAAAGAGAAAATCAGGAACATCCACGCTGGTCCACCCGACTTTGGCAGGTTGCAGATCTTCATTAGCAAGCCGGAACGCTTCCGCAATACTCACACTGAGAGAATCGAGATAGGCCTCGGACGCTGCCTCTTTCACCAGACCAACCACCCCGCGCGGGGTGCTGTGGCTGTGCGTCGCAGCGATGATGAGATGGGACCCCGGAATACCTGTTTCCGCCTCGATGATTCTCTTTGCTTCATCGAAAATTGCATCCGAGATCATGGTGTTATCCACCGTCGCGAGCCCGACCTTCTTTTGGCCGTCCGAGAATACGAGCGCCCGCACATGAAGCGGATCATGAATTTTCTTCACCGGTGTATTCTGACTGATTGCCCCGGCCATCGACACTCCCGGAGGAGGAGAGATATCAACGAGACCGCGCCCCACTTTGAATCCGGCTTCGGCGTCAAGGACACTACTCAGCACGACCGCCACCCACAAAAAGCGAAAGACACTTATCATACAAAAAGCCTGTCCACCCACTGCCACAAAGTCGAGAAATCTGGGTTACGGATTGGCGGGGCGAACATCCAACAGCCGCCTCGCAAACCTTAAGTAAAGAACCCTCACCGCCACTTGTCCCGCGGCAGCGACAATCACTCGATCGGCATGAGGACGGATCAGAGAGATCGTCACCTTTTCCCCGGAAGGCGTCTGAATGCGAATTTTGTCATACTTCCGGGAGCTGTATTTGGTGACCGTTTTGCTCTCGGGATTCACGCGAAAACCGTCCCCGGCACGCGAAAGAACCACCTCCTCTACCGTTCCTGTATGCTCAGACGGCCCAACCACCAGCTGATACACCCCCGGATAAAAAGACACACACCCTCCCACACAAATACAGACAGCGATCGCCGCGGCTCTTGATCGCCCCCGGGAAAACATCGGCGTGACGATCAAAGCCAGTCCGATCGCCACGCAAAACCAAAGTGAAAGAACAAAGCCCCCCAACCGTATCGTCCAGTTTTCAGGGTTCAACCCGGGCAAAGCTAAAATGACAGGAGTCACGGCAGCCAGAGTCAAGAGGACAGCCCCTGACAAAACCGGTATCAGAACGGACTTCGCCGAATTCTGGATCTGCTCATTGCCCGGAGACGCCATCACACTCAAACATCAAAACAAAGAAAGAGAGGCAGGAGTTGCCCCATAATGCCTTCACTTCAGCAGACGAGATACCATTTGAGAAGATTAATCCCCCCGGTTTGACAGAATCATTGATTGAAAAGTCCAACATCCCCACTTACCCAGAGGACCACGAATTTCCCCCACCAGATGACAGGCATCCCCATGCATATCCTCCACCAGACAGCGAGAAATCAAGCTCAGTTGCGCCCGTTCCTTCCGACGCTCGCGTTTGCAATGACTCTATTGTTTGCGGGTTGCGTCGCCGCACCTAAACCCGGAACCACCAAGATGGCGCCCACTCCTGTGGGTGTGATTGAAAAAGTCGCACAACCGGTCAACTACCTGCGTCGCACCAACCTGAATTCAGAAGTGCCGGTTTTCATCGTCAGTAGTCGAAACCTCAATGACAAGTTGATCCGTGGAGTCGACCCGTTCGGGAACGCGAGAAATGACGAACCGGTTCCCCACCTTGCCATCGCAGACGTCCAGGTGGGTGAAGGCCTTTCCAGCGAACAGATTTATCGCGAATCCACTACTGAAGTAAAAAAGAAGAAAACACGTTTAAAACTGCGTGAAGTCACGATTACGGATCCGCTCACCGATGTCGACCCCTGGGCAACCGGGAACGAAGGACAGCGCCACAGCTCCCATCAATGGATGCAGGCCATCCGAAAGCAACTCGATCAAAGCAGGGACCGGCAGATCACCATTTTCGTTCACGGCTTCAATACTCACCTCATTACCAATACCGAACAGGCCGCCGATCTCTATCACTACATGGGCCGGAACGGGGCAATGATTAACTTCGAATGGCCCTCGGAAGGGAAGCTGCTGGGCTACATTGCCGACAAAGGCAACGCCCAGCAAAGCACACGACTCTTCCGCACCATGCTTGCCAGCCTCGCCGAGGCGACTGACGCCTCGCGAATTCTCATCCTCGCTCACAGCGCCGGAAACCCAATCGTCGTCAACGCGATGCGGGAACTCAGACTCATTGAAAGCGATCTCACCGCAAAGCAATTGACTGACAAATACAAAATCGATCGCGTCGTCCTTGCCGCTCCCGACATGGACGTGATGGAGTTTTTCAACGGCGTCTTCGACCGGTTCTATGAACTGGCCAACGGGGTTGCTGTTTACGCCTCACCCGATGACAAAGCCCTCAGAGTTTCAAGTTTTCTCTTCGCCGACACCCGTCTCGGACGCTCCATCGGCCAACTAAAACCCTGGGAGGAACAGGTGCTCGATGTCGCCGATGGCATTGAGATGATCAATGTCTCTCAACCCGAAAGAATTTACCGCATCGGCACCGGCCACAGCTACTTCCATCGCGATCCCTGGGTCAGCTCCGACATCGGGCTGTTTCTCTACGAGCTCGACACCGAGCAGCGGGGCCTCGTGAAAGACGAAGGGGATGTCTTTTGGAAATTTCCCAAAGACTACCGGGAAAGGCTGCGATCACTGGGAAGGTGAAAGGCGTCGACGCCAGAGCACGAACGGCACCGAGACCAGATACATCGTGATCCCGTAAACGGCGGCAGGAACGGTTATCGGCGGCAGAGTATCCGTGCTCGAAGCCGCTATCAAAGCGCCGACTGCGATCGCAAGAGTCCCGTTTTGAATGCCGGATTCAATCGCAATCGTGCTCGCATCCCGCGTATCAAGACGGGCCAGCTTCGCCGTGACAAGCCCGATCGCCAGAAGAATCACGTTCATGAGGATTAAGGCCGGCCCCAAACTCGGTAAGTTCCCGAAGAAGACCTCGCGGTTCTTTGCGAGAGCGGCAACGATGATAAAAACGAAAAGTGCCAGTGCGATCCGCGATATTACTTTAGCACTCTTTTCCACCAGCCCCGGAGTCAGCCGTGTCAAAAGCATCCCTATCCCGACCGGAACGGCAGTGAGCAGAAACATTTGCAGGCCGAGCCTGGTCACATCGACTTCAGGACCGTTCACGCCCATGAAGTGATTGACACTCAAGGCGACAAAAACAGGCACCGACACTATCGAAATCAAACTGACAATCGCTGTCATCGAAATGGAAAGCGGAGTGTTCCCGTTGGCGATTCGTGTCAGCACATTCGAAGTCACCCCTCCCGGGCAAAGGGCGAGAATCATGATTCCAACAGCCAACTCGGGAGACGGCTTGAATGCAATCACGATTGCGAAGGCGACCAGAGGCAATAGAACCAACTGATTGAAGAGCCCCATCGCAAACGCCTTCGGAAACTTCACAACCCGTGCGAAGTCACCGCCCTTCAGCCCGAGACCGAGGGAAAACATAATGAAGGCGAGAATAAGAGGTAGCAACACTTTGACGATCATAAGAAGAGAGCCTCGAGGCCCATGCGGGAACTGAAAGTGCACCATGACACAGTTGCCACAAAAGCGAGCCCAATTTTTACGCCTTACGCCCCGCCACCTGAAACCGCCCCGTTACCAAAGGGGCGCAAAGTTCCACCTACCTCGATGAGAGGCCCCGGACACCAGGTGGAACAGCCCTCTAACAAACGCCCTACTCGGCACCAACCGGAGTATCGGGACCGCTTTCGGGAAGCTTGGGCTCTTTGATAAAATCCTCATCGATTTCCCCTTTGAGCGATCCGAGAAAGGCCACGATAGAAGAGACTTCCTCACCGGACAGCTCCCTCCCCATTTGATGCTCGGCCATTTTAGCGACAACGCCTTCGAGTGTTTTCTCAGAGCCATCGTGCAGATAAGGCCCTGTCTCGGTGATGTTACGAAGACTTGGCACTTTGAAAAAATACTTATCCGTCTCGATCTTAGTCGCCTCGTAGCGACCGAGATCCTCTGTGGGCCATTCTTTTACAAGGCCGAGCTTCTGGTAAAAATGACCACCGACCCCCATGCCGTTGTGACAGGTGCTGCAACCGGTAGTGAGGAAGAGATTGAAGCCTTCTTTCTCGGCATCCGTCAGAGCGGAATCATCCCCTTTGAGAAAGGCATCGAATGGAGCCGGTGTGAGGAGTTTTCGCTCAAAAGCACCGATGGCTTTTCCGACGTTCTCGTAAGTGACGGGATTCTCCTCGTCGGGAAAAGCCGCTTTAAAAGCCTCAACGTAGCCCGGAATGGAATTCACGACTTTCAAAACGTAATCCGAGTCGGGCATTCCCATTTCAATGGGATTCGTGATAGGACCCACCGCCTGCTCCTCGACATCTTTGGCCCGCCCGTCCCAGAACTGGGAAATGTGAATGGCGGCATTATAGACAGATGGAGCGGATCGCCCTCCCTGTTGCTTGTGAATGCCTGTCGATACCGACGCGCCATCATCCCCGAAACTCGCGAGATCATGGCAGGTATTGCAGGAAACGGAATGATCTTTAGAAAGACGCTTATCAAAATACAACATCCGGCCAAGATCGACTTTCGGCTCAGTGATCGGATTCTCCGGATTATCAGCCTGCTCCATGAGCGGTTGGAACATTCCCAGCATGGCACGATTCACCTCTACAGCCGGCGCCTGAGCACCCCCAAACAAGAAAAAAGTAACAGCAGCGATCAAAGAGCGATATGTCATAATTTAGTAATGTTAGTTCTGAAGTCTGTTTTCGAAATCTTGTTTAGAATCGCTCCGGCTTAAAGAGGAAATTTCAACAATATACGTATCAATTTCCCCGCCTTTTTTGCATCCAAACGGAACGCGGGACGTAGAGCCGAAAGCCCCGCCCCCCATAGCTTGCATTCCCTTAATTCCCCACCGGATAAGTCATATTTCCGAAGGGAAAGAGCGGGCCGGATATCAATCGCTGTATCACCGCATTCCACAGCTCGTCCGCTCCCCCGTAAGACCCTAAAAACAGGAACAAAAACCTCTGAAAAGCCCCGTAAATTTGTCACTCAACAAATCATAAAACCGATTGACTAATCTTCGGATGAATTCGAATTTCACAGCGATCTATCGTCTATGCAGAAAACCGTTATCGTAGGAGCCGGAGGAGTTGGCAACGTCGTCGCGCACAAGTGCGCGCAGGACGCAGCCACCTTTGGCGAAGTCTGGCTCGTGAGCCGCACTTTGGAAAAGTGTGATGCGATTGCGGCTGACATTCTTGCGTCTACCGGCGTTACGGTGAAGACCGCCTGCCTCGATGCCGATAACGTGGCGGAGACGACGGCCTTTTTGAAAGAGGTCCAGCCGAAGGTTCTTCTGAACATTGCGCTCCCCTATCAGGATCTCACCCTCATGGATGCATGCCTCGAAGCCGGCGTGCACTATCTCGATACCGCGAACTACGAGCCGCTCGACAACCCGCATTTCGAATACAAGTGGCAGTGGGATTATCAGGAGCGTTTTGAAAAGGCGGGGCTCACCGCTATCCTCGGCAGTGGATTTGACCCCGGGGTGACAAATGTCTTTTGCGCTTACGCGTTGAAACACTGGTTCGACGAAATCGAAACCGTCGATATTCTTGACGCGAACGCAGGCGATCACGGCTTGCCTTTTGCCACAAACTTCAATCCGGAGATCAACATCCGTGAAATCACGGCGGATGGGCGTTACTGGGAAAATGGCGAATGGAAGACCGTTCCCGCCCTCTCGATTTCCCGCGAATTCGATTTCCCCGAAATTGGACCGAAAGACATCTATCTTTTGTATCATGAGGAACTCGAAAGCCTCGCGAAAAACCTTCCCGGGCTGAAGCGAATCCGCTTTTGGATGACCTTCTCCCAGAACTACATCACCCATTTGAAGGTGCTGGAGAACATCGGGATGACATCTATCGAACCCATCAATTATGAAGGGAAAGAAGTTATTCCGTTGCAATTTCTAAAAGAAATATTACCTGATCCTGCGTCCCTCGGTCCACTGACCAAAGGAAAAACCTGTATTGGTTGCATGATCACAGGACGTCTCAAAGAAAACGGAGAAACGGCGACTCGTTTCATCTACAATATTTGTGACCATCAAGCGTGCTTCGAAGAAGTGAAAAGTCAGGCGATTAGTTATACCGCAGGCGTTCCCGCAATGATCGGGGCACGACAACTCATGTCCGGAGCGTGGCTGCGTCCCGGCGTGTGGAATCTCGAGCAGCTCGACCCCGATCCCTTCATGGACGACCTAAATGCCTGGGGGCTACCCTGGCATGTCCTTGAAGTGGATCATTCATTGAGACCGTAGGCGTAGAGTTGGTTTTCACCAGCCTGCGCCCCACCGATCCGAATTTTCGTGTTTTATCAAACACGAACGCACCGCGTTGTGTCCTTCACGCAAACGCCTGCCCATCCCCCTGCGGGGAGAACTCTCTTTTAATTTTTTCTTTTCTTATCAAATGTATATCGACGAATCATCCGAGCGCGAAATTGCCCTCACCCCATCCACTCTCTTCACCGACGCCGCCGCCAGCGCAGCGCCACCCGTAGTTGCACCCGAATCAAAGTGTCTCCCCGACACTCCGGAGGCAACGTTTACCCGCCTCGCGAAAGCAGCGAAAGCCTGCGATCTTCCGACTCCCTGCTACCTCCTCGATCACTCTGCCTTTCAGCGGAACGGCCGTATCCTCAAGGACGTTCAGGACCGGACCGGCGCGCACATTCTCCTCGCACAGAAGGCATTCGCCTGCTTCAACCTCTACCCGACTCTTCGTAACTATCTCGCCGGAACGACCGCGAGCGGCCTTCACGAAGCGCGTCTCGGAGCTGAGGAATTCGGTGGCGAAGTCCATGTTTTCTCTCCAGCCTACACCCCTGCAGAGATGACGGAACTCGTAAAGATTTCTGATCATATCGTCTTCAATTCCCTCTCGCAGTGGTCCCGCTACCGCGAAGAGGTTCTCAGCGCCGACCGGAAAGTTTCCCCCGGTCTCCGCATCAACCCTGAATACGCAGAATCCGTTGCCGAAATCTACAACCCCTGTGGTCATGGTTCCCGCTTTGGAGTCCTCGCATCGAAACTTGAAGGTGCTGATCTCGACGGAATCGAAGGCCTCCACTTCCACACGCTTTGCGAACAGGGCTCCGACGCACTGGAAAGAACCCTTGAGCACGTCACCGCAAAATTTGACAGCTACCTCAAAAAGATGAAGTGGCTCAATATGGGCGGAGGTCACCTCATCACCACACCCGGTTATGACATTGAACGTCTCGTTCGCATCATCGGTGAACTTCAGGCCCGCTACCCGCAGCTCACAATCTATCTCGAACCCGGCGAGGCGATCTCAACCGGAACAGGCGTGCTCGTTGGCAGCGTTATTGACCTCGTCGAAAACGGTATGGACGTCGCTGTCCTCGACGTATCAGCGACAGCCCACATGCCCGACGTTCTTGAAATGCCCTATCGCGCAGGACTCGAGAATTCAGGCGAAGCCGGCGAAAAGAAACACACCTACCGCCTCGGTGCACCCACCTGCCTCTCGGGCGATGTCATCGGTGACTACAGCTTCGACGAGCCACTTCAAATCGGTGATCAGGTTGTGTTTCACGACATGGCTCACTACACCATGGTGAAAAACACGACCTTCAATGGCGTGCGCCTTCCTGACATTGCGATCCTGAAAGAAGACGGCAAAATCGAGACCGTCCGTCAGTTCACCTACGAAGATTACAAAATGCGCCTCGGATAACCGGGCGACCCGTTTTACTTCGGACAAATCCAGGCGTTGGAACCCGCGGTTCCAACAGTTCTTTTGCGAAAGCGGCCCGTAACTCGTTGCGGGCCGCGTTTTTTTTGCGCGCCCATCAAAAACGCACCGGCTAAACGCAAAAGCACCCCACTCGGCCCCGCAGGCATAGGCA
>JAYWLB010000038.1:0-1097 GCA_035967665.1 Verrucomicrobiales bacterium BCK34
TGCCTCCCCACAAACGGTCGCCCGATTGCAGTTGGCCTCTGGTAGTTCTTTTCATCTTTTCGATGTTCATTCTATAAACAGGGGACTTGAACCCCTTTTGGTTTCAGCCCATGCTGGGCGTACACAAGGCAGCGATGGACAAGCCCGATCCCGTCACGTGTCGATTGACTTCCCTAATTTGAATCTTTAAACTTTTGTCGAAGCAGCGCTCCCGGATCGGGCTGCCATGCTTTTGACGTTGTGCCAAGAAATGAATCCTGACGAAGCTCACGCGCGATTCGTGCTCGGAAAGCTCAATAGCGACGCGATAGTTGATCTGGCAAACGCCTGGATTGATGGCGGGACTTACTCAGATTCTCTGGGAGAACTTTGCACCATCTCCGACCCGATTATGTCTGAGGTCGGGCCTCTTTTCGTTTCTACTATGAAGGAACTAGGTCGGCCCACTCCAAGCAGAAGAGAGGCTGCCGAAGCCGTAATCGAATCCTTTTTGATACGAATATCAGATGGTTGCGCCGAACCGCTGAAGGAGGCCGAATTTCTTTACTGGAATGTTCATCATGAGCTCGTAGATGACTTTCCAGACAAGGATTACGTGGGCGACAACCTTGGACTTCAGTATATCTTCTGCTGGCTCCGCGAAATTTGGGATTGCCGTGATGGATCGATGATTCTCTATCATACCGATCTTCCACGCGAACAAGCTGAAGCGAAGTTTTTCGAGCATCTACGCGAGTCCGCCTCAGACTGGCTCCGCAACACACAACAAGCCGAGACACTCAAGCCCTGACTGCGCCGAGTCGAAGTGTCTTTTCTGATTTGCCGGATTACATCACAATCAACCCGCGCTCTCCTATCAGGCTGCCATTCTTCAGATGTGCCAATAAAATGAAACGACTTTGGATCCTTCTCTTCTTCGCTTCGTTCGCATTGAGAATCTTCAAGATTTTGCCTGAGAAATGAAAGCGGGGAACCGTCGGATAGCCTTTTTGATGGTTGCGGTTATTTGCTCGCTCGCCTTGCTGTATCAGGTGCAAACTCGATCATTGCACTGGACGGACGAAATGGTTAGAGGAGCGGATTTCGAATCGATGACT
>JAYWLB010000099.1:0-1116 GCA_035967665.1 Verrucomicrobiales bacterium BCK34
GGAGAGCGTTCCGTTGGAAAAAGCGGGAAATGCTGGATTATATATATTTTTCCTGCCACGTTTTTCCTGTAACCGGAGGGGGCTCCTTAACAATGAACAGGCAACCCCTCCTGAATAAAACCGTTCGCTGAAGAATATGAAGACATCTACCAAAGTAATCTCCGTCGTTGTTGCAGTTGCGATTGTAGCAGTAGCTTCTTGGAATTTTCTAAAACAGAATCTTGGAAGCGATCCACCAATCGGCACCGATTCCGAACTGGTCGTGACGGCCTCACCCGTAGAGGGCAACCCGCTACTGGTGACTCTCGCTGACTATCCTGCCCTTGGCCAAATTTCTGTCGAGGAGTGGAAGGAAGACGCATTTACAGGTAAGCCTCTGAGATCGGGAACCGAAGTCCAAATACCGAACCCAGATATCGAGGGCGCAAAAATCCGCTTTCTCGTTCCGTGACACCGAGCAGCGAACAAGACGCGGCTGGACAACCCGCTACCCCGCAGTGAGTTGACATGACCCTCTATACTCCAACACTTAACCCTGTTGCTGAGTGGCGCTGCCGGTAGGCTGCGGGTCACTCTTGACGTTCGCTCTAAAAATGGCTGACTGGAAGAAAGAAAGGCTTGATTTAAGATCGACGATTCTTGTTGGGTTCTTTCTAGCGGGTGCTGCGATAGTTACCTTCGGTGGTATTGGCTTCGTAGTGCAGCTTTTCACCGGAAACCTGAATCATTTTCCGGCAACACTCGGAGTTGTGGCCCTTTCTTCATGTGGTGTTCTAATCCTCTTTCCGGTCGTTGGACTCTTCGTGTCACTTTCTAATAAGTCTTGGTATGCGCTCAAGTTTTGGTTAGTCGCGTCAACCGTTTCAGTGATCACCTGTTTTGCAATTGCGATGCTCTCCTTTCAGTTTATTGCCACTGTCGCCGAGGATGAGGAAGACATTGAGCGCTTCATACCATCGACAAAACAGGGAGCGAACCCCTAACGATCACGGCAACAGCCCGACCTTTCCTGACAGAAAAATCGAGTTACATTTTCAGAAACGGAAGACAACTCCGGAGTCATGCGTCTTCCCCCGAAACCTGCCTCTCCCCCGGAAATAAGGTGTGACTTCGGCG